>NZ_JACBZP010000001.1:1343290-2686580 GCF_013409065.1 Spelaeicoccus albus | reverse complement strand
ACCGCGGCATTGTGCGTACGGACGCCGCCATGATCAATCAGGACGACGTCGCCGTCCTGACGCTCACGGCCGTCAACTTGATCTACACGCGGGCGTCCCACGCCGGCTGACCCGGTGCCGCCCGCCACTTGCAGAACGCGCCGCGCCGTCGGGAACGCGCCGTTATGACGGCGCGTTCCCGACGCGGCGGCGCGTTTTGCGGGTCGATGCTACGAAGTGTTGTCGACCGCTCCGCCGTAACGTCGATCCCGTTCGGCGTAGGTTTCAATGGCCGCCCACAGGGTCCGCCGGTCGACATCCGGCCACAGCACATCCTGGAAAACCATTTCGGCGTATGCGCTTTGCCACAAGAGGAAATTGGACAGCCGCTGTTCGCCGGAGGAGCGCAAAAACAGGTCGACCGGCGGCATCTCGGGCGAATACAGATATTTGGCAATGAGCTTCTCGTTGATCCGCGACGGTTTGATGATGCCGGCGCGGGCATCCTCGGCGATACGCGTCACGGCGTCCGCGATCTCAGCCTGACCGCCGTAATTGACGCAAAATTGGAGCGTCAAGGTTGAATTGCCGCGCGTCTCCTCCTGCGCCGACGTGAGTTCGTCAATGACGCTCTTCCACAGCCGGCCGGGCCTGCCGGACCAAACGATACGCACGCCCATCGCGTTCAGTTCCTTGCGCCGCCGACGGATCACGTCGCGGTTGAACCCCATGAGAAAACGGACCTCGTCCGGCGACCGACGCCAGTTCTCGGTGGAAAACGCGTAGGCCGACAGGTACGGCACGCCGATTTCGATGGCGCCCTGGATGACATCCAGCAGGGCCGGCTCCCCTGCTTCGTGGCCCGCAGTGCGAGGCAGCCCGCGCGCGTTGGCCCACCGGCCGTTCCCGTCCATGACGATGGCCACGTGTCCCGGCAGAACTGCTTTGGGGATGGACGGCGGGCGCGCTCCCGACGGGTGGGCCGGCGGCGGAGTGACGGTTCGCGGGTCTCGCTTGACGACTCCGGCGGGGGCGGCCTTTTTGCCCGGCGTCATGCGCGTTCGACCATTCGCAGGGACCGCAGTCCGCGTTCGAGATGCCATTGCAGATAGGCGGATACGAGACCGCTTGCCTCACGCTGGGCGCGGGCCGGAGCGGCGTCCGCGGTCTGCCAGTCACCTCCGAGCAGCGCCGCCAGCAGACGGAACGTGTCCGGAGCCGGGGCAGCCGAACCGGGCGGGCGGCACTCGCTGCACACGGCTCCGCCCAGGGCCGGAGTAAATGCGCTGTGCGGGCCGGGCCGCCCGCAACGGGCGCAGTCGACGAACGACGGGGCCCAGCCCGCCACGGCCAGCGCCCGCAACAGATACGCATCGACGATAAGGCTTGGCGCATGAGCGCGGGTCGCCAAGGACCGGAGTGCTCCGACGACGAGCCAGTACTGCTGCAGCGTCATCCCATCGGCTTCGGTCAGCCGGGTGGTGGTCTCAACGATCGCCGTAGCTGCCGTGTAGCACGAATAATCCGATGCGATTGATCCACCGAAGGGCTCGAGCGTCGCGGCTTGCGTGATGATGTCAAGATTGCGGCCGCGGTGCAATTGCACGTCGATCAGCATGAACGGTTCAAGGCGTGACCCGAACTTCGATTTCGTCCGGCGCACTCCCTTGGCCACGGCGCGTACTTGTCCGTTGTTCCTGGTCAGCATGGTGACGATGCGATCGGCTTCGCCCAGTTTATGGGTGCGAAGGACTATCGCATCGTCACGGTATAAGCTCACCGGTCCATTGTCTCAAATCGACCGGGGGTTGTCGCGTTCCTGCAGCACTTCCGCAAGTAGTGGCGATTGGCACGGCTCACGCCCCTTCCGTTTCCCTTCCGCCGAGTGGTGGCGAATGGCTGCAGAATCGGCGATTCTGCAGCCATTCGCCACCACTCGGCGGAAGGGGACAGCCGTTCGCCACCACTCGGCGGAGCCACGACAAGCGGCGGACCGATCAGCGGGTGGCGCGATTGACCGCCGAGATCACTGCCTTCAGCGTGGCGGTGGTGATGTTCGGGTCGAGACCGACACCCCACAGCACGCGATCGCCCACCACGCACTCGACATATGCGGCCGCCTGCGCGTCGCCGCCGGCCCCCATCGCGTGTTCGACGTAGTCCTGCACCCGCACGTCGACGTCGAAATCCTCGCTCAGAACGTTGACGAACGCCGCAACGGGCCCGTTCCCCCGGCCCGTGACGGTGTGCTCGTCGCCGTTCACGCTCATGTCCACGGTGAGAGTCTCCGAATTGCGCGGAGCATCATCGGCACCGGACTCGGTCCGCACGCCGGTCAGCGCAAACGTTCCCCACGCCGGCTGCTCGGAGTGCGTCGACGGCAGATATTCGTCCGAGAAGATCTGCCACAGCGTGGCCGCGGACACTTCACCGCCTTCGGACTCGGTACGGCGCTGAACGACTTGTGAGAATTCCACCTGCAGGCGACGCGGCAGGTCGAGCTGGTATTCGCTCTTGAGCAGATACGACACTCCGCCCTTGCCGGACTGCGAATTCACGCGGATGACCGCTTCGTAGCTGCGTCCGACGTCTTTCGGGTCGAGCGGCAGATACGGCATATCCCACTCGTACTGGTCGACCGAGATCCCCTCGGCCACGGCGCGGCGTTCGCGATCGTCGAAGGCCTTCTTGATGGCGTCCTGATGCGATCCCGAGAACGACGTGTAAACGAGGTCGCCGCCGTACGGGTGACGTTCATGGACGCCGATCTGGTTGCAGTACTCGACGGTACGCACGACTTCGTCGATGTTGGAGAAGTCGATCTGCGGGTCGACTCCTTGGCTGTAGAGGTTGAGCCCCAAGGTGACCAGGTCGACGTTGCCGGTGCGTTCACCGTTGCCGAACAGGCAGCCCTCGACGCGGTCGGCGCCGGCCATGACCGCCAGTTCGGCCGAAGCGACAGCCGTGCCCCTGTCGTTGTGCGTGTGCACCGACAAGGCGACGTCGTCCCGGTAGGGCATATTCCGGCTCATGTATTCGATCTGGTCGGCGAACACGTTCGGCGTCGACCGCTCGACCGTGCACGGCAGATTGACGACTGTCTCCCGGTCGGACGCCGGGCCCCACGTATCGAGGACGGCGCCCACGATCTCGAGCGCGAAGTCGGGTTCGGTATCCATGAAGATCTCGGGCGAATATTCGTACCCGAAATTGGAATCGGGCAGATACTCGGATGCATACTTCATGACGGCCTGTGTGCCTTGGACCGCGATGTTACGGCATTCGGCTCGGCCGTCACCGTCGAATCCGAAAACGACTTTCCGGAATACCGGTGCGGCGGCGTTATACATGTGGACGGTGGCGTTCTTGATCCCTTCGAGGGACTGCACCGTGCGTTCGATCAAGTCTTCGCGTGCCTGGGTGAGCACTGAAATCCGCACGTCGTCCGGAACCAGATCTTCGTCCACCAGATGCCGGACGAAGTCGAAATCGACCTGGCTGGCGGCCGGAAATCCGACTTCGATCTCCTTGTACCCCATCGACACGAGCAAGTCGTACATGCGGCGCTTGCGTTCGGGGGTCATCGGGTCGATCAGCGCTTGATTGCCGTCACGCAGGTCGGTGGTGAGCCAGCGCGGCGCCTTTTCAATCCGCTTGGTCGGCCACGTACGGTCGGGCAGATCGGCGTCGATGCGCGTATGGAAAGGCCGATATTTGTGTACCGGCATCGGAGTGGGCTGCTGGGTGTGGTGCATGATTCCTCATCGGTGTCGCTGGCTGGACTGAGCGGCCGACAGCACGAACTCCGCGACGAGGATTCGGCCTCTTAGAGGACCTCGGCGCGGCAGCGAAGGAGAAGCTGATGCGAGTGCACGTCATCAAAACTACTCGCTCGCGCCCCGACGCCGCAAGCTTTCGACGCCGGACGGCGCGTGCGCAGCCCGTCGTGGGCCGGCAAGGTAACAATATTGCGACACTCACTGACCGTTTCCGCGAAAGAGGCCGCGACCATCAGTACGCGGGTGCTAGGTTGACAACACTTCAACGACCAACGACTCAAGACTTCCGAGCGATCCAGGGCATTATCAGTGCGTATCAGCGGCCTCGCGGTCAAACACTCCGCTGCTCAAAAAGGGCTGCTGTCGGCGACCTTCCTGCTGGTGGCGGTCATCGCGGCGTTTTCCGTCGGCATAGCCGGATATCTGGACGCGGAATCTCAACAGGGCGTCCGATCGATTCTTGACTCCGGCCGCGCCAATTCGCGCGTGACGCAGATTCACACGCGTCTGGCGGACAATCGGACCAAGCAGGACCATGTGCTGGACTCGCTGCTGGCGGAGCAATTGCCGCCGAACAGTTATACGGTCCAGCGAAGTGTACGGATCGAGGGAGAGCCACTCAGGCAAATCGGGAACAAGCACGTCGATGCCGACCGTGACCGAACGCTGGCGATCGGCAATCTGCCGCATATACAATCACACGCTTCACTCGCTTCCGGAGTCTGGGCCTCGAATGCTCGAGCACCGGAAGCCGGCGAACCGGTACCGATCACTATCGATGCCGGTACCGCTCAGACGCTCGAAGTGCACACGGGTGACCTCATGACGGCGGGCGTCACGGGCCAAACGACGCACCTGAAGGTCGTGGGCACATATCGGAAAACCCACCCGAGCTCGACGTACTGGTACACCGCCTCCAGCTCGGCGAGTCAGAGCGCGGGACTGGCCATCACCGGCGCCTCTGCGCTCGCTGCGTTCGATTCGACGCCGACCGTGTATTGGACAATTCGGCCAAATTTGTCTTCGCTCAATCCGGACCAGATTGAGCCGCTCTTGCACGGGCTCGGAAATCTTGTGCCGCCGCTCAGCAATAATTCGGCGTTCAACGTGCGAGGCGTCTTGAGCGACGGAGAGCTGCAATCCACGCTTCGAACGATTTCGGCAGGGCTGAGGGCGTCACGAGCCATCGGCTCCGTTCCTCTTGTCCTCATTGCCATCACGAGCCTGGTGGCCTTATTCCAGGTAGCCAAGCTGCTCGCCGCGGCGCGGCAGGACGAGTACGCCCTGCTGCGCGTTCGAGGCATTTCCGCGCGCCAGGTGACGGGCCTGACGATCTTCGAGGCCGCAACTGTGGCCGCGGCTGGTTGCGTGGTCGGAAGTTGCGCCGGGCTCGTCGCCGATTGGGTGGCAACCGGAACATTGCGCACGTCGCCGCTCCTGCCGTTCATCACGGCCGGCGTATTCGTCGCCTCCACGGCTATTGTCGCTACGAGCGGTGTCCGCGGGGGCCGTCGTCGCCGTGATACGGGCGTCGGCGTCCGCGTGGAATCGGCGGTCGCGGCGGGCAGCGTGTTGCTGGTGTGCATCGCCGCAGTCATTTCGCTCACGCGGTTCCGAGCCGTCACCGGCTCGTCGATTGATCGCGCGGCATCGGCCGCTGACCCGCTGGTCATCGCGACTCCCGGATTGGTTTTGCTGGCACTCGCGCTACTGGCACTGCTTGCGTTCGGACCGGTCAGTCGCTTATGCCACCGTATCTCCGCTCGGCGGCCGAGTCTGCTGCCCGCTCTGCCGCTCGCCCAGGTCTCGCGCCGGATTCTCACGTTTGCGGTCCCGGTGGTCCTGACAGTGTTCGCCGTCGGCGGGCTCACGCTTGCGGCATCATATTCCGGCTCCTGGCAACCGGCTCAAAGATCATCGGCTCTGTTGGAAAACGGCGCTGCCGTGCGCATCACGCCGTCGCACGACGCAGCCACGGAAAGTCGCGAACTCAGCCAAGTAGTTCCCGACACCGTGCCTGTTCTGATCGAAAACACCGAGCTGAACAATAGCGCCGTCACCCTCACCTCGATTCCCCGGCGCGCCGTGACGGCCGTCATGCCGAATCCTGCCGGCGTGTCGATGAGCGACTTGCAGCAAAAACTGTCCCTCCCGGGGCCGGCTCCGTTGCATGGCATTCCGTTGCCGTCGAGCGCTCGGAAAGTCTCGCTGAGTGTCACGCTCACGGCGTCGTTGAACTTGAACAATCCGCGGTGGAGAGATCTCGGATGGCAACATTTCGGATCGTTTCAATCGCAGACGCGCATCACCGTAGCGAACGGCCACGGATCGCTGGCCGTTCTGGACCTACAGCCCATCGCGCTGACGAAGGCGCTCAGGCACGGCCCACAAAATCGCCACACGACCCTCACGGCTCGGCTGCCGGCCACCGACGGCAGTTGGCGCATCGTCGCACTCGACAGCTCGATCGGGGCCACGTTCGGGCCGGGTAGCTACAAATTCTCCGTCGACGATCTGCACAGCGTCGACCGGTCGGGACACGCGGCCGCCGTCGACATCCACGCCGTCGATTGGAAACCGCAACCGGACGCTTCCACTCCGGGTTATCGCGTCCGGGCCCGCGGCTTCGGATACGCCGGCAAAGTCGTGGACAGCACGAAGACCAGTACGGTGCGCCTGATGCCTCCCGGCCCGCGCCTCCCCGTGCCGGCCATAGTCAGTCAAAGCGCGCTCCCGTTGATCGACAAGCACGTCGGCGACATCGTGCATTTAGCAGATCCATCGGCACCCATCGATGCCACAATCGTGGACGCCGTCCCCGTCGTTCCCGGGACGACGACGAAACCGGCAGTGCTGACGGACCTCGCGGCGTACGAAGATTCACTGTTGCGCGCGGGCGCCGGTTTACCTCAGCCGAACGAAATCTGGGCGGCTTCGGACCGACCGGAGCAAACCGAATCGCGCGTGCTGGGCGTCGATCCTGCCGCCACAGTCAGCACACCGGATTCCGGAGTATCGAAGGAGCTGCTGACTCCCGTCAACGAGAGCTTTTGGGCCGGTGCCATCGGGTCCCTCCTACTGACCACGACGGCAATCATTGCTTTCGAGCTTTCCCTGTGGGGAAGACGCCGAACCGAGCTGATCTCGTTACGCGCCGTCGGTGTGTCACTGCGGCAACTCATCGTCAGCAGACGGGTTGAGCTTCTCGGCGTGACGAGTGCGGCAACGGCGGCCGGGATGGTGGCCGGCGCCGTCGTCGCAATAGGCGTCGTGGCCGGATTGACTCGATCAGCAATTCCACGATTGCCGGCGGAGTCGACAGTCCCACTGCACCTGGACCTGTGGTGGTGGCTCGCCTCCATCATCTTCTTCCTGATTTTGCTCGGCCTGATCAGTTTGATCAGCGGGATCCGCACCCGTCGCGAGTACACCGACACGGATATCCGGGAGGTGGGCCCGCATGGCGCGTAAATCGCGCACCGGCCTACCCGGTCTCCTGCTGAGACAAGCCGGATCGGCGCGAGGGGCCTCTGCGGTCGTCGTCATCATCGTTCTCGTCGTCTCGGCCTTGTTGGCTGCATGGCCGCGAGCCGTCGACCACATGTTCTCGGCCGAATTGCGACACGACGTCGACAACGTCTCGCCGAACCTCCGCAATATCGAAGTCACCACCACCGGCACGGCAATGCAACCCGGGCAATCGTCAAATCCCGACCGGTACGGGTGGAACGCAGCAACCGATGACGTCTGGGGCACCACCGCCGATCAGATGGCGCACATCAAGCGTTCCGCTCCCCTTCCGCTACGTCGGATGCTTGCCGCACCCACGTATGTCGCCTCCACCAATGATTACGAGATCAGCCCATCGGCGATGCATGCTGATCTGTCGGTTCGGTTCAACGCGGTTCCGGACATTCGCTCGAGAGTACACATCGTGCATGGACGACGGCCGAAATCCTATGACGGTGCACTGACCGACTCTCGCCCCGCGCCCATCGAAGTCATGTTATCGACGACAACAGCCAAAAAGATGGGGTGGAAGATCGGCCGGCAGCGGACGACCCGCACGAACACCGTGTCCGGCATCGGTCAGCTAGTCGTGCGACTCGTCGGCGAATTCCGAGCCGTCGATCCGGGAGCCGACTTCTGGGCGGCAAACTCCGGCAAACTGTATCCGAACATTCGAGAGCCGGCGAACGGTCCGAAGACCGTCGAGGGGGCGGCATTCATCAACCCCGCGGGATGGGGCGCGTTCACCGACTACGGGGCGGGGCTGACACTCCGCGCCCAAATCCCGCTGAAAACCGGATCTCTGCAGATTTCCGACGCACACACGATCGCAGCACAGTTGCGTTCATTCACGTCGCAGACCTTTCAGTACCCGGCGGTGAGCCAGTACCGGTCACCGACGGGGCGATCACTGTCAACTGGCGTCATCGAGACAATCGACGCCGTCACCGCCCGCGCCGCATCGACGAACAAAGTGCTGGCTTTGCTCGCTTCGGCACCGGTCGGGGTGGCCCTCGCCGTCCTCGCTCTGGCGTCAAGGATTTTCATCAACCGTCGTCGGCATGCGCTGACGTTGATTGCCGCACGCGGCGCCAGCAGCCTGCAACGCCGAGTGCCGATAGCGCTCGAGGGGCTGGCACTCGGCGTTCCGGCAGCAATCCTCGCCGTCGGAGGAGCGTACCTGCTGATCCCCGCACACACGACCGTCATGTCGCTGCTGCTTCCTCTCCTGGCCGGCGTGTTGCCGGGAATGTTCTTTGCCTGGACGGCGGGCGCCGACCCGACTCGTCCGCAACGATCCGACCTGCAGCTCGGCTCGCCCAGTCACTTGAGATGGATCGTCGAAATGCTCGTACTGGTCGCGACGGCCGCCTCTGTCTATCTCGTGTCGCGGCAGGGCGCGGCGGGTGGCGCGGCCGCGCGAATCGACCCACTCATCGCCGTCACCCCGTTGCTTCTGGCGCTCTCCGTGTGCGTCGTCGCTCTTCGACTCTTCCCCATCCCGATGCTGATGGTCACGAGGGGGCTGGGGCGAGGCCGCGGCTTAATCGGTTTCCTGGGCTCCGCGCGGTCAGTCCGTGAACGTCACGCGGGTTTCATTCCGGCGCTCGTCCTCATCGTCGGATTCGGCACCGCCGCGTTCTCGGGCATTATGCTCTCAACGGTTCAGGACGGCATCGCCGACGCCGCCCAACAGCGCGTCGGGGCAGACGTGCAAGTCAACGGACCGGTCTTCAGCCGGAAAAAGCTCGCCGCAATTCGAAAAATACGTGCCGTGGACGTCGCCGCTGCGGTGTCGGACCAGGGTCTTGTGACCATCTGGGCCCCCAACAATTCCGCGCTTGAAACCGGTAACGTTCGACTGTTCGTCGCCGATCTCGCCGATCTGGCCGACGTGCAACAATCCTTGCCGGGCGGTATCCGTGAACCCCGACAGACATCCGTCGGGGCCGGCCGGCAGATACCGGTGATAGCCGGAACCGGCGTCAGCACCAAACAGACGCATGTCGCACTCAGCCCCGAACACAGCGTCGCCTTCGACTACGTGCAGGTGCAACCCCACGCTTTCGGCATCACCGCGGGCGATAACTGGATCCTGATGGACTCCGCGGCGTATGCGAAAGTCATGGGCCTGCACAACCTCTTTCCGACTACGCTGCTGGCCTCGACCGGACCCGGAGTCTCGGACCGTGTAGCGGCACGGCAGCTTCGCGCCGTCGTCGGATCGGACGCCAGCTATGCGACCCGAGAGTCCGAAGCAGCATCGATCAACAGCCAACCGTCGACTCGAGCGCTGCAGGTCGGTTTGGCGATCTCCCTGGTTCTGTCGGCGGCCTTGGCGGCGGCAGCCACTGCGATGATGCTCATCGTCGCGGCGCCCGCTCGGGACCGGCTTGTCGCAATTCTCCGTTCGTACGGCGTCAGCCGACGGCAAAGCGGCCTACTCGTCCTGTGGGAGATCGGGCCGGTCATTGTCACGGCGGCGATCGCCGGAACTCTTCTCGGTTGGCTTCTTCCGCTACTGACGACCGCCGTCGTCGACTTCCGGCCGTTTACGGGCGGCCAGGCAGTTCCCACGCCGAGCGTCGACCCGCTGATCATGAGCGGTTCCTTTGCCGTATTCATCGGAATCGTGACTATCGGCGTTACCATGGCCATCCGCATCGCGAGCCGGGTCTCGCCGGCGGCTGTACTGAGAGCCAACGAGGAAAGGTGATCGATGTGGAGACGGCACAAGCCGACGTCGAATGTCACGACCTCGTGCGAATTTACGCGACGAAAGGGATCGAGGTTCAAGCGCTGCAGGGGTTGAACCTGCATATGGCACGGGGCGAAATGACGGCGCTCGTCGGGGCTTCGGGGTCTGGAAAGTCGACGCTGCTGAACATCCTTTCCGGAATCGACACGCCAACTGCCGGCACCGCTCAGGTCGCAGGCGTCGAATTGACCAACCTACGCCGCGGACGGCGAGTAGCGTACCAACGTCACTCGGTCGGCTTCGTCTGGCAGCAAACAAGTCGGAATCTTCTCCCCTTTCTCACCGCAGAGGAAAACGTCACGCTGCCGCTGGCGCTCAGCGGCGCCAAAAATCGCCGAGCACGGGCCCGCGAACTACTCGACCTGCTCGGTACTTCCGATTTGGCCGCGCGGCGTCCCGCCGAGCTCTCCGGCGGTCAACAGCAACGCGTCGCAGTCGCCGTCGCCATCGCCAATTCGCCGCGCGTCCTGCTTGCCGACGAGCCTACCGGCGAACTTGACGAGGACACGTCCGCAGACGTGCTCAACGCAATTCGCGAGGTCAACGAACACACGGGCATCACCACGCTCATCGTCACCCACGATCCGACGGTCTCTGAGCACGTCCGGCGGACCGTACAGATCCGTGACGGTCGGACGTCGACCGAGGTACTTCGCCGCACCGAACGCGGCGAAGGCGGCAACGAAGAAATGTTCTCCGAGGAATTCGCCGTGCTGGACAAGGCCGGACGGCTACAGCTCCCCGAGGAATTCATCACGACGCTGAATATGCGCGAACGCGTCAGATTGGCGCTCGAAGCCGACCACGTCGGAGTGTTTCCGAGCGCCCCGACGTCACTCGATGGTGAGCCGCACGAACACCGCGTCACCGATAGCCCGGTCGATCCGGAGGAGAACGAATGAGCAGTGCGGCGGCGCTACGGGCACGCGGCATCGGTCGGGTCTTCACATCGGCCGGGGGCGTCGTTCACGCATGCAATGCAGTGGACTTCGATTTGTTCCCCGCCGAACTTGTCGTCGTCCGCGGACCGTCGGGCGCCGGCAAAACGACGCTACTCAACCTACTCGCGGGGCTGGACACGCCGACAGCCGGCGAAGTGTGGATCGGTGACCGGAAGATTACGGACATGGCCGAGAATATGGCTGTGGAAATGCGACGCTCGTTGATCGGGTACGTGTTCCAGTCTTTCGGCTTGTTGCCGATGCTCTCCGCAACGGAGAACGTCGAGGTTCCGCTACGTCTACTACGCGTGAACCCGTCCGAGCGCACCGTCCGCGTCGCCGAGATGCTGGCTCGCGTCGGCCTGAGTGAGCATGCCGAACAGCGCCCGGCCGAGCTCTCCGGCGGTCAGCAACAACGCGTCGGCATTGCTCGCGCCCTGGTGAACAGGCCGCGGGTGCTGTTCGCGGACGAACCGACCGGCCAACTCGACAGTGCGAGCGCATCGACCATCATGAACTTGATCGGTACTCTCGTACGGGCCGACGGCATCTCCGCGGTTATTGCCACCCATGATCCGCTGCTTGTAGCGCGTGCCGACCGCGTGTTCGACATCCACGACGGACGATTGAGCGAACATCGACGGGGCGGCCGCCACGCCGTCCAATAGACCGCGTGACCCAGCGTCAGGCGGACTTCAGGGCGTCCGAAAGCGACCGGCTCAGGTCGTTCATCACGTCGGGATCGCCCGGGACGTTCGGCTCAAACGGAAGCACGAGACGGTCCTTGCCCTTGTCCCGGTACCGCGGGATCACATGCAGGTGGAAATGAAACACGCTTTGCCAGGCATCCTCCCCGCAGCAGTTGAGCAGGTTGACCCCATCGACGTCCCACGCATCGAACATGGCACGCGCGATCCGCTGCGCTTCCAAGGTCACGTCGGTCAGATCCTGCGGCTCAATATCGCGCAGATCGGTGCTGTGGCGGCGCGGGACGACGAGCAAGTGACCATCCGAAGCCGGATGGATATCCATGAACGCGTACGTCGTCTCGGTAGTCGCCACCGGCCGGCTCGGAATGGTTCCGGCCGCGATATCGCAGAACAAGCATCCATCAGTCATGGTTCCCACAATACTGGCGAGCTCCGACGGATCCCCAGCCCTCCGGCCGGCCGACCGGAATTCCGCGGGGGCAGCAGCCGAAATGTCGCAGGTCGCGGGTACCGTTACGACTATGACAGTTGAAAAAGAGACCAACCCGCAGTTCAGCGAATACGCCCATCCCGAGCGCCTCGTTTCGACGGACTGGCTGGCCGAGCACCTGGGCGACGACGGACTCGCCGTCGTCGAATCCGACGAGGACGTGCTGTTGTACGAAACCGGGCATATTCCCGGATCGGTGAAAGTCGACTGGCATACGGAACTCAACGACCAGGTCACGCGCGACTACCTGAACGGCGAAGGATTTGCCCGCTTGATGTCCGCGAAGGGAATCGACCGCGACGACACCATAGTCGTCTACGGCGACAAAAGTAACTGGTGGGCCGCGTACGCGCTCTGGGTGTTCTCGCTGTTCGGCCACGAGGACGTCCGGCTTCTCGACGGCGGGCGTGCCGCCTGGATGGCCGAAGGCCGCCCCATGACCACCGAACAGCCCGAGCGGACTCCGTCCAATTACCCGGTGGTGGAACGCCGCGACGACGAGTTGCGTGCCTATCGCGACGACGTGGCCCGCCACATCGGCCGCGGACCGCTCGTTGACGTTCGCTCACCCCAGGAATACACCGGGGAGCGCATCTCGGCACCGGATTACCCCGAAGAAGGCGCGCTGCGCGGCGGTCACATCCCGACGGCAGTGAGCGTGCCGTGGGGCCGCGCCGCCGCCGACGACGGCAGGTTCAAATCCCGCCGCGAGCTTTCCGATATCTACGAGGGCGAAGTCGGCCTCTCCGGCGACGACGACATAGTGGCCTACTGCCGGATCGGCGAACGGTCTTCCCACACGTGGTTCGTCCTGCACCATCTGCTCGGTATGCCGACGGTGCGCAACTACGATGGGTCCTGGTCCGAATGGGGTTCGCTGGTCCGCGCACCGATCACGCGCGGCGACGACCCCGGAACCGTTTAGAATTAAGGTAATGAGAACCGATTTACCTTTCGCGTTGGGCGAGATAGTCGATGACTTCCAGGCGGTCTCCGCACGGGACCGGCTGCAAATGCTGCTCGAATTCTCGCAGGAACTTCCCGACCTTCCGGCACGTCTGACCGACCATCCGGAACTCCTGGAACGGGTCGAAGAATGCCAGTCGCCGCTGTTCTTGAAGGTCGAAGTGGATGACACGCCGTCGGACCCGGACGAGCGCGCCGTGCACCTGTTCTTCCACGCTCCGGCCGAATCGCCCACGACCAAGGGCTTCGCCGGCATCTTGGCGGAAGGCCTGGACGGCGCAACTGTGGACACGATCATGAATGTTCCGGCGGATCTGCCCGGCCGGTTCGGCCTGACCGACGCAGTGTCGCCGTTGCGCATGCGCGGGATGGGCGCCATGCTGGCGCGCATCAAGCACCAGATCGCCGCGTTGACCGCCCCGGCGCACAGCCGGCCGAACTGATTCGACGGCGAGATGGTGGCAAAGTAGTGCGCATGCGTCACGCTGCCTCGGTCGTGCGGACCTGCCTCACTGCCTGCGCCGCGGTCGGGATGACCGCCGCGGCGCTGACCGGTTGCGGGGGCACCCTGACCGCCGCAACGGACCGCGCCCGCGACGCATCGCCGTCGCGCAGCTCGGCCGAGCCCGGCGATCCCATTCCGGGCCCGGGCCAGCGCTCGCCCGGAACGCGTCCGACCCGCCACGCCATCCCGGGGATCGGCCCGCACACCATGCGGCAGATCCCCAAACGGACGACGCAGGTCCTCGTGTCCGCGACCGAGACGAAGACGGGGAGCCGCGCCCACACCACCATGTACCGGTTGGTCGCCGACGGTACATGGAAGGCCGTCGATGATTGGCCCGGACACAACGGCAAGAACGGCTGGAAGAAGCACCGCTCGGTCGGGGACGCCACAACCCCGATCGGCGTGTTCGGACTGACCGACGCCGGCGGGTACCTGGCGAATCCGGGAACCAAGCTGTCGTACGACCGCGACCCGGCGTACCGAAGCGCTGCGGCAGCAACCTACGGCGACTCCTTCAAAAAAGTATTCAATTACTTGATAGCCATCAATTTCAACCGCGTGGCCGGATCGAAACCGACGGATAGTCGGCATCCGCACGGAGCAGCCCGCGGCGGCAAGATCTGGCTGCACGTCGACCACCACAGCCCGACGCACGGATGCATCACGCTGCCCCAGTCCGGCATGAAATTCCTGCTGACCCACCTCGACCCCAAGGCGCGACCGGTCATCGTCACCGGGCCGAAACCCGTCATCTCGCGTTAGGAGATCCCCACGTGCGCCAACTCATGCCGCCGCCCGACTCCCCCGACACCGCCGTGGACGACGACCGACTCGCGGAACTGTATGCGGCAGGCACTACCGAAGCGGCACGATGGCTGCGCGTCAATATGGTCTCCACTCTCGACGGCGCCGCCATGGGGGCCGACGGCCGGTCCGGCAGTATCTCATCGGACTCGGACAAGTCCGTATTCCAAACGCTTCGTGCCTGGTCGGACGTCGTCCTGATCGGCGCCGAGACGGCCCGCGTCGAGCGCTACACTCGGCTCTCGCACGAGCACGGCCGGGCCGATGTCCGTCGTCCCGGCGGCCCACTGCTGGCAATCGTCAGCGCAACCGGGCGCGTCGATGTCGACAGGCTGTTCTCGGCCGACGGCGGTCAGCCGCTGCTTCTCACGTGCCGCACGGCCGATCCGGACGCCGTCCGGGAATTCAGCGCCCGCGCCGGCGACGACGCCGTGCTCATAGCGGGCGACACGGCGGTCGATCTCCCGACAGCCGTCGACGAGTTGACGGCACGCGGTCTCACGCGGATACTTTCCGAAGGCGGGCCGCACCTGCTGGGCGGACTGCTCGCTGCCGATCTCGTTGACGAACTCGACCTGACAATCGGCTTGGAAGCGCGCGGCGGCGAGGCCGGACGGATCGTCCAAGGCGTGCGACTGGACACCCGGTTCGCTGCTCACACGCTCCTCGGAGCAGGCGATTCACTGATCGGCCGGTGGCTCGTCAGTCGCCCCGAGAGCCCGGACGGCTCAGGACGCCGCTGAGGAACCGGGCGACGTCGTCGTCCCACCGCTCAGGGTCGACGTTCCATTCCTTGGTGTGACGGGCCGTGTCATAGACCGGCATCGTCACGAGGTCGGACCGTGCCCGCGCCAGCAGGTGCGACGGCCGCGACGGCACGAAATCGTCATCGTCGCTATGGATGAGCAGCACCGGCTTGTCGAGCTCGGCCGCACGCGTCACCCAGTCCATCCGGTGCAGATCGAGCGGTGTCTCGAGGCCCGTGATCCACCGGGCCCAGGGCCGAGAAATCATCGACAGCGACAGCCTGGCCACCGGGGTGGGCAACTTGTTGATCTTGGCCTGCCGGTCCAACACGGCGAACCAGTCGACGACCGGGGCGTCCAGGACCAGCGCGCTGATCGCCGACTTGAACCGGCTCCGCGATGCCGACTGGAAAGCGATGGCGCCCCCCATCGACCAGCCGAAGAGCACTATCCGGCGGGCTCCGTGGTCCAGCGCGTACTCGATCGCCGCATCCACGTCCAGCCATTCCGTGTCGCCCAAGCCGTACCGGCTGTCGTCGGGCGGCTGCACTTCGGCGTCATTACGGTAGGCGATGGCCAGGCTGGTGATGCCGAGCCTGCGCAAGGGCCGGACGGCGCTCAGACCCGCCGCCCGGGTTCCTCCCCGTCCGTGAATGAGTATCGCCCACACGTCGGTGAATCCTTCGACGGCACTCGGATTTCCCGGGATGCACCAGGCCGGAAGCTCCCCGGCGTCCGAATGCATGGTGATCTCGGTGCTCGGCACGCCCGCAGCGTCGGGATTGCGATAGTAGGCGGCGGACCACCGGCCGCGCCGCGCTTTGCGCAGCGTGCCGGCGTCCACGCCCAGGACGCTGCGCAAGACGGTGCCGGCGCGCGGGTCGTATTCCAGGATGTCGCCGATTCGCGCATGGCCGCGGCCACCATCGAACACGAGACCGTACCGCCCGGGCACCATCGTTTCGTCGTCCGCCGCCAAGAGGATCGACATTTCGCCGTCGAACCCCGACACGTGCAGGATCTCCAATGGCTCCTCGGCGCGTTCGGGCACGACGATGCGCCGCGCGAAGTAGGCGGCAAGGCCGGACGTCGCGGCCGACAGCACGGCTGCCAGGGAAGCACCGGCGCCTATTCCGAGAAACACCCACGGCGTGCGAGCCGGCTTCGAGGGGGTCCTTTTCATGGCCACGCGCCCATTGTTCCATTGATGCCCGTTCCGTTGTTAGCGCACCTCCGGCGCACGCGATGTCCCCGGCCGGCGCCGCATGGGAACATCGGAGGGAGGCGCCGGTGTTGACCCAGTGAGAAAACCCGTGCCCGGCACAGTGCAGAAAGGCGCAACACTCATGACTGAACAAACCGAACGAACCGATCCACAGGCCATCACCGACGACGAATGGCGCCGCCGGTTGACCCCGGAGGAGTACCGGGTGCTCCGCCAAGCGGCGACCGAACCGCCGTTCACGGGCGAGTACGTCGACACCGATTCCGTCGGCAGTTACCAGTGCCGGGCGTGCGGCGCCGAGTTGTTCACGTCCGACACGAAGTTCGGATCGCACTGCGGCTGGCCGTCGTTCTACACCCCGCTCGCCGAAGACCGGGTGCACTACATCCGCGACACGACGATGGGGATGGAACGCGTCGAAGTCCGCTGTGCGCAGTGCAATTCGCACTTGGGCCACGTGTTCACCGGCGAAGGCTATGACACGCCGACCGACGAGCGGTACTGCATCAATTCGATAAGCCTGCGGCTCGTGCCGGCGACGTCCGAAGACCGCGCCGCTGACGCATGAACGCCCGTGTGACGTCGTGGTCGGGTTTGACCCCCGCCGAAGCGTACGCCGTCCTGCGCTTGCGCTGCCGCGTGTTCGTCGTCGAGCAGGAGTGCGCGTACCTCGATCTTGACGGGCGGGACCTCGACGACGCCACCGAGCACGTGCTCATTTCGAACGGCGACGACGTAGCCGCCTATCTGCGGGTGCTGCCGGCCGGGCTAGAGGTCGGTCATTCGCTCGATCCCGCCGGCCGCGCCATCGGACGCGTCGTGACTCACCCGGACCATCGTGGCCGGGGCTTGGCCGGGTCGTTGTTGCAAGCCGTCATCTCGACGCACGGTGATTCGTTGTTGACCATGCACGCCCAATCGCACTTGACCGGCTGGTACGCCCGGTACGGTTTCACGCCGTGCGGGCCGGATTTTCTCGACGACGGAATACCGCACACGCCGCTGCAACGCACAGCTGCCTCTTCCCCCGGGCCCGCCGTCATGGCATGATGAACTGGGTCGATCGACCCAGTTAACTGCTTGGCGGAAGGGGCGCATCGATGCGCATTCCCATCGACGACCGACGCGCGGCGCTCGTCGCCGCAGCCTTGCGGGTCATTGCCCGTGACGGCGTCCAGGCCGCCTCAACCCGCGCCGTCACTGCCGAAGCCGGCATGTCGTTGGCCAGTTTCCATTACGCGTTCGCCTCTCGCGACGAATTGCTGCGCCGCGTCATCGACACCGTCATCGCCGACGAACGCGCGGCCACCGAGCGAATTCTCGCCACCGGCGGAACGCTCCACGAGTTGTTGCGCGGTGGGCTCGCCGCGTACTTGACGTTGCTGCGGGCCAACCCCCACCACGAACAAGCGATGCTCGAACTGACCTTTTACGCATTGCGCACCCCAAGCTTGCGCGGACTTGCCGCCAAACAATACGGATCGTACGAGTCGCTGGCCGCCGGCTTGCTCGGCGCGGCCGCCCGACACACCGGTACGCGCTGGACACTGCCGCTGGGTGACGTCGCCCGCCTGGCCATTGCACTGACCGACGGCATGACGACGACATGGCTTGCCGACCGTAACGACGCCGGGGCCGATCGCCTTGCCGATGTGGCCGCCGACTTGCTTGCGTCCCTTGCCGCGGACGACGAACCGTGAGGGCGCCGACCGAGCCCCGCCGGCTCGTCGGGCGGCGGTGGATCACACTGTTCGCCCTGGCGTGGCTCGGCATCTGGCTGGCGCAGCTGACCCCGATCCAGCTGCTCTTGCCGACACAGGTCGACCTGCAACTGCAACCCACCCAATGGGTCGATTCGGTCGTGGCGTTCGGCATCATTTCGGGAATTGCCGGCGTCTGCGCACTGATCGCCTATCCGGTGACCGGGATGCTGTCGGATCGGACAGCCACCCGATTCGGACGCCGCAGACCGTGGATGGTCGTCGGCACGATGGTCTTTGCCGGAGCGCTGATCCTCTTGGGCGCCCAGCATTCGATGATCGGGATCGGCATCTTCTGGTGTCTGGCGCTCACGGGGTTTTGCGTCCTGACGGCCGCTTTGACGGCCATCATCTCCGACCAGGTGCCGGTGCGGCAACGCGGACTGGTCTCCGGCTGGATGTCCGCGCCGCAAGCCATCGGCATCATCGTCGGGTTGGTCTTGGTGACGGCGCTCGCGCTTGGCCAGTTCGCCGGCTATCTGCTGACGGCGGTGCTTCTGGTCGTGCTGGTGCTGCCGTTCGTGTGCTTGGTGCCGGAACCGCCGGCTCCCTCGACTGCGCACCGCAAACCGGCGCTCGCCGACTTTTGGATAAGCCCGCGAGCCCATCCCGATTTCGGCTGGACGCTGCTGTCCCGCGTGCTCGTGAACATCGGCAACGCGTTCGGAACCACGCTGTTGCTGTATTTCCTGCAGTTCGGGCTGGGCGATACGTCGGCCGCGGACGATCTGGTCGTGCTCAGCGCGATCTACATGGTCTTCGTGCTGATCTCCGCGGTGTCGTTCGGCAAGCTCTCCGACGTGATCGGCCGGCGAAAGGTCTTCGTGTTCACCGCCGCATCATTGCAAGGCATTGCCGCGCTGCTGCTGGCCTTCGTGCCGAGCCTCCCGGTGGCAATGGTTGCTGCCGGATTCCTCGGCTTCGGGTTCGGCAGCTTCTTATCCGTCGACCAAGCGCTGGCCACGCAGGTGCTGCCGAATGCGGCCGACCGCGGCAAGGACTTGGGAATCATGAACATCGCCTATGCCGTGCCGCAGGCAATTGCACCGCTGGCCGGCGCCGGTATTGTGGCGCTCACCGGCGGATTCACCGTCTTGTTCCTGGTGGCCGGCTTCACGGCGCTACTTGGAGCGTTGGCGGTAGTGCCCGTCAAGGCGGTCCGATGAGAGCAAACCAGATACGAGCACACAAGTGAAGGCAGCCCCATGAAACTTCCCGATCTCCGTTCCGTGCCGGCCGACCGGCCATGGACCCGCCCCGAAGCGTACTGGCCGGCCCTGACGGCCGCCACCCTTCATCTCGACCCGCCTCTGGCGGTGCTCTGCCAAGAGGCCCTGGCCTGGAACGCCGCCGATATGCTCCGGCGCGCCGGCGGCAAACCGATCCGAGTGGCAAGCAAGTCAGTCCGTGTGCGCGGCGTCGTCGAGGAGCTGATGAAGCACGACGGATATCACGGCGTTCTGGCATACACGTTGCCGGAAGCGTTGTGGCTGGCCGAAACGGTGGACGACGTGGTCGTCGGCTATCCGACGACGCACCGCGAGGCGATCCGCAGGCTGGCCACCGACGAATCGCTGGCGGGCCGAGTCACGCTGATGGTTGATTCGGTCGACCATTTGGACGCCGTCGACGCCGTGCTCAGTCCGCCGGACCGGTTTCCCGTCCGAGTCTGTCTCGAACTCGACGCGTCGTGGCGGCCGAAGCTGCCGGGCCCTGTACGCGCCCACATCGGTGTCCGTCGTTCGCCCGTGCACTCCCCTGCCGAAGCGCGTGCTCTCGCCGAACTCATTGCCGCACGCCGGGGGTTCGAGCTCGTCGGAATGATGGCGTACGAAGCTCAAGTTGCCGGCCTGGCCGATGCGCCCCCCGGTAAGCCGGTGCGCGGCGCAGCGATCCGTCGCATCCAACGCCGATCGGTGGCCGAACTTCACGGCCGCCGCGCCGAGGCCGTCGCCGCCGTCCGCGGCGTCGCCGACCTGGAGTTCGTCAATGGCGGCGGCACCGGTTCGATCGATTCGACGGCGGCCGACGGGTCCGTCACCGAGATCGCCGCCGGTAGCGGATTATTCGGCCCGCACCTGTTCGACGGATACCGGTCGTTCAGCCCGGCGCCGGCCGCTGCGTTCGCCTTATCCGTGGTACGCCGGCCCGCACCCGGGATCGCCACCCTGATGGGCGGAGGATGGATCGCGTCGGGACCGGCCGCGCCGGATAGGCTTCCGGAGGTGGCCTGGCCGGCCGGCGCCCGCATGGTCGGCAGTGAGATGGCAGGCGAAGTGCAAACGCCGCTGACCGGCGTCGGGAATCTCGGCGTCGGCGATCGGGCATGGCTCCGCCACACCAAGGCCGGCGAGCTGAGCGAACACGTCAATGAATTCGCGGTAGTCTCGGATGACGCCGTCGCAGAGACGCTTCCAACTTACCGGGGCGAGGGAAAGGCCTTTTTATGAGCGCGCTTTGGCGCAATTGGTCCGGACTGGAATCGGTGACGCCGGCGCGGGTCGTCCGCCCGAAGGGGGCGAATGAGACGGCCGGGGCCGTTCTGGACGCCGTCCGCGACGGGCTGCCGGTCAAGGCGATAGGCGCGGGCCACAGTTTCACGGGTGCCGCGCTGGCGCCGGGCGTGCAGCTGGACATGTCCGCCATGTCCGGGCTGGTGTCCTACGATCCGGGTGCCCGGCAAGTCACCGTTGGCGCCGGCACATACCTGTACGACATGCCGCCCATGCTCTCCAAGCTGGGGCTGGCCATGGCGAACCTTGGCGATATCGACCGGCAGACCGTGGCCGGGGCCTTGTCGACCGGCACCCACGGCACGGGTACCCGGTTCGGCGGGCTCGCCACCCAGGCCACCGCGATGACGGTGGCCACTGCGGACGGCGAGCTGCGAAAATTCTCGAAGACCAGAGATCCTCGCGAGTGGCCCGCAATTGCGCTGGCCGTCGGGTCGCTCGGCGTCCTGATCGATGTCACGATCCAGTGCGTGCCGGCGTTCAAACTGCACGCCGTCGAAGCTCCCGAGCCGCTCGACGACGTGCTCGGCGACTTCCGCTCCCGATGCACCGGGGCCGATCACTTCGAGTTCTACTGGTTTCCGCACACCGCCACGGCGCTGACGAAGACCAACACGCGGGTGCCCGTCGACGCCCCCGGTGAGGCGCTGCCCGGCATGCGGCGGTGGGTCGACGACGAGGTGGTATCGAACGCCGTCTATTCACTCACCTGCCGTCTGGGCTCGGCCGTCCCGATCGCGGTGCCGCGGATCAACCGGCTGGCCGGACGACTGCTGGGACATCGCGACTTCACCGACGCGTCGTCGTCTGTGTTCACGACACCGCGGCGGGTACGGTTCCGCGAAATGGAATATGCGCTGCCGCGCGAAGTCGTGCCGGACGCCGTCCGGCGAATCCGCGAACTCATCGACTCGAAAGGGTGGCGTATTTCGTTCCCGGTCGAGGTTCGCACTGCCGCGCCGGACGATCTGTGGCTGTCGACGGCGTACGGCCGCGACACCGGGTACATCGCGGTACACCGATACTTGCGTGAAGACCACCGCGAGTATTTCGCCGCCGTCGAAGACATCTTCCGCGAATTCGGTGGACGGCCGCATTGGGGCAAGCTGCACACCCGGTCGGCCGCGGACCTGCGCGAATTGTACCCGCACTTCGACGATTTTCTGGCAGTGCGCGACGCGTTGGACCCCGGTCGGGTCTTTGCCAATCCGTACCTTCGGCAGATCTTCGGCACGTGACCGCCCAGCTCTCCGCGTTCACCGATTTTCGGCACCTGACCGCCCCGACCGCCCCACCCCCTATGCGTCGAGTGGTGGCGGGGTACAACGGCCACTCGCCACCACTCGACGGCAGAAGTGGAAACGCGGGAGGGGATCCGGGTCAGGACGGGGTCAGGGCGGGACCGAGTCAAGACGGGATCAGGGCAGCTCCGGGTCAGGGCAGGTCGTCGATGATGTCGAGCAGCTTGCGACGCGGTCCGGTATAGAAGGGCGTTTCCTCACGCACGTGCAGCCGCGCATCGACGCCGCGCAGCTCGCGCATCACGTCGACGATGCGGTGCAATTCGTCGGCCTCGAATGCCAGAATCCATTCATAATCGCCGAGCGCGAACGCCGACATCGTGTTGGCCCGTACGTCCGGATAGTCGCGCGCTGCCATCCCGTGCTCGCGGAGCATCCGGCTGCGTTCTTCGCCCGGAAGCACATACCAGTCGTACGAGCGCACGAACGGATACACGCAGATGTAATCACCGACCGGTTTGCCGGCCAGGAACGACGGCACGTGCGCCTTGTTGAACTCGGACGGCCGGTGCACCGCCACGTTCGACCAGACGGGGGTCAGGTGAGATCCCAGCGCGGTCTTGCGGAAGCGAGAATAAGCCTGCTGGATCGATTCGACGACCGGCGCGTGCCACCAGACCATCAGATCGGCATCGGCACGCAGCGCGGAGACGTCGTAAAAACCGCGGACAACCAGGTCTTCGGCCGACAGCTCGGCCAACAGATCCTCCACCTCGGTAGCAAGACCGGCGCGATCCTCCGGCAGCGCAGACGACGCGCGGAATACCGACCATCCGCAGTACCGCATTGTTTGATTGATGTCGTCGGGATGGACTTCGCTGGTGCGTTCGGTGTCGTTCATACTCTCAATTCTCTCAAGATGGACTCCGCCGCCTGCCGCGCGGAGCCGATACAGGCAGGAATGCCGACGCCGTCATAGGCGGCACCGGCCAAGCAGGCTGCCGGAACCTCGTTCATGCGGGCGCGGATGCGTCCGACAAGTTGGTCATGGCCGACCAGGTATTGCGGCAAAGCACCCGGCCACCTGGTGACTGACGCCGCACGGACCGGCAGCGCTCGGCCCGTAATGCGCTCGACGTCCGCAAGGGCGGCACGGGCAAGTTCGTCGTCGGTCCGGTCAAGCACTGCCGTGTCGCGGTGACGCCCGGCCGACGCACGCACCAACGCCGTGCCCGGCGGCAGCATCCGGGCGATCCACGGCCATTTGTTCGACGAAATAGTCGCGGCCTTGATGATGCGGGCTTCGGCCGCGGGCACCAGGAATCCGGAGCCCTCGAGCGGCGGCGCGTCGTCGAGATCCACCAGCGCCGTGACAACGGCCGACGTGGAGAATTCGACAGTGCCCAGCTCGGCGCCGACGTCGGGGGCGGCTCCGGCCATCACCGTTGCCGCGGCATGAGCAGGCAGTGCCACGATGACGCCGTCCGCGGCCCGTGCGATTCCACCGGCAGTGAAATGCCACCGGCCGCCGGACCGTCGAAGCGGGCCGACCGGCGCGCTTCGACGGACAACATCGCCGAGTTCACGTTCGAGCGCGGCAATCATGCTCGACAGCCCGCCGCGCAAGCTCATGAAGACGGGCGCCGGACGCCGATCGGTCGGCGCTTGCCCCGCGGGCCGCGGAACCGTGCGGCGCACGAGCTCGCGCAGCGACGTGCCGTCACGGGCGGCCGGCCATAACGCCGGGATCGTGGCGCGCAGTGAGAGCAGCCGTGAATTGCCGGCGTACACACCGGCCAGCAACGGATCGACGAGTCGGTCGGCCACTCCGGGGCCCAGGCGTGCTTCGATGAAGTCCGCAACGGCGATATCGCCGGAGACCGCGCCCGTGACAGTTTCGCGTGCGGCCCGGCGAACCTCGTCGTCGTCCAGCAGACCGGCCGCCGTTTCCGGATCGGCCGGTACTCCCATGACAGATCCCCCGGGGATGGGATGCAATTCCCCGCGCGAAAATATCGCCGATCGTGCGCTGCCGGGCGCTTCGGTCGTCAGTCCCAGCTCGCGTGCCAGGTCCACGGCTTCGGGACGCCGAGCGAGAGCGGCTTCGGCACCCACGTCGATCGATTCGTCGAGCACGCCGTCCAGATCGGTGCCGCGGATACATCCGCCCAGCCGCTCGGAGGCCTCGTACAAGTGCACGTCGACGTCGTCCGGAGCATCCCGGCGCAGCCGATAGGCGGCGGTGAGGCCGGTGATGCCTCCGCCGATGACCGCGATCGACCGTTCGGTCACGATGTCACGTCGTGGACGCGGTCGACGACGCGCGCCAGCATATCGGGGTCCGTCGTCGGCAACACGCCGTGACCCAAGTTGAAGATATGTCCGGGCAACTCGCTGCCCTGGCGGACTATTTCGTCGACAACCGGCCGGACGGCGTCCCACGGGGCGAACAAGAAAGCAGGGTCGAGGTTGCCCTGCAGCACGGTATCGGGCACCCGGACCGCCGCATCCGACAGCGACACACGGAAATCGACGCCGACCACGTCCGGCCCGGCTTCCCCCATTGCCGCAAGCAGTTCACCGGTCTGGACGCCGAAATGGATGGTGGGAAGACCCAGCCGCGCCACATGCGCGAACACGTCCCGCGAATGCGGCAGCACGTACGTGCGATAGTCCGCGGCCGAGAGGTAGCCGGCCCAGGAATCGAACAGCTGCAATGCCGACGCGCCGGCAGCGGCCTGGACGGACAGGAAAGTTCCGCACATTGCGGATAGCTTCGACAACAAGGCGTCGAACACGTCGGGAGCACCGTGCATCATCGACTTGGTGAGCTCGTGGTTCTTGCTGGGCCCGCCTTCGATCAGATAACTGGCAAGGGTGAACGGAGCGCCGGCGAAGCCGATCAGCGGCGTGGAACCCAGTTCGGCGACCGTCATCCGAACGCTTGCCGCGATGTCGTCGATCTGGCCCGCATCGAGTTCGGGAAGGGCATCGACATCGGCCATCGTGCGCACCGGTTTCTCGACGACCGGTCCGACTCCCGGCACGATGTCCACGCCAATACCGGCCGCATGCAGCGGCACGACGATATCGGAAAAGAATACCGCCGCATCCACTCCGAGTCTGCGCACCGGCTGCAGCGTGATTTCAGTGACGAGTTCCGGCGTCCGGCACGCCTGCAGCATGGTGGTGCCGGCCCGCAATTCGCGGTATTCGGGCAGCGACCGACCCGCCTGGCGCATGAACCACACGGGCACATGGTCCGTCGGCAGCCCGCGGGCGGCACGGACGAGCGCGGAATCACGGGCCGGCGCGGGCCGGTCGAAGGCAGCCATACAGTCATTGTGTCACCGCGGGGCCGCCGCTCGTGGCCGGTGGTGACGCACCCCACAACCCTTCGCCCGCAGCGGTGCCGACGCACTAAACACCAACGCCCGCAGCATTCCGGGAAGGATATTCGGCGTGGTGAAGTGCCACTGTCGGTATCCGGTCGTACGGTGGAAGATGTGAATGCACGTGAGTCAATCTCGTCTTCCCCGCCGGAGTTCAACGAAGCCTGCGAGGCCCTACGCGCAGTTTCCTTGCGCTCCGAAATCGACATGACGGAGATTCCGCCGCCCGGCCGGCTGGCGCCGTATGCCGTCGCGATGAGCGCCGACGTCATGGCGCCAAAGAATTTCGAACAAGTCACCGGCGAGGCGCTCGACGAGCTGGCAACCGGGCGGATCGTGCTGTTGTACGATCCGTCGTCCCCCCTCGAATGGGGCGGCAAATTTCGCGTCGTCAGCTATGTACGCGCCGAACTCGAGCACGAACTCGGACACGATTCGTTGATCGGTTCGGTCGCGTGGTCGTGGTTGGTCGAGGCTCTCGACGGCAACGATGCCGCCTACACGGCTCAAGGCGGGACCGTGACGCGAGTGCTGTCCGAGAGCTTCGGCTCGCTGGCCGCCCGGCCCACCTCGGTCGATTTGGAGATCCGCGCATCCTGGACGCCGGGGAACGCCCCAAGCGCCATGGGCAGGCATCTGGAGGCATGGGGCGAACTGATCTGCATGGTCGCCGGACTGCCCCCGGTGCCCGAAGGCGTCACGGCACTTCCGGGGCGCCGCCGGTGAGCCGCGCATGACGTCCGACGCATCGACCAGTCGGCCCGAGAGCGACGCGCCGGAGCCCCCACCCCTGCCGCTGTTGCACGAACCGCGGGACGGCGTGCCGGCAGTCATCGACACACCGGACGACCTGGCAGCTGCCGCCCGCGCCCTGGCCGCGGCGTCCGGCCCGGTAGCAGTCGATGCCGAACGGGCATCAGGGTTCCGGTACGGACAGCGCGCCTTCCTCATCCAACTGCGCCGTGCCGGTGCCGGCACGTTCCTCATCGACCCCGAAGCGCTGCACGATCTGTCCTCGATCGATACCGCCCTGCGCGGGTCCGAATGGATACTGCACGCCGCCACCCAGGATCTTCCGTGTCTGGCCGACACCGGGATGACGCCGGACGCCGTGTTCGACACCGAACTGGCCGCGCGTCTGCTGAGTTGGCCCAAAGTCGGGCTTGCCGCTGTCGTCGAGCGAATGATCGGCGTCCGGCTCGCCAAGGAGCATTCGGCGGTCGATTGGTCGACCCGTCCACTCCCGGAGCCGTGGTTGCGCTACGCGGCACTCGATGTCGAGGTGCTCATCGAACTGCGCGGCCTCCTTGCCGACGAGCTCGAGCAAGCCGGCAAGGCCGAATGGGCCCGGCAGGAATTTCTCCATCTGCTCGACTTCAAGCCGACCGTGCACGCCGAACCGTGGCGACGGGTATCGGGCCTGCACACGATACGTGCCCCGCGGGCACTGGCCATCGTTCGCGAGATGTGGCAAGCGCGCGAGGACTACGCCCGCCAGACGGACGTGGCTCCCGGCCGAGTGCTGCCCGACGCGGCGATCATCGCGGCCGCCAAAGCCGCTCCGACGTCAAAGCGCTCACTCTTGTCCATTCCGGCTTTCCGCGGCCGAGCGGCCAAGTCTCAAGTCGGGCTGTGGTTCACTGCCTTGCAGACTGCGGCACGGCTCGACGACGCCGAACTTCCGCAATCGGGCAAGAAGACGGCGACTCCCCCGCCTCCGCGGATGTGGCCGGGAAAAAACCCCGAGGCCGCCGAACGGCTGACCGCTGCCAAAGCCGTGATGGCCTCACTGCACGAGCAGTACGAGGTTCCGGCGGAGAATTTGATGACGCCGTCAGTGTGGCGGGCCGTGTGCTGGGAACCTCCGCAGCCGCTTTCCGCGCAGTCCGTGGATGAGGCGCTTTCCGCACTCGGCGCCCGGCCCTGGCAACGCACGATCGTCGCAGGCCCGCTGACTCAGGCACTTGCTGCCGCCGACGCCTAACTACTTTCCCTGCACTCCACCGCACCTGCACTTCCCGACACCGCGCCACGTTCTGCACACGAACACCGTTCCGAAAACTACAAATATTTGTTTGCAAATACTTCTTTGCAAGTGTATCTTTGCAGTTATGACAGCATCGGAATCGAGCGACGTTCGCGAAATCGGCCCCGCCGAATTAAAGGGCCTCGCCCACCCGCTCCGGATGGCAATCTACGACTCGCTATCGATGTACGGTCCGCAGACCGCTACCGGCTTGGCCAAGCAGCTCGGCGAATCGTCGGGCTCGACGAGCTACCACCTGCGCCAGCTTGCCCGGCACCAGTTCATCCGCGTCGCGGAAGGCAAGGGCAATGGCCGGGAGAAGTGGTGGGAGCGTACCCCGGGAGCCGTTGCCGTCGGCACGCGTTCGGGCAAGGCCGACCCGTCCGCGACGGCGGCCGCCAACTTCGTACTGCGTGAATGGACGCGTGGTTCCCAGCAGGCGCTGGCCGATTTCGTCGATGGACTTTTCGATCAGACACGTGTCCCACCCAGCTGGTCCGACGTCTCCGATATCTCGACCAGCAACCTGCGGCTGACGCGCGAGCAATTGGCCGAAGTCGTTGCCGAATATCACGCCGTGACCCAGAAATTCATCGATCGATTCCGCAACCGCGACGATCCGGGGTCGCGGCCCGTGCAAATCCAATTCAATGCCTTCCCCCTCATCGACGGAGAGGAAACACCCTCATGACTACGATCATCGAAACCCCCGTTCCGCCGACGCGGCATCGGCACGCCGGCCGAATCGTCGAGCGCACCACGACCGTCACGCGCGAGATCTACATCGATGGCGCCGAGGCGTCGACCGGGCCCGGCCGATTCGCTGTCCGGGCCGGTATCGCGATCGCCAACTGGGGACGTCGCCGAGCACTCCGCCGGGCAATGCATATGCCGACCGGCGCAGCGGAAATAGCCCGCCGGCTCGATCGCCGCAAGGACCGCGACCTGGCGTTCTTCACCGGCCTCCCCCGCTAGCAGCCCGCCACAACCCGCAAAACGCCCCGCCGCGTAAAGAACGCGAAGTCATGACGGGGCGCCCTATACGCGGCGGGGCGTTTTGCGAAAGAGAAGAGCTAGCCGCGCAGATCGGAGACCTCGGACAGGATCCGCTTGGTGAGAGTCTCCACGTCGAGGCCGGCGAATTTCAAGATCTCCTCGCGGGTTCCCTGCGGGAGGAATTCGGCCGGAAGACCGAGTTCGGCGACGCCTTGCCGCAGTCCGGCATCTCGGAGATCGTGGCGCACGCGAGCTCCCACGCCTCCGGACCGGACGCCGTCCTCCAGTACTGCCACCAGCGAATGCCTCGCCGCCAGCTCAATCACCGACGCCGGCACCGGCAGCACCCACCGCGGGTCGATGACAGTGGCCCCGATCCCCTCGTCGGCCAGCCGAGCCTGTACCTCGAGCGCCCGGTCGGCAAGCGCGCCGACCGAGACGATCAGCACGTCCGAGCCTCCGCGAGCCAGCACGTCCACGCCGTCGTCGAGCCGTACCGAGGCTTCCACGTCCGGGCCCACGGATCCTCGCGAGAAGCGTACGACGGACGGCGCATCATCGATGGTCACCGCTTCACCCAGTTCCTCACGCAACCGCGTCGAATCACGCGGGGCCGCCACGTGAGCGTGCGGGACCGCCTGCAACAGCGCCAGATCCCACATCCCGTGATGGCTCGCGCCGTCCGGCCCCGTGACTCCCGAGCGATCAAGAACAAACGTGACGCCGGCCCTGTGCAATGCCACGTCCATCAGCAGTTGGTCGAAGGCGCGGTTCAAGAATGTCGAGTACAAGCACACGACCGGATGCATGCCGCCGAAGGCCAGTCCGGCGGCCGAAGTCACGGCGTGTTGTTCGGCAATGCCGACGTCGAATACCCGGCCCGGAAACTTCGACGCGAATTTTTGCAGGCCCACCGGGAGCATCATCGCGGCAGTCACCGCCACGAGATCATCGCGACCTTCGGCAAGCCGAACGAGCTCGTCGCCGAATTCCTTCGTCCACGACCGCGCGCCGGACGGCGACATCGGCAGCCCGGTCTCGGGGTTGATGACCCCCACCGAGTGGAACTGGTCCGCCTCATCGGCCATGGCGGGGGCGTATCCGCGGCCCTTTTGAGTCATGGCGTGCACGATGACCGGCCCCGCATATCCCTTTGCCTGGGCAAGCGCACGTTCGAGCATGTCCTGATCGTGACCGTCCACAGGGCCGATGTATTTCAGCCCAAGATCTTCGAACATGCCTTGGGGCGCGACCATGTCCTTGACGCCCTTTTTGAATCCATGGAGTGCGTCGTAGGCGAACCGTCCGGGTGCGCCGCCGCGTTGAAGGGCCGATTTACCCCATTGGAGCAGCTTTTCGTATCCGGCGGAGGTGCGCAGCATGTCAAGATGTTGCGCAAAGCCACCGACCGTCGGTGCATAGGAACGGCCGTTGTCGTTGACGATGATGACAAGGCGCCGATGCGTCGCGCTTCCGTCCGCCGCGATATTGTTCAACGCCTCCCAGGCCATTCCGCCGGTCAACGCGCCATCGCCGATCACCGCGACGACACTCCGATCGGATTCGCCGGAAATCTGATAGGCCTTGGCGATGCCATCGGCCCACGACAGAGAGGTCGACGCGTGTGAATTCTCGATCACGTCGTGCGGGCTCTCGGCACGGGCCGGATATCCCGACAAGCCGCCCAGCTGGCGTAACGTGCCGAAATCTCCGGAGCGCCCCGTCACCATCTTGTGCACGTACGCCTGGTGGCCCACGTCGAACAGGATCGTGTCGCGCGGCGAGGAAAAGGTCCGGTGGATCGCCGTGGTCAGCTCGACCACTCCCAGGTTCGGGCCCAGGTGCCCCCCGGTCTTCGAGACGTCGGCGATCAGTTCGGCTCTGATTTCGGCCGCCAACTGTTCGCATTCGTCCAAGGTCAGGCGTTCTAGGTCGCCCGGCCCCTCGATGGACTCCAACAGTCCCATCTCTCGCGCCGCCTTTCCTGCCGAATCCGACTCGTACAGTTTACGACGCGGGCGGCGAACCATCGGTCCGCCGCCCGCATCGTCTAGCCCGCCGCTTATTTGGCCAGCGACCTCAGCACATACTGCAGGATGCCGCCGTTACGGTAGTACTCCGCCTCTCCGGGCGTGTCAATGCGCACCGGGGCGTCGAACTCGGCCACGACGCCGTCGGAACCGGTCGCCGTGACGTGGACGGTTTCCGGCGTGTCGCCCTCGTTCATGACCGTGACGCCCGAGATGTCGAACGTCTCGGTGCCGTCGAGCCCGAGCGACGTCTGGGACTCCCCGGCCGGGAACTCCAGCGGCAGCACGCCCATGCCGATCAGATTCGACCGGTGGATCCGCTCGAAGCTCTCTGCGATCACGGCGCGCACACCAAGCAGCACGGTGCCCTTGGCCGCCCAGTCACGCGATGAGCCGGAACCATATTCCTTGCCGCCCAGCACCACGAGCGGAATTCCCGCTTCCTGGTAGTGTTCGGAAGCATCGAAAATGGTGTTCTGCGGGCCGCCCTCGACCGTGAAGTCGCGAGTGAAGCCGCCCTGGACGCCGTCCAACAACTGGTTTTGCAGCCTGATGTTGGCAAACGATCCGCGGATCATCACTTCGTGGTTACCGCGGCGCGATCCGTACGAGTTGAAGTCCTTGCGCTCGATGCCGTGATCGAGCAGGTACTTGCCGGCGGGCGTGCTCGGCTTGAACGATCCGGCCGGCGAAATGTGGTCGGTAGTGACCGAATCGCCGAGCTTGGCCAGCACGCGTGCTCCCGAGATGTCCTCGACCGGCTGCGGCTCCTTGGTCATGCCGTCGAAGAACGGCGCCTTGCGCACGTAGGTCGACTCGTCGGACCATTCGAACAGCTTGCCTTCGGGAGTGGGCAGCGACCGCCAGCGCTCGTCACCGGTGAACACGTCGGCATAGTCCTTGGTGAACATGCCGCGGTCGATGGTTTCATCGATGGTGGCCTGCACTTCCTCCGGCGTGGGCCAGATGTCCTGCAGGTACACGGGCTTGCCGTCACTGTCCGTTCCCAGCGCATCGGCTTCGAAATCGAAGTCCATGGTGCCGGCAAGTGCATACGCGATGACCAGCGGCGGGGACGCCAGATAGTTCATCTTCACGTCCGGGTTGATGCGGCCTTCGAAGTTCCGGTTGCCCGACAGCACGGCCGTCGCGGCAAGATCGGCGTCGTTCACCGCCTTCGAGATCTCTTCGGGCAGCGGTCCCGAGTTTCCGATGCACGTCGTGCAGCCGTAGCCGACGAGGTTGAACCCGAGCTTTTCCAGATACGGCGTGAGGCCGGACTTGTCGTAGTAGTTCGTGACAACCTGCGATCCGGGCGCCAACGTGGTCTTGACCCACGGCTTGCGGTTCAATCCGCGCTCGACCGCCTTCTTCGCCACCAACGCGGCAGCGATCATGACCGACGGGTTCGACGTATTGGTGCACGAGGTGATTGCCGCAATTGTCACGGCCCCGTGGTCGATCTCGGTCTTGGTGCCGTCGGCCAGCGTCACCGGCGTCGGCTTGTGCGGGCGCCCGTTCGTGTGCTGCGCGGGTGCGTCCGACGCCGGGAACGATTCAAGTTCCGCTTCGTCGTCCGCCGTGACGTAGTTGAGCAGGTCGCGAGCGAACGTCGTCTTCGCGTCGGTCAGGGCGATCCTGTCCTGCGGGCGCTTCGGACCGGCGATCGAGGGCACGACGGTCGACAGGTCGAGCTCGAGGTACTCCGAATAGGCGACCTCACGGCTCGGATCGTGCCACATGCCCTGTTCCTTGGCGTACGCCTCGACCAGCTTGACCTGCTCGTCGGAGCGTCCGGTCAGGCTCAGATAGTCCAACGTGACCTCGTCGATCGGGAAGATCGCGGCGGTCGAACCGAACTCCGGGCTCATATTGCCGATAGTGGCGCGGTTCGCCAGCGGCACGGCAGCGACGCCGTCGCCGTAGAATTCGACGAACTTGCCAACGACGCCGTGCTTACGCAGCATCTCGGTGATGGTGAGAACCACGTCGGTAGCCGTCGCTCCGGCCGGGATTTCTCCGGTCAGTTTGAAGCCGACCACGCGCGGAATGAGCATCGACACGGGCTGGCCCAGCATGGCGGCTTCGGCTTCGATGCCGCCGACGCCCCAGCCGAGGACGCCGAGTCCGTTGACCATGGTGGTGTGCGAGTCGGTGCCGACGCAGGTGTCGGGGTACGCCCGCGTCACGGTGCCGTTCGTGGTTTCGATCTCACGCGTGAAGACCGTGCGGGCCAGGTATTCGATGTTGACCTGGTGCACGATGCCGGTGCCCGGAGGAACGACCTTGAAGTCGTCGAACGCCGTCTGGCCCCAGCGCAGGAACTGGTAGCGCTCGCCGTTGCGCTGGTATTCGAGGTCGACATTGCGCTCGAATGACTCCGGCGTGCCGAAGGAATCGGCGATCACCGAGTGGTCGATAACCAGTTCGGCCGGCGACAGCGGATTGATCTTGGCCGGGTCGCCGCCGAGATCCTTCATGGCTTCGCGCATGGTGGCGAGGTCCACGATGCAGGGCACGCCGGTGAAGTCCTGCATGACGACACGGGCGGGCGTGTACTGGATTTCGGTGTTGGGATCGGCCGTCGGGTCCCAATGGCCGAGCGCTTCGATATGCTCCTTCGTCACGTTCGTGCCGTCTTCGGTGCGCAAGAGGTTTTCGAGCAGCACCTTCAGGCTGTACGGGAGCTTGTCGGCGCCGTCCACCGCCGAAAGCCGGAATATCTCATAGCTGTTGTCTTCGACGTCCAAGCCGCCCTTGGAATTGAAACTGTCGACTTCGCTCATACCGATTTCCTCATTTCGCAGTCTGTCTGCACCATCCTGGACCGCCGCGGCGCGGCTTTCCAGTCAGGTCCACCTAAATTCCCGATCTCCGACCGAAAGTATCTTGATGTCGAGATAAATGTTAGCGCATCTCCGGCGGGTTCGCGAGGACGCGCAGCGTGACGAGCGATTCGACGTGTGCCGTGAGCGGAAACAAGTCGAATGCCCTGACCTGCTCGATTCGGTACCCCTCGTCGGCAAAATACCGGCAGTCGCGTGCCAGCGTGGCCGGGTCGCACGACACGTACGCAATCGTGCGCGGACGACAGGCCGCGATCCGGCGGACCACGTCGCGCCCGGCGCCGGCCCGCGGCGGATCGAGCACGGCGACGTCCAGCGTCTTCTCTCCCGGCAGTTTGCCGGCCACGGGGCCGCGCCGGACGTCGACCGGCGCGCCGTCGGCGTCTCCGAGATTGTGTGTCAAATCGGCAACCGCTCCGCTGTCGCCTTCGATCGCGACGACCGACCCGTCCGGGCCGGCTGCGTGCGCCAAGCCGACGGTGAATAGGCCGGCGCCGCAGTAGAGATCGGCGACCCGGTCGCCGGGCCGCACTCCCGCCGCCCGGGCCACGTGCCGAGCCAACAATGCCGGAGCAGCGCGGTGCACCTGCCAGAACCCGCCAAGAGTGACCCGGAAGTCTCTCGTTCCGACATCGGGCAGTTCCACGCGCTCGGTCACGTGATCGGCCCCGGACAGCACCGTGGCGCGAGCCGGCATCTTTTTCCTCTTGGCGCCGGCCGGCCTGGGCGGTTTGGCCATCTGGACGACCGACGCGCCGGTCGCGATGAGCGGCTTCAACGCGCGCGTGTCGGCCGCGCTGGGCCGGCCGGCCGGGTAGCGAACGATCACGAGCCGGTCCCCCGTGGACGAGGCGGCGACTTCCACGCCGACGGCCCCGCCGAACCGCATGTCCGTCAGGCCCAAATCGGCGATCGCGGGCACCGCAAGCGGAAGCGCGTTCAACGGCCGGACGTCGTGAGATCGGGCGGCCATCGCCCCTAGCCGGCCATCCGGAGTCACTGCGAATTGCATACGGGTGCGCCAGCCGAGGCCGTCCCGGGCGCCGTCGCCATCCGCCGCCTCGACCTCCACGTCGACGTCGAGATGGGCCAGCCGCCGAAATTGCTCGACGATGACGTCCCCCTTCAGCCGGCGAGACGCCGCAAGGTCCATGTGCGCGAGTTCGGCGCCGCCGACGCCGTCCGGACCGGCTTCCGGCCATCGATCCGGGACCCGGTCGGGAGATTGCCGCACCACCTCGAGGGTCGAGGCTCGCCAGAATTTCGCCGACGGGTCCGCGTCATCGATGCGGACCCGCACCCTTTCGCCCGGCAGGGCGCCGGAGACGAACACGACGCGGCCGTCGTGCCGTGCCACGCAGGTTCCGCCGGCCGCCGGTGCGCCGATGTCCAGTGTCATTTCCATTCGCGTGTCTTCTCTTCCGCGTAATTTCGGGAGTCGACCGCCCGCCACGACGACTGAAGCCGCCAGGGCACATTGGCCACCATCACGCCCGTGGCAAAGAGCAGTCTCGATTTCAGCCGGAGGGCCGTCTGGTTGTGCAGCATGTGCTCCCACCAGTGGCCCACGACGTATTCGGGGATATAGATCACTATGACATCGCGCGGCGATTCGCGGCGGATCCGGCGCACGTATTGGATGATCGGCCGCGTGATCTCGCGGTACGGCGATGCGATGACCGTCAGTGGGACGGGCAGGTCCTGGTCGTCCCAGGCCGACTGTAGCGACCGGGCCTCCTCGTCGTCGACGCTCACCGTCAGTGCTTCGAGGATCGTCGGCCTGGTGGCCCGAGCGTACGCCAAGGCGCGCAGCGTCGGCTTGTGCACCTTGGAAACCAGCACGATGGCGTGCACGTTCGACGGCAGAAGCCTCGAATCGTCGTCCCCGACGGGCTCAAGCTCTTCGGAGATCCGCGCGTAGTGCCGGTGGATGCCCGTCATCATCAGATACAGCACGATCATTGCCACGATCGCGATCCAGGCGCCAAGCAGGAACTTGGTGATGAGAACCACGACCAGCACGATGCCGGTGAGGATCAGTCCGGTCAGGTTGATCAGCCGCGAGCGCATCACCCGGGCGCGCTTCTTCTTATCCGTCAAAAGACGCAGTTCGCGTGTCCAATGCTTGACCATTCCGAACTGGCCCACCGTGAACGAGACGAACACGCCGATGATGTACAGCTGAATGAGCCTGGTGGTGTCGGCATGAAAGACGCTGATGAGCACGATGGCGGCAACGGCGAGGGTGAGGATCCCGTTCGAGAACGCCAAGCGGTCGCCGCGCGTGTTGAGCTGACGGGGCAGAAACCCGTCACGGGCGAGGATGGAGGCAAGTCCCGGAAAGCCGGAGAACGCCGTATTGGCCGCCAACACGAGGATGACGCCGGTGACGACGGCAACCAGGTAGAACGCGGGCGTGAAGTTCGAAAAGACGGCCCGGGCCAGCTGCCCGATCACCGGCTCTTGCACGTAGTCGTGGCCGACCGGCGTCCCGCCGGCCGTGAGGAGCTGACGGGCCGGGTTCGTCACGAAATGCAGCTTGACGGCACCCGCCAGGAACATGATGCCCATCAGCATGCTGATGCCGATGGCACCGAGTATCAGCAAAGTGGTGGCGGCGTTCTTGCTCTTGGGCTTGCGGAATGCCGGGACGCCGTTGGCGATCGCTTCGACACCGGTCAGCGCGGCGCAGCCCGACGAGAAGGCGCGCATGACGAGGAAGGCGCCGGCCAGCCCCATCAAGCCGGTCTCCCATCCGGCGTGCGGGGCCACGTGGTACGCGGCCGACGCGGCCTCGAGTCGGGAGCCGGACACGATCCGGATGAAGCCCCAAATGACCATCCCGATCACCGCGATGATGAAGATGTACGTCGGCACGGCGAACGCTCTGCCGGATTCGCGCACGCCGCGCAAGTTGGCCGCCGTGATGACCAACACCAGGAACACGGCGATGAACGTCTCGTACCCGCGGAGCGCCGGTATCGCCGTGGAGGCGTAGTGCGATGCCTGCGAGATCGACACGGCGACCGTCAGCACGTAGTCGACGAGGAGGGCGCTGGCGACCGTGATCCCGGCTTGCCGGCCCAAGTTGACCTTGGCGACTTCGTAATCCCCGCCGCCCGATGTGTAGGCACGCACGTTCTGCCGGTAGGAGGCGACAACCACGAGCATGACGAGCGCCACGGCCCCGCCCACCCAGGGCGACACAGTCAAAGCCGTGATGCCGGCCAGCGACAAGGTCAGAAAGATCTCATCGGGCGCGTACGCCACCGACGACAGCGCGTCGGAGGCGAAGACGGGAAGTGCGATGCGTTTGGGAAGTAGAGTTTCTTGAAGCCGGTCGCTGCGATAGGGGCGCCCGACAAGTACTCTCTTCACGGCATCGGTAATTGTTGCCACGACCACCCATCGTAGGGCGTCGATGCCACGAAGCGACAACGGTAAGGCGGAATGACATGCACTTTGTGATCATGGGGTGCGGGCGCGTAGGCGCCTCACTGGCGCGAACGCTGGACGATGCCGGGCATTCCGTCGCCGTCATCGACCAGGACGAGGCTGCGTTTCTTCGCCTCGGAGACGACTTCTCCGGGCAGACCGTGACGGGGCTGGGATTCGACCGCGAAACACTTGACGAGGCCGATACGGCCGATGCTTATGCTTTTGCGGCAGTCAGCAGCGGCGACAACTCGAACATCCTGGGCGCCAGGGTGGCGCGCGAGACGTTCGGCGTTGCCCACGTGGCTGCGCGCATCTACGATCCGGGGCGGGCCGAAATCTATCAGCGGTTGGGCATCCCGACCGTCGCCACCGTGCGGTGGACGGCCGATCAGGTGCTGCGGCGCATTTTGCCGCAAGGCAGCATTGGCGAATACCGCGAGCCCTCCGGCGCGCTGGTCCTTGCCGAAGTGAACATGCATTCCAGCTGGGTCGGCAGAACGGTGGGCGTCCTTGAATCGGCGAGCGGCTCCCGCGTGTGCTACCTGACCCGGACCGGCGAGGGGCTCTTGCCGTCGTCCGGCACCGTCATTCAGGAAGGCGATCTGGTGCATGTCATGCTGGAAGCGTCCCGGCGCGACGACGTGGCCAAAATCTTGGGTGGCAAAGCGGAAGGTGACGTCGAATGAGGGTTGTCATTGCCGGAGCCGGCAGCGTCGGACGGTCGATCGCCCGCGAGCTGATCGCTCACAAGCATTCCGTCATGCTGATCGACAAGTCGGCCGATGCTATGAAGCGCGAGCGCGTGCCCGGAGCCGATTGGCTCCTTGCCGATGCGTGCGAGACCGCGGGCCTGGCCGATGCGAATCTGGACGACGCGGATGTCGTCGTGGCGGCGACGGGTGACGACAAGACCAATTTGGTGCTCCTGCTCATCGCCAAGACCGAATTCGCGGTCCCGCGCACCGTCGGCCGGGTGAACAATCCGAAGAACGAATGGCTGTTCGACTCGTCCTGGGGCGTGGACGTCGCGGTGTCCACGCCGCGTCTGATGACGGCTTTGGTCGAAGAAGCCGTCGAAGTGGGCGGTCTTGTCCGGCTATTGAAATTCGAGCAGGGCAGGTCCGGGCTGGTGGAATTCACCGTGCATCACTTGTCGCCGGTGGTGGGAAAGGCCGTGGGCCGGCTGAGCTGGCCGGCCGGCGCCACCATCGTGGCGATCTTGCGCAATTCGCGGGCCATCGCGCCCAGCGCCGACGACGTGTTGGAAAGCGGCGACGAGTTGTTCTTCATCGTAGCCGAAGAGGCCGAGCCTGATCTCCTGGCGTTGCTGGCGCCTGCCGAATGATCAGCCACGAGATCCAGATCACCAATGCGAACAGCGGCACGCCGAGAACGAGACGCAAGGTGCCGAGCGCGACGACGTGATCGGTGAAGTACAGCGGCAGCTGGATGGCGAGCCGGAGGCCGAACATGCCCACCCACATCCAGGTGATTCCGCGGTAGAGCCGCATCTTTGCGGGGTCTTCCCGCCAGGCCTCGCCGCGCAGGTAGCCGACGATGATGCCGATGAGCGGCCACCGCACGAAAATGGAGACGGCGTACAGCACTGCCGCCGACCCGGTGATGAAAAAGCCCGGCACGAAGTAACTTGCCGCGTTGCCGCTGCGTAGCGAAAAGACCGCGCAGATGGCCACTCCGACGAATCCGCCGATTGCCTGACCCACCGGTTGACGACGAATCAAGGCGATCGCGAGCAACACGAGGCCGGCGCCGACCGCGGCTACCAGCGACGGCACGAGCAAGCGAGTGATCGTGTACACGACGACGAACAGCAGTCCGGGCAGCACCGAGTCGACAATCCCCCAGACTCCGCCGATTGCGCCGGCCACCGACCCGTCGGCCGCCTTACCGAATCCGGTCCCGGCCAGCGCCTTGGCGACGCGCTCGTCGGCCGGTTCGCGTTCCGGATCACTCATTGGGCGACCGCCAAACTGTAGGAGGGGTTGAACATGACCGGGCGTCCGTCCCCGGCATCGACCATGCCGTCCACTTGGATGTACCTGCCGGCCATCACACCGCTGATGGCCCGCCGCCCCAGCCAGGTAACGGTCAGGACGCCGGAGCCGTCGGAGACTTCGACGGTCAGCGACGGCGACACCGATGGGACGCTTTGCACCAGGGAGATGATCACCCCGGTGACGCGTGCGTGCCGGCGGGTACGCAGCGACGCGATGGGCTCCGACGCCGTCCGGCCGACGAACTTGGCGTCCTCGTCGGCTTCGATCTTTTCGCGTCCGGCGAACAGCGGTTCACGTTGCTTGGCCACTCAGTGAACCTCGGTGATCTCCGGTCCTCGCCGGAACGGGTTCAACTCGTCGCCCGCACCCGGCTCCTCGTCGGACTCGTCGTCCGTCAACGGCGGCGTCAGCGGCAGCAGATCGCGCGGCGCCATCGGCTCTTCGCCGCGGGTCACGACAACGCCCCGTAGAACGTCCTCGACTGTTTCCCGTTCACGGTCGTCGGTCAGGGCTTCTCCCCCGATCACTGCACGAAGGAACCATCGGGGCCCGTCGACGCCGACGAACCGGGCTTGGCGCACGCCGGTCCGGCCATCGCCGGTGCGAGACGGGATGCGGGCAAGCACTTCGGGGCCGAACGACGTGTCCGATGTATCGGCGGTGCCGCCCTGCTTCGTCACCGAAGCGGCGATCTGGTGGCGGATTTCATGCCACAGGCCCTCCGACCGCGGCGCCGCGAAGGCTTGCAGTTGCAGCGTCGACTCACCGAAATCGCAAGTGACCGACACTATGCGTTCTTGATTTTCATCGACGTCGAGTCCAAGCTGCATGCCGTCGACCGCCGGGATCTGCAGTGACCCCAGGTCCACGCGCGGGGCTCGGCCCGCGTCTTCGGCGGCGTCGTACGGGCCCGAATCCGCCCTGTCGGTCGGCGCGGACTTGTCTGCGCCGTCATCGTCGGTCCGCGCCTTCGTGCCGGCGGGCTCGGCCGCGGGCTTGCCGGTCGCTTTGCCGGCTTGCTCGGCTTCGCGCCTGCGGCGGCTTCGGCGGGTTTCCGGTACGTCGTCCGGTTGCGTCGCCGCGCCCTCGGTAGTTTCCTCGGCGGACGAGGCGGCTGCGCTCTCGTCAGCGGCGTTCTCGTCGACGTCCGGGGACTCCTCCGCGTCGGCCCGATCGGCCTCGATCCGGCTTGCTCGTTTGCTCGGCCCGGAATCCACCACCGTCTTCTTCTTGCGACTGAATAATCCCATGGGTTAATTCTCTGCCTTTGCGGTCGTTGCTGCCAATCCGTCGGCGGCCGCTCCGGCTGCGGACCCCTCGTCGGCCGGAGACGCGAAACCCCCGGTTGAGCCGAAACCGCCGGTCCCGCGTTCGGATGCCGGCAGCTCATCGACCACGTCGAACTCCGCAGTTTCGACGCGTTGGACCAGCAGCTGCGCCACGCGGTCGCCCCGTTTGAGGTCGATGGCGTGATGCGCATCGGTGTTGATCAGCGGGATCTTGATCTCGCCGCGGTATCCGGCATCGATGGTGCCCGGCGAGTTCACCACGCTGAGACCGTGCTTGACGGCAAGCCCGGACCGAGGGTGCACCAGGCCGACGTAGCCGTGCGGGAGCGCCAGGGCGATGCCGGTGCCGACGACTGCCCGTTCGCCCGGTTCGATTCTCACGTCGACGGCCGTGCGCAGGTCGGCGCCGGCATCCGAATGCTTTTCGTATGCCGGCAGCGGCATATCCTTGTCGAGTCGAACGAGGGGTACGCGGATTGGCGATTCGGTCACCGGCTGGCGCTCCTTGCAGGTTGATGACATGTCACAAAGTTCACACTCTACTGCCCGACGCCCTGTCGCAGCGGATGAACCCGATATGGAAAGCTTGAATATATGGCAACGTCTGCACCACGGTATACCGAGCGTTTATGGCCTTCATGGTGGGTTTGGCTGATTGCCGCGTGCGTCGCGGCCGGCACGTCCCTCATTGTCGCCCCGGTGTCGGCTGCCGCCGCGGTCATAGTGCCGGTGGTCGTGGCGATCTTGTTCTTGTGGTGGCTCGTCAGTCTTGCTACTCGGATCGAGGTCACTGACGGCGAGGTGATAGTCGGCAAGGCGCACATCGACAAGCGCTTCGTGGGCGGTGCCGAAGCGTTCACGGGCCGGGATGCCGTGATGGCGCGCGGGATCAAGCTCGATGCGCGCGCGTATTTGCATATTCGGGGCTGGATTCCGGATGTCGTGAAGATCACCATTGATGACGACTCCGATCCGACCCCGTACTGGCTCGTTTCCACACGAGACCCCGCAGGGTTGACAAAGGCGCTCGGCTAACGCCGAGCGCCGGACCGTCAAGCCGCGCAGTCCTTGCAGATCAGCACGCCGTCCTTGTCGGACGCGAGCTGCGAGCGGTGCCTGACCAGGAAACATTCCATGCAGGTGAACTCGTCCGACTGCTTGGGAAGCACGCGAACCGACAGTTCCTCATTGGAAAGGTCGGCGCCGGGAAGTTCGTAGCCTTCCGCGACCTCCGTTTCGTCCTCATCGACACTGCTTGCCTTCTTTTGGGTGCGTTGTGCCTTGAGGTCTTCCAACGAGTCCGAGCTGAGGTCCTCGTCTGTCTTACGAGGCGCGTCGTAATCCGTCGCCATGTGTATTTTCACTCCGATTGCGTTCGTCGGTGGTTAAAGCTGATCTTCGCCGTTTCGACCCGTGCACGCACGGATCGATCTGGGTCCAACGCCGGTATCACCGGACTTATTCCGGCCCGTCTTCCGGTACATATCCGATGCTCCGGCCGCCCAGAATTGGTATTGTCAACCATCTCGGCTGCAATAACAATACTGATGCCGATTTTGTTTCAAAAACCGGGTCGAAGCGTGGCGAGTTTTCCGGGCAGTACCGGACTGCGGAAAACCTTACTGTACAACGTTCTCCGGCCCGTTCCCGACACGGTATGCGCCGGGCCCGGCTATTTTCCCTCACGGCTTAACCTGCTACCTTGACGAAAACCGACTTGTACCGGGGGTATCGCATGAGTGAATTCGAACATGGCTTGAATGAGCGGATCGATCAGACTCGTGCGCAGCTGGCCGTCGCGCGTGACGAAGGCGACGACTACCTCGTCGAAGTTCTGCTCGGCGACCTCGAGTCACTTGTCGAGCTCGCCGGCGATAACGATGTGGCCACCGGCGAGATGAAACAGATCCTGGCCGCCGAGACGGGCACAATTCCGGTCATCGAAGAGCCGGAACGCGGATCCGCGAACGCGGACTGACGTCCGACGGTTTATCCGATGCCGGACGCCGTTGCCGGCCACACCGGCGCGACCGGCCTATCGAACTTTCCGATGCAACAATCCACGGCACACGCGCCGCTGCCCGGGCTACAGGCCGGCAGCGAGCCGCCGACCGGCACAGCGGGGGTTTCGCCTCGAAGCTCGGCAGCACGTTCGGCCAACAGATCGACAAGGCCCGAGACGAATGCCTCGGACGTGCCGACCGTCGCGGCACGGTAATAGTCCAGATCGAGTTCGGACGCCGTCTGGCGCGCTTCGGTGTCCAGGTCGAATTTGACTTCCATATGGTCGGAGACGAACCCGATCGGCGCGGCAACGACCCCGGAGATGCCTTCCGCTTTCAGCTCGGCCATTCGGTCGTTGATGTCCGGTTCCAGCCATTGCTGCGTGGGTGGGCCGGACCTGGAGCAAAAGACGAGTTCGCCTTCGACTATCCGGCCGAGCCGTTCGGAGACTTCACTGATGATCGTGCGCATCAGGTCTTCGTGTTGGCGCAAATATCCGGGGGTGCCGACTTCGGAGGCTTCTTGCATCGTTTGCGGGATGGAATGTGTGACGAACAACACCTTGGTACCGGTGCCCGCGCCGACGGCGCGGAGCGCTGCTTCGACATTGTCCGCGCTCGCGCTGACGAACCCCGGGTGGTTGTAGTACTGGCGAATCTTGTCCACCGTCAGGTCGATACCTTCGGCGTGGAGCTTCTCGAGCGCCATTCCGAGGTCTTCGCGGTATTGCCGGCAGCTCGAGTACGACGAGTACGCGCTTGTCGTGATCACGCCGACGTTCCTGTGCCCATCGGCGTGGATGCGCCGTAGCGTGTCGTCGATGTACGGTTCCCAGTTCCGATTGCCCCAGTACAGCGGCACGTCGACTTCCCGGCGCTCGAGGTCCGCTTCCAGCGCAGCGATGAGCTGCCGGTTCTGGTCGTTGATCGGCGAGCGGCCGCCGAACGAGTAGTAATGTTCGCCCACCTCGATGAGCCGTTCGTCCGGAATACCGCGGCCGGCCGTCACATTTTTCAAAAAGGGCAAGACGTCGTCGGGCTTTTCCGGGCCGCCGAACGACAAGAGCAAGAGCGAATCAAAAGGCGAAAAGTCGGCCGCGCCGGCCGATGCGGAACTGTCCATCACGCTGACAAGCTTAACGGGCCGGTGACAACGCGCCATGGGCAGATCCCCGAGTTGAGCGCAGTGGCGTGACACCATAGTGAAGTAGTGCGAAGCGTTTGTCGCGTCACGATTTTTACGAGGAAGGTGCCCAATGCAGGATCTTAAACTGCTTGGTGTTCACGATGACGAAGAACATCTGGTGCTGGCCGGCCCGGAGGGCGAACGATATTTGCTGCCGGTCGATGAAGCGCTGTACGCCGCTGTCCGTCGCGACCGCGCACATCTCGGGCAGCTGCAAGCCGGACAGGATCCGGCCAGGCCGCGTGACATTCAAGCGAAGATCCGTGCGGGTCTGACTGCCGAAGAGGTCGCCGAAGGCGCAGGCGTCCCCCTCGAGCAAGTACGCAGGTACGAAGGTCCGGTTTTGGCCGAACGTTCCCATATCGCTGAGCTTGCCGGTCGGGTACTCGTTTATTCGTCCCAGGATCCCGCCGCCGACGGTCGACCGTTGGCCGACCTGGCGTCCGAGCGGCTCCGCTTGCGCGACGTCGATCTCGAGACGGCCGGCTGGGACGCCTGGCGCCGGCCCGATTCGCGCTGGTACGTCGAGCTGACATTCACTGCCGGCGGCAAGAAGCGCACGGCCAGTTGGACGTTCGACCGCGGCTCGCTCACCCCCGAGGACGACGAAGCCCGCTGGCTGACGGACTCCGGCCCCGTGGATTCCGGCCCGTTGCCGCCCCGCCGGTTGACGGCCGTCTCGGACAACGGCTCGCGGGAGGATGCGCCGGACGAGACGACGGCGCCCAGCACCGATCACTTGCTGGACACGCTTGGCGCGCGTCGCGGCCGGCGCACGCCCGTCGATCCGCACGTCGATGACTCGGATCCGTACGGCGGGCTACTGGACGAGGATTCCGATGCGCCGGCAAGCGGCGCCGGCACTGCGCATTTGGCTGCCGCAGTCGACCCGGACGACGGTCCCGACGATCGAAATGACGCGTCCACCGCACCCGGCGTGTGGCCGTTGGGCGCGCACACTGCCGCTTCGGCACCCGAGGAAGCCGATTCGCCCGAGGTGCTCGCCGTGCCCGACCGCCCGGAGCGGGATAAGCCTGCCGGCAAGGCCTTCGGCAAGTCCGCTAAGAAGGCCAGAAAGTCCAAGGACGCCGGAAAGTCGCCGGAGCCCGCGGACTCCTCGGCCCCGGCCGGCGCAACGGGTCAGGATGACCAGCTTCCCGGCCAGCAAAGCCTCCTGGACGACGAAAACTTCACCCCGCCCGCGGCAAAACGCGGAAAGCGACACAGCGTGCCGAGCTGGGACGAGATCATGTTCGGAGCCAAACGCGACTGACTCCGGAGCCGCGGGCCGCCGGTCCGGCTACCCCGATTGGGACGCCACTCTCTACTTGTCGTAGAATGGTTGACGGTGGATGACCGCCATCAACCCTCTCCCCAGTCGAGGAGCTAAACAATCGTGGAAACCCTCGGTGAGCTTGAAAGAGCCGTCATGGACGAGCTCTGGAACAATGCTGCATCGCTGTCGGCCACCGATCTGCGTGAAGCGCTCGCCCACCGCGATCTGGCGTTGACGACCGTTCATACCGTGCTGTCTCGTCTTGAAGCCAAGCATTTTGTTCAGCGACAGCGCGATGTCCGTCCACACCGTTACCGGGCGACATCGTCGCGTGAAGATCACGTTGCCGAACTCATGCACGAGGTTCTCGGTCAGGCTCCCGATCACGAGGCGGTATTTGCTCGTTTCCTTGGCGCGGCGAGCACTGACGAGACGAGCACGCTGCGCCGACTGCTCGGCCACTCTGCGAAAACCCGCGATCCGGGCCCGACTGCGTAGTCAATCCGGCTACCGTAGGTAGCAGTATGAATCCTATGGCTCAGACCAGCATCATGCTGGCTGTTCTCGCTGTCCTGCTGGCATGGCCGGTGCCGGTGCTCTTGGCGCGCGCCCGCTGGGCGGGCCGCGACCCGTTGACGGCGCTCGTACTGTGGCAGTCCATCGGGCTGTCGGGCGGTCTGGCCATGATCGGTGCCGGACTCGTTTACGCGGTATCGGGCATTTCGACCCGCTTTCCCGACGGGCTCGGGCGACTTGCCGACATGATTTGGCACGGACGACTCCTGACCGATCTCGGCCCGTTGCGGCTGATTGCGCTGGCGATAGCTCTCATCCTTGCGCTGCGGCTCCTCAGCGTGCTGATCCTCAGCGTCGTCCAAACCGTGCGCCACCGCCGGAGACACCGTCAGCTTCTCGACATCTTGTCACGCCCGTCGGTCGACCATCCCGAGGCCAGGCTGCTCGACCACACCGCTCCGGTCGCCTATTGTCTGCCGGGCCCCCGCAACACCATGGTGTTATCGGCCGGGATCATCGATCTGCTCAGCAAGCCGGAACTCGAAGCAGTCATCGCGCACGAACGGGCCCATCTGGAATGGCGGCACGATCTGGTCATCCTGCCGTTCGTCTCGTGGCACCGGGCACTGCCCTGGCTCCGCGCGGCCACGGTCGCTCATCAAAGCATTTCGACGCTCGTGGAGATGCTTGCCGACGATACCGCGATACGAACGGTGCGCCCCGAGGTGCTGGCGTCGGCAATTGCACTGGTGGGTCGGAGCGAGCCTCCGGCCGGCGGGTTCGCGTTGGCGTCCACGGCCACGGAGCTGCGCATCCAGCGCTTGACGAGCCCGCCGCGGCGCCTTGCCGCGTGGAACCGCGCCGTCGTCGTCCTGGGTGCGCTGGCGTTGCTTGCCGTGCCGACAGTGTCGTTGATTGTGCCGTTCTTCCCCTGAGCGGGTCCGCGGCTCATCGGACGAGCCGCTACGCGTCGATGCGCTCCGGGTCGAGCTCGGCGGCGCCCGCTATGATGAAATCCTTGCGCGGGGCCACGTTTGCGCCCATCAGCAATTCGAAAGTGCCCTCGGCACCGGCGAAGTCGGCCATGTTGACCCGGCGCAGCGTGCGGTGCGACGGATCCATGGTCGTTTCGGCGAGTTGGTCGGCGTCCATCTCACCCAGACCCTTGTACCGCTGAATCGGCTCCTTGTAACGCTTCTTCGTTTTCGCCAGCCCGGCCAGCACCGCGTTCAGTTCGGCTTCCGAATGCGTGTACACGTACTCGTTGCCCTTCGACCCGGGATGGATCACTTCGATCCGGTGCAACGGCGGGACTGCTGCGTAGACTCGGCCGGCTTCGACCATGGGGCGCATGTACCGGAAGAACAAGGTCAGCAGCAGCGTACGAATATGTGCGCCGTCGACGTCCGCATCGGTCATGATGACGATCTTGCCGTAGCGGGCCGCCGACAGGTCGAAACTGCGACCGGACCCGGCGCCGATGACCTGGATGATCGAGGCGCATTCCGCGTTCGAGAGCATGTCCGCGATCGAGGCCTTCTGCACGTTCAAGATCTTTCCGCGGATCGGCAGCAGCGCCTGATGTTCGGAGTTCCGCGCCTTCTTCGCGGTGCCCATCGCCGAATCGCCTTCGACGATGAACAATTCGGAATTGTCGACCTCGCCCTTGCGGCAGTCGTAGAGCTTGGACGGCAGGGACGACGATTCGAGAGCGGATTTACGGCGCTGCGTCTCCTTGTGCATGCGTGCCGAGATGCGCGATTTCATCTCGGACACGATCTTTTCCTGAAGCATCTGGGACTGTTGCTTGTCCTGTCGCTTGTTCGACGTCAGGTGTGCTTCCAACTCGCCGGAGACTACTTTTGACACAATGCCGCGCGCCGCCTTGGTGCCGAGCACTTCCTTCGTCTGCCCTTCGAACTGCGGCTCGGCCAGGCGCACCGTGACGACTGCCGTCAGCCCCGCCAGCACGTCGTCCTTCTCGATCTGATCGTTGCCGACCTTCAACCGGCGGGAATTCGATTCGATGACCTTGCGGCACGATTTGAGCAACGCCTGTTCGAAACCGGACAGGTGCGTTCCGCCCTTCGGGGTGGCCACGATGTTGACGAAGCTCGCCACGCGGGTGTCGTAGCCGGTGCCCCACCGAAGTGCCACATCGACCTCGGCGGTGCGCGAGACCTCGGTGGACACCATGTGGCCGCGATCGTCCAGGACGGGAACCGTTTCGGTGTACTCCCCCGACCCTTGTAGCCGCCACACATCCGTCACTGCCGGATCGACGGCGAGATAGTCGACGAACTCGCTGAGTCCGCCGTCGAACATGAAAGTTTCTTCGTTCTCGCTGCCCCGGACGCGCCCGTCGCGGATGGTGATGGTGAGTCCCGGGACCAGGAACGCGGTCTGCCGGGCACGGGCCACGAGCTCGCTGTACGAGAACTGCGCTTCGGCAAGGAAAATCTGTTCGTCGGCCCAGTAGCGCACCCGGCTCCCCGTGACGCCTCGCTTCGCCTTTCCGACGATTTCCAGCTGCGATCCGTTGACGAACGGTGTGAAGTCCGAGTCGGGTGAGGGCCCCGACTTGTCGTCGAAAGTACCGGGCTCGCCGCGGCGGAACGTCATCCGGTGGATCTTGCCCGACCGGGTGACTTCGGCGTCCAGGCGCGCGGACAAGGCATTCACGACGCTGGCGCCGACACCGTGCAGGCCGCCCGACGCTTGATACGAGCCGCCGCCGAATTTCCCGCCGGCGTGCAATTTCGTGAAGACGACTTCGACACCGTTCAAACCTGTCCGCGGTTCGGAGTCCACGGGGATTCCGCGCCCGTCGTCGGTGACTTCCACCGACCCGTCGGCGTGTAGAACGACCTCGATCCGGGAGCAAAAGCCACCAAGTGCTTCATCGACGGAGTTGTCGAGAATCTCCCACAAGCAGTGCATGAGCCCGCGCGAATCGGTGGTGCCGACGTACATGCCGGGGCGCTTGCGCACCGCCTCGAGTCCTTCGAGCACCGACAAATGCCGAGCGGTATAGCCGCCGGCCGCCGCCGCACGCAGTTCTTCCCGGGTGGATTGTTTCGTTGTCACAGTCAGATAGTCCTCCTGCGCTCAACATTACTTGGCCGTGCCCACGGGCGCTTCCAGGCTCGCCGCGTAGGCGGAGACGCGTTGGGCCGGACGCGACACCCGCAACCGATGGCGCGGCCGCTGGACTCGGACGAAAATACGCGCTGGGCGAACCGCCGGACTTTGGCGCATAAATTCAATGTGCTCCGTGTTATCAAGGGTATACGGACCTAAGTCTTGGAAAGGCAGGAACAATGACAGTTGGCACCCAGGCCCCCGATTCGATGACCGCCGCCGATCGTTGTGATCGCTGTGGAGCGCAGGCCTACGTCAGGGTCGAATTGAACTCCGGCGACTTGTTCTTTTGCCGGCACCACTCGAACGAGCACCTGGAAGCGTTGAAGCCCGCTGCATTGCGGATCCACGACGAGACGGCTCGGCTGGAAGAAACCGCCGGCTCAGGCGAGTAACACCCTCCACTGCCGAAGGGCCGGGGCGCTGCCCCGGCCCTTCTCGTCTGTGCGTCGCCGCCGCATTGGTGAATCGCGGTCAATCCGGATCAAGTTCGAAACACACGGACGTATGCGTCGGCGCGTACCCCATCGACGCGTAAAGGCGATCGGCCCCCGTCGGACTGGCGGTGTCCACATCGAGCGCGACGTACGGATGACCGCGGCGAACGCACAGGCGCGCCGTCTCGGCCAGCAGTGCCGACGCGACTCCTTTTCCCCGCCACTGTGCCACCACGCCGAGCAGATCGGTGTACCCTTCCGAATACCCTTGCTCTTCCCAATCCTGCACATATTCGGAATTCAGCGCATACCCGATGACCGTGCCATCCGGGCCGACGGCGACGACGCTCAACTCGGGCCGGAACGCTTCGCCGTCGATGAACCCCTTCCGCCAACTCGCGCGGTCGTGCGGCTGCGATCCCCAATGGTCGGCAAATACTTCGTTGTGCACGGTCCGGACCTCTTCGGACAGCCCATCCGTCCACGGTTCGAGCGTGACACCGGCCGGCAGTGCCGAAGAGCAAGGCTCGTCGCGCACCCGCCGGCGCATGCTGGCGAAATAACGCACCGGCGTTAGCCCGGCATGCCGGTACAACTGTGCCTTGTCGGTTTGCGCTGCCATGGCGTAACAGCTCAGGGCTGCCGGCAGGCTTGCGGCATGCGGCGAGCCTGCGCGGATCTCGGCGAGCTTTCCGCGCCCCCTGTCCAGTTGCCACTCGAGCAGCCGGCGGCCCAAGCCGCGATTCCGATACTCGGGCGCCACGCACCCCATCAGCTGGATCCGCACGCGGGTCTTCGCCCCCGGACGGCTTGTGACAAGTCCGCCGGCCACCGGGTTGCCGTCCCGGTCGAGTCCGACAAGCGAATCGCGCGTCAGATCGATCCACGGCATCGCCAACGACCTGCGCAACTCGTCGTCGGTGATGCGTTCTTGATCGGCGTCATACACTTCGACGCGCTTCAGCAGCGACAAAAGCGCGGGCGCGTCGGCAACGGTCAGCGCGCGCCAGGTGAGGGAGTCCGTCATGCTCCCACGCTAGGACCCGTGGGCGCCTCCTGTCCCCCGAATTAAATGGGGCGGGGCGCCGTACGGGTGCCGGGATCAGTCCAGGTAGTCGCGCAACACCTGCGAACGCGACGGGTGCCGCAGTTTCGACATGGTCTTGGACTCTATCTGCCGGATCCGCTCGCGCGTGACGCCGTAGACCTTCCCGATCTCGTCGAGCGTCTTGGGCTGGCCGTCGCTGAGACCGAACCGCATCGACACGACACCGGCTTCGCGTTCACTGAGCGTGTCAAGCACCGAGTGCAGCTGTTCCTGCAGCAGCGTGAAGCTGACCGAGTCCGCCGGCACTACTGCTTCCGAATCCTCGATCAGGTCGCCGAATTCCGAGTCGCCGTCTTCGCCCAGCGGCGTGTGCAGCGAGATCGGCTCACGGCCGTACTTTTGCACCTCGACAACCTTTTCCGGCGTCATGTCGAGTTCCTTGGCGAGTTCTTCCGGAGTCGGCTCGCGGCCCAGATCCTGCAACATCTGACGCTGCACACGCGCCAGTTTGTTGATCACTTCGACCATGTGCACCGGGATGCGGATGGTCCGAGCCTGATCGGCCATCGCCCTGGTGATGGCTTGGCGAATCCACCAGGTGGCGTACGTGGAGAACTTGAACCCCTTCGTGTAGTCGAATTTCTCGACGGCACGAATCAGCCCGAGGTTGCCCTCTTGAATCAGGTCGAGGAACAACATGCCGCGGCCCGTGTAGCGTTTGGCCAGCGACACGACAAGACGCAAGTTGGCCTCGAGCAAATGGTTCTTGGCGCGGCGGCCGTCATGGATGATCCATTTGTACTCCCGCGCCACCTTGGCCGACAGCGACTCCTCGTTCAGCTTCGACTCGGCGTACATGCCGGCTTCGATGCGCTTGGCCAGTTCGACCTCTTCGGCCGCGTTGAGGAGAGCGACCTTGCCGATCTGCTTGAGATAATCCTTCACCGGATCGGCCGTCGCTCCGGCCGAGATCACCTGCTGGGCCGGAGCATCGCCTTCGTCGGACGGCGAGTAGACGAACCCGCCGGCCTGCTCGGCGGCCTTCTTTGCCTCCGGCTCGACGTGTTCGACCTCTTCGGCCTCTTCCTCGGCGGCCTCGTCGACCTCCGTGGGCATGAGGTCGTCGTCCTTCGCTTTCGCCTTACGCTTGGCCGGCGTTGCTGCCGCCTTCTTCGGCGCCGCCTTTTTGGCAGCGGTCTTCTTGGGGGCGGCCTGTGCGGCGCCCTCGTCGATATCGGTCGTCTCGTCCACCTGTGCGGCCGGCTTTGCGACCTTCTTTGCCTTTACCTTGGTTGCCGACGTTTTCGTAGCCGTACCCTTCGTCGTAGCACCTCGAGAGCTTCCGGTTTTTGCAGCGGCGCTTGCCTTGGACGATTCCGGCACCGACATACACCCCTTAACTGCGGCGAGATTCCAGTGGTCAAGTGATTGTTTCTTCACATCACTAAGACCCATGTCAAGTGTGTGAGGAAAATCTCGCCGATTCTCACTAGCACGGGTCCTGACTGGGTCAACGCTTTATTGTGTCACGTTTCTTCCCGCAACCGGAAATCAGCACGCACCGGCTCCGCGGCCGGTTCAGTCGGCAGTGTCGGGTTTGACTGTCAGAACGGGACAACCGGCGTCGAGCAAGATCCGCTGCGCGTTGGACCCGAGGATCAATTTGCCGACGGGGTTGCGCTTGCGCAGCCCGATGATGATCATTTCCGCGCCGCGCTGCGCAGCAGTGTCGATCATCAGTTCCGCCGCGTCGCCGTCCGGCGGGGGCCCGGTGATCTCATAGTCCAAGCCGCCGAGCAGTTCGAGATGATCGGCGGTCGGGAACTCGGTCGACTCCCCGGTCGGCACTATCGTCAGGTCGCTGCTGCGCTGATTGGCCTCGCGGACGGCGTACTGGAGGGCCGCTTCGCCCTCCGGGGTCGCCAAATAGCCGACGACGATTGACACATCTACCTCCCGCTGACCGGTTTTCCTGCCTGCTCCATGCTGCCTTGTCGGGCGCGACTTTTCCAGTGTCCCCTGTCTACCCGCCCCGCGAACCCGCCCCGTTCAACGACACCGTTCAACGACACCGGCAGCCGAAACCGTCCCGGGCACGCTACCGCGGCCGCGTGACCCACGTCGGCAACAGCCCGTTGTCGACGAACCCCGTCATCAGCCTGGCTAGCCTGTGCTCGGGGTCGGCGCTCAGCGCCCGGTCGAGGTATCTCCCGGCAGTCGAACTCTGGCCGCGGCACCATTCGATCCACGCCAACAGCGTCAACGGAGCCGCTTGCCAGGCTCCGTCGGAGGCGGCGGCCAGATGACGCAGCAGACGCGACGCCGTGGCCAACCGGTCCGGATCCGGCTCCCGGTCTCCGAGCCCTGCCACCCGACGGAGCCCGGCATCGTCGTCCGCGGGCTCCTGCGGTCCAAGGAGCATGCCGGATGCCTTCGTCAGCCCGAGAACGTCGACCATCACGGCATCCCGCAGCCGGGCGTCCGACAAGGCAACGATGAGACGCCCCGTCCGCTCGGGGCCGACGGGCGCGGCTTTGGCCCGGAACGCGCGCCGCCACGTGTCCAGTTGTCGGCGGCGCCACGTCAGCAGTCGACCGTTGTCGACGTCCGTCGCGTGCCGGTCGGCGGCCAGGCCAAGGGCCCGCCGGACGCCGTCACGGCTGGCGGCGTCGATCACGGGCAGAGCGGTCAAGGAGTCCACGCTGTCGGCGGGGCTGCTGCCTGCCAGCACCAGTTCGGCACCAACCGTGGACGATTCGATTTCGGTGGTCGGCCAGCCGGATCCGGGACAGCATTCGACGTCGCCGCACGCGTACGACCGCCATCGGTCGCCTGCCACCCATAGCTCGTCGACGAGTTCGAGCCCGATCGAGACCACGGCACGCCGGATGGCCGAGGCGGCGCTCGGCTCCGGGCCGGCCGATCCGAAATCGGCGGCGTCGGCGTCCTGCGGAAGGTCGATATCCTTCGGCACGTCGAGATAGAGCACTACTGCCACGGCGTTCACCGACCTGTCGGCCAGCAGGTTCTCGACCATTCGCCGGGCCATGGTCGTATCCGGTGCATCGAGCCAGGCGCGGGGCAAATCGCAGCGGACCATCAGTCCGAGCCGCGTTGCCGACTGCGCTCGGCGCATGCCGATCAGCACGAGGCTCCGCTGCGGCGTGAATCCGAGCCGGTGCGGAACATAGGCCAAGAGGTCGCGCGAATGGGTCAGGGTGATCAGTGTCGTGTTTTCCATGGACCTCAGCGTGCGGCGCGCACCGGTCCGATCCCAGCCCCTGTGGATAACTTCGGCCGAAAGAGCGCTTGAACGGCACCTGTGGACGCAAGGCTCGGCTACTGAAGGGCTCGCCGCTACCCCGCTTCGAGTGGCGGCCAATGGCGGGCGTTTTGCCATTTTGGCAGCCGTTCGCCGCCACTCGGCGGGAGGCGCGTTCCGCGACACCGCGTTATGGCACAGTTGAGAAATGACTCCGCGTTCGCCCGGCCCCTCCCCCGGCCGGTACGACATCGACAGCGGCGAAGCCCGACTCATTGAAATCGCTCCCGGCGAGTGGTGTTTGACGGTCGGCGGCGTGCAAAGTTCGTTCGTCGTGTTGGGCGACCCGTCCCGCCTCGAATTCGAGTACATGGACTGGATGGGCAAGATCATTGCGGCGTCGTTCCCGAGCGGTCGGCCGCTGCACGTGCTGCATTTGGGAGCGGCAGGATGTTCGATGGCTCGATATGTCGAGCACGTCCGTCCGGGGTCGAGACAGCTGGCCATCGAGATCGACGCCGCGCTGGCACGGCTCGTGCGCGAATGGTTCGATATTCCGCGGAGTCCGCTCGTGAAGATCCGGGTCGGCGACGCGTTCGAACAGCTCGCTGCCGCCCGCGATGACCGGTTCGACCTGATAATTCGCGACGTCTTCGTCGGCGACAGCACGCCCGAGGTGCTCACCGGCGATGATTTTTTCGCACACGCGGCCCGTGTACTGCGCCCCGGGGGCCTGTTGCTGACGAATATCGCCGACCGGCCGCCCCTGACCGCCGCCAAGGCTGAGCTGCGCCGGATGGCCGGTCGCTTCGCTCATCCGGCAGCCGTCGCCGAGCCCGCTCAATTACGCGGACGCCGTTACGGCAATCTGCTGGGCGTCGCCGGCCACGAACCGCTGCACACCGACGACTTTGCTCGCGATCTGCGATCCGGGGCCGCGCCGGCCCGAGTACTGACCGGGGCGAGCTGGGACAAGTTCGTCCGCTAGCGTCGTCCGTACGTGCGTTTGATGGCTTGGAGAATCGGGGGCACGTGGACGCCGGCTCGTGCCATTTCGGCGCGAGCCTTGCGCCGCGACAGCAGAATTCCGATAGTGCCGATGGCAAAGAACACGAATTGCACGCACATGGCGATCTTGAAATGCCCGAGGTCGTAGAGCTCTCCCCCGAACGCCCGGTGCAGCTGATCGAGCACCACCCCGATCAAGAACATCACGATCAGCGACGCGATGAATCCGCCGATATTGACCATGCCGGATGCCGTGCCCTGACGGTGCGGCGGATTAAAGGTACGTGCGAAGTCGAACGCGATCATCGATCCGGGGCCCGCGCACGCCAAGACCAACACCAGCACCACGAGCAGCCCCGGCGGAGCCTGCCCCGGCCAGGCCAGGACGACTGCCCAGGCCGCCACCGTCGCGGCCACAACGGTCAGCACGAGCCATGACCGGCGGAGCGGATGGGAGGCAACCAGCTTGCCCAGCACCGGTCCCGCGATCATGCCGCCGATCGCGTACAAGGTCAGCAACGCCGACGCCGTCGACGTCGCCAGCCCCTGGGCGGACACCAAGAACGGCACACCCCACAAGAACACGAACACATTGCCGGAGAAAGGAGTCGTGAAATGCGTCCAAAACCCCAGCCGCGTACCCGGTTGTTTGGCCGTAGCCACCACTGTGCGGCCGATCTCCCGCAGCGACGGCGCCGGCTCGTCGCCGCGCGGGCGGGACGGCGTTCGGACGACGAGGAATGCCACTATCGCGCAGACAGTCGACAAGCCGGCAGCGGAGAAGAACGCCGGCGACCACCCGGCGCCGTGCAACAGCCACACGAAGGGGTAGGCGCTGAGGATCTGGCCGATTTGTCCGGTGATACCGGTCAGCTGCGTAAAGATCGGCGCCTGCGAGGCCGGGAACCATACGCTGACCAGCCGCAGCACCGAAATAAAGGTGAAGGCGTCCCCCGCCCCGACGAGCAGGCGGCCCACGATGCCGACTCCGACATTGTCCGCAAAGCCCAATACGCACTGCCCGCCGGCCATCAAGACTGCGCCGGCGACGATCAACGTGCGAGGGCCCAGCCGGTCGAGCATGATGCCGACCGGGATCTGCAAACCGGCGTACACGACAAGCTGGATCACCATGAACATCGACAGCACCGATGCCGACGCGTCGAACCGGTGCGTCGCCTCGATTCCCGCCACCCCGAGGCTGGTGCGCTGGAGCACCGCAACCATGTAAGCGAGCACACCGATCGTCCAGATGGTGTAGCGGACCGCGGGCCGGGTCCCGGGCTGTACCGATGTCACAATTGTCTATTGTCTCGTGCCCGCTCCGCGGTACGCAGCCGGGCGCCCGCAAACGCGGTGTCGCCGGGCACGGCATAATGGAGGGCCGGATCAGAAAGGTAGCCCATGAGCGTCGGCGACGACGAAAAGCAGTGTGAACAGCGCCATCTCGACCTGCTGTACGCCCGGCTGGACGAATTGCGCCGTGAGGCGGCTGCCAACCTCGGTGCCGTCCGGTTGAGCGACCCCGGCGGCAATCAACAGGCACGCAGCGAGCGGGACGCGTTCGCGACCTTGTACGAAGATCAGCTGGCCCGGCTCAACAGCGTCGAGGAGCAGCTTTGCTTTGGGCGCATCGACGACTTGTCGCATGCGTCGTATATCGGCCGGATCGGCATGTCCGACGACAATTCCGAGCAGCTCCTCATCGATTGGCGCGCGCCGGCCGCCGAACCGTTCTATCAGGCCACGGCACGCACCCCGCTCGGGCTCGTCAGGCGTCGGCACCTTGTGACAAAGGCTCGCGAGTTGATCGGCATCGAGGACGACGTGCTGGACTTGTCGGCGCTCGACGACACGGCGCGCGCCGAACTGTCCGGGGAGGGCGCACTCATTGCCGCGCTCGATTCCGCGCGCACCGGTCGGATGGACGATATCGTCGCCACCATCCAAGCCGAGCAGGACACCATCATCCGCGGACCTCTGGCCGGTGTCCTCGTCGTCCAGGGCGGGCCGGGCACCGGGAAGACCGCCGTCGCGCTGCACCGCGCCGCTTTTCTCTTGTACAAGTATCGGGAGAGGATCGCCGGTTCGGGCGTGTTGCTGATCGGTCCCACCACCGCCTTCTTGAAATACATCGGCCAGGTGTTGCCCTCTCTCGGCGAAACCGGCGCGGTGCTCAGCACGCCCGGCCAGCTGTTCCCGGGCGTCGACACCGACGTTCACGACGGCGACGAGCTCGCCGCGTTGAAGGGCGATGCGCTGATGGCACGGGCGCTGCGCAAAGCCGCGGCCGACCGTCAGCGCCTCCCCGAGCGTGACCAAGTGCTCGCCGTCGATTCGCGAACCGTGACGTTGACGGTGGCCGATGTCCGGTCGGCTCGTGACAGGGCCAGGCGCACCGGCAAACCCCATAATGAGGCGCGCACCACGTTCGTCAAGACGCTGCTGCGCAAGCTGACGGACCGGATCATTGCGCAAATCGGCGAGACGTTCGACGAGGGCGACCGTGCCGAGCTCCTGACCGACGTCCGGTCGGCCCGCGATGTGCGCGTCGCGCTGAACCTGGCATGGATGCCGTTGACCCCGGAAAAGCTGCTGGGCGACCTGTACGCTTTGCCGCACCTGCTGGAATCGGCGGCCTCGTGGCTGACGCCGGGCCAGCGGGAACTCTTCCGTCGTGCAGACCCGCACGCCTGGACCGTCGAGGACGTGCCGCTGCTCGACGAAGCCGCCGAGTTGCTCGGCGACGATCCGTCGGCCCGGCAGCGGGAGGACGCGGTCCGCCGCGAGCAGGACGCCAAAGAGTTGGCGTTTGCCGAGTCCGTGATCGATATGACGGGGCAGCACGGATACGTTTCGGCCGATACCCTGTCGGGCCGGTTCGCCGACACCGGGCCGGCGCGGACTACTGCCGAGCGGGCGGCGGCCGACCGGACGTGGGCGTACGGCCACGTCGTGGTCGACGAGGCCCAAGAGCTCTCGCCGATGATGTGGCGTACCGTGCTGCGCCGAGTGCCGTCGAAATCGATGACGCTCGTCGGCGATATCGCGCAAACGTCGGCTGCCGCCGGAGCCACCAGCTGGCACGACGCGCTGCGACCGCTCCTGGGCGACAGGTGGAACGTCGAAGAGCTCACTATCAACTACCGCACGCCCAGGCAGATCATGGACGCCGCGACGGCGATGATCCGCAGCGTCCGCCCGGACGTGTCGGTGCCGTCATCGGTTCGTGAGGGCCGGTGGCCGCCCATATTCACGAAGGTCGGCGACCCGATCGCCGAGCTGCCCGGATTGATCGACGACGAATTGGCGCTGCTGGACGGCGGACGGCTGGCAGTGATCGGCCCGGGCGGCGTGATCGACGCGGCGGCCGACGCCCTGACGTCCGCCGGGCGGACCGATATCGGACGCGGACCGGCCGGGCTGGACGCCGATGTGGCCCTGCTACGGGCCGATCAGGCCAAGGGACTCGAATTCGACGGGGTCGTCGTGCTCGAGCCGGGACTGATCGACAAGGGCGTGCACGGAATCTCCGATGTGTACGTGGCAATGACCCGGCCGACTCGCAGGCTCGTCATCGTGTACTCCGAGGCACTGCCCGACGCGCTGGCACAAAGAAACGCACGATCGTAACGAAGCCACGGAGGCGTAAAGAAACCGCCGGCGGCATCGGCTTCCCCTCCGATGCCACCGGCGGTGGTCTTTGTGTCATTTCAGTATAGGTTACCCGCCCGCGCCTGGCGAGTCCGAGTCCTCTCCGCGCATCCGGCGATCGGCGCGCAGCCCGGCGATGGCGGTTTCAAAGTCCTCAAGAGAATCGAATCCCTGGTAAACGCTGGCGAACCGCAGATACGCCACCTCGTCGAGTTCGCGCAGCGGCGGCAGTATCGTCAAGCCGATCTCGTCGGCGTCGATCTCTGCCACGCCGAGGCCGCGCACCGCTTCTTCGACCCGCTGGGCCATTTTGGCGAGGTCGTCCTCGCTGACCGGGCGTCCCTGGCAGGCCTTGCGCACCCCGGAGACCACCTTTTGCCGGCTGAACGGCTCGGAGGTTCCGGAGCGTTTGATCACTGCCAGGCTCGTGGCTTCCAGCGTGGTGAAGCGTCTGCCGCATTTGGGGCATTGGCGGCGGCGGCGGATCGCGGTGCCGTCCTCGCTGGTGCGGGAGTCGACGACGCGGGAATCCGGGTGCCGGCAGAACGGGCAATGCATCAGTTCTCCATTCGGGCAGTGACGGCCTCGCCGTGCGCGGGCAGGTCTTCGGCCTCGGCAAGGGTCACGACGTGCCGGGCGACCGTCCGGAGAGCCTCGGGCGAGTATTCGATCAGGTGCGTGCCTTTCAAGAAGCTCTGGACGCTCAGGCCGGATTCATGCGTGGCCGTCCCCGAGGTCGGCAGCACGTGGTTGCTTCCGGCGCAGTAGTCGCCGAGACTCACGGGAGAATGCGATCCGATGAACACGGCACCGGCGTTGACGATGCGTGCCGCCACATCGGTCGCGTCGACGGTGTGCACCTCGACGTGCTCGCCGGCGTACGCGTTGATCACGGCAATTGCGGCGTCCGGTGTGTCGACCGTGACGATTGCCGATTGCGGGCCGCCCAACGCGGCGGTGACCCTGTCGACGTGCTTCGTGCGCGGCACCCGCCGTTCCACGGCGGCTTCCACGGCGTCAGCCAGGCCGGCCGAGGCCGTCACCAAGACCGACGACGCCTGCGGATCGTGTTCGGCCTGGCTGATCAGATCGGCCGCCACATAGTCGGGGTCGGCGCTGTCGTCGGCAATGACGGCGATCTCGGTCGGACCGGCGATGGCATCGATGCCGACGAGGTCGCGGACGGCGTTCTTAGCGGCAGCCACGTATGCGTTGCCCGGGCCCGTGATTAGGTCGACGGGGTCGAGGGCGGCGGCGTCGGCGGTGGCATCGTATCCGTAGGCGAACGCCGCTACGGCCTGCGCGCCGCCGATGGCGTACACGTCGCGCACTCCCAGCAGTTCGGCGGCGGCGAGAATTGTCGGATGCGGATAGCCGCCGAATTCGCGTTGCGGCGGGCTGGCGATCGCGAGAGATTCGACGCCGGCCACTTGGGCCGGGACGACGTTCATGATCACCGACGACGGGTAGACGGCAAGGCCGCCGGGCACGTACAGGCCAACGCGTTCGACGGGCAGCCATCGCTCGGTCACCTGCGCCCCGGGTTCGACGCTCACCGTGACGTCGTCGCGGCGTTGTGCTTCGTGGACGATACGCGCGCGGCGGATACTCTCACGCAGCGCATCCCGCACGTCGGCGTCCAACGCGTCCAAAGCCTCTTTCAGCAGTGCGTCGGGCACACGCGGTTCGGCCGGGGCGGGCCCGTCGAACCGGGCGGTGTATTCCGCGATCGCCGCCAGGCCGCGATGGCGGATTTCCTCGAGCATGGGTTTCACGGCGGTGGTGGCCGCGAACACGTCGGATCCGGCGCGGGGCATCACGGCCCGCAGGGTACGCCGGTCGAGTGTCGAACCGGACAGATCAAGTCTGCGCATCACGCTTCCCGAGTCTACCGGCCCGTCGGACGCCGCCGGTTACCCGTTCCGGACGGCGGCAATGTGCCACTCGATGCGGTGCAGATCCCCCGGGGCGATCCGGACGACGTCGGTGCCGGAGTTAAATGCGTCGGGTGGGCACGTCATCGGCTCGAGAGCGACGCCGATCCGGTTCTTGTCGGGGTCGGGAGAGTCGGCCGTGAACACCTGCATCCACGGGGTGTCGTCGCCGCAACTGATGGCCACGCCGGTTCCGTCCGCGGCAAGCAGCCTGGCTTCGGCACGTCCGCCCGAGCGCTGCAACTTCGTGAACGGCAAATCGCAGGAGATGCCCCGTAACGGTCTGCCGGCCGTGAAGTCGACGTCGCTTCCGCGCACGCTCTTTGTCTCGCCGGGCCGCATCTGCTCATCGGCCGATTCGATGTACTCGGTGCCGGGAAACGTCAACGTCCAGTCGTCCGCTCGGCCGGGACCGGCCGTGAAGTACGGGTGCACGGCCACCCCGTAGGGGGCGTCGTCGTCCCCGAGGTTTTCCGTTTCAACGGTCCAGGACAAGCCATCGTCGTCGAGTGCGTAGGTCACGGTGACGCGCAGGCAGTGGGGATAGCCCGGCACCGGTACGACGGGGGTCGACAAGGTGGCGGAAGCGTCGGTCCGTCCCGTCAGCTCGAAGTCGTTCCAATCGACGAGACCGTGGATGGCATTATGCCGAGCCGGTTCGGTCAATGGCAGTTGGTACGTTCTGCCCTGCCAGGCGTACGTGCCGTCGATGATCCGGTTGGGCCACGGCGCAAGGACGGCGCCGCGGTGGCTCGGGCGCAGGCCCGCGGTATCGTAGGGCACCACGAGATCCCGGCCGCCGTAGTTCAACGAACTCAGCGATGCTCCCACCGGCGCGATGCGCGCCGAGTAGTCGCCGTGCGAGATGTGTACGGGATTGCCGGAGAGGTTCAACTCGTGTCCTTTCATCGGTTCGGCCGGGCCGAACGCGTCAGCCTTGCAGGCATCCGGCGCCCAGCAGCGCCTTCAAGTCGCCGTACAGTGCCGGGTTGGGGTCGACTCGCAGGCTCCGGTCCAGCCGCATGACGGTGGCCCGGCCGGGCTGCGTGAGTTTGAGCTGGACGTCGGTCGAGCCCGGATGGGTGCGCAGCACATCGGCGAGCCTTTCGACCAGCGGCGGCGTGCACCGGGCCACCGACATCGATAACGACACGGGCCCGGCGTCGGTGTCCGCGACGTCCGGAACCGTCATCTCCATGGCCATCAAGTTCATGGCTCCTTCATCGCGACGGCGCAGCCTGCCCTTGATGGTGACGACCAGGTCCTCGGCCAGAATCGTGGCGACCGGCTGGTACACCTGCCCGAAGAACATCACTTCGACGCTGGCGTCCAAGTCTTCGACGACGGCAATGGCGTACGGATTGCCCGAATTCTTGCTGATCTTGCGAGTCAGGTTCGTGATCATGCCGGCGATGGTGACGACGGAGCCGTCCGGACGCGCCTCGTCTTCGAGCAGCCGGGCGATCGAAATGTCCGATTGGGACTGGAGCAGCTTTTCCAAGCCGTTGAGCGGATGGTCGGACACGTACAGGCCGAGCATGTCGCGTTCGAACGCGAGTTTTTCCTTCTTTTCCCATTCCGGCCGGTCCGGCAGCACTATCGAAAACCCCGGATCGTCGCTTTCGTCGCCGAGCCCGGCAAACAGGTCGAACTGGCCGTTGGCCTCCTGACGCTTGACGCCGACGACCGAATCGACTGCTTCTTCGTGGATCTCGACGAGTGAGCGCCGGGTGTGCCCGAGCGAATCGAAAGCGCCGGCCTTGATGAGCGATTCGATGGTGCGCTTGTTGCACACGTGCACCGGCACTTTGTCCAGAAAGTCCTGGAACGACGTAAACGCGCCCTTCTCGGTGCGGGCCTGGACGATTCCATCGACCACGTTGGTGCCGACGTTGCGCACGGCTCCCATTCCGAAGCGGATGTCGGTGCCGACTGGAGTGAAGTTGCGTGACGACTCGTTGACGTCCGGCGGCAGGACTTCCATGTGCATGCGTCGGCATTCGTTCAAATAGATTGCCGACTTGTCCTTGTTCTCACCGACCGAGGTGAGCAGTGCCGCCATGTACTCGGCCGGGAAATGGGCCTTGAGGTAGGCAGTCCAGTACGACACGACCCCGTACGCTGCCGAGTGGGCCTTGTTGAACGCGTAGTCCGAGAACGGCAAGAGGATGTCCCACAGCGCTTTGACAGCCTCTTCGGAGTACCCGTTGTCGAGCATGCCCTGGTGGAAGCCGGCGTACTGCTTGTCCAGCTCGGCCTTCTTCTTCTTGCCCATGGCGCGGCGCAAAATGTCGGCTTGACCGAGCGTGTAGCCGGCGACCTTTTGAGCGATCGCCATCACCTGCTCCTGGTAGACGATCAAGCCGTACGTGGTGCCGAGGGTTTCCGCCAACGGTTCGGCAAGTTCCGGATGGATCGGGGTGATCTCCTGCTGCCCGTTCTTGCGCAGTGCGTAGTTGGTGTGCGAGTTGGCGCCCATGGGGCCGGGCCGGTACAGCGCGCCGACGGCCGAGATGTCCTCGAAGTTGTCGGGTCGCATGAGCCGAAGCAGCGAGCGCATCGGGCCGCCGTCGAACTGGAAGACGCCGAGCGTGTCGCCGCGCGCCAAAAGGTCGTAGGACGCCTGATCGTCGAGGGACAGGGCGTCCAGATCGGGCGCTTCCTTGCCGTTGATCGAGATGTTCTCCAAGGCGTCGGAGATGATCGTGAGGTTCCGCAGGCCCAGGAAGTCCATTTTGATCAGGCCCAGGCCTTCGCAAGTCGGATAGTCGAACTGGGTGATGACCTGACCGTCTTGTTCGCGGCGCATGAGCGGGATGATGTCGATGAGTGGATGCGAACTCATGATCACGCCCGCCGCGTGCACGCCCCACTGCCGTTTGAGCCCTTCGAGGCCCTTGGCGGTTTCGAACACCTTCCCGGCCTCGGGATCGGCCGCCACAGCCGCACGGAATTCCTCGGCCTCGGCGTACCGCTTGTCCTCCGGGTTTTCGATGCCGGCAAGCGAGATGTCCTTGCCCATGATCGTGGGCGGCATCGCCTTGGTGAGCTTGTCCCCCATCGAGAACGGGTAGCCGAGCACGCGCGCCGAGTCCTTCAATGCCATTTTCGACTTGATGGTGCCGTACGTGACGATCTGGGCGACCCGGTCGTCGCCGTACTTGTCCGTCACATACTTGATGACGTCGGAACGGCGACGGTCGTCGAAGTCGACGTCGAAGTCGGGCATGGACACGCGGTCGGGGTTGAGGAACCGCTCGAACAGCAGACCGTGCTCCAGCGGGTCGAGATCGGTGATGCGCATGGCATAGGCGACCATCGATCCGGCACCGGATCCACGGCCGGGTCCGACGCGGATGCCGTTGTCCTTCGACCAGTTGATGAAGTCGGCCACGACGAGGAAGTAGCCAGGAAAGCCCATTTGCGTGATGATGCCGACCTCATAGTCGGCGCGTTCGCGCGCGGCGTCCGGCACGCCGCCCGGATAGCGGAAGTGCAGGCCCTTTTCGACTTCCTTGATCATCCAGGACGTTTCGTCCTCCCCGGGCGGGCAGGGGAACCGGGGCATGTAGTTGGCCTCGGTGTTGAAGCTGACTTCGCATTGTTCGGCGATGGCAAGGGTGTTGTCGCAGGCGTCGGGGAATTCGTTGAACAGCCGGCGCATCTCGGCCGGGCTCTTCAGGTAGAACTCTTCAGCGTCGAGTTTGAACCGGTTCGGGTCCAACAAGTTGGAGCCCGACTGGACGGCCAGCAGCGCCTCGTGCGCTTTGGCGTCCTCGGCGCGCGTGTAGTGCAGGTCGTTGGTGGCAACCCGCGGCATGTTCATTTCCTTGCCGAGCCGCAACAGGTCTTTCGTGACTGCCCGTTCGATCTGCAGGCCGTGGTCCATCAGCTCCAGATAGAAGTTGTCCGGCCCGAATATCTCGCGGAACTCGCCCGCGGCTTTCTTCGCCTCCTCGTACTGTCCGAGGCGCAGCCGGGTCTGGATCTCACCCGACGGGCATCCGGTAGTGGCGATCAGGCCCTTTCCGTACGTGTTGAGCAGGTCGCGGTCCATCCGCGGCTTGTAGAACTGGCCCTCCAAGGAGGCGAGCGTTGCCATCCGGAACAAGTTGTGCATTCCGGCGTTGTCCTTCGACAGCAGTGTCATGTGCGTGTAGGCGCCGCCGCCGGACACGTCGTCGCGGCCGCCGTCGGCGAACTTCACCCTCGTGCGGTCACCCCGCGCCGTCCCCGGAGTCAGATATGCCTCGACGCCGATGATCGGTTTGATGCCTGCGTCGGTGGCTTGTTTCCAGAAGTCGAATGCGCCGAAGACGAACCCATGGTCGGTCGTCGCGATTGCCGGCATGCCCATGGAGGCGGTGTCGGTCATCAAGTCTTTGATGCGGGCCGCCCCGTCAAGCATGGAGTACTCGGTGTGCACGTGTAGATGAACGAAAGAGTCGTTCTGAGCCATCAAAAACCTTTTTTAGTAACTTCCGCGCTTGTTCCCCGAGTCTAGTCGACGCCGGACGCCGCGGGCAGGTGCCTCCGTACGGTCTGCGCGACAATGTTCACATGGGCAAGCAAAATTCGGTCTTCACCATAAGAGGTGCTTCGCTTTCAGACCTTCCTGGCTTACTCGAGGTTCAGCGCCGGTCGGGGCGATCGACCTCGTCGCGTTTTTGTGACGCGGTTTCGCAGGCGATACCCGACCCCCGGTTGCGTTTCGTCGTAGCCGAGTCGGATGACGGACTCGTTGGCTGGGCAAAGACGAAGTATTTCGAAAATCCGGAGATGGACGCGCCGTCCGGACACTATCTGATGGGAGTCACGGTTGACCCAAATGTCCGACGGCGAGGTGTGGCGTTAGCGCTGGTCACTACTCGCTTGGATTGGATCCGGCAGCGGGACAATCGCGCCTACTACTTCACGAATGCGAGCAATGAAGCGTCGATAGCACTACACCGGAATTCTGACTTTTACGAGTTGGCACGCGGACCACAGTTTCGCAGTATTCCAATCGAAGGGGGGCTTGGAATACTCTTCCGCGCCGATTTGCGCCGATGAACACCATGAATGCTCGGTGAAGGATCCGCTCATGACCCATGGACATACGGCAGCGTCAAAGCAGCTTCATCGTGCTCAGCACCACTCGCAACCGGCCGTTTGCTATTCGACGGTTCCATACGGTCATCACCGCAGGTCGAACGAATCAGTCCAGGCAGAACTCATTACCCTCGGGGTCTTGCATGACGATGAAGCCGGTCTCCATCCCGCCGTCCGGATCCACACGCCGCACGCGACGAGCTCCGATCCCTGCCAAGCGAGTTGCTTCGGCATCGAGCGCGTCCATCCGTTCGTCTCCTACGGCGCCGGGTGCGGCTCGGACGTCCAGATGTAGCCGATTCTTGGCGGTCTTCCCCTCGGGAACCCGCTGAAAGAACACTCGAGGTCCGCTCACGCCGTCCGGCGGCAGTGCGGCCGAGCGGCCATTACGCTCTTCGGCCGGAACGTGCCACGATTCAAGAGCTTGATCCCAGCTGTCGAATCCGGGCGGCGGCGGCTGTACCCGGTAACCAAGTACTTCGCACCAGAATTCGGCCAGCGCCGCGGGATCGGCGCAGTCAAACGTGATCTGAATATCGCGACTTTGCATAACGCCGAAGCTATCAAGAAGCACCGACACGGCCCGCCCGTTCCGGCGAGCTTGCCGCGCCGATGCGCATATGATGCTCGCGCACCGGGCGGAATGTTAACTTTTGCCTGTGACCACGACGATCGTCATGACGGTGAAGGCACATTGGATGAATTGGTGGCTATTGCGTCCGATGACCCGCCCATACGTGCTCATCGACGGTGTCGAATACAAGGCCGACTGGCGCACACCGGTTCACATCGACGTCGATTCGGGAACGCACGAAATATCCGCTGGTATCCGCTATCGCGGATTCACGAGCTTGCTTGGCGTGCGCGCCGTCTCAGTGCACGTCGACGCCGGGCAAACTGTACGGTTGCTTGCCCGTAACGGACTGTTCAATCACGAACCCTTTTATGTCACGGCGGCCCCCGCGACCTGACGCGGGATCACCACGACCATTTTCGACTATCCGTGCCGCCGAGATGCCCCGCCCTACTGCAGCCCTACTGGAGCGCCGCGGTCAACCGCGCCACATTGTCCAAATACTTCATCAGCACGGGCCGATCGAGCCAGTCCTGCAAGGTCAACTCGGTGCTGTCGTGCCGGTATTCGGCCTCGATCTCGCGTACCCGACTGACGAATTCCGGATCCGGAACCATGAGCGAGATCTCCATGTTCAAGCTGAACGACCGCATGTCCATGTTCGACGAGCCGATGACCGCGACGTCGTCGTCGATGCTCACCAGCTTGGAATGCAAAATATACGGTGACTTGTAGAGGAAGACGCGCACGCCTGCCCGCAAAAGCGCTTCGTAGTACGAACGCTGACCGTGGAAGACGATTGTCTGGTCGGAGATCGCCCCGACGAACAACTGCACCTCGAGTCCGCGCTCGGCGGCAGTGGTGATGGCGTACAGCATTGATTCGTCCGGCACGAAGTACGGACTTGTCACAATGATCCGCTCCGACGCGTTGTGCAGCAGCATATTGAACAGGCGCAGGTTGTTCTCGCCGTCGAAACCGGGACCGCTCGGCACGATCTGGGCTTGTTTCAGGCCCGGTCCTTGGGCCGGTTCAAGCACTTCGACATCCTCGGTGAGCAATTCGTTCGTCTCGCTGTACCAGTCGGTGACGAAGACGGCGTTCACTTCCTGCACGATCGGCCCCTTGAGCATGACCATCAGATCTTTCCATTGCAGACCGGTGCGAACGTTCTTCTTCTTGTTGTAGCTGCGATCGATCACGTTTTGCGAGCCGGTGAACCCGACGACGCCGTCAATGACGATCAGTTTGCGATGATTTCGAAGATCGGGGCGCTGGAACCGGGCAGCCCACGGACGCACCGGCAGCATGGCGTGCCATAGCGCCCCGATGGCGTTCAGCTTGCGCTTCATGTCGCCGTACCGCGGCGAGCGGGCGCTGCCGATGTGGTCGAACAGCACCCGCACGATGACGCCGCGGTCCACTGCCCGTTGCAGCGCATCGAAGAACTGCGCGGTCGCGTCGTCAAAGCTCAAGATGTAGAACTCGACGTGCACGAACGTCTCAGCCTCGTCGACGGCCCGAGTCATCGCATCGAGCGAACCGGAGTAGCTGCTGTGCAGGTCGACCGAGTTGCCGGCCACCAGCGGCATGGCACCGAGCCGCCGGTTCAGCCGGGCCGCCGACGCCACCCAGCTCGGCACCTGGGAGAGGTACCCGGATCTGTCCATTCCTTGCGTGTTGGCAATGATCAATTCGTTGATGTACTGCTGTTTGACGCGCCGGCGCTTCGGCAGTTTCGGGCTGCCAAGCAGCAAGAACACCAGCAAGCCGATATACGGGATGAAAAAAATCGCCAGCAGCCACGCCAGCGCCGTCGACGGCCGGCGGTTGTGCGGCACGACGCCGAGCATGACGATGCGAATGGCGATGTCGATGGAAAACAGCGCCGCGGTGATCGCCACCGGCAATGTGCCGAGTTCCAATGACGGAAAGTGCATGACTCGCACTATATCGGCCGGGCCCGGCCTTCCGGCCGACCTACTCGATCACTGCCCCGCGGTTCGCCACGCCCACGTGCCGAACGGCCGGCGCCGGGCCCGGGCGGGGGCCCTGCGCGAGCGAGTCGATCACGGGTCGGACGTCGGCGGGCCGGCCGCCGAGGACCAGCACTGCCGGGCCGGCTCCGGACAGGACTGCGGCAAGGCCGGCGGCACGAAGTCTGTCGATCATGTCCAGAGATTCGGGCAGGACGCCGCGCCGGTATTCCTGGTGTATTGCGTCCTCGGTTGCGTCAAACAGCAACGCCGGTTCATTGCCGAGAGCGTGCACCAGTAGCGCGGCCCTTGCGGCGTTGTGGGCGGCGTCGGCATGCGGCACCGTGGCCGGCAGCACACCCCGGGCCACCGACGTGGAAAGGCCCGTCGGCGGCACGATGATCGTGCAATCCAAGCCCGCGTCCACGTCGATCCGCGCGGCGTGCGCCCGGCCTGCGGACGTCCAGCTGATCGCGGCGCCGCCGAGCAGCGCCGGTGCCGCGTTGTCGGGGTGCCCTTCGACGCCGACGGCCAGCGACAGTTTCTCGTCCGGCGCGAGCGCGGGCGCACCGGCACCAGCGGCCAGCGCGTCGGCCGCGGCGATGGCTGCCACCACGGCCGATGCCGACGATCCGAGTCCCCGGGCATGCGGAATGTGGTTATCGCACTCCAGGCGCAGCCGGGTGTCGGGGAACCCCCGCCGGGCCAGCACGTCGGTGAGCACGCGCAGCACGAGGTGCGTCGCATCGCCGGGAACAGTCCCCTTGCCTTCGCCCGTGACGTCGACCTGCGAAGCCCGGTCGGGCGAAAGCACGGTGGCCCGCACGGCGTCCCGAATCTCGAGCGCAAGCCCCAGACAGTCGTAACCCGGGCCCAGGTTCGCCGAGGTCGCCGGCACGCTCACGCGTACCTGACTGCCTGCGCGCAGCCGGCCCGTCATGCGCCCGTCAGTCCTCGAGGCCGAGTTCACGGGCGATGCCGATCGGATCGGCTTGGACGCTGGTCGGGGTGATGCGCTCACCGGACGGATCACGTAACGCCCAGTCGGGGTCCTTCAAGCCGTGCCCCGTGACTGTCACGACGATCCGCGCCCCGCTTGGCACTTCCCCGCGCTCGTGCGCGGCAATGAGCCCTGCCACCCCCGCGGCCGACGCCGGCTCGACGAACACGCCGTCGCCGGAGGACAGCAGCCGATGCGCATCGAGAATCTGCCGGTCGGTGACGGCTTCGATCCGGCCGCCCGAATCGTCGCGGGCCGCGAGCGCCTGCTGCCAGGAGGCCGGATTGCCGATGCGGATCGCGGTGGCGACGGTGTCGGGTTCGGTGATCGGATGCCCGGCCACTATCGGCGCGGAACCGGCGGCCTGGAAACCCCACATGGCGGGCGTGCGCGACGCCGTCCCGATGCCGGCATATTCCCGGTAGCCTTTCCAGTACGCGGTGATGTTGCCGGCGTTGCCGACCGGCAGCGCATGAATATCGGGCGCGTCGCCGAGCACGTCGACAACTTCGAACGCAGCGGTCTTCTGACCTTCGATCCGGTGCGGATTGACCGAGTTGACGAGGTTCACCGGGTACGACTCGGACAGTTTGCGGGCCACCATGAGGCAGTCGTCGAAGTTGCCGTCGACCGCCAGCAGGTGAGCGCCGTGAGCGACGGCTTGGCTGAGCTTGCCCATGGCGATATTCCCGTCGGGAACCAACACGGCGCACGTGATGCCGGCAGCCGTGGCGTACGCGGCGGCCGAGGCCGATGTGTTCCCCGTGGACGCGCAAATCACGGCCTTCGCGCCGGCTTCGACGGCCTTCGAGATCGCCATCGTCATACCGCGGTCTTTGAACGACCCGGTCGGGTTCATTCCCTCGACCTTGATCCACACGTCGGCGTCCAACCGTTCGGACAGCCGGCGCGCCGACACGAGGGGCGTGCCGCCCTCCCCCAACGTCACGACCGGCGTGCTGCCGGTGACGGGCAGATGATCGGAGTATTCGGTTATTACTCCGCGCCACTGGTAAGCCATCAGTTACCTTCCATCCGTAGGGTCGACACCACAGCGGCCACGTTGTCCAAGCGGGCGAGCGCCTCGACCGTGTCATCGAGCGCGCCGTTCGTCGCCGCGTGGGTGGCGATGACCAGCTTGGCCCGGCCGGCCGGGGGCAACGATTCGTCGTCCGGATCGTCGGCTGCGGAGCGCACGCTTTGGCGGACGGTCTCGATCGACACGGCTTTTGCTGCGAACACCTCGGTCACTTGGGCGAGCACGCCCGGCTGATCCACGACGTCCAGGACGACGTGATAGCGCGTGCGGATCTCGCTCATCGGCAGCAGCCGGAGCGAACCGGCGCGCGGCGTGGCTTGCCCGCGACCGCCGAGCAGGCGCCGCCGGGCCACCGAAATCACGTCGCCCAGCACGGCGGACGACGTGGGCGCTCCCCCGGCGCCCTGCCCATAGAACATCAACTCGCCGGCAGCCTCGGATTCGACGTAGACGGCGTTGAAGGCGCCGCGTACGCCTGCCAGCGGATGGCTGGTGGGCAACAGCGCCGGGTACACGCTCGACCGGATCGCCGGCCCGGACGACGATTGCACCCGCTCGCACACCGTGAGCAGTTTGATGACGTACCCGTCGGCCCGGGCGTTGGCCACGGCGTCGGCAGTGATCCCCGTGATGCCTTCCCGGTGCACATCGGACAGCTCCACGGGCGTGTGGAACGCCAACGACGCCAGCAAGGCGGCCTTGGCGGCGGCATCGTAGCCTTCGAGGTCGGCGGTCGGATCGGCTTCGGCGAATCCGAGTTGCTGTGCCGAGGCCACGGCGTCCGCTTGCGACAAGCCGGACGAGTCCATTTTGTCCAGCACATAGTTGGTGGTGCCGTTGACGATGCCGAGGATCCGGTTGACGCTGTCGCCGGCCAACGAATCGCCGAGCGGGCGAACGATCGGGATGGCACCTGCGACCGCTGCCTCGTATTCGAGTTGGACGCCGGCGTCGTCCGCCGCGGCCCGCAATGCCGCGCCGTGCTCGGCCAGGAGGGCCTTATTGGCCGTGACGACCGAGGCGCCCGACTCGAGCGCCCGCAGGATAAGAGAACGGGCCGGCTCAATGCCGCCCATCAATTCGATGACGATGTCGGCCTTCCCGACGAGCGATTCGGCGTCAGTCGTTAGCAGCGAACTGTCGACGCCGGCCTCGCGAGGACGAGACGTATCGCGCACCGCGATGCCGACAAGGTTCAGCCGCGCTCCCACCCGGCCTTCGAACTCCTCGGCCGAGGCCATCAGCCGGGCAGCCACGTGTCCGCCCACGACGCCGCAGCCCAGCAGCGCCACGCGCAGTTGGGGAATGCTCATAGTCGGCCCCTTCCGGTCGGTTCGTCGGCCCGAGTTTGTTCGTCGGCCGGTGTGTGCTCGCCGGCAGTTGCCGGCACGTCGAATGCCAGCAGGTCGTCAATGGTCTCACCGCGCACCAGCACCCTCGCAACGCCGTCCCGAACCGCAACAACCGGCGGGCGCGGCACGTGGTTGTAATTGCTGGCCAGCGGACGGCAGTACGCGCCCGTCGACGGCACCGCGATCATATCGCCGGGCACCAGATCGGCCGGCAGGTACTCGTCGCGGACGACGACGTCGCCGCTTTCGCAGTGCTTGCCGACCACGCGGGCCACCACCGGGTGCGCCGTCGACGTGCGGCTCGCCAGCGTGCATGAATAATCGGCGTTGTACAAAGCGGTGCGGGCGTTGTCGCTCATGCCGCCGTCGACCGACACGTACCGGCGAATGCCCTGGCCGGTATCGACGTCCTTGATCGTGCCGACCGTGTACAGCGTGAACATGGCCGGGCCGGCGATGGCGCGGCCCGGCTCGATGGACACGTGCGGCGGCCGGACGCCCAGGCCCGTGCACGTACGACGCAGCACGCCCGCAATCGTTTCGGCCATCAGCTCTGGCGGCTGCGGATCGTCTTGCGAGGTGTACGCGATGCCGAAACCGCCGCCGAGGTCGACCTCGTCGCCGCACGCGCCGTCGCCGAGTTCGGCGTCCATGTCGGCGCGCAATTCGAGCAGTCTGGTAGCGGCCACTTCGAAACCTGACATGTCGAAGATTTGGCTGCCGATGTGCGAATGCAGGCCCAGCAGCGTCAGTTCCGGCAGCGCCGTAATCCTCCGGACGGCGTCGGCGGCCATTCCGCCCGTGATGGACAGGCCGAACTTTTGGTCCTCGTGGGCCGTGGCGATGTATTCGTGCGTGTGCGCTTCGACGCCGACTGTCACGCGGACCATGACCGGCACACTCACGCCGAATTCGCGTGCCGTGCGTGCCACTCGTTCGATTTCGTCGAGACTGTCGATGACAATGCGACCGACACCCATTTGCACGGCGCGGCGCAGCTCGGCATCGCTCTTGTTGTTGCCGTGCAGGCCGATCTTCGCACCGGGAACACCGGCGCGCGCCGCGACGGCGAGTTCGCCGCCGGTGCACGTGTCGAGGCGCAGCCCCTCGTCGATCACCCATCCGGCCACCTGGGAGCACAAGAACGCCTTGCCGGCGTAATACACGTCGACGGCGCCGGCATTGTCCGCGCCGACGGGCCGGCCGAACTCGGCGGCGAACGCGTCGTTGAATGCGCGCACGAACCGGCGGGCGCGGGAGCGGAAGTCGGACTCGTCCATGACGTAGAGAGCCGTACCGTATTCGGCGACCAAATCGGCCACGCTCAGGCCGGCCACGGTGAGGACTCCGCCGTCTCCGCGACCGATGCCTGCCGGCCACAGCTCGGTCATCAATTCGTTGACGTCCTCGGGATACGGCAGCCAGACCGGACCGGCGTCCGAGTGCAGGGCTCCAGCAACGTGGTTGTTCATCTCACATCCGATCCGGCGCGCTCACGCCGAGCAGGGTCAGGCCGTTGGCGAGCACCCGGCGCACGGCATCGCTGAGCCACAGCCTGGTGCGGTGTACATCGGTCACGGCCTCGTTGCCGACCGGGATCACACGCCGGACGGAATACCATTTGTGGAACGCCGCGGCCAACGATTCCACGTACCGTGCGATCCGGTGCGGCTCGCGCAGCTGCGCCGCCTGGGCGACGACGCGGGGAAAATCGCCGAGCGTGCCGAGCAGCACTGACTCGGTCTCGTGATCGAGCACTGCCGGGTCGAAACCGTCGTCCCGCACCACGCCGGCGGTCGCGGCGTTGCGGGCAACCCCGGCCGTGCGGGCGTGCGCGTACTGCACATAGAAGACCGGGTTGTCGTTGTTGCGCTGCACCAGCTGGTCGAGATCGATGTCGATGCTGGAATCGACCGACGATCGGGTCAGCGCGTACCGGGCGGCATCGACGCCGACGACGTCGACGAGGTCTTCGAGGGTGACGACAGTGCCCGCACGTTTACTCATTCGGACCGGCGTGCCGTCTTTGACGAGATTGACCATTTGGCCGATCAGCACCTCGACAACGTTCGGATCGTCGCCGAAGGCCGCCGCTGCCGCCTTGAGCCGGGCGATATATCCGTGATGATCGGCGCCGAGCATGTAGAGACACAGGTTGAAATCGCGCTCGCGCTTGTCCCGAAGATACGCGAGATCCCCGGCGATGTACGCGGGAGTCCCGTCGGACTTGATGACGACGCGGTCCTTGTCGTCGCCGAATTCGGTCGACCGGAGCCACCACGCGCCGTCCGCGAAGTACATGGTCGATGAGCGCTTCAACTCCTCGATCGCGCGCGCCACAGCACCCGATTCGTGCAGCGTGTTCTCGTGGAAGTACACGTCGAAGTCCACACCGAAATCGTGCAGGCTCGTTTTGATCTCGGCGAACATCTTGTCGACGCCGATGGCGCGGAACGTCTCCTGCGCAGCCTCATCGCCGCGGGCGAGCGCGTCCGGACACTCAGCCAGAACGGCGTCCGCGATCTCACCGATATACGCGCCACCATACCCGTCTTCCGGCGCTGGCTGTCCTTTGGCGGCGGCCAGCAGCGAGCGGGCGAATCTGTCGATCTGAGCGCCGTGATCGTTGAAATAATACTCGCGGGTCACGGAGGCGCCGCACGCTTGCAGGATCCTTGCGAGCGAGTCGCCGACCGCGGCCCAGCGCGTACCGCCCAGGTGGATCGGGCCCGTCGGATTGGCCGAGACGAATTCCAAGTTCACGATTTTGTCCGACTGGCTGGTGCCCGTGCCGAATGTCTCTCCCGCTTCGACGATTGAACGCGCCAGCGTGCCGGCGGCAGCGGTGGCTACGGTGATGTTGAGGAATCCGGGCCCCGCGACGTCGACAGACTCGATTCCGTCGACGGCTACCAGCCGCGCACGCAGCAGATCGGCGAGTTCACGCGGCGTCATGCTCGCCTTCTTCCCCAGCTGCATGGCGATGTTCGACGCCCAATCGCCATGGTCGCGGTTCCTCGGCCGCTCGACCGTGACGGCGCGCGGCACCGCAACGGCGATGTCGCCGGCGGAATTGGCGTCGCTGACGGCGGTACGAATCGCCGCGCCGAGTTCTTCGGGGGTCACGGGGCAAGCCTACTGATTCGGCGCCGCCGCGTGCCATGTCAGTCCATCGCTCAAGATGCCCGGGTCGCCGGGTAGCGTAATCATATGACTTCGATAGCTCTCGTCCGACATGGCGAAACGGCGTGGAACGCGGCAGGTCGTCTACAGGGGACCTCCGATGTCCCGCTGAACGAGAACGGCCGCCAACAAGCGCGTGCGACCGCCGCGATTCTCGCCGATTCGCATTGGGACGTACTTGTCTCGTCCCCGCTCATGCGCGCCGCCGATACGGCAACGATCATCGGCGAGGCGGTGGGGCTGCCCGTCACCGAGCATTTGGAGGCGCTCGTCGAACGCGGATACGGCAAAGCCGAGGGGATCACCGACGAGGAAGCGATGTCGCGCTGGCCCGACGGGAACTTTCCCGGGATGGATTCGGAAGAGACGGTCACGCGGCACGGAATGGACGGCGTCAACGAGCTGAGACGACAATTCCCCACCGGGCGCGTGCTGGCCGTGACGCACGGGACACTGATCCGGTTGGTCATGAGCGAGGTCGTCGGCTACCCGGTCGACCATATCCACAACGCAACGGTCTCGGAGATCCACTATTCGGACGGCGCGTGGCACGGCGTCCAGATCAATTCGGTGCCGATCACTCCCGAGCACACCGGAGCCATGCCCTCGTAGAAGTGGAGCCTTGCCCTCCCAGAAGTACCCGGCCGCGCAGCCGTTGCCCCCTCGCCGAGTGGTGGCGAATGGTCACGCCCCCTCGCCGAGTGGTGGCGAATGGCTGCGAAATCGATGATTTCGCAGCCATTCGCCGCCACTCGATGCGCAGGCTCACCCCGGGGTCAGCCATTCGCCGCCACTCGGCCACTAGACCCGGACGGGGTCCTTTGCATGCCACGTGTCTTCGAGATAGTGCGGCCGGCATGCGAAGTACCCGCCGACGGCCAGCATGACGAGGCTGAGGCCGAGCGTGCCGAACGGCGCCGTCCAGCTTCCGGTCGCTTCGTGCACGAGCCCGAAGAGCAACGGACCGAGGCAGGCCAGCGCATAGCCGATCCCCTGCATGAACCCGGACAGCGCGGCCGACCCGCTTGCCGTTCGGGTGCGGACGTTCACCAGCGTGAGCGACATCGGGAATGTCGACGGCCCGAGTCCGGCCAGGATCACCCAGAACACCGTTCCGTGCCCCGGGGCCAGCCACAGCCCGAGGTAGCCGGCCACGAAGAACGCGATGCAGGCCCACACGAACGGATACGGATGGCGCACGCGAGTTGCGACAATCGGCATCAGCAAGCCGGCAACGAGTCCCAGGCCGGAGAACAGGCTGAGCATGGCGCCCCCGAACTCGGCAGAGCGCCCGGCGTCCACCACGATTTTCGGAAGCCACGTGAACAGGGCATAGGTGTTCAGCGATGTCGATCCGAACATGAGAGTGAGGCCGATGGCAATGGGTGAACGCCAGACCCGTCCGCGCGGCTGCCGGACCGGCATTGCGTCGCCGTCGGCGGGTGCGGCTCCGGACGCCGCGGATACGGACGCCGTGCCGTCGTCCGGCCGGGACCGCTCGACCAGCGTGCCGGCACGGTTGCCCTTGCGCTGAGCGAACGCCGGTCCGAGCCACGGCACGACGGCGGCAACGGCGATCACACCCCAGCTGGCCAACGAGAGCTTCCACCCCACGGCGTTCGCGATCGGGACGGTCACGAGTGCCGGCAGCATGGTGCCGAATTGCAAGATGACCAGGTACATGGCGCTCAAGCCGCCGATCCGGTCCGGGAAGTATCGCTTGACCAACGGCGGCAGCACGACGTTACCGGCGCCCATGCCGGCAAGCGAGACAACCGAGAACACGAGGAACACGCTGGGCGAGTCGACAAGGACTCGCCCGAACTGGCCGCCTGCAGCCAGTACCATGGCGGCGATGGCCGTCACTTCAAGACCGAATCGGCGAGCGATGATCGGCGTGCTGAAGCCAAATACGGCAAACGCGGCGGTCGGCATCATCCCCAGCACCGATGTGAACCCGTTGCCGAAGCCGAGTTCTCCGCCGACCACGTCGAAAAGCGGCGGGATCGACGTGACGGCGGTCCGCAGGTTGAAAGCGGCCAGCACGATGCCGATGAGTGCAAGTGTCCGGCCGGCCCATAGCGGGCGCTTGACGGTTTGCGTCGATTGGGCCTGCGTCATGGCAGGTTGGCGGTCGGGTGGAAAAGCGGCACGAGGTCAAGTATTTCAGTAAGCGTCCGAGCACCGGCGCACCGGCTGGTTTTTCCCGCTGCTTCGGTACTGGTAAAGTTTTCCTGGCCGGCCCGCGTAGCTCAGTGGATAGAGCGTCTGCCTCCGGAGCAGAAAGTCGTAGGTTCGAATCCTATCGCGGGCACCAGATCGTTCACGTTTTAATGCGGGCGGTTATTTCTTCCCGCGGCCCGGGGCGTACTCGAAATGCCACGGTTCGAACTTGCTGGTCTTCGCCCACTCGGGGTTTTCCCAGCCGTACTTTTTCGAATTCTTGATCAGCCAGTTCCACTGCTGTCCCCGGCCGCTCTGCTGGCCTTTGCAGCCGAAGTCGATGGCGATCCCCCAGCCGTGCTGGCTTGTTCCCGGGACGGCGGCAAGGCCGGGCTTGTTCGCGCGGGCCGCTTCCTGGACTGCCATCGATCGATACGCGTCCGTCAAGCAAAGACTCTTCCCGGTGTCGGCCTTGTAGGCGGCGTTCATCACGGCGAACGCGACCGCCGCGTCGGCGCGCAGTTTGAAGTTGCCGACGCCGATTTTGCACAGCCAGCTGTCCGGGAGCATGCCGTTGCTCGCCGATCCGCTCGGCAATTCGCCGCTGCATCCGGGCAGTACCTGGCGGGTGATGGAGCGGGCGCTGCCCCCGGCCGAGTTGGCCGACGGGCCCTTGCCGGAGGCCGATTTGTCCTGCTGCACCTGCGAGCCGGACGTCGCTCGACCGCCGATGTGTTGCGGCGACAGCGCCGTGAGCTGCTTTGAAGCCGGCGAGGAGTCGACGTGTGCCGCGGCGGGACTGTCCAGGGCGCCGGACAAGGACAATCCGCCGACCGCCACTGCGGCACCGGCGGCGATGCTGGTGATCGTCAGCGCGGCCCGTCGCAGCGAACTCCGGCGACGCGGTTTCCTGCGGGTGCGACGGGAAGCGGTCTCTGCGCGGTGATCGGTCTCTGCGCGGTGAGAGGCCACAGAAGAATCCCCTTATGTCGAAAAAAATGAAACAGACGGTGTTGGCGCCTGATTATCGGCCTGATTGCTGCCGTGGGGAGGCCGGTCGGCACCGTTGTACCCGAGGTAACAACAGCATAACGGAACGGTACCGGGCCGGCACAACCCGCAAGCGCGAATTCGTTCGCACCCTGCCGAAATTCTTTATCGGCGAACTAGTTCAGAGCCGACAGACTCTTCCACTTCTGCCAGGACAGTGCCCAGTCGTACAACTCGGTCAGCGAATCGGAAAGTTGCGTCTTCGTCCCGGTCACCACTACCGGGTCCCCGTAGATCGCGGTCGAGTAATACGCGCGAGCATTGGCCGTCGACAGGTTGATGCATCCGTGTGAGACGTTGCGGCTGCCCTGGTCTCCGGTAGTTGCGGGGTTCGCGTGGATGAACTCACCGTTGTTGTTGATGCGCACGGCCCAGCGCTCCTTCAGGTCGTACCCCCAGCGTTCGGACGTCATGCGCTTGACCTTGTATTTCTCCGTCACGACATGAATGCCCGAGCGCGTGTTGCGGTCCTTGACCGAGTCCATGCCGTACGACGCCGGATACGTGTGCACCTTCTTGCCGTCCCGGTACACGACGATATTGTGCTTCTTCGCATCGGCTTTGACGATTTGCGAGCGGCCGATGGTGAACCGCATGGTGATATCCGTGCGGCCCGTCATTCCCCCGCCCCAGTCGAGCGTGCCGAGCGGCAGATCGACGCGGACGTCGGTATGGGCCGGCCAGAACTTCTTCGGCCGGAAATGCGCCTTCTCGGTGCCCGGCGCTGCGTACATCCACGCCCACGAACCGCTTGCCTTCTTCCACGCGCCGTGAGAGCCGTGCGGACGCATCCGCACCGTCATATGCCGTTCCAGATTGGCCTTGTCTTTCACATTGGCCTGGAAGTTCACTATGACGGGGGCCGCGATGCCGACGGTTTCGTCCCTGCCGATATTGACCGTGGCATGTTCCTTCGACTTGGCCTTGGTCGCCGAGACCCGGCCCTTCGTCCGGGTGCCGTTGGTGCCGGTCGCCGTCCATTTCCACGTGCCTGCCGGTTTGATCGGCCCGGCCGACCGCCATGCCTTGCCGCCCTGGGCCACCGTCCCCTTGATGTCCTTGCCGTGCGGTCCCGTCACGGACATCGACTTGATCGAACCCTCGGACGCCTTGAGCGTCACGGGCTTGCCGAACGCGACGTTGCCGGATGCGGCGTGCGCCGTCTTCACGCTGATGGGGGTCGGGGTGGGCGTCGGGGACGGCGATTCGGCGTTGTCCTTGGCCGGGCCCGAGCTCGAACATCCGGTCACTGCCAAGACGGACATCGTCACTGCGGCGAGCAGGCCACGTGCTCGCCGACGCGATCGGGAACTCTGGATAGCCGTATGCATTAGGCCAATTATGCCATTAAACGCGTTTACGTTCCTCTTCTTGCATGGCGTCGCGGATCTCACCGACGAGTTCTTCGATGACGTCTTCCAAGAAGATGACGCCGGACGTCGTCCCGTCCGGATCGATCACGCGGGCCACGTGGATGCCGCTGCGCTGCATGGTCGCCATGGCGTCTTCGAGGTCGTCGTCGTGAGCCACGCTCACCAGTGCGCGGAAGCGTTTGTCCGCAATCGGCTCGTCCATCAGCTCCGGGCGTTCATCGGCGTACAGCACGTCCTTGATGTGCACGTAGGCGACCAGATCGCCGTCGTCCCCGGTCACGAGGAACCGTGAAAAGCCGTTCTTGCCGACCAGCCGTTCCACATCGGTCGGCGTGCAGGCATTGGGCAACGTCACCAGCGACGCCCGTTCGACCATCACGTCGGCGGCCGTCAGCTCGGAAAACCCCAACGCCCCGGCCAGCACGCCCGTCGTATCGGTCAGCTTGCCCTCGCGCATCGATTCGGACATTATCGATTGCACTTCTTCGACGGTGAACGTGGAGTTCACTTCTCCGCGCGGGGTGATGCCCACGAGCCGCAGCAATCCGTTGGCGGCCGCGTTCAGCGGGCCCGTCACGAATTTGACGACCTTGCCCAGGTACACCAACGGCGGTGCCAGGAACATGGCGGCTCGGCCGCTGGCGGCAAGTGCCAGGTTCTTCGGGACCATCTCCCCCACGACCACGTGCAAATACACCACGACGATCATGGCCAGGGCGAAAGCGATGATCGTCGATGCTCCGGCCGGCACGCCCAGGAAGTCCAGCGGGCCGACCAGCAGATGGTGCAACGCCGGCTCGGCGACGTCGCCGATCAACAGCGAGCACACGGTGATGCCCAGCTGGCACACGGCCAGCATCAATGACACGTGTTCCATTGCGTACAGCGTGGTGATCGCCGCCCGCGATCCGGCTTCGGCGCGCGGTTCGATCTGGCTGCGACGCGCCGCAACTATCGAAAACTCGGCCGACACGAAGAACGCGTTGCCCAGCAGCAGGACGACGAGCCAGATCAGGCCAACCGCGCTATGCATCGGTGTGCCCTCCCGCTTTGTTCCGGCGTCGGTCGGACGACGCGGACTCGTCGGCGCCGCCCTGCTTCGCTGCCGCGCCCAGGCTCGGGATGAACCGGACGCGGTCAACTCGCCGCCGGTGCATTCGTTCGACCCGCAATATGCCGGCCGGGATGGCGATCCGGTCACCGACCTCCGGCACCCGGCCCAACTCGGTCATAAGGTAACCGCCGAGTGTTTCGTATGCCGAGTCCTCGGGAATTGCCGCTCCGGTTTCGCGGCGTGCTTCGTCGGGCCGGAGCAGCCCGGGCATCATCCACGACCCGTCGACGGTGCGGCGCGCGCCGGACCGGGATCTGTCGTGTTCGTCGGCGACCTCGCCGACAAGTTCCTCCACGACGTCTTCCAACGTCACGACGCCGGCCGTCCCCCCGAATTCATCGACGACCACCGCCATCTGCAAGCCCTTACCGCGCAGTTCGAGTAGCAGCGGGTCGAGCCGCACCGTCTCGGGAAGTTGGACGGCTTCGCGCATCAGCGATCCGACAAAGGCCTGGTGCCGGTTCTCGTGCGGTACGGCGATTGCGGTCTTGAGGTGCACGACGCCAATGATGTCGTCCCGGGACGACCCGACGACCGGAAAGCGCGAGAACCCGGTCCGCCGGGCAATCGTGACGAGTTCGGCTGCGGTCGTGCTCTTGCGCACCGAGTACACCTGCGTCCGCGGAGTCATCACGTCGGCTGCGGTCCGCTCCGAGAACGCCAGCGACCTGGTCAGCAGCGTTGCCGTCTGCGCGTCCAGGGTGCCGGCCTCGGCGGACCTGCGGACCAGGGCAACCAGTTCCTGCGGAGCCCGGCCCGATGAATTCTCCTCCTGGGGGGAAAGGCCCATCCAATGCAGCACCAAATTGGCGGTGCCGTTCAGCAGAGCGACGAGCGGCTTGAACACCAGCGTGAACGACAGCTGGAACGCGGCGACACGGCGTCCGGCCGCCAATGGGGATGTGATGGCCAGGTTCTTCGGCACCAGTTCGCCGATGAGCATGGAAAAGACAGTCGCCGCGATGAGTGCAATGGTCAAGGCCACGCTTTTGGACCCCGGCACGCCGAGGTCCTCCAGCGGCCCCGCAAGCAGCCTCCCGAGCGAGGGCTCCATCAAAAAGCCCGTCAACAGCGTGGTCAGCGTAATACCGACCTGCGCCGACGACAGCTGCGTCGACAGCGTCCGGACTCCGCGCAGCAACTGCTTGCTGCCGGCTTCCCCGCGTTTCACGGCGTCCTCGACCATCGGCCGATCCAACGTGATGAGTGAGAATTCGGCGATGACGAATAGGCCGGTGCCGGCAGTTAAGACGATGGCCAGCGCTAAGAGGATCCATTCCATCAGCAGCGCCCGGCCGGGCCGGCCGCGCCGGTGCGGCGGCCATATTGATCAGCTGGAGATTCGGGGCGGCCGGCAGGGTGCCGGCCGGTACTTGAGCCGACCATGAGGAAATCCTACCAACCCGCGGGTAGCGGACGCCCCTCCTCGTATCCGGCGGCGGACTGCACGCCGACGAGCGCGTTCTCGGCAAATTCGGCAACCGACCGCGCACCGGCATACGTACAGGCACTGCGCACGCCGGACGTGATCTGGTCGAGCAAGTCCTCGACGCCCGGCCGTTCCGGGTCGAGCATCATGCGCGACGAGGAGATCCCTTCTTCGAACAATCCCTTGCGCGCCCGGGCGAACGCATCGTCGCCGCGTGTGCGGGCTGCGACGGCGCGCGAGGACGCCATCCCGAAGCTTTCCTTGTAGCGGCGCCCGGAGCTGTCGGTCTTCAAATCGCCCGGGCTCTCGAACGTGCCGGCGAACCACGAGCCGATCATGACCTGCCGGGCTCCGGCCGCCAACGCCAACGCCACATCGCGCGGATACCGCACGCCTCCGTCGGCCCACACCGACGCGCCGAGTTCGCGCGCCGCGGCGGCACATTCGAGCACTGCGGAGAACTGCGGACGGCCCACGGCGGTCATCATGCGCGTCGTGCACATGGCACCCGGCCCGACGCCGACCTTGACGATATCGGCACCGGCCTCCACCAGATCGCGGACGCCGGCGGCGGTCACCACGTTGCCGGCCACCACCGGCACCCCCACGGGTCCTATCGACTTCAACGCTTCGATCATCTTGTGCTGGTGCCCGTGCGCCGTATCGACAACCAGCACGTCGGCGCCGGCTTCGACAAGCGCTGCTGCCTTGCCGGCGACGTCGCCGTTGATGCCGACGGCGGCACCGATCCGCAACGACCCGGACTCGTCGACGGCAGGTGCGTAAATCGTCGACCGAAGCGCGCCGGCCCGGGTCAGGACCCCTGCCAACACGCCGTCGCGCACCACCGGCACGAACGGCACCCGGCTCGACTCCACCACGCCGAACGCATATTCCAACGCGCCGTCGCCGCGATCGTCGAAGTCGGCCGTGTCGATGGTGACGGGGTCCTTCGTCATCACCTGATCGAGCGAGGTGAACTGGTCGACGCCGGTGCAGTCCGATTCCGTGACGACGCCGAGGACCGCTCCATCGTCATCGACGATCACGACGCCGCCGTGCGCCCGCTTGGGCATGAGGTGAATGGCGTCCAGCACCGTATTGTCCGGCCCGCAGCGCAAGGCCGTCTCGAATACCGTGTGCCGGCTCTTCACCCAGCGGACGGTCTGGGCAACAATGCCGACCGGGATGTCCTGGGGCAAGATGGCCAAACCACCGCGTCGGGCAACGGTTTCGGCCATGCGGCGGCCCGACACTGCGGTCATATTGGCCACGGCGATCGGAATCGTCGAGCCGGTTCGATCGTTGCTGCTCAAATCGACGTCGAACCGTGAGACGACGTCCGAGGCGGACGGCACGAGAAACACATCCGAGTACGTGAGGTCGGTGCCGGGCTGTCCGGTAATGAATCGCATGCATCAATCGTATCGGGACGTCGCTGTCCGCACGCCGCGGCAGGGCCGGGAAGTGGCCCCGGAACGGCGACGCCGTGCCAATGCGATATTTGCCACATCGCGGCACGCCTGCCCCGGAATGACGGCGTTTATACGGCCACCTTCGTCTTACAGGGCGAAATACCGCGTGTCAGCGGGGTTTGAAGTGTCATTTCATGCCTGCAAGGCACTAGGCTTGGCATCGAGTTCACACAAACTTGCGACGATGGAAGAGGGCGATCTTCGCCGTGTCCGATCAGACAACCCAACGGGTACCGGCAGACTTCGGTGCCAACGAGTGGCTTGTTGACGAAATGTACGAACGGTTCTTGGAGGATAAGAATTCGGTAGACAAGGCCTGGTGGTCGTTCTTCGAGAATTATCAGCCGGACAAATCCGATTCGGAATCAGCCACGAAGGACACCGGCGCAGCCAAACACTCGGCCGCGCACTCGGCCGACGGCAAGCAGGCTCCCGCGGCCACTCAGTCCGCGCCCAAGCAGCCGGCGAAGCCGGCGGCCAAGAAGACCGAAGCAAAGCCTGCCGAAGCCAAAAAGACGGCACCGGCCACGAAGGCCGATCCGTCGGCAAAATCGGAGCCCGCCAAAAAGGAGGCGCCCGAGGACGACGACGCACCCGACGTCACGCCGCTGCGCGGGCCCGCCAAGGCGCTGGCGACGAATATGGACCAGAGCATCGAGGTCCCCACTGCGACAAGCGTGCGAGCCATCCCGGCCAAGCTGCTGATCGACAATCGGATCGTCATCAACTCGCATTTGCGCCGTACCCGCGGCGGCAAGGTGTCGTTCACTCACATCATCGGGTACGCCATCATCCGTGCCTTGTCGAAGTTCCCGTCGCAAAACGTGTTCTATGACGTGGTCGACGGCAAGCCGAGCGTCGTGAAGCCGCAACACGTGACGTTCGGGCTGGCCATTGACATCCCGAAGAAGGACGGCTCGCGCGCACTTCTGGTGCCGAACATCAAAAAAGCCGAAACCATGGACTTCGCGCAGTACTGGCATGCGTATGAAGAACTTGTCGGAAAGGCCCGCGACGGAAAGCTCGGAGCCGCCGATTTCGCCGGCACCACTGTGTCGCTGACGAATCCGGGCGGCATCGGAACCGTGCATTCCGTTCCGCGCTTGACCAAGGGCCAGGGCTGCATCATCGGCGTCGGCTCGCTCGACTATCCGGCCGAATACCAGGGCGCCAGCCTCGAGACCGTCACGCGGCTCGGCGTGTCCAAGATTTTGACCTTGACGTCCACCTACGACCATCGCGTCATCCAGGGCGCCGGGTCGGGCGAGTTCTTGCGCCTGGTGCACCAGCTGCTTCTGGGCGAGGACAACTTCTACGACGACATCTTCAGCGCCCTTCGACTGCCCTGGGAACCGGTTCGCTGGATCACCGACATCTACGTCGATCCGGAAGACGAAGTCAACAAGACGGCCCGCGTGCAAGAGCTCATCGACGCGTACCGCACCCGCGGCCACTTGATGGCGAACACGGACCCCCTGGTCTACCAACAGCACCGGCACCCGGATCTCGATATCCAGTCGCACGGCCTGACGCTGTGGGATCTCGACAGGCACTTCCCAACCGGGGGCTTCGGCGGCAAGCCGCGGATGCTGCTGCGCGACATTCTCGGCGTGCTGCGCGATTCGTATGTGCGCACCACGGGCATCGAGTACATGCACATCTCCGATCCCGTGCAACGGCGCTGGTTCCAGAACAAGGTCGAGAAGAAATACGACAAGCCCAGTCGTGAAGACCAGCTGCATCTCCTGGGCCGGTTGAACGCGGCCGAAGCCTTCGAGACGTTCCTCCAGACCAAGTACGTCGGCCAAAAGCGGTTCAGCCTCGAAGGCGGCGAATCCGCCATTGCGCTGCTCGACCAGGTGTTGACGGACTCGGCGGACGCCGGCCTGCACGAGGTGGCCATCGGCATGCCGCACCGCGGCCGGTTGAACGTTCTGGCCAATATCGCCGGTAAGAGCTACGGGCAGATCTTCCGCGAGTTCGAAGGAACCCAGGATCCGCGCAGCGTACAAGGCTCCGGCGACGTGAAATACCACCTGGGCACCGAGGGCGAGTACACGTCCCGGTCGGGCAACTCGACACAGGTGTACCTCGCAGCGAATCCGTCGCACCTCGAAGCCGTCGACCCCGTCTTGGAAGGAATCACCCGCGCCAAGCAGGACCGTATCGACATGGGCGGCGCCGCGTTCCCGGTGCTGCCGGTGCTGATGCACGGTGATGCGGCGTTCGCCGGGCAGGGCGTCGTCACCGAGACCCTGAATCTGTCCGAACTGCGCGGCTACCGCACCGGCGGCACCATCCATGTCGTCGTGAACAATCAGGTCGGCTTCACCACCGGGCCGGGCTCGGCCCGCTCGTCGTTTTATTCGACCGACGCCGCCAAGATCATCAACGCACCGATCATCCACGTCAACGGCGACGACCCCGAAGCCGTTGTTCGGGCCGCCCGGTTGGCCTTCGACTACCGGCAGGAATTCGCCAAAGACATAGTGATCGACATGATCTGCTACCGCCGCCGCGGGCACAACGAAGGCGACGACCCGTCGATGACGCAGCCGATGATGTACGAGCTGATCGAGGGCAAGCGGTCGGTGCGTCGACTGTACAACGAGGCGCTGATCGGCCGCGGCGATATCAGCAAGGAAGAGGCCGAGCAGGCGCTCAAGGATTACCAGTCGCGGCTCGAGGGCGCATTTGCCGAGACGCACGAGGCGCAGACCTCGGGCATCCCGGTCGTCACCGGGGACACTTCGCCGGTTGCCGACCTGGAGCGCCCGTCGGCCCAGCGCGATGAGCCGAACGCCGCTTCGATCGACACCGCCGTCGACAGGTCCGTCATCGAAACCATCGGCAAAGCGCACGTGTCGCCGCCCGAAGGCTTCACGGTGCACAAGAAGCTCAAGTCGCTGCTGGAGAAACGCCAGCAGATGACGTTGAACGGCAATATCGACTGGGGCTTCGGCGAACTGCTGGCCTTTGGCTCGCTGCTGCTCGAAGGCATACCGGTCCGTCTGTCCGGGCAGGACTCGCGTCGCGGCACGTTCGTGCAGCGTCATTCGGTGCTGATCGACCGGAACAACGGCACCGAGTGGACGCCGCTGTCCAATCTCAGCGACGAGCAGGCCAAGCTGTTGATCTACGACTCGAGTCTGAGCGAATACGCCGTCATGGGCTTCGAATACGGTTACTCCGTCGAACGGTCCGACGCGTTGGTGTTGTGGGAAGCTCAGTTCGGCGATTTCGCCAACGGTGCCCAGTCCATCATGGACGAGTTCATTTCGTCCGCCGAGCAGAAATGGCAGCAGAACTCGTCCGTCGTCCTGCTGCTGCCGCACGGATATGAGGGCCAGGGGCCCGACCATTCATCGGCGCGTATCGAGCGGTACCTGCAGATGTGCGCCGAGAACAATATGACTGTGGCGCTGCCGTCCACGCCGGCATCGCACTTCCATCTGCTTCGCCGGCAGGCTCACGCCCGGCCGCGGCGCCCGCTCATCGTTTTCACCCCGAAGTCGATGCTGCGTCTGAAGGCTGCGGCGTCGGACGTCGAGGACTTCACCGAAGGCCATTTCCAAACGGTCATCGAGGAAACAAGCGAGCAGATCGACCCCAAGAACGTCGACAGGGTGCTCTTGGTCTCCGGAAAGCTCTACTGGGAGCTCGTGGCCGCGCGCGAAAAGGCCGGCGACACCAAGACGGCGATCATCCGCTTCGAACAGCTCTACCCGCTCGTGCCGGCCGATATCGCGGCCGCCCTCGACGGGTACGGCGACGCCGAATTGGTGTGGGTGCAAGAAGAACCGGCCAACCAGGGCCCGTGGCCGTTCATCGCGCTGAACTTGCCCGAACACTTGGGCGGCAAGACGCTGCGCGTTGTGGCCAGGCGGGCCTCGGCCGCCACCGCGACCGGCCTGGGCCGGGTGCACGCCGCCGAGCAAAAGGCTCTGGTCAACAAGGCATTCGAGCGTTAAGCCGTGCGGCAGACCACCGATACTCGAATCGTCGTCATCGGCGATGAACTGGCAGCAGGCGCCGGTGACGCCCGTGCCCTCGGCTGGGTGGGCCGTGTTGCGGCCAAGACCGCACCGCTCGGCCCGCACGTGCAGTTCTTCGGCCTCGGGATCCCCGGAGAGGACAGCGTCGGCATGGCCGGACGCTGGCAGAGCGAAGCGCTCCGCCGATTTTCCAAGACCTCCGACAACAGGCTCGTCCTCGCCCCGGGCCGCGGCGACATCACCAGCGGACTGTCGCTGGCCAGATCCCGGTTGAACCTGGCAAACATCCTCGACGAAGCGCTGTCGGCGGAAGTCTCGACGTTCGTCGTCGGCCCGCCGCCGGTGCTGGACGCCGACACCAACCGGCGCGTCGGCGAACTGGCGTCCGGATTCGCCGATGTGGCCTCACGCCGCAGTGTCGCCTACGTCGACACGTTCACGCCCCTCGTGGCACACGAGCAATGGCGGTCCGATCTCGCCGGAACCGACGGCCACTGCCCCGGCCAGGCCGGTTACGGGCTGATGGCGTGGCTCGTGCTGCACCGCGGATGGTATTCGTGGCTGTCGCTGCCCGACCCCGCGGCGTGAACGGGTCGGTTACGATAGAACCGGATCAACAGCCAAAAAAGGAGACAGATCTATGAGCAAGCGCGCACGCAAACGTCGCTCCCGCAAGCACAACGCCGCCAACCACGGTAAGAAGCCGAACGCCTGAGCGCGGCAGCGACAACAAGGGTGTGGGCCCGGCAATTGCCGGGCCCACACCCTTATCGCTTTCGGCCGGGCTTTTCCGGACGCGCTTGTCCGGACGGGCCGGCTCACGCTAGTCGGTGGACGTCTCGACGACTATCCGCTCGCGAATCCGCGTGCGGAGCCCCTCGGGGGCGGTTTCGCAGCAGGATCTCTTCACCAGATCCTTGAGCATCGACTCGATGCTGTACTCGCTTTCACACGGCGGACAGTGCGCCAAATGCCGGCGAATCTCGGCGATCTCGGAATCCGACAGCTCGCCGTCCAAGTAGTTGTACAGCCGTTTCAGCGCCGCCTGGCGGCGCTCGGCACAGCAGGGCGCGCCGTCATCGTTCGTGTCGCTCATTGTGTTACTCCTGTTGTCGCGTCCGGTTCGGCCGCTACCCCACGACCGCGGGCATACCCTTCAAGCATTTCGCGCAACTGGCGCCGGCCCCGGTGCAACCGCGACATGACGGTACCGATCGGCGTGTCCATGATCTCGGAGATCTCCTTGTAGGCGAATCCCTCGACGTCCGCGTAGTACACGGCCATCCGGAATTCCTCCGGCAACGCGTTCAACGCGTCCTTGACGTCCGAGTCGGGCAAGTGGTCGAGCGCTTCGAGCTCGGCCGATCGCCCGCCGGTGGACGTGTGCGAGTCGGCGCGGGCGATCTGCCAATCCTCGATCTCCTCGCCGTACGACTGCTTGGGCTCGCGTTGCTTCTTCCGGTACGTGTTGATGTACGTATTCGTCAGGATCCGGTAGAGCCAAGCCTTCAGATTGGTGCCGGGCTTGTACTGGTGGAACGCGGCGTACGCCTTGGCAAATGCCTCTTGGACCAGATCCTCGGCATCAGCCGGATTCCGCGTCATCCGAAGCGCCGCAGCATACAGCGGATTCAGGTATTCCAGAGCGTCGCGGGTAAACCGGTCGGAACGCTCCTGGTCTGTTTCCGCGCCCGAAGCGCGGGAGAGATCGTCATTCATCGATCTCCATGCTACCCGGACTTGCGGCGCCGGCGGCGTCCGCTCGGTGCTTCGCTGCAATGCTGCGACACTCGTCAATTGCCTACCTCCAGTTGCCGATTGCTCGTTGGTACAACCAGTTCGAGGGCGCCGGTATTCCGGCACGGCTCGTTCCGACAATGCGTTTGCCGATATGCTGGTAACCCGTTAGCTGACCGACTACCGGTACACCGTTATGGAGGCACCATGAGTATTGTCCGCCGATTGGCGCGGCCCCTGCTATCCGCAGCATTCATTTCCGGAGGCGTCGACAAGATCCGTCATCCGCACGAGCGCGCCGAACGGTTGGCCCCGGTGCTCGACAAGATCGGCGACCGGGTCGGCGACAATTTCCCCTCGGTCGAGCCCACTCTCGTGGTGCGGGCTGCCGGCGGAGCCGAAATCGGTGCCGGCGTACTGCTTGCCGCCGGCATTCTGCCGCGATTCGCCTCCACTGTGCTCGTCGCCACGTCGACGGTCGACGCGGCCGGCACGCCGATTTGGAAGATCCGCGACAAAGAAGAAAGAAAACGCGCATTGTCCCGTTTGGTGACGAACATGTCGCTGCTCGGCGGCGCCTTGCTGGCGTCAGTGGACACTGCAGGAAAACCGGGCCTGGCCTGGCGCGCTCAACACGCGACGGATTCGGCGCGGAAGCTGGCCGAGCATCAGACGAAATCGTGGCAAAAGCAGGCCGCCAAGTCGGCGAAGAAGGCTCGCAGCAAGGCGGAGGACGTCCTCGGTGGCTGACGGTCCGAGTAGCCCGGGCTGGCCGGCGCCGTACGCCGGCCAGCCCCTGGAAGCAGACCTCTCGATTCCGGGGTCGAAATCGCTGACGAACCGATACCTGATCCTGGCGTCAATCGCCGACGAACCGTCCCGGATCCGGCTGCCGTTGCATTCGCGCGACACCGAACTGATGGCCGCGGCGCTTCGCCGTCTGGGCGTCGAAATCAACGAAACGGACGAAGCCGGCCCCTTCGGCGCCGACTGGCTCGTCAAACCTCCGGCCCGTATCGGCGCGGCCGATGCGCATATCGATTGCGGTTTGGCCGGCACCGTCATGCGGTTCATCCCGCCGCTTGCCGCGCTGTCGCCGTCGACCATCTCGTTCGACGGAGACGACGCGGCCCGCCGGCGTCCGATGTCCACGACCATCGACTCGTTGCGGGCGCTCGGCGTCCGCGTCGAGGACGGCGGCCGCGGCGCCCTGCCGTTCACGACGTCCGGCTCCCCCACGATTCGCGGCGGATGCGTGACGATGGACGCCGGCGCGTCCAGCCAGTTCGTGTCGGGCCTGTTGCTGGCCGGCTGCCGATACGAACTCGGCGTCGATATCCGCCATGTCGGCGACGCCGTGCCGAGCGGGCCGCACATCGAGATGACGACGGAAGCGCTGCGGGACGCCGGCCTCGTCGTCGACGATTCGGAGCCCAACCGCTGGGCCGTCGAACCGGGCGTACCCCGCGGGCTCGACGTCGCCGTCGAACCGGACCTGTCCAATGCAGCGCCGTTCGTCGCTGCCGCGCTGGTCGCGGGGGGCACGGTACTCATCCGCGACTGGCCCACGTGGACCACGCAAGCCGGCGACCGGATGCGGTCGATCCTCGAGATGTTCGGCGCCGACCTGACGCTCGACCGCGCCGGGCTGACGGTGACCGGATCGGGCGAATTCCCCGGGATCGACATCGATCTGCACGACGTCGGCGAGCTGACGCCGGTCGTTGCGGCGATCGCCGCCCTTGCCTCCTCGCCGTCCCGGCTGACGGGCATCGCGCATTTGCGCGGTCACGAGACCGACCGGCTCACGGCCCTGACCACGGAGCTGACGAAGCTCGGCGGCCGGGTGACCGAGACCGACGCCGGACTGGACATCACGCCGTCCGCCCTGCACGGCGGCGTGTTCGAGACGTATCACGACCACCGAATGGCCATGGCCGCGGCGGTGTTGGGTTTGCGCGTGCCGGGCCTGCAGATAGCGGACGTCGCAACCACGGCAAAGACGCTTCCGGAATTCCCCGAGCTGTGGTCGACGCTGGCCCAGCCGGCGCTGGCGCGCTGACCGTGACCCGCCGGTCTTCCGGGGGCTACGACGAAAGCTCCGTGCGCATTCGACCAAACCGGCACGGCACCCGGCCGCGCACGAAGGACAGGCCGAGCTATTCCGATGCGCGGACCGGCCGGATCATCACCGTCGATCGTGGCCGATATACGGCGCTCGTCGACGAGGATCAAGCGGACGAGCGGACGGTGACGGCCGTGCGTGCCAAGGAATTGCGCCGCCGCCCCGTAGTCGTGGGCGACTCGGTCGGCCTGGTGGGCGATTTGTCCGGCGCCGACGGATCGCTCGCGCGGCTGGTGCGCATTCACGATCGGTCCACTGTCCTGCGGCGAAGCGCGGACGACGGCGACAGCTCCGAACGCGTGCTGGTGGCCAACGCCGACCAGCTGGTCGTCGTCACGGCCGCAGCCGACCCGCAGCCGCGGCCAAGGCTGATCGACAGGACGTTGGCAGCGGCATTCGATGCCGGCATGGACGCCGTCATCTGCGTGACGAAGACGGACTTGGCGCCGTCCGACGCGCTGACCGAGCTGTACGCCGGCGTCGACGTGCCGGTGCTGTCCACGGCGGCGCCGCACGGGCCCGGCGTCTGCGGTCTCGACGAGCTCGCCGCACTGCTCGCGGACCGCACGAGCGTGTTCGTGGGCCACTCGGGCGTCGGCAAGTCGACGTTGATCAACGCGCTCGTCCCTGCCGCTCACCGCGCCACCGGGTCGGTCAACGCGGTGACCGGCCGGGGCCGACACACGTCGTCGTCCGCCATCGGATTGCGGTTGCCGGACACGCACGGCTGGGTGATCGACACGCCCGGCGTCCGGAGTTTCGGTCTTGCGCACGTGACCCCCGAAACCCTGCTTGCCGCATTCACCGATCTGGCCGACGGGGCGACCGGCTGCCCCAAAGGATGCACCCATCAGGCGGATGCGCCGGGGTGCGCGCTGGATGCATGGGTTGACGGCGGGCACGCCGGGCCCGAAGGACACGCGCGGCTGGACTCCTTCCGCCGTCTTGTCGGTAGTGTCCAGGCCGGTAGTGTGCAGGTATGAAGTCACCCGCCGATTACACAGACGATCTACGCCTTGCGCACGTATTGGCGGACTCCGTCGACTCCGTGAGCATGGAGCGGTTCAAATCCCGCGACCTGCACGTCGAGACCAAACCCGATATGTCGCCGGTCAGTGATGCCGACATCCGCGTCGAAGAGCTGCTGCGCGCCCAGCTCGGACGCACGCGGCCGCGGGACGCCATCATCGGCGAGGAGTTCGGTGAGACGGGCGAAGCACGCCGAGTCTGGGTGCTCGACCCCATCGACGGGACCAAGAACTTTGTCCGCGGCGTGCCGGTTTGGGCCACCTTGATCGGGCTGATCGAGGACGGCGTCGCCAAGGTCGGTCTCGTATCCGCGCCCGCCCTGGGCAAGCGGTGGTGGGCAGCGCCCGGCGGCGGCGCCTGGATGGGCAGTTCGCTGGCGCACGCCACCCGGATCTCCGTCTCCGGAATCGACGCCATCGCCGACGCGTCGATGTCGTACTCGTCGCTGGCCGGCTGGGAGGCCACCGGCAAGAAGGACGACATGCTGCGGCTGATGAGCGATACGTGGCGCACCCGGGGATTCGGCGATTTCTGGTCGTACATGCTGGTGGCCGAGGGCGCCGTCGACATCGCCACCGAGCCCGAATTGAATTTGTACGACATGGCCGCGCTGGTGCCGATTGTTGTCGAGGCGGGCGGACGGTTCACGGCGTTGGACGGCGTCGACGGCCCGTTCGGGGGCAACGCGTTGGCCACGAACTCGCACCTGCACGATGCGGCCTTGAGCTATGTCGGCACTGCGAGGGAGGCGACCGGTGAGTGAGGGGCAACTGGTGAATGATTTGAATTCGCGGCCATGGAACCGCGTGGCTGCCGCCGCCGGCCTCGTGGACGGCGACGGCCGGATGGCGCCGACGATCTTTGCCGAGATGTCGGTGCTCGCCGGTCGGACGGGCGCCGTGAACCTCGGTCAGGGCGCGCCGGATACTCCGGCGCCCGCTGCCGTGCGGGAGGTTGCGAAACGCGCCATCGACGACGGCGTGAACCAGTACGCGCCGGGCCAGGGGCACCCCGCGCTCTTGGACGCCATCGCCGGGCACCAGCAGCGCTTTTACGGGATCGATCTCGACCCGGCGTCCGAAATCCTCGTGACGACGGGCGCCACCGAAGCTATCGCGTCCACTTTGCTGGCGCTGATCAAGCCGGGCGACGAGGTGGTGATCTTTGAGCCGTTCTACGATTCGTACGTTGCAATGATCGAAATGGCCGGCGGCGTGCGCCGGACGGTGCCGATGCGCGCACCCGACTTCTCGTTCGGCGCGGCGGACGTGCGGGCGGCGTTCAGCGATCGCACTGCCGCAGTCATCGTGAACAATCCGCACAACCCGTCCGGCAAGGTCTTCAGCCGCGACGAGTTGACCTTGATCGCCGGGGAGGCCGCTCGCGTCGGCGCCTGGATCATCAGCGACGAGGTCTATGAGCATTTGCTGTTCGACGGCGCCACGCACACGCCGATCGCAACGATCCCCGGCGCTGCCGAGCGCACGGTGACGATCTCGTCGGCCGGCAAGACCTTCTCGGTCACCGGGTGGAAGATCGGTTGGCTGCACGCACCCGCGCCGATCACCGCGGCGATCCGCGCCGTCAAGCAGTTCCTCACCTACACCTCGGGAGCGCCGTTCCAACCGGCGATCGCCGAGGCCCTGTCCTTTTCCGACGACTTCTTCATCGGGGAGGCCGAGAGCTTGGCGCGGCGGCGCGATCTACTTGCGACGGGCCTGGCCGAAAATGCCGGAGTCGACGTCGTCACGCCGTCCGCCGGGTATTTCGTCATTGCCGACGTGTCGAGCGTCACGAGCGACGATGCGTTGACGTTTTGTCGCGGCTTGCCGGCGCGGTGCGGCGTCGTCGCAGTCCCCGTCATGGCGCTGTGCACGCCGGGCGACGAGGTCGCGGAACGGATGAGGGCGCTCGTCCGGTTCGCGTTCTGCAAACGGACGAGCGCCCTCGAAAGTGCGGTCAGCAGGCTGAAGGAGCTTTAGGCATCCTGGTAGACGGCGGCCAGGTCCAGGCCGATAGTCACCTTGTCGCCCACCAGCACGCCGCCGCCGTCCAGCGGGGCGTTGAAGGTCATGCCGAAGTCCTTACGGCTGATCTGGGTGGTTCCTTCGAACCCGGCGCGCAGCGCGCCGAACGGATCGACGGCCGTCCCGCTGTATTCGACATCAAAGCTGACCGGCTTGGTCACGTCCTTGATTGTCAGGTTGCCCTCCAGCACGAATTCGCCGTCGTTTTCCTTCACGGCCGTGGATTCGAACTTCAGGGTCGGAAACTTCTCGACATCGAAGAAGTCGGCTCCGCGGACGTGCTCGTCGCGGCCGGCCGAACCCGAATCGAAGCTCTTGGCATCGACGGTGGCGGTGACTGCCGAGTTCGGCAGGTCTTCGCCGACGCTGACCTGGCCCTCGACGTCGCTGAAGCGGCCGCGGACCTTGGAGATCCCGGCATGGCGCACGGTGAATCCGAATTCGCTGTGGGCAGGGTCGATGCTCCAGGTGCCTGGCTTGAGGCCTTCGGGCAGTGCAGACATATGTGTCTCCTTCATCGGTAGAGTCGTTGTCGTTCTTGGGGTCCAGTGCGGTCGTCCGTGCGGCTCGCACGTCGACGGACACAACCAGCATAATGTAGTTGCGTTTTCAATTATTCCCGGTGTCGGAAAAAATTTCGTCGGTTCGATATGCTTGCTCGCAGGCGATGGATCCCGCCACGGCCCTTCCGGGCCGGAACTGCTCCGGGCGCCGCGCGGTACCCGCGAGATAATGGTTCCTGCGCATGCGACGATCATCGAGAATAGAGCAGGCGAGGAATGAGCGACAAGACAATTGTGGTGGGGGTCCACCCGGGGCAGCCGGTGGACGTCGTCCGGACGGCTGCCGCGTTCGCGCACGATCTGGGAGCCGTGCTGATTTGCGCCTTCGTCGACGTCACGCAGTTCGGACAGGACGGCGATCTTCGCCCTATCGATCCGGACACCGAGTCGGACGGGGATGCGCGGGAGCTGCGGGAGCGGCTGGACGCCGTGCTTGCCGACGTCGAAGCCAATTGGGACTTTCAGGTCTTGGGCGGCAATCCGGCTGAGGCGCTGGCGCTGCTGGCTGCCGATCTTGGCGCGTATTCGATAGTTGTCGGCACGAGGCATCGCGGGCTTCGGGCCGGGGCCCTGGAGTTCTTTGGCGGTTCGGTGGCCGTTCATTTGGCGCACCACCAGCATCTGCCGGTGGTCGTGGTGCCGCTCTCCCCCACTCCGGCAGGACAGGCGGCGCCGTGGGAGAGCTGAGGCGTCGCTCCGGCGCTCCCGTCTTTCCGCCCATTTCCCACGTGCTGCTCGTCATCGTCGGCGGCGTCTTCGGCACCGCCGCCAGGGCAGGCCTCTCCGATGCGGTGCCCGCTGTTGGCGGCTGGCCGGTCGCCACGGCATTCGTGAACCTGGCCGGGGCGTTCCTGCTCGGAATCGGACTCGAGGGCTTGGCCAGACGCGGGCCGGACGTCGGCCGTCGACGCGTGTTGCGACTGATGATCGGTACCGGATTCATGGGGGCGTTCACCACGTACAGCACGTTGGCAGTCGAAACCGGTGAGCTGTTCGGCGGCGGGGACATCGCCATCGGTCTGACGTACGCGATCGGCTCGGTCCTTTTGGGGACTGCGGCAGCGGCTGCGGGCATTTGGACCGCTGCCGGACAACACCGCTTGATGCAACGCCGGCGCGGCCCGGAGTGGCCGGGCGACTCCGGCCCGACGGGCGAGACGCTGTGATAGTCCTCATTGCTTTGGCCGGCGGTGTCGGCGCGGCTGTCCGATTCATTGCGGACGGATGGATCCGTTCCAAGATCCGCACGGCACTTCCCGTCGGGACCATCATGATCAACATCACGGGCTCCCTGGTGCTGGCGTTCGCGACCGGCATGGTCCTTGATCACGGGGCCTCCCCCGCATGGACGTCGATTCTCGGCACCGGGTTCCTGGGCGGATACACGACGTTCAGCACGGCCAGCGTTGAAACAGTGCGACTGCTGCAAGTGCGCCGCTACGGTTCGGCCGCCGTCAACGCCGCCGGTACGCTGATCCTCACCGTGCTGGCCGTTGCGGCAGGCCTGGGGCTCGCCCGGCTCGCCTAGCGGCACCGTGGCGGCTTCAGAGACGAAGTCCGGCACCGCGTGCTGCGTCGACTGCTAAAAAATCCGCGTGCAAAAAGTCCCGGCCGGGTGAACCGGCCGGGACTTTCTCTATCGTGGCGGGGGCAGGATTTGAACCTGCGACCTCCGGGTTATGAGCCCGGCGAGCTACCGAACTGCTCCACCCCGCGATGTGTTTATTACACTACGTGAGCGATGGCGAGCCATGCAAATTGAGTGTTGCACGTCACTGCCGACGGGGACTCGAGCGGCTCGAAAGCCCCGACACGCAACGCCCGTTCGGCCCCGAAGTCCCCGCCGGCCGGGCCGCCGGCGGGGACTCGCGCGGTTACGGCTTGCTGCCCGACTTCTTGCCGGAATCACTGCCGGATTTGCTACTCGACTTCTGAGCGCTCTTGATCTTTTCCTGAGCAGCGGTGGCCCGGGAGATCGCATCGGACAAACGCTTTTGCGCCTTGCCGTACGCGCCGAAGTCACCGTTGCTCAGGGCCTTTTTCCCGTCGCTCATCGCCTTCTTGGCGTCCTTCAACGCGCTTTGCAACTGCTTTTCGGCGGACGCCGGCGCCTCGCTGCCCTCGCCGTTCGTGTCCTCGGGCCCCTGCGGAGAATTCGTTCCCTTCGTGCTCGCCGCATTGGCATCGCCGGCCGTGGCACCCGAGTTGCCTCCGAACACCTGGTCCAGTGCCTCGTCGAGCGTACCGGCGAAGCCAATGTGCTCACCGAACGACACAAGCACGCGTTGCAGCAACGGATACGACGTTTCGCCGGCGCTTCGCACGTAAACCGGCTGCACGTACAGCAGACCGCCACCGATCGGCAGCGTGAGCAAGTTGCCGTACTCGACCTTGGAATCGCCCTGCTGCAGCAGGTTCAACGCCGATTGCACCTTCGGATCGGAGCGGAAGTTGTTCTCCGCTTGTCCCGGTCCGGGCACCGCGGCATCACGCGGCAGCTGAATGAGCCGCAGCTTGCCGTATTGATCGGAGACCTTGCCCTTTTGATCGCCGGCATCCGAATCCGCCGCCAGGAAGCCCGTCAAAATGCTTCGGGTCTTGTTGGCATCCGTGCGCGGCACGAAGCTCGATGTGAGCTGGAAGGCCGGATTCGACTGCTTGGGCATCTGCAAGGTCAGGTAATACGGCGGCTGCGGCTTGGCCCCCACCTGCTTTGGTGCGGTCGGGTCGTTCGGCGACGCCCAGTAGTCCTGCGTCGAGTAGAACGCGCCCGGGCTCTTCACGTGGTAGGCGCCGAGCAGCGAGCGCTGCACCTTGAATAGATCTTCCGGATACCGCACGTGCGACATGAGATCTCCGGAAATGTCGCTGACCGGCTTCACGGTACCCGGGTAGATCTTTTCCCAGGTCTTCAACACCGGATCCTTGGGATCCCATGCGTACAGGTTCACCGAGCCGTCGAAGGCGTCAACGGTCGCCTTCACCGAGTTGCGGATATAGCTCACTTGGTTTTGCGGTAGGGCCGACACGTTCTGAGCGCGCGCCGTGCTCGAGTCCTCGGTGGCGGCATCCAGCGTCTGCGGAGTCGAATACGGGTATCCGCGCGTCGTCGTGTAAGCGTCGACGATCCACTTGACCCGTCCGTTCACAACCGCCGGGTACGGATCGCCGTCGATCGTGAGGTAGGGCGCCACCTTCTTCACTCGATCGCGCGGCTTGCGGTTGTAGAGGATCTGAGAATCCTTGTTGACGGCATCCGACAGCACGATCTGCTCGTCCTGGAACTTCACGGCGTAGGCCAACCGATTGAAGAGATTGCCCACATTGGGCCCGGCATCACCTTGATAGGTGTAGTTCACCTGGCCGCTCGCGGCAGTATCCGACGGGTAGTCCAGCTCTCGGGCCTGGGCGCCTTTCGGCGCACCGACTATTGAGTATTTCGGTGAGCTTTCGCCGAAATAGATCCGCGGCTCGAATTTGCCGAGTTTGCCCTTGGGTGGAATTCCCGACTCGTAAAAGACCGGACGTCCGTCATCGGCGCGCTTGTTGCCGTATGCGGCGACAACTCCGAACCCGTGCGTGTACACGATGCGCCTGTTGTACCACGACGAATCCGAGCCGATCCCGTTCAGCCTGAGACCGCGGACGGCGATGACCGTGTCCTGTTTTTCGTTGTCCAAGTTGTACCTATCGACGTCCAGCTGGTTCGGGAAGCCGTAATACTGCTTGATTTGCTGAAGCTGCCGGAACGAATCGGACACCAGATTCGGGTCGAGCAGTCGGATGCTCGCTGTGGTCTCGGTGTCCTTGCGCAGCGCGCCGGGCTTGCCCGTGGGCGACGGGTTGTATTTCGAGGTCTTCACGGCGTCGATACCGTAGGCCGCACGCGTGGCGTCGATATTGCGCTTGATGTATGTCGACTCGAGCGACTGCTCGCTGGGCTTGACCTGGAACCGTTGGATAGCCCAGGGGTAGATGCCGCCGGCGACGATCGACATGACTATCAACAGCGCAGTGCCGATCACGGGCAGGCGCCATCTGCCCCAGACGGCCGAAACGATGAACAGCAGTCCCACGATGACCGCCGCGATGGCGAGCATCGAATGCGCCGGAATCGATGCGTTGACGTCCGAATAGCCGGCGCCCGTGATCAAACCGCCCGAATCGAAGAGGGTGCCGTACCTGTTCAGCCAGAACCGGATGGCCTGCAGCAGGATGAAGACTCCGACGAGCACCGACAATTGCACGCGCGCTGCCGTGCTGAAGGCGATCTGCCGCTGCTGGCTCGGCCGAATTCCTCCGTACAGGTAGTGCCCGACAAGCGAAATGATGAACGACACCACGACGATTGCCGTTGCGAAACCGACAAGGTAGTTGATCCACGGAAGCGTGAAGACGTAAAAGGAGATGTCGTGGCCGAACTGCGGGTCGGTCTTCCCGAACGGAGTCCGGTTCAGCCACTCGAGCACCGTCTTCCAATTGGAACCGCCGGACGCGGCGGCGAAAAGCCCGATGATGATGGGCAGGAGGACCATCATCACCTTGCGCAGGGGTTCAATCGCTTCGCGGTAGCGGTCGAGATTCTCCTGCTGCGGCGTGGACGGCACGTACACGGGGCGCCGATGGTAAACGATGTGCATCATGTACCAGATGACACCGCCCATGATGACGCCGGAGCCGACGAACATGATGGCCTTGGTGATCCAGGTCGTGGTGAACACGTCGAGGAAGTGCAGCTGATTGAACCACAGCACTTCGGTGTAGACCTGCGAGAAGATCACGAAAAGGATCAGCAGCACCACGACGATCCCGATAGTGGGCAGCAGCGGAGACCGCCGGCGCCCGGGCTTGCGGCTCGATGTGGAACCTTGCTGGCTGAACGTCACTGGTTTTTACCTCGATACATCATTGCGATGGTTTTCCGCTGGAGCAGCTGGGCAACGCGTCCGTATTCTTTCCCGACGCGATCGCCTCGACGGCATGCCTTGCGTCGGACAGGGTGGACACTTTGACGACTCTCAAGTCGCTTGGAACATGGCCTGCGACTTCTTCGCAGTTCGACTTCGGCGCTAGGAACCAATTCGCACCGCCGTGTTTGGCTCCGAACATCTTTTGCCGGATGCCGCCGATCGGCCCGACCTGACCGTCGGGACTGATAGTACCGGTGCCCGCGATCTTGTGCCCGCCTGTCATGGGCCCGGGCGTAATCGTGTCGATGATCCCCAACGCGAACATCATCCCGGCCGACGGGCCGCCCACGTTTTGCAGCCGGATTTTCACGGTGAACGGGAACGTGAACTTCTGGTTGACGAACACGCCAAGTTGGACGCCGGATTTCGTATGCTCGGGAGTCACCGTCGCCGAGTGGGACGAGCCGTGGCGGTCGACGGCCAACCGAACGCTGCCGCCCTTGCCGATCTTGTTCAATTCGGTTTTCAACTGGCTCAGTGACTTGATGGGCGTATCGCCGATCCGTTTGAGCACATCGCCGTCTTTCAGTTTGCCGCGGGACGGCGAATCGGGACTCAGGCCGCCGATTGTCAACGTCGTCTTGTACTTCTTATCCAAGTTCGTCAGCGCGGCCGCCACTGCACTCTGCTGCGAATTCGACATTTCGGCGGCGTTTTGCCGCTTCACTTGCTTCGACGTCGATCCCGGCGCGTAGACGGCTTCTTCCGGTACCACCGAATTGTGCGGATCGATCCAGGATTGGACGACGTCGCCGAGGGCCAACCGGGTGCCCGGACCGCCTTCGACGCCGACGGTCAGCATGTCCAGCGCGCCGGTGGTCGGGTACGTCTTGTGCCCGGAGACTTCCAGCAGCTTCTTGCCGTGCGTCTTTCCCAACGTGTTGAATGCCGGCCCGGGGAGCTCGATGACGTACGGCGCCGGCATTTCATACATGACGACGAGCAGCGCGGCCGCGAGGATGCCGCAAACGACCATCAGTACGCTCTTCCGCCGTGCCCGCGGCGGTCGGGCGGCCCGGAACGGCGCAGCCGAGGACGGCGGAGCCGAATCGGCTTCCGGACGATTTGACACGAACTCGAGTCCCTTCGACGTGCCGGCGGTTGCCAGGGCGACGGCGCCCTTGTCTTCGCCGGCGCCTTCCACGATGCGCCGCGATATGTCGGACTATTAGTCTAGGCGACCGGCCCCGCCCGGCAGACACCCGCATCTCCCTGATGCGCTTTGCCGGTCGCCGTCCGCACGCGCGCGTCGAGAATGCAGCGGGCGCCGAGGTTGCCGAACGCCGCCGCATGCCCAGCCTTTAAATTGTGCTCAGAGCGATAACGCGCATCTTTTCGCCGGCTCGGGGACGATTGACACCGGCCGGGTCGTTACGGTGGAAAGTAGACCTATCACAGCACGTCAGGAGTGACGCACACAATGGCTGATTCAAATCATCCCGACAACACGCCTGATCTGCCGGGCGACGACGAGTCGGGCAATGATTCCGGGCAGAACAATCCGTTCGCCGATGCTTTCTCCCAGATGTTCTCGTCCGGGGGAATCGATCCGGAGCAGCTCTCCGCCGCCGGCATACCGACCGACCCGGCAACACTTCAGCAGGTGTTCGCCCAGGTGCAACAGTGGATGAGCAACGCCGACCCGTCGAGCCCCATCAACTGGAAGCTGGCGCAGGACACGGCCCGGGCGAAAGCCGCGGGCGACGATCCCAGCGTGAGCGCAGTGGATGTCAGGGCCGTCGACGAGGCGTTCCGGTTGGCTCAACTGTGGCTGGACGAAGCCACTTCGATACCGACCGCCGTGGCCCGTGCCGGGGCCCTCTCCCGCGCCGAGTGGGTGGAACAAACCATGCCGACCTGGAAATCCCTGGCGGGGCCGGTCGCGTCCAGCGTGTCGCGAGCCATGTCGGAGAGCATGCTCGAGCAAGCGCCCGAAGAAATGCGCGGAATGCTGGCCGGCGCGGGCCAAATGATGCAATCGGTCGGCGGCAGCATTTACGGCACACAGCTCGGTCAGGCCGTCGGGACACTTGCCGGCTCGGTGCTGACATCCACCGAAATCGGCCTTCCGCTGCTCGGCGACGGTCACGCGGCCCTGCTGCCGCACAATATCGCCGCATTCGCCGGCGATATCCAAGTGTCCGAGGACGATGCGCGGATTTATCTGGCGGTTCGCGAGGACGCGCACATCCGGTTGTTCGAGCATGCCCCGTGGCTCCGCTCGCATGTGCTCACTCTGGTGGAGGAATATGCGCGCGGCGTTCAGGTCGACACGTCGAGACTCGAGGACCTAGCCTCCAAGATCGACATGAACGATCCCAGCAGTATTACCGACCAGCTGTCGTCGGGCATGTTTGAGATGTCGACCTCCGAAACGCAAAAGAATGCGCTGAAGCGACTCGAGACGACACTGGCTCTCATCGAAGGCTGGGTGGACGAGGTCACGCATGCCGCCACGTCGGCGCTTGCCAGCCGCGACAGTCTCCGCGAGTCGATGCGCCGTCGGCGCGCCGCCGGCGGCCCGGCCGAAAATACCTTTGCCACACTTGTCGGGTTGGAACTTCGCCCCCGGCGGCTGCGCGATGCCGCGGCCTTGTGGGCGACCATTGCCCGTGAACGCGGCGCCGAAGCGCGGGATGCCGTCTGGTCGCATCCCGATCTGCTTCCCGATGCCTCCGACCTGGACGACCCGCTGGGCTATTACGAGCGCCGCGAGAAGCATCAGGCCGACAGCGACGCCATGGATGCCGCGTTGCGTGAGTTGATTGACGACGAACAGGGCGGCAATGACAAGTCCGACGACGACAAGCCGGGCAACGGCGAGCCGGGCAATTAGGAGCCACGAGGCGCTCGGCAGGGTCGTACGGAAATGACGTTCGCCGATCTGCACCGGGCGGTCGTTGCCGAATTGACCGGATTATCTCCGGCCGACAATCGGCTGCGGGCGGATTTTCTGGAATTCGCCGGGGCCGGCGAGGCATCGGTACGCAAGGACGGCGGGCCGGCGCATTTCACGGCGAGTTGCCTCGTGTTCGACGAGCCGGCTGCGCACGTATTGCTCACGTTGCACCGCAAGGCAGGGCTGTGGATGCAGTTCGGCGGTCACCTCGAGCCCGGCGACGCGTCGTTGGCCGCCGGGGCGGCCCGGGAGGCGCGCGAAGAAAGCGGGATCGACGACGTCCGGCTGTTGCCGGGCATCTGGCGCCTGGATCGCCATCCACTGGGCGAGCGTTTTGGCCAATGTCGGGAGCACCTGGACGTGGAGTTCATCGGCACCGTGCCGCATGCCGCGCCGGTGCGCGTCAGCGACGAAAGTCTCGACGTCGCCTGGTTTCCCGCCCGGGAGTTGCCGGAATCGACGGTACCCGATCTGATCCCCGTCATTCCGGAGGCGGCCCGTCGACTTGCTTCCACCCGGCCCCGTAGCTGAACCCTTCGAGGAAGGCGTCGGACCGCTCGGTGTACGGATACCGCCCGACGAGTTCGCGGAAGGCCGCATTGTGGGACGGTTCGATCAAATGGGCGAGTTCGTGAACCAGCACGGAGTCCGTCAGCCATGGCGGCATGGCCTTCAGTCGATCCGAGAGGCGAATGGCGCCGGATTGAATCGACGTCGAGCCCCACCGCGTGTGTTGATTTCCGACCCAGCGCACGCTGGACGGGACTGCCGCTCCGTCGAAATACCGTTCCGAAAGCGCGCGGGCGCGGCCCGCAAGCGCCTCGTCGGACATTGCCTGGTTCCGAGCTCGGCGGCGTCCGTGGATTTGATTCCACATCGTCACTGCCCACTCGTCTTCCTGAGTACGCGACAGCCGATCCGGCACGTACAGCACCATCGATTTGCCGCGCATGCGGGCCTGCACGGTTTTTTTCCGCCGGGCCGACCGACGGACTTCCAAAAGGCCGGATTCGCGTAGCGAATCCGCCGAACGCACCGTGGCCAATTGCTCACCCATGACGCTTCCTCCCGCCGTGATCGCCCATCCGCACCGGCCGATGATAGCCGGGCTCGCCCGAATGGCCGTTGAGATGACTGTATCGGTCGCCACCGACACTCCGATGTCACTCCGCCGCGGTTAACAAACATCGTCAAACATCGTCAATACGCATTAAATAATAGTAAACTGCGTGCAAATGACCTGTGATGAATGGGGTGAGCGGCAATGTGGCTGCAACTGAACGCCGCGCTGCGCAAGGCCTGGCGATCGACATCCAGTCTGCAGATCGGCGTGGGCGACGTCCGGGCCTGTCTGGACGGGCTCGATGAATGCGACGACCGTCTCGTGGCGGCATTGGCCGACGGCATCGGCGACGGCGGGTACTACAGTTTGGCCGCGCGACTCGGGGTGCCGCGCACACGTGCGGCCGATCTGGTCCGCGCGCTCGACGGATCGGGCGTGTTGGTGCCCCCGCACCGGTCCGGGTCCAGGCCCCCGGGCCAAAGCGGACCGGTGCAGGCCGCGTTGACGTACGGGTGTCACAGCGACGATCTGGCGGCCGACCGTGCCGGCCGAACCGTCGCCGTCGTCGGGCCTGCGCCGGTGACGTCCGTCGTTGCCGACGGCCTGGTTGCCGCCGGAGTCGGCCGCGTCCGCGTCGAGCCCGATGTTCCCCGCGACCACCGTGACTTGTGCGTAGTCGTCGGGCACGATTTGATCCATCCGATACTGGCCCGCGATCTGCTCCGTCGCGACCAGCCGCATCTGGCGGTGGTCGTCACCGAGACGGGCGGCAGTATCGGCCCCCTCGTCGTACCGGGTTCGACGTGCTGTCTGCGGTGCGTCGAACTGTACCGCCGCGATACGCAGCCGTGGTGGCCGGTGATTGCGTCGCAATTGCCGGGAAGCTTTGAACGGGCGCCGGTCGATGCCGCGGTCGCCGATGCGCTGGCCTCCATGGCGGCACTTCACGCAATGACGTTCCTCGACGGGTTCGCCCGGCCGGCCAGCTATTCGGCAACTGTGGCGTTGTCGATCGTCGACGGGACGACGTCGACAACGCCACTGCTGCCGTACCCGGAGTGCGGGTGCACCTGGCCGGTGCCGGCGGCCGACCGCCAATCGGCCTGACCGGCGGTCATGCAACCTTGCGGGGACGGCCGCGTCCTCGCTTCCGTGCCACGATTTCGCCGGCTACCAGCAGTTGGCCGCCCCACACGCCGGCATGCTCATTGCGGTCCAGTGCACCGCGCAAGCACTCGGCACGGAATGGGCAGCCTGCGCACAACGCCTTGGCCTGTTCAATGTCGCGCGGCGATTCGGCGAACCACAGATCCGGGTCGTTGGATTGGCAGGGGGCGAGTGTCGAGTCTTCAGCGATGAGCCCGGAGTCCAAGTCGGGCAACAACATAGTCGAGTCCTTTAGATCGATATGGTCGGTCGGTCTGTGCCGGGACACGCGGATCAGCTGTCTGCGGACAAGAAAAAAGCCGCGGTTCCCGTTGTTCCGGGACCGCGGCGAGAGCCGTGAAATGAACGGCTAACTCGACAGGGATACCCGGGGTGGGCACGCATCAGTGGGCACGAGAATTCCCGTTGCCGCGTCAACGCGAGCACCTGTAGTCGTATCGATCATCACTGTTTTTCCACCCCTTTCTCTTCCGGCGGCAGCCGCGCCCGGCCGCCGCATTTTTGCTGACGTGTTACACACTAACCAAGCGGACGTCGGGCCGCCACTTATTTTTCGAATAATTAGTCAAAAAGTATTTTCGGCCCGTAATCGGCCCTCTTTTACTCGTCGTCGCGGTACTCTTCCAAAGCCGCAGCGGGGCTCTGTCCGCGGGTGTCGGCAACGATCTGCAATACCGCCTGGCCGTAGCGGTCCAGTTTGACGGCTCCGACGCCGGAGACGTCCGCCAGAGCGTCGGCGCCGCGAGGCAACGTGCCGGCGATCGCGGCAAGAGTCGAATCGGTGAAGACGGCGTACGCGGGGATGCCGGCTTCGACGGCTGTGGCTTTGCGCCACGCCTTCAATGCTTCGTACGTCGGCTCGTGGTAGTTCGGCGGGCAGTCGGAGCATCTGCCGAGTTTGCGCTCGCGAAGGTTGCCGAGTCGGCGGCCGCATTCCGAGCAGACGGTCGGCAGCTGCCGTCGTGCCTTGGGCGCTCGCGCGGGACGTCGCGGCGGACGGCGTGCGGCGGGCCCGGCGTCCGGCTGCAGTTCGGCGACAAAACGTGACCGGCGCCGGTTCGCTCGGGTGTTTCCGGGCCGGCTGAGCGACCAGCTGAGGTGCAGCTCGTGCTTGGCCCGGGTGATGCCGACGTAGAACAGGCGGCGTTCTTCTTCGATTTCCTCGCCGGTCTGCGCAAACGAGATAGGCATCAGGCCTTCCGTCAGGCCGGCCAGATACACGCTTGACCATTCGAGCCCCTTGGCCGCGTGCAGCGACGCCAGCGTGACGCCTTGTACTGTCGGCGCGTTCTGGTGGCTTGCCCGTTCATCCAGTTCGGCTATGAAATCGGCAAGCGTGGCGGGCGTCTCGGCGGGGCGGGCCTGCACCTCGTCGGCCAAGGACACCAGCGCCCGCAGCGACTCCCAGCGTTCGCGTGCCGCTCCGGCCGTGCCGGGCGCCTCGTTCTTCCACCCGACGGATGTCAGGATGTCGCGCACCGACTGGCCGATCGGTTCCCCGGCCGGGACCGCGCGCACCGCCCCGCGCAGCAATAAGATCGCGTCGCGGACTTCCTGACGGGAAAAGAATCGTTCACCGCCGCGGACCAGGTATCCGACGCCGGCACTCGACAGCGCCTCCTCGAACAGACTGCTTTGGCCGTTGGTGCGATAGAGCAGTGCGATCTCGGCCGGAGCGATACCCGCGTCGATTTCTGCCTTCACGGCCGCGGCAATGCCTTCGGCCTCGGCCTCATCGTCGGCGTATTCGCGGTAGGTCGGCTCGGCGCCCGCCTCCCGGACGGCCTGCAGCTCGAGCCGCGCGGAACGCGGCACGTGTGCCAGCAAGCGGTTGGCGGTGTGAATGATCTGCGGGCTCGACCGATAGTCGCGCACGAGTTTGACCACGTGCGCCCGCGGGTAGCGCGCCGTGAAGCCGAGCAAATATTGCGGGCTGGCTCCGGTGAACGAGTAGATGGTCTGGCTCGGATCGCCAACGACGCACAGGTCGTCGCCGTCGCCCAGCCATAAATCGAGCAGCCGTTGCTGGATCGGCGAGACGTCCTGATATTCGTCGACGACGAAATGCCGGTATTGGCTGCGCACTTGCCGGGCGATGTCGTCGCGGTCGCGCATCAACCCCGCCATCAGCAGCAGGACGTCTTCGAAGTCGAGCACCCAGCGCTCGGTTTTCACGTCTTCGTACGTGCGGAGCAGATGGGACAACGTCGCCACGTCGAAACCGCCGGGGACCTCGCGTGGATCCCGTTCGGCCTCGTAGCGTTCCGGTGTGAGCAGTGAGACCTTTGCCCATTCGATCTCGGAGGCAAGATCGCGGATGACCGTCCGGTCCGTGGTCAGGCGCAGTCGCGAACCGGCCTCGGCGATGAGCGGCGCCTTGTGCTCGGCAAGTTTGGGCATTTGCCCGCCGACGCCTTGCGGCCAAAAGTACTGCAGCTGACGCAGTGCCGCCGAATGAAACGTGCGCGCCTGCACACCGCTCACACCCAGATCGCGCAGCCGTGCTCGCATTTCACCGGCAGCGCGTGCCGTAAAGGTCACTGCCAGCACCTGGGTCGGCTTGTACATCCCGGCCGACACTGCGTAAGCGATGCGATGCGTCATGGCGCGGGTCTTGCCCGTCCCCGCTCCGGCCAGCACGCACACGGGACCGCCGATTGACCGGGCGGCTTCGACCTGTTCGGGGTCGAGCTCTTGCAGGATCTCGTCGGGCGTCACGGCAGTGGCCGGCCCATCCAGCGTTCGATCAGTTTGCTGGCGATCGAGAACGAGGTGGGAATGGAGATCTCCCCGGAAGCCACGGCGCCGGCCAGCTCGTCACGCGTGAACCACCGGGCATGCGTGATTTCCTCGCCGTCCACGGTGATCGACGTCGTATCGGCGCTTGCCGTGAATCCGAGCATCAGCGACGCCGGAAACGGCCACGGCTGGGATCCGAGGTAGCGCGGCTCGGAAACGACTATTCCGGTCTCCTCGTGCACCTCGCGGATGACCGCGTCCTCGAGCGACTCCCCCGGCTCGACGAATCCGGCCAGGGTGGAGTATCTGCCGTCGGGGAAGTTCGCATTGTGCGCCAACAGGAGCCGTTCCTCGTCCGGATCCGACTCGTCGATCACAGTCATGATGACTGCCGGATCGGTGCGCGGGAAGTATTCGGTGTCGCCCTCGACGTCCCGGCGAACCCAGCCGCCGTGTTCGACAAGTGTCAGCCCGCCGTGCCGGGGAGAGTAGGAATGAGTCAAGTGCCAATTGACTATTGCCTGCATCTGGATGAGCATTCCGGCGTCGCGCTCGGGCAGTTCCGGCACGACGTCGCGCAGTCCGAACCATTTGTCGCCGTCCGGTTCGAGTTCTTCGGCGCTGCGATCGCTCAAAACCTGGCCGACGATCGGGCTGCCCGGCGGCAGGTCGGGGTCTGCCGGACGCGTTTGTCCCAGGAAGATGCGCAACGTGCCGGTAGTGACCTCGTCCGGAGTGAACAATCGCACACGGCCCGAGGCGACAAGCGTCTTTCCGCGATGCAGCACCATGATCCTGGTGCGTTCGTCGGCCCAGAGCGCATCGAAGAGTTTCGGATCGTTCCGAAGTTCGTCTTTTCGATCGAGGACCGACCGCGACAATGCCAGGTCGTTCAAGGGCTGAGTTTCGCGGGACGTCATGCGTCAACCGTACAAAAGAGGTCCGACGCCGTGATCGGGCGCTCGACCTGCAAGCCGGTCGGACGTGAAAGATATCTGTTAATTTGCGACTCACCGAGTGCCACTGGTGGGCAAATCGGCTCCCATTGCATAACGTGAATGGCGTGAGCAATACGTCGTTGCGCCTCGCCGCGCTTTCCACTGCCGCAGTGCCCGGTTTCGCTCCGACAACCGTGCGGATGCAGTCGGCCACCGCCGACAGCGTGTCCGCCGTGCTTGCCGACGATGCGCACCGAGAGCTCCTCATCCACGTCGCGCTCACGCCGATGGAGGCCTTGCGCGGCGATGCCGAGCGCAGCGTCCTCGATGTCTTCACGCCCGCCATGCGCAATGCGTTGCCGTTCGCCCTGCCCAAGGTTGTCGGCAGGACCGGCACCGGGGACGTCGGGTCGTTGCGGCTTGACTCGCACGGGGCGGCCGACCCGTTCGCCGGCAAGGGCAAGGCGTACGTGTACGAGCCGATGGCGGGCACGCCGATCCAGTTGAGCGAGTTGACGAGCGGCCCCGATTCGCTTGCCGCGTCCCTGGGTCGCGCAATCGCGGCAATTCACGAACTCGATCCGGCCACGGCCCGCGAGACCGGTCTGCCGGACTACGATGCGGAGGACTACCGTCACCGCCGTCTTGCCGAACTCGATCAGGCGGCCGAGACCGGCAAGGTCCCCCCGCGGCTGTTGCAGCGGTGGGAAGAGAAGCTCGAGAATGTGGGGCTGTGGCGGTTTCAGCCGTGCATCAATCACGGTGAATTGTCCGAGGACCGCGTGCTGGCCCGCGGCACCGCGATCCAGTCGATCACCGGGTGGGCTCAGACTCGTATCGCCGACCCGGCCGACGACCTGTCCTGGCTGATCGCCGCGGCCGAGCCGGACGCGGTCGACACGATTTTCGAGGCGTACGCCGGGGCAAGGGCCGAGCCGCCGTCGCCGCAATTGCGCGAGCGCGCCGAGCTGCTCAGCGAACTGGCGCTGGCCGGGTGGCTGCTTTATGGCGTCAGTCTCGACGATGACGCCATCATCCACGATGGCGAGGCCATGCTCGTCGATCTTGACGAGCACTTGTTCGCGAGTGCCGGCTCGGACGATGCTCACGAGGATTCGACCGATGCCGATTCGCGCGGCGCCGGCGACACCGACGACGAGCCCGACGACCCGGACGACGAACCCGACGCTCAGTCGGCCCGGTAATACCGGCCGAGCGCGGCAACGAGCTCGGCTTCGTCCGGTAGCTCTCCGTCCGGACCGGGGTAGTTCACTTCGCTGTTCGATCCGAGAAAGAAGAACGTTGCCCTGATCTGTTCGGGCGGCACGTTCATCCGTTCGGCGTAAGCGAGCCGGTAAACGGCAAGTTGCAGGCGCGTATGCACCAGCCGGTCGGCGTCGGGACGGCGTCCGGTCTTCCAATCGACGATCTCGTACCCGTCGGCGTCGTGATACACGGCATCGATCTTGCCGGGGACCGTCACGGGGCCGAGGCGCATCTCGAAACCGCTTTCCACTGCGACCGGCTCCCTGTCGGCGAACCGTGAGGCCGTGAACGTCTGCTTCAACGCGGCAAGATCGGCTTCGTGGCCGTCGGCCGCGTCTGCGGCGCGGCCGCCGGTACTTCCGGCGACGTCGTGCGGCTCGAGAAGAGCTGCTTGGCCGAATCCCGATTCCAGCCAGGCATGGAACGCAGTCCCGAGCCGCGCTGCCCGGGACGGCCCGCGCGGCATCGGGCGGGCCAGCCGCATGGCCGCCGCTTCCGGGTCGGCATCGATGCCGACCAGCCGGGTCGGGCTCAGCCGCGACGGCAGGGCGATACCCGACGAACGCCCGGCTTCTCGTTCGGCAAGCAGCATGTCGATCTCGCCCCGGATCGCACCGTCGACGTGTTCCCGGCTCTCCGGGCCGGCTTCCCGGGCGCGCACCATTTCGGCTGCCGCGCTGCGGTGTACGGCAGCCGCGTCGGTACCGGCGGCTGCCGGCCATTGCGGCGCTATCGTGTCGGACGGCGCGGGCTTCTCGTCGCCCTTGGCAGGCGCTTCGGGCCAGTCGTCAGCGCCGATCAGCCCGGCATCGACGAGCTCCGTGACAAATCGGGAGACGCTCCGCGGGGTTTTGCCGTCGCCCCAGTAGGAGGCACCGAGCCACAGAGCCCGGCGGGCTCGGGTCATGGCGACGTAGCTGAGCCGGCGTTCTTCGCTCAAGTAATTTTCATTGACCGCCTTGCGGAACGTGTTCCGCTCTTCGTTCAGTTCGGCTTGATGGGCCGATTCGCGCCAGTGCCAGACCGGCAGGTTCGACCTGTCTCCGCGAAGCTCGTACGGAAGGCTGGGCAGGTCCAGCCATCCGGCGGTGCTGCGGGCCTTTGCCGGAAACACGTCCTCGACGAGTTGCGGGATCGCCACTGCGTCCCATTCGAGCCCCTTGGCCGCATGCACCGTCATCAGTTGGACAGCGCCCGGCACCGGTTCCACGCCGCGAACCGCCAGACCGCGTTCTTCCGATTCGGCAGCATCGATCCAGGACAAAAAGGCGCCGAGAGTCGGGGCCGGGCCGGACATCACGAATTTCGCAGCGACGTCGGCAAAAGCATCGAGGTGCGTGCGTGCCATTCCGGGCGAATAACCGGGCCGGGCAGCGACTTCCACGTCGAGCAGCAGTTCGCGTTCGGTGTCGCGCACCAAATCCGGAAGCGCGCCGGAGGTTTTGCGTCGAAGCCTCCGTAGCATTGCGGCAAGCCGCATCATCCTGTCGAGGCCGTCGGCGGTGATCTCGTGCCGGTCATCACGGGCGGACAAGCTGTCGAGACCGTCGGCCACGCTGTACCTGTCGACCGCGTCGGACTCCATCGTGTCGTCACGGAGGACGCCGTGCACCCGGCGCGAGTACCGCGCAAGCGCAGCGATGTCCGCTGCGCCGAGTCTCCAGCGGTTACCCGTCAACAGCCGCATGAGCGCGTCTCCGCGCCCGGGATCGTCGACGACGCGGAGGGTCTCGACGATGTCGGAAACCTCCGGCGTCGATAACAGGCCGCCCAGTCCAATGACTTGCACCGGGATGTCGGCAAGTCGCAGCGCCCCCTCGATGGCCGGAAACAGTGAACGCCTCCGGCACAACACGGCAATGCTGCGCGGCGCGCCGTCGCCATTTCCGGGCAGCGTGCGCTGCGCGGAAACCCATTCGACGAGAGCGCCGACTTCGGTGTCGTAGTCGGGCGAGACCGACGCGACGACATCGCCCTCCCCCGCCGTCGGAGCAGGCGCCAGCGGCGGGGCGTCGGGATCGCGAATCGGACGAGCCAGCAAATTGGCGGTGCGCAAGATATTCGTGTCGTTGCGCCAGCTTGTCGACAGGTACTTCACGGCCGCCGGTCTGCCGCCGGATGAGAAGTCGAGCGGGAAGTCTTCAAGATTTCCGGCGCTGGCGCCGCGCCATCCGTAGATCGATTGGAGCGGGTCGCCGACGGCCGTGACGCTGTGGCCGTCGCCAAACAGCCGAGTCAGGAGTTTCAGCTGCGAATATGACGTGTCCTGGTATTCGTCAAGCATCACGACCGACCAGCGTGCGCGTTCTCCTTCGCGGACGGCCGGCATGGTGCGGGCCAATTGTTCGGCCAGACGCACCTGGTCGCCGAAATCGAGATATCCGCGGTCCGTCTTCAGCCGATTGAACCGTTCCACGAGCGGGACGAGGGCCTTTTTGATGGCGAGTTTCGATAAGTCCTTCTTGACCTCGGCGTACGGTCTTCCGGGATTGCCGCCGCGGACTTCGGTGTCGGCCGCCGTCTTTGCGTCCCGCGGAAGCGATTCGACCCGGGTCAGCACGGAGTCGACGAGGTCGGCGATCGCCGACGGCTGCTGTAGGTGTTCGCTCACGCCGCCGGCCAGCGACAGTACCGCCTTGGTGATCGTGGACGCCGGAGTGTCGAAGTCGCCGAGTTCGTCGGCACCGGCAGACCGGACGACCTCGTGGGCGATTTGCCACCGGCCGGCGTCCGTCAGCATCTGCGCATCCGGCTCGACCGCCAGGCGCAGCCCGTGATCTTTGACGAGCCCGGCCGCGTAACCGTTGTAGGTGGCAACCGTCGGAACGTCGAGGCCAAGGCCGGTCTCGTCGTTGTCGATGAGCCCGCGGCGGCGTAGGGTGCCCAAGCGCAATCGGATGCGTTCGGCGAGTTCGCCGGCCGCCTTCCTGGTGAACGTCAGCCCGAGGATTTCTTCCGGACGCACGTACGCGTTCGCCACCAGCCAGACGACCCGCGCCGCCATGGTCTCGGTCTTGCCCGATCCGGCGCCGGCCACGACCAGCAACGGGTCCAGCGGCGCTTCGATGATGGCGGCTTGTTCGGGGGTCGGCGTGTGCTGGCCGAGTGCCGCGGCGATGGCCGTTGCCGAATAGCGGGGCCGACTGTTCATGGCAGTTCTCCGGAGGACATCAGCGGGCAGGACGAGCGGACCGGGCACATCGGGCAGTGCTCGTTCACGGTGGGCGTGTACGCGGCGGAATCCATGCCCTCGGCGGTCGCCCGGACCAGCGCGGTGGCCCAGTCGGGATCGTCGTCGTCGGCAAGTGCCGCTTGCCGCTGCTCGGAAGCGGCCTTGTTGGTGGCCAATTGCAGGAGCTTCGCCCCGGCCGGGACGGCGGGCCCGCCGGCGAGTTCGTCGAAGGCCCCGGCTTCGACGGCAGCCTGATAACTTCCCAGTTGGGCGTTGCGCGGCAGCTCGTCGCCGGCAGGCTTCGTGCCGCCGGTCTTCAAATCGACTATCACAAGGCCGCCGTCGGCACCGCGTTCGACCCTGTCGACGCGTCCGCGCATGAGCGCCCGGCCGGAACGGGTTTCAAACGAGATCTCGGTGCCAAGCAGAATGTCGGCGTGCGCCACCAGGTACGAGTTCAACTTGGTGACTATCGATTCGGCGCGGCGGCGCTGCTGTGCGGCCTCCCACGCGGACTCGACGGGCAGTCCTCCCAGACGCTCGCCCAGCGCGTGCAACATCGGCTCGAGGCCGCCGGTCGGGAATTCGTGGGCGAGTTCGTGCACGAGGTTGCCGACGCTCTGTCCCACGCTGTCGGCTGCCGTGCCGCCGTGTGTTTCCAAGAACCACCGCAGAGCGCACTCATTGAACTTCTCCACCTGAGACGGATTGACCGGCACCGTTTCTTCGCCCGCGTAGAGTGTCTCGGTGCTTGACGGCGTTAATTGGCCGTACCAGTCGTGCACTGATGCGCCGGGCACGTTCTCGCCGGCCAGCTCGGCAAGCAGCGCCGCGCATTCTTCGGCGCTCAGCCCGTCGAGCGGATCGGGCGGCGTTACGGTACCGCCCGATGTCGCGGTACCGGCGTCGGCGCCCCCGGGCATCTCCGCTATGACGGCGATCAGCTTCGAGCGAAGCGCGGCGGCCAGACCGCGTAGGCTGAGCGGCCGGGGCACTTCCGTCAAGGGGCGCGGGGAGTCATCGGCGTCCGGGGGATCGACGAGTTCGAGGAACGGCGACGGCGTCTGATCGTCGTCCCGGACCGCCGTGACGACCAGCCGGCGCCTCGCCCGCGAAATCGCCACCGTGAAGGTCCGCAACTCGTCATCCAAAATCTCACGCCGGGCGGCACGCGGATCGGCACGCGGCCGCGCTTTCAGCACGTCGGCCAAGTCGCCGGCGCCCAGCAGTGACCCGCGAAGCGTGAGATTCGGCCACCCGCCTTCCTGGACGGCCGGGACGACCACCAGATCCCATTCGCGACCGGACGCGCCGGACGCCGTGAGCAAAGTGACCGCGTCATCACGCCTGCCGCGACCGGCAAGGGTGTCCTCGGCCACCTGCTGACCCTCGATATGCGCGCCAAAACCTTCCGCCCCGAGGCCCACGAACACTTCGCTGTACTTCTCGGCGGCCGCGAAGAGCCGCATCAGCGCGTCCAGATCGGCCCCGGTCTGCAACGATTCGGCATCGTCACCCAGCGCGGACCGCGCCCACGAGTCCGCCACGCCGGCGGCCTGCCATGCGGCCCACAAGATTTCGTGTGCGGTGCCGTCGGCGTTCTCCCGGGCAGCACTCAGCACGGCGGCGACCCGGCGCACGGGCGCCGTCAGAGCGTGCGGAAGCATGTCCAGTCCGGCCGGATGACCAAGCGCTTCGGCCAGGAGCTCATCGCTGCCCCGCGTTCCCCCGCCGGCGCGCTCCTGCTCCCGCAAGGCGATCCGCAAGCGGCGCATGACTACCGAGTCGGCACCGCCGATTCTGCTGGTGAGCAAGTCGAGAGTCTCGTCGACGGTCGGCGTCGGATCGGGGCGCAAGGCCATCCGAATGGCCATCAGCAGCGGCCGGACGGCCGGTTCGTCGGCGAGCGGAAGATCGGGCGCGGCCAGGTCGGTGGGCACGCCGGCCGCCGCAAGTTCCCGGCGCAGTCCCGGCAAAATCGATGCCGACCTGACGACGACTGCCATGTCCTTCCATGCGACCGGCCGGCGTGACAGGTGGGCGCTGCGCAGCGTGTGGACGATATACGCGTGCTCTCCGGCCGTGGACGGCAGGACCGCAACGGTGACTGGTTCGCCGTCATCGGATGCGGCAGGGCGCCGGTGCCGGAATCCGGCCGCCGTGCCGATCCGTTCGGTCACCCGCCCCGTCGCTTCCCGGAGACTCCGGGTCTGCCGGTGACTCGACGGCAATGTGACGCGCCGGAATTCCCGGGCGCCGGCCCACCGGGTATCGGCGTCGGCCGGAAGCGTCGGCTCGGCGCCGCGGAAGGCCTGAGACGTGGCATCCGGGTCGCCGGTTGCCAGCAGCGCGGCCCCGCGCGAGACCAGCACGTCGATCAGCCGGGCTCCGGCTTCGGTGAAGTCCTGCAAGTCGTCGACAACCAGCAGGTCCGGCAGCCGCCAATCCGCGAAATCGACGTCGCCGGACATGTCGTCCAACACGTCGACCGCTGCCGCGATCACCGCCGCCGGGTCGAGGGCATTCTCGGACTGCATCGTGGTCACCTGCAGGTATTCGTCAAGCAGCGTCGAACATGCCAGCCATTCGGGGCGGTCGGCCGCACGCGCCAATTCCGCGAGTCGACGAGAATCGATCCCCCATTCCAAGGCGCGCATCAGCACTTCGCGCAGTTCGTGCCGGAATCCGGCCGTCGCGCGGACGTCGGGGCCCATCGAGTCCGGCCACTCGGGCATCTTGCCTTCGCCGGCCGCGTGGCCGGCCAGTAGGTCGGCGATGATGCGGTCTTGCTCGGGTCCGGAAATGAAACTCGGCAACGGGCGGCCGGCTGCCGCGTCCTTGGCGCCGACCAGGCTGAATGCCAGGCTGTGCGGCGTCCGGGCCAACGGACCACGGCTCGGCACGTCGATCCGGTCGCTGAGCAACTGGCGTAGCCGGGCTGCCGACTGCCGGGTCGGCGCCAGCGTGACTATTCGATCAATGGGCGTGCCGGCGCGTACGGCCGCCTCCACGCAGTCGACGACGGCAGTCGTCTTACCGGTGCCCGGCGCCCCCGTGACGATGACCGATGCGCCGGCACGGACGGCGTCGGACGCCGCCTGCTGCCCGGCGTCCGGCGCATGCCTCGCCGCAGCGTGCGGCTCGGCGGGCGCGGTGAAGAACGGTCTCATGGTTTGATTTGATCATCCGGCACCGACGACGACGGCTGGGGGCACCGGGCAGGGGTCCAGCGGGCAGCGCTCATCCGCACGCGGTAGGTGCCGGGCATCAACGGCATGCGCTCGGCCAGGTAGTGGCTGCGCGCCCGCCCGGCCAGCCGTTCGGGGAGCGACCCGTCGGCGCGGACGACGCGCCACCACGGCCCGCCGACGCCGCGCGACATGACTGCCGCAACTTGGCGCGGGCCGCCCGAGCCGATGAGTTCGGCGATGTCACCGTACGTCAGCACGCGCCCCGGCGGGATCTCTTCGACGACGTCGTACACCTGCTCGGCGTAGTCGTCGAAAGTCGCGGGGTCGGCCATGCCTTCGATCCTATCGGCAGCGTTCAGTCGGTGATGGCGAATCCGCCGGCGCCGGTCGTCGGCACCGTGTGCACGTCGACGTGGTCCACGCGGGCGTGCGGCGGGCCCGATTGAAACTTGTCGATCATTACGGCCACGGCGCCGGATTCGCCTTCAACTTCCGCCTCCACCAGGCCGGACGCCGTGTTGCGGACGTATCCGGTCAGTCCCAGCGCCGCCGCCTCGCGTCTGGTCCAGTACCGGAAGCCGACGCCTTGCACCCGGCCGCGCACGAGGACGCGGCTGCGCATTGTCGCCGATCGTCCCACGCCGTCCCCGTCAGTACTTCGGCTGATCCGGAGCGACCTGGTCGATCCACGCCAGCACGCCGCCGTCCATTTGAATGGCCCGGGCGAACCCCGCATCGTGCATGAGCCGGACGGCGCGCAGTGACCGTCCGCCGGACTTGCAGTGCACGATGATGTCCTTGTCGGACGGAAGCTCGGCCAGCGCCCGGCCGGTTTCGAATTCGGCAAGCGGGAGCACCCGTGCCCCCGGGACCGCCACGATGTCGTGCTCGGCCGGGCCGCGCACGTCGATCAACTCGAAGTCGTCGCGACCCGCTTCACGGTCGGCCAACCGAGCCGCCAACTCCGGCGCGCTCACGCTCGGCGGCGTGAAGTCGTCGTGCACCGGTTCGGGTTCCGGGTCCGGGCGCGCCGGCGGCGGCGTGTCGCCGGTCGCAACCGGGATTTCCTGCCAGGTCATGTCAAGCGCGTCGAACACGAGTAGCCGGCCGATGAGGGTTCGTCCGATCCCGGTCACCAGCTTGACGGCTTCACCGGCCATGACGGATCCGATCGACGAACACAGGACGCCGAGCACGCCCGCCTCCTCGCACGACGGGGCCAGACCGGCCGGTGGCGACTCCGGATAGAGATCGCGGTACGTCGGACCACGGACGTCTCCGGCACCGGCGTCGCCGCCGTAAAAGACGCTCACCTGACCGTCGAAACGGAGGATCGACCCCCACACGTGCGGTTTCCCGGCGTCCGCGGCGGCGTCCGAAATCAAATAGCGGGTGCCGAAATTGTCGGTGCCGTCGAGCACGACGTCGTATCGGGAAAAGATCTCTTCGGCGTTGCCCGAGGTCAAGCGCAGCCGATGCTTGTCCACGCGCACCAGCGGGTTGAGCGCGGCGATCGATTCGGCGGCCGAGTCGATCTTGGGCCTGCCGACGTCGGCCATCGAATGAATGACCTGCCGGCTGAGGTTCGACAGGTCGACGGTGTCATCGTCGACGATGCCGATCGTGCCGACGCCCGCGGCCGCCAGGTACAGCAGCGCCGGAGCGCCCAGTCCGCCGGCGCCGATCACCAGCACCTTGGCGTTCTTCAATCGACGCTGCCCGAGCATCCCGATGTCCGGCAGTATCAACTGGCGGGAATACCGGCCGATTTCGTCGGCGGTCAGCTCCGCCGCCGGTTCCACGGCGGCCGGTCGCGCGGAATTCTTGCTCATACGGTCCAGGCTACCGCCGGCGCGTAGTATTTGGGCGTGTCACAAAACCAGCCAGCACGGCCCCGAAGTGCCCGACTGCCGCGCGACGTCCGGCGAGCCCAACTGCTTGCTGCAGCGCAAGACGTTTTTGCCCGGCGCGGCTTTCATGCAGCGTCCATGGAGGAGATCGCCGACGTCGCGGGCGTTTCCAAACCAGTGCTCTACCAGCACTTTCCCGGTAAGCGCGAGCTTTATCTGGCGATCGTCGATGCAAATGCGCTCGCGCTGGAGACAGCCATAGAAGACGCATTGGCGGCCACGAACGACAACAAGCTGCGCGTACTTGGCGCGATTGACGCCTATTTCTCGTTTGTGGCGCAAGGCGACCACGCCTTCCGCTTGATCTTCGGCTCGGATTTGCGCGACGACGACGTCGCCGACCGCGTCGAACAACTGCAAAGCGCGTGCGCCGCCGCAATTTCCGACATCATCGCCGACGACACCGGCCTGGACAAACCCGAAGCGCTGCTGTTGGGCCGCGGTCTGGCCGGCATGGCCGAATCGGCGGCGCGGTACTGGCTGGCCGACCCGGATCCGGTACCGCGCGCCGAAGCCGTCGAGCTCACGGCCCGGCTGGCGTGGCGCGGAATCAGCAGGTTCCCCATGACCGGGCAAGCCGAAACCGCGCAGACCGGCGGCAAGCAGGCCGGATAGGCCGCCGGCAAGCAGCTGCCGGGCTGCCGGACTGCCTGGCTGTCTCATCGGGGAGCCGTTCGCTCGACGCTGAACCGCGCGCCGGAAAGGCCGGACTGTGAATAATACTGTCGAGTGCGCGGTTAGAGTAAGCAGAACCAGACATAAAGGAGCCTTCAGTGGAAATCAAGATTGGCGTGCAACACACGAACCGCGAACTCGTCTTCGAGCCGGAGGCCGGCAAGGACGACGTCAAGAAAGACGTGGCTGCGGCGATCGCTGACGGCTCGGTGCTCGAATTGACCGACAAAAAGGGTCGCACGCTTGTCGTCCCGGGCGCGCAGATCGGCTACGTCGAAATCGGCACCGAGGAACAGCACCGCGTCGGCTTCGGCCCCATTTAATTCGTTGGGCTGATGCTCGGGGCCGATTCGTCGGCTATTCCGTTCGGGCCGGCGACGCTGGGCCTGAGTGCGTGACGGGGCCGGTCGGCCCGGTCACGCACTCAGGCCCAGCGCCATCATGCGGCGGGAATGTTCTTCGGTCATCATGGCGAAGATTCTGCTGATTCGGGCGCCCGGCTCGTCCGGGGCAGCGCCGGACGACGCGCCCGATTCTTCGCCGGCGCCGGCCTGCTGATTGTCGTCACCGAGCAATTCCATCATTCCGGGGCCGCCGCGTTCGGCTGCGTGACCCGCCTGCGAGAGCGCTTCGCCAACCAGACGGCGCCCCCATAGAGCCAGGCGTCCGCCGAGCCGATTGTCGTCGGCAATTGCCAGCCGCAGTCGGTCGACGATGAAGGCGCTGTGCCCGGTCTGTCCCAGTACCCGCTCGATCAGTTCGCGCGTTGACGGGTCCAAGTGTGCGGCGAACGCGCGATAAAAATCATTGACCATCCCGTCGGACACGTACGCCTTCATCAACGACTCGTACCAATCGCGCGGCCTGGTCCGGTCGTGGAAGGTCTGCAGTGGGGCCTCGTACACGCTCATCGCGGCGTTGACGTCGACGCCGCGTTCGGTCAGGCGACCGGCCACCAGCTCATAGTGCCGCCATTCGGTGACGGCGTGCCCGGCCAGCTCCACCCGATCGGAGATCGTCGGCGCGAATCGGGAGTCCGTGGCGGTACGTTCGAATGCGTTCAACTCGCCGCACGCCAAGAACGCCAAGAGCTGATCGACGGCTTGCCGGCGTGTCCCGGTCCCTGCACCGGCAGCGCTCTCAGTCATGTTTTCCACCCTACCCGGGAGCCGACGTCCGCCGCGCCCGGCGAGTGTCCGTTTCACGCATGGGGGCGCCGGCCGGTATACTGGAGAAATCAAGATGCCCGGTCGTGAACGAGAACGATTTTTTTCAAGTGACGCATTGCGCGATCGGCTTCGTAGGCAACTGATAGTGCGGATGTCTCGGTTTTCGTTCTGCGGCCCGTTCCGCGAGAGACCAACCGGATCATCACCGGCGCGTGTACCACGCTGTTCTCCCCCGAGTCCGCATCTCAGCCGTAAGCAAGGATCGCTCAGCTTTGACTTTGGAAACCACTGAAGAATTGACGCCCGAGCAGGCGCCCAAAAACACGACATTCGCCGACCTCGGGGTCATCACGCCCATCGTGGACGCGCTGGCAAAGAACGGCATCACCGATGCCTTCCCGATTCAAGCGCTCACTCTCCCGGTCGCACTGACCGGCGCCGATATCATCGGCCAAGCCAAAACCGGAACCGGTAAGACACTCGGCTTCGGCATCCCGGCGCTGCAACGCGTCGTCACGCCCGAGGAGAGCGGCTATGACCGCTTGAGGCTCCCGGGCGCTCCGCAAGCACTCATTGTGGCCCCGACTCGCGAACTCGCGTTCCAAGTGGCCGAGGACCTGAAGAAGGCCGGCGCCGGACGCGGCGTCCGCATCGTGACGATTTACGGCGGTCGCGCGTTCGAACCGCAATTGGACGCGCTCGCGGCCGGCGTTGAAATAGTCGTCGGCACTCCCGGACGACTGCTCGACCTGTACGGGCAGCGCAAGCTCAACTTGTCGCAGATTCGCACGGTCGTGCTGGACGAAGCCGACGAAATGCTCGACCTCGGCTTCCTCCCGGACGTCGAACGCCTCATTGCCGCAGTGCCCGAGATCCGCCAGACCATGTTGTTCTCGGCCACCATGCCGGGCGCCGTCATCAGCCTGGCCCGCCGTTATATGACGCGGCCCACGCATATCCGCGCGGCTGATCCGGACGACGACGGCGCGACCGTGAAGAACACGAAGCAGCACGTCTACCGCGCGCACGCCATGGACAAGTCCGAGGTCGTCGCCCGCGTGCTGCAAGCCGAAGGCCGCGGACGCACAATCATCTTCACCCGCACGAAGCGCACTGCCGCGAAACTCGCCGATGAGCTCACCGACCGCGGCTTCGCGGCCGGAGCCCTGCACGGTGATCTCGGTCAGGGCGCTCGCGAACAGGCGATGCGCGCGTTCCGGCACGACAAGGTCGACGTGCTGGTCGCAACCGACGTTGCTGCCCGCGGCATTGACGTGGACGACGTCACACACGTCATCAACTACCAGTGCCCGGAAGACGAGAAGACGTACTTGCACCGCATCGGCCGCACCGGCCGCGCCGGCAACGCCGGGATCGCCATCACGTTCGTCGACTGGGACGACGTCCCGCGTTGGACGCTGATCGATCGCGGACTGGACCTCGGATTCGGTGAACCGGTCGAGACGTATTCGACGTCGCCGCACCTTTACTCCGATCTCGGCATCCCGCAGGGCACCAAGGGCCGATTGCCGAAGGACAAGCGCACCCATGCGGGGCTCGGCGCCGAGAAGCTCGAGGACGTCGGCGAGACGGGGGCCAAGCATTCCGACCGCCAGCCCTCCGGACGCGACTCCGATCGCGGTGCACCGCGTGGCCGCCGGCGCGGGGGCAAACCGCGCCGGGACGGCGGTCGCGGCAATAGCCAGAACGGCGACGGCGGCCGGCCCGGCAGCGGAAAACCCGGCAGCGAAAAGCCCGGCGCCGGGAACCAGCGCGATGCCAATCAGCGCGGTGAAAACCGTCCTCGGCGCCGTCGCCGGCGCACAAACCACAGCACCGCGAACAAGTCCGAATAATTTGGTCGTTACCCGCTGCTCGGGGCCCGCTACTTAGGGCCTGACGACGCCGGTCCCGCTGCCTTCCGCTTCAATTGCGGCCAGCGCGGCCGGCGTCGTTGTGTTTTCTCCCAGCACATTGGCCTTGCCGGTGCCGTGATAATCACTCGACCCCGTCACTATCAAGTCGTGCGCGGCAGCTATTTCGCGCAACCTGACCCGCTCGGGCTCGGGATTGTCGCGATGGTCGATTTCCAGGCCGCGGAGGCCGGCGCCGATCATTTCTTCCAATACGTCCTCACTCACGACACGGCCGCGTGAGCGGGCTCGCGGATGGGCCATCACCGGCACTCCCCCGGCTGCGCGCACCAGACGCACGGCCGTGACGGCTTCCACCGCGTAGTGCGTCGCATAATAGCGCCCCCGGGGGTGCAGGATGTCCGCGAAGGCTTCGGTTCGGTCCGTCACGACACCGACTTCGATCAGCGCATCCGCAATGTGCGGCCGACCCACGGCTGCGCCCGGGCTCAGCCGGGCTCGCACGTCGTCCCACGTGATCGGGAAGTCGACGGCGAGCTTATCGACGATGGCATGCGCACGATGACGCCTCGAATCGCGTGCCTTGTTCACTTCGGCCACCAGGCCCGGATCGGCCGGGTCGTGCAGATAGCTGAGCAGATGCACGCTGATGCCGCCGGACGTGCACGACACCTCCATCCCCGGCACGAACGTCAGGCCGAGCCGGACGGCGCGCTCGGCGGCCTCCGTCCACCCCGCCGTCGTGTCGTGGTCGGTCAGCGCGACGACGTCGATGCCGGCCTCGGCAGCGGATTCCATCACCCCGGCGGGCGGCTGGGTGCCGTCGGAAAAGACGGAGTGCGTGTGCAGGTCGATCATCATGGTGCCCAGCCTATGACGCATGCACCCTCTGCTCCGGGATAGCCGGGCTTTGCATTCCATTCACCGGTATGAAAATCTCTGGTTCATGACGGCCATTTTCATCGACGGAACCCTTCCGTGAGCACCGTTGTCTTGAGTTTGGTCTCGGCCGTCTGCTTTGGCGTCTCGGACTTTTTCGCCGGCGTGGCCGCGCGGCGCGTCAACTTCGTGACCGTGACGTTGGTGAGTCAGTTGTTCGCCCTCGTGCTCATCGCCGCTGCGGTGCCGTTCACGCCGTCGCCCGTGCCGACGACTGCTGCACTGTTGTGGGGCGGACTGGGCGGAGTCGGATCCGTCGTCGGTTCGCTGGCCCTTTACCGCGGCCTGGGCAACGGCAATATGGCAGTCGCGGCCCCGTTGTCGGCGGTCGGCTCGGCAGTGCTCCCGGCCATCGTGGGTATTGCCGGCGGCGACCGTCTGGCCCCGCTGGCGATCGTCGGCGTGGTAGCGGCGCTCCCGGCCATTTGGCTCGTGTCCAAGCCGTCGACCCGGGTGCCCGGTGCGGCGCTCGCATCGGGCACCGTCGACGGGCTGGTCGCCGGCGCCGGACTCGGCCTGCTCTACGTCGGAATAGGCAAGGCCGGTGACTCGTCGGGCCTCTGGCCGGTGCTGTCCGGCGAAACCGTGGCTGTCATCGGGCTGGCCGCCGTGTTCGCGATCAGGCGGCCGAAATCAAGCAAGGGAAGCCCGCGCCGACGGCTCCTGTTGGCAATGGCCGTCCTCGCCGGGGTCTTGTCCGTGGCTGCGACGGTGCTGTATTTCTATGCCACGCACACCGGGGCGCTCACCATTGCGGCAGTGCTCTCGTCGATTTATCCCGGGTTCACCGTGCTGTTGGCCGCGGCGGTGCTACGCGAGCGGCCGTCCGGCGTCCAACTAGCCGGGTTGGGCCTATGCGCCGTCGCGGTCGTGGCGATCGCCATCGCCTGATCCTCCCCGCCCCCGCTCCGCTCCCCCGCCGAGTGGTGGCGAATGGCTGCGAAATCGGCGATTTCGCAGCCATTCGCCACCACTCGATGCGCACGATGGGCCATTCGCCGCCACTCGGCGCGGCCATCCGCGCTCCGGCACTGGCACCACCCGCTCAATGCGGCTCCGCCAAGCCCCGAACCCGACGGTCGACCGCGGCCATGCCGGGACGGTCGACGCGCGGATCCGCGGACGGGCGCCCCGTACGCACATCGTCGAAGTACGCGTAGTCGGCAGCGAGCCGTGCGGCAGGATCGGTCGTGGGCGTGCCGTGCCCGGGGATCAGCACCTCGGCTCGATGCACGTACGGTTCGAGGACGTCGAGCGCGTGCAGGTAGGCGGGCACGTCGTCCGGATCCAACGGCAAGGGCAACTCGAGATCGCTGAGCATGTCGCCGGCGACAAGGACGCGCCGGTGCGGCAGCCACAGGGCCGTGTGCCCGGGAGCGTGGCCGTCGTGCACTATCAGTTCCATCGGCTCGGATTGCCGGTCGGCCAAACGTCCGGACGACGTGCCAAAAGGCTCGGGGAGATTGTCTCCGGGCACCGGGGCGACGCGGGCAAATAGTTCCCGATACCACGCGGGCACGCGGCTGTGCTCGCCGTCCGCCACTGCAGCGGGCCCATCGCCGGGCCCATCGCCGGAGCCGTTGTCGGAGCCGTTGTCCAGGGCGCCGAGCAAGTCGGCATAATGTTCGCGGATCATTTGCACGGTCCCGGCCGAACCCCATCGCGGCCCCGTGCCGAACCCCGGATGCCAGAGCAGGTGGTCATGATGGGCGTGGGTGGCAAGGCCGGCCGACACAGCCCAGCCGCGTCGGGCGATCTCCGCCGCGAGCGCGCTCAACTCGGCAGGGGTCCAGGCCGGATCCACAAGCACGCACTCGGTGCCGTCAACGATGACGGTGCTCGTGGTGACATCGATCCGGCTGGTGGCCACGAACACGCCGTCCGCCGCCTCCTCCAGCATTTTTCACCACCCTGCCGTCGCACTACCGCCCGCTCGCCGCCAAGCATGTCTTGGTGAGACGATTGTCCCATGACCAGTACCGACGCATCCGCTATGCAAGACAATCAAGCAGCTGCCGCGCAGGCCGACAAGCCGCGGCCCGACGACGTCGCCGCGCGCGTGAACAACCGCAGCCGCCGTCCCAATTCGAAGGCCTTCCGAGAATTCATCGCCCGCGACTGGGCACCGCGTCCGGATCCCGACGGCGTTGCAGCCGCCGTCGCGCCGTATGCGGCAGCACGCCGAGAAGCGATTTCCAAGAAGTTTCCGGGCGATCGTCTGGTCATCCCGGCCGGGCCGCTCAAGGTCCGGTCGAACGATTCCGATTACCGGTTCCGGCCGCATTCGGCATTCGCCCATTTGACGGGATTCGGCCGCGACCACGAGCCGGACGCCGTCCTCGTCCTTGAACCGACGGACGACGGTCACGATGCCCAGTTGTTCTTCCGCCCGAGGGCCGGCCGCGATACCGAGGAGTTCTACGCCAACGCCCGCTACGGCGAGTTGTGGGTGGGCGTGCGCCCCAGCTTGGAAGAGGTCGAGGCCGAACTCGACGTCGAGGCCAGGCATCTCGACGATTGTGCGGACGCCGTCACGAAGGATGCCGGCGCCATCCGCGTGCGGCTCGTCACGGGCGCCGATCCGACGTACGACCAGATGCTTGCCGTTGCCAGGGCCGATCTCGACGCCGACGAGACGGCCGCGGCCGATGCCGAGCTGGTCGAAACGCTCAGCGAGCTGCGACTGATCAAGGACGATTACGAGATTGCTCAGATGCGCGAGGCCATCGCCATCACGGCAGGCGGTTTCGAGCAAATCGCCCGCGCGCTGCCCCGCGCGATCCGGCATGACCGCGGCGAGCGCGTCGTCGAGGGGGCTTTCGAATCCCATGCCCGTGAAGACGGCAACGGCGTCGGGTACGAGACCATTGCGGCGTCCGGCCCGCATGCGTGCACGCTGCACTGGATCCGCAATGACGGCACGGTCGATGCCGGGGACGTGATACTCGTCGACGCCGGCGCCGAGGCTGATTCGCTCTACACCGCCGACGTGACGCGGTCACTGCCGACGTCGGGCACCTACTCCGACGCCCAACGGCGCGTGTATCAGGCAGTAGTGGACGCTGCCGACGCCGCATTTGCCGTGGCCGCGGAGCACGGCGAACGGGAGGTTCGCTTCCGCGATCTGCATGCGGCGGCCATGAAGGTGCTGGCCCACCGTCTCGAGGACTGGGGGCTGTTGCCCGGCACCGCCGAGGAGTCGCTGCGCGAGGACGGTCAGTTCCATCGCCGGTGGATGGTGCACGGAACGAGCCATCATTTGGGGCTGGACGTGCACGATTGCGCACAGGCTCGGGCCGAGATGTATATGGATGCGCTGCTGGAGCCCGGCATGGTGTTCACCATCGAACCCGGACTCTACTTCAAGGAGGATGACTTGGCCGTGCCGGAGGGCCTGCGCGGTATCGGCGTGCGTCTCGAGGACGACGTACTGGTGACCGCGGACGGCGTCGAGAACCTGTCCGCCGCGCTTCCGCGCACGCCCGGCGACGTCGAGGCGTGGATGCGCTCGCTGCAATCATGAACGACCGGCCCGCGAACGCCTTCGGCGCCGTGATCGACGTCGATGGCGTCCGGGTCGGCAGCCGTCACCGGATCGGTGCCGGCTGGATGAGCGGGACCACTGCCGTACTGCCGCCGCCCGGGTCGACGGCCGGCGTCGTAGTGGCCGGCGGAGCGCCGGCGACACGGGAAACGGATGCGCTGGCGCCGGGCCGGCTCGTCCCCGGCGCCGATGCGTTCGTCCTGACCGGAGGCAGCGCCTATGGCTTGGCCGCGGCCGACGGCGTCCTGCGGTTCTTGGAAGAACGCGCGATTGGATTTCCCGCTTTCGGCCGGGCCGCCCCGGAACACGTCGTGCCGATAGTGCCGACGGCCGCATTGTTCGATCTCGGACGCGGCGGTGACTTCTCCGCCCGGCCGGGCGCCGGCTTCGGATACGCCGCTGCGGCCGCCGCGGACGCCGCTCCCGTCGCCACCGGCAGCGTCGGGGCCGGTACGGGCGCGCTCACCGAACACGGCACTCTCCAAGGCGGTCTTGGCACGGCCTCGGTCACGGACGGGCAATTCACCGTGGGTGCGCTCGTCGCCGTCAATGCGGCGGGACGGATCGCCAACGACGACGGTGAGCTCTACGCGGCAAGCGTCACGCCGCGGATCGGCAGGCCGACGGCCGGCGAGTCCGCCGACTGGCACGCGCGGCGCGCAGCTGCGGTTCGACAGGGCCCGGCAACCCCTTCCGCCCCGAACACGACCATCGGCGTCATCGCCACCAACGCAGCACTGGACGTCGCCGCCACTACCCGACTGGCCGGCGCCGCACACGCCGGGATTGCACGCGCCATCCGTCCGTCACACACGATCGTCGACGGCGACACGCTGTTTGCCGCTGCAACGGGCGCCGTGCGACTGCCCGACGATCCGGTCAGCGCACTTGTCGGCCTCGGCGCGCTGGCGGCGGACGCCGTCACGCTGGCGATTGCGGACGCAGTCCTGACCGCCACGGCGCCCGCCGGAACCCAAGCCCCGGCATACCGCGACCTTTGCCCGTCGGTCTTCCTGTGACGGGGCGGAGGGCGGGGCTCCCAACATCCGAGCCCGACACCGGATAACCTGGACGCGTGAGTGGCGCCAGCGATCGGGTATTTGTCGCGCGCCTCGCCCAGACCGCCGTGTTCGACCCGCTCGGGGACCAGGTCGGGCGGGTGCGCGACGTCGTCGTCGTTTTTCGGGCCACGGTCCGTCAGCCTCCGCGCGTCGTCGGTCTCGTCGTTGAAGTACCGGGCCGGCGCCGCGTCTTTGTGCCAATGACCCGCGTCATGAGCATTGATTCCGGCCAGGTCATCACCACCGGTCTTGTCAACATGCGCCGGTTCGAGCAGCGCAACGCCGAAACCCTCATCCTTGCCGAAATGCTCGACCGCCGCGTCACCCTGTCCGAAGACGAGGCGGCCGCGACGATCGAGGACGTCGCAATAGCCCAGGCCCGCAACAAGGACTGGGAGATCTCCAAGCTGTTCGTCCGTCGCCGGGTCTCGGACGGAACGTCGCGCCTGGGACGGCTGCGCCGTCGCGGAGAGACACTGCAGGTCGACTGGCGCGACGTCGTCCACGATGAGCCCTCGGAACACGATCAGGGCGCCGCGCAGCTCATTGCCGCCTACCAGGACAACAAGGCCGCCGACTTGGCCGATGCCGTGCATGCCATGCCCAGCAAACGGCGGCTGGAGGTCGCCGACGAGCTGGACGACGAGCGTTTGGCCGACGTCATCGAAGAGCTGCCGCAGGACGACCAGATCGAGATCCTCTCGGCCCTGGGCATCGACCGTGCCGCCGACGTGCTCGAGGAGATGCAACCGGACGACGCGGCCGACCTGCTCGGCTATCTGCCGGACGCGCAAGCCGAGCATCTGCTGTCGTTCATGGAGCCCGAAGACGCCAAGGACGTGCGCACCTTACTGGCCTACGACGACGACACGGCGGGCGGTCTGATGACGACCGAGCCGGTGATTTTGCCGCCCGAGGCGACTATCGCCGAAGCGCTGGCGCATGTGCGCCGGTCCGAGTTGGCGCCCGCCCTGGCCGCGGCCGTCTACGTCTGCCGGCCTCCGCTCGAGCCGCCTACCGGCACGTTCTTGGGTCTCGTGCACATTCAAGAGATGTTGCGCCATCCGCCGCACGAAGCAGTCGGCGCGCTCATCGATTCGGAAGTCGAACCGCTGAGCGCCGAAGCTCACATCTCCGAGGTCACGCGACTGCTGGCCGCCTACGACCTGGTGTCCGTCCCGGTGACCGACGAGCACGACAGGCTCGTCGGAGTGGTGACCGTCGACGACGTCCTCGATCAAATGCTTCCCGACGACTGGCGCACCAGCAACGACGACCACGACTACGGAGGTGACCGTGGCTGACAAAAAGAAGCAACCCGCGGGCTTAGACACTCCGCGGCTGTCCAGACGTCGCTGGTTCCCGCAGGTCGGCGTCTCGGAAGAATCGTTCGGCCGCGCGTCCGAGGGCTTTGCCCGGTTCATGGGCACTCCGAAGTTCCTCGTCTACATGACGGCGTTCTGTGCCATCTGGCTGCTGTGGAACACGGTGTTGCCGGACAAGCTGCAGTTCGACCCGCGCAGTTTGAACTACACGTTGCTGACGTTGATCTTGTCACTGCAGGCCTCCTATGCCGCCCCTCTCATCCTGTTGGCCGAGAATCGCAGCGCCGACCGGGACCGGGTCGCGTTGGAGAACGACCGGCAAATGGCCGAACGGAATCTTGCCGACACCGAGTTCCTCACCCGTGAAGTTGCAAGCCTGCGCATTGCGCTGCGGGATGTCGCCACCCGCGACTTCGTCCGTTCGGAGCTGCGGTCGCTGCTCGAGGAGCTGGACGCCGCCAAAGCCGACGATGCGGCGGACCCGGACTCCGGCACCGGCCGGCAGGGTCACGCCTCTTCGTGATTTCGCTCTCGACTCCCTGCCGCGCGTCCGGCTGAGCCGATACGATCGAGGTATGTCAGCAGTATCGAATGCCGGGCCCAGCGTGGAGGCCGTCGAAAGCGCGCTGGCCGAAGTCAACGATCCGGAAATCCGCAAACCCATCACCGAACTCGACATGGTGCGGGACGTCGCGGTGTCGCCCGAAGGCGTCGTGTCGTTGACCATCCTGCTCACGGTGGCTGGTTGTCCGCTCAAGGGCACCATCAAGAAGGACGTCGAGGGCGCCATCCGCACGCTCGACGGCGTCACCGGCGTCGAATTGACGCTTGGCGTCATGACTCCGGAACAGCGGGATGATCTCAAAACGCGTTTGCGCGGCAGCGGCGCCCGCGAGATCCCGTTTGCTCAGCCCGATTCCCTCACGCGCGTGTACGCAGTCGCGTCCGGCAAGGGCGGTGTCGGTAAGTCCTCGATCACGGCGAACCTGGCGGCGTCGATGGCCGCCGACGGTCTGGCCGTCGGCGTCATCGACGCCGATATCTACGGATTCTCCATTCCCACGATGCTGGGCGCGCACCGTGCGCCCACTCGGGTCGACGACATGATCCTGCCGCCCATCGTGCATGGGGTAAAGGTCATCTCGATCGGGAGTTTCGTCCCCGCCAACCAGGCGGTCGTGTGGCGTGGGCCGATGCTTCACCGCGCGCTGCAGCAATTCCTCACGGACGTGTTCTGGGGCGATCTGGACGTCCTGTTGCTCGACCTGCCGCCCGGCACCGGCGATATCGCCATCTCGGTAGCCCAGCTGTTGCCGGGCTCGGAACTGCTGCTGGTGACCACTCCGCAGCACGCGGCCGCCGATGTGGCCGAGCGGGCCGGCTCGATGTCCGTGCAAACCGAGCAAGGCGTCGCCGGAGTCGTCGAGAACATGTCGTGGATGGAGATGCCCGGCGGCGAGCGTCTCGAAGTCTTCGGGTCCGGAGGCGGCAAGACGCTCACCGAGAATCTCGGGAACACCATCGGGTCGCCGGTGCAGTTGCTCGGTCAGATCCCGCTCGACACGAAGGTGCGTGAAGGCGCGGACGCCGGTGTTCCCGTCGTCCTGAGCCATCCGCAGTCGCCGGCATCGCTGGCGCTTGTCGACGTGGCCAAGTCGCTGACGAGCCGTGAACGAGGACTCGCCGGCCGGTCGCTGGGGCTCTCCCCGGCTTAATCTCCTTTCCCTCCCCTGTCGCCGAGTGGGGCAGGGTCGGGCGGGGAAAGGGGTCGGGCTCAGGTGGCCTCGGAGTCGAACGGCGCCGGCTCGCCGGGCACCCGGAGCGCGGCCTGAGCCGAGACCCGCGATCCCGGCGATTCGTCATCCCGGTCGCCGTCGTCCTCGTCATCGTCGTCGAACGAGCCGGTGGCCGAGTCCTCGTCGTCCTCGTCGTCTTCGTTCAAGGCGTCCCGGACAATGCGCCGCGGATCGTATTGGCGTGGATCGAGCTTGGCCCAGTCCACGTCCGTGAACTCGTCGCCCAGCTCGTCCTTGACCTGTTGCGTGGCGTTATCCGCCATCTTTTTCACGTTGCGCACCAGCTCGCGCAATTGCTTGGCGTACTGGGGAAGTTTATTGGGGCCCAACACGACGATGGCGACGACGATCAGGATGACCATCTCGCCGCCGGTGATATTGAACACGACGAGTAGCCTACACGAGGCCGGGGTCGGCGCCGTCGCCAGCCGATCCTTGGCCGCCCAGACCGTGGCGACGCGAGAACACCGGCTCGGCGGGTATCGGCCCGACGCCGGGTCCGTCCGACTGCGGCGGAGTGAGCCAGGAGCCCGAACTGCTCATGCCGAGAGCAAGCAACTTGGCGGTCAATTCGCTGGGCAGCTCCGGATCATCCAGCAGGCGAAGCTTTGAGCTCGTCTGTCGCAGGGCAACCAGTTCGTGCTGGCATCGAGTGCACTCGGCGACATGGGCTTGGACGCGCTCGTATTCCTCGTCGCTCAATTCTCCGTCGGCGCAGCCCATCAGCAAGTTCTTGCCGAGGTGGCTCATGTGGGCTGCCCCGCAGGTTTGCCGAGCGGACGCGGCGTCGGCGCCCTGTGCTGCAAGGCCGCACGCAACCCGGCGCGGCCGCGGTGGATGCGCGAGCGTACGGTGCCGACTTTCACGCCGACGACGTCCGCGATTTGGCTGTACGACATACCTTCAACATCGCACAAAACAACTGCTACGCGGAAATCGGGCGGCAATTCGCCGAGAGCGCGTTGCACGTCATAGTCGAAGTGCTGCATCTCGAACGTGCGTTCCGGACTCGGTTCGGCGCTGCTAAGACGTTCGGTCGCCTCACTGGACAGCCCGTCGAATCGGATCCGCTGTTTGCGGCGTGCTCCGTCGAGGAACAGGTTAGTGGTGATGCGGTGCAGCCAGCCTTCGAAAGTGCCGGGCGTGTACTTGGCCAGTGAGCGGAACACGCGCACGAACACCTCCTGGGTGAGGTCTTCGGCGTCCGGCCTATTGCCGGTGAGTCGGAAGGCGAGCCGATACACGCGACCGGAATGTTCGCGCACCACGTCCTCCCACGTCGGCGGGGTCCATGTGGGTGACGTTCCGGCGGTATCGGCCATTTCATCTCCTTGTCCGGCTTCCATGGTGTCGCACCGGCCTGAGAGCGACCTGAATCCAAGCTTCGAGATGTGTGGACGCAGCGACGTCCGATTTGTCCTAGGGTTGGGTGCGGACGTGTAGGCAAGGAGGATCGACCACTATGAGCAAAGACCCGGCATGGGCGTTTGCCGAATCGTACACGCGTGACGATCATGCGGTGGACGTCGCCAGGACAACGGCCGGCACGCTGGGCGTGACGGCGATCGGCACCGGGACGTTCGCCCTGCTGCGCACCCTTGTGACGGCGCACGGCGCATCGGCAATCGTCGAGGTGGGCACCGGTGCGGGAGTGTCCGGACTGGCCCTGCTGCGGTCAATGCCGCCGACCGGCGTCCTGACGACCATCGACATTGTCGCGGAGCATCAGCAGGCTGCCAAGCGGGTGTTCAAGCAGGCCGGTTCGCACCGGGTCCGCACCATCATCGGCAGGGACACCGAGGTGCTGCGCAAGCTCGCCGACAATTCGTACGACGTGTTCTTTGCCGATACGGATGCCGCGAGTAACGCCGACTACCTTGCGCCGGCATTGCGGCTACTTCGGCCGGGCGGCATGATCATCTTCAATCATGCGCTGGCGCACGGCCGCGTCGTCGATCCGGCCAATCGTGATCCCGATATCGGCTCGGTGCGCACTCTGCTGCGCACGGTGCGGGAGAACAAGTCCCTGTCTTCGTGCTTGCTTCCCACCGGGGACGGCGTCCTGGTCGCCGTCAAGCAGTAGCCCGACGCTCGGTCAGCCGGACGTCGCATCGGCCAGGGACGATGCCAGCTCGCCGGCTTCGTCCGCCGTCAGTTCGACGACGAGGCGCCCGCCACCTTCCAGCGGCACCCGCATGATGACGCCGCGGCCCTCTTTCGACGCCTCCATGGGCCCATCGCCGGTCCTTGGTTTCATGGCCGCCATTGCTAATGCCTTTCATCGTTCAGTCGCCGGTGTCGGTCGGAAACGGATCCCCGCGGGCTTCCCCTCATTGTCTATTATTCCCTACCTGTGTGACACGGCTCTCGTGGCGTCCGTTACGGCGGCAGATCGCTGGGGGGCGTGAATCGCCACAACCAGGCAATCCACACCACTTGAAGCAGCGTAAAGCCCGCCAACACGCTGATCCGGAACGCTTTCGATCGTGATGCCCCGGCCAGTGCCAGCCCGAGCGGGAACAACGGCAGGATGATCCGGAACAAGGACGTCTGCGGGTAGAACACGATCAGCAGATAACAGCAATATGCCGCGCACCAGGTGCTCATCACCGGCCCGACCACCCGCCCGGCGTAATAGATGCCCGCCAGCATGGCCAGGGCGACCAGGACCAGCACGGCAGGGCCGAGCAGCTCGCCAAAGAGGTGGGTACTTTGCAGGAGCCAACCGCGCACCCATTGCACACTTCCGCCCGACCAGGCCGCTTCGGTGGACGTATACGCATCCCGCCGACCCGTGACTGCCCAGGCGATCGCCGGCCAGGCCAACGCACCGGCGCAGCTGACCGCGCCGAGCGCAAAGCTGGAGGCGAGCTGGCGGCCCGGGTAGGGCTCGCGGCGGCGCCGCACGAGGCGAGTCGCCAGGTGGATCGCCATGAACAGTGCAAACGCCGCACCGAGCGGACGGGTCAGGTCCATCACGGCCACCACCGGGATGGCGGCGACGTAACGGCGCGAATCGACAAGCAGCAGCGCCAACGCCAACAGCATCAATGACAGCGACTCGGCATACCCGGTCTGCAGCACGGCGGAGGTGGGAAAGGCCGCCGCGAACGCGATTCCCACCATGGCGCTGCCGTGCGGTAGGTATCTGCGCAGCAGCCGGTAGGCGATGAGCGCGAATCCGAATCCTGCCGCCAGGCTGACGGTCGGTGCCAGCACGGTCCATCCGATGCCCGTGACGGCGTGCAGGGCGCGTACCACGAACGGGTAGACCGGGTAGAACGCCCACTCGTTCTGGGCCACGTGTCCGGACGCGTCAAGCGGCAAGACCGCCGGATACCCGTGCTCGGCGATCATGCGGTACCAGTCGGCGTCCCAGATGGTGACGTACCGGAAGTACCCGGGGTCGGCCGCCGTCCAATAATTCGCCGGTTGCGTGCGCGCCACGGCCACGAAGATGATGAAGCTCACCGCCCTGGCGGCAGCGAACACCAACGCCACCCCGGCCCACCACGGCAACCGTCGCCACGCGCGGGCCGGTGACCGGAGTGAGTCCGTCAGCATGAGCCCCCGGCGACTTGGCGTTCCAAGGCGGCGATCCGCTCGTCCTGCTCGGCCAAAGCGGCGTCCTGCGCAGTGACCCTGTCGCTCAGGCGTGCCAGGACGGCGTCCACCTGGTCCATCCGGTAGCCGCGAAACGCGAGGCTGAACCGCACGGCGTGAATATCGGCGGCCGTCGGCTCAGCCGGAAGCGTGAGGACCGGCCGGGTCTCGACCGGCGGCTCCAGGCCGCCCCGGATCGCTCCCACTCCGGTGGCGATTGCCAGAACCACCACCACTGCGGCGGCGCACATCCCCAGCACGATCCAAATCGACATACCGCCATGTTCCCATAGCGCCCGTCCCGCAAAACGCGCATCGCCGTCGGGAACGCGCAGTCATGACTGCGCGTTCCCGACGGCGCGCCGCGTTTTGCCGAGTGTGGCGCCCGCCCGGCTAGGCGAGGCCGCGGATGGAGACGTCCGGCGGACGATCGCCGCGGATGCTTGCCACCATGTCCACCACCCGGCGCGTCGCCTTCACGTCGTGGGTACGGAACACGCTCGCGCCCTGCCAGGCGGCCACGGCAGTGGCCGCAAGCGTCCCCTCGAGCCGTTCTCGCGGGTCGTCGAGTCCCAGGGTCTCGCCGACGAAATCCTTACGCGACAACGCCATCAACACCGGGTAGCCGAGTTCGGTGAGCCGGGACGCGTGCCGCAGCAAGGTCAGCCCGTGCCGGGTGTTCTTGCCGAAGTCCAGCGTCGGGTCGAGCAGGATCCTGGTGCGCGGCACTCCGGCGTCCGCGGCGTCCCGTGCCGCACGGCCAAGAGACTTCAGGACGTCGTCCAGCACGCCCGTCGTGGTCTGCCCGTAGGACACGCGATGCGGATCCGTGCGCGGAGCCAGGCCGCCGGCATGCGAGCAGACAAGCCCGAGCCCGTGCTCGGCCGCAATGGTCCGGATCCGGGGCTCATACCCGCCCCACGTGTCGTTGATGACGTCGGCGCCGGCGCCGGCGACTTGGCGGGCCACCTCGGCCCGCCAGGTGTCGACGCTGATGATCACGTCGGGAAATTCACCGCGGATCCACTCGACCGCCCCGACGACCCGCCGCAGTTCTTCCCTGGTCGAAACTACTTCGCCGTATCCGGCTTTCACGCCGCCGATGTCGATGATGTCGGCGCCGTCGCCGAGAGCCAGCCGGACCGACTTCTCGACGCTGGCCTCTGCGAACTGCCGGGCCGGAGCATAGAACGAGTCCGGGGTACGGTTGATGACCGCCATGACCGCCGGCCGGCCGGCGTCGAAGGTGCGGCCGCGGAGAATGAGAGGCGTCGGCCGGACGTTCGCGTTCACCGGTGTGCGAACTCCAACACGACCCGCACAGCCTCGTCGACGTCGTCCGTCACCTGAAGCAAATCCAAATCGCCGGGCGAGATCATGCCGTACTCGCCGACGGTGCTGCGGATCCAATCGAGCAGGCCCTGCCAGTAGTCGACACCGACCAGCACTATCGGGAATTTGGTGACCTTGTGGGTCTGCACAAGCACGAGCGCTTCAAACAATTCGTCGAACGTGCCGAACCCGCCGGGCAGCACGATGAACCCGCTTGCGTATTTGACGAACATCGTCTTGCGCACGAAAAAGTAGCGAAAATTGATGCCCAGATCGATGTACGGGTTGAGCCCCTGTTCGAATTCGAGTTCGATGCCGAGGCCGACCGACACTCCCCCGGCTTCCGCGGCGCCGTGATTGGCCGCTTCCATGGTGCCCGGGCCACCACCGGTGATGACGGCGAATCCGGCCTCGGCCAGCTTGCCGCCGACTCGCCGGGCCATATCGTAATATTTGCTTCCCGGCGGCGTCCGGGCCGATCCGAACACACTGATGGCCTGGCCGAGTTCGGCAAGCGCGCCGAACCCTTCCACGAACTCGGCTTGAATCCGCATGACGCGCCATGGATCGGTATGCACCCATTCGCCGTTGACGCTCGAATCGAGCAGCCTGGCATCGGTCGTCGAATCCGGTACCTGGCTGCGGCGCAAGGTGACCGGTCCCTTGCGATATTCGGAATGCTGCCGGGGTGCTTGGCTCATGCGCTCAGGCTATCGGACGGGCCCGAGCCAATCCTCCAGCGCCTCGCGGACGGCGTGGATCTGTTCGGTGGGCACGCGTTCGTCGTCTTTGTGCGCCAGCAACGGGTCCCCCGGGCCGAAATTCACGGCCGGCACGCCGAGCGCCGAGAACCGCGCCACATCGGTCCAGCCGACCTTGGCTTCGGGTTCGCCGCCCACTGCCGCCAAGAAGTCGGCTGCCTCCGGCCTGTCGAGTCCGGGCCGCGCCCCTTCGGAGCTGTCCGTCACGGTCAGGTCGTAGCCGGCGAACAGTTCGCGCAAGTGCGCTTCGGCTCCGGACGCCGTGAGGGACGGGGCGAACCGATAGTTCACCGTGACGACGCATTCGTCCGGGACGACATTGCCGGCCACCCCGCCGGAGATTGCCACCGCCGACAACGACTCGCGGAAAGCCAACCCGTCGACGACCTTTGTGGCCGCCTCGTAGTCGGCGAGCGTCGCCAAGGCCCGGGCCGCCCCGTGGATCGCGTTCACGCCCATCCAGGCCCGCCCCGAATGGGCGCGGCGCCCGGCGATGCGCAGTTCCACCCGGATCGTTCCGTTGCACCCGCCTTCGACCCGCGCGTTCGTCGGTTCGCCCAGCACTGCGAAGTCACCGGTCAGCCACTCCGGGTGGCGCCGGGCGACTCGTCCGAGCCCGTTCAATGACGCGGCCACTTCCTCGTGGTCGTAGAACACCCACGTCACGTCGTAGCGCGGCTCCGTCAGCGAGGCGGCCAGCGACAACAGCGCGGCGACCCCGCCCTTCATGTCGACGGTGCCGCGACCGTGCAGCACGCCGCCTTCCAACCTGGTCGGCAGGTTGTCGGCCACCGGCACCGTGTCGAGGTGGCCCGCCATCACGACGCGCTTGTCCCGGCCGAGGCCGGTGCGAGCCACCACCGTGTCTCCGTCGCGCTCCACGCGCAGGTGTGCGAGCGCGCCGAGAGCGGAATGGACGGCGTCCGCAATCGATTTTTCGTTTCCGGACACCGATTCGATATCACAGAGCGCCGCCGTCAGCTCGGCGACGTCCGAGCCGAGATCAAGCGGGCGAGCGGCAGTGAGATCGGGCACATCGGCGGCGAAGGAGTCGTCTGACGAAGTCATCCCACGACCCTATCTCGTAGGCTTGTGGCATGACTTCTTCCACCGCAACCGGGCGCGGCCTGGCGACCCGGACCGCAGCCGGCGAGATCTTGAGTGTTTGGTACCCGAACCCGTCGCGGGACGGCGTGTCGGCAGCCGGAGATTCACATCCCGACCTTGCCGCTTCGCTTGACGCGCTGGCCGGCACCGACGACAGCCGCGGAGTCACCACCACTGTCGTGGACACGACAATCGACCTCGACGAGCCGCCGGCCGGCCCGGCAGACGCATACCTGCGCTTGCACCTGCTGTCCCACCGCCTCGCATCGCCGAATACCGTCAACGTCGAAAGCATCTTCAAGGTCTTGAACAACGTCGTGTGGACGTCGGCCGGCCCCTGCTCGCCGTCCGATTTCGAGGCCACCCGGCTGCGCCTGATGGCACACGGCCACGTGGCAGTGTTCGGTGTCGACAAATTCCCGCGGATGACCGACTTCGTGATTCCGGCCGGTGTGCGGATTGCGGACGCCGACCGGGTGCGCTTGGGTGCGCATCTGGCGGCCGGTACGACTGTGATGCACGAGGGCTTCGTCAACTACAACGCCGGCACGCTTGGCGCCGCAATGGTCGAAGGACGCATCTCGGCGGGAGTTGTGGTGGCGGAAGGCTCCGATGTCGGCGGCGGAGCGTCCATCATGGGCACCCTCTCCGGCGGCGGCACCCACAAGATCTCCATCGGCGGCGGATCGCTTCTCGGCGCCAACTCCGGCATCGGGATCAGCATCGGCAACGATTGCGTAGTCGAGGCCGGACTCTATGTCACTGCCGGCACCCGCGTCACAGTGGCGCAAGCGGCAGCCGGATTCGACGCCGGCGCCATCGTCAAGGCCGCCGAACTTTCCGGCCGGGACAATCTGCTGTTCCGCCGCAATTCGACGTCGGGAGCCGTCGAGGTGCTGGCCAGGCGTCCCGCCTCGGTCGACTTGAACCCAGACTTACACGCAGTTGACTAGCAAACGCGTTCGACGCCGCCGTTCCATCGCCTGGACGATCACCGCACTGGTCTTGGCGCTCATCGTGGTCGGCGTGTTCGCGGGGGTCCAGGCGATCACCGGCCTGAACTCCGCCCCCGTTTCGGAAGAGTGCGTCGCACCGCTGAACGGGACCGACTACACTCTCGACCTCGGGCAGTCACGGAACGCGGCGCTGGTGACGGGCTTGGCCGTCAAACGCGAACTGCCGGCCCATGCCGCGACAATCGCGCTGGCCACGGCCATGCAGGAGTCGAAGCTGCGGAATCTTTCTTATGGACACGCCGATTCGGTGGGCCTGTTCCAGCAACGGCCGTCACAAGGCTGGGGCACTCGAAAGCAGCTTCAGGATCCCGTCTATTCGACGACCAAGTTTTATGACGCCTTGACCAAAATCAAGAATTACCAGACTCTCCCGGTCACCCAGGCGGCCCAAAAGGTGCAGCATTCCGCGTACCCTGACGCATATGCCAAGCACGAAGGCGCAGCCCGCGCGTTCGCCTCGTCGTTGACGGGCAATTCACCGGCCGGCATCAACTGCACCATGCACGAATTGACGAGCAATCTGACCGGCACCGAAAAGATCGCATCGGTCAAGCGCCTGGAGCGACACATCGGCCACGAGTTGGGGCTCACTGCCGAGCCGGGTTCGATACGGAATTCCGACGGCGACTACCGGGTTCGGTACAAGGCGACGGGTTCGACGGCGTCCAGCCGAAAGAAGCAGGAATGGAACGTCGCGGCGTGGGCCGTGGCATCGGCATACAGCTTCGACATCACCGAGATCAGCCTGCCGGGCCACGTGTGGAAACGATCGGCGAGTACCGACGGCTGGGTCAAGACGACGGGCACCGACGGGGAAACCGCGATCACGGTCGGTTAGGCCGGCGGCTCACGCGTTCAACGGTTGTCGATTGCCACGTAGTCGCGGGCCCCGGCTCCCGTGTAGAGCTGGCGCGGACGTCCGATCTTGGTCTCCGGATCCTGAATCATCTCTCGCCACTGCGCAATCCACCCGGGGAGCCTGCCGATTGCGAACAAGACGGTGAACATCTTGGTCGGGAACCCGAGGGCCTTGTAAATGAGCCCCGTGTAGAAATCGACGTTCGGGTACAGCTTGCGGTCGACGAAGTAGTCGTCTTCGAGGGCGATTTGCTCGAGTTCGAGCGCCAGGTCGAGTAGCTCGTCGCGCTTGCCGAGCTTGGACAGCAGCTCGTCCGCGGTCTTCTTCACGATGGCGGCGCGCGGATCGTAGTTCTTGTAGACGCGATGGCCGAAACCCATCAGCCTGACGCCTTGCTCCTTGTTCTTCACGCGGTCGACGAATTTGCGTACGCCCTCGCCGGACGCCTGGATGTCTTCGAGCATTTCCAGGACCGCCGAGTTCGCTCCGCCGTGCAGCGGGCCGGACAGGGCGTGAATGCCCGCCGAGACCGATGCGAAAAGGTTCGCGTTCGACGATCCGACCAAGCGGACCGTGGACGTCGAGCAGTTCTGCTCGTGATCGGCGTGCAGGATGAACAACAGATCGAGCGCCTTCCGGGCGGTTTCGTCGACCTCGAACGGTTCGGACGGGAATCCGAACGACAACCGCAGGAAGTTGGAGATGAGGTCGAGCGAGTTGTCCGGGAACACCGTCGGCGAGCCGAGCGACTTCTTGTACGCATATGCCGCGATGGTCGGAAGCTTGGCCAGCAGCCGCGTGGTGGACAGTTCGACTTGGTCGGTGTCGAACGGGTCGAGTGAATCCTGGTAGAACGTGGACAGCGCCGACACTGCCGACGACAACACCGGCATCGGGTGCGCGTCCCGCGGGAAGGCGCCAAAGAAGCGGCGCAGGTCTTCGTGCAGCAGCGTGTGGCGGCGGACGCCTTGATCGAAGCTTTCCAACTGCTCGGCAGTGGGTAATTCGCCGTAGATCAGCAGGTAGCTGACTTCCATGAACGTCGAGTTCTCGGCAAGCTGTTCGATAGGGTAACCGCGATAGCGCAGGATTCCCTGATCGCCGTCGATATAGGTGATGGCCGACCTGGCCGTAGCGGTGTTGACGAAACCGGGGTCGAACGTCACTTCGCCGGTCTCGCGCAACAGCTTGGCGATGTCGAGCCCGGTATTGCCTTCGGTGGCTCCCACCATCGGCAGGTCGAGAATGCCGGTGTCCGTTGACAACTTAGCGGATTTGCCTGTCGACATTGTGTCTCCTCAAACATGGGGAACCGACGAAATCTTTTCAAGAATGACCCCGGGCGGCTCCGTAATTCATCTCGCTGCGCTTGGCGTCGATACGAGGGCAACCTACCTAGAACTTACCCGGCCCGGAGCACAACGGCGAAATCGGACCCTAGTCATTTAGCTCACAATCAACTAACTTGATATCAAGATACTTGGGGCCGAGCTGATTGGAGACACGAGTGCGCTGGAATCCCGATTCGTATCACGAGTTCGATGCCGAGAGGTCACGACCGTTTCATGACCTGATCGGCGCCGTCGCCACGCACTATCCCGATTTCCGCCCGCGCAGCATCGTCGACCTCGGGTGCGGCTCGGGCGAGCTGACGGCCCAGCTTGGCGCCAAGTGGCCGGAAGCCCGGGTACTCGGCATCGATTCATCGCCCGAGATGATCGACCGCACGTCCGCGCACGAATCCGCGCAAGTGAATTTCTCACTGGACAGCATCGAAGACTTCACTCCCCCGCCCGGACTCGATCTTTTGGTCTCGAACGCCGCATTGCAATGGGTGCCCGGCCATCCGGCGTTGCTTGACGGGTGGATGGCGGCGATGGGGCCCGGCAGCGTCCTGGCCGTGCAAGTGCCGGGAAATTTCCGCGCGCCGTCGCATTCGTTGATGCGCGAGATCGCCAATTCCGGTGATTTCGCGGCCGAACTGGCGGGCGTCTTGCGTTCCGGGGACGTCGTGGCCGAACCCGGCGACTATCTGCACCGGCTCGCGGACGCCGGCCTGGCCCCAACCGTGTGGGAGACCACGTATCTGCAAGTGCTCGCCGGTGAGAATCCCGTTCTCGACTGGGTGCGCGGCACGGCATTGCGCCCCGTACTTGCTGCGTTGAGCGCCGAACGCGCCGCGGAATTCGAACGCGTCTACGGGGCGGCCCTGCAGCGCGCGTACCCGCCCACCCGGCACGGCACGGTTTTCAAGTTCCGCCGCATCTTCTTCATCGGCCGTCACGCTTCTTGAGCGGCACCGGGGTTCACAGCGCCGCGGTTCAGGGTGCTGCGAGCCGCTCGGCAGCGGCGTCAATCCGCTCGTCGGATGCCGTGAGCGACACCCGGACGTATTCCCGTCCGGCGTCGCCGTAAAAGATGCCGGGCCCGGCCAGGATGCCGAGGTCGGCAAGCCGGCCGATCGTCGTCCAACAATCCTCGCCCGCCGTACCCCACAAGTAGAGACCCGCCACCGACTGGTCGATGCGCAGGCCCCATTCGGTCAGGGCAGGCTTCAACACGGAGCGCCGTGCGGAATACCTGGCGCGCTGCGCCGCCACGTGCTCGTCGTCCCCCAACGCCGCGCGGGTCGCTTCTTGGACCGGCCACGGCACAATCATCCCGGCATGCTTCCGCGTGGTCGTGAGATTCCCGATCAACGCGGCGTCCCCGGCCAGGAATGACGCCCGGTACCCGGCGGCCGACGACTGCTTGGACAGCGAGTAGGCGACAAGAAGGTTCTCGTGGTCGCCGCCCGTCACCCGCGGGTCGAGCAGCGACGGAACGGACGGCACGTCCCAACCCATTTCCGCATAGCATTCATCGCTGACCAACAGCACGTCATTGGCACGCGCCCATTGCACGAGCGCCCGCAACGTATCGACGTCGAGCACGGCACCCGTCGGGTTGCTGGGCGAATTGACCCACATCATCCGAACTCGGCCGAAATCGTCGGTGTCGCGGCTGCGTGCGGTCAGCAACGCGAACTGATCGACGGGTACCGCCCCGCACCCGGCAATGCGTGCGCCCATGTCGTAGGTCGGGTATGCGATCAGCGGGTGCGCCACCACGTCGTCCGGCGTCAGTCCCAGCATTGTCGGAAGCCACGCCACGGCCTCTTTGGATCCGATAGTGGGCACCACCTCGGTGTCCGGATCGAGATCCGGTACTCCGCGGCGGCGCGCGAACCAGTCGGTGATGGCGCGGCGCAGCGCCGGACTTCCGGCAGTCGACGGGTACCCCGGCGCGTTTGCGGCGTCCGCCAGCGCCTGCCGGACGACAGGCGGGGTGTCGTCGACCGGCGTCCCGATCGACACGTCGACCACGCCGCCCGGATGGCTGCGCGCCGTCTTGGCGTACGGCGCCAGCGACTCCCAGGGGTAGTCGGGCAGCGTCAGGCCAAGGCTCATCGGCCCTGGTAATCCTGGTTCTGCGGCGGCAAGGCGGCGATCATGGGATGGTCGGTGTGGGTATTGCCGAGTTTTGCGGCTCCGCCCGGCGAACCGAGTTCGTCGAAGAACTCGACGTTTGCCTTGTAGTAGTCCGCCCATTCCTCCGGCGTGTCGTCCTCGTAATAGATCGCTTCGACCGGGCAAACCGGTTCGCAAGCACCGCAATCGACGCATTCGTCCGGGTGGATGTAGAGCGAGCGTTCGCCTTCGTAAATGCAGTCGACGGGACATTCGTCGACACACGCTTTGTCCTTGACATCCACGCACGGTTGAGCGATCACGTACGTCACTGTGGGGTTTCCTCCTCGAGCCGATGAACCGGCGGCGTCTCACTCACTCTATGCCACCGGGTAGTTTTATTATCTCTGACATTCCGTATGAGGAGCTTCCAAGACGTCATGAATCACAACACATCCTCGCCCGGCGAGTCGAATCCACCCGCGTGGGCCGGCTGGGAGCCCGGCCTGCGCGTCGTCGTCCGGTACCTGTCGGGCGATCAGGCCACCGACGCGGTCGGCACCGTGACGGCGCGCTCGGAGACGGAACTTGTCTTGCGCACCAAGCGCGGTGACGTGGCGGTGCCGCTCGAGCAGATCATTCTGGGCCACGAGGTGCCGCCGGCGCCGACGCGGCCGGGCCCGTCCCATCGAACCATCTCGTGCACCGACCTCGAGGGGCTTTTGGCGGAAGCCTGGTGGCCGCCGGTCACCCGCTGGCTCCACGAAACGAATCTGACCACGGACGACGAAAGCGAACCCACCCGTGCCGGCTGGCTGTTGCGCGCGGCGGGAGGCCATACCAAGCGCGCCAACTCGGCGTTGGCATTGGGCGATACCGGAATGTCGCACGAGAAGGCGCTGGACGCCGTCCGGCTGTGGTACGACGAGCTCGGCCTCCCGCCAACGGTGTGCCTGTACTCGCCGCCCAGCAGCACGCATCCCGCCAAGGACGCCGTCGAATCGGCTGGATGGCACGAGTTTGCGCCGTCGCTGGTGTTCACGGCGGCCAGCGGCGAAGTGGCGGCGCTCGCCCGAGAAGCGGTCATGACGATTCCCGGCGCCCGGGAGTACCGCGTGGACGCGGCCACGGCGCCGACAAACGCGTTTTATGCCGGTCTCGGGTTCCCGGACGAGCACCCCGAGGCGCTTGACCAACTTCTGACGTCGGCCAGCGATCAGTTCTTTGCCGTGGCCGGCGCGGGCGATACCGGCAGTAAGGGGGCGAATGCCGCGCCCGACGGCGTGCCGGTCGGGGTGGCGCGCATGGCAGTGGCTCGCAAATGGGCGGTGCTGTCCGATATCACCGTCGCCGAATCACAACGCCGGCGCGGCGTCGCGGTGTTCATGATCGGCATGCTGGCGGCCAAGGCGGCGCAGCAGGGCATCAGATCCATGGCGTTGCAGGTTGCGGCCGACAACGACGCCGCGATCGCCTTGTACGAAAAGCTCGGCTTTTCCGTTCACCACCGGTACGGCTACTGGCGGGCCTAGAGTTGCTCAGTCCGATCCTGCCCAGTCCGGCCCCGGGGTCCGCGGGCCGGGACCAGTTTGGCGATCACGAAGACCATGATGAACGTGATGATGACCGGAGCAATAGTCCACGCCACTCCGCGCATATTGCCCGGGATCAGCACGGCACCGCCCGGGCCTTGCTGACCGAAAATCGTGGCGGCCAGGAAGCAGAGCACGCCGACCGTGACGACCGGGCCGATCCGGCGGGACCACAGCCCGAGACACATCTCGACCAGCGCGACAGCGACGAGCCCCATGATCAGCCCCACCGCGATCATCTGCGATCCGACCATGAGGGAGATTTGATGATCGACTGTGCCGAGCAGCGCGACGAGGATCCCCACGATGACGGCGAACAGGTAACCGGCAACCATGCGCGACCGGCCACCGGCGCCGCGCACCATCGGCACGATCTCCGGCTCGTTACCGGGAACCGGCTCGGCGTCCGTCATCTCTTCCACTCCTGCCAGTAGGTCCGTCTCGAGCCCTTCCAGCCGCCCCTCCGGGCGAACTCTGCGGTAGTACTCGGTGGGCAACACCCGTTGCCCCACGTGATTCGACAGTGCCATGAACTCGCCCGACACCTGCACTTGGGTGGCGTGCTTGTGCAAGCCGGAGAGTTTCGCACCGAAGTACGGGGAGATGTCGATGGCGGTCGTCACGTCGGCGTCGGGCGTGGGCACTATCGGAATAGCGCGGACCGGGTCGAATCCCGTCTCGGCGAACCCCGGCTGCCCCGGATCGAACGACCGGCGCAGCTCGGTCTCCGGCATTTCGATCTCGTACACTTTCGCGGGCTGCCACCCGGCATCCGCGCACCGTGCCAACGCAGCGAACGTCAGGTCATGGGTGCGCACATGATCGGGGTGACCGTACCCGCCGTCCTTGTTGTACGTGATGACGACGTCGGGGCGCAGGTCGAGCACGATCCGCACCAGGTACGCGGCCGCCTCATCCACACTTGCCCGGCACAGCGCGCCGGCATTCATGTCCGGAGGCGCCGCGGCGTGGCCGTCCGGCCCCCAGACCATGCCGGAATCGCGGAACCGGCGCGGCGGCAGGTCTCCCCCGGCCGGCACGTCGCCCAAGAAGCGGTGGTCGACGACGCGCAACGCCTGCATGGCCTCGGCGAGCTCGCCCTCCCGGTGGGCGGCGAGTTCGTCGCCGTTTCGCCCGGACGCCGTTCGATCGGCTTCGGTCTGCGCGGCCTCGAGGTGCGCCAGGTCCTTCGGGATCACTTCGCCGAGCTCGCCGCGCGTGCAGGTGACGACCGTGACGTGCGCCCCGGTGGCCGCGTACCGCGCCATGGTGCCGCCGCACGTGATCGTCTCGTCGTCCGGATGAGCGTGGACGAACAGCAGACGCGGGACGGCGGTCATGGAGCGACTTTCGGATCAGGAGGCGTTGGCGCGGCGGTTCTTTGCATAGTTCTTGGCGCGCGCCGCCGCATTCAACTCGACCTTGCGAATGCGCACGAACTTCGGCGTCACTTCGACGCATTCGTCCTCACGGGCGAATTCGAGCGATTCCTCCAGGGTCAGCTTGCGCGGCGGCACGAGGTTCTCGAAGCTGTCCGCTGCGGCCGAGCGCATATTCGTCAGCTTCTTTTCCTTGGTGATGTTCACGTCCATGTCGTCGGCACGTGAATTCTCACCGACGATCATGCCCTCGTACACCTCGGACGTCGGTTCGACGAAGAAGCTCCCGCGCTCTTGCAGGTTGATCATGGCGAACGGCGTGACGACGCCGGCGCGGTCGGCGACCATCGACCCGTTGAGCCGGAACTCGATGGGGCCGGCCCACGGCTCGAAACCGTCGGCGTAGGACGATGCGATGCCGGTGCCGCGAGTATCGGTGAGGAACCGGGTGCGGAAGCCGATGAGTCCGCGGGCCGGCACCATGAACTCCATCCGCACCCATCCGGTGCCGTGGTTCGACATGTGTTCCATCCGGCCCTTGCGGGAGGCCATCAGCTGGGTGACGGCGCCGAGGTGCTCTTCGGGAACGTCGATAGTCATGCGTTCCATCGGCTCGTGGACCTTGCCCTCGATTTCCCGCGTGACGACCTGCGGCTTGCCGACGGTGAGTTCGAAGCCTTCGCGGCGCATTTGTTCGACGAGGATGGCCAGCGCGAGTTCGCCGCGTCCTTGGACTTCCCACGAGTCGGGGCGTTCGGTCGGCAACACTCGCAACGACACGTTGCCGATGAGTTCCTTGTCCAGACGGTCCTTGACCATGCGGGCAGTGACCTTTGTGCCTTTTTCCCGACCGGCCAACGGCGAGGTGTTGATGCCCACCGTCATGGAGATTGCCGGGTCGTCCACCGTGATGAGCGGCAGCGGCAGCGGGTTCTCGACGTCGGTGAGGGTTTCACCGATGGTGATCTCCTCGATACCTGCTACCGCGACGATATCGCCGGCGTGAGCCTCCTCGGCCGGAACACGGTCAAGCGCCACGGTCTTGAGCAGTTCGGTGATCTTCACGGTTTTCAAGGTGCCGTCGTGCCGGGCCCAGGCGACTTGCTGACCCTTGCGCAGGGTGCCGGCGTGCACGCGCAGCAACGCCAGACGGCCAAGGAACGGCGATGCGTCGAGGTTCGTCACGTGGGCTTGCAGGACTCCGTGCGCCGCGTAGGTCGGCGCCGGGATCCGGTCCAGGATCGTCTCGAAGACCGGTTCCAAATTCTCGTTGTCCGGAACCGTGCCGTCGGCCGGCTGTTCCATCGACGCGCGCCCGTCGCGGGCCGCCGCGTAGACCACCGGAACGTCGAGGACGGAGTCCACATCGATGTCGGGCACCTCGTCCGACAAATCGCTTGCCAGGCCGAGCAACAGGTCCTGCGTTTCTTCGACGACCTCGGAGATGCGGGCATCGGCGCGGTCGGTCTTGTTGATGACCAGGATGACCGGCAATTTCGCGGCAAGTGCCTTACGAAGCACGAAACGGGTCTGCGGCAACGGGCCTTCGGACGCGTCGACGAGCAGGACGACGCCGTCCACCATGGACAGTCCCCGCTCGACCTCGCCGCCGAAATCGGCGTGGCCGGGCGTGTCGATCACGTTGATGGTGATGCCGTCCGGCTCGCCGTGCCTGGCGGCCGAGGGGCCCCGATAGAACACGGCGGTGTTCTTGGCCAGGATGGTGATGCCCTTTTCACGTTCGAGATCGCCGGTGTCCATGGCTCTGTCGACGACTGCCTTGTGCTCGCCGAACGCACCGGTCTGGCGGAGCATCGCATCGACAAGGGTTGTCTTGCCGTGGTCGACGTGGGCGACGATTGCGACGTTGCGGAGATCACCGCGGGACGCCGTGGCTGCTTCAGAAGCCGTGGCTACTTCATTTTGGACAGGCATACACGCTCGAATTCACAAAAGGAAAAAAGGGGGTTGACGCTTAATTCTACAGCAGATCGCCAGTACGCTTGCACAATCCCGATTTGCACCTATTGACCGACGGCCTGATGGATACGCACTGTAGAGGTATGGATACAGGCGATAAGACACTCTCACCGTCGGAGATCAAGGGTGCTTTGGCCGGCAGCCCGTTCGTGCACTTGCGCACCGTGCTTCAGGCCCGGTTCGCCACCGACGACTTCGCCGGCGCACTGCGCCTCGTGGGCGAGGCCGGTGATCATGCCGAGCAACTCGGCCACCATCCGGATATCGAGTTGGGCTGGGGCTCGGCGGTCTTCACCTTGTCGTCGCACGACGTCGGCGGGGTTACCAGGCGCGACCTCGAACTTGCCGAGCGCATTGCGGCAAGCGCACGCGAACTCGGAGCGACGCCCGTCGACCTGCCCCCCGCGGCGTTCGAAATCGGCATCGACACCACGGATGCCGGCGCGATCCGGGATTTCTGGCGCGTGGCGATGGGGTACGAGGAAAGCACGACGTCGGACGGCGACGTCGAACTCGTCGACCCGCGCGGCACCGGCCCGGTGGTGTGGTTCCAGCACATGGATCCACCGCGCACCGAGCGCAGCCGAATCCATATCGATTCCTATGTGCCCGTCGCCGACGCCCCGGCCCGCGTCAACGCCGTGAAGGCAGCCGGGGGAACTCTCCTCACCGACGAGCACGCCCCGCATTGGTGGGTGCTCGCCGACGCCGAGGGCAACGAAGTGTGCATTTGCACCACCTGATCCTGAAACGCTCCCGCGCAAGACGCCGCATGCGCTCTCGCGCGTGATGCCCGGCCTGCCCGCGCTCGCTCGTGCCTCGCTTCGCGATGCCCGACCGAGCCCGGGCCGGACGCCATGCGCGGGGAGCGCTAGCTCAGATTCACGCGGCGCCGGTCACGACGCTCGACCGCGCTCCTCGGCAATCCGCTCTTCTTCCAACAGGGCGTCGCGTCGTTCGCGCCTGACCTTTTGCGCTGCCGGATCCGGCACCGGCACGGCAGCAAGCAGTCGCTGCGTGTAATTTTCCTTCGGGTGGTTCACAATCTCGTCGGTCGAGCCCACCTCGACGAGTTCTCCCTTGCTCATGACCGCGATCCTCGAGCACAAAATCTCGATGACTGCCAAGTCGTGGCTGATGAACAGGCACGCGAATCCGTGTTCTTGCTGCAGATTCTGGAATAGTTCGAGCACGCGCGCTTGCACCGACACGTCGAGTGCGGACGTCGGCTCGTCGGCCACGAGAACCTTGGGCTCGAGCGCCAGTGCACGGGCGATGCCCACGCGCTGGCGCTGACCGCCGGAGAGTTCATGCGGATACCTGTTGCGCATGCTCCGTGCAAGCTCGACGTTGTCGAGCAGGGACTCCACCCGGCGGCTGAGGGCGGACCCCTTGATCTTCTCGTGCAGCAATAGCGGCTCTCCGATCGATTCGCCGATCGGCAGTCGCGGATTCAATGACGATCCCGGGTCCTGAAACACGATGCCGGTGTCCCGTCGAAACGGACGCATTTCCTTTGGCTTCGCGTTCGAAATGTCGTGCCCGGCGACAACGAGTTTGCCCTCGGCGACAGGAAGCAGTCCTACCGAAGCGCGGCCGATGGTCGTCTTGCCCGACCCCGATTCGCCGACAAGCCCCACGACTTCGCGTTGTTCCACTCGCAAGTTGATGTTATCCGCGGCCCGAAATGCCGGCGCCCTGCCTTGTTTCGGGTATTCGATGGCAACGTTTTCGAGCAACAACGCCGGGTCGGAGGTCGCTTCGGTGAAGCCGCCCCGTTCGGGACGCCGCTCACGCTCGGTCACCTCGGCGCGTTCGCCGACGTCGTCCCCGGTCTGCGAGCCGAGATGCGGCACGGCTGCCAGCAGCTTCTTCGTATAATCGTGCTGCGGATTGCCGAAGATCTGTTCCGAGGTGCCGTGTTCGACCACCTGGCCGCTCTTCATCACCAGGATGCGGTCGGCCATATCGGCGACCACGCCCATGTCGTGAGTGATCAGGATGATCGCGGCGTCCACGCGTGATCGCAGATCGCGCATCAGTTTCAAGATCTCGGCCTGCACTGTGACGTCCAGCGCCGTGGTTGGCTCGTCGGCGATCAGCAGTTTCGGGTCGCAGGCCAACGCTTGCGAAATCATCATGCGCTGGCGCTGGCCACCGGACAGCTGGTGCGGATAATGATCGAAACGACGCTCCGGGTCGGGCATTTCGACAAGACGCATCAATTCGAGCGCCCGTTTCTTCGCCTCATTGGGGCCGACGTTCTGGTGGGTGCGGATCGTTTCAACCAGCTGGAATCCCACTGTATAGACGGGGTTCAGCGCCGTCATCGGCTCTTGGAAGATCATGCCGATTTCGTTACCGCGGATATGGCGCAGCTTCGCCCCCGACAGGCCAATGAGCTGTTGCCCCTTCAGGACGGCGCTGCCGGTTGAGCGGCCGTTCTCGGGCAAGAGACCAATGAGAGACATCGATGACTGCGATTTGCCCGAGCCGGACTCGCCGACGATGCACAAGACCTCACCGGCGCGCAGATCATAGTTCAGGTGCTCGGCGGCCATGTACCATTCGCCGCCGACCCAGAATTGAATTCCAAGGTCCCGCACCGTGAGGATAGGCTCCTTGTCGAAGGCGTCGGGTGTACCGGTGGCGGACGTCGATTCGGTCATGAGTTGGCTCCTTGCTCGGCTTCGTCCAGCTTCCGGGCCGCACGCGCCAGTGCGCGTGCGGAGGGGATTCTCTTCTGCCGCGGGTCAAATGCGTCGCGAATGCCGTCACCGACAAAGTTGACGCACAGCGCCACCAGGATGATGAACAGACCCGGATACCAGAACAGCCAAGGCCTGGTGGCAAACGAGGACTGGTACTTGTTGATCAGCTCGCCCAGTGACACGTTCGGAGGCTGTACGCCGAAACCGAGATAGCTCAGCGCCGTTTCCAGGACGATGGCCTGCGCCATCATCAACGTCGTGTTGACGATGATCACGCCCATGGCGTTCGGCAACATGTGTTTGAACATGATGCGGAAATCGCCGGCTCCCGCCACGCGGGCGGCATCGACGAATTCGCGCTCGCGCAGCGCCAAGAAATCGGCGCGGACCAGGCGGGCGAGCTGCATCCAGGTGATGCCGCCGAGGACTAACGCCAGATACAGCGGCATCAGCACACCGTTGTAGGATCCGGCCATCACGCCGAGAACGGCGCCCAGCACAATCACCGGAAGCGTGATGAACAAGTCGGTGATGCGCATCAGCAAACTATCAAGCCATCCGCGGTAGTACCCCGCGAACGCACCGACTATGACACCAAGTACCAAGGTGAGGATGCCGATCACGACCATGATCATGATCGAGATCTGCGTGCCTTTCATCACCTGCGCGAAGTTGTCTTTGCCCAAGTCGTCTTGGCCCCAGGGATGCTCGCCGACGACGAAGCCGCTACCTCCGAGCCATTTCGGCATGTGCATCGTGGGGTTGCCCCCGTTAATGACCGGATAGGTCGGATTGACGTGGTATTTCCACCAGCCATGCCAGCCGCCGACTCCGACTGAGGTGTAGGCAAGGAGCGCAATCAGCACGAGTACGACGATTCCGGTGATGGCGCCCTTATGGCGAATGAATCGCCGGAAGACGATTTTGCCTTGCGACAGGCCTTCAGTCTCGTGCAGTTCAATGGCGTTTTCGTTTTGCTCGTCGAGAAGCGGGCCCTCGTCACCGGGGCCGGCGGACGGCGTGATGTTAGTCATGAGTTCACCCGAATCCGTGGGTCAAGGAGCGCGTAGCAGAAGTCGGCCACCAGATTGGCGAACATGGCCAGCGCGCCGACGATGATGATATAGGCCATCACTGGATCGATCTCGGCCTCACCAAGGGAATCGACGAACAGCCTGCCCATTCCGTACCAGCCGAAAATGGTCTCGGTGATGACGGCTCCGCCGACAAGCGTAATGATGGCCACCGGGACTATTGACGCAAGCGGCAGTAGCGCATTGCGCATGGCGTGACGCATGATCACTGTTCGTTCGGTCAGGCCCTTTGCGCGTGCCGTACGAATGTAATCCTGGGTCATCACTTCAAGCATGGAGCCGCGGGTAAACCGCGTGAACTGCGCAAACGTGATGAGGATCAGAGCAAGTGACGGCAGCAACAAGTGAGTGAAGATGTCGAGCGTATGCACCCAGAAGTCCCCGCCGAGATTCGGGGTGGTCGAGCCGATCGTGGCGATCGGCCGGTTCCCGATCACGCTGGAGTTCGTGTACGGCGCCCACACCTGCATGACCCGGTCGATGAAGATGACGATGCTGATCAGGATCCCGGTCAATACGGCGCCCCGCATCGATTGGCTGCGATCGGGGCCCGCGAAAACGTAGCCGACAAGCAGACCGATGCCGATCGTGACGAAGAACAAGGCAATGATGATCCAGATGTTCACGACGATGCCGTCAAAGAAGTACTGCAGCGGATAGTAGAGCACGACGCCGATTGCGGCAGTCGTGAGCGCCGAATAGAGCGCGCGCTTGTTGTTCAACCCCGTTGACAAGAAAGTCACGACTATGGCGGAGGCGGCCGCAATCACGATGACGCCGATGATGCCGATATGCGGGCTGTCAAACCACCCCGTGAGCAAAATATAAAGCTCGACGACAAATGTGATGAGCGTCGCCGCGACGTACGTGATGATCCGACGACGGGCGTTTCCGCCCAGCGCACCCATCCAGAACAAGCCCATCAGCAAGGCAACGAGTACGACAATCGGCCAGTTCAACCCCGGCGTATTCACAAAGTTGTTGAATCCGATTGCCAGATACTGCTTGAGCAGCACTGCCACCCAGAAGATCGGCAACGAAAACATCACGAACGAAATGAACGTGATGAAGTAGTCGAACCCGGTGTACTGGCGCAGGGCACTGATAAGACCGACTGCGACGCCCAGCACGATTGCGATGATCGTGGCGGCAAAGACGAGTTCGAAGGTCTGCGCCATCGCGCCTTGGAGCTGTTCGGTCACTTGCTGGTTTTCGCGCCACGCGACGCCGAGGTTGCATCGCCCGATGAAGCAACCGCCGACGCCGCCGAGCCACCAGAGGTAGCGCAGTAGGACCGGCTTGTCCAAGTTGAGTTGGGCAATGCGGTTGGCGATGAGCTGCGCCTTGTCCGGCGACGTGCTTGTGCGCAGGTCGGCAAGCGGATCGATCGCCAGATCAATGAGCACGTACATGCACACGGACAAGATGAGAAGAATAAGGATTGCGTACGCCAAGCGGCGGGCAAGGAAAGAGATCATATGTCGTCCAGGAGTGGTTCAGACAGGGGCGCCGCGCCGCCGAAAATGGTGGTCCGTCGCCGCGGTGGGGCGCCGAGCCTTGGGCTCGGCGCCCCACCTTTGGCCGATGTGATTGAAGTTGATCAGCTAACGGATCGGATCCGCTACTTCACATCCCACTTCCAGAAGTTCCAGAACATCGTCGGAGCCAGCGAGATGCTGCTGACGTTCTGAAGCTTCTTATTCCAGGCAGTGACCTGCGGGAACTGGAAAATGACGTCACCGAAGGCGTCATCGACCAACTGCTTTTCCACCTGTCCCAGAATCTTGGGGGTCTTGGCCTGGTCGGTGTTCACCAGCAATTTGCTGAACAAGTTGTCGACCTTCTTGTTCGAGTAGCCGTAGAAGTTGTTCTGACCATTCGTCTTGTACGCTGCAACGTTGCCGCTGACTGCCGTCGACGTCGCCTGCCAGCCGAACAGCGCGGCGTCGTACTTGCTGGTCTGCTGCAGCAGATTACCCCAGTCGGGATCCGATGCGTTGACCATCTTGAAGCCGGCCTTCTTGGCCGACTGGGCGATCAGCTCGTATTCGCTTTGACGACGCGGGTTCGTCTTGTCGAACATCATGCGCACCTTGGGGTGAGCATTGCCGGCCTGTTTCAGCAGCTTCTTGGCCGCCGCAATGTCGACCTTGTCGGCCTTCGCCATGCCGTTCATCTTCACGACTTCGTCGTAGCCCGGTGCGCCCGGCGTCACCATGAACGAGTTACGCACCTTGGCGTCCGGCACCAACGGCTTGATCAGCTTGTCCACGATCTGCTGACGCGGGATCGTGTCCATGAAGGCCTGGCGAACCATGCGCGCCTTGTCCTTATCGCCGCCGTACGACTTGGGGTCGAACGGGCCACCGTTGTTTTGGGCCATATCGACATGCTCGTACGTCGAATCATCGCCGGTCGCCATATTCACGTTGTTGAGCTTCTTCAACGCCTTGACGACGTCCGGCGTCGACTGCGGCTGAATCATGTCGACTTCGCCGTTTTGCAAGGCCTGCACGTTCGACATCGGGTCACCGCTGTAGCGAACCGTGATCTTGTCGACCTTCGGCTTGTGCGAACCTTCGTAGTTCTTGTTCTTCTTCAGCGTAATGTACTGGTTGGCCTTGAACGCCGAGATCTTGAACGGGCCCGATCCGACAAGCAACGACTTGTCCTTTGGCATCGACTTGAAGTCGAAGCCCGTGTTGTAGAAGTTGGCAACTTTAGCCAGTTTTGCCTTGTCGTCGGACTTGAACGCCTTCATCATGGCATCGTCCGCTTTGGTCGCGTCTTTGACACCAAGAGCATGTTCGGCCACAACGTGCGCCGGAACTGCCGGACTGAGTAGCTCGGTCTTCCAGTCCACGAACGGCTTGTCATACGTGATGGTGAACGACTTCTTGTCCGAGCTGACCTTTGGCATGTCTTTCACCAAAGCCATGCCGGGGTCGCTCGAGTTGAAAAATACGTTCGAGCCGGCCTGCTTCTTTGCCGAGCCATCCTTATTGACGCCTTTATCGGCCGAGACGGTGTTGTATTTACCGCCGAGGGCCGCCCACGTCAACACATAATCTGCAGCGGTGACGGGAGTGCCGTCCGACCACTTCGCCGTATCGGCAATCGTGTACTTGACCTTCAGCGGCTTGTCCGAAACCTTCTTCATCGAACCGAACGACGTGTTCGGCTGAAGCTTCAGGTCCTTGTTGTAGTAGTACGACTGGTCATTCATCATGTACAAAATGATCATGTTGGCCACCGCATTGCCGTTGCCGGTGTTTTGGTTGGCCGAGTAGAACGCCTGGTTCCACATGACGTTGACAGTCTTGGTGTTTTTGATACCGCCATTGTCGTTGCTCTTGGGTGATGAGCAGCCACTCAGTGCGACCGCGCCGGCGACGAAAGCCGCACCCAACGCTAGTAAGCGCTTCTTTTTCAATGTTCCTCCATGGAGCAAGGCACCTATGCCTGCTTCGACTGATTGAGAACGCAGATCGTGCATACTCCGAGCAGCCGAAACTATAGCTATGAACTCGTTGACTGTACACATAGTGAGACAACGCACATTAACGCAGGGGTGGGTTTTCGCTCGATCGTTACCTAGTTGATACGCGACCGAGTATCCGAAAATCAGCTTCGATAGCGACGCTGCGGACCGCGAAATTTGCCGCAGTGGCCGTGGGCGGCGAACGCGATGTGGCACAGTGGAAAACATGGGCGAAGTCGAGACTTTTCGCAGCACGTCCGGCCGGGTGCTGTCCATCGGATCGGCGGCCACGGCCGTCGCCGTCCTCGTGACTATCGCAGTCTCGGACGGCGTGCCGGGGCTGTTGCACTACGGAGCCATACCGCTGCTCTTCGCTGCGTTGGTCTGGGCCATCTTTGACAGACCCTTCCTTCGTGTCTCCGACGGCGGAATCGACATCGGAAATATCGCGCGACTGGTCCACATTCCGTGGCCATCGGTCACCGACCTCGAACTGAGATGGGGGCTTCGGGTCGTGACAAGCTTTGGCAAGTACACGGCTTGGTCGGTTCCGGCGCCGAAACGGCCGTCGCTGGGCAGCACTCTTGCCGGTGGGACGAGCGTCATGCAGCAAAAGGCCTCACAATCGGCAGCGAGCTTACTGGACAAAAATTCGCAGAAGAGACGAACCGACAGCGTTGAAAGCGAAGCCGCCGTATCCGCGTCAAAGCGCTGGGAGAGTCTCAAAGACGCGGGCCATCTCGACAACCCGCGTCTTGACGATGCGAAGCCGACAACGACCTGGCACAAGGACGTCGTGAGCATATGCGGCATTTTGATAGTCCTGACTGCGATAGGACTTGCAACCAGGAGTTAGGGGCGCCATGGCACAGGCAGTGACATTTCGCAGAATTTCCGGGCACGCAACAATCGTGGTGGCCGGAATCATCGCGGCGCTGGCGTTATTGACGATTGTGCAGGTGAGCGGCTGGTACGGGCTTGTCCACCTCGGCGCGTTGCCGCTCCTCTTTGCCGCACTGGTGTGGGCAGTGATCGAACGGCCGTTCGTCCGCGTGACCGACTCCGGTGTCGATATCGGCAATATTCTCCGCCGCATTCACGTGCCGTGGAAGACGCTCACCGAACTCGGTTTCCGCCGCGGACTGACAGCCATCACCGCCTCCGGCACGTACACCGCAGTCGCCGTCCCGGCACCAAAGAAGCAGCCGGTCGGCAATACGCTCAGCAGCAGCGGCAGCCCGTATGGGGACACCTTTACTCCGGGAAGTACCGAGGCAAGCCTCTCCGCTCAAATACCCGCCGAAAGCTTGATCGCCGATTCCGATCCAGTCAATCGCCTGCCCGGTCATACCTTGAGCGGTGCCGCGGCTTCGGCGGCAAACCGCTGGAGCAAGTTCAAAACACAGCGCGGGGATGCCGCTTCGACCGGCGACGCGAAGCCGATCACCGCCTGGAACAAGGACGTGCTGACCGTGTGCGGCGTCCTGATAGTGCTGGCAGTGATCGGTCTGGCGACGCTCGGTTAGCGGCCGCGGTTCGGCGACCGATTCGGCCTGCGGCTGCGCGAGTTCCGACTACGCCGGCTGTCTCCGCGCTCTCCGCTTCCGCCGGCTCCGCGAGCCTGCGACCCACCGCGCCGACCCGATGGGTTGCGCCGCGAATTGCCCGAAGAATTGCGCTGCGATTTTTGTTGCTGCGCCTGCGGGGCCGGCGGCTCAACATACGGCGCCTTCTCCCCCACGAGTCCGGCGACGGGAGCGGAGTCCGGAGCAACGGCTTGGAGCCGCGCGTCGATCTTCGCCCGGCGCAGCATCGTCTTGACGTCCTGGCGTTCGGTCGGCAGCACCATAGTGACGACCGTTCCACCGGATCCGGCGCGCGCGGTACGTCCCGACCGGTGCAGGTACGCCTTGTGCTCGGTCGGCGGGTCGACGTGCACGACCAGATCAATGTCGTCCACGTGGATGCCGCGGGCGGCGATGTCCGTCGCGACCATGACGCGGGCAGTACCGCTGGAGAAGGCCGCCAAGTTACGTTCACGGGCCGGCTGCGAAAGGTTGCCTTGCAGGTCGACCGCCGGAATTCCGGACGCCGTCAGCTGCCTGGCGAGCTTTTTCGCTGTGTGTTTCGTGCGGGTGAAGAACACCCGGCGTCCGGTTCCGGACGCCAGTTCATGTACGACTGCGCGCTTTTCGGCAGGATCTCCCACACCGAAAACGTGATGAGTCATGGAAGAGATCGGCGATTCGGCCGAGTCGACCGAATGCGTGAGCGGCCGGTCGAGGTAGCGTTTCACGATTACGTCGATACCGCGGTCGAGTGTCGCCGAGAACAACATGCGCTGGCCTTTCGGCGTCGCATCGAGAATGCGCTTGACTCCGGGAAGGAACCCGAGGTCGGCCATGTGATCCGCCTCGTCCAGCACGGTGGTCTCGACATCACCCAGCGAGATATGACGCTGGTTCATCAAGTCTTCGAGCCGGCCGGGGCAGGCCACGACGATGTCGACGCCGCCCTCGAGGGCACGCACCTGCCGGCCCTGCGTGACACCGCCGAAGATCGTGGTGACCTTGAGCCGGGCCGCCTCGGCAAGTGGTTCGATGACCGCGGCAATCTGATTGGCAAGCTCGCGGGTCGGTGCCAGCACCAGCCCGCGGGGGCGATTCGGACGACGTCCGGGGTTTTCGCTCAATCGTGCAACGAGCGGCAACGCGAAGGCGAGAGTCTTGCCGCTGCCCGTCTTGCCGCGGCCGAGCACGTCGCGGCCGGCCAGAGTACTGGGGAGAGTGGCCGCCTGGATCGGAAACGCAGTGGTCATTCCCTGCTCGCTCAGCACGTTGCGAAGTTTTGCGGGGACGTCCAATTGGGCGAATGTCGGAGCCGGCTCGGAAGTGGGCGCGGCAGTATTGTCTAGAGTTTGCGTGGTCATGAAGGCCTTAAAGTTCGTCGCCGGCGTCCGGCGCACTGGGGTGAAGTCGATCCTCGGGCCGAAAGGACGACTATTGTCAGCTGCGCCTCATGCCAAGAAACGGAAATCCGTGGGGAGTTTCGCAGTGCATTGAGGCGGCGACCCCGCTTGGTTTCAAGTATGCGGGTCGGCACTAGGCAAAGTCACGCCGGCGTTCCCGGGTGTGACGTATCTCGCTGCCGCCGCGCTTTGCCTTCCCATCCCGCCGAGTGGCGGCGAACGGCTGAAAATCGCTCGATTTTATGACCGTTCGCCGCCACTCGGCGGAGTGAGACGGATTCCAGCCGCAATGGCAACCTCCCGATAGTCGGCGGCCAGGCTGGCGAGAGTGGCGTGCGCATTGAGGCCGCTGGGATTCGGGACGACGTACAACTGGGATTCCGGCCAAGGCGACGACTGCTTTCCGGTCGCCGCTTTCGGACTATCGAACGCGGTCCGGTAAGCGGTCACCCCGAGAATGGCAACGACGGCCGGACGCCGCGCCGTCACCAAGTCACTCAGCGACTTCGCTCCGCGGCGCAAGTCATCACGGGAAAGCTCATCGGCGCGCGCCGTCGCGATCGGGCAGATATTGCTGATGCCGATCCCCCGTCGCTCAAGCTGTTCACGGTCGCCGGGCTTGTACCCGTCGGCGGCGTCAATGAGCGTGCCGGTGATGCCGGCCCGGTAGAGCGCCGGATAAAACCGATTACCGCGCTTGGCGAAATGAGTCTTGGTGGCGGCCGACCAAAGCCCCGGATTGATGCCGACAAATAGCAGTTCCAGCGGTTCGGGCAGCAGATCCGGAACGGCTTGGCCGCGAAACGCTTCCAACTCGGCGCGCGAGAATCCCATGAACCGATGGTAGCGGCGTCCTGGCCCCTGTCCGCGCGCGAGAACTATAGTGAAATGAGGCACATATATTCGATCGGAAAGAGGAAAGAATGCCCACGATGATCCCCAACCGGCACTTGTTCGGACCGGGCCCCTCCAACCCGTATCCCGAGGCCACCGCTGCGCTCGGGTATCCGCTCCTGGGGCATTTGGATCCGGATTTCATCACCCGGCTCGACAACACGTGCGAGGGCCTGCGCCGCGTATGGGGCACAACGAACTCACGCACCCTTCCGCTCAGCGGAACCGGTTCGCTGGGCATGGAAACTGCGTTCGTCAACACGCTCTCGAAGGGCGACGTGGCAGTCATCGCCGTCAATGGTCTTTTTGGCCAGCGCATGTGCGAGGTCGCGTCGCGGTGCGGCGCCGAGGTCGTCCGCGTCGACCACGATTTCGGACAGCCGATCGACGTCGAACGCGTCGCGGCGGCCCACCCCAACCCGACAGTGATTGCTGCAGTGCACGCCGAAACGTCGACGGGCGTGCTGTCGGACATCAAGGCGCTCGGCTCGGTCAAGGGCGATGCCTTGTTGATCGCCGATGCGGTCACCTCTATCGGCGGCAGCGAGCTGCGCGCCGATGACTGGGGCATCGACGTCGGCTATGCGGGAACGCAAAAGTGCCTGGGGGTCGCTCCCGGTTTGGCTCCGTTCACCATCAGCGACGCCGCGTTCTCTCGTCGCGTCGAGACTCCGCAGTCGTGGTACATGGACCTTGGCCTGCTGGGCGGGTACGTCGGCGGCAACTCCGGCGGCGGCCGCACCTACCACCACACTGCGCCCGTCGCCATGGTCGCCAGCCTCGAAGCGGCCCTTGACCGCATCACGGCAGAAGGCATCGAGAACGCGTGGGCCCGCCACGAAGCTGCCGGGCGCAAACTGCAGACCGGCCTTCAGGACATGGGGCTCGACCTCTTTGCGGCCGAAGGCCATCGCCTGCCGCAGCTGACCACTGTCAAGGTTCCGGACGGCGTCGATTCGGCCGCCGCTCGCGCGTTCCTGCTCACGAACTTCGACATCGAAATCGGCGGCGGCGTCGGCGAATACGCGGACACCGTGTGGCGCATCGGCCTGATGGGGCCGAACGCGAACGATGCGTCAGTCGCACTGCTCTTGGGAGCCATCGAAGAAGCAATCAAAAACGCGTAGTTTGATGAGGTCTGAATAGAATGAACGAGCCAGATAGATCGGCGGCGTTGGCTGCCCTCCGGCAGACGTTGCCGGATCGCAGCCTCCTGACCGACCCGGACCTGATGGAGTCGTATCGGATCGACCGCGCCATGTTCTGCGAGTCGGGCATGCCGTTGGCCGTCGTCCGAGCACGGGAGACCGCCGAGGTTTCCGCCGCCATGAAAATCGCGCACGAATTCCGCATCCCGGTTGTGCCGCAAGGGGTGCGCAGCGGCTTGGCCGGCGCGGCGAACGCCATCGACGGCTGTATCGTGATCACCGTCGAGGCCATGGACGAGGTGCTGCACATTGACGAGGCAAATCGGTACGTCGTCACGCAGCCCGGCGTGCTGAACGCAAACCTGGCCCGAACCGTTGCCGAACACGATCTGTTCTACCCGCCGGATCCCAGCAGCAAAGAATTCTGTTCGATCGGCGGAAACCTTTCGACGAATTCCGGCGGGCTGTGTTGCGTGAAGTACGGCGTGACCACCGACTACGTGCTGGCCTTGGAGGTAGTGCTGGCGGACGGCCAAGTGCTGCGAACCGGCCGGACGACTGTCAAGGGCGTCGCCGGCTACGACTTGGCGCGGCTGTTCGTCGGCGCCGAGGGCACGCTCGGCATCATCACCGAAGCGACGCTGCGTCTTCGCGCCGCCGCCGAGAAGCCCCGCACGCTTGCCGCGACCTTCACGGACGCCAACCAGGCGGCGTCCGCCGTTTCCACGATCGTGAAGTCCGGGGTGGTTCCGAGCCTGCTCGAATTCATGGACCGCACGAGCGTGAAAGTCGTGAACGACGAATTCCAGTTGGGGTTCGACGAGACGGTCGACGCCGTCATTCTCGCCCAGTCGGACTCCGGAGGGGCGCCCGGCGACGCTGAGATCGAGGAGATCGCCCGGATCTTGCGCGACGCCGACGCCACGGACGTCATCATCGCCGATTCCGCTCAAGAGGCCGACGCGCTGCTTGCCGCGCGCCGCGAGGTGCTCACGGCGTTCGAGACTCTCGGCACGACGATGGTGGACGACGTGTGCGTGCCCCGCAATCGGCTGGCCGATCTGATCGACGGCATCGCGAAGATCGCCGTCGACAAGGACCTGACGATCGGCGTGGTCGGTCACGCCGGGGACGGCAATTTCCACCCGACCGTGGTGTTCGACAATTCGGACGACGACGAGTCCCGTCGCGCACATGAGGCGTTCGACGAGGTCATGATGCTCGGGCTGCAGCTCGGCGGCACGATTACGGGCGAACACGGCGTCGGCCTGCTCAAGCGCGGACCGCTCGAATCGGAGGTCGGGGAACTCAGCTTGTCCATCCAGCGGGCCATCAAACAGGCCATCGACCCGGACGGCATCCTGAATCCCGGCAAGGTGTTCGACAGGTGATCGACCGGGACGACGTACTGACGGCGAACGGACGCATCGCCGGACACGTGCGCACCACGCCCATGGCCGAGGTCGCCGACCCGGCGCTGCCCGGCGTCGGCTGGTTCAAATGCGAATACATGCAACGCGGCGGCAGTTTCAAACTGCGCGGCGCGTTCAATCGGATCCTGTCGGCCCGCGACGACGGCACCCTCGATCCCGAGGTGGGGATCGTCGCGGCGTCCGGCGGCAACGCGGGCCTGGCGAACGCTCTGGCGGCGGCGGAGTTGGGCGTTCCGGCGCACGTCTTCGTGCCCGAGACCGCGCCGCAGCCGAAGGTCGACAAGCTGCGGGCGTGCGGAGCTCGGCTGCACCAGGTCGGCACCGAATACGCGCACGCGTTCGAGGCGTCGCAGGAGCATACCGCGCGGACCGGCGCAATCTTTTGTCATGCCTACGACCAGCCCGAGATCGCGGCCGGGGCCGGGACGCTCGCCGTCGAGGCGCTTCGCCAAAGCGACGACGCCATTGACACATTTGTCGTGGCGGTGGGCGGTGGCGGACTCATGGCCGGCGTTGCCACGGCAGGAGGCGCGCGCGTCGTCGGTGTCGAGCCGACGCGCATCCCGACGCTTCGCTCCGCGCTCGAGGCCGGAAAGCCGGTGGACATCGAGGTCGGCGGCATCGCAGCGGATTCGTTGGGGGCCCGGCGAATCGGGGATATCGGGTTCGACGCGGCCACCAGCTCGGACGTGACAAGCGTGCTGGTGCCGGACGACGCGATCCGCGAGGCCCGCACGTGGCTGTGGAACACGTACCGTATCGCGCTGGAATACGGCGCTGCGTGCGCTGTCGCCGCCATCTACTCCGGCGCCTACACGCCGTCCGCCGGTGAACGGGTGGCAGTCGTCTTGTGCGGCGCCAACACCGACGTCAGCGATCTGGCGTGATGTCGGCGCCGGCCGGCCTCGGATCTTCCCCGACCGACGCCGGACGTCGGCGGCGCCCGGCCGACATCGCATACCCGAGCATGGGGATCTTGAGCCACCATCGTTCCCCCACCCGGTAATCGTCGGTCCGCCGCAGCTTTGCGCCGACTACCGGGCTTTGCAGAAAGAGATACCGTCGCCCCTTGCGCGCATGAGTCGGATCCGAGGCGATTTTGACGACGTCGGCGCCGCGCAGGTACTGCATCGAGTTACGGATGTTCTGCCAGGTCGTCGTTGCGTGTTCTTCCAACACGATGTGGTCCGGTGCAATCCCGAGTTCGTGCTGCGCGTAGCCGGCCATCACTGCGGCCTCCGATTTGCCGCCGGGCCGCCCGGCACCGGTGAAGACCAGTGTGCTCATCGCTGCCGGGTTCATCGAGCGGACGGCAATCTCGGTCCGCCATTTTTGCAAGGGATGCATCCGGCCGGACCGGAACGACGGAAATCCCAGGACCACTATGACTTCCGAGTGCGCCGCACCGGAATCCGGCAAACCATACCGCGGGGCCCGCACGGCGTCCCGCGACGCACGCCAGTGCACCACCTCGGCCGCGGCCACGAGCACGGCGCCGACCGTCAACGTCGCCTTGGCCCATCCTGAATTCCTCATGTCCGACTTATCGTAAGCCGTCCAGGGCTCCGGTCCGCCGTGCGGACTCCCCCGCTCAAGGCCCGTCCGGTCAGGTATCTTGATATAGAGACAAACGCACACGATGCCACCCATCTCAAGGGAGTCACCCAACTCATGGCAAAGATCATCTACACCCACACGGACGAAGCGCCAATGCTGGCGACCCATTCGTTCCTGCCCATCATCGAAGCGTATGCGCAGACCGCCGGAGTGGACTTCGAAACCCGCGACATTTCGCTGGCCGGCCGAATCATCGCCGCGTTCAACGATCGGCTCTCGCCCGAGCAGCGGCAGGGCGACGCACTTGCCGAACTCGGCGAGCTGACCGCTGATCCGGAAGCCAATATCATCAAGCTACCCAACATCAGCGCATCGATCCCCCAGCTCAAGGCGGCCATCGCCGAGCTGCAAGACCACGGTTACGATATCCCGGACTTCCCGGACGACCCGTCCTCCGATGAAGAAAAGGACGTGCGCGCACGCTACGAAAAGATCAAAGGCAGCGCCGTCAACCCCGTGCTCCGACAGGGGAACTCAGACCGCCGGGCGCCGGCGTCGGTCAAAAAATTCGCGCGCTCGCACCCGCATTCGATGGGCGCCTGGAGCCCGAACTCGAAGACGAACGTCGCGCATATGGAGTCCGATGACTTCCGGTCGAACGAGAAGTCGGTAGTCATCGACGCCGACGACACGTTGACGATCCAGCTCGTCGCGGAAAACGGCAGTACGAAAGTGCTCAAGGACTCGATCCCGGTGCTGGCCGGTGAGATAGTCGACGCCACGGTGCTGCGTGCCGACGCACTGGATGAATTCGTACGGGCGCAGATCTCTCGCGCCGAAGAAGAAGGCGTGCTGTTCTCGGTGCATTTGAAGGCCACCATGATGAAGGTCTCCGACCCGCTCATCTTCGGACACGTCGTCAAGGCGTTCCTGCCGACGCTTTTCGAGTCCTACGGCGACCAGCTGGCCGAAGCCGGACTGGACCCGGCCAACGGGCTCGCCTCCATCCTGAACGGTCTCGAACACCTTCCGGACGAGATCCGCGGCAATATCAGGGCAGCCATCGACGAAGATCTGAAGAGCGGCCCCGAGCTGGCCATGGTCGATTCGGCGGAAGGCATTACCAATCTGCACGTGCCAAGCGACGTGATCGTCGATGCGTCAATGCCGGCCATGATCCGGTCGTCGGGCAAGATGTGGGGCCCGGACGACGATCAACACGACACGCTCGCCGTCATCCCGGACAGCTGCTACGCCGATATTTACCAGGCCACGATCGACGATTGCCGTGCCAACGGCGCATTCGATCCCACGACGATGGGCTCGGTGCCGAATGTCGGGCTGATGGCCCAGGCCGCAGAGGAATACGGAAGCCACGACAAGACTTTCGAGATTCAGACGGCCGGAACGGTGCAGGTCGTCAACGGTGCCGGAGACGTCTTGCTCGAACATGCCGTCGCGCCGAAAGACATTTGGCGCGCCTGCCAAACGAAGGACGTGCCGGTCCGCAACTGGGTCGAGCTCGCCGTCGCGCGTGCTCGCGAATCCGGTGCGCCCGCCGTGTTCTGGCTGGATTCCACGCGCGCGCACGACGCCAACCTCATCAAGAAGGTCAAGCAGTACCTGTCCGAGCTCGACACGGAGGGTCTGCAAATCGAAATCATGGCGCCGGCCGAGGCGACAGCGTTCTCGCTGCAGCGCATCCGGAACGGCGACGACACCATTTCGGTGACCGGCAATGTGCTGCGCGACTACCTGACCGACCTGTTCCCGATTCTCGAACTCGGTACGAGCGCCAAGATGCTCTCGATTGTGCCGCTCATCGCCGGCGGCGGCCTGTTCGAGACGGGCGCCGGCGGCTCGGCTCCCAAACACGTGCAGCAGCTGCTGCGCGAAAACCACTTGCGGTGGGACAGCCTCGGTGAATTCCTGGCGCTGGCCAGCAGTTTCGAACACTTGGCCAAGGTGACGAAGAACGATCGTGCTCGAGTGCTTGCCGATGCGCTCGACCGGGCAACCGGAACGTTCTTGAACGACAACAAATCACCGAGCCGCAAGGTCGGCGAGATCGACAACCGCGGCAGTCATTTCTATCTGGCGCTCTACTGGGCCCAGGAGCTGGCCAAGCAGACAGAGGATGCCGAACTGGCATCGGCGTTCGCCGAGGTGGCGGACGACCTGGCCACCCACGAGGACACGATCACCGGCGAGCTGCTCGAAGTGCAGGGTTCGTCAGTCGAATTGGGCGGATACTACCGTCCGGACGATGCGAAGGCGTCGTCGGTCATGCGTCCGTCGGCAAAGCTCAACGAGGTGCTCCGCCAACTGAGCGACCGCTCGGTTTAAGCGTATGGCGTCGTCGGCGGCGCGCGAATCGCGCCGCCGACGCACTAGGCGAACAAGTTGGCCGTGGCTTCGAGCTTTGCTCGGTACTCGCGCCATTTGCCGGCGTCCAGGGGCGGTAGATTTTCATTGCCGTGGCGTAGGCCGATCTGCCCGTCAATGCTCTCGCGCACGATGTCGGCATGCCCCGCGTGGCGTGCGGTCTCGGCGATCACGTGCACCAGGATCTGTTGTAGCGTGACAGTCCGCCGCTCCGCCGGCCACCACGGCACGCTGCCCTCCGCCGTCAGGCCGAGCCGATCAATCGTCGCATCGGAATGGGTCCATACGCGGCGATAGAGGCCGATTACTGCTTCGGCGGGCTCGTCGGCGGTTGCCCACATGTCGGCGTTGTCTTCCGCCGATTCTTCCATCCACGGCAGTGGCTCGGGAAAAGGACTGCCGAACACATCGCCCAGATAGCCCGCTTCGGTGGATGCCACGTGTTTGACGAGCCCAAGCAGGTTCGTCCCCGTGGGCGTGACCGGCCGGCGCATATCACGCTCCCCCAACCCGTCGAGCTTCCATATCAGGGCTTCACGATGGGACTGGAGATACATTCGGAACACTTCTTTGGGGGTGTGCATGCTGGGAGCTTACGCGTCGGCACTCGCATCCGCATCGGAATTTCCGTCGTCGCGGCAGGCGATGAACACGAATTCGCGCCCCGGGCGATCGGGGGCGTCCCGCACGTCCGTCACCGTGTAGCCGGCTTGCCGCAAATGAGCAGTCACCTCATCCTTGCTGCGGAACCGCAACGTGGAATCGGAGACAATTTCAGCGCCGTCCTCGTCAAAGACGTTAGTGCTCCGGAAAGTTACGAACTCGCCGTCGACCTTCGTGACGTCGATCCAGGTCTCGACTATTCCAACTCCCGAAATCTCAGTGATTTCGTGCGTCGAGGCCCTGGTCCAGTCGAGCCATGCCCGTCGCTGCGGATCGCGTATCTCGAAGACAAGATGACCGCCGGGCCGCAATGCTTCGCGAATGCCGCGAAGGGCGGCAGCGAATCCGGAGTCGGTGAGAAAGACCTGCGCGACGTTCGCTGTCATAGTGGCCAGATCCACCTCCAGCGGCGGCAATGACGTGGCGTCACCGTGGATCCAGGTGATCCGGTCCGCCCCGGGTTTGCCCCGCGCGACCTCGAGGGATGCGGCCGCAGGATCGACCGCGACGACGTCGATGCCGCGTCCGGCCAACAGGCATGCGAACGTTCCGGTTCCGCACCCGACGTCGAGAACGCTGTGCGCTCCGAATTCACCGGCGATGGCCGCATATACGTCGAGGTCGCTCCGATCCGGGTCGAGCGGATCATAAATAGCCGCTAGGCGCGGGTTGTCGAACTCGGCGTCGGGCATGTGTCCGAGGGTAGACGAAGGGCACACCGATTCTCATCCGATTTATCGCTTGACAATATTAACTTAAGGTCTTAATTTACTCATATGGATCTGGCATATGAACTGCACGATTTGGTGCTCACGCTCGACAAGCAGGCAGAAACCCTGCTTCAGCCGTTGGGTATCTCCTATCGGCGATACGTCGCCCTCGTAATCGTCGACGAACACCCCGGCGTCACCGGGCGCGATCTGTCACGAGCGCTTCTCGTCACCGAAGCGGCGGCCAGCGGAATCGTCAAGCGGCTGCTTGCGGACGGGCTCATCGTCGACACGTCGGCCGCCGGCTCGGGGCATGTGCGCCGCCTCGAAGCGACCGACGACGGCCGCGCTCTTCGAGTGCGCAGCAGCAAGGCCCTCGGCACCACCCTCGACGACACGGTCCGCGAGCTTGGAATTGAACCAACCGCCTTCGCCCACACCATTCGATCAATCCACGACGCAGTACTCGCCCCTCCCGTCTCCGACAAGAAAGTCGCCAACTCATGATCACATTCATTTGCGTACTGGCAATCGCGTCAGCAGCCGCCCGCCTATTCCTCTTCGCCGCATTGCACGTCGTGCCAAGCGCATACAACCCGCTCACGCACGCGGTCAGCGACTACGCCGTCGGCCCAACCCGGCATCTGTCCACGGCCATGACCTGGACGACCGTCCTCACCTGGCTGTCACTTGCCGCAGCCGTTTCCGTCGTGTTGCCGTCATGGGAGTACCACGGCACGGCGACGGCCCTGCTTCTCACGCTGGCGATCATCTTCGCCGTATTGCCGTTCGTGCCGACCGACCTCGCAGGCGCAAAGCGCACTCCTCGCGGAATTCTGCATTACGTGCTGGCTATCGCTTGGTTTGCAATCGCCTACAGCCTCACCGGAGACACATCACGGTATATGGCGACGTCGTGGGGCGGCATTTCCGGATCGGCGGCAGTGGCTTTGCACTGGATCGCACTGATTTCCCTGATCGCCTTGATCGCCGCGCTCGTCGTCCCCACCCTGCGACGCTACTTTGGGCTGGCCGAGCGCGTATTCATCGCCGCAATCTCGGTGTTTTTCCTGATCGCGGCCATCGCCCTGCTTGCTCACGCTTGACCAGGGGACGGACCGCCGCGTCGACAAAGCCGCCGGGCATAGGCTCTACTCATGCAGCTTCACGCGAATCTTGAACCGATTGCCGGCCTGATCGGCACGTGGCAGGGAACCGGGCACGGTGAATATCCGACGATTTCGTCGTTCGACTACACCGAAGAACTCACGTTCGAGAACATCGGCAAGCCCTTCCTGGCGTATCGGCAACGCACCTGGTCACCGGAGGGCTCACCCTTGCACACCGAGACGGGTTTCCTCCGACTGCCGGCAACTGAGAGTATCGAGTTCATCCTTGCTCAGCCGACCGGCCAGACCGAACTTGCCGAAGGCGATCTGGAATTCACCGGCTCCGGGCTGACAATCACCCTAGTCTCGCGCGTCGACAATTCCGCGACGGCCAAGCACGTCGAGCAAACCCGCCGCACGTACGTCCTGGACGGCGACCGCCTCGCGGTCGAATTCGCCATGGCGGCAGTCGGCGTGCCGCTGACGCACCATCTCTCGTCGCGCCTCAACCGAACGAGTGCCGGCGGCCGGCGCCGTCCTGATTGATTCGGCCGCCGGGAACTCTCAGCCGCCCGGCTCAGCATGCGATGCTCAGGGAATACGGTGACCGGCCGCCCGGACCAGTTCGTACCACTCGGCATGCGTGAGCGGAATCTCCGAACCTTGCGCGGCCCCCGCGACTCGGGACGGCGTCGTCGTCCCGAGCACCACCTGCATCCGGGCCGGATGCCTGGTGATCCACGCGGTCGCGATCGCAATGGCAGGCACGTCGTATTTCGCAGCCAAGCGGTCGACCGCGGCGTTGAGCTCGGGATAGTCCGCCGAGCCGAGGAACACGCCGTTGAAGAATCGCGCCTGGAATGGCGACCATGCTTGGACTGTGATGTCGTTCAGGCGGCAGTAGTCGACGATTCCCCCGTCACGCATCACCGACTGCGGCTCGTCGCCCATATTTGCCGCGAGCCCCTGGGCGATCATCGGCGCGTGCGTAATCGACAGCTGAAGCTGGTTGGCGACGAGCGGCTGGCGCACGCTCTTCTTCAACAGTTCGAGCTGCATCGGCGTGTGGTTCGAGACGCCGAACGAGCGCACTTTTCCGGCGGCGTGCAATTCGTCGAATGCCCGCGCGACGTCGTCCGGCTCGACAAGCGCGTCCGGACGATGCAGCAAGAGGATGTCGATGTAGTCGGTTCCCAATGCATCGAGCGAGCCGTTGACCGATTCGATGATGTGCTCATACGAGAAATCAAAGTACGGTCCGTCCGGCACGATGCCGCATTTCGTTTGAATTGTGAACTTTTCGCGCTCGGCCGGGGTAAGCGCGAGGGCTTCGCTGAACCGGCGTTCACAGGCGTGCAACGATCCGCCGTAGACATCGGCATGGTCGACGAAGTCGATACCGGCCTCGCGTGCCGTCCGCACGAGCTCGCGCACCTCGTCGTCCGTTTTCTCAGCAATACGCATCAACCCGAGGACGACGTTCGGCACGGTGATCTCGGTACCCGGCAAGGTAAAGGTCTTCATTCATTCCATCCCAATGGTTGACGCGGCTGAGGTGTCAGGCAGTTTCGTCCCCCGACACCCTGTAGGAACTATTCCGTGTTTAGTCTCGTTCGTCGATTCCTTTTCGGCAAGCACGCTGCCGGCGGCATGACGCCCGCCGATTCCGAATGCCAGCGCCGCGGCCAGCGCACAGCCGATCACGGCGGAGCCGAAGGCCAAGACGATAATCGAATTGGCGATGCCCATGTATCAGGATTCCCGAGAACTGAGCCGGACATCGTCGACAGCCAAATCGTCGTCGCTCCACGCGGCCGCTGCCGCGTGGCCCAACAACAGTTTCGGATAGTAGGTCCAGGCCAGCCACGGAGCAGTATGCGACGAACCGATTGCCCGGTCAAGGGCGATTCCGCCAATTGTGAGAATAACGCCGAGAGTTCGACGGCGAGAACGATAGCGTTGAATGGCCGCCGCGGACCCGAGCATGTAGGAATAGTGCGCAAGCGCCCACCAGGGCCCCGGAATGCGCTTCGCAGCGTCCCGGTCCATCCACGCCACTACTGCCGGATGCACGTGCAGCGCAGCGAATATGAGGTGCTCGGTCACCCCCTGACCGGGCCGTTCGTACCACCGAGCGCATGCCCGGGTGTTATTGACATAGGCGCCACCGACGAGGTCTCCGGCCAGGCCGACCGCGATCAGCGCTCCCAGACGCGTTCCACCCCGACGCCGAACGATCGCCGGCGCCACGGCCGCACCAAACAACGCGGTCGCGGCCGTCAGCACGTCGTTGGTCGGTGTCGCCTCAGGGCCGACGAATTCACCCCACCAACGTCCCGCGCGAATTCGCCATGCGCTGCCGGTACGTGGACGACGATGCCGGGCGCAGGGACTCTCGCGGCTCATGCGCTCGACCGACAGCTCATTCGCTTTGCCGGAAATGCCGCCGGCACAGGGCTTGATAACTTTCGCTTCCGCCGACATATTGGGCGCAAGCGGCACGGGCGTCGCCGGCATTGTCAGCTTGCGGCCGGCGCTGGTGGAATACGGCATCCGCGCCGCACACCGCACAGACCGCGGTGAGCTTGACGACGTCTTCGGCCAAGGCTATCAGTGACGGGAGTGGTTCGAACGGGCGACCGTCGAAGGTGACGCACAGCCCGGCCACCACCACCGTCGTGCCGGACATCACAAACTCGTCAACTGCGGCAACGAGGTCCGAGCCAAAGAATTGCGCCTCATCGACGGCAAGCAAATCCACGTCCCGGCCCGCAACAAGACCGCGAATCGACTCGACGTCGGGCAACGAGTGGGACGGAATGCTGAGTCCGGCATGCGACGTGACTTCGTACGTGCCGTGCCGTTCGTCGAGCGCGTGATTGACGACTTCCACGGCAAGGCCGGCCAGTTGCGCGCGGCGAACCCGCCGCAGCAGCTCCTCGGACTTCCCGGCAAACATTGGTCCGGCTATGACTTGCAAGCGCGCATCACGATGCATGGTCGAACACTACTACGTCGCGCTTCCCTAACCCTCAATGCTCGCGGATGCTGCGACGAGCGCGGACCAACGTTTGATGGCGAGAGATCACCAGCGCATACTGTTGCTGCTGTCCCAATTGCCACAGGGTTGAATCGACCCGCGTCGAACTCCCAAGCGCAGGAGCACGAGGGGCGACTTGATCCCGGAATCGAAGTGCGAAACGGAGCGTGTTGTCGCATCCGAATTCGTCGAGCATGCGGTCCACAAAGCAAACGAGACACTCGCCGGCCGCCGACCATCACTGGGCAAAGACTTTCGCATGCTCGGCAGCAAACGGCCGAAAGTCGCGGGCCGGGCGCCCCAAGAGCTTCGGCACGGCCTTCGAGACTTCCGCGGCCTCGCCGCGGGCATAGTGAGCGTAATCCTCGAGCAACCCGTCGACTTGCCACGGCGGAAGGACACCCTTGAGCATCTCGGCGAATCTCTCCGGCAGCACGTCGTCGAACCGGATGTCGCGGCCGGTTGCGACACCGAGCTCGTGGGCCAGCTGGGCGTGCGTGAGCGCTTCCGGCCCCGTGAGCGTTTGCACGCCGAACGGCTCCGCCGACGTCAACGCCAGGGCTGCGATCTCGCCGATGTCTCGAACGTCGATGACGCTCACTCGTGCATCGCCGATGGGCGCCCCCAACACGCCGTATTGCCGAATAGGGCCCGCCAATGCGAGGAGACCTTGCATGAACAGGTTCGGGCGAAGCGCTGTCAGCCCGATCCCGCTCTCCTGCGCGAATTGCTCGACCACTGCGTGATAGCGCAGGAATCGCACGGGTGAGTCACGGCGTGCGCCGAGTTGCGAGAGCAGCACGATGTGCCCGACACCCGCCTTTGCAGCGAGCTCGATAAAGCGCATTTGCTGTAATTCTGCGGTTTCGGTCGACGGCGTGACCAGATACGCGGCACGCACGCCGCCGAACACGTCGCGAATACGCTCGGGGTCGTCGAGGTCGCCCGCAACAGGGACGGCGAACCGGCCGTCGACTCGGGACGGGTCGCGCGACAAGGCGCGGTAGTGGACGCCGCGCTGCGCCAAGGCGGTGCCTGTTGCCCGGCCGGTGGCGCCCGTCGCGCCAACGACAAGGATCTCGGGTGCTGAACTCATAGCTGCCTCTCTGTCAGTTGCGGATGCCGAATGCCACGGATTGAGAGCGCCCGGTCCGAGATGAGCGCGGAGTACGCGCCACCCATGGCGTCGCGGATCGCTTCGGGTGAGTCCGCTCGGCAGTGGAAAGTATCGATCTGACTATATGAGTGACTGTACCATCACTCACTCAACGCGTCAACAAACCCGGGCGGAATTCACGCTTGAAACCAAGCGCGCTTGCCGGAGTACAACGATCGTTGTACCGTTGCGTCCATGACCACGACGAGAGCACGCATCCTCGCGGGCTGTGAGCACGTCTTCGATCGGCACGGCTTTGCAGCCTCGGGGATGGACAGACTGACCGAATCCGCAGGTGTCTCGACCCGCACGTTGTACAAACATCTCGGCAGCAAGACCGAGCTCATCGTCGCGGTGTTGGACGGTCGACGTGCGCGATTCTTCGAACAGTTCGACGTCGACACCGTTGCCGCACTTTTCGACAATCTGGAGTCTTGGATTGACGCGGACGGCGCGAGGGGCTGCCTGTTCCTGCGCGCACAGGGCGAAAACGGCACGTCGATCGCGGAGGTGTCCTCTGCCGTGACCGCATATCGGGAACAGCTCCGCCGCCTCGTCCGCCGAATTGTGAAGGTCCAGACCGGACACGAGGACGACACCCTCACGGAGCAACTTCTCGTGCTGTTCGAGGGCGCCACCTCAGCCGCATCGTACCGCGGGAGCACAGCGATTCGCGCCGCCAAGACAGCAGCCGAAACTCTCGTCGACAAGTCCCGAGAGACCACACGATCGTCCAACGACGCTCTACAAGCATCGGAGTAACCACACGTGCACATGCTCACCGTTTTCTCGCACCCGTTCACCGACAAGTACCCGGCCGCAGTGATGGACGCCTTTCATTCCCCCTTTCGCCGAGCCGGGCACTCGATTGACGTACTGGATCTGCATGGCGAGGGTTTCGATCCGCGCTTCACCAAAGCGGATCACGAGTATTTCTGGGGCGGTCCGGTCCCGTCCGAAATCGCCGAAATGCACCGGCGAGTCGAAGCTGCCGACCGTCTCGCCTTTATCTTCCCCGTTTATTGGTGGAGTATGCCGGCCATGATGAAAGGATGGATCGAGCGAGTATTCACTGGCGACTGGGCCTACCAGTACGGAAACGGCGTCGACGACCGGGGGAAGCGGCCGCTGAGGGCGTTACTGTCCAGCGTCCCCACGACACTCATCGGCATCGGCGGCTCCAAAAAGCGCACCTATGACAAGTACGGGTACCACAAGGCAATGCGCACCCAGCTTGATGTCGGAATCTTCGCCTATTGCGGGATCAACGACGTGGATAGTCACCTCATCTACGACATCGAAGGTGATCACAACTCCGATAACCGGATGGCGGGACTCTCCCAAGCCGGCGACATTGGCGCACGATTCCTCTCCCCCGCCCGGACGATTCATCATGCGAAGGAGGAACACCTTCGGAAGAATTCGATGTGCGACACACTGATTCCGTGAACGATCTGCAGATACGCCCGGGGCCCGGCGCGCCGCGCGGCCTCACGGTGCCGGCACGTGAGCTGATCGAGCACTTCTCCCGCGCGTCGGGCCCGGGCGGCCAAGGCGTCAATACCACCGACTCACGGGTACAGCTCAGTTTCGATCTGGGCACGACGACCGCGCTGGACGACGTCCAGCGTCACCGCGCGCTCGAACGGCTCGCCAGCCGAATCTCGGGCACGGTTTTGATCATCGACGCCGCCGAGTATCGTTCCCAACGACGCAACCGGAGCGCGGCGAGAGAGCGCCTTGCCGCGCTCATCAGGGACGCCGTCGCTCCCGCGCAAACTCGACGGTCGACTCGTCCCACTCATGGCTCCCGGCGTCGGCGTCTCGAGGGAAAACGCAGACGTGCCGAGATCAAACGCAACCGCAAGCGCCCCGGACCCGAATGATGAACCACCGGCTCATTCGCACTCGGTCACCGCATCAACCGTGCCTGGCATCGAGCCTGACCTCGAGCGCGACCGGACGGTACCAAATTCGGGGATGGAATTCTTGCGCAATCTGGCGGTGGGTCACGCCGGCCCGAGTCCGTCGATCAACAGCTCGACGGCGGCGCGCGATTCACCAGACCAATTGGGCCTATCAATACTGGAACCAATGCCGTGGAGGACGATCATGACGGCACCGGGTAGAGCATCGTCGCGGATCGCACCAGCTGCGGCAGCTCGAGTCATCAGCTCGGAGATTGTCCGCTCCAGCTCGCCACCCCCGTCTGCTTGGACATCGGGAGCCACGAGGGCCGCCAGCGCTCGCGCCAACGCCGTGTGCGCCACGACGTAACCCACAAAGCCCCGCAGGAATGCCGTGAGAGCCTTTCCAGCTGGCCCCGTCGACGCACGAGCGCGTTCGCAGAGCCCGGTTACCTCATCCCGATAGACGGCTGCCGCAAGCGCCTCTCGCGTGGGGAAGTGCCGATAGAGAGTACCGACACCGACACCCGCACGGTCCGCGAAGTCGTCGAATCTCAGCTGCTCGTCTTGATCGAATGCGGCCCGCGCGGCAGCCACAATCGCTTCTCGGTTGCGCCGTGCGTCCGCCCGCATCATTCCACTCGGTGTCATCCTTCCTCCCATTGACAATTGGAAATGGCCCCCATACCGTATCAAACGGAGATTATCTCCACTTAATACGAGAGGTAACTCATGCGCGTCCTGATGTTCGGCCGAGGTGTCATCGCAACGATCTACGGTCTGGCATTGGAGGCGGCCGGTCACGACGTCGAATTCTATGTTCGCCCTGGGCGCGCCACGGAGTACGGAAGCACGGTCGAGGCGGATATCACCGACGCGCGCATTGCACTTCTCGGTCGACAAATCCGCCGAACGGCGTCGATCAGGCTCCGCGAGTCCGTCGAGCCGGCCGACGGCTTCGACCTGGTCATACTCAGTGTCGGGCATCACCGGCTGGCAGCCGCGGCATCATACTTGACTCCCCGGATCGGGACAGCCACAGTGCTTGTGTTCGGCAACGTATTGGACGACCCCCTCGACGCTTCGGCTCCGCTTCCAGCCACCCAGGTCGTCTTCGGGTTCCCGCAAGCCGGCGGCGGATTCAGCAGCGACGGCGTACTGCACGGTGCGCTATTCCGCAACGTGATCATCGACGCTCATCGCGAGCGGTCAACTTCACGAAATTCCGCCGTACGCACCGTCTTCGAACAGGCGGGCTTCACTGTTCGAGACCAACGGGACATGCGCGGCTGGCTGTGGCTGCACTTCCTCGCCGACGCCGGAATGCACGCACAGGGCGCACACCGCGGAGGGCTCGCAGGCCTGATCGGAAATCGCCGAGGCTTCCGTGAAGCGCTACTGACGACGCGAGAACTGCTACCCCTGCTCAGCGCTCACGGCGTCGACGTGAATCGACACCGACGAAGCGTACTTCCCTACCAGTTCCCGATCCCGACCTCCGCCACTATGGCCTGGGCGACCGCCCATCTCCCCATTGCCCGGATAAGCCTGGCAGCACACACCGATCCGGATGCCGCTGAACCGTCCGCCGTCCTCCGCGACGCAGCCCGCAAAGTCCGACAGCTCGGCATCCAAGCCCCTCGCCTCGAAGCATCGCTGCGAAAAATGGGCTGATCGCGGAAACAGCCAGTCGTCCCCAGACGGTCGACGAGTCAGCGAACTCCGAGAGAGTCGAAGAAGTTCGTCCGCGCCTTCTACCGCAGACGAACGGGCGGTCGCCGATGGGCCACCTGCGACCAGTCGAGAATCGCGATGATGACCTGAGTCGACTGGATGTATCTGACACTCAAACTGTCACTCATCCCTGCATCAATCCCGAGTGCCGTCCGATAGCATCTGGACACATGATCACATCGATAGCGTCGGCCATCCTCTACGTCGGCGATCAGGACTTGGCCCTGCAGTTCTACCGGGACATTCTTGGCTTTGACGTTGTCATGGATGCCGATATGGGTGAAAATTTCCGTTGGCTGGAGGTCAAGCCTTCCGGTGGCCAATCATCCATCGTGCTGGCCGCGGCCGAGGCGTTCGGAAAGCAGCCCGGCGAGGGCGCATATCTGACGTTCGCTACCGACGACGTCGAGGCAACTGTCGAAGAACTGCGTGCTCGCGGCGCGACAACCTCTGAAGTGACGCGCGAGCCTTGGGGCACGTACGCAACCGTCAACGCTCCCGATGGCCATCAACTCCAGTTCAACGAACGCCCCCAGAACTAACTGCCTGGCTCGCCGGCTTCGACGTCGCCGGACTTCAGGCTGCCCACGGGCGCGCAGTTCGCCACAACGATTACACTCGCAAACATGAACAGGCGCCGTGTCGTCCGACTCGTCCCGGTCGACGAGCAGATGCTCGAGCGGCTCACGGCCGTCGCAATATCCGACGCGAACTCCGAGGAGGTCACTCCCCCACTGACGCCGGACGACAGATGGTCGCCCCGTCGCATCGAATGGTTCAAGGAGTACCACCGTTCTCGGCGTGCCGGCCTGGACGGAGGCGCGGGCGAAGCGACGTGGGCGATACTTTGCGAAGGCGAGCCGGTCGGTGCGGTGCGACTGCAGCTGACCGAAACTGAGGACGAACTCGAGGCTGGGATCTGGCTCGCACGAACCGCTCGCGGCACGGGAGTGGCCAAAGATGCGTTACGGGGCGTCCTCGACGAGGCCCGCTCACGGGGCGCACACACGGTCCGCGCAAACACCACGACTTCGAACACCAAGTCCCAATGGATGTTGCGATCTGCGGGTTTCGCGCTCGCGGTTCCCACGGCAGATGGTCACGTTCGCGCCGTACTCCGGATCGCGAGATTCGCCGACGACGTCTGGGGCTAACCCACCGTCACACCTTGAAGCGGAACTCGGCCACGTTCGGTACATGGCAACAACTTGAGATGGACGAGTGAGCGTCACTTCGCGCCGCAGCAGGACATACAAAAGTCGCGGCCCGTATTGAGAACCCCTGCTACCGGAGCATTGCCCCGATCGCGGCGTTGAGGCGCCGTCTGACCTCATCTTCAGGCTCCGGAGAATAAAGTAACTGGCTTGCGCTGCCTTGCGCCAGAGCGAGCAGAGCCCACGCCGTCGATGCAGCGTCGACATGCGCGGGGATTTCCTTTTCTGCACGCGCTCGCCTCACCAGAGAAGCAAGTAACGCGCGTATGTGCTGGTCGCTTTCGGCGATCGCTGCAGCGACAGAAGGCTGAGCCAGTGCCCACTGGGCAAAAGCATCCCCTTGCCGCTGTGCCGCACGCCGCTCCTCGTCGAGAGGAAGGAGCCTGAGAAGTAACTCGACAAGCCAGGCGTGAAGCGTCGGACGCCCCGGCTCCCCCGCTGGAAGTGGAACTGCTCGCTCACGAAGCCGAGCAAAGCTGGCAGCCAGCAAAGCATCCCTCGACGGAAATGCTTTCTGCACCGCACCGAGCGAACAACCCACCTCAGCGGCCAACACGCGGAAGGACGCGGCAGGCAGACCATCCCGAGCTACGATACGCAGCGCAGCATCCACAATTTGTTGCTGCCTTGTCGTGAGATTCACCATTTCCACGTCCCCACCTATGCATTCATCTTGATCGTCCAACGCCACAGACGCATTGCATAGGCGATCATGACTGCGCACGAGAGCTCCACGCCCACAAGCGCCAGAGGAACCGTCTCGTTACCACCAAGGTAGTTGACGAAGTCCCATGCGGCATGCCACAAGATCGCCGGCCACAGGCTACTGGTCACAACGACCAGCTCCGCCGCCACGACGCCAAAGATCAGGGCAAATACCATTTGGAGCAGACTAGAGGAGAGGTCCGCCCCACCAGCGAGGTTTGCCAGGTGCATCACTCCGAAGAGCACTGAACTGACGACAATTGCCGCCCGGATGCCCACGGGCCGCAATACGGCTAGGGCATTCCCACGAAACCAGGTCTCCTCATTGACCGCGACAGCGACAGACAACACCAGATACGCGCCGATAATGGAGCCTGTTGCTGACGGTGCGGCGGTGGCAAGCACGAGGCCGATCGTGATCACGGGCGGCACCAGCCACCATGCCGCCCTGAGGTTCACCGGCCGACGATACCCAAAACTCTTTTTCGATCGCCCCGACGACCGCATGACGATCAGCCCCAATATTGCTGAAATCGATGCAGCGCCAGCGATGATCAAGATCGCCCTCGAATCCCCCACAGCGAGTACTTGAGCGACAGCAGAGCCCAGCGCCGTGAAGAGGACGGGGACGAAGGCGAATCCAATCGCCGTCATCCATGGGTACTTAACCGTCCATGCGGCCGGGCTGGGGTGCTGGAGCGCATTCGAAGAGGACACGTGGTGAACCTTTCATCAGTGGAATACAAGTGTATTCCACTGATGAGAATACACTTGTATTCTCACGGCAGCGACACTCGATCAAAAGTCGACGCTCGCGCGCACATCAGCGGCGGGCATTTGAGGCATCTGGTTGAATTTGCCGAGAAACGCAAATGTTTATCACTTCAAAACACTGAGCACGGGTCTGCAGGACATGGGTTCTCCAACCATTGCAAAGGCGGCCGGACGGCGGTCCGAGGCGCAGGCTCAGCTCCGCCGCTGCACGGGCCGCCTCGTAAGCAGCGATACCGACGTCCTGGCCCGGCGACAGCCCACAACCGAGGATCGCCTCTTCGAGCGCATCAATGGACAGGTGCACTGATCCGATGCGCGTAGCGACGCTCTCGGCGACGCTCGACTTCCCCACACCGGGAAGACCGGAGATCACGAGGAGTCGCCCGGTCGCGACCGATCGCCTCACGGCCGGTTCTCTGCATGCACAGACTCTGGGCGGTTCAGCAGAAGATCACGCTGACCTTTGGGAACGTCGATGCAGGCGCTCTCTCCCGCAACCGTCCGCCGAGTGACCGCCGGGGTTCCCACCCACAGCGGGTCACACCACAATGATGCGCCGTCCTCTGGTATGTCCAGCTTGGCTGTCGATATGGGCCGCTGCGGCCTCAGACAGCGTGTAGGTCTGGGTCACCGGGATCCGCAAAACTCCATCCGCGATCAGTCGAGCAGCCTCAACAAGAGCCGCGTGCACATCGCCCGCCGATCCGGAAAAGCGAACGCCGAACTTCGGGGCATCCAGATCCGCGGTCGTGAGCACGCGATCCGGAGTGCCGGTGAGTTCCACCAGCTGCTGGATGATCCCTGCTCCCGCAAGGTCCAGGGCGGCGTCGACGCGACCGAGACGGCGCACGCGGTCGGCCCAGCCCTCGTCATATGTTGTCACCAGCACGCCGAGGCTGCGCAGATAGTCATGGTTCGCCCGTCGTGCAGTACCGATTACCGAGATGTCGCGAGATCGGGCGATCTGAACCACCGCGGAACCGACACCTCCGGCGGCACCACTGACCAGGAGGGTCTCACCAGCATGGACCCCGACCTCGTCAAGCACGCGCAGCGCCGTCTCGACGACAGACGGATAGCCGGCGGCTTCCGCAAAGGTCAGCTCAGCCGGCATCAAATGCCAATGCGACATCAGTGCCGACTCGGCGTAAGTCTCGATCCCTTCACCGAAGACGGCGTCACCGACCTCGACATCCGTGACCCCCTCTCCCACCTTCTCTACCACCCCCGACCCGTCCAGCCCGAGACCGGCCGGTAGCTGCACCGGGTGCGCACCGAGCTTCTGGCCTTCACGAACTCGCCAGTCAAAGGCGTTCACCGCGGCCGCCCGGACCGCAATCCGCAACTGCCCGGGGCCCGGGCGCGGCACCTCGCTGTCGACGAGATGGAGTACGTCCGGGCCGCCGAAGCGCGTGTAGATGATTTTCTTCATGCCGCTCACATTAACACTAACGGTTAGTGTTTTGTATCCGGTACACTTTCATAGTGATCAACGAACCCCAGCCCACCGGTCGTCGCGAGCGGAAGAAGGCAGCCACGCGACGCGGGATCGCCGATGCCGCCCTGCGGATGTTCCGCGAACGCGGGTACGAGTCTGTGGGCATCCGGGAGATCGCCGTCGAAGCCGATGTGGCCGTCACGACCCTCTTCGCACACTTCCCGTCGAAGGAAGCCCTGGTGTTCGAACAGGCCGCCGATTTCGAGACCCGCCTCGTCGCTGCGGTCGCCGAGCGCGATCAGGGGGCTTCGGTGATCTGCGCACTACACGAGGAGATCCGGACCCTTGTTCAACACTGCACAACTGGGGATGCGACCGGGATCTGGACGATGATCGAGCAGAGCCCGGAACTCTCGACCTATGCCCAGATCCTCGAGCTGCGATATGCGCACGCGCTCGCTGCAGCGATCCAAGCAGCGCCGGATCTCCACACATCTGAGGTCGCCTCCGACACGATCGCTCGCTTCGCCATGGCGGCCTTCACGCTCGCACGGCAGTCGGCAGACCCGGAGGCCGCCCTCGACGAGGCCTTCCACATGATCGGGGCCGCGTGGTCAGCGGCCCGACCTTCACAGGAGCAGTAACCAGGAGCGCATCCCACCGGTTGCACTCCAGCTCCGTCCACCACTCTGTCTCAAGCGCCGGATGGCGAGCTCGTACAGTAAACGGACTTGTGGCCGCGCTGCGATCACTTCACATGCTGGATGTTGAACCGGAACTCCACCGAGTTCCGGCACGTAGAAACACCTGCGGAGCACGGCTGGCAGCGCTCCGGATCTCGCAGTAGTCCTTTGGGCATTCCGCTCGCATGCTGCGCTCATGCCCCCTCCGCATGCCGCGACACGCGCATGGCTACGCCGCATAGGCACGAAGAAAAGCCTCTGTCCCAGCCTTCACGACGGTGGCCTGCTGTTCGGCATCAGCTACGCGAGCATTGCTCAGGAACATTGCGCGGTTTGCCGGTATCCAGAGCAACAAGCCTGCGAAGTGCTCCGCCGCGAGCGGCGGCGACGGCACGCTGAGAAGCCCTCGTTCATCGAGTACTGCCAGACACTGACCGATGGAGCCGAGCATCCGTTCGAAGCCGCTCTCCCAATACAAGCGGCCGAGCGCCGGGAACCGCGCTGCCTCCGCGATCACGAGCCGGCGCAGTTGCTGAGTCTGCGGAGACAGAATGAGGCCGCTGAATTCTCCGGCAAGCAGATGCACCGCGGACGCCGCGCCGTCCGCGGTCTTCATCCGCTCGATCATCGGTGCGAACGGGTCGTTGACCTGTTCGCACACCGACAGGATCAGTGCAGTGAATATACCTTCCTTGTCGCCGAAGGCTCGGTAGAGAGTCTGTTTGGACACGGACGCCGCCGCGGCGAGGCGATCAGTGCTCGTGCCGACGTATCCGTTCGCGATGAACACCGTCAGCGCCGCGTCCAGAATCTGTGCGCGCATCTGTGCCGAAACCGGCTTCGAGGTCTTGTCATTCATTAGTACTAGATAGTACTCTCAAAGCAAGTACCGATCGGTACTCGATGGATCAAAGGAGTTTTCATGTCGTTCCAGGCGTACCTCGACACAATCGAGAAGAAGACCGGCCTCACGCCACGCCAACTCGTCGGAATTGCCTGCGAGAAAGGACTCGACCGGACCGGCGTGAAAGCTGGAGAGATCCTCGTCTGGCTCAAGGAAGACTACGGTCTCGGTCGCGGCCACGGCATGGCACTCGTGCACGTCATTCAGAAAGGTCCGACGATCGGCACCAAGCACGTCGGATCTGACGGCACCCACCGCGACGAGACCGAGACACTGTGGCTCGATGGCATCGCCACAAAACCGGCCGACTGACCGCACTTCGCCCCGGCCGTCACTCGACCGAGTTCCGGTACGGAGAACCATCAGCGTTGGGGGCGTCATCTTGTGCTGAGGCGCGCGGTGAGTGTGTCTGCAATTTCGTCCGCTGTCTGCGCCGCCGTGTCGAAGTTCAGGACGTCATGGGACCACACTGCGTAGTCGTCTCGACGACGTTGCACGCTCGACCAGGACGGCTCGCCGACATGGGCGAGACCGCGATTCCTGCCGCCGAGCCGTCTCTCGTGGTCCTGCACATCGGAGACCACGAGGTACACGAAGTCGATATGTGAACCTGTTCGCGAGGCCGCAGTGCGCCAGGTCTGCCGAGCCTCTTCACTGTCATTGACAGCATCGACGACGACATCGTGGCCAAGCCGCAGATTCTGCTCTGCCATCGCACATGTCGCCTCGTACGCGGCAACACCGACTTTCCAACCTGACGGCAGACCGCAGGCAAGGATCGACTCTTCTACCTCGTCGATGGACAGGTGGACCGACCCCGTGCGCGAAGCGACGATCTCGGCGATGGTCGTCTTTCCGACCCCGGGGAGGCCGGAGAGGACGACGAGGCGACCGGTCACGCGTCCTGCAGCGGCGTAATTGCCGCGACCTTGTCACGTAGCGCGCGTCGCTCGATCTGCAGCTCATAGTTCGACTGCAGGTTCATCCAGAACTCCTCGGATGTCCCGAAGTACCGCGCCAGGCGAATCGCCGTGTCTGCAGTGATGCCCCGCTTGCCGTGCACGATCTCGTTGATCCGGCGCGGCGGCACACCGATGGACACGGCGAGCTTGTTCTGGGTAATCCCGAAGCTCTCGATGAATGAGGTGGACCCGATCGGTTGGACAGTCCACAATGATTTTTGAGTGGAGCGTTGCCGTCCAATTATGCCGCTTGTGGCAACGGCTGGTCCTGATAGTACATCTGGTCCGGCGTGGTCCGGTCAAGGCTCTGGTGGCGGCGCCGCCGGTTGTAGTAGCGGAAATACGCTTCCAGTGACTGCCGAGCTTGGATCCCGTTGTCGTAGGCCTTGAGGTAGATCTCTTCGTATTTCACCGATCTCCAGAGCCGTTCGATGAACACGTTGTCGACCCATCGGCGGCGTCCGTCCATGCTGATTCGCACCCCGTGATCGGTCAGCACGCCGGTGAAGTCGTCGCTGGTGAACTGGGCGCCTTGGTCGGTGTTGAATATTTCCGGCGGCCCGTGATTGCCCAACGCCTCGGTCAGCGCGTCGACGCAGAACCCGGCTTCCATCGTGTTCGACAGCCGCCAGGCGAGGACCTTGCGGGAGTACCAGTCCATGACCGCGACCAGGTAGAGGAACCCGTGGGCCATCGGCACATACGTAATGTCGGTTGACCAGACCTGGCCGGGCCGGTCGATGGTCAGTCCGCGCAGCAGGTACGGGTAGACGCGGTGCCCTGGGGCCGGCCTGCTGGTGCGCGGCTTCGGATACAGCGCGGTGATGCCCATGGTGCGCATCAGCCGTTGGACGCGTTTGCGGTTGATCGGCAGCCCGTCGTCGGTCAGCTCGTCGGCGATTCGGCGACTGCCCAGGAACGGGCGCTCGAGGTGGATCGCGTCGATCCGGCCCATCACGTCCAGGTCGCCGTCGGGTACCGGGCGGTGACGGTAGTAGTAGCTCGACCGGGCCACATCCAGCAGTTCACACTGGCGCACTACCGAGAGTTTCTCGCCTGGATCGATCACCGACTGTCTCACTTCCCGTCGAAGCGAGACAGTCCGCGATCTAAAAAATCGCGCTCGACCGTCAATTCGCCGTTCTTCGCATACAACTCGGTGACTTTCGCCGTGTTGTCTGCCGATTGTTTCTCCGACTCGAACGTGGTGGCAACGTTATCGAGCAGTTGCCGTTTCCACGCGGTGATCTGATTCGGATGAACGTCGAACCGCCCGGCCAACTGGGCCAGCGTCTGATCCTCACGCACCGCCGCCAAAGCGACCTTGGCCTTAAACGACGGCGAATGATTCCTGCGTTTACGTGACATGAAAAAGAGCTCCCTTCATTCGACCAACAGGTCAAAATAACAAGGCAACTCTCCACTCAACACACTGCCCAAAAAACCGGGTCCAGTTCAGAAGTCCTCCATCAGGATCTCCCCCGGATGGATCGGCTCGATCAGGTCGCTCTCAGTGGTAGTCGACGAGTTCGACACCGTCCGCACCTCCCGCTCTCCAGACGACGCACAGACGCCACTGCGCATTGACGCGGATGCCGTGCTGACCACGACGATTACCGACGAGCCGCTCCAGGCGATATCCCGGCGGGATCCGCAGAGCCGCTCGTTGCACCGTCCCGACGCGCTTGATGTACTGCTCATGCCAGATGCGTTCGGCGTCCTTGCTGCCGAACGATCTGATCACAACACCAGTATATAACGGAGTGCGTCAATAACGCTATACGTTAAACCGGAACTCGACCACGTTACGTAGCCGAATAACCTTTAGTTCTGGCAGATACCTACCTCTTGGATTCGGCGATTGACGCGCCTGACAGTCAAGCATCTCGTCGCCCCCAGGCCAATCCTGGCCGACGGGTCACACCTCAAGCACGATCACGGGCCCTTCATCAGGATCCGGGGTTTCGAAGTGATCGAAGTAGGTTGCGGCGGTCGCTGCATCCAAGTCGAAGTCGCCGTCGTGGGTGCGTCCACGCGCTTCCACGCGCCGCAAGCACGTCGCGCGGTCAGTCGGAAGGTAAATCGTCTCAGGAACCACTCCGAACGGTTCCAGCACCTGCCGCCACTCCTCCCGCATGGCGCGCGACCAGAACGAGAAGTCCAGCACGACCTCATGTCCGCCTTCGACGAGGTCCACGAGCCGGCGTCGGAGCTGGATCTCGATTTCGCGATTGGCATCATCTGTCAGCGGCATGTGTCGGATGCCTCTCTCCCAGGCCTCTTGATCGAACGAGAGCCGAACGAAGCCGTCTGCCTCCATCCGACGAGCGACGGTCGACTTGCCCGAGCCCGCCGGTCCGCACATGAAGACGACCCGAGCCATGCGTCCCAGCCTACGGGCACGCACCTGGCCGGTTTCTTGAACCGCCCTGATGCTGTGCTCGCGGGAAGAGCTCGCATCCCGTGCAACCGGAACTCAGCTACACGTTGAAGCGGAACTCCACCGAGTTCCGGCACAGACCAACCTCTGGTTCGATGCCCCCAATCCAAGGGAGGATGCTGTAATGAACATTGAGCGCATCGTCCCCGATCTGAGTGCTTCAGACCTCCGCCGAACGATAGACGAGCACGTCGCGACTCTGGGACTCGAGGTTGTGATGGACCATGGCTGGATCGTCACCCTGGCCGATTCCGAAGGACATCAGCTGAGCATCGTCGCGGCAGATGCCAAGGCTCCTGAGAATCCCAGCGTCTCCGTCTTCGTCGACGATGTCAACGTGGCTTACGAACGCGCTGTCGCAACTGGAGTCGAGATAATTTATCCAATCACGGCAGAGAATTGGGGCGTCACGCGATTCTTCTATCGCGATGGATCAGGAAATGTGATCAATGTCGGCATGCATTCGAGCTGAAGCCCCGACGCTGACTACACATTGAACCTAAACTCGACCACGTCGCCGTCCGCCATCACGTAATCCTTGCCTTCCATGCGGACCTTGCCGCGGGACTTCGCCTCGGCCATACCGCCGGCGTCGACAAGCTCGTCGAACGAGACGATCTCCGCCTTGATGAATCCTTTTTGGAAATCCGTGTGAATAACGCCCGCTGCCTGCGGAGCGGTATCGCCCTTGTGGATCGTCCACGCCCGCGATTCCTTCGGACCCGCCGTCAGATACGTCTGAAGCCCGAGCGTGTCGAATCCGACACGCGCAAGTTGATCGAGTCCGGGTTCGTCCTGGCCCGTCGACTCAAGCATCTCCTTCGCTTCCTCGGGCTCGAGATCCACGAGTTCCGCCTCGAACTTCGCATCCAAGAAGATCGCTTCGACCGGAGACACCAGCTCGCGCAACTGCTGCATCTGTGCCTCATCACCCAGCACTTCGTCGTCCACGTTGTATACGTACAAGAAGGGCTTGGCGGACATCAGTGACAATTCCTTGATGGGCGCGCCGTCGAATCCACTGTCGTGAGTAGCCGAGTAAAGCGTCCGCCCCTCCCCCAGAATCTCCGCCGCCTTTTGCGCCGTTGCCAGCACCTCCGGGGCGGTGCGCTTTTGCTTGACCTCTTTCTCAAGCCTCGGCAACGCGTTCTCGACAGTCTGCAGGTCGGCGAGGATCAACTCGGAATTGATCGTCTCGATATCGTCTTTCGGCGATACCTTGCCTTCGACGTGCACCACATCGGAGTCATGAAAGCCGCGAATGACCTGGCAGATCGCATCGGCCTCGCGAATGTTCGCCAAAAACTGGTTGCCAAGCCCCTCGCCTTCGCTGGCGCCGCGTACGATACCGGCGATGTCGACGAACGACACGGCCGCCGGAATCGTCTTTTCCGAATGGAACATCTCCGCCAGAGTGTCCAGCCGAGAGTCCGGCAGCGACACGACGCCAACGTTCGGTTCGATGGTTGCGAACGGATAGTTCGCGGCGAGCACCTGATTTCGGGTCAATGCATTGAAGAGAGTGGACTTGCCGACGTTGGGCAATCCGACGATTCCGATAGTTAAAGCCACAACAGCAAAATCTACCGAAGATCTACTTCCCGGGCATCTTCGGGCGTGCCGTGCGCGAAGATCCGCCGCTATGTCGGTGCCGGATGACACAGTAAAACCATGACTTCCCTAGTTGTCACAGCCATCGTCGCGCTCCTCATCGGCGCAATCCTCGGCTTCGCCGTCGCTGCCGTCCTCGCCCGCACACGGCGCATCGCCGTTGAAACCGAGCGCACAATGCTGGCCCGCCGCGTGGACGATCTCGAAGCCGATGCCGGCTTCACCACAGAGATCGCCGGCGCTCTCGGCCCGCTGGCGCAAAGCATGCGGCGGGTCGAACGCCAAGTCGACACCCTCGAGCGCGACCGCACCGAGCAATACGCTCGCCTCGATACTCAGCTTGCGCAGGTCGCGGCATCCGGCGAAGCACTCCGGACGACGACCGAGCAGCTGAGTGGCGCACTGCGCGCCTCAAGCTCGCGCGGCAGCTGGGGCGAAGTGCAGCTACGCCGCGTTGTGGAGCACGCCGGAATGCTCGAGCGGGTCGACTTTGATGTACAGACGACTGCACGAACGCCGGACGGCGCAACGGTGCGGCCCGATCTCGTCGTCCGGCTCCCCGGGCGCAAACAGCTCGTGGTCGATGCTAAAGCTCCGCTGGCGGCCTTCCTCCGGGCCAGCGAATCGCCCGGCACCGTCGACTCCGCACAGCTGGCCGAGCACGCCCGCGCCCTCCGTTCGCATGTCGACACCCTCGCCGCCAAGGAATACTGGGCCGCGTTCACGCCAAGTCCGGACTTGGTCGTCTGCTTCATACCCGGCGAATCGTTCCTTGCTGCGGCGTGCCAAGCCGATGCGACACTCATGGAGTACGCCATGGCCAAGAAGGTCGTGCTTGCCACTCCTGGTACCTTGCTGGCGTTATTGCGAACCGTCGCGCTCACCTGGCAGCACGACGCCTTGAACGGGTCGGCGAAAGAACTCTTCACCGTCGGACGCGAGCTCTACGATCGCCTTGGCACGATGTCGTCGCATCTGTCGAAAATGGGCGGGTCGCTGACGCGGGCCGTCGAGGACTATAACCGACTGATCGGCACTATGGAGTCGCGTGTGTTCGTCAGCGCGCGCAGGCTGAAGGATCTCGATTTGTCCGATGCGCCGATCGATCCGGTCGACCCGCTGTCCGCTGCGACGCGCGGTCTGGGCGCGCCCGAACTGCTGGACGCCGCGTTCGAGCGCGAGGCCGACCGCGCCAACAACGACAGGAGCGCGTAACGGCCCGGCGCGATTACAAGTCGCCGGGTTGTGAGCGCTTATTCGTGATATCGGCGCCGGCTGCCTTCAAATCGCGTCGCAACTCGCGCGGCAGCGAGAACATCAGATCTTCTTCGGCGGTAATCACCGGTTCCACGTCGCCGTACCCATAGTCGGCCAGTACTTTGAGCACCTGCTGCACGAGCACATCCGGAACCGATGCGCCCGACGTGACGCCGATGGTCGCGATTCCGTTGAACCACTCCTCATCGATCTCACGAGCAAAATCCACCCGGTGGGCAGCTGTTGCGCCATGCTCGAGCGCGACTTCCACAAGGCGCACGGAATTTGATGAATTGGCAGAACCGACCACCAGCACGAGATCTGACTCGCCAGCGATCTTTTTCACGGCTACCTGACGATTCTGCGTCGCGTAACAGATGTCGTCGCTCGGCGGATCCTCAAGATTGGGGAACTTCTCGCGCAGACGGCGAACCGTCTCCATCGTTTCGTCGACGGAAAGCGTCGTCTGCGACAACCACACAACTTTGTCGGGATCGCGCACCGTAACGGCGTCGACATCGTCCGGGCCTTGAACGAGTTGGATATTCTCCGGAGCCTCGCCCGCCGTGCCCTCGACCTCTTCGTGACCGTCGTGACCGACCAGCAGGATGTCGTAATCATTACGCGCATACCGGACGGCTTCCTTGTGCACCTTCGTCACGAGCGGACATGTCGCGTCGATAGTTTGCAGGCCGCGTGCTTCCGCCGAACGGTGGACCTCAGGTGACACGCCGTGCGCGGAAAATACGACTCGGGCCCCCTCGGGCACCTCGTCGGTCTCCTCCACGAAAATGGCTCCGCGTTCGGCGAGCGTGTCAACGACGTGCAAGTTGTGCACAATCTGTTTGCGCACGTAGACGGGCGGCCCGTAATGGTCGAGCGCCTTTTCAACGGCGACAACCGCCCGGTCTACACCTGCGCAGTAACCGCGCGGCGAGGCCAGCAGCACTCGCTTCGCCCCCTTTGCGGGCGGTGCGATCTCGGAAGGGTCGCGACGCTTACGTGGCATGCTCGGCGTCGGCAGGCTTATCGAAGTAGTCACTCTTCTATCGTAATTCTCCAGGTCGGATAGGCTCAGATTTACTTGCCGGAAGTGGCATAGCTCATAAACGACGGATCCGTCAGCATCAGTACGGCGAAGCCGATCATGGTGAGAATCCAGACGACCACTCCGGTTACTGCCGGTATCCACCAGGCGTAACGGCCCTTACGGAGGCGGGCCATCGAGCTGAATGCTGCGTATAGCCAACCGACAATATAAAAGAATGCGATGCCGACGCCGACGACTTTTGTCACGCCCGTGGCTTCGTATGACCCGAGACCGAACTGCTGATAGCTGGCATTAATTGCATCGGCCGGATGCAGCATGCCGGGAACAATCGCCACCGAAAAGAACAATCCGATGGCCAGCAAGATGAACGTAGTCACCCTGTCTACCGGGTGGTGGGCGAAGCCGTCGGCGGCATGTGTCGATTGCGTCGGAGCCGGTTTTCCGGCGGCGGCATTATGGGCCTGCGAATTGCGGGCCTGCGAGCTGCCGGTTCGTGCGGCGTCCGTTCGGCGCGCGTCGGTCTGACTGCCCATGCTTGTGGGCGCCGCTGCCGCCGAGGCGTCAACTCCGCCCCCGCCCAGTGCAGCGGCCTGGAATTCGTCGAAATATTTGTCGGGCTCCTTGATACTTGCCCGCTGCTCTTCCGGTGTCGCGTAAAGTCCGTACTTCGGGCGAGCGTTCGCCTCGTTCGCCTCATTCGTTGGTGTCACACTTCCATGGTAGTTGTAGTGGAGCCGTCCGCACCAACAACGGAACCGGCGGCGAAATGTGGAAGGGAGTCGCATGTCCGATCCCGGCAAGATTTCCGGTGCCCCGTCGGTTTTGGGTACGAGCGGTGCTCAGCCCCGGAAACTCGCGACGACTGCCGCCGAGACGACAGCCGAGAATCCGTGGCCGGTCCGTCTCCTCTCGACGAAAATGAAGGAATACATCGCTCGGATGTCGACCGTGTGGGTCGAGGGCCAGATAGTCGAATTGTCGCGGCGGGCCAAGTCCACATTCATGACGCTGCGCGACACCGACGTCGAGATGTCGCTGCCCGTACACGTGTGGTCGAACGTTCTTGACCGGCTCGGCACCCCACCGGAGAAGGGTGCTCACGTTGTCGTCAGTGTCAAAGCGGATTTCTGGCAGAAGACGGGTCGGCTGTCGATGCGGGCCAACGACATCCGCCCGGTCGGCATCGGTGAGCTACTGGCACGAATCGAAGCGTTGCGACGTCTCCTCGATAGCGAAGGACTCTTCGCACCGGAGAGGAAGAAAAAACTGCCGTTCCTTCCGTCCTGCGTCGGTCTCATCACCGGCAGAGATTCAGACGCCATGAAGGACGTCTTGCAGAATTCCGAGCGTCGCTGGCCGGCTGTGCAGTTCGAGGTACGCGAAGTAGCAGTCCAAGGCGCGGACGCAGTCAGTCAAGTCATGCGCGCACTCACCGAGCTCGACGCCGATCCCGCAATCGACGTCATCGTCATCGCCCGTGGCGGAGGCTCGATGGAGGACTTACTCTCCTTCAGCAATGAATCGCTCGTCCGGGCGGTGTCACGGGCCGCGACTCCGATTGTTTCGGCTATCGGGCACGAGGCCGATCGCCCATTGCTCGATGAGGTCGCGGATTCGCGTGCATCCACCCCGACGGACGCGGCGAAGCGCGTCGTCCCGGACGTGGCGGAGGAATTCACGGGCCTGGCCAATGCGCGGGCGGGGCTGTCCCGTGCCGTGTTGGGACTCGTCCAGCGTGAGCAAGAGCGTTTGGACACGATCCGTTCGCGGCCCGTTCTCGCCGATCCCGGTTCCATGATGACGGCCCACGATGCCGAGGTTCGCCAGCTCCGTGAGCGCGGCCAGTTGGCCATGACGGTTCGGCTCAACTCCGAATCGGATCGCATCGAGCATTTTCGCGCTCAAGTAATCGCACTTTCGCCGCAAAAGACCCTGGACAGGGGCTACGCGGTCGTTCAAAACGACTCCGGCGACGTCGTCCGCGACCCTGCCGATGTCGAGGTTGATGATCAGTTGAAAATCCGCGTGTCGGCAGGCAGCTTGCGGGCCAAGGTCACGGACACCACCGAAAGGAATGACAATGAGTGATACTCGCCCGGTCGCCGAGTTGAAGTACGAAGAGGCCCGCGACGAGCTCGTCGGCGTGGTCCGACAGCTTGAAGCCGGCGGCATCAGCCTGGAACAGTCGCTCGCCTTGTGGGAACGAGGCGAAGCTCTTGCAGATCGTTGCCAGCAGTGGCTCGACGGAGCTAAGGCCCGCCTCGACAAGGCACGTGCCGAGAATTCATCAAATGAGGCGGCCGGCGACGATGATTCCGACGCGCTCGGGGAAAAGCATTCCGCGAGCTAAGGTATGGTGCCGGGCCGGTAGACGCACGCTTTACCTATGTCGCCACGGCTGTGCTTCTGGTGATCGATCTGCCTAGCTCTTCGGTATCTTTCAAGCGGTCGAAGTACGAATTCCTGACCCAGTCGCCGCCTGCCGAATACGTATCGAGCACGGTCGGCTCCGCACCGGCTACCGTCACCTTGATGGTTCCGGGCTCGGGCTTTGCATACGGAACGCCATCGATCATTCTGAGCTTCCAGCTTTCCGAGTGAATCAGCGAATGATGCTGAGCGCAGAGCAAACACAAATTACCCACGTCGGTCGGCCCGCCGCGCGAATACCATTGCACATGGTGGACATCACACCACGACGGCGGCCGGTTGCAGCCGGGAAAGACGCATCCTTTATCGCGTCCACTGATCGCCCGCTTTTGCGCCGGCGAGGCAAGTCGCACAGGTACTCCCAGATCCAAAACCGCACCGCGGGCATCCATCACCAAGCGTTCGAACGACGCGTCGCAGGCGAGCCTCGTGAGAGTACCGGGAGCGATGTCTCCGGTCTGAAAGCAATGTGACGGCGTCCGGTCGCGGCCCGTGAACTTGTCCACCGTCGTCATAACGGTGATCCTCGCCGGCCTACGGCCCGGGTGCAGCTTTGATGCCGCTTCGGACTGTGCGGCACCGTTACCAGTTGCCGCCTTTTCCAACCCGAACAGCTGATCGGCTGCCTGTCGCGCCTCTGCACGCGTGTTTCCGGTGCCGGGTTCGGCGCCCCAGACGCCTTCTTCATCCCGGCGACAGTCGGGGTTCGGGTGGCAGCGCGGAACAAACGGCGCAGCAGCCGAAGCCAGTTCGGACAGCGCATCGGCGCGGCGTTGTTCCGGTGTCCGCGTATCCCGCACGGCTACCGAACCGTCGTCGCCGTGCTGAACAGGGTGCGGCGCCGACAGCGGATCCAAGACGGCTCGCAAAGCCGCTCCGGCCGCGGGATCAAGCTGATACGTGCCGAACACCATTCCGGTGATATCGGTACTCATGGTCATCGAGCGCCGGTTGAACGATTCGGGATCGTAATGGTCGTCAGTGTCCGGGTCGAGCACTTCAACTAGGTGCTTGCCGAGCCTTCGCAAATTCTCCGGCGACGTCGACGGCGCCTTCTCGGCGAAAAATTCGCAGATATTCTCACGCACCGATTTCGCCGCGGCAACTCCGCGCTCGTCGTCTTCGTTTCCGGGGTTCATCGCCGCGTCGAGGAGATGCTCGGGAACTTTGTTCAACGTACGAACCGCCGTGTCGATATGCGCCAGCGAAACGCGGCCCTTGGCAAGCAAATCGCTCATGTCCGCCAGTGGACCGGCAGGCGCCGACTTACCCGGAACCAGCACGCTTTCACTCACGGCTCCTTCGCCATGAAGCGCTCGGGCATCCGCGACGTCCGCCTTGGCCCTCCCGGGCGCCACGCCCGCGATTGCCTTGAGCAAGCCCGCCGTCGTCTGAGCTCCAACACCCGAGTCACGCGCCGCGTCTCGTTGATCGACGAGCGCCACGACTTTCAAGTAAGCAGCATCGAGCCGGCGCCTGGCAACGGCGACATCGGACAGCAACTGCACGACCGCCTGATCCGTGAGGGCGTTGCCGGGTACCTCGCGAACAATTCCGGAACCCAGATTGACCGCATCGATGGCGGCCTCGATATCCGCATCGCCAAGGGATGACTCACCGTCCGGACCTTCGGAGCGCCCGCGGGCCAGGCCGGGAACGTCCCAGCGTTCGCTCGGCCTGGAATCACGCGGTTCGAGGCGGCGGCGCAGACCAGCCAGAATTCTCTGTGCTTGCTGCTCATCGAATTCCATTGTCTGGATCCCTCCGCCACTCTTCAGCATCGAAAAGCGATTAATACCAGACTAGTGCATGCGTTCGAATACCGCCAGGGGTATAGTGATATTTATTCGAATTATTTTTCTTTCAGTTCGTTTCGTTGATCGAGTGGTGGCGAATGGTCGTTAAATCCTTGATTTAATGACCATTCGCCACCACTCGACGGGGATCGTGAGCCATTCGCCACCACTCGGCCCGCGGAAGAGCAGCGCGAGAGGAACGATACGACGCGGGAGGCGGGAAGCGGCGCGGGAAGGCAGGTGGGTCAGAGGTTGGTGACGCGGATGATTTTGCTGGCCTCGCCGTTGTCGGTGAAGAGCCACATCGACTTGTCCGGTGCGACTACCACATTGCGCAGTCGGCCGAACTTGCCGGTGAAGTACGCCTTCGCAGCACCGACGGACTCGCCATTTCCGGCACCACTCTCCCCGGCGCTGCTCTCCCCGGCGCTGCTCTCCCCGGCACCACTCTCCCCGGCGCTGCTCTCCCCGTTACCACCGCGGCCGGTAAACGGCACGTACCAGAGCCTTTCGCCGCGCAGGGCCGCCAAGTACACGCCGCCCGACCGCACTGCCACGCCGCTGGGCGAAGCGTCCGCGGTCGACCACGTCATCACAGGGTTGACGAACTTCGGATCGTCGCCAACCCCTTCGACGTCCGGCCATCCGTAATTCTTGCCCGCTCGGATGAGATTGAGCTCATCCCAGGTGTTCTCGCCGAATTCACTCGCCCACACTCGGCCGCGGCCGTCCCATCCGAATCCCTCGACGTTGCGATGGCCCAGCGAATAGACCGGGGATGACGAGAACGGGTTGTCATCCGGCACCGATCCGTCGGCGTTGATGCGGAGGATCTTACCGTTCATCGATCCGAGCTTTTGCGACAGACTCCGCTGTTCGGCGTCACCCGTGCTGACGTACAGCTTGCCGTCGGGGCCGAACCCGAGCCCGCCCCCGTTATGATGCGTCGACGATTCGATGCCGCGAAGAACTATCCGCGGATCGGCGAGCGTGCCGGACTGCAGCGTCATCCGTACTACTTCGTTGCCCGTCGACGTCGTCCGGTACATGTACACGTAGTGATTCCGCTCGAACGAGTCGGCCACGGCGATGCCGAGCAGTCCCCCTTCGCCGCCGTTGACGACATTCGGCACGCGGCCGTGATGCCCGCCCGCCGGAACGCGCTTCACGCTGCCGTCGACGTCGACCAGGACCACCCGGGCGGCGTCGCGCAACGTCACAAGTGCCTTGCCGCCGGGTAAAAACGCCGCATCCCATGGAGTGGTGATGCGACCGACGAGCGCTGACGTCCGCGCGGAGCCTGCTGCAGGTCCGTCCGCGGGCCCCGATTCGGCCGCGCTCCCGGTCGGCGTCGTTTCCGCTCCCCCGCTGCACCCGACAAGCACGGCAGCCATGAACCCAGCGGCGATCGCGGCGAAGGCACGGGAGACTGCCGTCACGGCGGATGCCGTGGAGGCAATCGTCAGCGGCCGTCCCCCTCCAGCAGTCATGTCTACTTCACGCTGGCCAGCAGATCTTTCGCAAAGGTATCGAACTGCGGCAGGTCCGCTTGGCCCATCAACACATAAGTGATGCCGTCGACTTTTCCGATCATGTACTGATTGCCGTCGGAGCCGGTGGTACGCAGCTTCCATTTGACGCCGTCGACGGTACGGTTACCCGTCGCGACCGACTTGCCGTACTGATCGGCTGCCCAGCCGGACGGCGCGTGCGCGGCCTGCTTGACGCTCAGCCATCCGTCGTCCGGCCCCAGATAGCTCACGTACCAGGTCGGCACGCCTGCATCGCCCGTATGTTTGAAGCTGACGGCATTCGCCTTCCACCCCTTCATATGGGCCTGTGCCAGCGGAAAGTCCGCCTTCGGCGCAGCGGCCTTCGCCCTGGCGGACACGTCAATGGTGGGCGGCGTGAAGCCGGTGTCCTTGTGCGGAACCAAGGCCAGCACTCCAAACAGCACGACGAAACAGGCCGCAAGCGCCAGCACCAGTTGGAGGGTCGTGGCACGCGCTTGCTGCTGCCGGTGCGTCAGTTTCGGCGGCGACTCCGGCTGACCGGACTGCGGCGGGGCGGATTGACGATAACTCACGAAACCATCATCCCGCGAATAACGATTCGACGCGAACCGCCCGCCGCGGCGCCCGGGTGGCAGAATGGCCGTATGACTGACGAATCCAGTACCCCGCAAGCCGCCCACCCCTCCGGACGCATCGAGGACAACCAGGCAGTCGTCGTCAACGATGATTGGTCCGAGCGCCTGCACGTGAGTGACGACGAACCGGATCGGAACTTGGCCATGGAGTTGGTCCGCGTGACCGAGGCGGCGGCCATTGCGGCGGGCCCGTGGGTCGGACGCGGCGACAAGAATTCCGCGGACGGCGCGGCAGTGGCCGCCATGCGCAATGTCATCTCATCGGTTCGCATGAACGGAACCGTCGTCATCGGCGAGGGCGAGAAGGACGAAGCGCCCATGCTGTTCAACGGCGAGCACATCGGGGACGGCGAGGGCGCGCGCTGCGATGTCGCAGTCGACCCGATCGACGGCACCCGCCTCACGGCGCTCGGCATGCCCAACTCGATCTCCGTCATGGCAGTGACAGAGGACGGCGCCATGTACGATCCCTCCGCCGTGTTCTACATGGAAAAGCTCGTCGCCGGCCCCGATGCCGCGGACGTCGTCGACCTGCGCCTTCCGATCGGCGAGAACATCCGTCGTGTCGCCAAGGCCAAGGGCGTGGACGCTTCCGGCGTGACGGTGGTGCTGTTGGACCGTCCTCGCCATGCGCAGATCACCGAAGAGGTGCGAGCCGCCGGGGCGCGCATCCGCTTCATCACAGACGGCGACGTGGCCGGTGCGATTGCGGCGGCGCGGCCGAACACCGGCATCGACCTGCTCCTCGGAATCGGAGGCACCCCGGAAGGCATCATTGCGGCGTGTGCCGTCAAGGCCATCGGCGGCGTCATCCAGGGCCGGCTGTGGCCGCAGTCCGACGATGAGAAGCAAAAGGCCTCCGACGCAGGGCTGAGCCTGACCGATGTGCTCAGCACCGACGATCTCGTCACCGGTAACAACTGCTATTTCGTCGCCACCGGCATCACGGACGGCGATTTGCTCAGCGGCGTGCGCTACACCAGGGACAGGGTCTACACGAATTCGCTCGTCATGCGTTCGCGTTCGGGCACGGTGCGCACCGTCACGGCCGAGCACCGGCCGGAAAAGACGCGCGCTTACGTCGATGCGGCGTTGCGGGCCGCCCAGCGGGACAAGCGCCTGCAATCTTGAAGGCGGGACACCCCGACCGCCGCGTACCCCCAACCCGACCGCCGCATACCCCCAGTACGCGCATCGAGTGGTGGCGAATGGCTGAAAATTTTGCAAATTTGCAGCCGTTCGCCACCACTCGATGCGCGGGGGCAGTTCGTGCGCCGACTAGTACGACATGCCCATGTGCCGGCGGACGTCGTCAAGTGTCGTGTCGGCGATGGCGTTTGCGCGTTCGTTGCCCGCCCGTAGCACCGACCACAGATAGTCCGGGTTCTTGGCCAGATCGGCTCGACGGGAGCGCATGGGCCGAAGGAACTCGTTCACGCTTTCGGTGACCAGCTTCTTGAGGGCGCCCGATCCGGCGTCCCCGATCTCTTCGGCGATCTCGGCGGGGTCACGCCCCTGGCAGAGGGCGGCCACCAGCAACAAGTTCGACACCTCGGGGCGAGACTCCGGGTCGTACGTGATGACGCGTTCGCTGTCGGTCTTGGCGCGGCGGATCAACGCCGTGGTCTCGTCTTCGCTTGCACCCAGCGCAATCGAGTTATGTGCCGATTTGCTCATCTTGCCGCCGTCGGTGCCAAGCAGCAGGGGCGTCTCGGACAGCAAGGCGTCGGGTTCGGCGAACACCTTCCCGTACCGTTCGTTGAACCGGTGGGCGATCAGCCGGGTGGTTTCCAGGTGCGGGAGTTGGTCGCGTCCGACGGGAACGACATTGCCCCCGCAGAACAAGATGTCGGCGGCTTGATGCACCGGGTATGTGAGCAGCAGCCCGCTGAGCGAGCCGCCAACGGCCTCGGATTCGGCCTTGACCGTCGGGTTGCGCCGTAGCTCGGCGGCCGACATGAGCGACAGGAACGGCAGCATCAATTGGTTGAGCGCCGGCACTGCGCTGTGCGTGAAGATCGTCGCGGTCTTCTCGTCGATTCCGGCCGCCAGATAGTCGAGCATGAGCTCGCGGACGTTCTGCTTGATCGAGCTGACATCCTCGCGGTCGGTGATGACCTGATAGTCGGCGATCACCAGGAACACGTCGACTCCGGCGCGTTGCAGGCGCACGCGGTTGGCCAGCGTGCCGAAGTAATGCCCCAGGTGGAGTGGGCCGGTCGGCCTGTCGCCGGTGAGTACGCGCAGCCCCTCGGGGTTCTTCTGGATGCGCCCCCACAGCGCGTCGCTTCGTTCGACTGCGACGTCGAAAGTCGATCGGGTCATGAATGTCGCTCCTTTGACTGGGAGCCGCCGCACGTCACCGACCGGGAAAGGCCGCCGCGCGGGCAGCCGGATGTTAGCTCGCGGTGCCGCAGACCTACTGCCACCACTGAATTGGCGTGACCACGCAGGGCGAATTGAACATGGTGGCAAGATTACCGTATGACTTCGACTCAAATTCAGCCGACACCTGCCGATGCGTGGGCGCGCTTGGCCGCCGGAAACAAGCGTTTCACGGCGGGCACGCCGGACCATCCCAATCAAGGGGCCGACCGCCGCGAGTACCTGCAAGATCAGCAGCATCCGTTCGCGATGCTGTTCGGCTGTTCGGACTCGCGAGTGGCGGCCGAGTTGATCTTCGACGTCGGTCTCGGAGACATGTTCGTGGTGCGCACCGCCGGCCAGGTCGCCGACACCGGGGTGATGGGCACGCTGGAATACGGCGTCGACATCCTGGACATCCCGCTGCTCGTCGTGCTGGGCCACGACGAATGCGGCGCAGTCACCGCCGCCCGCGACACGATTCTCTCGGGCACCAGCCCCGGCGGATTCATGTCCGACCTCGTGGCGCGCATCCTGCCGAACGTGCTGACTGCGCAAAAGGACGGCGTCGACCCTGCCGACATCAATTCAATGGTCGCCGTTCATACCAAGCACACTGCCGAGTTGCTACCGGAACGCTCGTTGTCGCTCCGGGCGGCCGTGGACGCCGGAAGGCTCGCCATTGCCGGTGTGACGTACAGTCTGCGCGATGGGGAGGCTCACGTCGTCACCACCATCGGTAACCTGTGAAGTAGCGTCCCCTCGCGCCACCGCGCGAGCCGTGCACATATGCCGAACGAAACAGAAAGCGTGCCATGACCGAATCGAATGTATCCGGCGATTACCGTATTGAACACGACACGATGGGCGAGGTTCGCGTACCCGCCAACGCGCTCTATCGCGCGCAAACACAGCGTGCCGTCGACAACTTTCCGATCTCCGGCACGGGCCTCGAGCGCAGCCACATCGAAGCGCTGGCGCGGGTGAAGAAGGCGGCCGCCAAGGCTAATCTCGAACTCGGCATCCTGGACCGTGCACGGGCCGACGCAATAGTCGCCGCCGCCGAAGAGGTCATCCGCGGCGAGCACGACGACGATTTCCCGATCGACATCTTTCAGACCGGTTCGGGCACATCGTCCAATATGAACGCCAATGAGGTGCTCGCCACGCTTGCCACGCGTGCGCTTGCCGCGGCCGGGTCGGACGACGAGGTGCACCCGAACGACCACGTCAACATGTCGCAGTCGTCCAACGACGTGTTCCCGACGTCCGTGCACGTCGCGACGACGGCAGCTGCCACGAGCGATCTCCTCCCGGCGCTCGATGTGCTCGCGACATCGCTCGAGCGCAAAGCCGACGATTACGCGTCGGTGGTGAAATCCGGACGCACGCACCTCATGGATGCCACGCCCGTCACCTTGGGCCAGGAGTTCTCCGGATACGCCGCCGCCATCCGGTACGGTATCGAACGCGTCGAGGCAGCACTGCCGCGCGTGGCCGAGGTCCCGTTGGGCGGCACCGCCGTGGGCACCGGAATCAACACACCGGCCGGATTCTCCTCGCGCGTCATCGAACTCTTGTCCGAGGACACCGGGCTGAAGCTCACCGAAGCGCGCAATCATTTCGAGGCCCAGGGGGCTCGCGACGGTCTCGTGGAGATCTCGGGCGCCTTACGCACCATCGCCGTCAGCTTGACCAAGATCAACAACGACCTGCGGTGGATGGGCTCGGGACCCAACACCGGTCTGGGCGAGCTCGCCCTGCCCGATCTGCAGCCGGGCAGCTCGATCATGCCGGGCAAGGTCAATCCGGTCATCCCCGAGGCGGTGCTCATGGTGGCGGCCCAAGTGATCGGCAATGATGCGACGGTGGCGTGGGCCGGCGCCTCCGGTTCGTTCGAGCTCAACGTGCAGATTCCGATCATGGCGCGCAACGTGCTCGAGTCGATCCGATTGCTGTCCAACGGCACCCGCGTGCTCGCCGAGAAGACGATCGACGATTTGCAGGCGAACGTCGAGCAAGCGCGCAAGCTCGCCGAATCGTCGCCGTCCATCGTGACGCCGCTCAACCGCGTCATCGGTTACGAAGAGGCCGCCAAGGTCGCCAAGCATGCCGTCAAGGACGGTCTGACGGTGCGCGAATCGGTGATCGACCTCGGGTACGTCTCCCGCGGCGAAGTCACCGAGGAACAGCTCGACGCGGCCCTCGACGTGCTGTCGATGACCCGGCCGCCACACGCCTGACCACGCCATTTCCGGCCCCGCGCACTCGATGCGCGGGGCCGAATTTTTTGTCGGCTACCTGCCGCTCATACCGGGCCGGGGCCGGGTAACGGGTGTGGTCGGTGAGACTCATGGTGCTAGCCAAGAGCGCGCTGACCCGATACCGTGATTGAAGTCTTAATAGAACCTGCTTGAACTCTTGATGTTTCGTAAGGACGCGATACCTATGTGGGATTTTGTGACGAGCCGCTCCGGGCAAATCGCATTTGCGTCCTGGCAGCATTTCAGTCTTGTGGTGCAGTGCGTCGTTTTGGCTACCATCATCTCCGTCATCCTTGCCGCGCTCGTCTACCGCAAGGCTTCGCTGATCGGGCTTGCCAACAGCGTGTCGGCCATCGGGCTGACGATTCCATCGTTCGCCTTGATCGGCCTTCTCGTGGCGCCGATCGGTTTCGGCGTGACTCCGGCGGTCATCGTCGTCACATTCTTTGCCGCGCTGCCGATTTTGCGCAACGCAGTGGTCGGCCTGGCAAACGTCGATCAATCGCTCGTCGAGTCGGCGCGCGGAATCGGCATGAGCCGGATGCGCACGTTCCTGCGCGTCGAGCTGCCGGTCGCGTGGCCGGTCATCCTGGCCGGTGTGCGCGTGTCGGCACAAATGGTGATGGGCATCGCGGCGGTCGCGGCCTATGCGCTCGGGCCGGGTCTCGGCGGCTTCATCTTTTCCGGCCTGTCCCGGCTCGGCGGCGCGAATTCGCTGAACTCGGTGATCATCGGAGTCGTCGGCGTGATCATTCTTGCGTTCATACTCGACCTGCTACTCGTCGGCCTTGGCCGCCTGACTATTTCGCGAGGTATCCGTGTCTAATACAACAGTTCCCGTTTCCGATTCCTCCGCGGAGGTCGCCGGCGCCGAGATCATGATCGACCAGGTGGTCAAGCGCTATCCAGGACAAGCGAAGCCGGCAGTCGAAGGCATCACCCTGCAGATCCCGGCCGGCAAGATCGTCATGCTCGTGGGCCCGTCGGGCTGCGGTAAGACGACGACGCTCAAGATGATCAACCGGCTCATCGAGCCGAGCGAAGGCCGCATCGTGCTGGGCGGCGAAGACGTGACGAACATGAACGGCGATGAATTGCGCCGGCGCATCGGCTACGTCATCCAGGCCGGCGGCCTCTTTCCGCACATGACTGTCGCGACGAACATCGGCATGGTGCCGAAGATGCTCGGCTGGGACAAACAGCGCATTGCCGACCGGGTCGATGAACTCCTCGACTTGATTTCACTCGACCCAGCCGTCTACCGCGACAGGTACCCGAAAGAACTCTCCGGCGGCCAGCAGCAGCGTGTCGGCGTGGCCCGGGCGCTTGCGGCAAATCCGCCGGTGCTGCTGATGGACGAGCCGTTCGGCGCCGTCGACCCGATCACGCGCCAACGGCTGCAGGACGAGCTGATCCACATCCAAAGCGAAGTGAAGAAGACAATCGTCTTCGTCACCCACGACTTCGACGAGGCAGTCAAGCTCGGCGATTGGATAGTCGTGTTCTCCGAAGGTGCCGAGATCGTGCAGTACGACACTCCCGAGCGCATTCTCGCCGAGCCGGCCAGCGAATTCGTCGAAAGCTTCATCGGCTCGGGTGCCGGCCTCAAGCAGCTCACCCTGGCCCGCGTGGACGACGTCGAATTGCATGATTGCGTGCGCGCCAGGCCCGGTGACAACGCCAAGGACACGCTGCGACTCGTCGAAGAAGCTCGGCACGAACACGTGGTGGTCGTCGATGACCGCGACAGACCGCGTCAGTGGCTGACCCGGCGCCAACTCAGCCGCATCAACGTCATCGAAGAGCACACCGACCCCAAACTCCCCATCGTGGGCAACCGGGCAACACTCAACGATGCGCTCGACACCATGCTGGTCTCCAGCGCCGGCGCCGCGCTCGTGACGGGCAATCGCGACAAGCTGCTCGGCGTCATCGACGTCGAAACCGTGATGACAGCCATCACCGCCGCACGCGAAGCCGCAGCCAACGCCTCCGACGAGGATTCGCCCATCGGCATCAACACCGGCTCGATCGCCACGGTCGACGAGCCCGCCGGCCAATCGGGCAATGAGACCGGCTCTGCCGAGGAGCTCCGGTGAGCAACACAGCAAGTGTCGAGACCAAAGCCTCGTCGGCCGGCGGAGCGAAATCCTGGCGCGGGCTGATCATTCAACCGCTCGCCGTGGCTGTCATCTTCGCCCTGTATCTCATTTGGTGGTTCAACGCCGATTTCAGCCCAACGGCGTGGAACACGATGAACCCGAGCGCACTCTGGTCCGACACGCTCCAGCACTTGTTCTTGACGTTCGTGTCCGCCGTCATCGTGCTGATCATCGCCATTCCGCTGGGCATCCTCTTGACGCGCGGCCCGCTGCGATTCCTGACCGGACCGGTGCTGGCAATCGTCAACGTCGGCCAGGCCGCGCCGGCCGTCGGCATCATCGTCCTGCTGGCGTTCGGAATGGGATTTTCCAAGTGGGCGGCGATCGTCGCGCTCATCATTTACGCGCTGCTGCCGGTACTGCGTAACACGATGGTCGGCCTCGACGCCGTCGATGCCCGTCTCGTCGAAGCCGGACGAGGCATGGGGATGAGCGCATTCTCCGTGCTGGTCCGTGTCGAACTGCCGCTGGCAATTCCGATCATGCTGGCCGGCATCCGCACGGCGCTCGTGTTGCTGGTGGGGACCGCTACTCTCGCCACCTTCATCAACGGCGGCGGACTCGGCATTCTCATCACCACCGGAATCAATTTGAATTTGCCCGGTGTACTCATTTCCGGTGCGTTGTTGACTGCGCTGCTCGCCCTGCTCATCGATTGGCTCGGCGGTGTCGTGGAACACATCGCCAAGCCGAAGGGACTCTGAAGCCGTGAAGCTATTTTCCCGCCGCACCCTCGCAGGAATCGCCGCAGCAGCCACCCTGGTCCTCGGCGGCTGCGGGCTGTCACCGGCCACCGCGTACGTGCCCAAGGTCGCTCCCGGCACCATCAAGGAGATCTCGGGCCTGCCGGACGACGCTCAGCTCACGATCGTCGGCAAGAACTTCACCGAACAGCTGATCCTTGCCAAGATGGCCGTGCTGGCGGTCGAAGCCGCCGGCTTCAAGGTCAAGGACATGACCGACGTGCCCGGAAGCCAGCCGGTTCGAGACCTGATGCTGTCCGGCAAAGGCGATATGACGTGGGAATACACGGGTACCGCATGGCTGACGTATATGAACAAGGCGCACGGCATCCCGAACCAGCACAAGCAGTGGCTGGCCGTGCGGAAGGCCGATAAGAAGAACGGGCTGACGTGGCTGAAGCCGGCGCCGTTGAACAACACCTACGCCATCGCCATCAAGGCGTCGAACAAAAAGAAGCTGGACGGCATCACCAAGCTGTCCCAAATTGCCGACCTGCCGGTCAAGGAGCGCACGTTCTGCGTCGAGTCCGAGTTCAATTCACGCTCCGACGGGATGAACCCGATGCTCAAGAAGTACGGGATCAAACGCGGAACTCCCAAGGGCGTGCCGAATTCGAACGTCAAGATCTTGGACACCGGCGCGGTTTATTCGGCAACTGCCAAGGGCCTGTGCAACTTCGGCGAGGTCTTTGCATCCGATGGCCGCATCGCGTCGCTGAATTTGCAAGTGTTGAAAGACGACAAGCACTTCTTCCCGGCCTATAACGCCACGCCGATCGTCAACTCGCAAACGCTCAAGCAGTATCCGCAGTTGAAGAAGGTGTTCGGGCAGATCGCGCCGCACATCACGACCAGCACGATGCAAACGCTCAACCGCAAGGTCGACGTCGATGGCGAAGAGCCGGCCAATGTGGCGTTTGATTGGATGGTGAAGAAGGGCTTCATCAAGAAGCCGTAAGCGCACCTGCCCCGAAATTCCGGAAGAGAGAAGCATGCCAAGTCGCGACGTCCTGCCGCTGCCCGAGCACAAAAGCAATCCGACCACGGCAATGGGGATCCGCGACCAGACCGAAGAGTTCGGCCGTCGCTCCCCGATCTCGCCGCCGGACGGGGCGCCGAATATCGTCCTGGTTCTCATCGACGACATGGGTTTCGGCGCGTCCAGTTCGTTCGGCGGCCCGTGCGAGATGCCGACGGCCGAGCAGCTGGCGTCCGACGGCTTGAAGTACAGCCGGTTCCACGTCACCGCGCTGTGCTCTCCGACCAGGCAAGCGCTGCTCACCGGCCGCAATCACCACTCGGTCGGCATGGGCGTCACCAGTGAAATGGCCACCTCGGCTCCCGGATACACGGGGTTCCGCCCGGCGTCGGCAGCCACGATTGCGCAAACGCTCGGGATGAACGGCTACAGCACCGCGGCGTTCGGCAAATGGCATCAGACGCCGCCGCGCGAGGTCAGCGCATCGGGCCCCTTCGACAGGTGGCCGACCGGCGAGGGTTTCGACAAGTTCTACGGTTTCATGGGCGCCGAGATGAACCATTGGTATCCGCAGCTTTATGACGGCACCACGCCCGTCGAGCCGACGCGGACGCCGGACGACGGGTATCACCTGTCCGAGGACCTCACCGACAACGCCATCGACTGGATCCGCACGCAGACGACGCTGACCCCGGACAAGCCGTTCTTCACGTACCTGGCCTACGGAGCAACCCACGCGCCGTTCCACGTCGCCCCCGAATGGCGGGAGAAATATCGCGGTCGGTTCGACGCCGGCTGGGACGCCCAGCGGGAGCGGACCCTCGCCCGGCAAAAGGAGCTCGGCGTCGTCCCCGAGTCCGCCGAGCTAGCCCCGTGGCCGGGCGACGTGCCGCATTGGGACGAGCTGGATGACCAAGAACGCGGCGTTGCCGGCGCGTTCATGGAGACATACGCCGGTTTCGCCGAACACGTGGACTCACAGGTCGGCCGCGTGGTCGACGAACTCGACAAATTGGGCCAGCTCGACAACACGCTCATCGTGTACATCCTCGGCGACAACGGCGCGTCGGGCGAAGGCGGCATCGAGGGGACGACTCGCGAACATCTTGTCGGGCACGGCCATGCCGATGACACGGCGACAATGGCCGGCGAGATGGACACGTTCGGCGATGCGTCCGGTTACGGCATCTACCCGGTCGGCTGGGCGCTTGCCATGAACACGCCGTATCAGTGGACCAAGCAGGTCGCCTCGCATTACGGCGGCACACGCGACGGCATGATCATGCGGTGGGGTGCGCATATGAAGCGTCCCGGCGAGGTGCGCCATCAGTGGCATCACGTGATCGACGTCGTCCCGACCCTGTTGGAAGCAGCGGGTCTCCCCCACCCGACGACGGTCAACGGCACGGCGCAACAGCCCATTGAGGGCGTCAGCATGCTGTATTCGATGAATGAGCCGGACGCCGCCGAGAGGCATCGGACACAATATTTCGAGATGTGCGGCAATCGCGGTATTTATCACGAAGGCTGGACGGCCGTGACAAGGCACGGTATTCCGTGGCAAATGGTTCCCGACGGGCTTCCGGCTTTCGAGGACGACCAGTGGGAACTGTACGACACGACGCGGGACTGGACGCAAGCGCACGACATTGCCGAGCAGTACCCCGACAAGCTCGCCGAGCTGCAGCGTCTGTTCCTCATCGAGGCTGCCAAATACCAGGTGTTCCCGCTCGACGACCGGGTGACCGAGCGCGAGAACCCGGCCGAGGCGGGTCGGCTCGATCTGCACGGCGACCGCCGCTCCATCACGTATCGGGCGGGCATGGGCAGGTTCAGTGAGGAATCGACGCTGAACGTGAAGAATCGTACGCACACCGTGACGGCGCGCGTGAGCGCCCCGGGCGACGGCGTGCTGATCGCTCAAGGCGGCCGGTTCGGAGGATGGTCGCTCTACCTGTCCGACGGCAAACCGACGTATGCGTACAACTGCTACGGCCGCGATCTGTACAAGATCCAGGCGCCGGACGCCGTGCCGTCGGGCGACGTCGAAATCGCCTGCCGGTTCGACTATGACGGCGGCGGGCTCGGCAAGGGTGCGACGATCAGCTTGGCCGTGGACGGCCGCGAGGTCGCTTCGGGGCGTGCCGAGCGCACGACCGCGTACTATTTCTCGTTCGACGAGACTTTGAACATCGGAGTGGATACGGGCACCCCGGTCAGCGACGATTACGGGCCGCGCGGCAACGCGTTCACCGGCGCGATCGAGTCGGTACGGATCGATCTGGACGGCGAACCCGAGCCCGAGACACCGGCCGATACGGCACGGCGCCTGTTAGCTCACCAATAGCACTCGCTCACCAATAGCACGTCCCGCGCCCTATAACGTGGTGCCCTCGAGCATCCGAGTCACCAATTCGGCGATCGGCGAGCGTTCGGACCTGGTCAACGTGACGTGTCCGAACAACGGATGTCCTTTCAACCGTTCGATGACTGCCGCGACGCCGTCATGGCGTCCCACGCGCAAGTTGTCGCGTTGTGCGACGTCGTGCGTCAGCACGACCTTCGAGTTCTGGCCGATCCGCGAGAGCACGGTGAGCAACACGTTGCGCTCCAGCGACTGGGCTTCGTCCACTATCACGAAAGCGTCATGCAGCGAGCGGCCGCGAATGTGCGTGAGCGGAAGCACCTCGAGCAGTTCGCGGCTGAGCACTTCGTCAATCACTTCGGGGCTGACAAGCGCGCCGAGCGTATCGAATACCGCTTGGGCCCACGGGTTCATCTTTTCGCCCTCGGAGCCGGGCAGATAGCCAAGCTCCTGGCCGCCGACCGCGTACAGCGGGCGGAAGACCATCACCTTGCGGTGGGCGCGGCGTTCCAGCACCGTTTCGAGCCCGGCCAAGAGCGCGAGAGCCGATTTACCGGTTCCCGCCCTGCCGCCCAACGACACAATGCCCACCTGTCTGTCGAGCAGCAGGTCGATGCCGATGCGTTGTTCGGCCGACCGACCGCGCACGCCGAAGACCTCCTTATCACCGTGCACGAGCCGCACTTGTTTGTCGGCCGTGACCCGGCCCAGCGCGGACCCCGTGCCGGACAGGAGGACGAGCCCGGTATTGACCGGATGCTCGGCCGCCTCGATCGATTCAACGCTGCCGGAACCGTAGAGCTCCGTCATCTGCTCGCCGGTGACCTCGATCTCGGCCATCCCGGTGAACCCGGAATCGACAGCCAGTTCGGCCAGGTACTCCTCGGCCGGCAGGCCAAGCGTCGATGCCTTGATACGCAAGGGCAGATCCTTGCTCACCACCACGATGTTGGCACCGGCGGCGTCCAAATTGGCGGCCACTGCGAGAATTCGCGCATCGGCGTCGCCTAACCGGAAACCCATGGGCAGCGCCGTTTGGTCGGTGTTGCCCAGCTCAACGCGCACTGTGCCGCCATCGTCATTGACGGCGACGGGCTCGTCAAGTCTGCCGAATTCCATCCGCAACTCGTCCAGGAGCCGCAGCGCGCTGCGGGCGAAATAGCCGAGCTCGGGATGTTCGCGTTTGGCTTCGAGTTCCGTGACGACCACCGCCGGCAGCACCACCGCGTGTTCGGCGAAACGGGCCAGGGAATGCGGATCGGATAAGAGGACCGACGTGTCGAGTACGTACGTCTTCACCGGTTCGGCGACTGTTTCCGTATTTTCTTCGGTCACGATGTCTCCTCGGCCGGACTCGCCCGGCCTGGCTAGTGGTGGACGGGACTCGGCCCCCGCATGGAGGCCGGTCCGGCCCCCGATGCCATGAGCAAACTCACGAGGAACCTCCCGACCGGATGCGTCGTGCATCCGATACCGCTCACGCTAGGCGACCGCGCCCCTGATCCGGGTGTGCCACGCCGGTGGAGCCTCGCCGAACAAGATGACTGTCGGTGACGATCTTTCCCACCCTGTCTGCTCGTTGCCGGGCTGTCGCATCGGTGCCCGTCACGTCGGCGAGCACCTCGGCGGCCGCGAGCCGTCCTTGCGCGAGCGGGTCCTGCGCCACTGTCGTCAGGTTCATGGCCGCGGACATTTCGTGGTCGTCGATGCCAATCACGGACATGTCCCCCGGCACCGTGAGGCCGTGCGCCCGCAACACGCTGATGGCTCCGAACGCCATTTCGTCGGAGGCCGCGAACACCGCGGTCGGCCGCACCGGCGCGGCAAGAATGCGCTGCATGGCGGCCATGGCTCCAGTCACCGTGAACGCGCCGGACTGCAGCCAGCCGGGTTCCGGCCGGAGCCCCTCGGCAGCGATCTCGCGGATGTAGACGGCACGCCTCGTCTCGGGCACGTCAAACGACATGCCTTCTTCATTGGCGCCGCCGATATACGCGATCCGCCGGTGCCCGAGGTCGAGCAAATGTCTCATGGCGGTCGTGGCGGCGGCATCGTCGTCGATACCGACGCTGCGGAATCCGGGCACCGTGCCGCCGATCACCAATGTCGGGTAGTGCAATTCGCCCAGCGCGGCCACCTCGGTCTCGGACAGGGTCAAGCACATGACCAGCAGCGCGTCGATGCGCTTCCTCAGCATGGCGCGATCGACCACGCGCGACCGGTTTTGCTGGTATCCGCCCAAGTTGTACAGGACAAGGTCGAATCCTTGGCTGCGCAGTTCGGCGTCGATCCCTTCGAGCACCGAGCTGAAATACCACCTGCTGACGTAGGGCGCTATGACACCGACCGATTCGGTGCGGCCGCCTGCCAATCCCGATGCCTCGGACGACGCAACGTAGCCAAGCTGGTCGACCGCGCCTTGCACGCGCCGGCGAGTGGCCTCGGAGACCCGCGGCAGCCCCCGCAACGCACGCGACACCGTCGCGGTCGAGACCCCGCTGAGGCGAGCGACGTCCTGGATCCGCGGCGGCTGCCGCGCCCTTCCCGTCATTGCGTGCGACGCCGTGCCGTCACGAGCGCAAGTTCGACGGCGACGATTCCCAATAACCCCAGCGCCCAGGACAGCGCCGGCCGCCCCGTGATTTCGGCCGCTACCGTTGCCACGAACACCACGATGCCGAAGAAGCCGACGAAGCCGATGAGTACGTCGAGGAACTGCCGTCTCGACGACGCACGCGCGCGTTCGATCCTGTTCATTGTCACCCCTTGAGGCTACCTGCCGTCAGGCCGGACACGATGCGGCGTTGGAAGACGAGGACGAGTACGACAAGCGGCACCGTGACGATTGTTCCGGCGGCCATCACCGCCGTGTACGGTTCCTGGTGCGGTTGGGCGCCGGCAAACTGCGCAATCGCCACAGTGACCGGCTGCGTCTTGTCGCTGGAGAGCAGCGAGGAGATCAAGAACTCGTTCCACGACGCGATGAACGCCAGGATCGCCGTCGTGAACAACGCGGGCGTGGCGAGCGGCAGGATCACCTTGCGGAATGCCTGGCCCGGCGTACAACCGTCCATTCGCGCCGATTCCTCCAGTTCCCACGGCATGTCGCGGAAGAACGACGTCAGCGTGTACACCGTCAGCGGGAGGACGAACGAGATGTTCGGGATGATGAGCGCCTGGTACGTGCCCATCCAATGGATCTCGGTGAACAGTTGGAAGAGCGGCGTCACGATCGCCACGCCCGGAAACATCGACGCGCCCAGGACGACGCCAAGGACTATCGACTTGAACCGGAACTGCATCCGTGCCAAGGCGTACGCCGTGAAAGTGCCGACAAGCAGCCCGATCACGGTTGTGCAGGCACCGATGAAGAAGCTGTTGCCCAATGCCCGGGCAAAATGATTGCCCATCGAGGTGTCGAATGCCGTGGCGAAGTTGTCCAACGTCACGTGGGTGGGCCACAGTGCCGTGTCGAACGTGTAGCCGACGTCGCGGAAGGCAGTGACCATCATCCAGTAGAACGGGGCGAGGCACCAGACGACGATGACAACCACGCCACCGTACGTGCGGACCGACTGCCAGTCGATTCCGCCCCGCCGTTCAAAGCGCCTTGGCGCGCCGGTTTCCAGGACGCTCATTGCAGGGCCTCCTTCTTCGGTTGGTCGGGGTTGTCCACGACCGACGCCCCCGTGACCTTCACCAGCAAGAACGCCACGAGGAAAATCAGCACGAACGTGATGGTGGACAACGCCGAGGCACTGTTGAACCCTTGTTTGATCTGGTCGACCACGAGAATGGACAACGTGGTGGTGGCGTTGCCGGACCCGCCTCCCCCGCCGGTGAGAATGGCCGGCAGATCGTACATCCGCAGCGCATCCAGCACGCGGAACAGAACTGCGACCATCAGGGCCGGCTTGACCAACGGCATGGTGATGGACGTGAATCGTTGCCAGGCACTCGCGCCGTCGACCTTTGCCGCTTCGTAGACGTCGGTCGGGATCATTTGCAGGCCCGCAAGGATGAGAAGAGCCATGAACGGGGTGGTCTTCCACACATCGGCCAAGATGATGGCGAACCGGGCCGGCCATTCGTCGCCGGTCCACAGGATATGCGTGTGCAGCAGCTTATTGGCGATGCCGTTGTAGGCGAAGATGAAGTACCAGAGTTTTGCCGTGACGGCGGTCGGAATCGCCCACGGGACGAGAACCGCTGCGCGCAGCAGGCCCCGGCCGACAAAACTGCGGTTCATGATCACGGCCATCCAGAGGCCGAACGCCGTTTCCAGGCTGACCGTCACAGCCGCAAAGAAGAAGGTGATTCCGGTGGACTGCCAGAATTGTGCGCCCAGATTGCCGGGTGGGCACGCGCCCGCTTGGCCGTCGGCGGACGTGCAACGTTGGAAAAGCCAGTGCACATAGTTGTCGACCCCGGCGAATCCGCCCTGGACGAACATCCCGGTTGACGGGTCGAGTCCGGAATCCTTCTTCAGCGACAACACGACGGCGCTGACTATCGGATAGCCGATGACTATCGCAAGGACGACGACTGTCGGGGCTATCAACAGGGCTGCGCGTTTGCCGTGCCCGGAGTTGATGTATTTGCGCTTCTTCCCGGTCGGCGCCAACTCGGGCGTCGCCGGATCAAGATCGATGCCAGCCATGAGAGCTCCTTGGGTGGGGCGGGGCGTTGCGCCCCGCCCCCTGACGGCTTTAGGAGCCGGATCCGGCCGACTTGATGGCCGCTTGCATGTTCTTCAGCGCCTTCGAGACGCTCTTTTCGCCCTTGATCGCCGAATAGGCGTTGTCCTGCACGGCTTTCGTGATGGCCGGGTAGAACGGGCTGACCGGGCGCGGGACGGCGTTCAGGATCGACGTCTTCAGCGTGGACAGGTACGGCAGCTTCTTGTTCAGCTCCTTGTTGTCGTACAGGTCCGTGCGCACCGGCGCCAGCGATCCCTGCGTGACGAAGAATTTCTGCGTTTCCTCGCTCTCCAGGAACTTCACGAAGTCGTGCGCCGTGGCCTTGTGCTTTGAATACACGCTGATGGCGGCGTTGTGGCCGCCCAGAGTCCCGGCGCCGGGGCCGTCCTCGCCGGGTATCGGCGCGATCCCGAACTTGTTCTTCACTTTGGACGATCCGTCGGTCTTCGCCAGCGAGTACACGTACGGCCAGTTGCGCAGGAACATCAGCTTGCCTGCTTCGAACGCCTGGCGGCCCTGCTCTTCCTGGTAGGTGATTGCCTGCTTGGGAATATTTCCGTCCTTGTAGGCCGTGACCAGCCGTTGCAGGCCCTTCTTGGCTTCGGGGGTGTTCAAGGTCGGGGTCTTGCCGTCCTTGCCGACGATGGATCCGCCCGCGGTGTTGATGGCTTCCGAGACGTTGACGGTCAGCCCTTCGTATTTTGCGTACTGCCCGGCATAGCAGCCCATGTTCTTCTTCTTGGCGATCTTGCAATCGGCCATCATGTCGTCCCACGTCTTCGGGGCCTGCTTCACCAGATCCTTGCGGTAAAAGAGCAGGGCGCCGTCGGAGGTTTGCGGGGCCGCGTACTGGGTGTCGTTGTATTCGCCGGTCTTGACGGTTGCCGGCATGAGCGGCTTCGTATCGATGGCCATCTTGCCGGTCAGCGGCTGTAGCCAGCCCTTGGCGGCGAATTCGGCGGTCCAGATCACGTCCACGTCCACGACGTCGTAGTCGTCGGTCTTGGCTTGGAAGTGCTGAACGAGGTCGTCGTGCTGTTGATCGGCGTTATCGGATTGCTCTTTGAAGGTGACTTTTTCCTTCGGGTGAGCCTTGTTCCACTTCTTCACCAGCGGCCGGACGACGTTGTTGTTGTCCTTGCCCTGGACGTACGTGATGGGCCCGCGCTCACCCAAATTCTCCGATTGCGGTCCGCTGTCGCCGCTCGAGGATCCTCCCGAGCCGGAGCACGCGGTGAGCAGCAGTGCCATTGCCGCAAGACCTGCCAACGGGGCCGCTTTGGATGTCGCCATAGTGCACCTCTTCATCGAGTTCTGACTGACCGTGAGCCGGGGGACCGCTCACGTGGTGCACGTCACAGTACTATCGTCCGATGCTTTGCGCAAGCGCTTACATGGAGGGTCGCGGCGAAAGGTAAAAGAGCAGTGATCAAGCGCCGTATCGACGTTCGCGCGCCACATAGGAGCGGACGGCGCGGAAGAAGTCGACTCGGCGGAATGCGGGCCAATACGCCTCACAAAAGTAAAACTCGCTATGGGCGCTCTGCCAGAGCAGGAACCCGGAGAGCCGCTGCTCCCCCGATGTGCGGATGATCAGGTCGGGATCCGGCTGCCCCTTGGTGTAGAGGTGTTCGGCAATCTGGTCGGGGGTGACCTGATCGGCGGCATCGGCAAGGGTCAGCCCCTCGGCGGCATAGTGCCGCAGCAGCGAACGGATCGCGTCGGAGATCTCCAGCCGGCCGCCGTAGCCGATTGCCACGTTGACGTGCAGGCCCGTGCGCTCGGCAGTGGATTCGGCCAGTCCGTCGAGTTTGGCGTGCAAATCGGCCGGCAGCAGGTCGAGTGCCCCCACCGGGTGCACCCGCCACACGTCGGTGGCGGCAATATGGTCGACTGCGTCCGAGATGATTTCGGTCAGCGCGGAAAGTTCGGCCGGCGACCGTTTGACGAAGTTGTCGTTCGACAGCAGGTACAACGTGACGACCTTGATGCCGAGTTCTTCGCACCAGCGCAGGAAGTCCGGGATCTTTTCGGCGCCGGCCAGGTGGCCGTGCCGTGCCGGCGCGCCGGAGAGCTTGGCCCACCGCCTGTTGCCGTCGATGATCACCGCGACGTGCGCCGGGAGTTCTTCGGGAGCCTCGCGCAAAAGCGAGCGAAGCATGCCGCGCTCGTATGCGCTGTACAGGTGGCGCCTCAGTCCCATCGCGTCGTCAGTCCTTCCATCGGTGCCGGGTTCAAGATTACGTCCCCGCGGCACCGCTGCCGAACTCGGCGTGCCCGACGTTAGAATAACCGCATGCAGGCCGATACCTTCTCCGGTTCGGGCGGTACAGTGCGGCCGGCGAAGCCGAAACTGCGCGGCTGGCTGCACGCCGCGATGTTCCCGGTCGCGGTTGCCGTGGGCATCGTGCTGATAGTGATCGCCCCGACCCTGCCCAGCAGGATCGCTTCGGTGATCTTCACCGTGACTGCCGCGCTGTTGTTCGGCACATCGGCCGTGTACCACCGCGGTACCTGGTCCGGACGGGTGGCCGTCTGGATGCGCCGCTGGGATCACTCGAACATCTTCTTGATCATCGCCGGCACGTACACGCCCGTCGCGCTGCTCTTGCTTCCGACCGGAAGCGCCGAAATCCTGTTGACAATCATTTGGTCGGCGGCGGCCGCGGGAATCGCGTTCCGCATTTTTTGGGTTGGCGCGCCGCGCTGGCTGTACGTGCCTGTTTACGTGGGAATGGCGGTAGCCGGCATCGGGTATCTACCGGCGTTCTTCCGCGCCTCGCCCGCGGCCGGGGCACTCTTGCTGGCCGGCGGAGCTTGTTACGTCCTCGGCGCCATCGTGTACGGCTTCAAACGGCCCGATCCGGCGCCGCGGTACTTCGGGTTTCACGAGGTGTTCCACTCGCTCACCATCGCCGGATTCTTGACTCAGTATGCGGGAATCCTCGTTGCAGCCGTCTAACCCGTGTGCCGTCACGTCCTCGTCGACGTCTTAGGGGTGACGGCCGTCGTCCGGCCCCGCATCGGATCGGTTGTCGGTGTCACCGTCGTCGGGCTCGTTCTCGTCGGCGGCGCGCTCGGAGGCCTCCATTTGCTCCCCGCGCAATTTGACCCGCCGGATCCGCCTGTTCATTGAAGTGGCCAGCAGGATCACGGCGACCGCCAGCAAGAAGATCATGATGAACCCGGGCAGCCCCGGCGAGACTTTGGAGGCATCGGGCACCTTGTCGCTCGGGATGGGACTCGGCGTGGAGGCCGCCATCAGCAAGAGGCCGTTCACGCTCACGATTGCACGCTTCCGACGTCGACGATGCCGGCGAACAAGTCGGACTCGAGTTCGTCGGTATTGCCGTCCAGCGGCGGGCGCGACGTGAAGTCGACGGCCAGTTCGAACTCCTCGGTGGGCCACAGCTCGGCCTGGAGCTGGCGCGAAATCCGGAAGAACCCGCCGTCCGGGTCAATTTGAGTAGTATGCGCCAAAAGCGCACGCTCGCGGGTCTCGAAATAGTCGGCGCACGGCACCGATGTCGTGACGGCGCGGTGCAGACGCTCGTCGGCGCCGGCCCGCGATTGCATATGCTCGATCATCTCGCCCAGCGGAGACTTTTCACCGCGAGCCAGTAGGCCTTCGTGGATGGCTGTCCACTTTCGCAAGTGGAAGTCCTGGTTGTAGTACACCTTCTTGACCTGCCATGGATCGCCCAGTTCCGGGTTCACCGTCGGGTCGGCGGCAGCGCTGAGTGCCGCCATCGTGACGGTGTGCGTCATGATGTGGTCGGGGTGCGGATACCCGCCGTTCTCGTCGTACGTGGTGACCACGTGCGGACGGAAGTCGCGCAACACCGTGACCAGCGGGGTCGCGGCGATATGCGGCGGGACAAGTGCAAAACTGCCCGGCGGAAGATCGGGCTTGGGATCGCCCTCCGGCAGCCCGGAATCGACATAGCCGAGCCACAGGTGTTCGACGCCGAGGATCTCCGCCGCGTGGGCCATTTCCATCCGCCGAAGCCCCGCAATGTCGCGTCCGGCCATGGGGCTGAGTTTCATTGCCGGATTGAGAATATCGCCGGCTTCCCCGCCGGTGCACGTGACCACGAGTACCTCAGCACCCTCGGCCGCGTATTTGGCCATCGTGGCCGCCCCCTTCGAGGACTCGTCGTCCGGGTGGGCGTGCACGGCCATCAGCCGCATACCGTCGTATTTCACGTCGTCCATCTCTCCCGCAGCCACTCGGTGTTCATGCGCTGCGAACCCGCTCGTCGCGGGCCGGTATCGTAGGAATCGTCAGTTGCTCCGCTTCCGTCGTCCGGATTGGAGCCTTCTCCCATCATATTGTCCACGAGGAGCAGCACGTGAGCACCCCGGCGTCAGCCGATCTCTCCGACCGCTACGGCGTGCGACGGAGAAGCGGATTCCCGTGGGGGACGGCAATCGTGATAGCCGTTTTCGCCTTGGGCGTCGTGTTCATCGGCTGGCTGACCCTGGACGGGCGGGATGCGTCGCCGGTCAGCAAGGACCTGTCGTTCACGGTTGTCGATGCCTCGAAGACGAACGTCTCGGTATCCGTGCTGCCGGACACCGATCGCACAGTCCATTGCGCGATCCAAGCACTGAACAGCGAATACGGTGTCGTGGGTTATCTGGAAGTCAGCGTGCCGCCGGATCCGGACCGCGACCCCAGCCGGCCGGCCGTATTCAACGAGACTGTCCGAACAACTCAGTTGGCCGTCAACGGCGGGATCGACAAATGCTGGTTCGGCGACGGCGGCGACAAATAGGCCCTCACGGCCACAAATCGGTAACGGAGCCTTCTTGGTCTTTGGGTTTACCGACTAAGCTTGTTATGGTCATAGTTCAGCTAATAACCCCGGGCCGGCCGTGGCCCGGGGCTTTCATTTGCAGCAATCTCTTGTTCAAGGAGTATCCCGATGACCGAGGCACAAAGCGAAGTCACCTGGTTGAGCCAGGAAGCCTACGACCGTCTGCAGGCCGAGCACGAATATCTCACCGGCGAGGGACGCATGGAGATCGCCAAGAAGATCGAGGCGGCCCGTGAAGAGGGCGATCTGAAGGAGAACGGCGGATACCACGCGGCCCGCGAGGAGCAAGGCAAGCGTGAGGCTCGCGTGCGTCAGTTGGAAACCCTCTTGCGCCATGCCCAGGTCGGTGCTTCTCCGGCGGACGACGGGGTCGTGGAGCCCGGCATGGTGGTGACGGCCAAGGTCAACGGCAACAAGATGACGTTCCTCCTCGGAAACCGTGAACTGGCCGGAGATTCCGAGCTCGACGTGTTCAGCGAGAAGTCGCCGCTCGGTGAAGCGGTGAACGGCCTGAAATCGGGTAAATCGACCAAGTATCGCGCGCCCAACGGCAAGGACATTCCCGTTGAAATCGTCGAAGCGAAACCGTACGAGGACTAAACCTCCCGGTCGCCTTCTTCCACGTGCACCGCGTAACCCGCGGCGCCGATCGCCGCAATGACAGTGCGGCAATGATCGGCGCCGCGGGTTTCTACTTGCAGGTCGACCGACACTTCGTGGGCACCCAGACGACGTCCGGTACGCACATGCGAGATCTCCAAAATATTCGTGTCGTGGGCGGCCAGCACCTCGAGTAATCCGGCCAAAGCGCCCGGGTGGTCGGGGATTCGCACGGTCAGATGCAAATAGCGGCCGGCCGCCGAAAGCCCGTGGCGCAGCAAGCGCAGCATGAGCAGCGGGTCGATGTTTCCGCCGGAGACGACCGCTACCGTGTCCCCGCCCGCCGAGCCGTTCGAGCCCGCCACGTCCCGCGGGCGTTCCATCACGGCGGCCGCGGCTGCCGCTCCTGCCGGCTCGACCGTCAACTTGGCCCGCTCATGCAACAGCAGCAACGCCGAGGACAGCGCTTCCTCGCTGACCGTCACCACGTCGTCGACAAGCCTGCGGATCAGCTCGAACGGGATATCGCCCGGGCGGCCGACGGCAATTCCGTCGGCCATGGTGTCCATGCCGGCCAGCGCGACGGGCCGCCCGGTTTCCAGGGACGCCGGCCAGGCCGCTGCCGCTTCGGCCTGGACGCCGACCACGCGGATGGTCCTGCCGTGTTCGGCGGCAAGCGATTTCACGGCGCAGGCGATTCCGGCAAGCAATCCGCCTCCGCCCAGACTCACCACTATTGTCGAAGTCGTCGGCAGCTGATCGAGGATCTCGAGGCCGACAGTGCCCTGGCCCGCCACTATGTCGTGGTTGTCGAACGGCGGGATCAGCATGGCGGACGTCGTGTCGGCGAAGTCTTTCGCTGCGGCCATCGCCTCATCGACATTGGAGCCGGCGATCTTGACTTCGGCTCCGTAGCTCTCGGTTGCAGCGATCTTCGGCAACGCCGCGCCCTCAGGCATGAAGATTGTCGCCGCCGTGCCTTCCAGCGCCGACGCGAGCGCCACTCCTTGCGCATGGTTGCCGGCGGACGCCGCAACGACTCCGGCTCCGCGTTCGGAGTCGCTCAGCCGCGAGATGCGGTTCAGGGCGCCGCGGATTTTGAACGAACCGGTGCGTTGGAGGTTCTCGCATTTCAAATACACGCTGCCGACAGGACCGCCCGACAACGCCCTGGAGCGTTCCAGCGGCGTGGCGGCGATAGTGCCCTGCAACCGGGCCGCGGCGTCCCTAATGTCGGAAAGGTCAACCATCGTGGTGCTGCGTGCCCTCGCCGGCCGGTTCGTCCGCCGTCTCGCCGGCCGGTTCGTCCGCCGTCTCGCCGGGCGGTTCGTCCGTGCTGCCGCGCCGAGCGGCGACCGGCTTGCCGACGTCCGCGACGGGCGTTTCGTCGGCCGGAACGTCCTTCCCCGAATCGAGCTGCTTGTCCGGGAACGGATCCTTGCCGACCAGATAGGAGATGAACGAGTTGGCCACGGCCACGAACGGTACGGCGAACAGCGCGCCGACTATGCCGAGCAGGAAGCTGCCGGCCGCGACGGCGATGACGACGCCCAACGGGTGCACCGAGACGGCCTTGCCCATCATGAACGGCTGCAGTCCGTGGCTTTCGAGCTGCTGAACCGCCACGACGACCGCCAGCATGATCAACGCAATGACCCATCCCTTGGCGACCAAGGCGATGAGTACCGCCACGATGCCCGTGACAATGGCGCCGACCAGCGGAATGAAGGAACCGATGAACACCAGAATGCCCAACGGCACCACGAGCGGCACGCCGAGGATTGCCGCACCGATCGAGATACCGACGGCGTCGGTAAATGCGACGGCGATCTGGATGCGCACGTAGTGCACGAGCGTGATCCAGCCGCGCAAGGAGGCGCCGGTCGCGCGTTGCTGGGCCCGAGCCGGCAGCATTCGCAGCAGCCACCGGGTGATCCGGCGACCGTCAAGCAGGAAGAAGAACGTGGCGAACAAGGTGATGGCGCCGCCGGCAAGGATGTGGCCCGCGGTGCTGGTGGCGCTGAGCGCCCCGCCGATGATCTCGTTCGAGTTGGACTTGAACGCCTTCTCGCCCTGGTCGACGACATTGTTCATCACGTTGGCCAATTGGTCGGTGCTCAGCCCGAACGGTCCCGATTGCAGCCATTGAACAACCGACTTGTAACCGGCGATCGCCTGGTCGCTCAGGGCCGAAAAGCCCGTGACTATCTGCTGCCCGGCGAGCGTCAACAACCCCGCCACGATCACTATTGCGCCGACGAAGACGGCCCCGGTCGCCAGCCCGCGCTTCCAGCCGTGTCGTTGCAGGAAGTCGACCATGGGGCTCAGCAGCGCAGCGAACAGCAGGGAGATCAGCAGCGGAATGAAAATGTCCGTGACGTAGCTGAGCCCCGTGATCAGCAAGGCGGCGGCGGCCACCAGCACGATGAGTCGCCAACCCCATGCACCCATCAGTCGCAGGCCGTACGGCACGTATGGCGCTTCGCCCATGCGTTCGTCGGGTGGGCCGGCCGCCGGGACCCGGCGTGAATCGGCCCTGGCGGCCGAAACCCCGCCGGAGCGGTCCGGGCGGGATTCGTCGGTGCGGGCGGTCAATCGCGACCAAGTGGCCCGCAATTTACCGCGCGAGCGCTCTTTGGAGTTCATCTGCCCCAGTGTACTGACCGGGCGCCCGTGTTCGGGCCCGGCGCGCCGCGCGGGGCGCGCGCCGGCACCGGGGCCCGCGGCCTCGGATTTACACCGTGTGACCTGCGCGGATGATGCCGGCAGGGTCGTGGACCCTGCGCAACTCGCTCAGCCGACGGACGGTGTCCGGCGACCACAGCGCAGCGCTTTCCGATCGGGTGGCCGCGGGTCCGTTCAAATTGACGGCGCTGCCGGTGGCCCACGGCCGGAGGGCTCCGATGATCCTGTCGATCTCGTCCCTTGCCTCGGGCAGTTGCGTTCCGCCGATGAGCGCGACTACCGATGCGAAGAATTCGGAGCCGCGGCCGTTCACGGCACCGGTTCCGACCCCATAGGCACCGCCCATCAGCCGCACTTCGACGAGAGGCAGCGTCGCGTCCGAGTCGGGGCCCGCCGCTTCGATCAACGCGGTGGCCGCTTCCTCGGGGAACGCGCCGAGCAATACGCCGCCTTCCGTATACGGCATCGCATCGCGCGGATCGGAGTGAACCGCATCGATATCGGCGTAGGGCATGTCGCCGACCTGGTCGAAAATGGCAGGACTGACGGCGCGCATCGGGGCGACAAGCTCGTCGCCGTCCTCGGCCGGCCCGGTGAAGGCGAACCTCAGGTGCACGACGAACTGCCCGCGCAGCGGTTCGGGGATGCTCGGATCGGCCGGCAGTCGGAGCAACGCTATGGAGGTTCCGGCTTCAACCGGCAGGGTCGGCGCCCATCGAGCGAATTCGTGGACGACGGCGGCCGCGCTCTCGCCCGGGAAGAAGATGCCGCCGCCAAAGACACGGTGCAAATGCACCAGCTCGATGGTCAGGGACGCGACAATGCCGACGTTCGCTTTGCCGCCTTGCAATGCCCACAGCAGCTCGGGTTCGCGGGAATCGACGTGATGCAGAACGCCGTCGCCGGTGACGAGCTCGGCGGCCAGAATCCGGTCGGAGGCGAATCCGTACGTGCGGCCGAGAATGGGAAAGCCCCCGCCCAGGCAGAATCCGACGACGCCGATGTCCGACGACGACCCGACGAGTCCGGCGAGCCCGTGTCGCCCGGCCGCGGCGTGCACGTCGGACCAGCGGGCTCCGGCCTGCACCGTCGCGGTGCCCGCTTGAACGTCGATGTCCACGCCGCGCATACCCGACGTGTCAATCAGTATTCCGGACGAGACGGGGTACGTGTAGCCGTGTCCGGTCGCCTGCACGGTCACCGGCGCCCCGATGCCCGCGGCGTATTCGACCACGCGCCGGATGTCCCCGGTCGACCACACCGGGACGACCACGTCGGGCTGCATCGATGCGGCAGTGTTGAAGCCGGCCACGGCGGCGGCGAATTCGGGTTCGTTGCGGTACACGGCTCCGGCGCCCAGATCGTTCGATTCGGCACCGGCGCTGTTGCGCTTGATAGTTGTTGGCATTTTCGCTCTCCCCACGCCGTACCTTCACGGTGAGATGCGCGCACCCGGAAAGCCATGGCTATCGCGGCCGTCGCGTAGCGGATGCCGCAAAGACGAGTAGTCGGCGACCCGGCGACTGGGTACGGTGGGGTGATGAGCGACCGGGCCCGAGGCGAGCGAATCGGGGACGGCTGGACGCCGGACGTTCTGGGCGAGGGGTTTTTTGCCAGAGCACTTCCGGTTCCGGACGACTCGCTCGGCAAAGCCGAAGCCACGCTCGTCGCGTATTCTCCCGGCGGCCCGCCCGGACCGGACGGGCCGCCGGATTCCTCGTCCGCGGTCGATGCCGGTCCCGGCCGCGATGGATTCGACGTGTTGTACGTGCACGGATGGTCCGACTACTTCTTCCAACGTCACGTCGCCGAATACTGGCACCGGCTCGGTGGGCGGTTCTTTGCCGTCGATCTGCGGCGGTACGGCCGCAGCCTGCGGCCCGGCGATATCCCCGGGTACGTGACCGATCTGACGCTGTACGACGCCGAGTTCGATGCGGCGTTGGAAGTGATCGGCCGGCGCCGCGGACGCCGGTTGATCGTGATGGGCCATTCCACCGGGGGCCTCACTGCCGCTTTGTGGGCGCATCGGCATCCGGGGGTCGCCTCGGCGCTCGTGCTGAACAGTCCGTGGCTGGAGTTCCAAGCGTCGGCGGCAGTGCGCAAAGCCATCACACCGCTCGTCACTCTCGGAGCCAGACGACGGACGCCGCGACCCATTCCGCAAATCGATTTCGGCTTCTACTCGCGCAGCACGTCGGCCGAGTTCGACGGCGAATGGACCTACGATCCGCACTGGCGGCCCGAACGTGCCTTCCCCATCCAGCCCGCCTGGCTCGGTGCCATCTTCGCAGGCCACCGGCGCGTTTCCGAGGGCCTGGGCGTCACGGTGCCGGTCCTCGTGCTGTTGTCGGCACGCAGCGCGCTGGGTGCCCGCTGGTCCGACGACATGATGCACGCCGATTCGGTCTTGAACGTCGACCTGGTCGCCCGGCGCAGCATGTCGATCGGGCCGGTCGTCACCGTCGTCCGGTTGCCCGGCGCACTGCACGACGTGTTCCTGTCCGAGCGCACGGTCCGCGACCGGGCCGCGGCCGAGATCACCCGCTGGCTGCGCGCTTACGTCCCGGACGATTAAGCTAACGCGCATGCCCACGATAGTTCTCGCCTCGCAGTCCCCGTCCCGACGCGCCATCCTGGAACGCGCCGGAATTACCCCGGAGGTCGTCGTGTCGAACGTCGATGAACCGGCGGTGACGGCGACAGCCGGTGCGCTCGGCAGCCGGGCCGTGGCGGAGCTGCTTGCCCGGACGAAGGCCGAAGAGGTCGGCGCGCGATGCCGGACGGCTTCCGACCGGTTCGTACTCGGTTGCGATTCCGTGCTGGACATCGACGGCGTTCCCTACGGCAAGCCGCACACGCCCGAAGCCGCACGGCGCCAGTGGGATCTCATGCGAGGACGCGAGGCTGTGCTGTACAGCGGACATTGGCTGATCGGCGGATCCGGCGCGGTCGGCGCCGTGTCGGCCACCACGGTACGCATTGCGGACGTGTCCGATGACGAGATCGACGCGTATATCGCCACCGGCGAGCCGCTCGAAGTCGCGGGGGCGCTGACGATCGACGGCTTGGGCGGGCCGTACGTGACCGGGATCGACGGCGACCATCACGGCGTCCTCGGCCTGAGCCTGCCGCTGCTGCGCCAGTTGTTCCTCGACCTCGGCGTCACCTGGCACACGCTGTGGAACCGGGGCTGACGCCCGGCGAAGTTGGTTCCCGCGAGTCCCTGCTCGTCAATCCCGGGCTCGTCAATCCTGGCGCAGCAGCCGGACGGTTGCACCGCTCTCGCGGCCGGCCGGTGCCAGCACCGCCAACAGCCCCTGCCTGGCCAGGCCGCGCAGTTGCGCCGAGCGGTGCCAGCCCGTGGGCGAGAGCCGCCCGTCGTCATCGAATTCGACCGGGACGACCGTCGAGGAATGCGGGTGCGGCTCCGGCGCGCCGTGCAGCACGGCCGCGGCAAGGGCGGGCAATGCTGCGCCCACGAGACCCCGCACGAGCGGCAGCACGAGCGTGTGGAAGCCGACCACGGCTGCCAGCGGATTGCCGGGCAGCGACACCACCGGCACCGATCCGCTCCCCCGGCCGAACAGCGCCAATGACGCCGGACCTCCGGGACGCACCCGCACGCCCGAGACGACGGGCCGGGCGCCGAGCCCGGCGAGCACGCTCCGCACGTGATCGGTCGGCCCCCTCGAGGCCATGCCGCTGGTGACCACGACATCGGCCGAGTCGATTGCGGCGCCGAGGCGCTCGGCCAGCAGATCGGCGTCGTCCGGCACGCGTTCCGCCGAGATGACCTCGGCGCCGGCGCCGGGAACGAGCTGACGAAGGATCGGCGTGATCGAGTCGCGCACCCGGCCGGGCGCAGCCGGGCCGGACGACGTCAGCTCGGTGCCCGTGGCGATCAGCGCCATGCGCGGCGGCTGCCGGACGCACAATTCGTCCAGACCCGCGGCGGCCGCCAGACCGCGGAGCGCCGCATGTACGGGGTCTCCCGGCTCACCGATCGCCGAGCCCGGTTCGATTTCTTCGCCGGCCCGGCGGATGTTGCGCCGGCGCGGCGTTCCGCGCGGGTTGACGACGGTGCCGGTCGGCGGCCAGTCGCCATCGATGTCCTCGTGGCGAACGACGGCGTCCGTTCCGGCCGGAACGACGGCGCCGGTAGCGATGAGACACGCCTGTCCCGGTTCGAGCTGCGGCACCTCAGGGTCGTCACCGGCCAGCGATGTTCCGACGAGGGTCCACGGAGACGGCCCGGCCACCGCAAACCCGTCCATGGCCGCCACATCGGCGGACGGAACCCGCCCGGCTGCTACGGTCCGGCGCGCCAGCACGTAACGAACCGGGTCCGGCCGGCCGTCGACGGGGATCGTCCGAAGCGAATCCGCCGCACCCGCCGTTCCCAATCGGTATGCGGACGAGCGGGCGTCGTCGAACTCTACCGACGCGCCCGCATGCGTGTCGACAGTCATGGCGGCTCCTTGCGGGCGGGTGATACGGGCGGATTCCAGCTTACGCATTTGTGGATGCCCTCACGTGTCGGCGCGGCGCACCCGGAGATATTCCACACCGGCCGTTGGAATCGGGCTAAGCTCGGGCGCGGTAGAAATAAGGAGTTCATACATGATGGCAGCAAGTTCACCGGACGGCCGCAGCGCCCCGATCATCGGAAAGGTGCTGGTGGCCAACCGCGGCGAAATCGCCGTGCGCGTGATTCGCGCCGCGCGCGACGCGGGAATCGCCTCGGTAGCGGTTTACGCCGACGGGGACCGCGATTCGATGGCGGCGAAACTGGCAGACACGGCATACGCCTTGGGCGGCACCGGGCCGGCCGCGACCTACCTGGACATGGACAAGATCCTCGAAGTGGCCCGCCGCTCCGGCGCCGACGCCGTGCATCCGGGCTACGGGTTCCTTTCCGAAAACGCGGAGTTCGCCGCGCGAGTGCAGGACGCCGGACTGATCTGGATCGGCCCTCCCCCGGCGGCCATCGAAACCCTCGGCGACAAGGTCAGCGCCAGGCATATCGCCGAAAAGGTCGGCGCCCCGCTGGTTCCCGGCACATCCGACCCGGTCGCGGACGCCGACGAGGTCATCCGGTTCGCCGACCGGCACGGCCTGCCGGTCGCCATCAAGGCGGCCTTCGGCGGCGGCGGACGCGGGCTCAAGGTGGCGCGCGAACGATCCGAGATCCCCCATTTGTATGCGTCGGCAGTGCGCGAGGCAACCGCTGCGTTCGGCCGCGGCGAATGCTTCGTCGAACGGTTCCTCGACGGCCCTCGCCATGTGGAGACGCAGTGTCTGGCCGACTCCCGGGGCGACGTGGTGGTCGTGTCCACCCGTGACTGCTCGCTGCAACGCCGCAACCAGAAACTTGTCGAAGAAGCGCCGGCTCCGTTCCTGACCGACGACCAGCGCGCCGAACTGTACCGCGCGTCCAAGGCGATCCTCGCCGAAGCCGGCTATGTCGGCGCCGGTACGTGCGAATTCCTGATCGGCCGCGACGGCGTGATCTCGTTCCTCGAAGTGAACACGCGTCTCCAGGTCGAGCACACCGTCAGCGAAGAGGTCACGGGCCTCGACCTGGTGCGCGAGCAATTCCGCCTGGCTTGCGGACAGCCGCTCGGCTACGACGACCCGCCCGCGCGGGCGCACTCCATCGAATTCCGCATCAACGGTGAAGATGCCGGGCAGGGCTTCTTGCCGGCGCCCGGCCCCGTCAAAACATTCGACGCGCCGTCCGGCCCCGGCGTCCGGCTCGACTCCGGCGTCACGGCCGGCGACACGGTCAGCGGCGATTTCGATTCGATGCTGGCCAAGCTGATAGTCACCGGCGCAACGCGGGCCCAGGCGCTGGAGCGCTCTCGCCGCGCTCTCGCCGAATTCTCGGTGACCGGGTTGCCGACGGTGCTGCCGTTCCACCGGGCGGTCGTGCACGATCCGGCGTTCATCGGCACGGACGACGGGTTCGACGTGCACACGAAATGGATCGAGACCGAATTCGACTCCGATATTCCGCGCTGGGAAGGGCAGACCGTGCCGCAGCAGCCGGTGCCCGAACGCGATTCGGTGGTCGTCGAGGTCGAAGGACGGCGACTAGAAGTGTCGCTGCCCGGTGGCCTCAGCGCCTCACCGAGCAAGCGCGCCAGCCACCGTCACACCCACCGCCACACCGCGGCGCCGGTAGCGAAGTCGACGAATGCCGTGGTGGCACCCATGCAGGGCACCATCGTGAAGATCGCCGTCGAGCCCGGCGCCGAGGTGCACACCGGTGATCTGATCGCGGTCCTCGAGGCCATGAAGATGGAGCAGCCGCTCGTTGCGCACAAGGACGGCGTCGTGGGCGATTTGAAGGTCGAGGTCGGCACCGCCGTGACGACGGGCATGCCGCTTGTCGAAATCGATTGACCGGCGGCGCGTCAGCCGGCGAGGTGGAGCTTGCGGGCCGCTTCCGTCAATGAGCCGCTGAGCGACGGATAGACCGCGAATGCCAACGCCAGCTGGTCGACGGTCAACCGGTGTTCCAGCGCCAGCGCGATCGGGAAGATCAGCTCGCTGGCCTTGGGCCCGACGACGACGCCGCCGATCACGGTTCCCGAACCGGTGCGGCAGAACAGTTTGACGAAGCCGTCGGTGATGCCCTGCATCTTGGCGCGCGGATTCGTCGACAGCGGCAGCTTGGCGACGATGCCTTGGGCGATGTCGTCCTTGATGTCCTGTTCCGTCCAGCCGACGGTGGCGATCTCCGGGGTGGTGAACACGTTGGACGACACATTGCGCAGTTTCAGCGGCGCCACCGCGTCGCCCAGGGCGTGCCACATGGCAATGCGTCCTTGCATCGCCGCCACCGAGGCCAGCGGCTGCACGCCGGTGCAGTCGCCGGCAGCATATATGCCGCGGACCGAGGTGCGAGAGACGCCGTCCACCTCGATATGCCCGCTGTCGCTGGTTGCCACGCCCGCCGCATCCAAACCGAGGCCCTCCGTGTTGGGGATGGATCCGACCGCCAGTAAGCAGTGCGACCCTTCGACGGTGCGGCCATCGGACAAGGTGACTATCACGCCGTCCTCGGTACGCTCGGCCGATGCGGCCCGCGAGCGCGACAGCACGTGCATGCCGCGCGAGCGGAACACGTTCTCGAGCACGGCTGCAGCGTCCTGGTCCTCCCCGGGAAGCACGCGGTCGCGGCTGGAGATCAACGTGACTTCGGCGCCGAGCAGATGGTACGCGGACGCGAATTCGGCGCCGGTCACGCCCGATCCGACGACTATGAGATGCTCGGGCAATTCGTCCAAGTCGTACAGCTGCGTCCACGACAGGATCCGTTCGCCGTCCGGCTTCGCAGTCGGGAGTTCACGCGGATGCGCGCCCACGGCCAGCAAGACGAAATCGGCGTGCAGCACCGTCGTGTTGCCCTCGCACGTGGCTTCGACCTCGCCCGGGCCCACCACCGTGCCGGTGCCGTCGATCAGTGTCACACCCGCCGTCTTCAGCCCATCGCGGATGTCGTCCGATTGGCTTTGCGCCAGGGCCAGCACACGACGGTTGACGGCGGCGAGGTCCACGGTCACGGACGTCGTGTCGTGCGGGGTGCCGCCGTCGGAGAAGCGTAGGCCGAGCTCCGTCGAGGCGGCCACGTTTGCCATCATTTCGGCAGTGGCGATGAGCGTTTTGGACGGCACGACGTCCGTCAGCACTGCCGATCCGCCGCAACCGCCTCGTTCGATGACCGTGACATCGGCGCCGAGTTGCGCGGCCACCAGCGCGGATTCATACCCGCCGGGGCCGCCGCCGATGATGACGACACGAGTGGATGGGGTGCTGGGATGAATAGTCACCACTGCATTGTTCCGTACATGGCGCCGCAGAACAAAAGCTCTCCCCCGGGGGTTCCGCGTGGGCCGATACGATGAAAACAATCCGATCGACCACCGACCAGCTAAGGAAGCCATAGCCATGCCCGACGACCCGGCCGACACATCACGCCAACGCACAGCACCGGAAACTGCCGGGACGCATGGAGACGGGCCGGACCCGGCCGGGACGGCCCGGCAGGCAGCCCGCGAGATCGCCGAGCGCTCCGGGATCGACCGGCACGATATGGCGCTCGTCCTCGGCTCCGGTTGGTCCGCTGCCGCCGACCTGCTGGGCGAGACGCTCGCCGATATCCCCGCCGCCGAGCTGACGGGCTTCCACCCACCGGCAGTGGCGGGCCATATCGGGTCCATCCGCTCCGTCCGCCTGGCCGCGACCGGGAAGACGGCGTTGATCCTGGGCGCTCGCACGCACTATTACGAGGGCAGGGGCGTGCGTGCCGTCGTCCATCCGATCCGCACTGCCGCAGCCGCCGGCGCGGACACCATCGTGCTGACGAATGGGTGCGGCGGGCTGAACCCCGCGTGGGCCCCCGGGACGCCCGTCTTGATCAGCGATCACATCAATTTGACCGCCGCGTCGCCGCTCGAGGGCGCGACATTCGTCGATCTCACGGATTTGTATTCGACGCGGCTTCGCAGCATTGCGCGGGAAGCGGACCCGACGCTGGACGCCGGCGTCTACGTACAATTGCCCGGGCCGCATTACGAGACGCCGGCCGAGATCGAATACCTCCGGCGCATCGGAGGGGATCTGGTCGGGATGTCCACGGCGCTCGAGGCAATCGCGGCCCGACACGCGGGGATGGAGGTGCTGGGAATCTCGCTCGTCACCAACGCGGCTGCCGGGATCGGCCCGGAGCCGCTCAGTCATGCCGAGGTGGTCGAAGCCGGCCGGGAGGCAGCCCCTCGGATCGGACGGCTCGTGACGGACATTGCGGGCCGGCTATGAGCGACTTCCAATTCCGAATCGGCCACGAGGAAATAGTCCTCCGTGCCCGCTACGAGATCCTCAGCATCGTCAACGACATCATGGTCGCCCTGTGGTTCATCATCGGCAGCATTTTGTTCTTTTTCGAATCGACGACGACTACCGGCACCTGGCTGTTCGTCATCGGCAGCGTCCAGCTGTTGATCCGCCCCGTGATCCGCCTGGTCCGGCGCGTGCACATCGGAAGAGTCGGCGGCCAAGCAGCCGAGACGTCGCGAGACTTCTAGCCGCCACTCGGCGGCGCTCGGCGGCGCCGGGTCCCTCGAGGTCAGCCGTCGACCGGGCGCACCTGCGTCTTGTGCAACTCGGTGATCTGCAAATAGTGGTCGGCATTGTCCAGCACGTGCCGGCGGTCGGACTCCGTCATGGTCCGCCGCACCTTGGCCGGCACCCCGGCAACCAGCGAATGCGGCGGGATCTCGGTCCCCTCCAGTACGACGGCTCCGGCCGCGATCAGCGATCCAGTGCCGATATGAGCACCGTTGAGCACCGTCGATGACATGCCGACAAGGACGTCGTCCTCGACGACGGCGCCGTGGATGAGCGCCCGATGACCCACCGACACCCGGTCACCGATCGAAGTGGGGAACCCCGGGTCGGCATGAACTATTGTGCCGTCCTGCAGGTTCGTGCCGCTACCGACCGCGATCTCGCCCCAATCGGCGCGGAGCACGCATCCGTAATACACGCTCGATTCCGGCCCGATGCTCACGGTGCCGATCACTATGGCGCCCGGCGCGATCCATGCGCTCTCATCGATCTGCGGCACGGCGTCCCCGACTGCGTACTTGTCTCCCATGTCTCCTAGCCAACCACACCGCGGGCCCATATCTGTAGATTGGTTCGTATGACCGACCTCGACCCGGAGCTACTCGACGCCGTCCGCGCCTGGCAGGCGGGTGATCCCGATGGCGCCACTCGCAAGGAACTCGCCGATCTGACGGCAGCGGCCCGCACGGGCGATGCGGGCGCGGCCGCGGAGCTGGCCGACAGGTTCTCCGGCACCCTCGAGTTCGGCACCGCCGGATTGCGCGGGGTGATGGAGGCCGGGCCGAACCGGATGAACCGGGCAGTAGTCATCCGTGCCGCAGCAGGGCTTGCGGCGTTCCTCACCGAACGGGCGAGCGGCCGGTTCACTCCCCGTGTCGTGATCGGCTACGACGCACGGCACCAGTCGCAGCAGTTCGCTCGCGACACGGCTGCCGTCATGACCGCCGCCGGGCTCGAAGCAATGCTGCTCTCCTCGGCCAGGCCGACGCCGGTGCTGGCCTTTGCCGTGCAGAGTTTGTCGGCCGAGGCGGGCGTCATGGTCACCGCCAGTCATAATCCACCGAGGGACAACGGCTACAAGGTGTATCTGGGCGGCCGCTTGACGGAGCCGGGCGAACGCGGCGCTCAAATCATCCCGCCGACCGACTCGCAGATCGCCGCGCATATCGATGCCGCCCCGCCCGCCGCGTCGGTGCGCATGGCGGAGGGCTGGCACACCCTTGCCCACACCAGGATCGAAGGGTACACGGCGTGCGTGGCCGCGTTGGCCAGGCCGCAGGGCGACAAGACCATCTCGATCGTGTACACGGCCATGCACGGCGTCGGCGCCGACGTGGCAACCGCTGCCTTGTCCCGAGCCGGGTTCGACAACGTGACGACAGTGGCCGAGCAAAACGATCCCGATCCCGACTTCCCGACATTGCCGTTTCCCAATCCGGAAGAGCCCGGAGCGCTGGACGCCGCCGTCGCCACCGCCCGCCGCGCGCACGCCGATTTGATCATTGCCAACGATCCGGACGCCGACCGGTGCGCGGTCGCGGTACCGACCCCGGGCGGATGGCGCACGTTGACCGGCGACGAGGTCGGAGCGCTCATCGGCACCTACGTGGCGGGCCGCGCCGCGCTGACGCCGGGGTCCCGTTTCGCCAATTCGATCGTGTCGTCCAGGCTGCTGGCCCGGGTGGCGGCCGACCGCGGCATCGAGCATCGCGAGACCCTGACCGGCTTCAAATGGATAGCACGCGTGCCGGGTCTCGTGTTCGGGTACGAAGAGGCGATCGGCTACTGCGTCGATCCGGACCACGTGCGCGACAAGGACGGGATTGGCGCGGCAGTGTTGATAGCCCAGTTCGCGGCCGAGCTGGCGGCGTCCTCGCGCAGTTTGTCGGACGTCCTGGACGACCTGGCCCGGCGGCACGGGGTGCATGTCAGCGCACCCGTGACGATCCGGGTGGACGACCTGGATGAGATCGGCCGCCTGCTTGGTGCGTTTGAAGCGAACCCGCCCACGCAACTTGCCGGTTCGCCGGTCGACGTGACCGATGACCTGCGGGACGGCGGAGCGCTTCCGCCCACGCCGGGGATGCGGCTGACCACGCGGGACGATTCTCGGCTGATCGTGCGCCCGTCCGGCACGGAGCCGAAGCTCAAATGCTATTTGGAAGTCGTCGAACCCGTCACTGGCGATCTCGCCGCCGCCCGGCAGCGCGCGGACGACCGGATGGCCCGCCTGACGGACGATGTCCGCAAGGCACTGGGCCAAGAAACCGCCGAATCCGGTAGCGGCAACAGCCGAGGCTCACGGTCTTAAGACAGACCGTCCAACACTGCGGCCGATCCCGAGAGGCCCAGCCGGGTGGCGCCTGCTTCGACCATGGCCAAAGCGGTTGCGGTGTCGCGGATGCCGCCGCTGGCCTTCACCCCGAGCCGGCCGCCCACGGTGTCGGCCATCAACTCGACGGCGTGCGTGCTCGCCCCGCCGGCCGGGTGGAAACCCGTCGACGTCTTGACGAAATCGGCACCCGCCTCTTCGGCGGTCCGACACACCGCCACTATCTGGTCATCGACGAGGGCCGCCGATTCGATGATCACCTTCAGCAGCGTCGGCGACGGCGCCGCATGCCTGACCGCCGCGATGTCCTCCTTGACTCTTTCGTAATCGCCGGCACGTGCAGCACCCACGTCGATGACCATGTCGATCTCGGCGGCGCCGTGCTGGACTGCCAAATATGCTTCGGCGGCCTTCACCGTCGAATCGTGTTTTCCGGACGGGAATCCGGTCACTGCCGCCACGACGAGGCCGTCGGCCATCACCGGCAGCATGGACGGCGACACGCACACGGCCAGCACGCCGAGTCGCCGGGCTTCGGCAACCAGGGATTCGACGTCGGCGTCGGTGGCTTCGGGCTTGAGGAGCGTATGGTCGATCATTCCGGCCAGTTCGGTGCGAGACAGCATGCCCTCATCTTTTCACAGGCACCGGCCGGTCGGCGCTTGGTGCGATTATCGCGCTGACCAGAGTCAACAGCGAAAGCACCGCCAGCACGATACCCGGATGCCACCATGCGTTGTCGGTGGCCTCGGCCAGGAACGCCGTGGCAGCCGGAATGAGCCCGGAGATCACCGCAGCGACGCTGTAGGCCAGGGAGAGCGCGCTGTACCGGAAATTGCCGGGGAACAGCTCGGCCATCAGTCCGCCCAGTGCGGCCCAGCTCAACGTCGGAAGGATGCCGCCGACGATCATGGTGCCAACGAGGATCGGGAAGGTGGCGAATTGCAGCAGGTAGTACATCGGGAAGGCGATGACTGCCGTACTCGCCGCGCCGAGCGCCACCACTTTGCCGTATCCGACGCGCCCGGCCCACGCCCCGAAGAGTGGAATTGTCACGAGTTGGAGCAAACTACCGATCAGCGTTGCCGCAAAAAGCTTCTGGTAGGAAAATCCGAGCGCGCTCACGCCATAGCTCAAAGTGTACGTATTCATCAGGGAGTACGACCCGACACCCAGCAGTGCAGTCCCGACGGCCACCACGAGCGTGCCGGGTTTGCGCCGGAACACGTCAAGCACCGGCGCAGTGGACCGCTTGCTCGAGTTGACGAGACCGCGGAACGTCGGCGTCTCGTCCATTGCCATGCGCAAGTACAAGGAGACGGCCAGCATCGGGAACGCGGCAAGGAACGGCAGCCGCCACCCCCACGCCAGCATGTCGGCTTGGTCCAGCGTCGCCGAAAGGATGAGGAAGAGCGCGCCCGTCAAGATCGTGCCGATGGGTGATCCGAGCTGCGGCAGCGCAGCGTACAGTCCGCGGCGCCGCGGACCGGCGTGTTCGACGGCGATCAGGATGGATCCGCCCCATTCGCCGCCAAGCGACAGGCCTTGCACGACGCGCAGCAGCGTGAGAATGATGGGGGCCGCCAATCCGATGGTGGCGTAGCCGGGCATCAGGCCGATCATCCCGGTAGCCACCCCCATCACGGTGATCGTCACGATCAGCGTGCGCCGCCTGCCGATCCTGTCGCCCAAGTGCCCGAACACGATGGCGCCCACGGGCCGCACGACATAGGACGTGGCAAGCACGAGGAACGCCGATATCGTGCCGGCCAGCCGGTCCTGCTCGGGGAAGAACAACGGCGCGCTGAAGATCGCGCTGAAATACGAGAACACGTAGAAGTCGTAGGACTCGAGCGACGTCCCGACGAACGATGCCCACGCGGCCCGGCTTCCGGCCGGTCGCGGCGTCCGGCGGGCAGTGCGTTGATTCGTACTCACGAGAATCCATCTTGCCCGATTGCCGGCCCGGGGAGTGCACGGATGTGACGGATTTAACCGCCGCCTCTCCCTGTTAGCATTCTTAATCGTGCCCGACTCTCACCAGCCCTCCCTCGTCGAACCGCCGTCAGACACCCCCCGGCATTACGAACGGCACATAGTACTCATGACCGGGCCGAGCGGCGTCGGCAAGACGTCGATGACCCGCCGCCTGGGCCTGCCCGTCATTGCACTCGACGATTTTTACCACGACATCGATGCGCCGGGGCTCCCCCGGCGGTTCGGCAGCGTCGACTGGGACGACCCGGGCTCGTGGAATTCCGGCGCGGCGTTGGAATGCCTGGACGCCGTGTGCCGCACGGGGCGTGCCGATCTGCCGGTGTACGACATTCCCACGTCGCGCCGCACCGGCACGATCGGGTTGGACGTCGGCGACGCGTCCCTCGTCATTGCCGAGGGTCTCTTTGCCGACGAACTCGCGGACGCCGCAAGGGAACGCGGGCTGCTTGCCGGCGCGGTGTGTCTGGAATTGCCGAAATGGACGACGTTCTGGCGCCGGCTCATTCGCGATTTCTCCGAATCGCGCAAACCGCCACTGACCTTGATTCGCCGCGGGCTTGCCTTGTGCCGTGCCCAGCCCGGGTTTGTCGAGCGGTGCCGGGCAAAGGGTTTCGCGGTCATGCGACCGGTCGAGGCACATCGGCGGATCGCGGATCTGGCTGCGGGAAACGTGACGAACATCAACTAATTCCGGCTAATCTCTCGCTCTCTACCTATTGTAAAACTCCGGGCCACATGTGAACCTATAAGGGAAACAGACGTTAAATCTGATCGATGATCGACGTTAAGTCGTCGCATGACCCGAACTGTCGACATCTCCCGGTTCCCTGCTCTGCGCAGGCTAATGCGCAGGACATCCATGGGCCGAGAGCGTCGCGAAAGGACACTATGGACTGGCGGCACCGTGCAGCCTGCCTCGAAGAAGATCCGGAACTTTTCTTCCCGATCGGTAACACCGGGCCCGCACTGCTTCAGATCGAAGAGGCCAAGAGCGTCTGCCGACGCTGTGAGGTCATCGATACCTGTCTGCAGTGGGCGCTGGAATCCGGCCAGGATGCCGGCGTCTGGGGCGGTTTGAGCGAAGACGAGCGCCGCGCTCTCAAGCGCCGCGCCGCCCGCGCCCGCCGCGCAAGCTGAGCTGAGAACGAGTAGGCATGCGAATGGCCGCGCCGATCGGCGCGGCCATTCGCATGCCTATTTGCCCGGCTCGTGCGGACGGCTCGACGCTCAGCTTCGCAGCTCCATCGTGATGACCACGTCGGTGCCGCCGCGCTCTCCGGCCCGCCAATCGATCCGGCCCTCGAGTTCGCCGCTGATCAGCGCGCGCACGATCTGGGTGCCGAGCCCCTGACTTGGCGGTTGTCCGCCGGGCAGCCCGACGCCGTCGTCCGACACCGTCACGGTGAGCTTGCCGCCGTCCCGCTCCGGGATGACCTGGACGGTTCCGCGGCCGTCCGGCAAACCGTGCTCGATCGCGTTGGTGACCAGCTCGGTCAGCGCAAGCGCCAGCGACGTGGCATCGGCGTTGTTGATGGCCCCGAACGATCCGATCCGCTCGACCTTGACGTCGGACGTCGGCACTGCCAGCTCCGCCGACACCTTGAGCCCTTTGTCGATGATCTCGTCGAAGTCGACATCGTGGCCGATCCCCTTGGCGAGGGTGTCGTGCACCACCGCGATCGTCGATACCCGGCGCATCGCCTCTTCCAGCGCGCCTTTGGCTTCGGGGACCGTCATCCGTCTGGCCTGCAACCGTAAGAGCGCCGCAACCGTCTGCAAGTTGTTCTTCACCCGATGGTGCATCTCGCGGATCGTGGCGTCCTTGCTCATCAACTGCAATTCGCGCCGGCGCAGTTCAGACACGTCGCGGGCAAGCACTATTGCACCGGTGCGCCGGCCGCCCGACGTCAGCGGGATGGCGCGCAACGACAGGGCAACGCCGCGCGCGTCCACGTCGGCACGCCACGGCGCACGCCCCGTGAGCACCAGCGGCAACGATTCGTCCACGGTGCGGCGCTCTTCCAGCAAGCCCGACACCACTTCGGCGAGCACCTCGCCTTCGACCTCGCCGACGTGACCCAGCCGGTGCATGAGCGACAAGGCATTGGGGCTGGTATACGAGACGACGCCGTCCACGTCGAGAAGCACAAGGCCGTCGCCGACGCGCGGGGCCCCACGTTTCGAGCCGGTAGCCGCCGACACGTCGGGGAATTCGCCGTGGCAGATCATCCGGAGCAGCTCGCCGGCGCATTCCATATACGTCAACTCGAGCCGGCTGGGCGCGCGGGCGGCCGCCAGGTTCGAATGCCGGGTCAGGACGCCGACCACGCGCGACCCGCGGACAACCGGCACGGCTTCCTCGCGCACCGGCACCGATGCCTGCCAGCCGGGCTGCAAGGCACGCACCCAGGTCTTGCTGCCGAAAGCTTGCGTGACGATTTGCCGGAGCGTCCCGTCGACTCCCGATCCCACCACGTCGTCGTAATAGACGGTGACTCCGGTCGACGGCCGGCAGTGCGCCACGGCAATGAAGTCGTCGGTGCCGCTGCCGCGCCTCGGAATCCACAACACCAGGTCCGCGAACGACAGATCGGCGAGCAGTTGCCAATCGCCGACGAGCAGCCGGAGCCACTCGGCGTCCTCGCCGGCGACGTGCGAGGACTCGAGGATGTCGCTCAGCGCGCTCACTGCGTGATGAGCGGCACGACGCCGGTCGGTTCGGCGGCTATCGTGCCTTGAGAGCTGCGCACAACGGTGCGCAGCAGCCGCAGCGCGACCGACAGCGACGCCAGATCGCCTTGATCGAGATCGCGTACTTCGTCAACCGTGCGCATGACCCGGTCGAGGTGTTCGCTGTTGGCCTGCTTCCACGCGTCCACCCGGGCCGTTGCCGACTGCCCCGCATCCGTGCCTTCCAGTATCGACCCGACAACGGACTGCAACGCCGCGTAGAAGTCGTCGCGCAAGGCGCCGCGTGCCAACGACTTCCACCGGTTGTCGCGGTCGAGCGATCCGATCTGGCCCAGCATGACCGCGGCATCGAACTCGTCGGACACCGCGTAGTACAGTTCTGCGACCTCGGCCGGCTCTTCACCGGACGTCTCGCACAGCTCGGCGATGTCGAGCAGCGGATACTCGTCCAGCAGCGCGGCGGTCCGCCAGGCCAGCCGCTCGGGAACGCCCGACCCCTGCAGGCGTTCGGCGCGTTCGGCCATCACCGTCCGCTCGGTTCCGCGCACCAGGTCGGGCACCGACGACAGCAGTTCGGTGACGACCGGCCGGAACCTGTCGATCTCGCTCGACACGTCAATGCGCGACGGGCGGTGGTGGACCAGCCAGCGGGCCACGCGGTCGATGAGACGCCGGTACTCGAGCACCATTTCGATCTGCGTGTCGGTGCCGACGGTCCCGTCCGTCTCTTCGATCCGGCGGATGAACGAGCGCAGGTCGAACAATTCCTGGGCCACCATGAACACGCGGATGGCTTGCGCCGGGTCGGTCGCCGTTTCTTCGACCAGACGGAAGGCGAAGGTCAGGCCGGCCCTGTCGACCATTTCGTTGACGAGCATTGTCGTGATGATCTCGCGGCGCAGCGCGTGCGTGCCGAGTTCGTCGCCGAACCGTTGCACGAGCGGGGCCGGGAAGTAGTCGCGAAGTTGGGATTGTGCCCACACCTCGTCGGGCAGTTCGCTGGCCAACGCATCGCCGGACAAGTCCATTTTCACGTACGCCAGCAGCACCGCAAGCTCCGGCGACGTGAACCCGTGGCCGGATTCGTTCCGCTCGGCGACTTGGCCGGGTGCCGGCAGGAACTCGACTTCGCGATCGAGCAGCCCCGTCGATTCGAGCTCGTTCATGAGGCGGACGTACACCGATGACATCGACAGCGTCTGAGCGCGGGCATCGCCGAGCACCATGTTCTGTCGATAGTTGTGCGTCAGCACGAGATCGGCGACCTCGTCGGACATCGACAGCAGCAATTCGCCTCGGTCGTCGGGGCTGACGGTGCCGTTCTTCACGAGCGTGTCCAGCAGAATCTTGATATTGACCTCGTGGTCGGAGCAGTCGACTCCCGCGGAATTGTCGATGGCGTCGGTGTTGATCCGCACGCCGCCGAGCGCGGCTTCGATGCGGCCCAGCTGGGTGACTCCCAGGTTGCCGCCTTCGCCCACCACCGAGGCGCGCAATTCGTTGCCGTTGACGCGGATGGAGTCGTTCGATTTGTCTCCGACGTCGGCGTTCGATTCGCTGGAAGCCTTGACGTACGTGCCGATTCCGCCGTTGTAGATCAAATCGATGGGCGCCCGCAAGATGGCCCGCAGCAGTTCCTCGGGCGCAAGCTTGGCAGGCCCCGGCAGGCCGAGCCTCGCTGCCGCCGTCGACGAAACCTCGATGGACTTCAAGGTTCGCGGATATACGCCGCCGCCTTCGGAAATCAACGACCTGTCGTAGTCATCCCAGGACGATCGCGGCAGATCGTACAAGCGCTGACGTTCCACAAACGACGATTCGGCGTCCGGATTCGGGTCGAGGAAGATGTGCCGGTGGTCGAACGCCGCCACCAGGCGGGTGTGCCTGGACCGGAGCATTCCGTTGCCGAACACGTCGCCGCTCATATCGCCGACGCCGCCGGCAGTGAAGTCCTCGACCTGGATGTCCCGTCCGAGCTCGCGGAAATGCCGCTTGACGCTTTCCCACGCGCCGCGCGCCGTGATGCCCATGTCTTTGTGGTCGTAGCCGACGGAGCCGCCCGAAGCGAACGCGTCGCCGAGCCAGTAGCCGTACGAGATGGCCACCTCGTTGGCGATATCGGAAAAGGCGGCAGTCCCCTTATCCGCGGCAACCACGAGGTAGGTGTCGTCGCCGTCGTGACGAACGACGCGCTCCGGCGGACGGACCTGCCCGTCCACGAGATTGTCGGTGACGTCGAGCAAACTGCGGATGAAGACCTTGTAGCACTCCTTCCCCTCGGCCAGCCAGGCTTCGCGGTCGGACATGTCCGGCAGGTTCTTGCAGTAAAAGCCGCCCTTGGCGCCCGTCGGCACTATCAACGCGTTCTTCACCATTTGTGCCTTGACCAGGCCGAGGATCTCGGTGCGGAAGTCCTCTCGCCGGTCGCTCCACCGCAGGCCGCCGCGCGCCACGTCGCCAAAGCGCAAGTGCACGCCCTCGACGCGCGGTGAGTACACCCAGATCTCGTACTTGGGCCGCGGTTTGGGCAGGATGTCGATTGCCGTCGGCTCGAGCTTGAACGCGACGTGTCCCTTCGGCATGCCCCCTTCGTCGACTTGGTAGAAGTTGGTCCGCAGCGTTGCCGAGATCAGGTTGATATAGGTGCGAAGGATGCGGTCGGCGTCAAGGCTCGCCACGTCGTCCAGCGATGCGATGAGCTCGTCGTGCACTGCCGCCTCGCCGCGCGCCGCCGGATCCCGGTCGGGGTCGAAGCGAGCCGTGAAGTATTCGGTCAAGAGCTTGGTGATCTCGATCTGGTCGAGCAGCACCCCGGCAATGAAATTGTCGGAAAAGCTCACTCCGACCTGGCGCATGTACCTGGCGTACGCGCGCACGATCACGACGTCCCGCCACGGGATGTTGCCGGCCAGCACGAGTTCTTCGAACGAGTCCGATTCGGATCGGCCGTTCCATGCGGCGGCGAACGCCTCGGTGAAGTAATCGGTGGAAGCCTTGATCTGCCGGTCGTCGAAATGGAGACCGAAATCGTAGATGAACGCTCGGGCGCCGTCCGCCCTGTGCAAATGATAGGGCCGCTCGTCGGTGACGTCGGCTCCCAAATGCGTCAAATACGGCAGGACATCGGACAGCGACATCGGCTCGGTTCGGTAGAACTTCAGGCGGCGCCGGTTCGGATCGGCCTCGTCGGCGGACCGGTAGAGCTTCATTTGCACATCGGTGCCGGTTTCGGCGGCAATCAACCGGGCGACGTCGTCGACGGCGTCGGCCGGGGCGAAGTCCTCCTTGTACGACTCGCCGAACGCATCCCGCCACTGCTCGACGCCGGCGTAGGCCACGTCGTCCAGCTCGGCCGCGAAATCGTCGCGCCAATCGCGCAAGGCATCGATGATCCGCTTTTCCAATGCCTGCTGCTCCACTTCGGGCAGCTCCTTGTCGCGGGCGACGCGGACGACGAAATGCAGCCTGGCCAGCACCGACTCGGTCAGCCGCGCCTCGTAGTCGACCGATTCGGCGCCGAACTCCTCGCGCAGGATCGCCTCGATGTTCAGCCGCGCCGCGGTGTTGTACTGATCGCGCGGCATGTACACCATCGCCGACATGAATCGTGCATACCTGTCGCGCCGCAAGAACACGCGCGGACGCCGGCGCTCTTGCAAGTGCAGCGTCGTCAGAGCCGTGTCGTACAAGTCGTCGGTGTCGGCTTGGAACAGCTCGTCGCGCGGATACGTCTCCAGGATCGTGAGCAGGTCCTTGCCGGAATGCGAATCATCCGGGAAACCCGACCGTTCCAGCACTGCCTTGATCTTTTCGCCGATCACCGGGATGGTCTTGACCGATTGGGTGAACGCCGTGGCCGTGAAAAGTCCGAGGAAACGCCGTTCTCCGGTCACTTGGCCGGACGAGTCGAAGGTCTTCACGCCGATGTAGTCGAGATACGAACGCCTGTGGACCGTCGACCGGGAGTTGGCCTTCGTCAATACGAGAACGCGTTTTTCGCGTGCTTGGGACGCTGCGGCACGGCCGAGCGATCCGGCCACGGTGCCGTCGTCCTGGCTCAAGATGCCCAATCCGGTCTCGGGCCGGGCAACCAAGACGTCCTCGCCGTCCCGGCTTTCCAAGGAGTATTCCCGGTAGCCGAGGAAGGTGAAATTGCCGTCGTCGAGCCACCGCAGCAGTCTCGCTGCAATGCCGGCCTCGGTGCCGAGCTCCGGCGCCGGCGGAGCGTCGGTGAGTTCATCGGCGATCGCCGTGGCACGCTGCCGCATTTCCGGCCAGTCCCGGACCGCGTGCGCGACGTCGACGAGCACGCGGCGAATGCCGTCTTCGACTTCCGTCAACCGGGCCGCATCCGTGATCTTGTCGACGCTCAAATGGATCCACGATTCGACTTCCGCGTCCGAGGCGTCCGGCAGCACCGTCATGGCAGCAGTGTCGCCGCTGGCTGTCTGCTGTCCGGAGGCTTCCGGCTGGTCGAGGATCTCCGTGATGCGGCCGGACGCGTCCCGGAGCACGAGCAGCGTCGGGTGGACAATCAAGTGGATGCCCAGGCGTTGCCGGGTGATCTCGGCGGACACCGAGTCCACCAGGAACGGCATGTCCTTCGTGACCACTTCCACGCTGGTGCGGCCCGTCGAGTATCCGTCGGTTTCCTCCGACGGCGTGAAGACCCGCACGTCGGCGCGGCTCTCGTCGCTGTACGTCCTGCCCAGTTGCCAGTGCGAGGCCGCGATCCCGGCAAAGTAGTCCTTGCCGAGCTCGGCGAGGTCCTCGTCGGCCACGTGTTCGAGGTAGTGGGCCGGGAACCGCGAATCGGCGTCCACCCCCAAAGTCTCGTTCATCAGACGGCCGATATCGCCCCGTACGGATCGTGCCTTACCGTTTCCCGCGTCCGTTGACACCAAATTCACCTCGTGCAGCAGCTGAGCCGTTTGTCGCGGCGCACTCCGTCGTGCGACGCCGGTACGCCTCAACCTTAACGCCCTGTGATTAAGTTTTACGTGCCGGAGTGCAAGAAGGCCCGGCTCGGATCACCCACCAGGAGTCTTGCATGCACACTGTCGACTTTTCGCTGCGTTATCCGACGGATCCCGCTCACGTGCCGGGCATGCTGGCGGACGCCGACTTCCAGGCCGCGGTGGCTCGCGCGACGTCGGCCGAATCGTTCGACATCTCCTCCGACGGCTCGCCGGACGCCGCATTCACGCTGACGATCGTGCGGGTGATGGCCGCCGACGGGCTCCCGGCCGCCGCCCGATCCCTGGTCGGCGACAGATTGACAGTTCGCCAGACCGAGAAGTTCGCCGCGCCCGCGGGCCCGGAACGACGCGCGGCGATCACCGTCACCGTCGACAAGGCGCCCGTCATGGTGCAAGGCACCGAGACGCTTCGCCGGCAGACGTCCGGCGTCACCGAGCACCTGCTGCATTTGGCGGTGACGTCGTCCATGCCGTTCTTCGGGTCCACCATCGAACAGGCCGCCGCACCGGTCATCACGCGCGCTCTGGAGCTGCAGGAGTCGGCGGCCCGCGACTGGCTGGCCCGCTAGCGCAGGATGTCGCCCGCTTCGGTCGCGTCGTACCACAACAAGTCCGCGCCCAGGTGAAAGCTCACCACCGCTGCGGCGGGAAGATCCGCGGCAAGCACTCCCCCGGTGATCTCACCGGCCGGCACATCCGCCGAGATCACCACGGCGGTCTCACCGCGGCGATTGCCGGCGGCGGCGTCGGCCGCCCGCCGGAACGCCGCATATTCGAGGGCCTCTTCATCGGGCTTGCCCGTTTGCCCGGCTCTGTCGTCGGCAGTCACGCGGTACACGCTGCTGCCGGCCGCGCACGCGGTTCCGTCGTCCCAGCGGGCAGCTGCCGCGCTCACGGTGGTTGGAATGTACGCACGGACTGTTGACGAGGACATGGTCCTATTGTGCCGGACGCCGCCGACCGGGCTCGGCGCCCCGGCTGCCCGGGATCGATAGCCACGCGGCAAGATCGACGGCCAGGGCCGCGATAGCGCGTGCGGCGGATCCGCGCCGGTCCGCTTCACGCAACGTGACGCCGCGCAGCAGCGCGTCATCGCAAGCCGCCCTGTCGTAGGGAAGCATCGTTGGCGAGTCGATGCCGGCGAACCGCGCCAGCGCATCGGTGACGCGGGCCTTGGCGGGCGAGCCGACCACGCGAGTGCGCAAGCCGTTCACGACCGGGACGACGTCGGTGTCGAGCCCGTCTGCGGCGTCGGCGTACGCGCGGACCAGACGGCCGAGGCCTATCGGGTCGGCCGTGCCCACCAGCAACGTCAGGTCCGCCGCATCAATGGCGGTCAGCGTTGCGGCGTTGCGCTGCGGCGCATCGGTGTCGTAGCTGAGTTCCTCGTCTTGTTCGATGGGCGCGGCACAATCGATGACGACGACGTCGGCGCACGCTCGGGCCGTGTCGAACACCGCGGCGAGTCGGGCCCGGGTGAGCTCGGGCCACCGCGACGACTGGGTGATGCCGGTCAGTACGCTCAACGTCTCGGTGATGCCGGACGACGCGGTCCGCAGCCCGACGTCGTCCAGTGTTCCCCGCCCGGCCAGGCGGCACACGGTGGCCAGACCTGCCGATTCGTCGAGCAGACCCAAGACCGCGCCGGCGCATGCACCGTAGCTGTCGGCATCGATCAGCAGCGTCCTATTGCCGGTGGCCGCGAGTTCGGCCGCCAGGTTGACTGCCAGCGTGGTCCGTCCCGGGGCTCCGCCCGTGCCCCAAACGGTGATGACGGCGGCTGGGGCTTCCCGCGCTGTTCCGCTGCGGCCCGCCAAGTCCTCCCACCCGGTGCGCCGTCCGGCCGTGACCGCGGATTCCGGATGCGGGGCCCCGCTATCACGACCGTCGGGCACCGGCGGCGGGCCGGCCAAGAGCGCGGCGGCGACCCTGTCGGCGTCCGCGCCGGTCTCCACGATGTCGTCGACTCCCAGAGCAGTCAACGCGTCCGGCTCATCGCCGACTGCGACGACCCGCACTCCCGCGGCATGCAGCCGGACGACCGTCTCGACCTCGAGTCCCGGAAAATCGTCGGCTATGACGGCAGCGCGGCCCACGCCGGCCTCGGCGGCCGCCACGAGTTCGATGATGTCGGCCGGCCGGCGGACCACCGACACGCGGCCGGCGTGTTCGGCGAGTCCGGCCACGAGACGGGCCTCGGCCGGCCCGGTGAGCGCGGCAAGCACCGGAAGGATCACGGCGTCCGGCTTCCGCGGGACGGTCGGTCCCCGCCGTGCGCCCTGCCGGGCACGGCCAAGAGCGAAATCGTCGCCTTGCCGGCGACCAAACGAAGCACCGTGGCGACATCCGACTTGTCCACCAAGAGCTCGACCGCTGTCGTCCGATCGATGCCGAACCCGGATTTGGGCGGGTGAACCGAGACGACGCGGACTGCGCCGGCCACCCGCTCCGGTTCGGGCTCGTTTTCCGCGCGGACCGGTTCTGTTGCCCACACGTCGACGCGCGCGCCCGGCACGACGCCCTCGGCCAGCGGTCCGTCGACGTGCACGATCACCGGCCGTCCGGTCAGTTCCGCTGCGCTGCCGACCGCGGCTGCGGGGATGAGTTCGCCGGCAGCGACCGTGCGCAAGGCGATCAGCCCTTTCGGCCAGGCCTCGTCGGCGTTGAGATAACGCTTTCCCGCGCCGGCCAGCTTGACCTCGGTGGCTGTGACGTCGGACGCTCTGACGGGGGCACCGGCCGGCAGATCGGCCGCCGCAGTGAACACGGTGGTCGTGGCACGGGCCACCCGCACGAGTTGCCAGCAGCCCACGACCGATGCCGCGACCAGGACGATGCCGATGAGGAGCCTCGGGTCGCGCCACGATGGCTGCTTCAGCCGCGCCGCCAAAGACTCCATCCCATCCTCCCGCTATCCGCAAACCACCGTCAGTGTTCGCTAATTAGGGTCAACACTCAATATTTGGGGTGTAATATGGTCAAATCAAGGTGTAACCGTCCGTTGCCGAATGCATGCCGATCCCAGAATCGGACAAAAACGACGCGACGAGACTTTTACCGACACTGTTGTCGGAAGATCGAGGGGAAGTCGAAATGCCCGTAGAGGTGCGGTTCCTACCGTTGACGGACGTCGCAGAGATCCTGAATGTCTCCAGCGCGCAAGCACGGGCTCTGGTCCGGTCCGGCGAATTGCGCGCCATCAAGGTCGGAGGGCGCGGCCAGTGGCGCGTTGAGAAGACCGAACTGGAAAAGTACATCCAGCGGATGTACGAGCAGACGCAACGGGACGTCAAAGCCGATAATTTCGATTTCGACGCCCCCATCGGTTAACGACCTGCGACAAAGGCGATAGCGGCCAAGGGCACGGTTCGGACGCCGCGTATCCTCCCGGATCGGCGCGGCTGATCCAGATCGTGCAGCGCCAGATCCACGTGGTCGGCCCCGACACGGTCGATGGTGCCGGTCATTTCGGCCGTGCGGAGAACAACCCGGACGGCCGCGCGGTCCTTGGCGATCGACCGCAGGGCGTGCCCGAACGACAATCGGCTGGTGACGGGGTCGCCGGGTGCTTGCGGCAGGCCCAACCCGTCGAGGTAGTCGATAGCCCGAGTGTTGATGACAATGGCGCAGTTGTCGGCGCCTTGCAGGGCCGTCCACCCCGTACCGATTCGGCTGAGCCGACCGGAAAGAGCCCGTCCGGCCGCGCCAATGCGTACATGCCGGCCCACGCAGCCGGTCAGCCGTGCGTCAATCGTGGACTGCGCTCGTTCGGCGCGGATCACTTCGGGCAGTTCGGCCTCGGTTTCGCTGCGGAGCGCGGAATCCCACCGGGCTTCCAGATCGGCGAACAAATCCTCCCAGCGCATCCGCGTCTCCCTTCTTTCCTCGATTGTCGTTGCGCTGACCGGCCGGGCAACTCGCGCTGCCCGCACCGAACCGGACATTTGCCCGAGGCCGGCGCATTCCGGTCATTACGGTATTGCGGGTTGTATCCGAACATTTTAGTTTTTTAATTAACAGTAACCAGCTGAGACTCCACTAGTCGTGCGTTGATGACTTCTACGCGGCGGAGTGGGCTCTTTGACGAAGGCAGTGACCACAATGGCAAGGTTTGTTCACGGACTCATCGGACCGGTGGTCGCCGGTACGGGCGCTGCCGCGTTGCTCTGGTCGCTGCGATCCGGTATGACCATGATCGACTACCTCGGCGCGCACCGCGCCGATCCGGCGGGGTACGCGGTTGCCGCAGCCATCGCGTTCTTGGCCTATGCGGCCGTGCGGACGGCGCTGGCCGGCGCCCTGCAAATTGTCGCGACCATTGCAGCCACGCTGCCGGGCGGACGCGGCCGCGCTGCACGACTGTACGAAATGGCGGCGCGAACTGCGCCGCTTCTGGTGCGATACGCGTTGATCGGCCTGACGGGCGTATCGGCCGTCGCGTGCACTGCGCCGCCGGAGGCCGAACCCACCCGGCCGGCCATCGTCGACCCCGATTGGACCGCACCCGGCCAACATTCCCGGGCGGACCGGCAGCATACTGCCGGTCCGCATCGCTCCGCACCGCCGCGCACGCAACAGCCGAGCGAGCGGCCGGCGGTCGTCGTGACGGTACGCCGCGGCGACACACTGTGGTCGATTGCTGCGGCGAGATTGCCGGCCGGCCATTCGCCGTCCGACGTCGCCGAAGCGTGGCCCCGCTGGTACGAGGCGAACCGCACGGTCATCGGCGACGATCCCGACATGTTGATGCCCGGGCAACACTTGCACGGGCCGACGTCATGAGCGCGCAACAAGCACCGACCGAGCCCGCGAGCATGTTCGCCCAAATCATCATCGAAGTGCTCATCGGGCGACGCTCCGTGCACCAGGTGTCGCGCTGGACCACCACCGAGTGCTTTGGCGCGCTGGCCAAGCGGGTCGAGCTGACGCGGGCGTTATCCGCGCCGGTCGACGCATCGGGCCACGATGTCGTCGTCCGCCGCGTACGCACATATCGCGCCCGCACGGGCGCCGTTGAAGTCGCAGCCGTCGTCGAAGCGCCTTCCAGGATCCATGCCGTGGCCATGCGCCTGGAATCCAGCGGTCACAAGTGGCTGATCACCGCGCTCGAAGTCGGTTGACGGGTGCCCGTCAGCGCTTCTTGCGCTTCTTCTTCCGAGTCTGCCGGCGGGCCGACGGCGGCGCCTTCGGTGCGGCTGTTTTTTGCTCGGTGCGCACATCGACTCCGCCCGAATCGCTGGGCGCCGAATACTGCATCGAACCGGACGGCTCCCCCGGCCCGAGCCCCTTGGCGCTCAACGACGGCTCCTCGTCTTCGCCATCGGATTCGGAATCGGCAGGCGCGACTTCCACCTCGAGGTGGTAGAGGAATCCCACCGACTCTTCCTTGATGGCCTCGGACATGGCGTTGTACAGCTGGAAGCCCTCCCGCTGATATTCCACCAATGGATCGCGCTGGGCCATGGCGCGCAGCCCGATGCCCTCTTTCAAATAATCCATCTCGTAGAGATGCTCGCGCCATTTCCTGTCGATCACCGACAGCACGACGCGACGCTCGAGCTGTCGCATCACTTCCGAGCCGAGCGAGGTCTCGCGGCGCTCATACGCAAGTCGCGCATCCGACAAGAGCTCGTCAAGCAGCGTGTCGCGGCTGACGTTGCCCTTTCCGCCTACCTCTTCGATGAGTTCGTCGACGGAGATCGAGACCGGGTAGAGCGATTTCAAGGCCGTGAACAGCTTGCCGAGTTCCCAGTCCTCCGGGCTGCCGGCGGTGACGGCGTTGTCGACGTACGCAGTGATCACGTCGGTGACGAAATGCTGCATCTGCACCTTGAGGTCGTCGCCCTCGAGGATTCGCCGACGCTCGGAATAGATGACCTTGCGCTGGCGGTTGAGCACGTCGTCGTATTTGAGCACGTTCTTGCGTTGCTCGGCATTGCGCTGTTCGATCTGGCTTTGCGCGGACTGGATGGCGCGCGACACCATCTTGAATTCCAGCGGCATATCGTCCGGCGCGCTCGACCGCGACATCAACGATTCGGCGGCGCTCGAGTTGAACAGTCGCATCAGGTCGTCGGTGAGCGACAAGTAGAACCGCGATTCCCCCGGGTCGCCCTGGCGTCCGGACCGGCCGCGGAGCTGGTTGTCGATTCGCCGGGAATCGTGGCGTTCGGTGCCGAGCACGTACAGCCCGCCGATGTCGACGACCTCTTCGTGCTCGGACTTCACTGCCGCTTCGGCCTTGGCCAACGCATCGGGCCAAGCGGCCTCGTAGTCCTCGGGGGTCTCGACGGCGTCGAGTCCTCGGCCCGCCAGTTCTTCGATAGCTATGTGCTCGGCGCTGCCGCCGAGCATGATGTCCGTACCGCGGCCTGCCATGTTCGTGGCGACAGTGACGGCGCCCTTGTGCCCGGCGCGGGCCACGATCGCTGCCTCACGGGCGTGGTTCTTGGCGTTGAGCACTTCATGCTTGACGCCTTCCTTGGCCAAGAGCTTCGACAAGTACTCGCTCTTTTCCACGCTCGTCGTACCGATCAGTATCGGCTGCCCTTTTTTGTTGCGGGTGACGATGTCGTCGACGACCGCCTCGAACTTGACTATCTCGTTCTTGTACACGCGGTCGTTTTGATCCTCGCGGATCATCGGCTTGTTGGTCGGGATCGGCACGACGCCCAGCTTGTACGTGGACATGAACTCGGCGGCTTCGGTCTCGGCCGTGCCGGTCATGCCGGAAAGCTTTTCGTACATGCGGAAGTAGTTCTGCAACGTGATGGTGGCAAGCGTCTGGTTCTCGGCCTTGACGTCGACGCCTTCTTTGGCTTCGATCGCCTGGTGCATGCCTTCGTTGTACCGGCGGCCGGCCAGCACTCGCCCGGTATGCTCGTCAACGATCAACACTTCGCCGTTCATGACGACGTAGTCCTTGTCGAGTTTGAACAGCTCCTTGGCGCGGATGGCGTTGTTCAAGAATCCGATGAGCGGCGTGTTCGCCGATTCGTAGAGGTTCGAGATGCCCAGGTAGTCCTCGACCTTGTCGATACCGGATTCGAGCACTCCGACGGTGCGCTTCTTCTCGTCGACCTCGTAATCGGTGTCCCGGTGCAGCCTCTTCACCACTTTGGCGAATTCGTCGTACCACCGGTTCGCGTCGCCGTCCGCCGGGCCCGAAATGATCAACGGCGTCCTGGCTTCATCGATGAGAATGGAGTCGACCTCGTCGACGATGGCGAACGAGTGGCCGCGCTGAACCATCTCTTCGACGTCCCAGGCCATATTGTCGCGCAGGTAGTCGAAGCCGAATTCGTTATTGGTGCCGTATGTGACGTCTGCCGCATATTGCGTCCGCCGGGTGGCCGGGTCCATTTGCGACAGGACGCAGCCGGTCTCCATGCCGAGCACACGGAACACGCGGCTCATCATTTCGCTTTGGAACTCGGCAAGGTAGTCGTTCACCGTCACGACGTGCACGCCGTTGCCGGTCAGTGCGTTGAGGTAGGCGGGTGCCGTTGCGACGAGGGTCTTGCCCTCACCGGTCTTCATCTCGGCGATATTGCCCAGATGGATCGCCGCCCCGCCCATGAGCTGGACGTCGAACTGCCGCAGGCCGAGGGTGCGCCGGGACGCTTCACGGGCAGCCGCGAAGGCCTCGGGCAACAACGAGTCGAGGGAGTCGCCGTCCGCGGCCCGCTTTTTGAATCTGTCGGTTTCTTCGCGCAACTCGGCCTCGGAGAGCTTCTTGAACTCGTCCTCGAGGTTATTGATGGCGTTCGCGTATCCACGCAGCCGTTTGAGCGTTCGTCCTTCGCCTGTTCGAAGAATCTTTTCCAGAATGGACGGCACAATGCTCCTCGCGCGTTTTTGTCGATGATCTCCCCCTATCGTAGAGGTTCTTCCTGAAATTCCCATCCACGACGGTCGGGAGGGGCTCGTCAGAGTCGAGCGGCGATTTCGCGGGCGAGCGGCCCGTCCGATTCGACGCGGACCCCGGCGAGTCCGAGCCACCCGGCCATCAGAGTCAGCTCGTCGGCGAGTTCGGCCGCCGTGTCGGCGGGAGCACACGGTTCCGGATGCGCCGAGCGAACCAGCAAAGACCCGGCGCGGCGGTCGGCTTTGATGTCAAGGCGGGCCACTATGCGCTCTCCCAGGAGGAACGGCAGCACGTAGTAGCCGTACCGACGTTGATGCTTCGGCGTGTAGATCTCAATGCGGTACCGGAAGTCGAACAGGTCCTCGGTGCGGCGGCGTTCGAAGACCAGCGAGTCGAACGGCGACAACAGCGCTCGTGCCCGGACGCGTCGCGGCCGGGCGGCATCGACATGCAAATACAGGTCGTTGCTCCAGCTGGGCACGGCGGCCGGCAGCAGTTCCCCGGACGTGACGAGTTCCTCGATTGCCGTCTTGGTGTCCTTGACGGGCATCCGGAAATAGTCGGAGAGACAGCGGGGCGAAGCAATGCCGAGAGCGCGCGCTGCAATGAGCGTCAATTGCCGGATGGCGTCCGGCCGCGCGGGCGGCTCAGCCGCCGCGACCTCGGGCGGCAGTATGCGCTCGGTCAACTCGTAACGGCGCTCGAACTGCGCCGTCCTGCCCGCCGATCCGATTCTGCCGGACCAAAAAAGCGCTTCCAAGGCGGTTTTGACTTGCGACCAGTTCCAGCCCCAGTTGTCGCCGGCGTCCTCGGGCACGCCGTGGTCCAGTCGCGTGTTCAAGCGGGACGCCGTGACCGGCCCGGTATCGCGCACTGCCGCGTAAACGTCTTCAAGAAGCGCCTCCCATTCCGGGCTGTCGCCGCGCATCCGGCCCCAGGCCGTCTCACGCCATGCGTGCATGCGCCAATACAGCAGCCGGTACGTCTCGGGCGGAATGAGGGAGGCTTCGTGCGCCCAATATTCGACGAGGCGGCGGCGCGGCGCCGTCGCGGCCCTGTCGAGAATCCCTCTGTCGTAATCGCCGAGCCTTGAAAACAACGGCAAATAGTGGCTACGGGAGAGCACGTTGACCGAGTCGATCTGCAAAAGCCCGATCTTGTCGATCACCCCTTGCACGTGTCGCATCGTCGGTGTCGCGATGGGGCGGGGCCGGTGAAATCCTTGCGCGGCCAAGGCGATGCGGCGTGCCCGATCGATCGAGAACGTGACGCGGGTCGTCCCGGGCACTGCTGCCCGAGACGACCCGACAGTCTTGGTGAGATCAGCCGACTTGCTCACCGTCCATCTCGTCGCCCTCGTCGCTCAAGGTGATGACGCCGTAGCTCCAGCCCTTACGGCGGTAGACGACCGACGGTTTCGACGATTCCGAATCGAGGAACAGATAGAAGTCGTGGCCGACGAGTTCCATCCGGGTCAACGCCTCGTCGAGGCTGATCGGGCTGGCGGGGAACTCCTTTTCCCGAATGAGGACCGGGCACTCCCCCTCGGCATCGGCCGGCGAATACTGCCCGTCGTCGTATTCGTCGACTTCCGGCTCGGGATCATCGGCGACGGCCGACAGGCCCGGTCCGGCGCCGTCCGGTGCCGCCGTCACGCCGACCGCCTCGTTCACTGTCGGCGGCCGATGCCGGCCGTGGTGCACCTTCCGTCTGTCGCGGGACCGACGAAGCCGCTCGAGCAATTTGGCGTACGCGAGGTCAAGAGCCCCGTACTTGTCGGACGCGGCAGCCTCGGCCCGGATGACCGGTCCCTTGTCCATTACCGTGATTTCCACCCGGTCGGAGTTACCGGCAAGCCGTGGATTTTTTTCATGAGTTACCTGGACGTCGAGTCGCTGGGCCCTCGGCGCCAGCTGTTCGACCTTTGACAGCTTGTTGGTGATGTGTTCGCGGAATCGGTCGGAAATCACGATGTGGCGACCGGTTACGACAATGTCCATGTCAATCCTCCGTCATGCACGGGTTGTTGGTGCGGTTTGGCACCCGCGGGTACCGGGTAGATCCTCCCGTCACTGACCGCTCGAAGCGGTGATGTTTCCTCACATGCATAAAGCTCGCGGCATTCGCCTGCCGGTGCGGCGGGGCGATGCTCACGAGCTCCATGACCAAACGCTAGTCCAGAACCGGCAAAGATGCTAGGACCGGTGCGTCCGGGAGTCCGACGCGCCGTCGTCTCGGCGCGGCGTAGCGGCAATTGCGGCAGCGCCGTCCACGCGGAGTCCGGCTTCCGTGAGCGCCCGGTGTGCTTCGGCAATCGTGGCTCCGGTCGTCACGACGTCGTCGACGAGCACCACCCGGCTCCCTGCGTCACAGCCGGTGCCGGGTACGGCGTTGCGGGCCGTTGTCCGGCGCACCGTCATCGAGTGTTGCTTGTTCACGGCCCGGCGCAGTGCGGTCAAGCCGGCCTGGTCGGCTGTCGTGCGGGTCGCGCGCAGCGTCCGCACCGCGACGGCGGGCTGCCCGGATCGCGACAACAGTCGGCATGCTCGGCGGGTGCACCGCCACCAGGTGTCCTCGCCGCGCCTCCGCACGGCTGCCTGGCTGGACGGAACCGGTACCACGATGATTCGTTCCGCGGGCCCGCCGAAGCTCGACGCCCATGCGGCGAGGACGCCCGCCAGGGCAAGGGCCAAACGCCCACCGAGATCACGGCGTCCGCGGTCCTTATATCCGGTCAGGACGTCGCGCACCGGGCCCTCGAAGGCCGGGCCGGCCCATGCTTCGAGGCCCGGCGGCAATCGCGGCGCCTGCTCGTCCACGCGGTGCGGTTCGTCGGCCAACTCCGCCAGGCACGACGAGCACAGCCCGACGTCCGGCTCATCGCATCCGGCGCACGCCGTCGGCAACACCAGCGCAGCGAAGTCGAGCCATGCCCGCTTCATGCTCGGCGCTTTCATCCGCCAAGTATCACGCCCCCGCCCGTCTCCCCCACCCAAAACGCGCCGCGTCGTCGGGAACGCGCCGTCAGAACGGCGCGTTCCCGACGACGCGGCGCGTTTTGCGGAAGTGGGCAGGGATTTTGCGGAAGTGGGCGGGGTTAGCCGGCGTAGTTCGGGTGTATACCTGCGACGGCCGCCTTGCTCCACGTCGATCCCACCCGGGTGTACAGGCTCTTGCCCGAGGCGCCGACTATCGTGTCCAACGCATCATTGGCCGAGCTGATGGTTTGGGCGCCCGGAACCGACGTCAACGCGTTCGACGGCCCCGATACGCCAAGCGTCCACGGGTTCGGCGTCGGCGAATCCTGCGTCCGTCCGATCAGCGTCAGAGTAGTGGGGCCCGCCCAGCTGAGATCGCTGATCTTGGTGAACTCGTTGCCGATCGCCAGGCCGGACGTCAGGCGCTGCGGTTCGTCGCCGTCGCCGTGAATGATTCCGACAACGCGCAACACGGGCCCGGACGACGACGTCGTCAGGATCGCCGCCCGGGCGCCGTCGCGGGAAATCTCGAGCTTCTTGATCTTCTTGCCGTCCAGCCACGACGCGTCGACGTGCACGTACTGGCCCCGCGGGCCGATGGCCAGCACCGAGCCGCTGTTCTTCTTCTCCGCCGTCCAGAGCCAGCCGTGCGGGTCGTACGACGGCGCGACTAGTCCGTGGCCCTGCGCGACAACCGCGACCTTATCGGGCCGCGACGTGTTGATTTGGCAAAGTTTCTTGCCTTTGGACAAGAAGGCGTACCTGGAAAGCCCGAACGATTCGGCCGGGTCGGACGGAGAGTATTTGCCGAGGTTGGGAGTCCCCGCGACCTTTTGCACGCGGCCGGAGGAAAAAAGTTGCAGCTGGTTGTTGCTCAGCAGTACCGGTTTGGAATCGACTTGCCGCTCCGGCTGCGCCGCGGCATCGCCCGCGTCCAGCTCACGGCCGCCGGCCACCACGCGCACCGACGACACCGACTGGACCTGTGCGACCGAGTTCGTCAGCTCGGCGGCCATCAACGATTGCAGCTTGTGCGACGATTCCAGCACCGAATCGTCCACGTTGATGGTGGCCGTGCCGTTCCGCGTGATCGCTCCGGACGCGGCAAGCTTCGTGCCGGACGGGAACGCGGAGATCGCCGCCCCGTGCAGCCATTCGCTCGGCCCGTCCAGCACGGCATCGACGACGTTGGTCACGACGCCGGGCCGGGAAATGAACCAGCGGAGCTCGGGCACCAGGTAGTCGAACGAGTTGTCGAAGAAGTAGATCGGGAACGCATGGAAGAACGTTTCGAAGTTCGACCGGGACAACACGATGCCGTTGGCCAGTTTTGAAATACGCCACCCGGAGGGCGATTTGGTCAACTCGAAGTCGATCTTCGACTTGGTGTCGCTGGGCGCCGAGTCATAGACGCCGTCGTCGTCGACGGTTCCCATCACCGGCACGTTCAGGGAGAACGACCGTTTCTTCGGCGACTGCCGGCCCTCGCTGGTCGGCGGCAGCGAACCCGTCGGGTAGATCGTCACTTGACTCGTCGGCTTCCACGATTTCGCAGCGGACGACGTCAAAAACTCTCGTGCCACCTCGAAATTGTTGGAAGTGTCGGTGGCTGCCTTCAAAAAGCCCTGCACGATGTCGACGGCGCTACTTCCTTTTCGAGGCCCGTCGGCGTGCGACTGGAGAAAGCTGCCCTCCTTGGTGTCCCCCGGATCGCCGACTCCCACGTTGCCGGATGTCGGGATGTTGGCGCACCCGGACACCAACGCGATTGCCGCAACACATGCGGCAAGCGACCGCCAGCGCTTACTTCTCATTCCGATCGCCCCCTTCTTCCGGTGCGGCAATTCTCGGCATCGACCCGGTCTGCGTCCACGGGCCGGCCGGCGGTGCGGCGTCGTCTTCATTCATCATGCCCGTTCCGGACAAATCGACCGAATCATCCGGGTCGGCCGCATCGGCGGGCGGCAACGGCAACGGCGAGGAGGTGAGGTCGTGCCCGGACCGGCGCGGGATCGTCAACCGGAAGCACGCGCCCTGGCCGGGCCGCCCCCACGCTTGCAGCCACCCGGAGTGCAGGTGGGCGTCCTCCAACGCAATGGCAAGCCCCAGCCCGGAGCCGCCCAAGGTGCGGGGCCGCGCCGGATCGGCCCGCCAGAACCTGTCGAAAACGCGGCGTACCTGCTGTCTGTCCATGCCGACGCCGTGATCGCGTACGCTGACGGCCACGGCGTCCGCGTCTGCCGCCACATAGATGTCGATCGGCTTGTTCTCGCCGTGTTCGAGAGCGTTGACTATCAAGTTGCGCACTATGCGTTCGATCCGTCGCGCGTCGACGTCCGCCATGTACGGGGTGGCCGCGGCATGTAGCTTCAACTCGTACCCGGAGCGTTCGGCGAGGACCTGGTTGTTCTCGATCACCCGCCCCACCACTGCCAGCATGTCCACGGCCTCGGCGTCCAAATCGGCCGCGCCCGAATCGAACCGGCTGATCTCGAGCAGATCGGCAAGGAGCAGTTCGAACCGTTGCACTTGCGAGTGCAGCAATTCGGCGCTGCGTTGGGACATCGGGTCGAGTTCGTCGCGGGATTCGTAAATCATGTCGGCGGCCACCCGAATCGTCGTCAGCGGGGTGCGCAGCTCGTGGGACACGTCCGAGACGAACCGCTGCTGCAGTGCCGACAAGTTCTCCAACCGGGTGATCTGGTCTTGCAGGTTGGTTGCCATGTGGTTGAACGACGCGGCAAGCACTGCCAAGTCGTCGGTGCCCCTGACCCGCAAGCGCTGCCCCAAGTCACCGGCCGCGAGCTCTTGAGACACGTCCGCGGCGGCGCGGACCGGCCGGACGACGATGCGCGCCACCACCCAGGCCACCGCGCCGACCAGGACCACCAGGATCAACGCGGCCACCAGCATGCTGCGTTCGACGAGCGACAAGGTGCCCTGCTCGTTGGACAGGTCGGAGACCACGTAGAACTGATACTGCCCCGCCCCCGGGATGGTGATCAGCGTGCCTATGACGAGCCCGGGTCGGGAACTGCCGTCGTACGTCGTCAACGCGATCGACTGGTACCGCTGAGTGCCGCCCGACGTCGCGACCGCCTTGAGGAATTCCGGTGTCAGCTGTCCGACCGAGAACGCCGGCTGGTTCGGCGAGACTGCGGAGAAATTGCCGACGGCCGTGGCATTGCCCGGCACCGGACGCAAAGCGACGGCGCGCAACGGCAACGTCGCGGTCGTCACTTGGTTCTGCATGGTGGCCTGCAGGGCTTGCGTCACGTCGTCCTGATTACTGCCGGACGGATTGGCCACGCTCTGCAGCGACCGGGCCATCGTGTCGGCCTGCTTGCTGGCACTGGCCAACCGGGTCTGGAACAGACCGTCCGCCACCTGTTCCGACATCCACGAGCCGACGCCGAACACCGCAACGGTGGTCAAGATCATGGTGGAGACCACAACGCGGAACTGAAGCGACTTCCGGGCGAACCGCACGGCGGCAGCCCCTGCCGCGACGGTCGCGCGGCCACTCCCTCGCGCCACGCCTGCGAGGGACGGACGGCTCACGTCGGTTGACCCGCCTTGTATCCGACGCCGCGGACAGTGACTATGACGTCGGGATTTTCCGGATCCCGTTCGATCTTCGACCGGAGCCGCTGCACGTGCACGTTCACCAACCGGGTATCGGCCGCGTGCCGGTATCCCCAGACTTCCTCGAGCAGCACTTCGCGGCTGAACACCTGCCAGGGCTTGCGGGCCAACGCGACAAGCAAATCGAACTCCAACGGCGTCAAGCTGATGGGCTTGCCGCCGCGGGTCACCGAGTGTCCCGCCACGTCCAGGGTGATGTCGCCGATGTTGAGAACCTCGGGGGCGATGTGGTCGGTGATGCGCAACCGTGCCCGCACGCGGGCAACGAGTTCCTTCGGCTTGAACGGCTTCGGCACGTAGTCGTCGGCACCCGATTCGAGCCCGAGGACAACGTCGACGGTGTCGGATTTAGCGGTGAGCATGACTATCGGAACTCCGGATTCGGCCCGGATGAGCCGGCACACCTCCAACCCGTCCTTGCCCGGAAGCATCAGGTCGAGCAGGACGAGATCCGGTCGCACGCGCCGAAAAGTCTCGAGCGCCGTGTCGCCGTGCGCGCAAAACGACGGCTCGAAACCCTCGCTTTTCAATACAATGCCGATCATTTCGGCCAACGCGGTGTCATCGTCTACAACTAGAATCCTGCCCTTCATACCTCTATCGTCGCTTACAACGCCAAAAAATTTCGTATCCGCCCCCTTGCTGTGTCGTCCATGACACCATGGACACGTGAATCCGGAAGAGTTCTCGCACCGATGACCACACCCCCTACCGGCTGGCAGCCGCCCGATGAACCGCGCTGGGGCCGGCGCGCCGCACCCGACGAACCGGGCGGGCCGCCCGGCAACGCGTGGGGACAATGGACGTCGCCGTCCACGTGGGGGCAGCCGACTCCCGGCAGCCCCGGCGGTCCCGGCGCGTATTCGAGCGGTTACCGGCCGCCGCCGAAGCCCGGCCTGATCCCGCTGCATCCGCTGCGACTGGGGGAGATTCTGGACGGCGGTTTTCAGGCTCTCCGGCACAACCCCAAGCTCATGATCGGCGTCCCGGCAGTCGTCATGGGCGTCGTGCTGCTTGCTACCGGCGGGCTGACGGCGCTGGCAATTGCGTGGGCCGACACGGTTCCGGCCGCCGCCGCCTCGAGTTCGGACTTCAACCTGGGTTTCTCGGCGCTGTCCTCGGTCGGAAACGCCGCGATCTCGCTGGTCGAGGCGTGCGTGGCCCAACTCGTGTACGGCACGCTCGTACTTGCCGTATCCCGGGCCGTGTTCGGTGAAAAGAAGTCGTTCCCCCAGATTTGGCCGATCCTGCGGCCGCGTGCGTGGCCGCTCATTGGCATGTCACTGCTGTTGATCGCCATCACCATCGTGATCTTCGCCGTTCTGCTCACGCCGACGTTCGTGCTGCTGGCGAACGGCAGTCCGATCGGTGCGCTCGTGACGGGCATCATCGGCTACCTGGTCGGGCTCCTGGCCGCCCTCTACGTCGGAATCCGGTTCGCCGTCTCGGCATGCGCCCTCGTCCTGGAACGCATCGGTCCTGTCGCCGCGTTGAAGCGCTCGTGGCGCCTGACCGGCCGCGGGTTCTGGCGGTTCACCGGCATCTACCTGCTGGCCAATGTGATCGGCGCTCTCGTCACATCGCTCATCAGCACTCCGATCATCATCGTCGGGGCAGTCATCGGCACGGTTGCCGCGCTCTCACTGCAGGATCACCCGGCCGCCCTGGTGGCGACGGGCATCGTCGGCGGCGTGCTTGCCCTGATAGTCCTGGCCATCGCCTCGGCCATCCAGTACGCCTACTCGGGCGGTGTGACGGCGCTGCTCTACATCGACCAGCGGATGCGAACCGAGGGCCTGGACGTCACGCTGATGGCCGAGGCCGAACGGCTTGCCGGCCGGGCGGGCCCATGACGACCGTCGCGGCCTTGGATCCGAGCCGGGAACAAGCGCGCGCCTGGCTCCTGCACGAATTGTCGAAGCGCGCCTATCAGTCCGGCGATCCGTCGTTCGTCGAGCGCGTCGGCGCAACGATCCACGACCTGTTCGACCGCACGCTGCATGGAGCCAACATCCCGTTCGGACCGGCGGGTGCCGTCATCCTGGGCGCCATCGTCCTGGTGATCGCCGGTATCGCGATCTGGTGGGCCGGCCGTCCGCGTCGGCCCGGCCGGGTACGACGGGCCGGCGCCGTGTTTGAAGCCGGCACGGCACTCTCGGCAGCCGAACACCGTGCGCGGGCCGATTCCGCCGCCGGCGACGGTGACTGGGCGCTTGCCGTGCGCGAACGATTCCGCGCGCTGGCCCGCGAGCTGGAAGAGCGCACGGTGCTCGATCCGCAGGCCGGCCGGACCGCTCACGAAGTCGGCGTCCAAGCCGCAGCTGTGCTGCCGGACGTCGCGGACCGCCTGGCGGACGCCGCACGGATCTTCGATGCCGTGTATTACGGGGACCGGCCGGCCACCCGCGACGACGACGAAACGCTGCGTGCGGCGGACGCGGCCTGCCGGGCGTCCCGGCCGAAGTTCTCGGAGCCGGCCGGCGGAGGCGCATGAGCACCGATATCGACATCGCTACCCGCGGCGAGGTCACCGGCGACGGCACCACACCGGCGACCCGGATGCGCCGGCGTGCCGTGAAGTGGCGAGGCTGGGTGTTGCTCGCGGCGCTAGTGGCGCTGATCGCCGTCGTCGCGTTCATCGCGGACGGTGTCGCCGGCCCGAGCGGCCGTCTCGATTCCGGCAATCCGAAACCGGACGGCATGCGTGCGCTCATGCGCACCCTGTCCAATCACGGCGTGCACGCGACGTCCGCCGACACTCTTGCCGGTGCGCTGGACGACGTGCGGTCCGGGGCCGGCACGTCGTCCGGACCGACGCTTGCCGTGTACGACCCGTCCGGTCTGCTGACCAGGCACGCCCGCGCTCGGCTGCAGCGTGCCGCCCGCCAGTCGGGCGCCGACGTCGTCCTCATCGCGCCCGGCCGCGCGCTCACCCGAGCGCTTGCGCCGGCAGTCCGGCCGGCCGGGAGCTCACCCGTCGCCGACCCCGCCGAAGCGCAAAGCTTTGCCGGCCGGGCGGCCGGGCCGGTGCGGGCCGACTGCTCCGTGCCTGTCGCCCGCCGCGCCGGCTCCATCACCGACCACGGCCGTCGCTACCGGGCGTCCGGCGACGACCAGGCAGTCACCGTCTGCTTTGGCCGGGCGGGCGCCGGCGGCACCGTCGCCGCGTACCGGCAGCACGGAACCTTCCGCACCGTCGTCGGCAACTGGTCGGTGTTCAGCAACGGTCGGATCGCCGACTACGGCAACGCCGCACTGGCCGTCGGCACGCTCGGCCGGAACCCGGAACTCGTCTACTATCGTCCGGCACCGGGCGACCCGGCGTTGAAGCCGGACGGCGACCGGTCCCTGCTCGACGTGCTCCCGGACTGGGTATTGCCCGCAGGCGGCTGGCTGATCGTCACAGCGCTCGTGGCTATGTTCTGGCGCGGACGCCGGCTCGGACCGCTGGCCCGCGAGAACCTGCCCGTCGTCGTCCGCGCGGCCGAGACCCTTGAAGGGCGCGCCCGGCTCTACCGTCGCTCCGGCGCTCGCGACAGGGCGGCGCTGACGCTACGAGCCGGCACAATGTCACGGCTTGCGGCGCGCCTGAAGCTGCCGCGTTCGGCACGCGCCGACGACGTATGCGCCGCGGTCGCTGCCGCGTCCGGCCGGCCCGGGCCGGACGTGTCGGCATTGCTCATCGGGCCCGGCCCGGCCACCGACGACGAACTCGGGCGACTTGCCCGCAACCTCGCCACCTTAGAAAGAGAGGTTCACGACCAGTGAGCTACCCACCGCCTCCCGCACGCCCGCCGCAGGAACCGGCCGCGGAACCGACCGCGCACCCCGGCCCGGACCCGACAGGCTATTCGCAGCAGCCTCCCGTGGTCGCCGACGCGGCCGACGCCGACCCGGCACGCTCGGCGCTGCGGTCGGTGCGCACCGAGGTCGCCAAGGCGGTCGTCGGCCAGGACCATATCGTCACGGGCATCCTGATCGCCTTGATCTGTCGCGGGCACGTGCTGCTCGAAGGCGTGCCCGGCGTGGCCAAGACGCTGATGGTGCGAACCATCTCGCGTGCGCTGCGCCTTGACACGAAACGGATCCAGTTCACCGCCGATCTGATGCCCGGCGACGTCACGGGCTCGCAGATCTACGACGCGAGCACTTCCGATTTCACGTTCCGCGCCGGCCCGGTGTTCACGAACATCTTGCTGGCCGACGAGATCAATCGCACGCCGCCGAAAACTCAGGCTTCACTGCTCGAGGCCATGGAGGAACGGCAGGTGTCGGTCGACGGCACCCCGCGTCCGCTGCCGTCGCCGTTCATCGTGGCGGCCACGCAGAACCCCGTCGAATACGAAGGCACGTACCCGCTCCCGGAAGCCCAACTGGACCGGTTCCTGCTCAAACTGACGATGCCGCTTCCCGAACGCGACGACGAGGTGACGATCCTGGCGCGGCACGCTGCCGGCTTCGACTCGCACGATCTCGATGCCGCGGGTGTCGCGGCGGTGGCCGGGCAAGACGATTTGGCCGCGGCAAGCCGCGCCGCGGCGTCGACGCACGTGGCGCCCGAAGTGCTGGGCTATATCGTCGACCTGGCGCGTGCCACCCGGCATGCGCCGTCCCTGCAACTCGGCGTGTCACCACGCGGCGCAACTGCCTTGCTGGCTGCGGCGCGCGCGTGGGCGTGGCTGGCCGGCCGCGACTTCGTGACGCCGGACGACGTGAAAGCACTCGTCGGGCCGACCTTGCGTCACCGCGTTGCGTTGCGCCCCGAGGCCGAACTCGAAGGAGTGGGCGCCGACTCGGTATTGGACGGGATCCTCCGCACGGTCCCGGCGCCCCGGTAGCCCGGCATGGCATTGTCCGGGCGTTTCGTCCTCCTGGTCCTGGCCGGCCTCCTGCCGTTGCTGGCCTGGCCGACGTGGACGTGTGCCCTCACGATCATCGGCGTGCTGATCATCGTCCTGGCCGCCGACGTCCTGCTTGCCGCCTCGCCGCGGCTGCTGGCGATCTCGCGGATGGCGCCCACGAGCGTTCGGCTGGGCAACCCGACCGAAGCCGTCATCACCGTGCGCAACGCATCCGGCCGGACGTTTCGCGGCGTCGTCCGCGACGCATGGCCGCCGTCGGCCGGCGCCACCGGCAATCGGCACGGCGCAACGATCCGGCCCGGCGAACGGCGCCGTTACACGACGGCGCTGCTACCCATCCGCCGCGGCGATCGGGTGGCCGCCGCCGTCACGATCCGCAGCTTCGGCCCGCTTCGAATGGGCGCTCGCCAAGCCACCATCGACGTGCCGGCACGGCTGCGCGTGCTGCCGGCTTTCACGTCTCGCCGGCATCTGCCGTCGAAGCTGGCCCGTCTGCGCGAGCTCGACGGGCGGGCTTCCGTGATGATCCGAGGGTCCGGCACCGAATTCGACTCGCTCCGCGATTACGTCGACGGTGACGACGTCCGGTCGATCGATTGGCGGGCCACTGCCCGGCGGCGGGAAGTGGTGGTGCGCACGTGGCGGCCCGAACGCGACAGGCGCGTCCTGATCGTCGTGGACACGTCCCGGACGTCGGCCGGACGGGTCGGCGGCGAACCGCGGCTGGATGCGGCCATCGAATCGGCGCTGTTGTTGACGGCGCTCGCCACGAAGGCCGGCGACCGTGTCGACCTGGTGGCGGCCGACCGGCGCGTGCGTGCCCGCGTGCACGGCGCCGGCCCCGGCGACTCGCTGCCGGCGGTCGTCCGCGCCCTGGCACCGCTCGAGCCCGAACTGATCGAAGCCGATTGGTCGACGATCGCCGGCACGGCGTTGACGACGGCACGGCAACGATCGTTCATCGTCTTGCTCACGCCGTTGGAGTCCGCGGCCGTCACGGAAGGCATGTTGCCGGTCATCCGGCGGCTGACGGCAAAGCACACGGTCGCCGTCGCGTCGGTGGCCGACCCCGCTACGCCTCTGGTGGGCACGCACCGGGACTCGTCGACCGAAGCGTACGCGGCGGCCGCTGCCGAACGCTCGATGCTCGACCGGGCCGCCGTGACCGCAGCGCTGCAGGCCGATGGGGCAAGCGTCGTGGACGCACCGCCGGACGAGTTGCCGCCGCGGCTGGCCGATTTGTATCTGTCGCTCAAGGCCGCCGGCCGGTTGTGAGACGTCAACCGGCGGCGATCTCCTGCTCGCCGGCCTCGGACGGCGACAAGTCTCCGGTTTCGCCGGCAGCCGCGGCGCGGCGGCCCAACACGAGTACATAAGTCCACAGCGCGCAAAAGAAGACGACGCCGATGCCGATCTTGACTACCGCCGGCAACCCGCTCGGCGTCACGAACGCCTCGACAAGCCCGGACAGTGCCAGCACGAGCGCCAGGCCAAGCGCCGCAGTGATCAGCGAACGACCTTCTTGCGCCAGCGCCGCGGCCCGGCTCCTCGGGCCTGGCGCCACCCACGCCCAGAAGATTTTGAGCCCCGCCGCGCTGGCGATGAACACGCAGGTCATTTCGGGGATCCCATGCGGAAGGATGTAGGCGAAGAAGGTGCCGCCGTAGCCGTACGAAAACAGGACTCCGGCGTTGATACCGACGTTGACGGCGTTCTGCAGCAGCGAATAGGGCACGAAGAACCCGGTGATCCCCAGGGCGATGACCTGCGCGGCAAGCCACGCGTTGTTCGACCACACGCCCAAGGCGAAAGCGCCTGCCGGATTGTTCGAGTAGTAGTCGACGAAATCATGGCGAGCCAGGGCCCGCAACGTGTCCGGGGAGCCAAGGGCGTTTTGCACGGACGGGTCCGAGGCGACCCACGCCCCGACGGCCCACACGAGCGCGACGAACGCGACCGCAATCCACAGCGTCGTCCAGCGCAGCCGGTACACCGTGACCGGGAACGAGCTGACGAAGAAGCGGCCGATACCGGCGAACGCTCCGCCCTGCACGCCGGTGAACCGCGTGCGGGCACGGCCGATGATTCCCGACAACCGTGCCGATTGCGGCGAGTTCGGGGCGATCGACCGGATGATTGACAAGTCGGTCGATGCGGCCTCGTACAGGCCCATCATCTCGTCCGCCTCCCGGCCGGAGAGTTTCCTGCGTCCGGCCAGTTCCTCGAGGCGACGCCACGAGCCGTTCTTGGCGATCACGTAGGCGTCCAGATCCACGTCATCTCCTCCTTCACGGCTCTCCGGCGCGATATCGCGGCTCCGGTGCCCCGTCCGGATCGGTAGGGCAGAATGGAAAGAGGCCGGGCCCGCCGGCCGAGTTCAGCGTATCAACTGTGAGGAGCGGCGACAGGCATGATCGGCGCCGGCACCGTGACGACTGGCGAGGCCGTCGAGCTGGAGATCGAGCCGGCGTCCGTCGGCATGCGCGCGCTGAGTTGCCTGATCGATTTCGTCGTAGTGGTTCTCGCGTATTACCTCTTGATCATCGTGGCTCTGACCGGCCTGTTGGCGTCAGTCACGCCGTCGAAGTCGCTCATGACGGCGTTGATGCTCATCTTTTACGTGCTGATCCTCGTGGCGTTCCCGATAATGCTGGAGACGTTCACCCGCGGCAAGTCGATTGGCAAGTACATCGTCGGTTTGCGGATAGTGCGCGACGACGGCGGCGCAGTGCGGTTCCGGCACGCGCTCATCCGCGCGCTGCTGTGGCAATTCGAGGTCTTGGCGCTCACCGGCGCGCTTGCCGCGCTCGTCGGCCTGCTCAGTCCCAAGGGCAAACGCATCGGCGACTATCTTGCCGGCACGTACGCCACACGCGATCGAGCCACCCGCGTGCGCACGCGGTTGACGGGCCTGCCGCCGCGGATGGCCGGCTGGGCAAGCGTTGCGGACATGCGCAGTCTTCCCGATCCGTTGGCCCGCAGAGTCGCCCAGTTCCTGTCGCATGCCGCCACGATGACGCCCGCCTCCCGCGGCCGAATGGCAGCGGATCTGGCCGCCGAGGCCGGCCCGTATGTCGCGCCGCTGCCGCCGCCCGGTGTCGGCGCCGAAGAATTCCTGGCAGGTGTCATGGCCGAGCGGCGCCGACGCGATCTGGACCGGCTCGAGCGGCAAAGCGCGCAGCTGGCACGGCACAACGAGGCATTGCACAAGCTGCCGTTCGGACTCGACGACGTCGACCCGGAGCAGCGCTAGCCGGTGGCGTACCCGCTGACTTCCGAAAGGCCCCACCATGCGCTTCACTGCCGAACGTCACCTGGATCACGGCGTCCTCGAACGCGAATTCGTCCACGGCGAGCTCCCCGGCATCCTGTGGACGCCCGCCTCCTCATCGGTGCCGTTGATCTTGCTCGGCCACTCCGGCGGATTACGCACCATGTACCCCCGGCTGGCCGGCCGAGCCCGACGCGCTGCAGCGGACGGCTTCGCCGCTGCCACCATCGAGCTTCCCGGGAGCGGAGATCGGCCCCGTTCCGAGGGCGCCGAGCGGGCCCGGGCCGACCTGCGGCGGGCTCTGGCGGCGGGCGAGCCGGTCGACGAAATCATCGACCGGCTCATTGGCCCGCTCGTCGACACGGCCGTGCCGGAATGGCAGGCCGCACTGGAAGCACTTCTTTCACTGCCCGAGATCGGCGGTCCCGTCGGATATTCAGGGGGCGTGATCGCAATCGGCATCCGGCTGGCACTTGTCGAGCCGCGCATTGTCGCGGCGGGTCTCTTCGCCGGGAGCTTCGTGCCCCGGGCCACGTTCGACGAGGCCCGGCGGGTCACAATTCCGCTGCACGTTCTGCTGCAGTGGGATGACGAAGGAAACGACAGGCAGTTGGCGCTTGACCTGCGGTTGAAGCCGGTCCGCTCCCGACGCGGCACGCCCGACGGACGATTTAGTCGATCGGCCCCAACACTGCCGAGGCAACGGTGCTGTGAGCCGATTCGTCGTCGGACGGGTGAAAGATGCCGGCCAGCACGTCGCGGTAGAGCCGTGCCAGTTCGCTGCCAGTCGCGTAGGCGCCCCCGCCCGAGACCTCGAACGCCAAATCGACGACTTCCCGGGCAGTGCGGATGACGCGGGTTTTCAGCCCGGCCAACTGCCGGAACCAATCGGCTCCATGCTCGGTGGCCCCGGGGCCGCCGTCCACGTCCCGAGTCAGCGAGTCCAGTTGGAGCGTGAGCGAGTCGACCCGCATCGTCGCTTCGGCGATCTTCCAGCGGATATCCGGATCCTGCGACAATGCCAGGCCGGTGCGCAGCGACCGACGGCGGCCGACGGCGTCCACTGCGATCTCCAGCGCCCTGTCGGCGATGCCGGCATACACGCTGGGCACGAGCAGGAGGAACGACGAGAAAATTCCGAAAGTGAGAGCGTCGGCGTTGGGGCCCACCGGCAGCCTGCGTACTATGTGCTCGCCCGGCACTCGGACGCCGTCCAGCTTCGTCGTACGGCTTTGCGTGGCGCGCATACCGAGCATGTCCCAATCGTCGGCGATGCTGATGCCCGGAGTGTCGCGGGAGGCGAATCCGAACACCAATGTGGGCTCGCCGGCCGTTTCGTCCTTGCCGAAGATGCCGAGCCTCGTCCAGGCCGGAGCCATCGACGTAAAGATCTTCACGCCGGTGAATTCAAAACCGTCGCCCGACGGTACCGCAGTGGTCAGGGAGTCGAAAAGCACGAGGTCGTTCCCGGGCTCGCTGATGCCGAATCCGAAGATCTCGCCGGCGCCGGCCTCGGTCAGTACGCCGGTCAACGCGTCGTCGCCGCGCCGAGCCATGGTGGCGGCGGTAGCCACCCACACGTGGTGCATGTTCACGGCAAGTGCCGTTGCCGGGGCCGCAGCGCCGAGTTTGCGCTGGGCCCGGGCGAGTTCGGTCAGGGTGGCTCCGCCGCCCCCGAATTCGGTCGGCACGTGCGCCCGCAAATAGCCGGCGGCCGTCAACTCGGCAAGGTCCTCGTCGAAGAACCCGTTCTCGGCATCGGTGGCGGCGGCGCGGCCGGCAATCCTGTCCAGCAGCGCATCGCCCGGCATGTCGGCGGTGTCCATCGCGTCTAGCCCCTTCCGGCCGGTGCTGCCGGCCCAATACGTGTGCTTAGTACCTGTAGTGGTCGGACTTGTACGGGCCGTCGATGCTCACGCCGATGTAGTCGGCCTGTTCGCCGGTGAGAGTGGTGAGCCGGACGCCGAGCGCGTCGAGGTGGGAGCGCGCGACTTTTTCATCGAGCTCCTTGGACAATCGGTACACGTCCCTGTCGTACTCGGCGCGGCGGGTGAACAATTCGATTTGGGCCAGCACCTGGTTGGCAAACGAATTCGACATGACGAACGACGGGTGGCCGGTCGCATTACCGAGGTTGAGCAGCCTGCCTTCGGACAGAACGATGATCGACGTCGTGCCGCCCGGGGTCGGGATCGTCCATTCGTGTACTTGCGGTTTGATTTCCACACGGTTGACGCCCGGAACCTGCGAGAGCCCGTGCAGGTCGATCTCGTCGTCGAAATGGCCGATATTGCCCACTACCGCGCCGGGCTTCATGCGCTGCAGGTGATCGGCCGTGATCACGTGCGTATTGCCGGTGGTGGTGATGAAGAAATCACACTGGCCCACCACGTCGTCCAACGTTGTCACTTGGAAGCCGTCCATGGCGGCCTGAAGCGCGCAAATGGGGTCGACTTCGCTCACGATGACGCGGGCCCCCTGCCCGCGCAGCGCCTCGGCCGCACCCTTGCCCACATCGCCGTATCCGGCCACGAACGCGACCTTGCCGCCGATCAAGACGTCGGTAGCACGATTCAACCCGTCGGTGAGCGAATGGCGGATGCCGTACCGGTTGTCGAACTTCGATTTCGTGACCGAGTCGTTGACGTTGATGGCCGGGAACAGCAGATCGCCGGTGCGGGCCAGCCGGTAGAGCCGGTTCACGCCCGTCGTCGTCTCTTCGCTGACCCCCAGCAGGCCCGCGGCGAGCTCGGTGAACCGACGCGGGTTCTCCCGGTGGGACGCACGCAAGGTGGCGCGCAGGATCCGACCCTCGTCGTCGCCTCGCTCGGGCAGCTCACCGCCGGCCTTTTCCAGCGCCACCCCCTCGTGCACCAAGAGCGTGGCGTCGCCGCCGTCGTCCAAAATCAGGTTGGGCCCGCCGCCGGGCCACCGGAAGATCTGGTCGGCCGCCCACCAGTACTCCTCCAGGCTTTCGCCCTTCCATGCAAAGACCGGGACGCCGGCAGGTTCCTCGGGCGTGCCGGATCCGACCGCGACCGCCGCGGCGGCTTCGTCTTGGGTGGAGAAGATATTGCACGACGCCCAGCGCACTTGCGCTCCCAGAGCCGTGAGCGTTTCGATCAGGACGGCCGTTTGCACGGTCATGTGCAGCGAGCCGGCGATCTTGGCGCCGGCCAACGGTCGCCGGCCGGCGTATTCGCTGCGGAGGGCCATCAGGCCGGGCATCTCGCGTTCGGCAAGTCGGATCTGGTGGCGCCCGGCGGCGGCCAGGGACAGGTCGGCGACGCGAAAGTCGCCCTGAGTCAGCGTGTCAGTCATGATTCCTTCAGGGTATCCCGTCGGATGTCGGGTTCGAGATAGATGACGCGGGCAATGGGCACCGCCTCCCGAATGCGCGCTTCGGCCGCATCGATGGCTGCGGCAATCTCCTGGCCGGTCTCGGACCGGGGAATGGCGATCTTGGCCGCCACGAGCAGTTCTTCCGGCCCCAGATGCATGGTGCGCATGTGCACGATGCCGTCGACGCCCTCCCCCGGGATCGCCGCTTCGATCAACCGGCGGTGCCGGCCCGAGGCGGCTTCGCCGATGAGCAGCGATTTCATCTCGATACCGAGCACGGCGGCCACCGTGACGAGCAAGAGACCGATCAAGCCCGTACCCGCCGCGTCCCACCGGCCGTCGCCGGTCAGCAACGTCAGCACGATTCCGGCCAAGGCAAAGACGAGCCCCATGACCGCTGCGGAGTCCTCGAGGAGCACCACCGGCAGTTCGGGCGCTTTGGCCGTGCGGACGAACCGGAATACTCCCCCGTCGCCTCGCGCCTTTTTCGATTCGCGCATGGCGACCAGGAACGACGACCCCTCGAAGCCGATGCTGACCACCAGCACCACTATCGGCAGCCACCACCAGAATCCCGTGATGCCGTGCGGATCATGCCATTTCTCCCACGCTTCGTAGAGCGCGAACAGGCCGCCGACGGTGAACAACACGATCGACACGATGAAGCCGTACACGTAGCGTTCGCGCCCGAACCCGAACGGATGCTCGGGCGTCGCGCCGCGTTTTGCCTTGCGGCCGCCAACCAACAGCAGTATTTGGTTGCCCGAATCGGCAACCGAATGGATCGATTCGGCCAGCATCGACGATGACGACGTGAGCAGGAACGAAACGAACTTGGTGATGGCGATGCCGACGTTGGCGCTCAATGCGGCGATTATCGCCTTGGTGCTTTCTCCGCCCTCCGGGGAACTCGCTGCGGATTCTCCGTCGGCGTCGGTGCCCGACACGGCCGCTACGCTCCGCCGGGCCCGCGCAACACGCGCAAGTGGCCGCGCCGTCCGGGCTCGTCCTTAGCCGGCCCGGGGGCCGGCTGTTCGGCAGGAGGACGGCCGGCCACGCGGACTGCGTCGGCGATGGCCAGCAGGTCGTCGTGGCTGCGCGCCGCCGGTTCGCTGCCCGGGTCAAGACGCAGCACGTCCCAGCCGCGCGGGGCCGTGAACCGGCTCGCGTGATCGGCGCACAAGTCGTAGCTGTGCGGCTCGACGTAGGTGGACAACGGGCCCAGCACGACAGTGGAATCCGCGTAGACATACGTCAAGGTCATTGCCGCGCGTGACGAACACGCGGTGCGGGAGCATTGTCTGACGGTAACCACGGAATACGACACTACCCGGCGCCGCCGCCGCACACACACCGGCACGCACGCCCGGGTTAGAGTTTTCCTATGATCTCTCGCCGCGACCGGCGCGGACGCGGAATCCGCGGCCGGCTCATCCGGCCGCCCCATCCGGCCGCGTTGACGCGCTCGCAACGCTTCGACACGCTGGTGGCCGCGGCGGCCGACCGGCTGCGCCGGCAGTGGACGGCCGAGTTGGCCGCCGTCGAGTTCGCCACCATGGACGTGCCGCCGGAGGATCCCGCGCCGTGGGAGTTCGGGCAGATCCCGTTGGGCCGGCTGTATCAGACCGACGGACGCGTGCCCCCGCATATCGTCGTCTACCGGCGGCCGGTGGAAACACGCGCCTATGACGAGGACGATTTGGCCGCCCTGGTGGATGACGTCGTCGCCGAACAAGTAGCGGCACTGCTCGGGTTACCGCCCGAACGCGTCGACCCGGGGTATTCCGGCGACGACTAGCGCGGAACGCGCACCGTCATGCTGGACCCGCCGGGAGGCGCCGCGGGGATTTTCAAGAAGCTGATTCCCTTGCCGCCGGACACGGACGCCGTCAACACCGTGCCGCCGATGACTTTCGCCGGGCTCGCGCCCGAGTCATTCGAGGAATCGTCCACCGGCTTCATGAGAACCGCGGCGGTATCGTCGCCGAGCGAGTCCGGATCGATGGTCTTGGTGATGCCCGCGCCCAGTTGGATCGTCGTGGACTTGCCCAGCTTGCCGTCCGTCGAAATGGGACGCAACGTGACTTGCGCATTGCCGTCCACGGCGGTCAGCACCACCGAGGCGTCGACTCCGCTGGGAATCGTCGCCATTTGCTCGTCCTGGAGCGGCGACACCGACGGCGACCACGAAAAGTCGGCGTCCTTCGGTCCGCCTTGGCGGATCGACCGAGCCGCGGCGCTCACCGGCGCGTCGGAGGTGACCACGGCCGAATACGTGCCCTTTGGCAGCTGATCGAGCGGGATATCGCGCACGGCGCCCGGCTTCACCACGGCCTTGCTGGCCGAGAAGCTGGCGACGCCCTCCGGGCCGAACAGACGAATTGACGCGTGGGCCGCGTCGGTGCCGGTGTTTGCCAATCGCAGCACCGGACGGCCGTCCGAGAATTGCTTTGTGTCGGGTGCCTTGGTGGCGATCGAGATGCCCGGCACGTATTGCGTCCGCGACGGAGTCGCGCCCGGCACCAGGTAGTCGACGCCGCCCGGATGCAGTCCGCGCAGAATATTGTGTTCGATCGCCGCCGAGAACAGCCCGCCGGTGCCGGTGACGTGCACGGCGACTTGCCCGTCGTCCGGCGCCAAGCCCTCGATCAGCACCGACCGCTGGGAGCCGGCATCGACGAGCAAGGATCCGCCGCCCGAGGTCTTCACGCGGCCCTTGGCGCCGTACACCGACACGTTGACGGTGGCCGACGTCCGGGTCGGGTTGGTCAGCACGAGCCTGGCCGACCGTCCCACTTCGGTCGACCCGCCCACTATCCAAAAATCGGAGCCGAGCGTGCCGCACGTGGCCGCGGACAGTCCGCGCAGATCGCCTTTGGACGCCAGCGACACCTGGGCGGCTTGCACTTGGGCCGGTTTGTCGCCCGACACCGTGCCGGTCAGTCCGAACGCCGAATCGAGCGGCTCGCCCGTTTTGACGGTGCCGCTGCTGCTTTCGCTGCCGGCGTCGCCGCTCAGCATGGTGTCGCCGGCCTTGTCGCTGCCCAGAGCCGTGACGTCGAACGCGGACGACGGTCCGGGGCGTTTGTCCGCCAGCACGTCGGACGGCGCCGACACCGCGTCGAACCATTGCTTGACTCCGGATGCGTCGTTCGAGAACACCAGGCTCGAGTCGGCGCTCTTGGCCTGGCCGACGGGTCCCGGGCATGCCGTGTCGTAGTCGGCCGCCGGCACTCGGACCGGCTGCGCCGGCGCGGAACTTCCCGCCCGGCTGTCCGGCAGCGCGATCGTGCCGGCGACCGTCATGCCGGCAACGACGACAACGGCGGCCGGGATCGCAATGGCACGGGCGGCGATCCGCCGGGAGCGCGCGGCCTCGGAGCGCTTCGGCGTCCGGGATCGTGTCATGACTGTCGGCCTTCCTGGGCGGATGCGGTTCGGCGGCCGCGCGGGGACACGCGTTCACGGCGCCGGCCGGGCAGCGGGATGGCCACGAGCACGGCAAGTATCAGCACTATGCCTTGGCCGACGCGCCACAGCCATTGCAGCGGAATTGCGTGCCGGATCTTCAGATCGCCGCCGCGGCTGGGTAAGTCGAACGATTGGCGCCACCCGTCCTTGTGGGCGGCGAGCTGCTTTCCGTCCAGCGTCGCCGTCCAATTCTCGTCGTAGCGTTCGCTCAGCACGACGCGACGTCCGTCCTTCCCGGCCGGCACCGATGCCGACACGGCAATGGCTTTCGACGGCACGACGGCCTGCTCGGTTCCGTCGGGGTCGACGATGTGGACGCGCGCCGGGCGATCCGGTGCCCGGGATTTCTGCGCGCCGACCGAATCGACTCGCCACAGTTCTCCTGCATCGGTCTGCCCGACGCGGGTGAGCCCCGCATCGGTGTCGATCGCTGCCGCGATGCGGTCGTGCGCGGCATGAAATTCCTGTTCGCGTGCCAACGCCTTCCCGGTCAGGACCGTGTCCGGGGCGTGTACGGTATCGCCTTCGGCATCGACTTGGCGATCCGCCAGCACGATGAATCCGACGCCCAGCGTGGACAGGACCGGACGCGGGTCACCACCCGAGCCCGCCGCGACCGCGGCAACGGCGCGGGCTTGCTCGGTTTGCGCGGCGTCCCGCTCCGTGGCGTGCTCACGCCCGGGCTCCCCGGTGACGGCCGCCACTTCTCGGGTCGCGGAGTCGTCGGTCAAGTCCATGCCGGCGCCGCGGACCAGCGTGCCGGTCAATTGCCCGTCCGGCTGAGTCAGCAAGAGGGTGCGCGTGCGGTCGGGGCCGACACCCTGGTCGGTGGCGACTGCTGGGAGCCGCAAGTCGGCGTTGCGTTTGACGACAGCGGAGGGTTCGGTGCCGGCGGCCGACCGGGCCGTCCAAGCGCCCAGGCTGAGCAGCGGCCCGACAGTGGCCAAGACCGCGACCACGACTATCGACGTCTTGATCGCCGGATTCGTCCGCAGCGCCACGAGACCGTGGCTTCCCGCGGCGCCGGCTGCCAGGAAGCCTGCCGCCACCAGGCTGATTCCCGCGCCCGGCCACCCGCTGACCAGACCGTGCGCGCCGATGCCGACGACTATGTGGCTGCCGGCCAGGGCAGTTGCCAAGCCGAGTGCCGAGGCGCCCCAGGCCACGCGGATGCCGCGAGCGTTGCCGCCGGCAATGAACAGCGCGCAAATTGCCACGATGATGATGGGGGCGAACAAGAATATGGGCGCGATATCGCCGATGGCCGTCAACACCGGCGACCCCAGCGTGTGCAGCATCGGCCAGCGGCCCACGTCAACGGGCTGCATGAGCAATTGCTGCCACGGCGGCGCCGGCACGGCGGCGAGCGCGACGCCCGGATCGGCGGCCAGCAACCGCGGGTTCTTCACCAGGTCCACGAGGAACGGACCGAACAAGGCGAGCACGGGCAAGACGAGCCAGACGAGGGCGCGGCGCCGGCCGGACGGCGTCACACAGACCACCGCAATCACCGTCACTATGAGCGCGGGTAACAGCGACGGCGCGCCGGCCGCGACACCGGCAAGGGCGAGCCCGCCGGCGGCCGCCGCCGCAAAGGACGGTACTCCGGCCCGCCCCGGACGCCCGTTCAAGCGACGAGCGCGGGCCGATCCGGTGGCGCGGACGATGCCGAGTGCTACCCACGGCAGCAAGACGTGGGCGAGCACGGCGCCGAGTCGTCCGCCGCCGATTGCTTCGGTCAGTGACGGCAGCGCCGCCCACACGAGGGCCGTCCAGGCGCGCACGGCGCGCGACCCGGTCACCGAGCCGGCCGCGACCCAGGCCCCCAGCCCGGCCAACGGGATCGCCGCAATGAGCAGCACCGGGATGAACACCGAGACGTGGCCGACCGCCAGCAACGACAGGATGGCAAGGGCCGATTGGAACGGATCCGCCGCGCCGGGCCAGCCGGCACCTGCTCCGGTCCAGGTCGACAGCGCCGACGAGACGAGTTCGGCGAATTTGTGCGGTGCCGGTTTCAGCGCACCGCCCATCAGGTCGCCCGATCCGATCAACCGGTACGAGGCGAGGATCCCCACGACGATGAGCACTGCCATGACCAGCAGGACCGGGTGGCTCCATACCCGCCGCCTGGGCGCTCCGAGCGTGTCGAGCGGCGAGAAGTCTTCAACGGCTTCTTCGGTGTCGGCCGGGTCCGCTTCGGCGCCGGCCGCGGATTCGAGCCGCTTGGGCTCGGCGCCTTCGACCGGGACTGCAGTGCCCGACCAGTCGTCGCGAAGATCCTGCCAGACGTCGCGGCGGGTGGCCAACAGGCCGGCGACAGCCGATTTGGAAGTGGTGCGGGTTCGCCCGGCACGCCGACGCGACCGGACGAGACGCACCGGATGGGACACCGCCGAAACCACCGACGTGATTTCACGTCCGGCGTCGCCCGGATCGTTTGCGGCAATTTTGAACACCGCACGCCCGACAGCGGCGATGAGCGCGCCGATCACGTGGAACGGCACGGCCAGCGCCGCGGCATTGACGAGACGCGAATACACCTCTCCGCGTCGCAGGTCGTGTGCCCGGCCGTGCGGCAATACGGCTGCGGCTCGTCGACCGCTGCGGGTCGCCTCGGCGTGATACATGACGGCGCCGGGCACGACTATGACGCGGTGCCCGGCGAGCCGCGCACGCCGGCACAGGTCGATATCGTCGTGGAACAGCCGGAACGCCGGGTCGAACCCGCCGAGGGCATCCCACACGTCCCGGCGGATCAGCATTCCGGCGCTGTTGACGGCAAGCGTGTCGCGGCGTGCGTCGTATTGCCCCTGATCGTATTCATCACGCGACAGGCGGGTCATTCGCCGGCCCATTGCGCTGGCGGTCAGGCCGACGTCGTGCAGCCTGTCGGTTTCGTCGAAGTCGAGTTGTTTGCACCCGGCGATCGCCACCGACGGCGAGATATCGAGTTCGGCGAGAAGTTCTTCCAGCGCCGTGTAGTCGGGCGCCGAATCGTCGTGGATCAACCAGAGCCAGTCGTCCGGCGCGTCGTCCGCGTCCGGCTTGTCGGCCCCATCGAGTCCGGCCCCGTCAAGTCCGGCCCTGACAGCTCGGCCGAACCCCGATCCCGCCGGCACGTCCACGACCACGTCGGCCGCGCCGTCGAGTAATTGCCGGGATTCATCGGTCGACCCCGCATCGACCCCGATCAGCGTATCGATCGGTCTGCTTTGCGCACGTAACCCGTCAAGGGTCCGCGGCAGATAAGCCGCACCGTCGGAAGCGACGATGACAGCGGTAATACGCGGGCTCACTAAGCTCGTTTCTTCAGTTTGCGTCGCTCGCGCTCGGACAGTCCGCCCCAAATGCCAAAGCGTTCATCGTTGGCCAACGCGTATTCCAAGCACTCGGCGCGCACGTCGCACGTCGAGCACACGCGTTTGGCCTCCCGCGTCGAACCGCCCTTTTCGGGGAAGAACGCTTCCGGGTCCGTTTGAGCGCACAGCGCTTGGTCCTGCCATCCGAGGGCTCCGCCGTCGTCGTCCTCGTCAATTCCCAGCAGCTGCGCCAGCGGTGACAGCTCCGCCGGCGGCTCCGGCGCGGGTTCCAGACCTGTCGGATGGAGCGGGTCGGGAATATATTCGGGGTTTCGGGGCGCGCTCGGATCGACAAACCAGTCACTGGCTAATCGGGATGTGACTCCTTGGCCTACGCCCGCATGGGGCAGTTCATGCTGTTCGGCGTGACCCGTACTACCGGCCATCTCAGCTCGTCCCCTTCCTGGTGTGCAATCTCTGACCTGACTTACTTACGTGAAATTACACGCGTGTCATTGCACTTCCGTCAAGCCCGCACCTGCTAGGAAAAGTACCTTGAAATCAAGCGAAAACCGGCTGAGTGAACACAGGTTCGAATATTGTATTTGCGTTACCACCATCCATAGTGGATACAACGCTGCATGACCACTAATTGTAGGATGGGCCGGATATTCGCCTGTCGGTGGCGCGCTCCAATCGCCGTCAAAAAAATCTAGTAAGAAGTCAAGATTTACCGCGTCGGCCGTGTTGAATCGCGACCGCGTTACGATCACAGAGGAACTCCCCCGCGCTGTTTACCCTCCCGCGTAGCCCTCAAGATGCTCTCCCGACCCGAGAAGACAGGAACAAGTTGTGACGGAATCCCGGTTGGTATCGCTCTTTGCGTTGCCAGGACTTCCCGAGATCGCCGCGGGTGATGATCTCGGCATGCTGCTGGCCCGGGCGCTGCGCGACGAACGCATTGAGTTGCGAGACGGCGATATCGTTGCCATCGCGTCCAAGGTAGTTGCCAAGGCCGAAGGCCGTGCCGTGGAAATCTCGGGGCGCGCCGACCACGAGGGGCTCGTGACCGAACAGAGCAACCGCGTCGTAGCCGAGCGGCTGTCCGCTGCCGGCACAACGCAGGTGGTCCGGTCGAAAGCCGGCCCCGTCATGGCCGCGGCGGGCATCGACACGTCGAACGTGGAAGGCGGCAAGGTCTTGTTGCTGCCCGGCGACGCCGACCGTTCGGCACGGGAATTACGCCGGGAGCTCGCCGGGCGCACCGGAGCGCACGTCGGAGTCATCGTCACCGATACCGCGTCACGACCTTGGCGCGTGGGCGTCTCCGACTTCGCGCTCGGAGCGGCCGGCGTCAACGTGCTCGACGATCTTCGCGGCCACGCCGATTCGGACGGCCGCACCCTGAAGATGACGGTGCGCGCACTTGCCGACGAGCTGGCCGGGGCCGCCGACCTTGTCAAAGACAAGACGTTGGGCCTTCCGGTCGCCCTCATCCGCGGCCTCGGGACCTATGTGGTTCAGGACGCCGCGGAGCACGACGCCGGCCGGCCGGGCGATGAAGGCGCCGCACCGCTGGTTCGCGACGACGAAGACGACTGGTTCCGGTACGGGCACGTCGAGGCGATACGCGCGGCGCTCGGCGTGCGGACGGGCGAGGTCGATTCACCGCCGATCGATTCCGGTGTCGACGACCTGCCGTCTCGGGTCAAACGAGCCATCCGGGTGGCCTCGGCCGGCACATCCCCCTTGTCAGGCACCGCGGGCTGGGTCATGCGCCCAATTGCATCCGGGGCCGCAGTGCGCGTGACTGAAGCCCAACACGCCGCCGGCCTGGTGAAGGCCCCCGAAGGCGCACACCCCATGATGGTGGCCACGGCCGGGCTCGGCGCGCTGCTCCAACGTCTCGATGCCGCGTTGTGGGCCGAGGACCTGCGCGGTGATCACGTCATCGACTGGCGTCCGGATGGTTTGCCCGATCACGCCACCGTGACGATCCGCCTGCCCTGAGCAGCCCTCCCCCGCGCCCGCCGGGCGGAGAACGGCGCCGCGATAGGCTGGCGCAGTGACGTTTCCCGCCGATCTCCTGACCTCGCTGACCTCCGTCGACCCGTCGAACCCGCGGCTCATCTGGTACGGGCCGCAGTCCGAACGCATCGAACTTTCCGGCCGCGTGCTCGACAATTGGGTAGCGAAATCCGCGAACTTCCTCGTCGACTTCCTCGATGTCGAATGCGGCGATGCTCTCACGCTCGACCTGCCGGAACACTGGCGCACCATCGTGCTCTGTCTTGCCGGGTGGTCGGTCGGAGCAACCGTACGGCTCGGGGCCGAAGCCGCCGACGACGAAGCCGGGAGCTCGTCCGGTGCGGTCATCACCACCGATCCGAGGCGATTCGCCGGCCGCGGCGATCCGACGGCGGGCGTCGCCCTGGCCGGCCTGGCCATGCGTTATGACGGCGATCTGCCCGCCGGAGTCCTGGACTACAACGCCGAGGCTCGCGCGTGCGGCGACGTCTTCACCGCCTTCGATGAACCCGACGAGGCACAGACCGCCGTGACAGACGGGCAGAGCTCCGCATCCTATGCGGACCTGGCCGCGGTGACGGGACGCTCGGGACGTACGCTCCGCCAAGCCGGCCGGCCCGGCACGTCCCGGGTGACCGATGTGCTGGCAACCTTGGCCGCCGGCGGCAGCATCACGCTCGTCGACCAAACGCGCGCCGCCGAAATCCCGCAGATCGCCCGCGCGGAGGGCATTCCCGGCCCGTCCTAGCAGGCATGGCAAGATTGGCCGTATGGACAAAGTTGTTGCTAGCGCAGCCGACGCGGTCGCGGACATCCCCGACGGTGCGACAATCGCTGTCGGCGGATTCGGTTTATGCGGTATCCCCACGGTCATTCTTCGGGCCCTCCTGGAACAGGGCGCCACCAACCTCGAGGCGGTGTCCAATAACGCGGGCGTGGACGACGCCGGTCTCGGCCTGTTGCTCGGCGCACACAGGTTGCGGCGCATTGTGGCCTCCTACGTCGGCGAGAACAAGGAGTTCGCCCGCCAGTATCTGTCCGGCGAACTCGAAGTCGAGTTGACGCCGCAAGGCACCCTTGCCGAGCGGCTGCGGGCCGGCGGCTCGGGTATCCCGGGCTTTTACACCATTACCGGCGCCGGCACCCAGATCGCCGATGGCGGGCTGCCGTGGAAATACGCCGAGGACGGCAGCGTGGCAGTCTCCTCCCCTGCCAAGGACACCCGCGAATTCTCCACGTTCGGGCAGACGAACACGTACGTGCTCGAAGAGGCGATTGCCGCCGACTTCGCGCTCGTCCGCGCGGCCGTCGGTGATCGGCACGGCAATCTGGTGTTCCACGAATCGGCACGCAATTTCAACCCGATCGCGGCGATGAGCGGCAAGACGACAATCGTCGAGGTCGAAAAACTCGTCGAACCCGGCGACATCGACCCGCACGACGTGCAACTGCCGGGGGTCTACGTGCACCGGGTCGTCGAGCTGACCCCTGCGCAAGCGGCAGACAAGCGAATTGAAAAACTCACGGTGCGCGAACCCGGCCAGGAGGGCTGAAACCATGGCGTTGACACGCAATCAAATGGCCGCCAGGGCCGCTGCCGAACTCGAAGACGGCAGCTACGTCAATCTCGGCATCGGCATGCCCACACTCGTGCCCAATTACGTGCCGGACGACGTCACGCTCGTCTTGCAATCCGAAAACGGGCTGCTGGGCGTCGGCCCGTACCCGATACGCGGGGAAGAAGATCCGGATCTGATCAACGCCGGCAAGGAGACAGTCACGATGCTGCCGGGCTCGTCGTATTTCGACTCGGCCACCAGCTTCGGCATGATCCGCGGCGGCAAGATCGACGCGGCAATCCTCGGCGCCATGCAGGTGTCCGCCTCGGGCGATATCGCCAACTGGATGATCCCCGGCAAGATGGTCAAGGGCATGGGCGGCGCCATGGACCTGGTGCACGGCGCCAAACGCGTCATCGTGCTCATGGATCACGTCGCCAAGGACGGCACCGCGAAAATCCTCCCCGAGTGCACGCTGCCGCTGACCGGCAAGAACGTCGTCCGGCGCATCATCACCGATCTGGCGGTGATCGATGTGACCGACGACGGTCTCGTCCTGCGCGAGACGGCTCCCGGAGTGGATCCGGACGAGGTGGTCGACAAGACCGGAGCACCGCTCACCGTACCGAGTGACGTCGGCCGCGTCACCGTCGCCGACGTGTGACGCCGACATGAGCACCAACTCGTCCACCGGCGACGACATCAACTTCCACACACGCAAGTGGATCAAACCGGAGGATCTCAACCCGAACGGATCGCTCTTCGGCGGCAGCCTGTTGCGCTGGATCGATGAAGAGGCGGCCATCTACGCAATAGTGCAGTTGGGCAACTACAACGTCGTCACGAAGTTCATCTCCGAGATCAGCTTTGAAGCGTCCGCCCGCCAAGGCGATCTCGTCGAAATGGGCCTGATCGCCATCCGATTCGGCAGGACCTCGATCACGTTGCGTGCCGTCGTGCGCAATATGATCACCCGGCGCACCATCCTCACCATCGATAAGCTCGTGTTCGTGAACATCGGCGAAGACGGACGTCCGACGCCGCACGGCTATGACTCCATCACCTACAAACGCGACCGCATGCCCACCGAACACCCGCAGACCGGAACCATTACGCTTCCGTAGCCGTCAACGCGTCGTCGAGGGCCCGCGAGAGCAGCACGCTCTGTTCCGCGTCGAACACGAGCGGGGGGCGGATCTTCAACACGTTGCCCGACGGCCCCGTCGCCGAGATCAGCACCCGCTCGCGTCGCATCTCGTTCACGACGCGTGCGGTACGCTCGGACGCCGGTGCGCCGGTTTCGGGGTCGGCCAGCTCCACAGCCAGGAAGAGGCCGCTGCCCCGCACGTCGCCGATGCCGGGGTGTCGGGACGCCAGGTCGGTCAACTCGGCGCGCATGTGCGCTCCGGTCGCACCGGCGTGAGCAACGAGGCCGTCGCGTTCGATCACGTCGAGTACGGCCAGTCCGACGGCGGCCGATACGGGGTTGCCGCCGAACGTGTTGAAATAGCGCTCGCGGCTGCCGAACGCGTCGAAGACGTCCCGCCGGCCGATCACGCCGGAGATCGGGTGGCCGTTGCCCATCGGTTTACCGAGGGTGACCAGGTCGGGGCGAAGGTCGTGTCGGGCAAACCCCCACATGCCGTCGCCGAGCCGGCCGAATCCGGCCTGTACCTCGTCGGCGATCACGAGTCCGCCGGCCGCGTGCGCGGCGTCCGCGGCAGGCGCAAGCAGCCCGCGAGGCTCTGCCCACACTCCTTCCGATGAAAGGATCGTGTCGACGATCAGGCCGGCGAACCCGACGCCGTCCGCGTGCAACCGCTCTGCGGCGGCCGTCACGTCGGCAGCGAATCGGCCCGCCGCCTCGGCGCCCTCTTCACGCGGGTTCGGCGCCGCGACCGTGCGCACGGAGGCGGGCGTGTCGGCGTGTAGTGACGGCGAGAGCGCCGCGGTGGCCGTCGTCGTGCCGTGGTAGGCGTTCTTCGTCACGATGAAGCCGGCCCGCCCGGTCCACGACGTCGCGATCCGGCATGCCAGATCGTTCGCCTCGCTCCCGGTGCACGTAAAAATGGCCTGGGCAAGATGGGCCGGGAAATGCGCGAGCAATCGTTCGGCGTATTCGACGACGGGCTCGGACAAATACCGCGTGTGGGTGTTCAGTCGCGCGGCCTGGGCGTACATGGCGTCGACCACCTCGGCCCGGGCGTGACCGACGACCGCCACGTTGTTGTAAGCATCCAGGTATCTCTCCCCGTCGGCATCGAACAGCCAGCACCCGTCGCCGCGGACGAGGTGCACCGGTTCGTCGTAAAACAGGCGGTAGCTCGCCGCCAGGGCGCGTCGACGACGGCAAAGCAGATCATCCGCTGCCGCAGTGCCACCGGACGCCGGGTCATTGCCGCCCATCGGTCGCCGCCTTTCGCTCGTGGGCCGCATCTTCTCTGATCGGGCCGCGCACGGCGGCCAGTAGGTAGCCGACGGCGTCATCCGGGTCGATGCTGTCCAGCACGCACAGGTTCGCCCATGCCCGTTCGCTGTTGCGCAGCAGGTATGCACTGTTGGCCGGGTCTCGTGTGGCGTTCGCCGCGCCGACCGCGACGCAGAGCACGTTGCGGGCGGCCATCAGCGGCGGCAGCAACGCGATTTCAGCGTCGCTGAGCGGACGGCGCGCATGATAGGCAGCGGCAAGCATCGCGACGTCGTGCAGCGGATCGTCGTCATCGCGTACCTGGTACGCGCATGCGGTCGCCACATCCTGCACGGCGGGTGCGGACACGATATCGCCGAAATCGATGATGCCGGCGATCCCGCCGTCGTCGGCCACCAGAACGTTTGACGGGTTTGCGTCATTGTGGATCGGTTGGCAGGCAAGTGCGTCGAGAGCGGCCGCACATGCCTCGTACCGTTGCACGGCGCGCCGAGCCAACGGCGGGTCGGGCAAAGCGCCGAGCAATCGGTCGATGCGCGGTACGGATCGCAGATCCCATTCCAGATTCCGTTCGGGGATCGCTTTTCCCCATCCGGCAAACGCCAGATCGATCCGCGCCAGCACGTCGCCGAGACCTCCGAGCGTCAGCCGGGCCGGTCGGCTCGGCAGCGGCGCCCCGGGCAGGCACGTGATGACTCGTGCCGACAGGCCGTCGTCCGCAGAACAGTCGATGGCGCCGGCCGGCGTCCGCACGATACGCGGCACCGGCAACGACGGGTCGGCATCGGCCAGCCGCATCAGCGCTGCGGATTCGAGTGCGGCTGCGACGCGCCCCGCCTCGGTCTCCGCCGATTTCAGCACGTACCGCGCGCCGGTTTCGTCGTGCAGGAGGAAGTTCCCACCGTGTTCGGCTCCCAGCCGCGCAATGAGTCCGGGCGCCGTCAAGAACTGCGCGGCGACTCGCCGGACGCCGTCTTCGTCCAGTCGCGGGGCCGCGAGCCCGCTCACGACGCCGCGGGGTGACGCTGTTGCGCGTCCCAGGCCGAGGCCACCATATCGGCGAGGCTGTGCCGCATGGCCCAGTCCAGGTCGCGGGCAGCCAATTCCCCGGAGGCGACGATGCGAGCCGGGTCGCCGGCACGGCGCGGAGCGATGACTGGCGTGAAGTCGATGCCCGTCACGGTTCGGACGGCGTCCATGATCTCCCTGACGGACACCCCGTCGCCCGATCCGAGGTTGTAGACCGGTTCGAGTTCACGACCGGCTTCAAGCGCGCGGGCCGCCGCCGCGTGCGAGCGAGCCAGGTCGGCGACGTGTACGTAGTCGCGCACGCACGTGCCGTCCGGAGTCGGATAGTCGTCGCCGTTGATCTGGGGCGTCCTGCCCGCCGCCAGGGCCCGCAACACGATAGGGAACAAGTTGTGCGGGCTCGTGTCGTAAAGCTCGGACGATCCCGAGCCGACCACGTTGAAATAACGCAGGGACGTATGGTGCAACTCCGTCGCTGCCGCCTGGTCGCGCAGCAGCCATTCACCGATCAGCTTGCTTTCGCCGTACGGGGATTCCGGCGCAGTGGGCGTGGCCTCGGTGACTTGATCGACGTCCGGCGTGCCGTAGGTGGCCGCCGACGACGAGAACACCAGGTTCGTCACGCCGGCTTCGGCCATGGCGTCGAGCAATGTGACGGTGCCCGTCACGTTCTGCTGGTAGGTCAGCATCGGCTTTTCCACCGACACGCCCGCATACTTGAACCCGGCCAGGTGGACGACTCCCGTGACGGCATGGTCGGTGAGCGTGCGCAGCACAAGCTCGCGGTCGAGGACGCTTCCGCGCACGAACGGGACGTCGTTCGGTACGAATTCCTCGTGCCCGCTGGCCAGCGAGTCGATCACCACGACTTCGGTTCCGGCCCGCCGGAATGCGTGAGTGACGTGCGAGCCGATGTATCCGGCGCCGCCCGTGACCAGCCACGTCATGCCGCTCCCCTCTCGTAATCGGCCCATTTGCTGACGGTGGCGGCAAACAGCGTGCCGCTCCCCTCGACGGCGACCTCGGGTTCGTTCGCGCCGATGTAGACCGATTCGCCGCGCGCCAGTTCGACCGGCACGCCGCCGGCCGGCGTCAGTCGAAGGGTCCCGTCCGTGCACAGCGCCACGGCGGGCCCATGATGGATCACGGACGGCGCGTCGGGGCCCGGCAGCGTCACGCGCTGAAGCTGGAAATCCTCGACGTCCGGCGTCAGGATGTCGCCGTCCTCGCCGGTCTCGACTTCGACGGGCCGCACCGGGAACGGGTGGAAGTCCAAAATCTTCATGAGTTCGGCCGTATCGACGTGTTTGGGCGTCAGTCCGCAACGCATCACGTTGTCGCTCGAGGCCATCACCTCGATGCCCATCCCGCGCAGGTAGGCGTGCATATTGCCGGCCGGCAGCATCAGCGCCTGCCCCGGCTCGAGCGTGACGCGGTGCAGCATGACGGCGATGATGATGCCGACGTCGCCCGGGTACTGATTGCCGAGTTCGGCAAGGGTGGCGTATGTGCGCCGGTCTTTGTCCGACACGTCGTCCGAAGCCGCCAGCTCGGCCGCTGCCGCCGCCACCTCGTCGGCCACGGCGGACCACTCGGCACGGTCGAGTATTTCACTCAATGTGCCGCGCAGGGCGAACTCGGCCGTGTCGGCCACGAGCAGCCGTCTGAGCGGCTCGAGTGCCCGGCCGACCGGGCCGGTGAACCGGGCCAGAAGGCCAAGGATCCGGGCCGGGCTGCGGAATCCGCAGAGCGCCTCGAACCGGCTCAGCGCGTAGATCATCTCCGGTTTGTGCCGCGGGTCCTTGTAGTTGCGGTAGGGAGCATCGCGCGGGACCCCGGCGAATTCCTCGGCCGAGAACCCGCTCAGGGCCTGGTCGGAGTTCGGATGGGCCTGCAACGACAGCGCCTTGTCGGCGGCCAGCACCTTGAGCAGGAACGGCAGCGTGTCGCCGAACCGGGTGCGGACCGGCTTGCCGAGTTCGCCGTCCGGGTCGGCGGCAATCACCTCGTCCAGCGTCGTCTGCAATTCGTCGACATGCGATGGAGCGCCGCCGTGCGCGCCAATCCACAGCTCGGCGTACGGCGTGCCGTCCGGACGGCGTCCCAGCAGTTCGGGAATGCCCGACACCGCTCCCCAGGCGTAATCGCGCACGGTGTTGGTCAGCAGATGCACTCACGGTCCCCGATCTGAAAAATACGAATGTCGACGCCAGCATAGCGAACGGCCGGTCCGGCCGCGCGCCGCCCGGCCCGCCGCTTATTTACCGGGGATGCAGATATCGGATTCCTTGGGTTCCGCCTCGCTACTGCCGGAGCTGCTCGAGCCCTCCGAGTCCGAACTCGACCCCGATTTACCGGAATCGCCCGAATCGGAGCCGTTCGAACCCGACTTGCCGGACTCGTCGCTCTTACCGGCGAGCGGCCCCTTGTCGTCCTTGGCCTCCGACTTGGCAAGCGTCTTGTCCACGATGCTGTGGATCTTGTCGTAGTCGGCGTAGGCGGGAGTGATCTGCGGCGGCGTGAACGCGGCCTCGCCGACCTTCAGCTTGCGGGTCTTCAACGCCAAGCTGACGAAATCACCAAGTTGGCTTTGCGGAATGTCGGTCGAGATCACGTTCGGCGCGGCGCCGGCGATCTTTTGGAAGTGCGTGAGCACGTTGCTGGGATTCAACTGGGTCAGCATGGCCTTCTGCACGCAACGCTGACGCACCATCCGGTCGTAATCGGTGTGGAACTCGCGGCTCCTGGCGTACCAGAGCGCATGATAGCCGTCGAGATGCAGATGCCCGGGGTTGATCCATCCCTTGGGCGGCTTGTGCTTGTCCGTGCCCGGGTAGACCGAGTTCGAGATCGGGATCCGTTCCTTGTTGATGATGTCGATCCCGCCGACTGCGTTGATCAACTGTTTGAAGCCCTTCAGATCGATCAGCGCGTAATACTGCACGTGCAGGCCCGTCACGGCCGAGACAGTTTCCTTCATGGCCTGCGCGCCGGGGTCCTTGACGCCCGGATAGAGATCCTTGTGCTTCATGGCTTCTTGATAAATCGCATTGATCAAGCACACGTCGCCGCAGTTGTACCCGTCCGGATAGAGCTTGTGCATGGGCGAGGATTCCGGGAACGGAGCGTTCTCGAGGTTACGCGGGATGCCGAAGATCACGGCGCGGCCGGTGTCCGCATCAATGCTGACGAGCGACAAGCTGTCGGGCCGGGTGCCGATTCGGTGCGGTCCGGCGTCCCCGCCCATCAGCAGAATGTTGTAGCGGCCGTTGACGGCGTCCGCGCTCCCGCCGGTGCCGAAGACGCTGCTGAGCGCTCCGCGCCCGGCCAGCACGTTCGACGCCCCGTAGGCCAGTCCGCCGCTGGTGAGCACCATGAAAACGGCGATCACGCCGGCTGTTGCCGCACGGATGCGCGGCCTGAGCAGGCCCGGGCGGATCAGTTGCAGCGTGTTGAAGAACAAGACGAACCAGAACACGGCAAGCGCGATCAGCACCACTGCGAGAAGCATCAACACCCACGCACGGGTCACGATGCCGTAAAGCAACGAGCGGTGGACGACCGAGACGATCACTGCCAGGACGACGAGCACCCAAAAACCGATGAAGACCCGCAGTCCCCACCGGCCGAGCTTCTTCTTGCCCGCCACGATCTGCGCACTGCCCGGAACGAACAGCGTCATCACGATCAAGAACCACGCGCGGCGCTCGCGCACGACATGTGCCGCGGCCTCCGGATGTTTCATCGGATCCGTCAGGACGCGCGGGCGGCGGGGGTCGGGCTTACTCACAACAGTCAATTATTGACGCTGAAGTTGCCAGCACGCTGGACACTGCCTTCGTACGGCGTGTCAACGCGTTCACGGACGGGGCCGGCCCGCTGTTTGGCGAGCCGGCCGATCACTTGATCAGGTGCCGGGCCATCACCATGCGCTGGATTTGGTTGGTTCCTTCGTAGATCTGCGTGATCTTCGCATCGCGCATCATCCGCTCGACCGGGAAGTCCTTGACGTAGCCGGCACCGCCGAGCAACTGCACGGCATCGGTCGTGATCTCCATGGCGGCGTCCGACGCATAGCACTTCGCTGCCGCACCGAAAAAGCCCAGATCGTCATCGGTACGTTCGCTCTTCGCGGCCGCCACATACGTCAGTTGGCGAGCGGCCTCGAGCTTCATGGCCATATCGGCCAGCATGAACTGCGCGCCCTGGAACTCGGCGATCGCCTTGCCGAACTGCTTGCGCTCCTTCACGTAGGCCGTGGCGGCGTCCAGGGCGCCCTGCGCCACGCCAACCGCTTGCGCGCCGATCGTCACGCGCGTGTGGTCGAGGGTGCGCAGGGCGATTTTGAGCCCGTCGCCTTCCCGACCGATCATGCGGTCGCCGGGGATCCGCGTGTTGTCGAAGTGCAGTTCACGGGTCGGGCTGCCCTTGATCCCGAGCTTGCGTTCCGGCTCCCCGTACGTGAATCCCTCGTCGCCGTCTTCGACGACGAACGCGCTCACGTTGCGCCCCCGCCCGCCGTCCGGGTCGGTCACGGCCATCACCGTGTAGTACTTCGAGACGCCGGCGTTCGTGATCCAGGCCTTGGTGCCGCGCAGCACCCAGTCGTCGCCGTCGCGCACGGCTCGGGTGGTCATGGACGCCGTGTCGGAGCCGGCTTCGCGTTCGGACAGGCCGTAGGAGAACATGGCGCGTCCCGAGGCGACCTCGGGCAGATATTTCTTCTTCAGGTCCTCGTCGGCGGCAAGAATCAGCGGCATGGTGCCGAGCTTGTTGACTGCCGGGATGAGAGACGACGACATGCATCCGCGCGCCACCTCTTCGATGATGATGCACGAGGCGAGCGCATCGGCGCCCACGCCGCCGTACTCCTCCGGGATGTGCGCGGCGTGGAAATCCGTCGCGACCAGCGCGTCGAGCGCTTCGGCCGGGAACCGTGAATGTTCGTCCACATCGGCCGCGAACGGCGTGATCTTGTCCCGGACGACGGCGCGCACGGCCGCCCGGAGCTCTTCGTGTTCCTCGGTGGTCGTGAACAGTTCCATGGGTCCCCCGGTTGTCTCGTCGGCGTATGCGTGAATTTTGTGCCTACGTGTACCGCGATCAGTCCACGACAGGCTATGCTCACACCAAGGTTACCCGCCGGTAACTTGCGGGGTCGACCGGCTGCGTCCAGCGACTCGGGCCGATTGTCCCCCATCCGGCCGATCGGCGGGTAGCTTGGAAGTCAGTGGGAGTCCGATCAAGGGAGATGACATGCCGTCAGTCGAAGCGAATCTTGCCAACAATCTTGCCCGCACGGCAGCGACTTATCCGACGAACACGGCTGTGAAGCTGGACGACGCCGAGATCGACTTCCGCACGCTGAACGGGCTCGGCATGAAGGTGGCCGGGTTGCTGTCCGAACGCAGCGTTGCCGACGGCGATCGGATCGCGCTGGTCATGCCGAATGTGCCGCACACCGTCGCGCTCTACTACGGGATCCTGCGGCTCGGAGCGATAGTCGTGCCGATGAATCCGCTCTTGAAGGCCCGCGAAGTGGCGTTCCATTTGGAGGATTCCGGCGCCGAGCTCGTGTTCGTGTGGGAAGCGTTCGCCGACGAGGTGAAAAAAGCCGCAGAACCGCTCGGAGTCGATGTGGTCGTCGTGGGACCGGATTTCATCACCTCCGTCTCCTCGGCTCCGACCATCGAGACCATCACGTCGAAGGACGACGACGACGTCGCGGTCGTGCTCTACACCTCCGGAACCACCGGCCGGCCGAAGGGTGCGAGTCTCACGCACGCCAATATGCGCAAGAACGCCGAAGTCTCGGTGAATCTGATGGGCACGTCGAGCGACGACGTGATCTTTGGCGGGCTGCCGCTGTTCCACGTGTTCGGTCAGACGTGCTGCATGAACGCCGGCATTCTGATGGGCGCCATGCTCACGCTGCTGCCCAGGTTCGACCCGGAAAAGGCACTGCACATCGTCGAACGCGACAAGGTGACGGTATTTGCAGGCGTACCGACCATGTACGTGGCAATGCTGCGCTGCCCCGAGAGGAAGAACGTCGACGTGTCCTCGTGGCGGCTGTCGGCCAGCGGCGGATCGGCGCTTCCCGTCGAAGTGCTGAGCGCTTGGGACGAGGAATTCCCGAATGCCACGATCATCGAAGGGTACGGGCTGAGTGAGACCTCGCCGGTCGTGTGCTTCAACCAGCTGGACGTCGGACGCAAGCCCGGTTCCATCGGCACGCCGGTCACCGGCATTGACATGAAGATTGTCGACCCGGTCGGCGAGGAGTTGCCGGCCGGCGAGGTCGGCGAGATCGTGATCCGCGGGCATGCCGTGATGAAGGAATACTGGGGCAATCCGAAAGCGACGGCCGAGGCCATCCCGGACGGCTGGTTCCGCACGGGCGATCTCGCCCGGGTCGATGAAGACGGTTTCTTCTTCATCGTCGATCGGAAGAAGGACATGATCGTGCGCGGCGGGTACAACGTGTATCCGCGCGAGGTCGAAGAAGTGCTGTATTCGCATCCGGCAGTCAACGAAGCGGCGGTCGTGGGCCGGCCCGACAGCCTGCACGGCGAGGAAATAGTGGCTGTCGTGTCATTGCGGGAGGATGCCGAGGGCGCCGGCGACGAAGACGGCCGGCAAAAATTGGCCGCCGAACTCATCGAATTCGCCAAGGAACGCCTTGCCGCCTACAAGTATCCGCGCGAGGTCGAATTCATCGGAGAGCTGCCCAAGGGCCCGACCGGCAAGATCCTCAAACGCTCCATCACCGTCGAACCGGAAAAGTAGCCCTCCCCCTCACGCCGCTCGGCGTGGTGTTCAGGCCAGGGCCAGAAGTGCGACGCCGGCCAGGACGACTGCCGCACCCGTCAGTCTGCGGGCCGGATCGGGTTCTTTGAAATAGAGCCAGCCGGCAAGCGTGACGAACACGACGCTGAGTTCCCGGCCCGGGGCTACCAGGGCTACCGGAGCGAGCCGCATTGCAGTGAGCACGAGGATGTAGGCAAGCGGCGAAAGTACCCCGAGGGCGAGCACGTTCAGTTTGTTGGCGGCAAGCACGCGGCGCACGTTCGGCATGTTCCTGGTGGTGACCGGGGCCAGCAGGACGGCTTCGGTGACCGACGATCCCCAGCACAAGGCGAGCGGTGCCACTGCCAACGTGGTGACGGCGTGAGCGTCCCACAAGGTGAAGGTCGCGATGATGACCCCGGTCCCGACGCCGTACAGCACGCTCGGCAGCGTGCCGCGCGATCCGGGTCCGCTGCGGCCCGACAAGCCGATGACGACGACACCGGCGACCACGCACGCGGCGCCGGTCAGGCCCACACCACCGGGGTTCTCCGCAAACAGGATCATTGCGAAAATCACCGTCAGCATCGGTCCGGTTCCTCGTGCCAGGGGGTACACGACCGACACGTCGCCGACTGCGTATCCCCGTTGAAGAACCACGAAATACGCCGTATGAATGACTCCGCTGACCAGGGCCATCGTGACCCAGGTGCTCAGCGGCGCATGCGCGTGTGCCAGCACTATGAGACCGAGCGGAGTATAAAGAATCGCCGAGACCACGCTGCCGAGCCAGACGAACGTCGTCCCGCCGGCACCGGCGCGTTTGGCCGCGAGGTTCCAGACGGCGTGCGCGACCGCCGCCATCAGGATGAGCCCTATCGCGGTGGGGCTCACGCAGTCGGTTTCATGTCAGGGCCGGTATCACTTGGCGTTCGAACAGTTCGATGCTGGACAGATCGTAGGCCATGTCCGGAAAGAACATGATTCCGTAGTCCAGGCCGGCGTCGCGGACGGCGCCGAGCCGTTCGATGATCTGCTCGGGGGTCCCGATAGCGGTGCGATGTCGGGTCCAGCGTTCGGCCTGGCCGGCATGTTCCGGGCCGAGGAACTTCACCACGTGCGCCGTGAGCCAGTCGATCTTGTCCTGCACGTCCTTTTCGTCCTCGCCGATCAGTACCGTGAAATTGGCCGACCGTCCGATCTCGGCCGGATCGCGTCCGAGGTCGCGGCAATGTTCGTCGAGGATGCCGGATTTGCGGACGAACACGTCCAGCGGTCCGTCGAAATTGGAGTAGTCGGCGTGCATCGCAGCGATCTGCAATGTCCGTTTTTCGCCTCCGCCGGCAATCCACAGGGGGATCCCGCCATGCTGCAGCGGCTGCGGCGCACACTTGGCCCCGGAAGTACGGAAGTGTTTGCCGCTAAACGTCGATTCTCCGGTCACCCACATCTGGCGCAGGATTTGCGCGCCTTCGTCGAGCCTGGCCAAACGCTCGCCGGCGCGCGGAAAGCCGTAACCGTACGCCCGCCATTCGTTTTCGTACCAGCCGGCTCCGAGGCCCATCTCCATCCGCCCTCCGGAAATGACGTCGATGGTGGCGGCGGTCTTCGCCAAATACGCCGGATTGCGGTACGACACGCACGTGCACATTTGGCCGAGCCGAATGCGCTGCGTCGATGCTGCGACGCCGGCCAACAGGCTGTACGCCTCGTGCGTGGCTTCGGTCGTCGGTACCGGCACCGTGTGGAAGTGGTCGAACACCCATGCGGAGGTCCACTCCTCCGTTTCGTCGGCGTGCGCTGCCACCCGCATGATCGTTCGCCAGTGATCGACCGGATCGATTCCGGCAAGATCGATGCGCCACCCTTGCGGCAGGAATAAGCCGAAGCGCATCGGACGAACTGTCATGACTCAACCGTACCGGTGCCCAGAATCGCGCCTGGTGTCCGAATTGTCGGAAGCTATCGGCCGGAACGGCCGCGAGTTATCCACAGATCGGCAAAATCCGGTATTTTTGCCGACCGGCTGTCGCTAACGTCTGGCACATGGCCGGGGCAATGCGAGCGGCTGCTGCAGTGGCCGTGACGGCGTTGGCGCTGTGTACGACAGCGTGCAGCGGCGATACCGCCCCGGCCGATCCGCCGGCTCCGGCGCATTCGAGCGCTGAGTCCGGGCCTTCCGACGACGGCAACGATTCACGGGCTTCGTCAGCGGAGTCGACGGCTCCGAATTCGTCGCCGAAGTCATCGCCGACAGTCTCGTCCCGGAAACAGCTTTCGCCAAAGGAACGGCGGGCCGCCAAGGCCGCAGTTGCGGCCTTCAAGAAATATCTACGCGTCAGCGACGCGGTCATGCGCGATGGCGGACGCCATCCGGAGCGTCTCAAAACCGTCGCCACCGGGATTATGCTGGCCGCCGACCAAAACGGAGCTAAAAGCTTCAGAAAGGCTCACGAACATGTCAAGGGACACTCTGACTACCACTCCTTGAAGATCGTCAAGGTTCAAGTCGGGTCAAGCGAAGAGGCACGAACACTAGTTCGCCTCTATGCCTGCGTCGACCAATCTGCGACGACGGTCATTGAGGCCGATGGAACTCCGACAAACGCCAAACACGCAAAAAATCGGTGGCCATCCATTTATTCGATTACCGGTACAACCGGCGACCAGAAATTACTGGTCAGCAACGTGCAGCAAAAGGCCGGCACATGTTGAGACACGTTTTCGCCGCCATTCTGATTTCAACGATGACTCTTGCGCATCCGCTACCGGCCTTACAAACCACTTATCGAAGTGGAAACTGTGCGATCAATAACCGTTATGCGAATCGATGCGACATTCGCTTACGACACCACCGCCCCGCCCCGCGGCATAACGGCGGTTCACGCGACCGCGCGCCGCACGGATCGACCCCGGATGGCTCGGCGCCACGCAGTTCGTCGCCCAAGACATCGGGCTGCACGCACGGCGGGAAGAAAGTCGCGTGCAGTTCGGACAGCGGATACTGGTCGCACGATTACGACTGCTATTTGAATGCCCTCGTATCGCCGTCGGACGGCAACCCCGGCAGTCTCCCCTCATATCTGTGCCTCCCGCCGGAAGGCAGCAACGGGACGCCGTCCGTCGTCCGGACCGCAACCCCGCCGCCGACAATGCCGGTGGTCTCCGAATCGGACTTTCGGAAGTTCGACCTGCCGGCACCGCGGGCAAAAGTTCAGCCGGACGGCTGGACGGTGACCGGGTACCCAACGAACATGTACACGAATGCGCGGACGACAACCGTCAATCTGACGATCCTCGGCTTCCCGGTGCGGGTGCGCGCACGACCGGTGTCGTTCAGTTGGGACTTCGGCGACGGACACACGCTGACGACAACGAACACGGGGGCGAAAATCTCGCCCGGAGACTCGCCGTCGATTTCGCACGTGTACACCCGGTCGGGGAAAGTCCGGGTCGTGTTGACGACCCACTATACGGGCCAATATTCGGTGGCCGGCGGTGCGTGGCTGCCGATCGCCGGGCAAGCCGCGGTAACCGGCGCCGCCACGCCGCTCGACGTCTACAGATATCACCGATACCGAGTCGGCCATACCTGTCAGGAGGATCCGAATGGCCCCGATTGCAGGCGCTGACGGCCCGCCGGCTGGCAGACTGGGGTTATGACGTATGAAAATGACGAGACCGTCATTCGGACGCTTTTGACGACTCCCGGCACCTGGGCGGTCGTGGGGCTGTCGAACAACGAGGATCGCGCGGCGTTCCGCGTCTCGAAGCTGCTGCAACAGCTCGGGCACACGATCGTCCCGATCCATCCGTCGGCCGAGACCGTACACGGAGCCCCGGGGTACGCAACGCTGGACGACGCTCCCGGATCGATTGACGTCGTCGACGTGTTCGTCAATTCCAGCCATGCCGGCGCCGTCGTCGACGCTGCTATTGCTCGGGGCGCCAAGGCCGTCTGGATGCAGCTCGACGTCGTCGACGAAGCGGCTGCCGATCGAGCGCGTGAGGCGGGTCTGGACGTCGTCATGGATACGTGTCCATCGATTGAACGGCGCCGTCTCGGGTTCTTCTAGCCGCGTCCCCGAGTCGGTTCTTTGAGCAGGCGGCCGCCGTCCGGGACGCTCGTCAACGCTCGGCGATCGTCCTGCGCAGCTGTTCGCCCTTCGACTTGGCCAGTTGATTCATTTCGGACTGATAGTGCACGAGTTTGCGGCGCATGCTGAGCGAATCGTCGTCCTGAGCCGACCCCAGAATGCGCGCGGCCAACAGTCCGGCATTGCGCGCGCCGTCGATCGACACCGTCGCGACCGGAACTCCGGCCGGCATTTGCACGATGGACAGCAGCGAATCGAGTCCGTCCAAATTCTTCAGCGCCACCGGGACCCCGATGACGGGAAGCGGCGTCGTCGCGGCAAGCATTCCCGGAAGATGCGCCGCTCCCCCTGCCCCGGCAATGATGACCTGGAGCCCGTGCGCGCTGGCACGGTGGCCGTACTCGAGCATCTCGGACGGCATACGGTGGGCCGACACGACTTTGGCTTCCCAGGACACGTCCAGTTCGGTCAAGATCTCCGCTGCGGCTTCCATCACCGGCCAGTCGGAATCCGACCCCATCACAATGCCCACTACCGGGTTCTTGCTCGCCATCGTTATTTCTCCTCGGGTCGCGGAGCCGCGTGACGCGGCCGGGCGTTGCCGGTTCAGATTACTCGGTAATCGTGCCGGTGAAGAAATCCGCCGCATGCCGGGCACGCGCACGCAGATCGTCGAGTTGCTCCCCCACCACTGTGACGTGCCCGACCTTGCGGCCCGGCCTCACCGATTTGCCGTACATATGCACTTTCAGCCGCGGGTCGCGCGCCATCACGTGCAGGTACGGGCGGTACAGATCGTCGTACTCACCGCCAAGCACGTTCGCCATGACGGAAAAGCCGCCGCGCGTGCCCGGATCCCCCAAGGGAAGATCGAGGACGGCGCGCAAATGCTGCTCGAATTGGCTTGTCACGGCACCGTCGATCGTCCAGTGCCCGGTGTTGTGCGGACGCATGGCAAGCTCGTTGATCATGAATCCGCGCCCGGACGGCACTTCGAAAAGCTCCATGGCCATGACGCCCGTGACGCCGAGATCCGCGGCAAGTTTCAATGCGGCTTCGGTCACGGCCGCGGCCTTGTCGGGGTCCAACTCCGGTGCCGGCGCCGTCGTCTCGCGGCAAATGCCGTCGATCTGCGTCGTCTCGACGACCGGCCACGAGGCTGCTTGGCCCATCGGGCTCCGAGCAACCATCACTGCCAGTTCCCGCGTGAACGGTACTCGCTGCTCGGCCAGCAACGGTTCGCCTGCGGCGCGCTCCAGCCAGTCGGTCGCTTCGTCGACGCTTCCGACGACTCGCACGCCTTTGCCGTCATACCCGCCGCGCGGGGTTTTGATCACGACAGGCCAGCCCGTCGCCGCACCGAACGCAGAGAGCTCGGCGGCGCTGCGGATTTCCGCCCATTCGGGATTCGGCAGGCCGAGCCGGTCCACCGCACGACGCATCACGAGCTTGTCTTGCGCGTGCACGAGCGCCTCGGGCCCGGGCCGGACGACGACGCCGTCCGCGACGAGCGCCCGGAGATGTTCGGTCGGCACATGCTCGTGATCGAATGTCAGCACATCGACGTCGCGCGCGAATTCGCGCAGGGTCGGCAAATCGGTGTAATCCCCGACCGGTGCATTTGGAATCACCTCGGTCGCGCACACGTCTGGGCTCTCGGCAAGTACCTTGAGACGGACGCCGAGTGCTTCGGCTGCCGGTGCCAACATGCGCGCGAGCTGTCCGCCGCCTACGATTCCAACTACAGGAAATACCACGAGAGCAAAGTCTACCGGGTGCAGGGAACCGTGCGGCATGTGAGAACGTCGGACTGATCACGGGGCGACGACGATAATGGGGACGAAGGCGGTGAAAGTGCAAAAACTGCGGCGAAGGTTTGGCGGCATCGGTGATTTAGTTACCGAGCTCGCCAAGTTCGGCACTGTCGGAAGCATCGCTTTCCTCGTTGACATCGGCGTCTACAACGCACTGCGCTTCACTGTCATGGAAGCGCACCCGATCGGCGCCAAGGTCGTGTCGGTATTCGTGGCGACCGTCTTTTCCTGGATCGGTAGCCGCCATTGGACCTTCAAACACAAGACCACCAGGCCGCCGGCGCGAGAATTCGTGTGGTTTGCCACCATTAACGCCGGCGGTCTGCTCATTGCGGCAGTGTGTCTTTACGTCTCGCATTACGTGCTCGGGTTCACCTCCAAGCTTGACGACAACATCTCCGGTAACGTGATCGGCTTGATTCTCGGCACGGCGTTCCGATACCTCATGTACAAGTTCTTGCTCTATCGAATGCCGGCACGCCGGATCGCGTCGAGCGAGGAGCCGGTCGAAAGCCTGGATTGAAGACCATTTTTGTAGAGATGCCTTCGAGCTTGCGTAGGAGTTGCCCAGATAGATTGCACAAATGATCATTTGCGGGTAAGCGTGCACAAAGTAGTCCACCGGTTCAAGTCGGTTGCGGCTACACCGGCGGATGGTCGACCGGCCGGTTTTCCATCAGCTCAAGCCGCCGCCCTCGCGAGGCTCATTGATCATGCTGGACGTATAGCTCAACGAGGATTCGGCGATCGCACGGCGGGCCGCATACGCTTGGGCCGAATACGTCCGGACAGCCTGGGAAACACACCATCAGACCGCACGAGATCAGGGCGATCAATCCGACCGCGGCACCGAAGAGTGACCGGCATAGGATCCACTTGCGGGGATGCTGGCGACGTTATGTGAATGCGTAGTCAGGTTGCGCTATTTAAAGCACGCAGGATATTGCCACTGCTGTATAAAGGGGAGATGCCCCCGTCCGACTCCTCAAACGAGCAGGACGCGACAGGGAACGAGTCACTTCCGGTGTTGAAGAACCGGAGTTTTCGGCAGTTGTGGCTTGCGAATTTTTCCGGCGACATGGGCAATCAAGTCACCTCCTTCGCGCTCAGCATCACTGCGGTGGTGTTCCTGCACGCGTCGGCGTTCGAGGTCGCTCTCATCGCGGCGCTGGCGCGCAGCGCAAACCTCATCTTGGGCATCCCCGCCGGCGTGTGGATCGACCGGTGGCCGCGCAAATGGGTCCTCGTGAGCGCCGCACTGTTACAGACTCTTGTAGTTGCCTCCGTACCGGTGGCATACGCATCCGACAGCCTAACCGTCGTCCAGTTGATCATCATTGCTCCACTGCTCAGCATTTCCGAATTGTTCTTCGACGTCGCGCACACAGCTGTGCTACCGCCGCTGGTCGGACGTGACCGAGTGTCGGAGGCAAACGCAAGATTGAGCGTGTCCGACAACACCGCGCGCATCGTCGGCCCCGGTGCCGCCGGCGCACTGCTGAAGATCGTGTCGGCGCCGCTGCTGTACGTGGTGTCAACTGCCGCGAGTCTCTTGACGGCCGTTATGGCCTCCACGATTAATGTCAGCGAGAAGCCGACAATTACGCGAGACCGGGAGAAGTTTTGGCCGTCCATGACCGCCGGCCTTCGTTATGTCGGCAAGAGCGTTGTCTTGCGCACGTTCATGATCAACGCCGGCACCGTCAATCTCGGTGCCGGACTAATCGGAGCGATCTACCCGCTTTTCATCTTGCGCGATCTCGGCCTCACGGCAAGTCAGATGGGCCTGGCACTGTCGATCGGCGCTGTCGGCGGCATCGCCGGATCGATTGCCGGACTTCCAATCATGAAGCTACTGGGCGAGATCCGCACGATCCTCGTAGCCATCTGCTGCCTGCCCATCATTTTCGTGCTGGCCCCGCTGACGCCCTTTGTCCCGCTCCCGGACTTCGCTCTCGTGAGCACCGTGGAATTCCTGCTCTCGTTTGCCATCGTCACCTACGGCATCAGCAGCAGCGGGATCGTCGCGCGAGTGACTCCGAACGCGATGCTCGGGCGCGTCACGAGTGCACGACGCTTCGTCACACTCGGATCAATTCCATTGGGGTCTCTGCTCGGCGGCGCCACCGCCACCTGGCTCGGCAACGATATCGCCCTGTTTCTATCCGTCGCCTGCATCGTCGGAGGGGCCGGGAACATGCTCGTGTCACCACTGCGCTCACATCGAACGCTCCCAACCGGCTGGGAAGCACCTGCGCTCTGATGAGCGCCAATCACTCCACAACCCATCGGCCAGGTGACCGTGGCCTTACGCCCAACCGTGAACCGGCGACGTCCGCGCGGTCCGCTACGCCGTCACCATCATGATCGCGGAATCACCAGTTGCGTATCCTCACCCGGGGCGACGATCACCTTGAGGTGTGGCCCCCTCGCGGATTTCCCTTGGCGAAGAGGCCTACGACCAATGTAATTCCCCAGACGAGGAACAACGGATCCCATAAATACGCGTGACCGATCATGCCGGCACGATCGTAACCGTGTTCAGGACTAATGACGCCCGCAAGAACAAGGTTCCCGGTGATGGTGTTCAGGCCACCCCAGACAATCAAAACCAGAGCGCCGATCCAGCACACCACGCGAGTGAATTTGCGGGCCGGCCAGCCGAAGTATGCGAGCATGACCGGGCCAAGGGCAGCGACGAACTTCAGCCCACCGACAAAGAACAGCAACCATTCGCGGCCGCGGAAGCTCTCCTGCAAGCTACTGCCAACCGACCAGAGCAGCCATGTTCCACCCGCGGCCCAAAGCAAGCTGAAAACCGCATGAATAGTCCCGAATACGCCAGCGGCCACAAGACTGGTCGGTATGGTATTCCGCTTACCCTGAACCTCGACAGAAGAGCTCATCTGCTCATTCTCGTCGCCGCCAGCCCTTGGGCGGTATCCGGAACTACCCTGAAATAATCCGGAACAATCATCGAGCGCCGCCCATCAGGGCCCCTCGGCAAATTGCGCCCCAGTGACCGAACCGTAAACGGCGAACACGCACGTCACCTGCCGATCGCTTCTCTGCTAAAGACCTTGCGTCCTGTTTAAGCCGTCCGCCCTGCTGCACCGGGACGGCGACTATGCAGCTTAGGTACCGATTCACTGCGATCGAGAACGCACTTCTACACGTTTCCGGCTTCAGCGGAGCGTTTGCGCGGTCATCCGTGAATTGCTCATTACTGTTACTGTTTTGTGATCTAAGATACCGTTCGGGCCGCTTTTTTCGGGGGTGGTTGTCGGTGGTGGGTCGTAACGTTAGCGGTATGAAGAGCACGGACGACGTTCCCGATCTCGCGGGTAGGGCTTCCGACCCCGCGAGTGAGGTTGCGCCGTTGTCGGTGACGGATGTGTTGGAGTCGATCGTCGGGGCGGACGCGGCAGGCTTGGATGCGGGTGCGTGTTTGGAGTTGGCGGGTCGGTGTGCACAGTTGGCGGCGTTCGTCCAGGCGCGGCAGACGGAGTTTCTTGCCGCGTTCGGCTCGTATCGTACGGATCCGGATAAGGCGTTTGACGCGGACGGCGCGTTCACTGAGGCGTCGGGCGTCCCCGGCATGGACGATGACAAACCCGCTGCGAGCAGCCCCGAAACGACGAACGCCGGCGCGGCGAACGCCGGCGCGGCTGATCCGATCGCTGCGGCGAACGCTGTCGGCCCGGCCGACTGTGCGGGATTCACTGCTCGTGACATTTTTGCCGAGAGTCTGGTCCGGTGGGCCGGGGACGAGGTCGGGTGTGAGCTCGATATTGCCGGGCGGACCGGAGCGTCTCGGCTCATCGAGTCGGAATTGGCCGTGATGTGTCTGCCGCGCACGCTGGCAGCGTTCAAGGCCGGGCGGATCTCGGCGCGCCGGTACCGGAAGATCCTCGACCAGGCCGGGCACCTTCCCGCGGCCCTGGCCCGGCAGCTGGACGACACGATCGACGGCTGGGACGAGGGCATTTCCTATGACGCGTTTTCCAGGCGGCTCAAACGGTGGATCATGGCCCACCAGCCCCAAACCACCGAAGACGACCACGCGCGCGTGATCACCGACCGGCGCGTGGAGTTCATGCCCGACGCTGCCGGCGCGGCCTGGTTGATGGCATACGGGCCGGCCGACCGTCTCGCCGTGCTCTACCGGCGCCTCGACAAGGCCGCGCACGCCACCGACGGCGCCGACACGCGCACGAGCCCGCAAAAACGCTTCGACCTCCTCGCCGACGAGAGCACGAGCGACGATAACTCGGCCGCGGACGGGTCGCGGTGGCGGATCGGCGTGACCATCCCGGTCACCACGCTCCTCGGCGGCACGCTACCCGGGCACATGAACGGGTACGGGCCCATCCCCGCGGCCATGGCCCGCCGCCTGGCCGCCGGAGCCGGATGGATCGAACGCATCCTCACCGACCCGATCACCAGCAGGCCCATCGACGCCGAACGCGGCCACTACCGACTCACGACCGGCGCGCAACAATACATCCGCGCCCGCAACACCACCTGCACCCTCCCGGCCTGCAGCAAACCCGCCGAACAATGCGAACTCGACCATCTGAAACCCTGGCCCGAAGGCGACTCGGACCCGGACAACCTTCAACCGGTCTGCAAATCACATCACCAAGCCAAAACAACACGCCGATTCCACTCGATACCCCTCCCGCCGGACACCCCCGGCGGACCACGAATCATCCGCTGGACCCTGCCCACCGGACACCAATACGACACCTACGAAGACACCGACCCCGACGCCACCGCCGAAGAACTCGCCTACCTCGACTTCGTCGCAACCCAAGCCGACAAAACCATCGCCAAACAAGACCACGCCCGCCGCCACCACGCCAAACGCCTGAACCGGATGCGAAGTCGCGCCCAATCAGCAGGCTAGCGTTGTATGGCCCGGCACACCGGAGGGTCGAATGGCAACGGCTGGTCGGAGGCGGCAAGCATCTGGGCCGATACCCGCGTCATCCGGCGCATATGGTGACGCCGGCACAAGGTCTCGTAGCCGACGTCCGCGTCGTCGGCCGAGGCCACGGTCGGCGCCGCGTCGTCGACGTTTCCGACCACAACCTGCTCGCCTTCCGTGACCATGACGCCCCGGACAGTCCGCGCGTTGTGAGTGGCGCGCGCCCCGCACCAGCACAACGCCTCGACCTGCAAGACCTCGACCCGATCGGCAAGTTCGATGAGCCTGGCCGAGCCGGGAAAGAGCCGCGTACGGAAGTCCGACGTGATGCCGAATGCGAACACGTCCACGTTCATCTCGTCCACGACATTTGCCAATTGTTCGATCTGCCGGGGTGTGAAGAATTGCGCTTCGTCGGCGATGACGAAATCGACGGTGCCGCCGTGCGTGCGCGTGGACGCGACAATGTCCCAGAAGTCCGTGTCGTCAGTCACCTCGAGAGCTTCGCTTTGCAACCCGAGACGCGAGGACAGCACCGAGTCGCCGGCACGGTCGTCGCGAGTAAACAGCAATCCACGTTGCCCGGCCGATGCGCGGTTGTGCGCCATTTGCAGGGCCAGCGTCGATTTACCGCAGTCCATGGTGCCGGAGAAGAAGACGAGCCGCGCCACCTACGACACCGTCCAAAGCAGTGGGATCTCGAGCTCGTCAAGGGTCAAGCCGCCATGATGACCGATCAACGCCAGCGCCGCCGGAGATTCGTTCGCGGAATCGACGACGGAGAAACCCGGCGCCGAAATCACCAGAACATTCCCAATCCGTTCCAGGTTCCTCGGGGCGACAGGACCGAACAGCCCCTCGGCGATGGCTTCGTCACGAGTGATGACTTCCGCCTTGTCTCCGACGGTCTCGCGCCAGGCCGCTGCCACGTCCGGCGTCGCTCCTGATTCGGCATACAGGTGCACGGCGCGCGGTTCGCCGCCCACATGGCGCAGTCCGGCACGAAGCTCCGGCCGGTCGGCCAAATCGAGACGGTCCGCATGGGGCACATCCACCATTCCGTGATCGGCCGTAATCACGAGCAACGTGTCGGGTGGCACGGACGCCGCAAGTCGTTTCAACTCCGAATCGATGCGCTCCAATTCTTCAAGCCAGGCCCACGAATCCACGCCGTGCTGATGGCCTATCTTGTCCAGATCACCCCAGTACAAATACGCAAGATGAGATCCGGGACGCCGTAGTTCGCCTGCCGCGTGGTCGACGCGTTCACGCAGGGTCTTCGACGGAACGAAACGGCCCCCGCGCAGCGATGCTTGATTCAAACCGCGCGCAGCGAACTTTGCCTCGCCGAAGCTGACAACGTCGAGTTGGGTCTCGCTGAGTACCTCGAGCAGCGTCGGCGCCGGTACCCATGTCTTTGGATCGGTCGGCTTGTTCCAGGTCAGCTGGTTCAAGATGACATCGAGATCGGGGTCGAGCACGCGGTATCCGACGACGCCGTGCGCACCGGGAAGCAGCCCGGTGCCGAGCGTCGACAGCGAATTCGCAGTTGTCGACGGAAAACCGGCCTGCAGCCGACGTCCGGTACGAAGCAATCCGCGCAAATAGGGGGTATGCGCGGCGTGTCCGGACAACATGCGTCCGCCAAGTCCATCGATCAGGACAACGACGGCCGACCGGGCTTCGCCGAAGTCCAACGGGTACGGACGACGCGGCAACGCCGGGTCGACGCCAAGAGCACGAGCCACGCCGGGAAGAACGTCGGCCAGGCCGCCCTCGTCGTAGCGGGGCGGGGCGAATCGGAGTCCGTCCATGCCCCGTCAGGCCCGCCGGGCGCGCTGAGCGGCAGCGCGCAAGGTGAGCCCGAACGCAAGAGTGCGGTCGACGGCATCTTGACCTTCGGCATCCGCTGTCACCCGCAAGGCCAGATCCTCGCTGCCGGACACGCCGACATATCCGTGGTCGGCGTCGCAGTTCGGGTCCGAGCAGCCGTCCGGTCGCATCTCGATCCGCGACACCGCACCCCAAGCGATGGTCACAGTGACGTCGCGGGGTGCTTGGCCGGGTCGGTACCGCTCCGGGCTGTCGAAGACGTAGCCGATCATGACGGTGCGCACGTGTTCGAGATCGATGTCTTCCGTGGTGGCCTGGGCGACTGCCGGGCCGGTCTCCGAGGCGCCGGAATCGTCGTCGATGTGCCCAAGCACCAAGCGGGTCGGCGTGACGAGCAGAATGGTGATGTGACGGTGCACTTCGTCGAGGTCGAAATGCGTCTCAACGTGGACGAGGTGCGATTTCACCGGTTCGCCGAAGAGCGCGTCCGACAGCACTCTGGCGGCCAGGTCTGGATAATATCCGGCGCTTTGCAGATCGGCGAGAACATCGGACGGCACGGCTTCCGCCTGCGCGGCGGGATTGACTGACATGTCTACCAGCTTAGTGTTTCGGCTCTCTCGCGCCACCGGCCGCCGCTCCTCCCGGGCCCAAGTAAAGTGAACACCATGAGTCAGACCGGCTACCCCGCATCCTGGGAAGCCGACGTCGTGCTGCGTGACGGCGGCGCCGCGCACTTGCGTCCGATCCGGCCCGAGGACGCCGATGCGGTGCAGGCATTTCACGAAGCGCAGTCGGAAGAGTCAGTGTACTTGCGCTTCTTTGCGCCGCTGCGAAAAATTCCGCAGCGCGAACTCGAACACTTCACGAACGTCGATTACCGCGACCGTGTGGCGTTCGTCGTCACCGTTGGCGGTCGGATCATCGGAATCGGCCGTTACGACCGCACCGGCGAGGATACGGCGGAAGTCGCGTTCAACGTTTCCGACGCACATCAGGGCCGCGGTCTCGGCTCGGTGTTGCTCGAGCACCTGGCCGCCGCGGCCCGCGAGCGCGGAATGCGTGAGTTCTCGGCCGAAGTACTGCCGCAGAATTCGGCGATGCTGGGTGTGTTCGTGCAGGCCGGATACGAGGTGGCCAGGCGGTTCGACGACGGCGTGGTCGACGTCCGGTTCGATCTGGACCCAACCGAGAAGTCCCGTGCCGTGATGGCTGCGCGTGAACATCGTGCCGAATCGCTCAGCGTACGCGGGCTGTTGCATCCGCGGTCCGTCGTGGTCATCGGCGCCAGCCGGAACCCGAAATCGACGGGCAATCTGATTTTGAAGAATCTCGTCGATGCGGATTTCGACGGCGACCTGTGGGTCGTGCACCCCGAAGCCGACACGGTGCTCGGCGTGCCGGCCTACCGGAGCACTGCGGATCTGCCCGGGCCGGCAGATATCGCCGTTATCGCAGTTCCGGCCGACTCGGTGATCGACGTCGTCCGGCAGTGCGCCGAGGCGTCCGTCAAGGGCGTTGTCGTCGTGTCCAGTGGATTCGCCGAGACCGGCAGCGAGGGGCTGGCCCGGCAGCGTGAGCTCGTTCGGACGGCGCGTGCCAACGGCATGCGCGTGGTCGGACCCAATTCGTTCGGACTGCTCAACGCCGATCCCGACGTCCGATTGAATGCGTCGTTGGCGCCGTTCTTGCCGCCGACCGGGGATTTCGGACTGTTCAGTCAGTCCGGTGCTCTGGGGATCGCCGTCCTGGCGTCCGCGGCTCGGCGGGGCCTCGGCGTGTCGAGCTTCGTGTCGGCAGGAAACCGCGCCGATCTGTCCGGCAACGACATGATGCAGTACTGGGAGGAGGACCCGGGAACCCGGGCCGTGGGGCTGTATTTGGAATCGATCGGCAATCCGCGCAAGTTCTCCCGTATCGCGCGCCGGCTGGCGTCGACCAAGCCCGTCGTCGTCGTCAAATCGGACATCACCGGTTCCGAGCTCCCGCCCGGGCACTCGGTGCGCACGTCGCGATCGCCGCGCGAAGCACTTGATCAAATGCTCCACCAGGCAGGCGTCATCCGCGCCGGCACGATCCACCGGCTGTTCGATGTGGCAGGGGTGCTCACGGCGCAGCCGCTACCGGCCGGAAATCGGGTCGGAGTCGTCGGCAATTCCGCGGCTCTTGCCACTCTCGTCGTCCAAGCCGGCTCGGCGCGCGGGCTGGATATGAGCGCCGATGCCGTCTCCTTGCACCCGGAAGCGTCGGCGGATGAGTTCAGCGGCGCGTTGGCCGAGGTGTTCGGGCGGGGCGACATCGATTCGGTGGTCGTCACATTCACGCCGTCCATCGGAGCCTCGGAAACCGAAGTCGCGGCCGCACTGGCGCGGACGGCGGCCACGAGCGGAAAGACGACGGTTGCCTGCTTTTTGGGCGTGCACGGTGTGACGGAAGCTTTGTCGGCCACCATCGAGACCGACGGCACTGAGCGGACTCTTGCAGTGCCGGGTTATCCGAGCCCGGAAGACGCCGTGTGGGCATTGGCCGCCGTGACGAACTACTCCGACTGGCGCCGGGCCGATCACGGTTCGCTCGTCGTGCCGTCCGGCATCGATTCCCGGCGGGCTGCCCGACTCGTCGCCGAATGGCTCGATACCGCGGACGGCGACGTCGTCCTCGATTCCGCTCGGGTCGCCGAGCTGCTCGGATGCTACGGCATCGACATCCTCGGGTCGAGTGTGGTCGACACCGTCGACGACGCGGTCCGGGCCGCCGACCATCTGGGGTGGCCCGTCGCGTTGAAGGCCGTCGAAAGCAGGCTTCGGCACCGGCTCGACTTGGGCGGCGTCGTCCTGAACGTCGACGATGCCACCGAGCTGCGGTCGGATTTCGCACACCTGCAGCGGGCGATCGCCGACATCGCCGGGGACACCGGCCACACGGCGTCCGTCGAGGTGCAGGCCATGGCCCCGACCGGCGTGGCATGCGTGGTGCGCACCGGCGAGGATCCGTTGTTCGGCCCGCTCGTGTCGTTCGGACTGGCCGGGGATGCCACCGAACTACTCGGCGATGTGGCCTATCGGGTCGCGCCGCTGACCGATGTGGACGTCGCCGAGCTTGTCCGCAACGTCAAAGCCAGCCCGCGGCTGTTCGGCCGGCACGGCTTGCCGCCGGTCGACATCGGCGCGCTGGAGGACCTCATTGCCCGGGTCTCGGTTCTCGCCGACGATCTGCCGGCCGTGAAGTCCCTGGACATCAACCCCGTGGTCGTATCGACGTCGGGCGTCCACCTCTTGGGCGCCGATGTGACGGTATCGCCGGGCTCCGATCGGAACGATGCGCCCCGCCGGCGGCTCGCCTGACAACGCCGGCTGACGCGAAACGTCGGCGCGGTGATCTACCGTATTCGGTAGACACCGTGCTCATCGATGGGCTGACTTTTAGCAAGGAGACTGAATACCCGCATGAAAGACGACCAGGTCGCGGACGAAACGATCATCGACGTCGACGTGTCCTCCGAAATGGAGACGTCGTACCTCGAATACGCGTATTCGGTCATCTACTCACGCGCGCTGCCGGACGCTCGGGATGGTATGAAACCGGTGCAACGACGCATCATCTACCAAATGGCCGAAATGGGGTTGCGGCCGGACCGCGGTCACGTGAAGTCCTCACGCGTCATCGGCGACGTCATGGGCAAGCTACATCCCCACGGGGACGCTGCCATCTATGACGCGCTCGTCCGGCTCAGCCAAGATTTCACTATGCGCCAGCCGCTCGTCGACGGGCACGGCAACTTCGGATCGCTGGACGACGGGCCGGCCGCCCCGCGGTATACGGAGGCTCGGCTGACCAAGGCGGCGATGGCCATGGTGGCCGGCCTCGATGAGGACGTCGTCGATTTCATCCCCAATTACGACAACACTCTCACCCAGCCCGAACGCCTTCCCTCGGCGTTCCCGAACCTGCTTGTCAACGGCACCTCCGGCATCGCCGTCGGGATGGCGACGAATATGGCCCCGCACAATCTGGGCGAAGTGATCGCTGCGACGCGGCATTTGATTGCGCACCCCGACGCCACCCTCGATGAGTTGATGAAGTTCGTGCCCGGACCGGATCTGCCGTCCGGTGGGCGCATCATCGGCTTGGAGGGCATCCGGCAGGCGTACGCGACGGGGCGCGGCTCGTTCAAGACCCGGGCAACGTGCACTGTGGAAAACGTCACGGCCCGCAAAAAGGGAATCGTGGTCACCGAGCTGCCGTACATGGTCGGGCCGGAAAAGGTCAGTGACAAGGTCAAGGACGCGTACAAGGCCGGCAAGCTGACCGGCGTGACGAACATCGACGACTTCTCCGACCGGCATCACGGCCTGCGGCTCGTCATCGAACTGAAGAACGGGTTCAATCCGGACGCCGTGCTCGAGACGCTCTACCGGGTGACGCCCATGGAGGACTCGTTCGGCATCAACAACGTCACGCTTGTCGACGGGCAGCCGCAAACCCTCGGGCTCAAGGAACTGCTCGAGGTGTACATCGAGCACCGGCTTGCCGTCGTCAGCCGCCGATCGAAGTTCCGGTTGGCCAAGAACGAGGCCCGCCTGCACCTCGTCGAAGGCCTGCTGATCGCCATCGTCGACATCGACGAGGTGATCCAACTGATCCGGTCGAGCGATGACTCGAACCAGGCCAAGACCCGGTTGATGACAGTCTTCGACCTCTCCGACGCGCAAGCGACGTACATCCTCGATCTGCAGCTGCGCCGGCTGACCAAGTTCTCGACGATCGATCTGGAAGCCGAACGCGACGAACTGCGCAGCGAGATCGAACGCCTCAAGGAAATCCTCGGCGACGACTCCTTGCTGCGCCAGGTGGTGTCGACCGAATTGGGCGAAGTCGCCGAGGAGTTCGCCACGCCGCGGCGCACGATCCTTCTGGAGGCCTCCGCCGCCCCGCCGACCGTCGCCGCCGGGCAGGGCGGCAAGAGTGCTGCGCCTTTGGAAATACCCGACGATCCGTGCTGGGTGCTGCTGTCGACGTCCGGCCTCATCGCCCGCAGCACCGATCTGACTCCGCTGCCCGCCGAAGGCAAACGCACGAAACACGATGCGCTCGTCAGTCAGATCGCCGCCACGGCCCGAGGCGACGTCGGCGCCGTCACGTCGGCCGGACGGCTGATCAAGCTCCCGGTTCTCGACATGCCCACGCTGCCGCCGGCCGCGCAACGGGTCAATGTGTCCGGCGGAGCGCCGATCCGTGAATTCCTGTCCCTGGAGAAGAACGAAAAGCTCATCGGGCTCGTACCGCTCGGCGAGTCCGGGCCCGGGTTCGCACTCGGCACCGCCAACGGCGTCGTCAAACGGGTTGCGGCCGAGGCCGCGCCGAACAAGGACAGTTGGGACGTTATCTCGCTCAAGCCGAACGATTCGGTAGTGGGCGCGGCCCAATTGTCGTCCGACGACGATGAACTGGTCTTCATCAGTTCGGATGCCCAGTTGTTGCGCTTTGCCGCGTCCAAGGTGCGCCCGCAGGGCCGGGGCGCCGGCGGGGTGGCAGGGATGAAGCTCTCGCCCAAGGCGACAGTCATCTTCTTCGGCGCGGTCACGGACGTCGACGCCGCCCTCGTGGCGACCGTGTCCTCGGGCGAGGGCCTGCCCGGTACGGCGCCCATGAGCGCCAAGGTGACCCCGCTGGCCGATTATCCGGCCAAGGGCCGTGCAACGGGTGGTGTGCGTGCGCACCGATTCTTGAAGACCGAGTCGGCACTCGACCTGGCTTGGGCCGGGCCGGGGCCGTCCGCAGCGTCGTCCAGCGGCGTGGCCCGGGTGCTGCCGGTGGAGTTCGGGCGCCGCGACGGTTCCGGAGTTCCGCTCGAACGCCGGCTGGACGCCATCGGCGGCGTGCCGACCAACGCGGGAGGCACCGCGCCGGGCACAGCGCCGGACGCCGCGGATAATCCGGGCGGCCCCGACGACTCCGGTCTTCCCGCACATGAATCGAAGAGCGGTCGCCGTGCCACCGATGACGAAAAGGAATCGATAGCCAGGGCGAAGCCCGATTCGGATGGCGTCGTCATCACCGACGCCGACCCGCTCTTTTAACCGAGCCCGCCCGCGTCGCCGGCGCACTGTGCCGGCCACGGCCGGTTCGTGTACATTTGTACATGTGCATTTGTCCAAGAGAATCGGATCGTCATGGTGTATTTCGCGTTGGCGGCGGCAATCGCGTCGGAGGTCGGCGGCACCTATCTGCTGAAGTTCACCGACGGGTTCACCAGATTGTGGCCGTCAGTGGGATCGCTCGGTCTCTACGTCGTCTCGGTTTTCCTGCTCGCGCAAATCGTCAAGACCCTGCCGGTCGGGCTCACCTACGCCGTCTGGGCCGGCATGGGAACAGTGGCCATCGTGGCCGTCGGCGTGATGTTCCTGCATGAAAAGCTCGACGCGCTCACCGTGCTCGGACTGGCGTTGGTAGTTGCCGGCGTCGTGATCCTCAATATGAAGTCGGCCGCGCATTGAGCGGCACGCGCAGTCCCCGGCAACCTGCCGGACGCCGGGAAGAGATACTCCGGGCGGCCGTCGACGTCATTGCCGACCACGGCCTGGCCGGCGCCACGCACCGGCTGATAGCCGAGCAGGCCGGCGTTCCGCTGGGATCGACAACTTATTATTTTCCGACGCTGTCGGATCTGACCACCACGGCACTTGAAGCCGCAATGGCCGGGTACGACGACGAGCTTGACGACTGGGAACGATTCCTCCGACGCAGCGCGGACGTGCCTGCCGCGCTCGTCGAACTTGCCGCGCAGTACGTGGACGCCGGGTCGACGGCGATCATCGAATACGAACTGTACGTTGCCGCAGCCCGGGAACTCTCGCTTCGCCCCCTCGCCGAGCAGTGGGTGGACAGGCTGTCGGCGATCCTGGCGCCGTACGCGCAGGCCGAAGCGGTCGCCGCCGTCACGATGTTGCTGGACGGCGCAATCGTGCAAGCCATCGCCTTGGGCAGGCCGCTGGACGGCGACACGCTGGAAGCCGCGATCCGCGCCGTCATCGGCGCATAAGCCGCTATTCCAGGTCGATGTCGATGCCCTCGCCGCGGCCGCGAGCCAACTGAACGGTGTTGACGCTGCCGAAACCTTGTAACGAGCGGCTCGGCTGCGGCAGCAGGACGAACCGCTCGTCCGGCCCGAGAGTTGCGGCGGTGGACGCGTCCATCAGCACCGTACCGGGCTCGGCCACGGCAGTCAGGCGTGCGGCAAGGTTGACTGTCGACCCGAAAATGTCGCCGAGTCGCGACAGGATCCGGCCCCACACCAGCGACACGCGTGCATGCGGCAGATCCGGATCGGCGCCGATTTGCTCGGCAAGGCTCAACGCGATCTCGGCTCCCGTCTCCGGCGATTCGGCGGCAAAGAACACCTCATCGCCAACCGTTTTGATCACGCGACCGCCGCCTGCCGCAATGATGTTGTACGTCAAGGTCTCGAACCGCTGCACCAGCTTGGCGAGCTTCCTCGGTTCCATTCCTTGGGACAAGCGGGTGAACGACACCAGGTCGGCGAATCCGACGGCCCGCGCCAACGGCAGACCCTCGTCATACCATTCGTGCCGGTTCTTTTGCGCCAGCCCGTCGGCGGCCCGCACGCTGAGACGGCCGACGGCCGAAGCGAGTTCACGGCGCCACGCGTACACCATCATGTTTTGCAACGGGGTGACCACGGCGTCCAATTCGGTCACCAGCAGTTCCCGCGCTCGCGTGTCGTCGATGCCGCGACTGGTGGCCAGGTGTTCGACAAGCGTCTCGGCCTGCCATACGACGAGCCTGTCCATGGTCTGGCCGATAGCGCGCGTCAGGGAGATCGCGACGTCCTCGCTGACGACGTCGCGGCGCACCATGTCGACGACGGTTTGCAGGCCCTCCAGATCGCCGACCGTGAACGCAACATCGTCATCGGCCACGTTCGGAAATCCCAGCGCTCGCCAGAGCCTTCGAGCCGACAGCATCGACACGCCGGCCCCGGCCGCCACTTCCCGGCGGTTGAGGTGGCGTTCGCCGCCCATCAGGCGCCGTTCGAGCTTGTCCGCGGCCGCCCGCAGGTTCGCCGTCAGCGCGCGCAGTTCCTCGTCATCGACGTCGTCCGTGCCGACCGGCGGATTCGACTCGGGTTCCTCGCTGTCTTTCGCCCCGTCGCTCGGCGTGCCGTCACCCGACACGACCGTCAGCTGTGAGGTCTCGGGCGCGTCGCGGGATTCGATCCAGTCGTCCGATTTCGTCACAGGTCACCTGCCCGGAGATGGACCACGTCGCCGGCCGCCAGGCTGGTGGGCACGCCGGCCGGGTCGATGATCACGAGCCGCCCGGCGTCGTCCATGGCGCGTGCGCGACCGGTCAGCCGCTCGCCGCCGGGCAGTTCGGCGACGACGTCCCGGCCGATAGTCATCGTGTTTTCACGCACCGCCGCGGCGAGGCCCGCCGACTCGGCGTCCCCGCCGGTCTCGCGCATCGCCGCATACCAGTACGCCGCGCGGCGAAGGTAGGCCCGAAGAATCGTGTCCCGATCGGTCGTCGAACCGCCGGCCAGTTCGACCGACGTCGCCGTTTCGACGGGCAGTTCCGCGGCCGACAAGGACACGTTGATGCCTGCTCCCAGCACGACGGCACTTTCGTTGCGGTCGCCCCGGTCGATGGTCAAGGCCCTGGCCAGCACACCGACAAGCTTCTTCTCGCCTTCGCGTACCAGCACGTCGTTCGGCCATTTCACACCCGTATCGAGGCCCGCCACATCGGCAAGCGCCTCGGCGGCGGCGAGACCACCCAAGAGCGGAAGCCACCCGTACGCGTCGGCCGGCCACCCCGGCCCGTCCTGGCCCGGCCGCAGCAACACCGAGACCAACACGGCGGACCGCGGCGGTGTCGCCCAGCCGCGCCCGCGTCGTCCGGCCCCTGCGGACTGGTAGTCGGTCGTCAGGACGGAAAGATCTGGCCACGCCGCCTGGTCCGCCGACGCGTCGCCGGCCAGCTGCTCGTTCGTCGACGCGATCTCTTCGACGAGTTCGACCCGGGCGAACGGGCCGGACGGCGGGCAGAGCGCGCGACGCAGGGCTCGGACGTCGAGACCGGGACGCTCCAGATCGGAGAACCGGCCGGCATCGCCTGGGGTACCGGAATTCGATTCATTGTGCACCTCGTCACTGTATCGGGCCGAAGTGAACGTCCCCTGAAACCGGTGCCGTTTGTCGTTTTCCACAGTTGATGGGACGCGACACGTCATGATTCCCACAGCCGCTTTCATGGGGTCTCTAGCGTGAGAATTAGTAGGACGGCAAAGTGTCGTCGAACGCTCGACCGAAAAGGAGCCGGCTGATGGAATATTCGCTCGCCGCCACCCGAGTCGATGCGCCCGCGCCGAAGGCCGCGGCGCCGGCCACGACCACCGGGGACGCTCCGGATCTCAAGACGACCGCAGGCAAGCTGGCGGAGTTCCACCGCCGCCGCGATGCGGCGCATGCCGGAAACGAACGCGCCATCGCTTCCCAGCACGGACGCGGCAAGCAGACCGCCCGCGAACGCTTGGACAAGCTGCTCGATCCCGGCTCGTTCAATGAGATCGACGAGTTCGCCAGGCACCGGTCGACGAACTTCGGCATGGACTCGAAGAAGTTCGACGGCGACGGCGTCGTCACGGGTCTCGGCACGATCGAGGGCCGGCCGGTAGCCGTGTTCGCCCACGATTTCACGGTTCTCGGCGGCTCGCTGGGCGAGGTGTTCGGCCAGAAGATCGTGAAGATCCAGGAAACGGCGCTCCGGCTGGGCTGCCCCATCATCGGTATCAACGATTCCGGCGGCGCCCGGATCCAGGAGGGCCCGGCGTCCATCGCGCTGTTTGCGGAGATCTTCCGCCAAAACGTGCAGGCTTCCGGCGTGATCCCGCAGATCTCGGTCATCATGGGCCCCACGGCCGGGGGCGCGGTGTATTCGCCGGCCATCACCGATTTCACCGTCATGGTCGACAAGACCTCGCACATGTTCATCACCGGCCCGGACGTCATCAAGACCGTCACCGGAGAAGATGTCGGGTTCGAGGAACTCGGCGGCGGACGCGCGCACAATGCGACGTCCGGTAACGCCCACTATCTGGCAGTGGACGAAAGCGACGCCCTCGAATACGTCAAGGACCTCGTGTCGTTCCTTCCCCAGAACAATTTGACAGACGCCCCGGCGTACGACTTCCCCGCCGACCTCGAGTTGAATGACGCCGATCGCGGGCTCGACACGCTGATTCCTGATTCGGCGAGCCAGCCGTACGACATCAAAGAAGTCCTCACCACCGTGCTGGACGATGCCGAGTTCTTGGAAGTACAGGAACTGTACGCCCCCAATATCGTCATCGGCTTCGGTCGAGTCGAAGGCGAACCGGTCGGCATCATTGCCAACCAACCGTCACAGCTGGCCGGCACCCTTGACATCAACGCGTCGGAAAAGGCCGCCCGGTTCGTGCGCACATGCGACGCCTTCAACGTGCCGATCCTGACGTTCGTCGACGTGCCGGGTTTCCTGCCGGGAACCGATCAGGAATGGAACGGCATCATCCGCCGCGGCGCCAAACTGATCTTCGCCTACGGCGAGGCCACGGTGCCGATGATCACCGTGATCACCCGTAAGGCGTACGGCGGCGCCTACTGCGTGATGGGGTCGAAGCAGCTTGGCGCGGATTTGAATCTGGCCTGGCCGACGGGGCAGATCGCCGTCATGGGCGCTCAGGGCGCGGCCAATATCGTGTACCGCAAGCGGCTGGCCGCGGCAGCCGCGGGCGGCGAGAACGTCGAGGCGCTGCGTACACAGCTCGTCGACGAGTACGAAGACGCGCTGCTCAATCCGTACCTGGCCGCCGAGCGCGGCTACATCGACGCCGTCATCGCCCCGAGTGAAACGCGCGCCCGGATCGTGCAGGGACTGCGCACGCTGCGGAACAAGCGGGCATCGCTGCCGGCCAAGAAGCACGGGAACATCCCGCTATGAGCACCGGCAGCCTCGTCGGCGGCACACCCGAAGGACGGCATTCCGCCCCCGTGGACTTCCGCGTCCTCGGCGACGCCACGGCTGACGAGATCGCGGCGGTGACGGCAGTGCTGCAATCCGTGGCGTTCTCGCCGTCCGGCCTCAAGGCCGAACCCATCAAGCGACGGTCCGCGTCAACCTGGAACTCGCACGCCGATCTCGTGACCCGCGCGCCGGCTGCCGGCCCCGGGGCGTGGCGCGCCTCGGCCCGAGGATCCGCTCGCGCCTGACCGCGCCCATGAGGATAGAGTGCATCGTGTGAGCAACGATGACACCACGAGCAGAACCCCGTCCGAGATCGATGCCGTAGCCGACGCCTACGTCGAAAAGCTGGCCGGCCTCTCCCCCATGACCGCAACGGCTTTGGGCGTGCCTGGCGACGATACGCGCCTGGACGATTTCTCGCCGCCGGGTCTCGACGCCGTGAGCGCGCTGACGGAGTCGACGCTTGCGCAGCTGGACGGCCTCACGCCGCGCGATGCCGTTGACGAGGTCACGCTCGATGCCATGACCGAGCGTCTTGGCCTCGACAAGGAGATCGCAGATCGCGGCTACCTGCTGGGCGAACTCAACGTGATCGAATCGCCGTTGCAGAGTATTCGCGCGATCTTCGACCTGATGCCGTCGGCGGATGTCGACGACTGGCAGAACATCGCGGCCCGGATGCGCGATGTGCCGCGCGCCGTCCACGGCTATATCGAATCATTGGACGCCGGACGCCGGGCCGACCGCGTCGCTGCCCGGCGTCAGGTCGCCGAATGCATCAAGCAGGCGAATCAGATCGGTGCTGGCGATGGGTTCTTCGCCGGTCTGGCCGCCGGTGCGGACCCGACTCTGCCCGACACCCTGCGCTCCGAACTGTCCGGAGCCGCTTCGGACGCCGGACTGGCCTATCGCGAGCTTGCCTCGTATCTCGAGTCCGAGCTCTCCCCCGTCGCGCGGGAATCGGATGCGGTCGGGCGTGAGGAATACGCGTTATGGTCGCGCTACTTCATCGGAGCCGAGGTCGACCTCGACGAGACCTACCAGTGGGGCTTGGACGAGCTCGCGCGCATCACCGCCGAGCAGGAAGAAGTCGCCCGGCAGATCAAGCCGGGAGCCGGCGTCCAGGAGGCGATGGAGCTCTTGGATGCCGATCCGGCCCGCCGGCTGAACAGCACCGCCGAGCTGCAGGCCTGGATGCAAGATCTCGCCGACACGGCAGTGCGCGAGCTGGCCGGCACGCATTTCGACATCCCGGACCCGGTACGCACCATCGAATGCAAGATCGCTCCGACCCAGGACGGCGGCATCTATTACACGCCGCCGGCCGACGGGTTCTCCCGGCCCGGTCGCATGTGGTGGTCGGTACCGGAGGGAGTCACGCAGTTCAATGCCTGGCGCGAGACGACGACCGTGTACCACGAAGGCGTGCCCGGGCATCATCTGCAGTGCGGACAGACCGTGTACCGCACCGAGCTGCTCAACAAATGGCGCAGACTCGCCTGCTGGGTGTCCGGCCACGGCGAGGGCTGGGCACTCTACGCCGAACGGCTGATGGCGGAGCTGGGTTATCTTGACGATCCGGCCGACCGGATGGGCATGCTCGACGGACAGCGGCTGCGGGCCGCACGAGTCGTCATCGACATCGGTGTGCACTTGGGGAAGCCGGCCCCGGAGGAATGGGGCGGCGGCACGTGGGATGCCGACAAGGCCTGGCCGTTCCTGCAGGCGAACGCCAATATGGACGACGAATTCCTGCGGTTCGAGTTGCTGCGCTATCTTGGCTGGCCGGGGCAGGCGACGTCCTACAAGGTCGGACAGCGGCTGTGGGAGAACATCCGCGACGAGGCCCGTGCCGACGCCGAGCGCGCCGGCCGGGAATTCGACATCAAGGCGTTCCACCGGCGCGCCCTCGACGTGGGCTCGGTGGGGCTCGACACGTTGCGGCGCGCATTGAGCTGATCGGGCGTACCGGCCGATGGTGACAGCGCAGCAAGTTCTCACGTTCGCCGCAGCGTGCGTCGTGCTGATAGTCGTGCCGGGGCCGGCGGTCATGTTCGTCATCGGCCGGACACTCGCGGAAGGCCGCCGTTCGGCGATTCTCAGCATTCTGGGCAATTCGATCGGCTCGTATCTCGTCGCCGCCGTCGTCGCCCTGGGGCTCGGCAACGTCTTGGCCAAGTCGGAGATCGTCTTCACGGTCGTCAAGTACGCGGGCGCGGCCTATCTGGTCTACCTCGGCGTGCAAGCGATCCGGCACCGGCGAGACGTCACCGCCCCGACGGGCTCGGCGTCGCCGCCCGGATCGGACGCGCCGTCCCGCCGGGTACGCGGCAACGGCCCGCGACAGTTCCGCCAGGGCGTGGTCGTGGGGATCACGAACCCGAAGGTCTACATCGTGTTCGCGGCGATCCTGCCGCAATTCGTCCGGGCCGGCGCCGGCAACTTGCCCGCGCAAATGCTTGTGTTGGCGCTTGTGCCGCTCGTGATCGGCCTGGTCACCGACAGTGCGTGGGCCTTCGCTGCCGGGGCGGCCCGGGCGTTCTTCGGCAAGTCGCCGCGCCGGCTCGAAGCCTTTTCCGCCGTCGGCGGGTGCGCCATCATCGGCTTGGGCGTGACGACGGCGCTGACGAAAGCGTAGGGCGCCTCACAGCGCCCGGCGCAGTCCCACCAGGATTTCGATCCCCTCGTCAAGGTCCGGCCCCGCCCCGGCCAGGGCGACGTCGTCGATCATGACGGCCAGCCTGTCGGCAAGAGTCCTGTCGCCGGCGTCCGGAACTGGTCGCACCGGCCGCCCCTCGGCGCGGGCACCCAAGTCGGCCATACTGCCGATCGCCCGGAGAATGAGGCCACGGCGCGATTCATCGGCGCCGGCGGGCACGGCGTCCAACTGCGCAATTGACAACCCGATGATGCGGTTCGTCAGCCGCCGACGTTCGAGGAGCAGCTGCCGGACCTGCTCGCCCGGCATTTACCGGCCGCGGAAAAGGGCGAGGATGCGCAAGATCTCGATGTAGAGCCAGATCAGCGTGACCATGAGACCGAAGGCGCACGTCCAGGCGTATTTGCGCGGGATGCCGTTCTGCACGCCCTTTTGGATCATGTCGAAGTCCATGACGAGGCAGAACGCGGCAAGGACGACCGCCACGACGCCGATGACGATGCCCAGCGGCATCCGTCCGATGATCGGCAGGTCCACTTCGATGCCGCGCATGCCGAACATGCTCATGTCCGGGTTGAACAGCATGACGCCGAGGTTGACCAGGCAAAAGACGCCGTAGCCGATGACCGCCATTAACAGCATTTTCGTGAATTTGGGCGTGACCCGGATCTTGCCGGAGGCGAAAAGCGCAAGCATGACGCCAAACACGCTGAAGGTGCCGATGACCGCCTGCAGCACGATTCCCGAGTACATGCCCTCGAAGATCCCGGAGATGCCGCCCAAGAAGACGCCTTGCGCTGCCGCGTAAATGATGATGAGCGCCGGCGACGGTTCGCGCTTGAACGCGTTGACCAGGCCGAGGACGAATCCGACAAGCGCCATCGGAAGCGCCAACGCGGGCACGAACCAGCCGACAACGGCTGCAGCGAGCAGGACCGCGAAGAGGGACCCGGTCTTGATCATGACGTCGTCGTACGTCATCCGGCCGGTCTGCGCCGGACCCGCGGACGGCTGGGCGTACAGGTTCTCGAGTTGTTCCTTGGTCATGAGCGGCGCGTTCGGATCGCGCCCGTTGAGGGCCCTGTTACGGGCGAAGATCGGGTTGCTGGACGGCATATCGATGTCCTCCGGTTGAAAAAGGGGGCACGCGGCCGCCGACCGGCTCGCGTGTCTCGTCACACAATGCTATCGGAACGCCCTGTGCGTGCGCCGAATGCGCCGATCCGGCATTAGTCCAGCAGTGTCGCGACCAGGTACGCGTTCAACGCGATCACGCCGACCGCGATGACCACTGCCGCAGCCGTCAGTGCCCACGCATTCCGGTAAGCGCCCATGTGCCGGCGTCGGGCAGTGATCCACACCAACGGAATGACGGCGAACGGGATGCCGAACGACAGCACGACCTGCGAGAGCACCAGCGCGTCCGTGGCGTTCATCCCGGCCACCACGAGCGCCATTGCCGGAACCAGTGTCACGCCCCGCAAGATGGCCGGGTGGATGCGCCGGTGCAGGAAGCCGTCCATGATCACCTGACCGGCGAACGTGCCCACGCTCGTGGATGCCAGCCCGGAAGCCAGCAACGCAACGGCAAACGCGATTGCCGCGGCCGGCCCGCTGATCGATTCGATCACGCGGAAGATCCGCCCCAGGTCCTCTCCCCCGGCCCTGACGGCGTCCGGCCCGCCGATCCGCAGCCCGGCGGACATCAGCAGCATGGCGGCGTTGATGACGCCGGCGGCCGTCATGGCCACGACCACGTTGACGCGGTGGCGGCGCAGGGCCCGGGCGGTCTCGGGCGCCTCGGTCGGTGTTGCGGCCTCGGGAAGTCCCGAGTGCAGGTACACCACGTGCGGCATCAGCGTGGCGCCGAGGATCCCGGCCGACAAGACGACCGCGGACTCGTCCGGAAGCCGCGGCACCAGACCGGCCGCAGCGTCCGGAACCGACATCCCCGCCGACACGAGCCCGTAGCCGAGTCCAATGAGGATGACGGCCAGGAAACCGATGACGGCGTATTCGAACCGGCGGCGTCCCGTACCCGAGAGCATGAGCACCAGCAGCCCGACTGCTCCGATGGCGAGTACTCCGGCCGGCATGGGCATCCCGACGAGCATGTTCAACGCCAGCGCACCGCCGATCAACTCGGCCAGGTCGGTGGCAATGGCGATGAATTCGGCCTGCAGCCACATCCCCAGCGTCACCCAGGGCGGTGCCGTGTCGCGGATCAACTCGGGTAGGCTCCGACCGGTCACCGTGCCCAGTTTGACCGACAGGTATTGCACGATCATGCCGAACACGTTGGCCGCCACGATCACCCACAACAGCAAATAGCCGTGTCTGGCTCCGGCGGAGAAGTTCGTGGCGAAGTTTCCGGGATCCACATACGCCACTGCCGCGATGAAGGCCGGGCCCAGCACGCCGAGGCGCACGAGCCGCCCCCGCAGGCGCGCACCCGGAACCCTTTCTCGGGCTCGCCGCTGCTCCGTCATGCCTCAGGTGTACGACGTGCAGGCACGTTCCGTCATCTCAACAATCCATCAAGTGCGAAACCGTTGTACCAACCCCTCCGGTCGCCGCTCGGCGACGCGGTCAGTCGAAAAAGCGCGGCACGTCGACGGCCCCGCCCTGGTCTTCGAACTCCTGATCCACCGCGTCTCGCAAGTCGCCGTCGGCCAGATAGTCCAGAACGACGGCGGCCAGGCCGTACGCGCCGTCCCGCACGGCCTCGTCCGCTTCCGTGCCGGCGGCCGCCTCGGCGAACTCCCGGGTGTGCAATGCGGTGCCGGCGTCGGCGATCTTGATGAGCGGGTGGATACCGGGCAGCCGGTAGCTGATATTGCCGAAGTCCGTGGACGCCGCAATCGTCTCGGGCACGACACCGAGCGGCAGCGACTGCCTGCCGCGCGCCGATTGGGCAACCGCCCAGCGTCCGGTCAGCGCGCCGTTGGTACGCACCGGCAGTGACGCCGGCTTGTCGTCCCATTCGATGTCAACGCCGGTGCCGGTCATCATGGCGGCCCCTTCGGCGATCTTGGTCAATCTGTCGCTGAGGGACTTCAACGTCTCCGGGTACTTGCTGCGGGCGTACAACTTCATTTCGGCGGTCTCCGGGATGATGCTGGGGCGCGTCCCGCCTTCGCTGATGACGGCGTGCACACGGTCGACCGGCAGCATCTGCTGACGCAGCAGCCCCACTGCGTGGTAGGCGAGCGTCGCGGCGTCCAACGCGTTGCGCCCCATGAACGGCTGGGCCGAAGCATGTGCCGCGGCACCGTGGAAGGTGACGGACATGAGACGCCGGCCCAACCAGACCTGCTCGGCGACGTCGTAGCCGTACGGATGCACCATCACTGCCGCGTCGATCCCGTCGAAGGCACCGGCACGGGCCATGTATTCCTTGCCCGAATTGCCCTCTTCGGCGGGGGTGCCGAGAAAGACGACGCGCCCCGGGGCTTCAGCCGGATCGCCCTCGGCCAGTGCCGAACGCACCGCCAGGTAAGCACCGACCCCTGCCGCTGCTATCACGTTGTGGCCGCATCCGTGGCCGATCTCCGGCAATGCGTCGTACTCGGCAAGGATGGCGATGGCGGGAGCGTCCTCCGGGGTCCCCGGCCGGACGAACTCGGACCGAATCGCGGTTTCCAGGCCGTGGACGCCGAGCTCGGCCGACACTCCCGAATCAGCGAGCAGCCGGATTATCGCCCGTGCCGATTCGCGTTCGTCGAACGCAGTCTCCGGATTGGCGTGCAACGAGTGGCTGAGTGCAATCAGGCGGCCGGCTTCGGTATCGACCGCAGCTCCGGCCCGGTCCAGGATTTTCCGCGGCGCGCCGGCGAAGCGTGACGACGGCGGCTCGGCGGCTTCGGCCCGCGCGCGGGTGTCGCGGGACATTTGCTCGGAAAAGTACCTGTTGACGGGTTCGGGCTGGTTCGACATGGTACGAGGGTACGTGGTGATGTGCATCATCCCCGAGCCACTGTCTCTCATATGCAGGTTAGGCTTACCATAGAAAAGCCCGTAACCATTGTGACGACAGACCCGGAAGCCGCTCATGCCCCTTGCCACCGATCGACCGAACCGCCGCCCCGGCGCGGCAAGCCGGTCGAACGGCAAAGCGTCCGGCCATCCCGGCGGCAGCGGCCTGTTCGGCAAGCGCGGCGCTGCGCCGGGTCTCGTGGCGGCCGTCGCCCTCCTTGCAGCTGTCGCGGTTGTGAGCATCATGGTCGGATCAAAAAGCCTGTCCCCGGCGGTGGTCTGGGACGCGCTGTGGAACGGCGGACACGGCTACGACGTCGCAATAGTCCGGTCGCTCCGCGTGCCGCGGGCCGAAGCCGGAATCCTTGTCGGGGCGGCGCTTGGAGTCGCCGGCGCACTCATGCAGGCATTGACGCGCAATCCGCTCGCCGACCCGGGCATCCTCGGCATCAATGCCGGAGCCGCGGTCGCCGTCGTTCTGGGCATCTCACTGCTCGGCGTCGGAAGCGTCACCGGATACGTCTGGTTCGCGTTCGCCGGCGCAGCACTGGCAACCGTGCTCGTCTACGTCCTCGGATCCGCCGGCCGCGGCGGCGCCACCCCGGTGCGCTTGGCGCTGGCCGGCACGGCGATTGCGGCAGCCCTCGTCGCCGTCACCCGCGGTATCACGCTGACCAATGTGCAGGCGTTCGACAAGTTCCGGTTTTGGGACGTCGGGTCGTTGGTCGGGCGCGGCAACGACTTCCTCGTTCCGTTGCTGCCGTTCTTTGCGGCAGGGCTCGTCCTGTCTTTCGCCTTGGCCGGCCCGCTCAACGCCATGGCGCTCGGGGACGATACCGGGAAGGCCCTCGGCGCACATCTCGGACTCGTCCGGACCGGCTCGCTGGTCGCGGTCACGCTGCTGTGCGGCGCCGCGGTAGCCGCCGCCGGGCCCATCGCGTTTGTTGGCTTGACAATTCCACACATTGCGCGCGCACTCGTCGGGCCGAACCAACACTGGGTGTTGCCGTATTCGGCGGTACTCGGCCCGATCCTTTTGCTGGGGTCGGACATCGTCGGCCGTGTCGTCGCCTCCCCCGGCGAGATCCAGGTCGGCATCGTCACGGCGTTCGTCGGCGCACCGGTCTTCATCGCGCTCGTCCGGCGCCGGAAGCTGGCGCAGCTGTGAGCGCCACTCCCGCCCTGCGCCGGCGCGCAGGCACCGCCGCGCCGATAGGGCACCGACGCGCCGTCCGGCCTCTCATCGTCGGATTGGCCGTGACGGCGGCGATCGTGCTTGTCGCAGTCCTCGGCCTGATGCTGGGCGATTTCACGCTGACCCCCGGCGAGGTCTTTGCCGCGTTGACCGGCCACGGCAGCCGCGCAGCCGACCTCGTGGTCGTCGATTGGCGGCTGCCGCGGGTACTGCTGGCAGCTCTGACCGGCTGCGCGTTCGGCATTTCCGGAGCAATCTTCCAATCGATCTCGCGCAACGCGCTCGGCAGCCCGGACATCATCGGATTCACGTCGGGCGCGGCGTCCGGCGCGCTGGTGCAGATCCTCGTGGTCGGTGCTTCCGGCGCGGCGGTGTCGGGCGGAGCGATCGCCGGCGGGTTCGTCACGGCCGCAATCGTATACGGCCTCTCGTTCAAGGGCGGCGTGCAAGGTTACCGACTGGTTCTTGTCGGCATCGGCGTGTCCGCCGTGCTGATGTCGCTGAACTCGTACCTCATCCTTCGCGCTCAGGTCGACCAAGCGCAAGGGGCTGCCATTTGGATCACCGGAACCTTGAACGGGCGCGGCTGGCCCGAGGACATCGCCGTCGGCATCTGCCTGGCACTCTTGATGCCGATGGCGTTGAAGCTGAACCCGTCGTTGGCGCTGATGGAGATGGGTGACGACACCGCAAAGGCGCTCGGCGTCTCGGTCGAACGCGACAGAATGCTGCTCATGGTCGTCGGCGTCGGGCTGACGGCCGTGGCCACCGCGGCAGTGGGACCAATTGCGTTCGTGGCGTTGGCCTCGCCGCATCTGGCGCGCATGTTGTGCCGATCGCACCGCCCCGGCCCCGTGACGGCCGGGCTGATGGGCGCACTGCTGATGATGGTGGCCGATTTCGCCGCTCAACGACTTTTCGCGCCCACTCAGCTGCCGACGGGCGTCCTCACCAGCGCAATCGGCGGCGCCTATTTGGCGTGGCTTTTGACGCGCCAGTGGCGAGCCGGCCGTGGCTAGAACTCGAACACGTCATGAAAAGGAGACGACAGTGACTCAGACGGCCGTCGTGCCGGACGCCGGAACGCGGGGCCGCGTGCACGGCGAGGGCCTTACCCTCGGCTACGACAAACGAGTTGTCGCCGAGAACCTCACCATGAACATTCCGGACGGCTCGTTCACGGTGATCGTCGGTCCCAACGCCTGCGGCAAGTCGACGGCGTTGCGCGCACTGTCGCGACTGCTCAAGCCGTCGTCCGGCTGCGTGTATTTGGACGGCGAGCTGATCCAGTCGCTGCCGGGCAAGGAAGTGGCTCGTCGCTTGGGAGTGCTCCCGCAGTCGTCGCAAGCGCCCGACGGCATCACGGTAGCCGATCTGGTGGCGCGCGGACGGCACCCGTACCAAAAGCTGCTGGCCCGTTGGTCGTCGGACGACGAACGCGCGGTCACCGACGCAATGGCGTCCACGAACATCGTCGACCTGGCCGACCGGCTCGTCGACGAGCTATCCGGCGGGCAACGTCAGCGCGTCTGGCTGGCAATGGCGCTGGCCCAGCAGACCCCTGTCCTGCTTCTGGACGAGCCGACCACGTTCTTGGACGTCGCTCACCAGATCGAAGTACTCGATCTGTGCGCCGATCTGCATGAATCGTCCGGGTACACCATGGTCGCCGTCCTGCACGATCTCAATCACGCGTGCCGCTATGCCACGCATTTGATAGCGATGAAGGACGGCTCCATCGTGGCGGAGGGCCCGCCGTCCGAAATCGTGGACGCCGACCTGGTCGAGCGCGTCTTTTCGCTTCGCGCCCGCGTGATCCCGGATCCGGAAACCGGGACGCCGCTCATTGTGCCGCTTGCGCGCGGCGCCATCGCTTAGCGACGCCGCCGCCCGACCCGCCTCTTTTCCCGTGTGAAATTGTTGAAATCGTGCATTCCGAGAATTTCCGCACGGGACGGGCACTGAGGTTTTCCGCGCCGCCGTGGTCGATTCTCGCCGCTTTGCTCATCGCCGACTTGGTCTACGGATTCCAGCAGACGGCAATTACTCCGGCACTGCCGGTCGTCCGCCACGAGCTCGGAGCGTCCCGCGAGTGGACGTCGTGGCTGTTGTCCGGATACTTCATCGTGGCCTCGGTCGCCCCGTTGCTCTTGGGCAAGGTCGCCGACAGATTCGGCAAGCGGCGCATTTATCTGCTTGCGCTGGCGATCTTCACGGTCGGCAGCATCGGCGCGGCGTTCGCGCCGTCAATCGGACTGCTGGTGATGTGGCGACTGGTGCAGGGCGCCGGCGGAGCCGTCTTCCCGTTGAGCTTTTCGATTTTGCGGGACGAATTGCCGCAGCATCGGATCGGTCCCGGCATCGGCGTGCTGACCGGAGGCTTTGGGCTCGGTGCGGCGGCCGGATTCGGCGTCGGCGGGCTGATCACCGAATTCGCTTCGTGGCGGTGGGTCTTCGGCGTTGGAGCGATAGCGCTCATTGTCGCCATCGGACTGGTCTGGGCCATCGTCCCGGCGAACTCCGTGCGGACGCCGCGCCGGCTCGACACGCCCGGTGCCCTGCTTTTCGGTGCCGCCATCGCCGCGCTGATCATCGCCCTGACCGAGGGTCCGAGTCGCGGCTGGGCATCGCCGCTGGCCATCGGTCTCTTCGTTGTCGCGGCCGCCGCGGTCTGTGCCTGGCTGTTGCGCGAGCTGCGAACGAGCGATCCGCTGATGGATTTGACGGTGCTTGCTTCGCGCCCGGTCTTGTTCACGAACATCGTCTCGATGGTCAGCGGCTACTCGGTCATCGGCGTCAACATCCTCGTCCCGTTTTTGCTGACCGCTCCCGATTCCGGAGCGCCGGACGCCGCGTTCGGGCTGACTGCCGGGCCGCTGCTCACCGGGATCGTCTTGCTCCCGCGGGCGTTCGGCCAATCGGCCGGCGGCCCCGTGACCGGCCGGATCAGTCGGTGGATCGGACCGGGCAATGCGCTTGCCGTCTCGCTGCTCCTTGCCGGAATCGGTGCGGCAGGTCTGGCGTTTGCGCGCGGCACCATTTGGCTCATCCTCGCCGAACTGGCGGTGGTCGGCGTGGGATTCGGGCTGTCGATCAGTACGGGGAGCAGCCTCGTCACGCTTGCCGCCGCTCCGGACCAAACGTCGATCGCGGCCTCGATCAATTCCGTCCTGCGCCGAGTCGGCGGGGGCATCGGCGCTCAAATCGCCGCAGCGCTGCTGGCCGCCGACACGGTTGCCGGAAGCGGGGAGCCGTCGTCGCGGGCATTCACCGTGGCGTTTGCCCTCGCGGGCATCGTGGCGGTGGCAGGTGCCGTCCTCGCGTTGCTGATCCGTCCGGATTCGACGCCGGCGCGCTAGGACGAGCCGGCCGCTGCGTCAGGCAGCGGTTTCCAACTCGCGCTCCGGCCGCTCCGCTGACTTGGCGCCGGTCGACCGGATTGTCGCGGCGATTCCGGCAGCCGCGAGCGCCGCGCCGCAACCGATCAGCAATGCCGCGATGAATCCGTTCTCGGTCGGGATCGCATGCCCGCCCAGTTGCACACTCATGCCGGTCAGAACCGCTCCAATGACGGCTGCCGAGACCGAGGTTCCGATCGAGCGCATCAGCGAATTGACGCTGTTTGCCGATCCGGTCTCCGACAACGGCACATTGGCCATGATGAGAGCCGGCATGGCGCCGTACGCGAATCCGACTCCGGCGCCGCTGACTGCCGTCGCGATCACCAGGCCCCACGTCGAGCCCATCAGCACTGTGGCACCGGCATAGCCGGCCGCCATGATGAGGCAGCCGATCGTCAAAGTGACCTTTGGCGTGTACCTGGCCGACACTTTGGCTCCCAGCGGCGAGACGGCCATCATGGCGACTCCCTGCGGGATCATCCACAGTCCCATTTGCAACATGGTCTGGCCGAGACCGTATCCGGTGGCGACGGGCAATTGCATGATCTGCGGGATGATGAGCGATTGGGCGTACATGCCGAACCCGACAACTATCGACGCAGTATTGGTCAGCAGGACCGGTCGACTGATTGTCACGCGCAGATCGACAAGCGGTGCGGGTGAGCGAAACTCCCACATGCCCCACGCGACGAGGATGACGACGGCCGCGACGAAGCACGCGATAGTTGAGCCGCCGGCCCAGCCCCATTCGCTTCCCTTGGACACGGCAAGCAACAACGCCACGAGACCCGCTGCCAGCCCGACAGCGCCGAGAAAGTCGAACCGGCGCGTCGTTGCCGCCTCGCTCACGGGCGGCGCCGGGATCAATCGCCAGATCAGCACGAACTCAACGGCGGCTGCCGCGGCAGTGCCCCAAAAGAGCCATCGCCAGTCGAGATCTTGTGCGACGGCCGCAGCTATCGGAAGCCCGAGCGCACCGCCGATTCCCATTGACGAGCTCATCAGTGCGATGGCGGTCCCGACCTTTTGCGGCGGAAGCACATCCCGGATGAGACTGATGCCGAGCGGAATCATTCCCATGGCCAGACCCTGGATGCCGCGACCGATCACCATGACCACGAGCCCCGAGGCCATTGCGGCTATTGCCGATCCCGCCACCAACGGAATCATCGACACCAAGAGCATGGGACGCTTGCCGTACAGGTCCCCCAGCCTGCCGGCGACCGGGGTACTGACGGCGCCGGTGAGCAGCGTGACGGTGATGACCCACGAAGCGTCGGCGGCCGTCGTGTGCAACATGGCCGGAAGCTGCGCAATCAGCGGTACGACGAGCGTTTGAGTCAATGACGCCACGATTCCGGCCGCCGCCAAAACTGCAACTATCGGCCCGGTCCGGCCGGCGCTGGTGGGTGAGTTCAAAAGGGTCTCCTGCACGTCGTCGGAAATTCTATGTGTAGTCTACACATAATATGTAATATACACATATTAAGGTGGAGACGTGCCAAGGGACGATGACGCGATAAGCGAGGTGACGATGGAGGGGCCGGTGGAGTCCGTGGAGTTCGAAATGATGATCCTCGGTCGGCATTCACTCCTTGAAGGTCGGCAACGTTCGGGTAGCACCAGATTGGACCGAAGCGCCTACACGATCCTTTCCCGGATGAGCATTTCCGGGCCGATGAGCATCGGCCAGCTCTCCGAGGCTTTCGGGCTCGATGCGTCCACGTTGAACAGGCAGACCGCCGCACTCATGCGTGCCGGGCTCGCCGAGCGCATTCCCGACCCGGACGGCGGCATTGCCCGCAAATTCCGGCTCACTGCCAAGGGGCGACGCATGCTGAAGGAAACTCGGGATGCAAATGTGGATGGGCTCGAACGCGTCTTCAAGACCTGGTCGCGCGCCGACATCGAAACCTTTGCCGCCCTGCTGATGCGCTATAACGGCGATATCGAACGCATCTGGGCACGAGTCTGGCCGCGTCCGGGCAGCGAGAGCTGATCCGGGCATTCGTGTGTCAAGCTGGGGTGATGGAGATCCCGCTGCACCAGATCGACGCATTCGCCACCAAACCGTTCACCGGAAACCCGGCAGCCGTCATGCCGCTGGGCGAATGGCCGAACGACGCCGTCCTGGCCGGTCTGGCCGAGGAGAACAACCTTTCCGAAACCGCTTTCTACACTGCCGCGTTACCTGCCGATACGCCTGACCGCCCCGAGGGCGGGATGCCTCAATACCACTTACGGTGGTTCACCCCCGTCACGGAAGTCGACCTGTGCGGGCACGCCACGCTTGCCGCGGCCGCGCAACTGTTCGAGGACGAGCATCCGAATCTCGACGAGATCGCGTTCTACGGCAGATCCGGCTGGCTGACGGTCCGTCGGACCGGCCCTCGTACGCTGGAGCTCGATTTCCCGGCCGAATTCCCCGAACCCACGGCGCCGGACGACGAGATCAGCCGCGCGCTCGGCATCCGGCCGGTCTCCACGCACGCCGCAACGGACCTGCTGTACGTCGTCGACGACGCGCAGGCGGTGCGTGCGCTGGACCCCGATTTCACGGCGCTGCGCCGGATGGACGCACGCGGCGTCATGGTCACGGCCGAAGGCCCGACCGACGGGCCGGACTTCGTCTCGCGCTGGTTCGGCGGCAAAGCCGGCGTGGCCGAAGATCCGGTGACCGGATCGGCGCACAGCCAGTTGGCGCCGTTTTGGGCAGCCAGGCTCGGCAAGACGGCGCTGCGGGCCGAGCAGCTCTCGGCCCGCGGCGGCGTCGTCGACTGCACCGTCGAGGGTGATCGGGTGCGCTTGGCCGGATCGTACGTGCGCTATCTGGATGGTTTCGTCACTCTCGAGACCTGAGGGCGCGGGCAAAGCCGGACGGTTACGCGCGATCCGGGACCGGGGCTCTCGGGCTCCCGTGCGTTGCCGGTTCGGGGTAGGTGTGCGGCACATCGAGTTCGACGGTGCTCATGGGCGGATCGAGCCTGGGCGGTCGCGGCTCGCGGTCGCCCGATCCGTCTCCTCCGCCGGCGCTGGCATGGATGGCGACGACGCTGCCGCGGGTGGCCTGCTCTCCGGCTTCCGGAGACTGCCAGCGGACGACGTAGTGCCCCGGCCAGTCGATCTCGCCAAGCGGCCTGCCGTCTTGATCGGCTGCGTACAACGTCAATTCGAGAACATCGCATGCCAAACGCGCATCATCGATCTGCCCACCGACCAGGTTGGGCACTGTCACCGTGGGGTCGAATGCTTGGGTAGCCATATCCGCTTCAACCGTCCAGTTTACTCCGGAACCGCACACGTGAGCGGGGAAAACGTGCTCCTTCTGCCCGGCGGAGATTTGCCGGCGCGGCTTACGAGACGACCAGCGGTTCGAGGACGATGCCGGGGTGTTCGCGTTCGACCCCGGCCAGGCGCCACCTGTCGGAGAACAATGCGAGCAACTCGCCGTCCGAGCGAGAGAGCACCTCGACCGACCGTTCCCGGCCGAGCTGGGGGATCCAATCCGGAGTGGTGCGGCGGGCAAGAGAGAAATCGAGCCGTTCAAGCTTCACCGGCGCGTTGAATTCGTTGTTCATCCGGTCTTCGGCCACCTCGAACTGCATCGGGCCGACCGCGCCGAGAACCGGTGCCTGGTCGCCGCGCAGGTCCGAGCGGAGCACCTGCACGACGCCTTCGTGGTCGAGCTGCGAGATGCCGCGGCGGAACTGCTTGTACTTCGACGAATCCTTGGCCCGGATCACCATGAAGTGCTCCGGCGCGAAAGTGGGAATTGGCGGGAACGAGACGGGCTTGTCCACATAGAGGCTGTCACCGACGCGCAGCGCCGACGCATTCACCAGGCCCACCACGTCACCCGGATACGCCTCGTCGATCACCTCGCGGTCGCGGCCGAAGACGTGCTGGGCGTATTTGGTGGCAAACGGTTTGCCGGTCGCGGCGTGAGTGACAACCATGCCGCGGGTGAAAAGCCCCGAGCACACGCGCACAAAGGCGAGCCTGTCCCGATGCGCCGTGTCCATTCCTGCCTGCACCTTGAAGACAAAACCGGAGAACGGCGCGTCAACGGGGCGCAGCTCGCCGTCCGAGTCGGGACGAGCCTCGGCGTACGGCGCGAGGTCGACGAGAGTGTCGAGCAGCTGGTGGACGCCGAAGTTCAACACTGCCGAGCCGAACATCACCGGCGTCGTCCGGCCGGCCAGGAATGCGTCCTGATCGTGCTGTTGGTCTTCGAGTTCGAGCAGCCCGGACTCCTCGACGGCCGTCGACCACGCCTGTCCTTCCATGTCGGACGCCGCGTCGGCATCGAAGCGTTCTTCGCCGGCAATAGTGGCGCCGCCCTCGGTGCGGGTGAATTTGATGTACTGACCGGTTCTGCGGTCGAGGACGCCGCGGAAGTCGCCGGAATCGCCGACCGGCCACGTCAACGGTGTCGGCAGCAGTCCTGTGCGCTCCAGCACTTCATCCATCAGTTCGAGCGCTTCGTTGCCGGGCCTGTCCCATTTGTTGATCACCGTGATGATGGGGATGCCCCGATGCCGACAGACCTCGAAGAGTTTCATGGTCTGCGTCTCGAGGCCCTTTGCCGCATCAACGAGCATGACGGCGCAATCCACGGCCGACAGCACGCGGTAGGTGTCCTCGGAGAAGTCGGCGTGGCCGGGGGTGTCCAGCAAATTGATCACCGTGTCGCGGTACTCGAACTGCAGGGCAGCCGACGAGATCGAGATGCCGCGCTCGCGTTCCATGGTCATCCAGTCGGACACCGTGCCGCGGCGTCCGGCCTTGCCGTGCGTCGCTCCGGCTTGGCCGATCACCCGGGCGTGCAGCGCCAGCGCTTCGGTCAACGTGGACTTGCCGGCGTCCGGGTGCGAAATCACGGCGAACGTGCGTCGGCGGCGTGCTTGGGCCAGGACTTCGGACGGGGAACTCACCGCACAATCGTACTGGCTCACCGGGCCGGATCGTCAGCCGCGGTCGTTACACTTGCCTCATCATGGCTAAACCGCGCCCGCGTATCCACACCCATCCGTCTCCGCGGCCGGCCGGGAAGCAGCTGCCGCGGTGGTTGCTGCCCGTGCTCTGCGCCGTCGTGGTCATTCCGCTGCTGTTCTTGTCCGTTGCCTTTGCCATCGGCGTCGGCACCTATTCGTCGTCGCCGGTCGTGACGAATGCGCCCGCGGCCGAGCGAGCGAAATTCATGACCATGTTCATCGCTCCTCTCGTGGCGTCGGGCCTGGCCGTCGCGGCGTGGGGCATCCTGCTGTTCCGCCGGAGCCTCCGGTGGCAGATCGTCTATGCCGCAATCGCCGTGGTGTTGGCCGGCGCAACGCCGCTGTCCTGGTTTCCGCTGGGGTTCGTCTGAGGTGCCTTTCCGACTATCGGGCCGCCGCCAAAGCTTTGCGAATGCGCTGTTCGGAGACCGGGTATGCGGTGCCGAGCTGCTGGGCGAATAGGCTCACCCGCAACTCTTCGATCATCCAACGCACGTGCGACAGCGCGGGCCCGGGCACTGCCGACTTCGGCAACGCCGACAGCGCCTTTTCGTACTCGTCGGTCATGGCGCCGACCCGGTCGGCACGGCTGCGGTCGGCCTGCGGGTTCTCGGCGGCCTTGTCCAGTCGGATTCGTGCCGCGGCAACGTAGCGCGGCACGTGGTGCAGTTGTTCCCAGCCGGTCTCTGCAATGAATCCCGGGTGGACCAGTGCGTCTATTTGCGCGCGGATGTCGGCAAGCACGGGCAGCAGCGTCAGGCTTTTCGTCCCGGAGATCTGCCTATCGAGTTCCCCGTACCGGGCGAGGATCTCGCCGACGACTTTGACGACGTCGAAAGCGGCGTCCACCAGTCGCTCGGCCACGAAGGAGCGCAGCCGCACGAACCCGTCCCGCTCACGCACGTTCGACTCGGGCGTCAGCCCGTATTCGAGCATGAGCCGGTCGGCGGCCGCGACGACGCAATCGTCGAGAATGGCGTCCACGCCCGCCGGTTGCCTGGCGAAGACCAGCTTTTCAGTGTTGCTCAAATGCTCCCGCACGTACCCGGCCGGCGACGGTACCGAGAGCAGCACCAGCTTCCGGACGCCGTGCCACGTGGCCTGCTGCGCGTCTTCCTGGCGCGGGCGGACCGCGACCGAGACCGTGTCCCCGTCGTCCACCAGCGCGGGATATCCCTGAACCCGGTGGCCGCCCGCCTCCCGCTCGAACGCGTCGTCCAGCGTGCCGAAGTCCCACTCGGTGACGCCGCGGCGTTCGACGGTCGAGGCCGCTTCGGACAGCCGGCGCTGGGCGGTCGGGGCAACTGTCTCGCGCAACGCGGCCAGGTCGGTGTCTTCGCGCAGCGCCCGGCCGCCCACGTCAACGATGCGGAACGTCATCCGCAAATGGTCGGGCACTTTGGACATGTCGAAGTCGCCGGCACGTACTGTCTGCTCCCCCGGCGCCGAGAGCTCGGCGGCCAACGCGTCCCGGATATCGCCGGCGTACGGTTCCAACGTCGCGGCGGCACGGGCGGCCACGTCGGGTGCCGGCACGAAATGCCTGCGCACCGGCTTGGGCAGTGACCGGATCAACGCGGTGATCAGTTCAACCCGCAGGCCCGGAATTTGCCACGTGAACACGGCGTCGTCGATCTGCCCTAAGATCTCGATCGGAAGGGCGACAGTCACGCCGTCCGCTTCGGTGCCCGGCTCGAATTGATACGTCAGCGGGGCTTCCGTACCGTCCGGCAGCGGCCAGCTGACCGGAAAATCGGCGTCGTCGACGTCGGCCGCCGCCTCGTCGACAAGCATGTCCGGCGTGAAGTCGAGCAGGTTCGGGGCGTCGCGACCGGCTTTCTTCCACCAAGCATCGAAATGTCTCGCCGAGACGACATCGGCGGGGATCCGCTCGTCGTAGAACGCGAAAAGCGTCTCGTCGTCGACGAGCATGCCGCGCCGCGTCCTCGATTCGAGTTCCTCGACGTCGGCGACCAAGCGGCGATTACGCGCCAAGAACCGATGCCGGGTCTTCCAATCGCCTTCAACGAGCGCCCGGCGGATGAAGAGATCGCGGCTGAGCTCGGGGTCGATCCGTCCGTACTGCACGCGTCGACCGTCGACGACCGGGAGTCCGAGCAGCGTGACCTTCTCCGATGCCATCACAGCGCCGCGCTTAGCCTCCCAGTGCGGATCACTGTAGCCATGTTTCAACAAGTCGCCGGCTTGTTGCAGCAACCAGTCCGGTTCGATGCGGGCGTTCATGCGCGCCCACAGCCTGCTGGTCTCGACGAGTTCGGCCGACATGATCCACTTCGGCGGTTTCTTGAACAACGCGGAGCCCGGGAAAACGGCGAACTTCGTGCCGCGGACGCCGTGGAAATCGCCGCGAGGGCGACCGGATCGCCGGCTGGAGGATTTACGATCCGGTTCTATGCGCATTCCCACTTGCGTCAGCAGCCCGGTGAGCACCGACCTGTGTACGGACTCGGCGATCGCTTCGCGCTGCGGGTCGGGCTCGGCGCCGGGCTCGACATCGGGTTGCGCCCATTTCATCCGTGGTCCGGTAATACCTTGCGGGCGGGCCATATGCCGCAGCTGAGCGGCAAGATCCTGCCATTCGCGCAGCCGCATGAAGTTCAAATATTCTGCGCGGCACAATTTGCGGAATTGGTTCGACGACAACTCTTCCCGCCGCTGCTCGGCATAGGTCCACAAATTGAGCAGCGTGAGAAAATCCGAACGGTCATTGTCGAAGCGGCGGTGCTTTGCGTCCGCGGCATCCCGGGTTTCAGCCGGTCGCTCACGGGGGTCCTGAATCGACAGGGCCGCCACGATGACGAGAACCTCGGCAACGACGCCGCGCCGTTGCGCTTCGACGAGCATTCGCCCGAGCCGCGGATCGATGGGCAGGCCCGACAGCTGGCGGCCGATGCGGGTCAGTTTTGTCGCGCCGTCGCGCGTGCTTCGGAGCGCCCCCAGCTCGGTCAGGAGTGTGCGTCCGTCGCGGACGGCGCGCGAATCGGGGGGCTCGACGAACGGGAACGAGAGCAATTCGGCGTCCGTGCGCGCGAAACCGAGCGACGCCATTTGCAAGATGACGGCTGCCAGGTTGGTGCGCAGGATTTCCGGATCGGTGAATTCGGGCCGCGATTCGAAGTCCGCTTTGCCGTAGAGCCTGATGCAGATGCCGTCGCTGGTGCGCCCGCAACGGCCGGCGCGCTGATTGGCGCTGGCCTGCGAAATGCGTTCGATCGGCAGCCGTTGCACCTTTGTGCGATGTGAATACCGTGAGATCCGGGCGGTGCCGGTATCGATCACGTATTTGATGCCGGGCACCGTGAGCGAGGTCTCTGCCACATTGGTGGCCAATACGATTCGCGGGCGCGAATGGTCGGTGAATACCCGGTGCTGTTCGCCCGAGGACAGTCTGGCGTAAAGCGGGATGACGTCGACCGGGCGGGCTGCGGCTCCTCGCCGGCGTTCCAAGTGGCCGGTGAGCTGTTCGAGCGTGTCGCGGATTTCGCGTTCGCCGCTCAAAAAAACGAGGATGTCTCCGGGCGGCTCGCGCATCAGCTCGTCGACTGCGGCGATGATCCCCTCGCTTTGATCACGGGTACGCGAGGCGAGCGGATCGTCGTCCGCCTCGTCCGAGTCGTCCGCGTCGTCGCCGGAGCTCTCGGCCACCAACGGCCGATAGCGGATCTCGACCGGATAGGTGCGGCCGGACACTTCGATGATCGGAGCATCGAAGAAGTGCCGAGAGAACCGTTCCGGGTCGATCGTGGCCGACGTGATGATGACCTTGAGACCGGGGCGGCGCGGCAAGAGTCTTTTGAGGTACCCCAGGATGAAGTCGATATTGAGGCTGCGCTCGTGTGCTTCGTCGATGATGATGGCGCTGTAGCGCTTCAAATCGGGGTCGCGGCCGATCCCGGCCAGCAGAATCCCGTCGGTCATCACCTTCACTGCCGTATCGGCGGCCACCTGCGAGGTGAAGCGCACTTGATACCCGACGCGGCCGCCCAGCCTGCTGCCCAATTCGCCGGCAATCCGGTCGGCCACGGTACGCGCCGCGATCCGGCGCGGCTGCGTGTGGCCGATCAGCCCGCCCTCGTCGAGCCCCAGCTCGAGACAGATCTTCGGGAGTTGCGTGGTTTTGCCGCTGCCGGTCTCGCCGGCGATTATGACGACTTGATTGTCACGGATTGCCGCAGCAATGTCGTCACGGCGTGCACTGATGGGCAGATCGGGCGGGTAGGTAATGGGTGCGGCAGTCATCGTCACGCTCGATACTATCCCGACTGGCCAGCCGAAATCCGCAGGTTTACGAGGGTTGCGTGCCAAGATGAAGGTGTGAGTGACGCAAACGGCGTTCAAAAGTCCACTTCCCCGGAGGACGCAATGACCACCTCGACGACCGATACCGACGATCTCGTCACCCGGCGCTTGAATTCGCACAGCGAGCCGGCAGTTGACGAAGGGCCAGGCTCGGACGACACCGGCATGTCCGGCGGCGACGGTTCGACCAGTATCGATTTTGACGGCACCGAATCCGCCGGCGCTGATTCGACGGGTGCCGATCCGGCCAGTACTGATCCGGCCAGTACTGATCCGGCCGGTGCCGGTTCACCCAGTGCCGAGTCGACGGACACCGATTCCGCCGGCCCCACCACTGCGCGCGACGCCGGCAAGCCGTCGGTGCTCAGCGATGAAGAATGGGCCGCCGTCATGGCCGATGATGCTCCGGCGACCACCGAGGACGGACCCGCCGAGACGCAGACGGCCGATACGGACGCTCCGCGTTCGGTCGACCTGCACGTGCGCGAACGCAACGGTTCGAGGGAGGCGCACGGCTTCCTGGCCGGTCTGGCTCGTGTGTGGATCACCATCAGCGTGCCGCTGGTTGTGATCGCCTTGGCCATGCGCGTCGTCATCACGCCGGTGTTTTCGTGGTTCGAGTACAAGATTCGTCCGGGGTTCCCCGCCGACGCTTTCGGCTTCACGGGTGACGATCGGGTGCACTGGGCGTCGTACGTCAGCGGGTACCTGATGAACTTCGATGGTTCCCGGTTCCTGAGCAACCTCGTCTACCCCGGCAATGACGACAAGGTGCTGCAGGCCGGTAAGCCCGTGTTCAAGCCGGGCGAGGTCGCGCACATGCACGACGTCAAGACCGTGATCGTGATCTACTTCCTCGTCGCAACGATCTTGCTGATCGGTTCGATCATCTTCGGCATCTATTTGGCCAGGCGCACCCGCCGCGGCCTTTCGATGTCCTTGTTCTCGGGCTCCATAGTGACGCTGGTTTTCGTCATCGCGGTAGGCGTGTTCGCAGCATTGCGCTGGAACACGTTCTTCTCCGATTTCCATTCGGTGTTCTTCAAGAACGGCACCTGGACCTTCTACGACAACGACACCCTGATCCGGCTCTACCCCGACACGTTCTGGACCGACGCCGGCATCTTCATCGGTGGCGCCACCGTGATAGTTGCGATTCTGCTGCTGATCTTCAACTGGCCCCGCAAGCCTCGGGGACAGCGCACGGCTGTCTGAGTTCCTCCCACGTCAAAACCGCGCAGCCCGGAATGTTCCGGGCTGCGCGGTTTTGTGTTGCCGGCGGCGGCCGATCCGGCCGCATCGGTTAGATCAGGCCGTGCGCTTGCATGGCGTCGGCGACCTGGAGGAAGCCGGATACATTTGCACCGACCACGAGATTGCCGGGGGATGCGTACTCCTCGGCGGTCTCGGCGCAGCGCCGGTGGATGTCAATCATGATCTCGCTGAGCCGTTCTTCCGAATAGCCGAACGACCAGCTGTCGCGCGAGGCGTTCTGCTGCATTTCCAGTGCACTTGTCGCTACCCCGCCGGCGTTTGCCGCTTTGCCGGGGCCGAACGCGACCTTTGCCTCTTGCAGCACGTGCAGCGCTTCCGGAGTGGTAGGCATATTGGCGCCTTCCGCCACTGCCAGGCAGCCGTTCTTGACCAGCCGGACGGCGTCCGCCTCGGCCAGTTCGTTCTGCGTGGCCGACGGCAGTGCCACCTCGCACGGCACATCCCAGATCGACCCGCCCGCCACATAGTGGGCCGCCGCCTTTTCACCGGCGTATTCGCTGATGCGTTCGCGCCGCACTTCCTTGATGTCCTTGACCAGTTCGACGTCGATGCCCGATTCGTCGACGATGTAGCCGCTGGAGTCCGAACACGCCACGACCGTGCCGCCGAGCTGGTGCACCTTTTCGATCGCGTAAATTGCGACGTTGCCCGAGCCCGAGACGACGACGGTTCGACCGTCGAGCGACCCGCCGGTCGACTTCAACATCTCGTCGGCAAAGATCGCACAACCGTATCCGGTGGCCTCGGTGCGCACGCGGGCGCCGCCCCAGCCGATCCCCTTCCCCGTCAGCACGCCCGATTCGTAGCTGTTCGTGATTCGTTTGTACTGGCCGAACAGGTATCCGATCTCCCGCGAGCCCACGCCGATATCGCCGGCCGGCACGTCGCGGTATTCGCCGATGTGGCGATAGAGCTCGGTCATGAACGATTGGCAAAATCGCATCACCTCGGCGTCCGAGCGGCCCTTCGGATCGAAGTCCGCGCCTCCCTTTCCGCCTCCGATCGGCATGCCCGTCAACGCGTTCTTGAAGATCTGTTCGAAGCCGAGGAATTTGATGATCCCCAGCCCGACCGACGGGTGGAAACGCAGGCCGCCCTTGTACGGGCCCAGCGCGGAATTGAACTCGACGCGCATACCCCGGTTGACGTGCACCTCGCCGTTGTCGTCCTGCCACGGCACCCGGAAGATGATCTGCCGTTCAGGCTCGGAAATGCGTTCGATCAGCTTTTGATCGAGGAATTCCGGGTGCCTGTCGATGCACACCTCAAGGGAGCCCAATACTTCCCGCACCGCTTGGTGAAACTCGTCCTGAGCCGGGTTCCGGGCGACGATATCGTCATAAATAGCATCAATCGATTTAACCGTATTCACCCATCAAATATCCCAGCATGGGGTGGGTCACACCAATCGGGCCCGATATATGAGACTTTGGTCTCATGGTTGCCATGACCGCTGTCATCGCCGGAGCCGGAGTGTGCGGGCTTGCCACGGCCCACGCTTTGGCGGCGTCCGGCGTCTCCGTCGACGTGTTCGAACGGGGCCGCGCACTGCTCCGCGAGGGATCCGCCGTGACCCTCTGGGGAGGAGGCACGGGCATCCTCGAATCCTTGGGGGTGCCGGTGACCGATCTCGGCGTCCGACTCGAAACAATGGAACGCTGGACGCCGTCCGGAGACAAAGTGCTGTCGATCGACTTGACCCGGTCGGAAAAGCGATTCGGCTCCCCCGCCATCAGCGTCACGCGCGCCGAACTCATCGACGCACTGTCCGCCGGACTGCCGGTCGGCACCGTTCACTTCGGCTCCGCCTGTACCGATGCGGCCGACCTGGGAACCAGGGCCCGGCTGAACCTTGACGACGGCAGCGTGCACACCGGCGACTTCTTGATAGGTGCGGACGGCGTGCACTCGGCGGTGCGTGCGGCAATCCGCGGCGATACCGCCCGCGAGATGGGCTGGACCACGTGGCAGGGACTGACTCCCGTCGATTGCTCGGTCACCAACGGAACCAGCGGAGTCATGGTTGTCGGACCGGAGGGCATGTGCGGCATGAACCCGGCCGGAAACGGACTGTTGCAGTGGTGGTTCGACGTACCCGGCAGCTCGGACGATGACGGTGTCGAGACAATTCACCGGGCATTCGGGTCGTGGGAATGCGACGACGTGCAAAAGGTTCTTGCCGCAGCGCATTCGTCCGACATGCAACCGTTCGTGCATTTGCGTCACACCGTGCACAAGCGGTGGGGCCGAGGGCGGATCACGCTGGCCGGCGACGCCGCCCACGCCTGGCCGCCGTCGCTGGCACAAGGCGCCAATCAGGCCTTGGAGGATGCGTGGGTGCTCGGCCGAGTCGTCGGCCGAGCAACTACCGACCTCGAGACCATCGCTGCGTTACGCGATTACGAGGACGAGCGGTACCGGCGCGCGGCACTCGTGTCCGCGCTGTCCGGTGCCGAGGTGACGAAGAAGCCGGCGCCGGGGGTGTTCTTGAAATCGCTGCCGGACGGGCTGCTGAGTTCGCAAAATGCGCAGCTGACCAAATTCGTCAGCAACTACCTCAGTTCCCGGTAGCCTCCTCCTCCGCCCACTCGCGGGAGGGGTGTGCGAGAGGTTAGTTCGGCGCGAGGTAGGGTAATCATCGTATTTGTCCGACAATTGGAGGTTTGCATGTCGGCCCTGCACGCTCCGCGCCGCAGCGAGACTTTGTCGGCACAGGTCGCCGGTCAACTCCGCGAGCTGATAGCGGCCGGCGAATGGGCGGTCGGCCGGAAGATCCCGACCGAACAAGCACTCACCGAGTCGTTGCACGTCAGTCGCAACACCGTGCGTGAGGCCATCCGCTCGCTCGTTCATTCCGGCCTGTTGCAGGCCAGGCCGGGAGACGGAACGTATGTGCTGGCCACCAGCGAGTTGGAAGTCGCCATCCGGCGTCGGCTCGACACTGCGAAGTCGGACGACGTATTCGAAGTTCGCATGCTTTTGGAACAACGCGCCGCCCGTCTTGCCGCGCAGAACGCCACGCCGGATGATCTCGCTGCCATCCGCGCGTGCTTGACCGACCGGGATGCCGCACTGGCCGCCCGCGACGACGCGGCGTTCTTTGCGGCGGACGCCGCATTCCACCGTGCGGTTGTTCGCGCCGGACACAACGAGCTGCTTGCCGAGCTGCACGGCCACTTGGCGCAGGTGGCCGATTCGCTCGACATTGCACTGCTTGCCCCGTCCGGGCTTCAGCACTATCTCGACGACATCGATGGCGTGAACTCCCGTCACGACGCGTTGTTCGCCGCGATTGAAGACCGGAACGCCGCACTTGCCGAATCGGTCACCGGAGCGATAGTGCACAGCGCGCACGTCTCACACGCCGTCCCGCCGAGCGGTTCGCACTGTGCGGCGGAAGGGCACCGCTCATGACCGTTGAACCCGCGCCCGCGCGTATCCTCGGGTCGCGGCGCTGGCTGCTCGTCATCGGCATCATGGTGTTGGCCGCCAACCTGCGTTGCAGCATCACGAGTGTCGGCCCGGTCCTCGATTTCATCGCAGCCGATCTGCACATGTCGTCCGGCACGGCGGGCCTCCTCACCTCGATCCCGCTCCTCGGATTTGCCGCGTTCTCGCCCATTGCGCCGCTCGTCGCCGCACGTTGGGGAATGGAGCGCACCCTGTGGGCGGCGGTCGCCCTCCTCGGGTGCGCCATCGTGCTCCGCTCGGTCCCGGCGCCCGGAATGATCTGGGCAGGCACGGTCGGACTGGGCGGGGCCATCGCGTTCATCAACGTACTCCTTCCGCCGCTGCTCAAACGGGATTTTCCGAACCGGATCGGTCAACTCACCGGAATTTACTCCGCAGTACAAGGAGGGGTTGCCGCGCTTGCATCCGGCATTGCCGTGCCGATGGCCGGAGCAGACGGCCAGGCATGGCGATTGTCCCTGGGGATCTGGGCGGGACTTGCGCTCATCGGGCTTGCCGTGTTCGCCCCGCAACTTGCCAAACGGTCGGCACCGCCGACCGGAGCCACCGGCATCGAAACCGTCGGAGCGGCGGCGCGTTACCGGTCCCCATGGGGGTCGGCGCTGGCGTGGCAGGTCACGATCTTCATGGGTGTGCAGTCCATGATGTTCTTCGTCACGGCGGCGTGGGTTCCATCCATCGAACAGGCAATGGGAGGGTCGGCGACCCGAGCAGGCTGGCATCTGTTCTTGTTCCAACTCGTCGGGCTTCTGACCAGCCTGCTTACCTCAACGTTGATTCACCGCGTGCGCGACCAACGGGGCCTCTGCATTGCCGGCACGCTGTGCAGCGCCGTCGAGTTCACGGGCATCCTCCTCTTTCCGCAGGCAATGGTCGTGTGGATGATCTTTGCCGGACTGGGCAGCGGTAGCTGCATAGTGCTGGGGCTCAGCTTGTTCGGGCTGCGCACCGAACATCACCGTCAAGCCGCAGCCTTGTCCGGGATGGCCCAGTCCATCGGCTACCTGATTGCAGCGTGCGGACCGACGATGTTCGGACTCCTGCACGACCTCGGTTCCGGATGGACACTGCCGATCACCGCCATCGAAGTCTGCTTGGCAGTTCAGCTGGTCATGGCGACGCTGGCCGGCCGCGACCGTTTCATCGGCGTGCGACGCGTCACCGGCTCATAGCCGCACCGCCCGGCTCCACGATAGCGTGAGGGCATGACATCCACACCGGACGTAACTTTGAATGACGGAACAACTATGCCGGCCGTCGGATTCGGTACCTATCCGTTGACCGGCCAGGAAGCAACGGACGCCGTCTCCGACGCCATCGACATCGGCTATCGGCTGATCGACACGGCAGTGAATTACCGTAATGAGGAAGCCGTCGGCCGGGCAATTGCAGCCTCCGGCGTGCCGCGCGACGAATTGCGCATCACCACGAAGCTGCCGGGGCGTGACCACGGGTACCGGGAGACGTTGCGGTCGTGCCGCGAGTCTCTGCAGCGGCTTGGTCTGGATTACCTCGACATGTATTTGATCCACTGGCCGTTGCCGAAGCAAAACAGGTACATCGACACGTGGCGGGCATTCCGTCAGCTGCAACAGGACGGACTGGTCCGGTCGATCGGGGTGTCGAACTTCGCCGCCGAGCATCTTGCCGAACTCGAGCGAGAGGGCGGCACCGGGCCGGCAGTCAACCAGATCGAAGTGCATCCGTTCTTCCCGCAGCCCAATATGCTTCGGGTCAATTCCGCGCTCGGCATCGTGACCCAGTCGTGGAGTCCGCTCGGCCGAGCCAGCGGTGTCGTCGATGACGACCGCGTGACCGGCATCGCCGACGCACATTCCGTGACCCCGGCGCAGGTGGTCTTGCGGTGGCACGTTCAGCGCGGCGCCGTGCCGATCCCGAAATCGGGTACGCCGGAGCGGCGCCGCGCCAACCTCGACGTTTTCAGTTTTACTCTGAGCGACGACGAGATGTCAGTGCTGTCGGCCATGGAGACCGGTCGGCTCGGCGGCGATCCGGACGTACACGAAGAGTTCTAACGCGGGGCGCTCGAACTCCGGATAGCTAAGCCAGCCGGTTTTTCGGCGTGGCGATATTCGACGGATCCGTCACTGCCGAATCGCCAAGGGTGTCGGAGATCTTCGCCATGGCATCGTCCGGGATCTTGACGCCGCCGGCCTGCACGTTTTCCGCGATCTGTTCCGGACGCGAGGCCCCGACCAGGGCAGCTGCCACATTGTCGTTCTGCAACACCCACGCGATCGCCAACTGCGACATTTTCAGCCCGAGCTCGTCGGCAATGGGCTTCAAATTCTGCACGCGGGTGAGCAGATCGTCGTTCAGAAGGCTCTTGATGGTCTTGGCGCCGCCCTTGTCGTCGGTGGCGCGGGAGCCCGCGGGCGCTGCCTGGCCCGGCAGATACTTGCCGGACAGCACGCCCTGCGCCATGGGCGACCACACGATCTGGCTGATGCCGAGCTCGCGCGACGCCGGCACGACCTCCCCCTCGATCACCCGCCACAACGCCGAATACTGCGGCTGATTCGACACAATGGAAAAGCCCGCCTGGCGTGCCAGCTCCTGGCCGGCGCGCAGTTTGTCGGCCGGCCACTCCGAAACGCCGATATAGAGAGCCTTACCGGCGCGCACGACGTCCGCGAATGCCGCGATGGTCTCCTCGAGCGGCGTCTCGACGTCGAACCGGTGCGCCTGGTACAGGTCGACGTAGTCGGTCTGCAATCGGCGCAACGAATTGTCGATGCCTTCCATGATGTGTTTACGCGAAAGGCCCGTGTCGTTCGGTCCGGCCGGACCGACCGGGAAGTACACCTTCGTGAAGATCTCCAACGATTCGCGGCGCTGACCGGCCAGTGCCTTGCCGAGCACTTCTTCGGCGGCGCCATTCGCGTAGACGTCGGCAGTGTCGAACGTCGTGATGCCGGCATCCAGCGCAGCATGCACGCATTCGGTGGCGACGTCGTTCTCCACCTGTGAGCCGTGCGTGAGCCAGTTGCCGTACGTGATTTCGGAGATTTTCAGGCCGCTGTGGCCGAGGTATCGGTAATCCATCCTTCAAGAGTATTCCTGCGCACGCTCCGGCCATCGGGCGAGTCGCGCACGCTTAGGCTGAGCACATGAAACTTCGCATCTTCACCGAACCCCAACAAGGTGCCACGTACGACGATCTGCTTGCCGTCGCCCGCGCTACCGAAGACCTCGGCTTCGACGCGTTCTTCAGTTCCGACCACTACCTGCATATGGGCGATCACACGGATGGTCGGCCCGGGCCGACCGATGCGTGGACGACGCTGGCCGGCCTGGCACGGGAAACATCGCGGATTCGGCTGGGCACGCTCGTATCCTCCGTCACGTATCGATGGCCCGGAATCTTGGCCGTCCAAGCCGCGGGCGTCGATCAGATGTCCGGCGGCCGCGTCGAGATCGGTCTGGGCACCGGCTGGTATCGGCGCGAACACGAGGCCTACGGCATTCCGTTCCCGGCTCGCCGATTCGGCATGCTCGAAGAACAACTCGAGATCCTGACGGGGATCTGGAACACGCCGTCCGGCGGACGATTCAATTTCGACGGCGAACACTATTCGCTCGTCGATTGCCCCGGTCTGGCCACGCCGGTCCAAGCCACGCTGCCCGTCATCGTCGGCGGCGGCGGTCCGAGCAGGACGCCGGCGCTTGCCGCCCGGTTCGCCGGCGAGTTCAATTTGCCGTTCCCCGATCGCGCCGACATATCTGCAAAGTTCCGGAACGTGCGCGAGGCCTGCCAAGCCATCGAGCGCGATCCCGACACGCTGACCTACTCGACCAGCATGATCGCCGTCGTCGGACGCACCGAAGCCGAATTCGCCTCCCGGGCCGAGGCCATCGGACGCGATCCTGCCGAACTGCGCCGAGCGGGAATTGCCGGCACGGTGGACGAAGCCGCCGAAAGTTTGCAGGCTTTGGCCGCGGACGGCGTCGAACGGGTGTACCTTCAGATCATGGATCTGCAGGATCTCGACCATCTGGAGCTGATTGCACGGAGGGTGATGCCGCAGGTCTAATTCAACTCGGAGCATTCGGTGCGAGCGGCGCCGCTGTTTGAAAAGTTGCGGCGCGCTACCGGAATCTACCGGGATTTCCCCCCACATGCCCGTAGGCTTTCCTGCGGAGGTACCCCTATGCTATTTCGTCGTTCACGTGCTCACCGCGTGCTGGCCATCGCCCTTGGCGTGGTGCTCGGCACGGGTTTGCTGACCGCGCCGGCGGCTGCCAAATCGAAGTATCCGACCTGGAGCGACGTCAAGCACGCCAGGGAGCACGTGAGCGAGACGAAATCCGAGATCGGAACCATCACAAAGCTTTTGCACCATGTGCAGGCCAAGGCCGCCAAGCTCGGCGACGAAGCCGTCGAGAAGGGCGCCGAATACGATACGGCCCGCAGCAGACTGGACGCCGCGACCGCCAAGATGGAGCGGTTGAAGGACAAGCTCAAGCAGACCGAACGCGATCAGGCAGCCATGCAGAAGAAGGTCAGCCGCGTCGCCGTCCAGTCGTACAAGAACGGCGGATCGACGCCTTCGCCGTCCATGGCCTTGATGCTCAATCCGAGCCGCGCGAACAGCATGCTGGATGCCAGAAGCGACCTCGGTTTGCTCAGCTCGCGCAATTCCAAGCTCTTGGCTCGGGCCGAACAAGCCAAGAAATCCACCGAATCGCTGACGGCGCAGGCAAAGGTGGCCGCCGGCGAACGCAAGAAATTGTCCGACGCCGCCCATCGCGCCTTCGAAGCAGCGCAGGCGGCGAAGGCCGCGGCCGATCACGAGGTCGCGAAGGCGAAAAAACGCAGCAAGACGCTCGTGGCACAGTTGGCGACGTTGAAGCATCGCAGCGTCAAGGTCGAAAAGCGCTATCAGGACGGCGTGGCGGCGCGTAAGGCGTACCGCGCCCAGCAAGCGGCTGCCCGCCGAGCCGCCGAACGCGCCGCCGCCAGGCGTGCCCAGCAGGCGTCGTCCAGCTCGTCGGGAAGCACCAGCACGCCGTCGTACGGCGGCGGCAGCCCGTCCACGGCGCGGGCATACGCGCGGTCCCGGCTAGCGGCTTACGGCTGGAGCAGCAGCCAATACGGATGTCTGCTCAACCTGTGGAATCAGGAGTCGGACTGGGATACGTACGCCGTCAACCCGTCAAGCCACGCCTACGGCATCCCGCAGTCACTCCCGGCCAGCAAGATGGCCAGCGCCGGCTCCGATTGGCGCACCAATTACCGCACGCAGGTCAATTGGGGCCTCGGCTACATTCGCGCCAGCTATGGATCGCCGTGCGGCGCATGGTCGCACGAAGTCAGCCACAACTGGTACTAGACACACCGCGGAGGGATCGGCCCTCCGCGTGGGCGTAGAACGTGCAATACGCTCACGCGGAAGAGCTGGACCCACGTGGAACGGAGCGCGCACGGGCGAACCCGCTAATGTCCGCCGTGGCCGTGACCGTGGCCGTTGTTGCCGCCATGACCGTTGTGGACCGGATGCGACGGTGGCGGATGAGGGGCATTCGTCGGCTTCGTGGTCGGAGCCGTCGTCCGACTCGGCGGGCTGGACTTCGAAGACGACGGCGAGGACGGCTCCGTCGTGGTCGGATCCGATGACGGCGACGAACTTGTCGACGACGGCGAGGACGGCTCACCGGAATCGTTGGATTCCTGGTCGGGGTTGGTCGTCGGCTCGGGCGGTTCGGGCGGCGGCGTATACCCGAGGATGTCGTTGCCGGGTTTGGCGAATTTTCCGACCTTGTACCGTTTGGCGTTTTGCTTCATGAAGGCCTGCCAAGTCGGCCCGGAGATCGCGGCACCGTAGTTCGGGCCGTAATAGTGCCCGCCAACCGGTATCCGCCCATTGCCCAACGCCGGATCGTTACCGGTCGGGCTGCCCGTCCATACGGCCGTCGACATGCCCTTGGTGAATCCGTCGAGCCATCCGGCGCCCACCGAGAAGTTCGTCGTACCGGTCTTTGCTCCGGCCGGCATGCCGATCTTCAAATCCTCGGTGGTGCCCCCGTTGAATGTCTGGGTGAGGGCCCAGGCGACGCCGGTGGCGATTTTCTTTGAAATTGCCTGATGACAGTTCGCGCTGGGCACCGGCAGTTTCTTGCCTTTCGCGTTGGTGATCGACGTGATGCCGACGGGTGCGCAGTATTTGCCCTTGTCGGCGAACGCCGCGTAGGCCGACGCCATGTCCAGGGGCGTCGTGGTCACTGTGCCGAGAACCGATGACGGGAAGAGCGCGGGGATCGACCCGTTGGCGTTCTTGGCGTCCAACGACTTCCCGTTGCCCCACCGGACGCCGAGCTTTTTTGCCGCGCCTTGGATATCGCACATGTTGATCTCGTTGGCCATGGCGGCGAACGCCGTGTTCACCGATTGCACAGTCGCAGTCAGCGCCGACATCGAGCTCGTGCCTTCGCCGTCTTCCGAATTGTGAGGGTCCCACGCTCCGGCGTTCTTGGGACAGCCCTTGTAGGTCCACGAGCTCGCCGGGAAGTTCCGCCGCGTGGCGTCGACCCGATCGTGCAGAGTGTGACCGTCCTTCAGCCACGCCGCCAAGGTAAACACCTTATACGTGGATCCCACCTGGAATCCGCTCCCGCCGTGCAGCTTCTTCCCGACGTTGTAGTTGACTGATGTGTACCCGTCCTTGGGTTTGGGCGCCACCGAATATTTGCGGTTCTGCACCATGGCGAGCACTTTTCCGGTTCCGGGTTGCACAGTGGTGAGGGCTTGCCCGACTCCCGACGGGTCGGTGTCCGGCACACGCCCTGAAACGATCCGCTGAGCCGAGTGTTCGAGCTTCGGGTCGAGTGTCGTCTTGATGGTCAGGCCGCCGCGCGTGAGCAATCCGAGCCGATCGCTCACCGTCTTGCCGAACTGTGGCGACGTGGCGATCGTCTGTTCGACGTAGTCGCAGAAGTAGGCGGAAATGCCGGCGTTAGCGCAACCGTTCGACGTCTCGTGAATATTGAGGTTAAGGCCGGTCTTCTTTGCTTGGGCGTATTGCGAAGCATTGATGTACCCGTGCTCGTGCATTAAATGCAGCACCGTATTACGCCGGTTGAGCGCGGCCTTCGGATGGGTTTCGGGGTTGAAAGCGCTGGGGTCCTTGACGATACCGGCCAGCAAGGCCGCCTGCGGAATCGACAGTTTGCTGGCATGAATTCCCCAAAAATGCCTGCTGGCGGCCTCGACGCCGTACTGCCGGGGACTGCCTCCGTAGTTGTTGATGTTCAGATACCGGTTCAGGATTTCCTTCTTGCTGTACTTCTTCTCAATGGCGATCGCCAGTTTGGCCTGCCGAAGTTTGCGAGATATCCCCGACATCCCGGACGAGTCGGTCACCTTGGCGACCCGGGCCGCCGCCTTCTTCGAATCGCCGCCTTCCGCGGCCTGCTCGACCAGAACGTTCTTCACGTATTGCTGCGTCAGGGTCGACGCGCCTTGAAGATTGGGAGACAGCACATCGTGGACGGCGGCCCGGGCGATCCCCTGCAGGTCGACCCCGCCGTGCTGGAAGAACCGATAATCCTCGGTGGCGACCGTCGCGTCCTGCACCGTCTTGGAGATTTTCGACAACGGCTCTTCGATCCGGTTCTCCCAGTAGAACTTGGCAATGACCGACCCGTCAGCCGCCAACATGGTGCTGCTTTGCGCCAGCGGCTTTTCGGACAGCGTCGCCGGGAGCGAGTTGAACACTTTGATGCCGCTTTTCGTTCCACTGGCTGCCACACCCGCCGCCGGGATGCCGACGCCGGCCATCAGGACGCCGACCACGCAGCTGATTCCGATGAATCCGAAGAAGGCGCCAAGTGCGCTGCCTGCCGATTTGCCTTGAGAAACCACATCTGTACGATACGCCTCGTCTCCTGCCGATTCCGACGTTTCGCCCCGTGCCAGGGCTGAGCATTTCGTATGAATTCGGTGCCCGCGGCGCCGACCCGCCGGTCGACGGACCGGCCGGCCGCGTCCGGCAGAGCCGGGTCGACCAAGCCGGACGATCGGTCAGGCTCATGAGGATGCCGCTTCGACGGCGTGCGCGCGGCGGCGGGATTCGCGCCTCCCTTCGGTCCGTGACGCGCTGATTCTGAATCCGGTGATGACGACAACAGCTGCGGCAACGTGCATGCAGACGAGTATCGTCATGGCCGGCCGGTTCTGGGCAGTCGTCAGCGGGGAGATCAGCGACACCGCCGTCACCGCCACGGCGATCGTCGTCCAGACCGCCGCTGCATGCCGGGTGATTTTCCCGAGTGCCGCCAGCAGTCCCCACGCGAGGGCGCCCGTCACGACTACCGCCGCGACCACCGACGCGATGCCAATGGCCGTGGTTTCCGGGCCGGCGGCATAAACGAGTTGCACGTCGCCGACGCGCACGGCGGCAAACCAGATGCCGGCGTCGATCAATGCAGCCGCAAAGATCGTACAGATGCGAAGCATTCGGCAGCGCGTACGATCCGCCGATTCCGGTGTGTTGGAGCGGGTTGAAGCGAACATGTCAGACCCTTCGTCGGAGTTGATGTGTTCAACGTAGGCTCCGCATGCTTTGCTCGTTAGTGTCGAATGTCCTTTGTTCGGCAGGACATTTGTCCTAGCGTCGGTCGACGGGCGAGCCAAAACGCCACGCGCGTCGCCGGCCGCCGCTTTGGCCTGCGGTAGACGCGATGCGGGTACGGCTTCTTTTCGGCAATAAAGCGCGCGGACGCCGCACACACGCTCGGAAGTAGCACGTCGGCCGCCAGCGCATAACCCGCCGGCGACGGATGGAATCTGTCACTTGCGAACATTTCCGCCGAGAAATGCCGGAATATCGGCCCGAGCGAATCAACGAGCGACACCGTCCGGGCTCCGGCACGAAGGGCGACGATGGTTTGCGACAGTGCAAGCAGCTTGCCGTAGCGTCCCGCAATCAGCCGCAACGGCTGCAATAATGGTCGTTCGGCACCCATGTCCGGACACGTGGCGACCACGACCTCCGCCCCACGGGAACGCAAGAGACGGATCGACTCCCCCAGCAATTGCGCGGACCGGGAGATCGATCGAAGATGCATCACGTCGTTGCCGCCGACTACTATCAGACACACGTCCGGCCATCCGGCTGGGACCGCAGCACCGGCGATTTGAGCGGCAAGATCGCGCGTTTGGGCACCCGAAAAAGCGACGTTGCATAGGGCGACGGGACGCTTGGCTGCGGTTGCCAGACCGGCGGCCAGGTGCGAGCCGACTGTCTCGTCGGCGTGCGGCACTCCGACTCCTGCCGCATTTGAATCGCCGAGGATCGTCAAGCGAATCGGCTCGCCGCCGTAGCCGGGGTCGAAAAGCCCGGAGTCGTCCGGGGCGACGACTCGCAGCTTCGGCCCCGTGTGCCGTCTGGTCCAGGAGGCTTCGGCGACGAGAACGCCGCATGCGCCGACTACGGCCCCGGCGGCAGTGCCGAGCGATCGTGTTATCCGTAGTCCGACTCGTGACGCCTCGGCTCGGTCCGGTTGCGCGTTCGGCTCCGACCCGTCGTCCGGACTACGCGTTTCACGTGCACGAACCATATCCGCCGCCTCAGTGCGAGCATTCGTCCATCGGGCGTGCGCCGGATGGACGTTCGCCCTTATTCCCGACGCTACGCCCTCAGCGCCGACCGAGCCGCCGTTCGCCGGTCGCTCCGCGGTGGTATTCGTACCCGAAGTGTTCAAAGATCTCGGGTTCCTGGTCGCCAGTCAGCTCGCCTTCCGGCTCCAAGTACGGGGCCTCCTTCACGACGTCCTTTTCCCATTGGACGCGCACGTATTTCGGCGAGACGCGCGCACCGTCGAGTGGCACGAAGACGTATCGGCGCTTCCCCGGAAGGCCGATGCGAACCGTCGCGAAGACCGGCTGCTCGGTCGTGTTGTCGAAATACGTCTGCTCGAACGGGCCGATCTTCGATCCGTTGACGTCGACAACGTCCTCGCCCTGCCAGTCACGAATATCGTCCGCTTCGAACATCTCGCACCTCTTCTCTCGGTTCGCGTTCTTGTCATTATGCACAGTACCCAGTCCGTGCTCGCGGCGACACCCGTCCCGTCAGCGGATGCCGTTCATGGCCATCCAGAGGAGTGTCTTTTCGCGAGCGCGTTCGTATTCTGCCTGCGAGGAGGTTCGATCGGCGAACGAATCCAGCCAGGAGGAGAACCGATGTATTCGGCCGGTCAATGGTTTCATGGACTTAGCTCTTTTCTTTTTTCGGAATGTTTGTGACGATTTTTGGGCGCGGTCAAGCACGAATTTGGTCCTTTGTTGAAAATTGGCGTTATTCGGCGCAGTGACGGACCGGTATTTGCGTAGGATCCATCGAACCGAGCGATAAGAGAAAACGAAGTCGCTCGGAAACGGCGCTTCGTGACGGTGAGGCTGAGTGCCCGCTAGCCGCGGACGAGCAGCGGGCGAACCGGCGCGCAGAGATTCGCGGCGCAGATGCCCGTCGCATTAGCGATCAATCCATCAATATTAGTCATTTTCACGGTTCACCCCTTTCCTGACATTTCGCGCCTTTCGGAATTTATCCGCGGCGCGCTGTGGAACCATGATAAGCACGAGAGAATTCTCCGTGCCAGTTATTTTCCGAAATTCGTCGATGGCTCGGCGCCCGGGCGGGCGTCCGGCGATCAAGCGGAGTGATTCGACCGGTCCGCTTCGAGAGTGTTTTCACCGCGCATGGCAGCGAGCTTCCGGCGCACCAACGGCCAAAAGAGCAGCAGGACGCCGGTGGCGACCAAACTGGTCCACACTTGAGTGCGTCCGACAGGAGTGGTCAGCATGATTACTACGACGACTGCCACGGCAGCGATCAGAAAAATGTTGAGCCAAGGGAAGAGCTTCACCTTGACCTTCAGTCCGGCAACTTCGTGCGCGGTCATCTTCTGGCGAAGCCTCATATGAGTGAGTGCGATGAACACGTACACGAACAAGGCGACAAGGCCGGCGGAATTCATGATGAAGTCAAAGATGCCCGAGTTCGGCGCAATGAAGTTGGCAATTGCCGCGATCACTCCGCCCGCAGTTGATGCGAACACGGCGACGACCGGCACGCCATTGCGTGCCTTGCGGCTGACGATCTTTGGCGCGAATCCTTTGTCGGCCAATGACGCGAACATCCTCGACGCGGAGTAAAGCCCCGAGTTGAGCACCGACACGACGGCCGAGAAGATGACGAGTTCCATGACGATCGAGGCGGCCGGAATTCCGAATTTCTCAAACATGAGAGTGAACGGCGCATTGGCCACCCCCGTCGCTGCCGGCAGCTTGTCCCACGGCACAACCATCGTGATGATCAAAATCGATCCGACGAAGAACAGCAGCACGCGCCAGATGACTGTGATTGTCGCAAGCCGGATCCCCGCCGGCGGATCTTCGGATTCGGCGGAGGCCATCACCGCGATTTCAGTGCCGAAATACGAAAAGATGACCAAAGCTACACCGGTCAGGATTGCACCGAAGCCTTGCGGGACGAAGCCGCCGTGCTGCCAGAGATTGTGAACCGAGAAGCTACTGTCCGGCCATAGTCCGAGGACGAAGAGCAAACCGGCGCCCAAAAAGACGACGATTGCGGCAATTTTGATGCTGGCCAGCCAGAATTCGGTTTCGCCGAACGAGCGAACGGAAATCAGGTTGGTCAGGACGAACACGCCGAGGAGCAATAACGACCAGGCCCACGGAGGCAAGCCATGGAACCAGCCGTTCAAGGTATGCCCGCCGATCACGGCCTCGTAGGCCAGAACACCCACCCAGAAATACCAGTAAAGCCAACCGACCAGATAGGCGGCCCAATCGCCGAGGCCGACTCGGGCGTATTCCATGAACGACCCGACGGCGGGCCGCACGGCCGCCATCTCGCCGAGCATGAGCATGGCCAGATAGACGAGCAGCCCACCCACAAGATAGGATACGACGGCGGTCGGACCGACTGAACGGATGATGTTGGCCGAGCCGACGAAAAGGCTCGATCCGATGATCCCGCCGAGGGTGATCATGGTGATATGCCGCGACCGCAGCTTTTTGGGGCCGTGCGGCGCCCGGCCGCCGTGGTTCGACTGCTGTTGCTCGGCGGGAACGTCCATCAAGCGGTCCTTTCCGTGCACTGACGTGCGTCGTGCGGCCGGGTCCGGGCATCATCGGAAAGACCCGAAGAATGATTGTCGACAATCGAACTGTGCCATGGTCGCATGTCCGAGTCAACGACCGCCGACACGTGCGTGCCATGCGCGCCGGACGCGATCGACGGCCTTTTTGGACCCGGAGTCGTCGGCAAGCCCGTGTCCGGGAAGCAGCAAGGCCGTGTCGTAATCGGCGATGACGTCCAGGCTGGCGAATGCCAGTTCGGTATCGTAATTGAACATGTCCGGTAGCAGCGAAGGCCCGGTGGTACCGGTGGTCGGGTGGGCAGTCATGAGCGCGTCCCCGGCAATAAGAACGTCCCGATCTTCGAGTAGAAAACTCGTGTGCCCGCGAGTATGCCCCGGGACTGAAACGGGGACGGGGTGCAGCGGCAAATCCAGCGGCCTGCCCGGAACCACCTCGGTGACTCTCGAGACACCGACCGGATCGGTGGCGCCGCTGCGCATTGCGTGAGTGAGCCACAGCGCAACTCGCGGCCGCCACGATTGTCGCAGAACTTCCGGCACTGCAACCTGGTCGACGACTTCGCGCGTGACGTTCGCCGCTTCGTCGCCGGTAGCGAAAACCGGAGTGCCGTAGCGCTTTTGGAATTTGTGGGCCAGCCCGATATGGTCCACGTGCCCGTGCGTGGCGGCAATGCCGACGACATCGGAAGGCTCGAAGCCAAGGTGTCGGAGCGACCCGAGAACGTACGCGTCGTCCCTGGGGTAGCCGCAATCGATCAGCGCGGGCCGGCCGGCCTCGACTAGGATCGTCCAGTTCGATGCGGGGCCGACAACGTGGAAGACGCCCGCGGCAACTTCATACGTGTTGGGGCCGGCATTCCACGCCATAGCGTTCCCTTCTCGTCGAGTCGACGACGGTCTCGGCGACACCGACCATGATAAGTCTTGAGAACGTCGGTGAGCCGTAGCCTGCGACGTACGAGGAGGAATAGCTGAAACGCGCATCATATTCGCTCCGATTGCTGCGCTCGATTCTCGACGGTCACATCAATCGATTCAGCTCCTCCACCAATCGCGGTTCCACAACCGTTGTTGTCGCGGGCACTCGTGATGCCACAGGAAAAGTGAAGATGAGTCGACCGAATTGGCCGCCTGAGGCGCGGCAATCTGTGATAAAGCTAATACGGATGATCCGGACGGATGACGACGCCGGAACCCTCGCGATAGAGAGCACGAGAGCTTGGCGCCTCGGATCGGCCACTGTGAAGCTCTGCAGCCTTACTCAGCCGTAGAACGTCGCAGTACAACGACTCCGGCTACGAAAGGCAATTTCATGAGTTCCCTTCTCTTGACTCGACATGAAGCGCAATCCTCCAGTATCCGCAGGCGCCAGCTTCTTGGCGGAGGTGCGCTCGGGCTCTCCGCGGCGGCGCTTGCCGCATGTTCCGGCCTGTCCACCAGCGCCAGCGGTTCGACCAAGTCGACCGGGTCCAAGGACTACTCGGGGGTCAAACCCGCCAAGAAGATCGAATTCTGGTCAAACCACCCTGCAGCGAATCAGGCGTATGAGCAGAAGGTTGTCGACAAGTGGAATTCACAGCAGAGCGACACCACGGTCAAGCTCGTGACAGCCGGCTCGGACTACGCATCGGTTGCGCAGAAATTCCAGACCGCACAAGTCGGCGGCGGACTGCCGGGCGTCGTGATCGTGAACACGTGGTTCAAGTACTACTTGAACGGGTCGATCATCCCTATCGATGCCCTCGTGAAATCCGAAAACATCGACAAGGACGACTACAACGACACACTGTGGGACGACTACTCGTACGACAACCAGCAATGGGGCGTGCCGTATGCCCGCTCGACACCGCTCTTTTACTACAACAAATCACATTGGAAGAAGGCCGGCCTTCCCGATCGCGCGCCAAAGACCTGGATGGAATTCGAAGAGTGGACCAAGAAGCTCAAATCGGCCGATCTGGGCACCAAGAAACAGTTCGTTTACGCAGGTGATTACATTGCGTGGACCTTCGAAAACAAGGTCTGGGGCTGGGGCGGTGCCTACAGCAAGAAGTTCGATCTCACTCTCGATACGGACGGCGCAGTCAAGGCGACCGACTGGGCCCGCAAGGGAGTATTCGAAGGCAAGTGGGCAAATGTCACGGCCTCGAGTTCGTCGACCGATCACTTGTCCGCCGAAGCCTGTTCGGCGACCGTCAGCTCAACCGGAGGGCTTATCGGTGTTGTCGAGGCGGCCAAGGGCAAGTTCGATGTAGGAGTCGGCTTCTTGCCGGGCGGCCCCGAAGCGACAGACAATGTCTGCCCTACGGGCGGCGCCGGCTTGGCAATCCCAAAGGACATCTCACCGGAGGAGCAGGTCGCCGCGGCACGATTCATCAAGTTCCTGACCTCGCCCGAAAACACCGTCGGCTTGGCCAAGGCCACCGGTTACATGCCGTTGCGCAAGTCGGCGAACACGAAGAAGCTGATTGCCTCCAACCCCTTGCTCGACACAGCGATCAAGCAACTGCCGCACACTCGCTCGCAGGACTGGGCGCTCGCGTTCATCCCGAGCGGCCTAAAAGTCCTGAACGACGGGTTGATCAAAGTGCTCAGCCAGAACACGGATCCGAAAGAGACGCTGGCCGATGCCAAGGATCAGCTGCAACATGCCTTTAAGAAGGATGTGAAACCCAACCTCTGACGCAATTGCTGCGAGTGCGTCAATTCGACGATGCCATGGCACCGCCGACGCGGACCGAGCATGGATCGATTTGCGGGGCTTCTTGAGGCCCTGCTTCGGCGACGACGTCCTCCGTCGTCTGGAGCTTTCGCAGCTGGAAGTACTCCAACTCGCTGCCGTTTTGTCGATAGCCGAGCACGGGTATTCGGGGCAACATGTTGTACGAGTAGTGACTGGTGAAGCAGTACGCCCCGGTATCGGGGATGAGAACCGTGTCACCGGTGTCCAGTCGCGGCAAGAGCGTCGCTTGTGCGACAAGGTCCCCGGAAAAGCAGGCCGGCCCGGCTACGTCGTGCAATTCTTCCGGCGTGGTCTTTCTCTCACCGTCCGCGGTCAGCGCAATCACCCTGAGCGGCCAGTCATTCGGCATATACGCCGTCCGGGTCACGACCTGGACGCCGGCATGGGTTGTAGCGATGCGCCGTCCCCCTGTTTTCTTGACGTATTCCACGCGGCTGAGGATCGATCCCGATTTTGCGGCAAGGGATCGTCCGAACTCGGTGACGAGCTCATAGTCGAATAGTTCGGGAACCAACTCTTCAAGGATCAGGCGATACTCCCGGTAGCTCGGGGCCACTTCGTCAGAATAATAGTTGACGGGCAGCCCGCCGCCGATGTCGATTCGCTTGACCCGTCGCGTGCCGTAAAGCTGGACGCTTCGGTCGTTGATCTCGTTGGCAAGTTCAACAATCACGCGCACGGCTGTCGCGGATTGTTCCAGGGACATGCCCTGAGATCCGGAGTGAACATGTATTTGATTCATCCAGCTGCGTTCAAGATATGTGGAAATGATCTCCTCTCGGGTTCCCTCGTCGGCGAGGCCAACTCCGAACTTCGAAATCTTTGTCGCCGTGCTCATCGCCGTAATGCTGCCCGGCGCTAACTGAGGATTGATGCGCAAGCCCATGCCGTTTTCGGGGAGCGCGTCAGCTTGAGCGAGGATCTCGTCAAAACGAGCGACTTCGGTGAAGTTGTCGAAATTGATACCCACACCGAGCTTCAGAGCCGATCGAAGATCACCGACTGTTTTAGCCGGAGAATCAAAAACTATGTTTTCAGGACTGAACCCCGTTGCGAGAGCCAGCTCGAGCTCCCCGGGACTGGCTACCTCGCAGCCCATTCCGCGTGTTGCGCACTGAGCGAGCACGGCTCCGAGCGGTATTGCTTTCGCGGCAATCGTGTGCAGCACGGGTTGATCGTTGCGAAAGGCATTGCGCAACTCCTCGGCACGCTCATCGATAAGGTCCAAATCGATCAGTCCCACGACGGGCGATTCGTCGCTAAGGGTTGCCGCCACCCCTGCGACGGCTCGGTCACGACGCTTCGCGTACGTGTGCATGGTGCTTCTTCCCACTAGACGTCGCAACAACCGTGCTGCCGTTGTCGTACCTGGTCACGGTCTTGCCTCGGTGCCCCAAGTGGGACTCGAACCCACACTGAACAGATTTTAAGTCTGCTGCCTCTGCCGATTGGGCTATTGGGGCGTGCAATGGAACAGTGTCAAGTCTAGCCAGACACAGCCGCGGCGGCTCGGAGCGGGTGAAATCCCGATCCGAGCCGCCGTGTCAAAGCCGGAGGTTACTTACGACTTGGCCGGCTCCTTTTTGGTGTCCTTCTTCGGGGCCGGCTTCGAGTGAGCTGCCTCAACGAATGCTCCGCGCGGGTCGCCGAGGTCGACAACCTGGCTGGCATCGCGGCCAAACAGCGCCCCGACGAACCAGTTGCCGAACAAACGCACCTTACGCTCGAGGGTCGGCATTGCGTAGCCGTGGTAACCGCGGTGCATGATCCACGCCAGCAAGCCGCGCGCCTCGAAGTCTCCGATCTGCGCGACGCCCTTGCCGACGCCGAGTCCGGCAACGGATCCGATCGTCTTGTGCGAGTACTGCTTGAAGTCGTCGCCGCCGCGCAGCGCCGACAAAACGTTCTGGACCAGGACCGGCGCCTGGCGGATGGCGTGCTGGGCGTTCGGCACGCAATAGCCGCCAACTCCGCCGCCGGTCAGATCCGGCACGGCTGCCACGTCGCCGGCGCCCCAGGCACCTTCGACGACATTGCCGTTGTCGTCTTCGACCTGGAGATCGGCGCGAACCTGCAACCGGCCGCGCTCGTCGATCGGCAGATCGGAGTCGACAAGCACCGGGTTGGCCTTGACGCCGGCATTCCACACCACTGTGTCGGCGTCGAATTCCTCACCGGTCGACAGCACGATGTGCTTGTTCTCGCAGCTCTTGAGGAATGTCTCCAGGTACACGTCCACACCGCGTTCGCGTAGCGATTCGACAACCCAACGCGCCTGCGCCTCGCCGACCTCCGGCATGACGCGACCGAGCGCTTCAACCAGAACGAAGCGGATGTCGGCGTCCGTCAACGTGTCATAGTGTCGGACGGCGTCGCTTGCCATATCCTGCAGCTCGGCAAGCGATTCGATGCCGGCGAATCCGCCGCCGACAAAGACGAACGTGAGCGCCTTGCGCCGTTCCGCGTCGTCCTCGATCAGCGCGGCCTCGTCCAGCCGGGTGAGCACTCGATCGCGCAGCGCGACTGCCTCTTCGATCTGCTTGAACCCGATGCCTTCTTCGGCCAGCCCCGGAATCGGCAGGGTGCGCGGCACGCTTCCGGCCGCGATGATGATGTGGTCGTAGTCGAGTTCAAAGGGCTCACCGATGCCCGGCTCGACAACTACCGACTTCTCGGCGTGCGTGATCTTGGTGACCTTGCCGCTGACGATTTCGCATTTGCGCAGGTGACGGCGTAGCGGAACCAGGGCGTGGCGCGGTTCGATCGAGCCGCCGGCCACCTCCGGAAGGAACGGCAGGTACGTCATATACGGGTGCGGGTCGACGACCGTGATAGTTGCTTCGCCGTGCGCGACCGACTTCTGCAGCCGCTGCGCAGTCGCAAAGCCGAGATAGCCACCGCCGACGATGAGGATACGGGGACGAAGTTTGCTGTTTCGAATCAATGCCATGGTCTCATCGTAGTCTTGCTTGTGAATTCTTTCACGAGGAGGCCCGGTTGTCTCATTTTGTGAGACGTCGGCCTCGAATCGCCAATGCCAGACCTCCGGCCAAGACAACCACGATGGCCGCCCCGACCAGGATCAGGAATACCGGACCGGCCTGGCTTTGCGCGCTTCCGGGGCGAGGAACGTCGACAGAATCGCCCTTCACGGTGGTGGGCGCACTTTCCGACCCGTTAGGCGCCGGCGACGCCGTCCCGTCCGTTTGCGCATCCGACTCGCCCGCCTTCAGCGGCGACTTCGGAGCGTCTTCGGCGCGCCGGTGCATGGTGATCCACTGCGACAAGGATCCGTCCGGGTTCGACCGCACCGACGGCACTTTCGACGTCACGGCGGCGCCGACATCGATCCGGCCGTGGCCGACCAACGGATCCGGGCTGCCCGTTGTCGTCACGCCGTGATGACCTTTCACCGGCTTGGCGGTGGCGTACAGCCGGTTGATCACGTTCGCCGCGGACATGTGCGGATGCGCGGCGCGGATCAAAGCAGCTGCACCGGCGACGACGGGCGTGGCGAACGAGCTGCCTTCGGCGTCGGCATACCCTCCGCGATACCAGCTCACCGGCAGGTCTTCCCCCGGGCCGGCCAGGTCCACCGCAATACCCGGCGCGCTCTCCGCCTTGCTCACGGTGCCGTTTTTCCGCAGGCCCGTTACGCCTATCACTCCCGGAATCGTCGACGGCGACCACGCTTCGGTCGCTCCCTGCGACCGATTTCCCACGCACGCCACCACCACGACGTCGTGCTGTGCGGCATATTCGAAGGCCTTGTCCCAGCCGACCGGCCAAGCCGGATCGTTCCATCCGAGCGACAGATTGATCACCGAGGCGCCGTTGTCCACGGCCCAGCGCACCGCTTTGGCGACCTCGACTCGCTGCCCGGTGACGCCGTCCGGCATATTTGATCCCAGCCAGACCGATGCCGAAAGCAGCTTCGCCCGCGGGGCCACGCCTATGATGCCCGACTTCCCGCCGTGCCCGTGCCCGTGTCCGGCCAGCACGCTCGCCACCGCGGTCCCGTGGAACAACGATTCCGGCGACCCGATGGGGGTCGTGCCGTCCTTGCCCAGACCCGAGAAATCGGCGGCTTTAATGACCGATTTCTTCAAGTCCGGCTGTGTGCCGTCCACGCCCGAATCGATGACTGCGACAGTGACGCCGCGCCCTTTGGTCACTTTCCACGCCTGCCGGACGTTGTACTGGCCCAGCCACCATTCCTTGTCGCGAATGGAGTCCGCGGCCGCCGGCACGCCGATCGAGGCCGCCGCCAACGCCACCGCGGCCAGCGCGGCGGAAAGCCGCGTGACGTGTCGGCGGGGGCTGGCGGACGTGCGCATGGTTAGGCGAGCTTCCACGCGATGCCGTCGAGGATGTCTTCCTCGCTGGCGAAGACCGAGGTGATTCCGGACGCCGCGGCCACCCGTTCGACGACGAGCCGCCACACGAGCGCGCCGGCGCCGATCACGTCGACTCGGCCCGGGTGCATAAACGGCAGTGCCGCACGTTCCTCGCGCGTCATCGCCGTCAGGTCGTCACACGCGTCGAACAAGCGCTGGAGCGGAAGTTCGGTGCCGTGAATCGCGTCCCTGTCGTACTTCGACAGCCCGAGGGCGTGCGCCGTCACTGTCGTCACGGTGCCGGCCACCCCGATCAGGGCGCCCACGGCGTCAAGCGGGACGACGTCCGAAGCCACATCGAGTGAAGCGTTGACGTCCGTGCGCGCTGCGCTGATCTCGGCGGCCGTCGGCGGATCGGAGTGCAAATGGCGCTCGGTGATCCGGACGCACCCGATGTTCATGCTGAACGCGGCTTTGACTCCCCCGTCGGCATCGCCGAGTACGAGCTCGGTCGACCCGCCGCCCAGGTCCACGACCAACTGCGGCGACGCGACGGACCGTACGCGCGTCGACGCGTCGTGCTGTGCACCCTCTCTCGTCAAACCGTCCGAGGCAAGGCTCTTCGTGGCACCGACGAACGACAGATCGGCCTCCTCGTCGCCAGTGACGACTTCGGGGTCGACGCCGAGCCTGGCGCGAATTCCCGCCATGAACTCATCACGGTTGCCGGCGTCCCGGCTGGCCGACGTCGCCACGAACCGGATCCGTTCGACACCCAATTCCCGACAGAGCGCCGCGTACCGATCCACCACCGCAAACGTGCGTTGCAGCGCTTCGGGCGCAAATCCGCCCGTGGCGTCCACGCCCTGGCCCAACCGCACGACCTCCATGCGGCGGTCGATTTCACGCGCCCCGTCGTCATCGATATCGGCGACCAGCAAACGCAGTGAATTCGTTCCGCAATCGAAGGCAGCTACTCGAGTCATGCTTCATACTTTGCCGTGCCGGGTGACGGCCTGGCAATTGAGGGCGCCGCGTGGGCGCGAGTAAGCACGGTTCCACGGGCGACCGCCACGGTCATGACAGACTGGCTACGTGCAATTCGACGCAATAGTTGTCGGCTCGGGGCCGAATGGTTTAGCCGCCGCCGTGACCCTGGCCCGTGCCGGTTTGTCGGTGCAGCTCATCGAGGGCAGCCGGACGCTCGGCGGTGCCGCGCGCTCGTCCGAGATGACGCTGCCGGGCTTTTTGCACGATGAGTGCTCGGCGATACATCCTCAAGTGCTGTCCTCGCCGTTCTTCAAGGCGTTCGACATCCGCCGGCGCGTGCCGTTCGTCGTGCCAGACATGTCGTACGCGCACCCGCTCGACGACGGCCCGGCGGGGTTGGCGTTCCGCGACGTCAACCGGACGGCGGAATCGCTCGGCCGTGACGGCCCCGCGTGGCGGAAGCTGTTCGCCCCGTTGGTTCCGCATATCGACGGCGTCATCGATTTCGCGTTTTCCCAACTCATGCGGCTCCCGCGGGACCCTGCGTCGGCACTGCGGTTCGGCCTGCGCGTACTCGAACAAGGTAGTCCGGCGTGGAATGCACGTTTCAGCGGCCCGGTCGCCCCCGCGCTGCTGGCCGGGGTCAACGCCCATTCGGTCGGCCGCATGCCTTCTCTCAGCACTGCCGGCGCCGGGATGGTACTCGCCTTGCAGGCCCACGCTGCCGGCTGGCCGGTTCCGGTCGGTGGTTCGCAAGCCATCATGGATGCGCTGGTCGACGACTTCGTGGCCCACGGCGGTGAAATCGTCACCGGACACATGGTGAAATCACTGCAAGAGTTGCCCCCGGCCCGGGCCGTCCTGCTCGACGTCAGCGCGCGCTCTCTGGCCCGGATCGGCGCCGACCACTTTCCTTCGAACTATCTGCGGGCCTTGGAAAGCTTGAAATACGGCGGCGCCGTGTCCAAGGTTGATTACGCCTTGTCCGGCCCCGTGCCGTGGGCGGACGAGAACGTCGGCAGGACGCCGACAGTGCATTTAGGCGGCAGCCGGGCCGACATCGCCCGCAGCGAAGCACAAGTTGCCTCCGGCGTCCATCCGGACAATCCGTTCGTGCTCGTTGCACAGCCCAGCTTGTTCGACTCGAGCCGCGCTCCGGCCGGCCAACACACCTTGTGGGCGTATTCGCACGTGCCGAACGGTTCCGACGTCGATGTGTCGGGAGCTATCGAGGGCCAGATCGAACGATTCGCTCCCGGGTTCAAGGACCTGATCATCGGCAAGGCCTACCGCTCGGCCAAGGAGCTCGGCGACTACAACCCCAATTGCGTCGGCGGCGATTTCTCGGCAGGTGCCGTAACCCTTCCGCAGCTCATTCGGCGTCCGGTGCTCGGCCCGACGCCGTGGGCCACGCCGCTGCCGAACGTGTTCCTGGCGAGTTCCTCGACTCCCCCCGGCCCGTCGGTGCATGGTCTTGCCGGCTTCTATGCTGCGCGGCTTGCCCTACGACGACGGTTCAACGCCGGCGTACCGGACTTGTCGCCGCACGGATGACCCTCCTCCGCTGCCCTCCACCACTCGGCGAAAGGGCGGGGGAGGTCAGGCGCAGCAACAGCGCGCCGGTGACCAATTGATCCGTTCGAGCGTCTCGTCTCCCAACGGGTTAACGTCCGGCCCGGCCGCCAGCGCATGCGCCGCAAGCACGTGCAGGCATTTCACCCGGGTGGGCATCCCGCCGGCCGAGATCCCGTCGATTTCCGGGACCGCACCGGTTCCGGCCCGGCGTCCGACCTCGTCGCGGTCACGCAGGTATGCTTCGTGCGCCCGCACATATCCTGCGGCAAGCTCAGGGTCTTCGGCCAATCGTGCCGTCATGTCGGCCATCACGCCATCCGCCTCAAGCCGGGAGACCGCGGCCGTCACTGCCGGATGCGTGAGGTAATACACGGTCGGGAAGGGCGTGCCGTCGTCGAGTCTCGGTGCCGTTGCCACGACAAGTGGCTTATCGCAGCGGCACCGGGCGGCAATCCCGACGACGCCGCGCGGCAACCGCCCGAGTTGGTCGGCGACGTCGTGCAGATCGGCAGTGGTCGCGGTATCGATCATGTCATTCCTCGCCGACCCGAGCCGGCATCATGGAGAAACGGTCATGGGGCGTTGGGTGCCGGCGCGTTGCACCGAGTCCCACAGCCCCGAATACCATTCCTGGCTATTGGTGGGCGACACCACTTTACCGTTGTCGACGCCGTGCTGCTTCACGGTCGGGGCCTTGTCCTTGTTGATCACGATGAAGCTCTTCTCACCGGGCATCGTATAGAGGAGCCGCTTGCGGGCCAGCTGTCGCACGTAGTTCGGATCGTTCATTTGTGCGCGCTCGTGCTTGAGCTTCGACACGTCGTGCTTAGTGTCGGAAATGCTCGATTTGAGTTCGGAGATCTGCTGCTGCTGCCGGATGAATGTGCGCACTGTCGGGGCAAACAACAACACGAGCAGAAGCAGGACGCCGGCCATGGCCAGCATTCTGCCGGAAAGTCGACGTGCCGGCCTGGTGGGGTCGCCGGGAGGATCGGCGACGTCCCGATCGCGTGCGGCCTCGCGGGGGCGACGGCCTTCCGAGGGTGCCGAGCTCTGACGGCGACGGGTAGCCGGACGTCTCTTGGCCGTCACGATTCACCCCATTCTCTACTCTCTCCGACACGGGAAGGGCACGCCGTCGCAGAGAAACAGCGTGCCCTTCTAGTGTGCCGTGTGCGGAGCCGAAATCAGCCCAACCGCGAAAACGCGGCGCGTCCCGCATAGCGTGCGGCGTCACCCAGCTCTTCTTCGATCCGGAGCAGCTGGTTGTACTTGGCAACGCGCTCGGACCGTGCCGGAGCTCCCGACTTGATTTGGCCGGCCCCCGTGGCGACCGCCAGGTCGGCGATAGTCGTGTCCTCGGTCTCGCCGGAGCGGTGCGAGATGACGCAGGTGTACCCGGCCCGCTGAGCCATCGACACGGCATCCAGCGTCTCGGTCAGGGAACCGATTTGGTTGACCTTGACCAGCAGCGAGTTGGCGGCGCCTTCCTCGATGCCCCGAGCGATTCGCTCCGGGTTGGTGACGAACAGGTCGTCGCCGACCAGCTGCACTTTTCCGCCGATCTGCTTGTTCAGCGCCGACCAGCCCGACCAGTCGTCCTCGTCGAGCGGGTCCTCGATCGACACCAGCGGATAATCGCCGATCAGCGTCTCGTAGTACTGCGTCATATAGTCGGCCGTTTGAACGGCGCCTTCGAACTTGTACCCGCCGTCCGTGAAGAATTCGCTCGAGGCAACATCGAGGGCCAACCCGACATCCTCGCCCGGCTTCAGCCCGGCCTTGTCGATTGCGGTGAGGATCAAATCGAGTGCTTCGCGGTTGCTGCCGAGGTTCGGCGCAAAGCCACCCTCGTCGCCCAGCCCCGTGGCAAGCCCCTTCTCCTTCAGCACGGACTTCAACGCGTGATAGGTCTCGGCGCCCCAGCGCAGCCCTTCGGCGAACGTTGACGCGCCGTGCGGTACGACCATGAATTCCTGGATGTCAACGTTCGAGTCGGCATGCGACCCTCCGTTGAGGATGTTCATCATGGGCACCGGCAGCAAATGCGCGTTCGGTCCGCCCAGATATCGGAACAACGGCAGCTCGGACGAGTCGGCCGCGGCACGGGCGACGGCCAGCGAGACGCCGAGTATCGCGTTGGCGCCCACGTTGCCCTTGTTGTCCGAACCGTCGACGTCGAGCATGGCCTGATCGACGTCGCGCTGCGCGTGCGCTTCCAAGCCGAGGACGGCCGGCGCCAGCTTGTCGAGCACATTGTCGATGGCCTGCTGAACGCCCTTGCCACCGTAGCGGCCGGCGTCGCCGTCGCGAAGTTCGACCGCTTCGAACTGCCCCGTCGACGCACCGGACGGTACATCGGCCCTGGCCATCACGCCGTCAGTCAGCAGAACTTCAACCTCGATGGTCGGGTTGCCACGGGAATCCAGGATCTCCCTGGCCCCCACTGCTTCAATATTCGCCACGCGTTACTCCTCATCATTCGGTGATTGGTCGGCTCTTTCTAAGACTAAAGCACGCCTTCGACGTGCAGCACTTCGCAACCGAGTTGCCCAGCCGTTGACATCGAAATTTTAACGATATATCGTTGGCATATCGCGATAGTCATACGACAGTCGTGATACATCAATTTTTCGCAACAACCGACACCTACCGACATGGAGAAATTCTCATGACCCGCGAATACCACGACAGCAATGACAGTGACGACACGAACGAGAGTGAGCGCCATGACCCCGACAACACCCGCGACGACTGGAGCGCTAATGACGAGCACACGGGCCGAGGACACGGCTTCGACCACGGACGCGGCGGCCCCGAAGACCGTGGTCCGCACGGCCGCGGCGGGCGAGGCGGGCGTGGTGGGCGCGGCGGGCGCGGCGGTCATGGCCCGGGAGCTTTTGGGCCGCCGATGGGCCGATTTGGCGGTTTCGGAATGGGCGGCGACTTCCCTCGCTTCGGCCCGTTCCGCGAACGGCGTGCCCGCAAAGGAGACGTCAGGGCGGCAATTTTATCGCTCTTGGCGCAAGAGCCCTCCAACGGTTACCAGCTGATCAAGACCATCAAGCACACCACGGACGGCGCGTGGCGGCCCAGCCCGGGCTCCGTCTATCCGACCCTTCAACAGTTGCAGGACGACGGTCTGATCGAGCCCGACGGCGAAGGAAGCCGGACCGATTTCACGCTGACCGACGCCGGCCGCAGTTATATCGCCGAGCATGCCGACGAACTTGAAGCCGCCTGGGAAGGCGCGACCGGAAAGTCCGAGGACGACGCCGAACTGGCCGGCAGCATCGCCAAGCTGATGGGCGCCGTCCATCAACTTCGTTTCGCCGCCAGCGACGAGCAGGCTCACCAGGTCGCCGAGATTCTCGACGATGCGCGCCGGTCGATTTACCGGATTCTCGCCGACTGAGATTGCGGTCCGCGAGCCGGTCACAGCGTACGCCGGGAGGTTTAGGCTGGCACTGTGGCACAGACCGGATCCCTTGACGACCTCCGCAGCGCTATCGACACGCTCCGCTCCCCCGGCGGCTGCCCATGGAGCGCCGAACAGACCCACCGCACGCTCCTGCCGTATTTGATCGAGGAGTGCTACGAATACGTCGACGCGGTCGAGACCGGCACTGCCGACGACATGGTCGAAGAGCTCGGCGACGTGCTCTGGCAAGTCGTCTTCCACTCACGACTCGGGGAGGAAGACTCCTCGGCGTTCACGTTGGACGACGTCGCCGCGGCGCTGCTCCGAAAAGTCGTCCGGCGACACCCGCACGTTTTCGACACGGGGTCCGATGCTTTTCCCGGCGGCGCCGTCGACATCGAATGGGTCGAGGGTGCCTGGGAAACGATCAAGGCCGCTGAGAAGTCCGACCGCGAATCGATGTTTGACGGCATTCCCACGGCGTTGCCGGCACTGACCCGCGCGCACAAGGTACTGCGAAGGATCGGGCGTGCGCGGCTCGACGTCCCCGACCCGGAAAGTGCGACGCCGGGCGATGCGGACCCGGAGGCCGGGCGGATCGGCGCGGAACTTTTAACGCTTGTGCGTGAAGCCGAAGAAAAGGGCGTCGATGCCGAAGCAGCCTTACGACACGCCGTCCGCGATCTCGAGCGGGCGGCGCGCCGGCAAGAATCTTCCTGACATTCCATATCGCGTGCGGGCTCGCGCGGAACGCGGCCGCAGCGGCCCGGACGCCGGGTGCCGCCCTATTTGGCGGAGGCCGAGGTGGTGCCGACTCGCGCAGCGGTCGACACGTCGTCGCCGAGCACGCCGTCCAGCACGTCGCTCACCCAGGCCAGCAGATCGCTGCCGCTCAGGGCGGCGCCGCCGATCCCGCCGTCTTTCGGCCTCGGCACCAAGATCGACCGGATGGCCGGCTTGAGCATGGCCCGCGGGTACAGCCGCTTCAGCCGCATCACCTGCGAGTCGCGTAGCTCGACCGGCGCGAACCGGATGAAATTGCCTTGCGCCAAGATCTCGAAGACCCCGAACTCACGCGCGTGCACACGCAGCCTGGCCACGTCGGCAAGAGTACGCACCGGCAGCGGCAGCGGACCGTACCTGTCCGCAAGCTCGTCGCAGACATCCTCGATGACTTGCGGCGACCCCGCGGCCGCGAGCTTGCGATACGCCTCCAGCCGGAGCCTCTCGTGTGGCACGTAGTCGTGCGGCAAGTGCGCGTCCACCGGCAGCTCGATTCGCACTTCGTGCTCCGGCTCGGGCATATCGCCGCGATAATTCGCGACTGCCTCACCCACTAGGCGCACGTAAAGGTCGAATCCCACGCCCTCGATCTGGCCGGACTGTTCACCCCCGAGCAGATTGCCGGCGCCGCGGATCTCCAGATCCTTCATGGCCACCTGCATTCCGGCTCCCAGGTCGGAATGGGCGGCTAACGTGTGCAGGCGCTCATGTGCCGTTTCGGTCAACTCGTGATCGGCCGGATACAGGAAGTACGAATACGCACGCTCGCGTCCGCGGCCGACCCGACCGCGCAACTGGTGCAGCTGCGACAGTCCCAATCGGTCGGCCCTGTCGATGATCAGGGTGTTCGCGTTCGAGATGTCGATACCGTTCTCGACTATCGTCGTGCACACGAGCACATCGAACTTGCCTTCCCAGAAGTCCACGATGACCTGTTCGAGCCGGCGCTCGTGCATCTTGCCGTGTGCCACGGCGATCCGCGCTTCCGGCACCAGCTCGCCGATTCGTTTTGCGGCTTCGTCAATGGAATCGACCCGGTTGTGGATGAAGAACACTTGCCCTTCGCGGAGCAGCTCGCGCCGGATCGCGGCCGTGACCTGCTTCTCGTCGTAGCCGCCCACGTAGGTGAGCACGGGATGACGTTCCTCGGGTGGCGTGGCAAGCGTCGACATCTCCCTGATGCCGGTGACCGCCATTTCGAGCGTGCGCGGAATCGGCGTGGCGGACATCGACAATACGTCCACGTTGGTTCGCAACGCCTTGAGCGTTTCCTTGTGCTCGACGCCGAATCGCTGCTCCTCGTCCACGATGATGAGCCCCAGATCCTTGAACCGAGCTTCGCCCGAAAGCAGCCGGTGCGTCCCGATGACGACGTCCAGCCCTCCGGATGCCAGTGATTCCTTGACTTTCCTGGCTTCGGAACCGGTCTGGAACCGCGACAGCGGCGCGACTGTGACGGGAAAGCCGGAAAAGCGCTCGGCAAATGTGTCGTAATGCTGTTGCACAAGCAAGGTTGTCGGCACCAACACGGCCACTTGCTTGCCGTCCTGTACCGCTTTGAATGCAGCGCGCACGGCGATCTCCGTCTTGCCGTACCCGACGTCGCCGCAAATCAACCGGTCCATCGGCACCGGCTTTTCCATATCGGCTTTGACCTCGTCGATGGTCGTGAGCTGGTCGGGCGTTTCGATATAGCTGAATGCGTCCTCGAGTTCACGCTGCCACGGCGTATCCGGGCCAAAGGTATGACCGGACGTCGCTTGCCGCGCCGAGTACAGCCGGATCAGCTCGCCGGCGATCTCCTTGACGGCCTTGCGCGCCCGCGACTTCGTTTTGGCCCAGTCCGAGCCGCCCATCTTCGACAGCGACGGCGACTCGCCGCCGACGTATTTCGTCACTTGGTCGAGGGAATCGGACGGCACGTACAGCCTGTCCCCCGGCTGGCCGCGCTTGGCCGGCGCATATTCGATGACGAGATATTCGCGCGTGTGCGCCGCGTCCCCGCGGCCGACGGTCCGCTGCGTCATCTCGACGAACTTGCCGACACCGTGCTGTTCGTGCACCACGAAGTCGCCCGGACGCAATTGCAGCGGGTCCACCATGTTCCGGCGGCGACTGGGCAACCGACGCATATCGCGAGTGCTGCCGGCGCCGGACCGCCCGAGGACGTCGGCTTCGGTGAGGAACGCAAGCTTCAACGACTCGGACACAAACCCGCCCGCGGTCGCGGCAGTCGTCACTATCACGAGGCCGGACGGCGGCTCGGCATCGACGTCGTCGTCTCGCCGGGCCGGCACTTCGGCTTCGCGGAAGACTTCCATCAGTCTGCCGGCCGGGCCGTGGCCCACGGTCGCGACGACTATCTTCCAGCCGGCCGACACCAATTCGCGCAAGTCGGTCAGTACTTTGTCGACGTCGCCTTCGTAGCCGCGCACCTCGCGCGCATCGATCGAAAAGTATCCGACTTCGTCGACGAGTTCTTCGTCATGCGCGAACCCGCCAAGTTCCCACCAATCGAATTGGAGGACGTCGGCGGCCTCTTTGGTCTGCTCGAACGTGCGGTAGCTAGCCGCAGATAGGTCAATCGGCGCCTTTCCGCCGGCACTGGCCCCCGTCCACGCCGCGGCAAGGAATTCCTCGCTGGTCGAGACGAGATCGGCGGCTCGGGCGCTGACGCGTTCGGGCTGTACCACGACGATTCGCGTGCCGGCCGGCAGGTTCGCAACAAACGGCTCCATCCCGTCGACCAGCGCGGGCGCCAGTGATTCCATGCCTTCAACGGCTATTCCGGCCGAGATCCGCTCGAGCATTTCGGCGGCCGCAGGGAATTCCGGGATCAGCGCGGCGGCCCGCTCACGCACCGAGTCGGTGAGCAACAGCTCGCGGCACGGCGGCGCCCAGAGGCTTGTCGGCGCCGTCCGGCGTCCTTCCTCGGTCAATTCGTGCGAACGCTGATCGGCGACGGAAAAAGCGCGGATCTCGTCGACCTCGTCACCAAAGAACTCGATACGCAACGGATGCGGCTCGGTTGGCGGGAACACGTCGAGGATGCCGCCCCGGATGGCGTATTCGCCGCGACGGGACACCATGTCGACTCGCGAATACGCGGCTGCCGACAGGGATTCGGAAACTTCGGTCAACGACACGTCGTCCCCGACCGAGAAAGCCACCGGCTCCAGATCGCCCAATCCCTTGACGAGCGGTTGGAGGACCGCCCGCACCGGCGCGACGACGAGTCGTATCGGCACCGGACCGGGATGGCGCAGCCTACGCAGCACCGACAGCCGGCGGCCGACGGTGTCCGACCGGGGCGACAGCCGTTCGTGCGGCAAGGTCTCCCATGAATGAAAGACGGCGATAGTCTCCGGATCCATGAATTCGCCGGCCGCGGCAGCCACTTCATCGGCCTCCCTGCCGGTTGCCGTGACGACGAGCAGGGGCCGCTCCGTCGACCAGTCAGCGGTCAATGCGGGCCAGAGTCCGGCAACCGCATCCACTGTGGCGGAGGCGAGGTCGGTATGCAGCGCCTTGACCGTGGGGTCGGTTGAAAGCACTGTCTGGATGCCGGACAACATGGCAATGGTCCCGTCTGGAGGGTGAGAGTTGACGATGAGCCGTCATGCGCGCACGACGACCGGGCCGTGCAATCGGTGAGTCGCACGGCTTCCTCGTCCAGTTTACTGCTGCGGGCAAACGCGGGTTCCGGCCCCAAACGGAAGGCGCTGCTCAAACGGAAGGCGCTACCCAAACGGAAGGCGCGGGGCACACGACCCGTGTGCCCCGCGCGTGCGCCCCTGAATATCCCCATAGTCGCGGGCGCACCGTGGTCGGCGGCGTAAACGCGGCCGACAAGTCCGGCTGAGTCCCACCACCACCGAGCACGTCCGTGGCTCGAAGCCCAAGAAGCGCAGGGGCGCTCCCGGCCGACGTCCGGCATTACCTTCGGGGGGTAGAGAGTGCCGAATTGGACGGTCCGGATAGTGGTGATCTCATCCGGCAGTCTCCCCGAATACCGCACATCCGGTTCGACTGATGCATTTCACTCTAGGCAGCGCCCAGACCGGAAGCACGAGTACGGACTTCTTCACTTTTCGACGCGGACTACTCGCATCCGCCCCGAGGACTACTCGGTCGGCAGCGCGTTCACGGCCATGGGGATGTCCCCGCGCCGGTTCACGCCAAGCTTCGGGTAGATCCGATACAAGTGGCCTTCGACGGTTCGTACCGACACCGTCAACTCGTCGGCGATGTCCCGGTTGCTCATGCCCTTGGCCAACAGTTGCACGATCTCGCGTTCGCGAGCGGTCAGCTGTTCGGCGTTGGCGTCGGCATCCAACGCAAAGAGCGAATCGACGACGTCCTCGCACTTCGACCGGCATCTGTCGAACAAGACTCGCAAGTTGTTGCGCAACAGTATTTCCTGACGCGTCTTTGGCGCGGTCATGGCCTGCAAGCCGGCGGATGCCAATTGCGCGGCCAACAGGTGCTGCGATCCTTCCTGCGCAAGTCCGGCGGCCCGCATCAGTTTTTGCGGGTCTTCGGCCAGCCGTCCCTCGCCGTACAGCCGATACACCCGCGCCTTGAGGCCTTCGGCCTCGCCGGTACGCGCTATCAGCTCGCCGAGCGCACGCGAATCGCCGGCCATTCCGAGGACGACGAGCGCGTCCAGCTCGAGGTAGAGCAAGCCGGCGGCCTTCATCCGGTCGGCGAACGCGGCCAGATCCGTCAGCGCATCGGTTGTCCCCATCCGCGTCCGGCACGTCAGAATCGTCAATTCGACTGTCGACTTGAAGTACATGCCGTGATTGCAACGGGCCAATTCGCTCTCGGCGGCACGCAGGTATTTCACGGCGGAGGATTCGTCGCCCACCAAGTCGTACGCCTGTGCCATCGTGGCGAAAATATGCGGCTTGATCCCGCTGGGGTCGAACATCTTGCTTGCCGCCAGTGCGCCCTTCAAGTGTTTCAGCGCATGCTTGACGTTGCCCTTGCCCAAGTGAATGACTGCCTGCGTCATCTCGGTCGCGCCGCCATTGAGCACGATGAATCTGCCGGCTCGCCGGTAGACGTCGTGCAGGACCGCAGTCGCGGTCTGCCAATCGCTGGCGGCGATGGACGTGGCGCAGACCGTTTCAAGCGCGTTGCGCTGCAACGCCATCGGCAGATCCGGCCATTCGCTCAAGAGCCCGCGAAGCCATTCCGACACCAGGATTGCCCGATGCAGTCGACCGGTGGCCAGGTAGCACTCGCACAACGAGTGGGCGATGTCGATTTTGAGCACCAGCGACACGTCGCCGTCCGTGTACATCTTCTCCAAGCCCGGCATTGCCTCGGCGAACCTGCCGGCCCGCGTCGCGGTGATGAGATGGCCGGCCCCGAACCGAATACGGGCGTCGGCTTTACCGGCCTCGTCCGCGTAGTCGTCGAGCCTGCTTTCCCCTTCGCGCAAGATCGCGACGGTTCGTTCGATATCGCCTCGTTCGGACAGGCAAATCCTTGCCCGCGTCGCGTAGACATTGACGAGATTGTGCAGGTCGAGCGGCTGCGAGCAGAGTTGCTCCAGATCGGCCAGGCCGGCCTCCGCGCCGTCCACCATGATCCGGGCAGCGGCACGAAGCAGTCCCAAGTCGAACGTGGTCTGTTCATCAACGTCGTCGCGCGATTCGACCGAATCGATGACGCGAAGGGCGAAATGCCCGTCGTTCGCGCCAATCGCGAAACGGGCAGCCTTCACGGCGTCCTCGGCCGGCACCATGGCGTTGCAGGCCATATCGAGCTTGACCATTGTCATGAGACGCCAGTACGTCAACCTGGACCGGTCGAGCTTCGCGTTGAGCCGGTCACGGATCTCGTTGCGCCGGCCGGCCGGAACTGCACGACGCAACGCTTCGCCGAACAAGGTCTGGTGGACGCTGACGACCGCCGGGTGGCGGGTGACGCTCAGCAGATCCATCCCCACGAGCTCGTCGACGTCTTGTTCGTCAACAAGCTCAAGCAACGAAACACGGCTAATGGGCTCGGCCACCGCCACCGTCTCCAAAGTGGCCCGCAACACGGAGGGAAGTCGGGCCAGCCGGGCCTGTGCGTGCGCGATGGCGCCGCGGTTGAGCCAGGAATCGGTCTCGGCACGGGTCAGTACCCAGACGCCGTCCGACTCCACCACCGCATCGGAGTCGACGAGCTCGCTCAAAAGCATTTTCAGCAGGAACGGGTTTCCACCGACCGCGCCGACGACTGCGGATTCGAGTTGACGCGACACTTGCCCGTTGAAGAAGCCCCGGACGAGCCGAGCAATGGTCGTGCTTTCCATCGGCTGCACGTGCACGACTGTCAGGTAGCCCTCGTTGACGAGTTCCATCAACTCGACGTGCGGCATCGGCGCCGGCCGACCCGTGGCCAACAACTTGACCTGTCCGCCGAGGACCAACTGCGTGATCACCATGGCGGACGAGTCGTCCAAATGGTGTGCGTCGTCGATCTCCAACACTATCGGCACGATGTTCGATCGATTGCCGAAGTACTGCACCAGCATTTGCAAGGCGGCGATCGCATCCGTCGGCCGCTCGGGCAGTCGCGCCAGCAACGGGCCCAGTGCGCCCATCGGAATGTCCGCGACAAGTGCAGTTGCCCGCAGTGGAATGACTTCGACGTCAAGCGATGACAATCCACGCTTACCGATCCAGGTCTTTCCGACGCCGAGTTCGCCCAAGAGCATGACACCCTGGCAGTTCGGGTCGTTCAACAGCTTGGAAACGTGCTCAATTTCGAGATCTCTGCCGACCTCAGGCCACGCCGTGGGCCCGCCGTTCAACAGCGGACGCACACTCGTAGTAGCCATGGAACCTCCACACCAGTCGCATACAAAGGCTGCGCGCTACAATTGGTGCAAGGCCGCCTCCCCCCAGTGGAGGTCTTGCAATCCACAGCTTAGCCGCTAAAAGCGATTTTCCAAGCTCGACATCAAACCGTGACTCAACTGTGATATTTGAGTTGGGCTTTCGCCAACCCTTCGGTGGTGAGTATCTCAAGGGCGTCCGCCGCGTCCGAGAGCGCCATCGGCAGATCACGGCGCTCGCTGGTTCCGAACTTTTTCAACACGTAGGCGGCAGCGTCCATGCGCCCCGGCGGACGGGAGATCCCGACCCGCACCCGCAGGTAGTCCTTGCTGCCGATTGCCGCAGTGATGCTCTTCAGCCCGTTATGCCCGCCGTCACCGCCGCCGCGCTTGAGTTTGAGGGTGTCGAACGGGATATCGAGTTCGTCGTGCACGACTATCAGCGATGACACGTCGAGAGAAAAGAATTTCATCAACGCGGCGACCGGGCCGCCCGACAGGTTCATGAAGCTGGACGGTTTGGCAACTATCGTCTTGGGCCCCGGGACGCCGCCCGGCCCGGTGCCGAGCCGGCCGGTGGCCACCTGGGCGCGAGCCTTGTGGGTGCGGAACGTCGCGCCCATCCGGGATGCCAGCGCGTCCGCCACCATTTGCCCGACATTGTGCCGGGTAGCCGAATAGTCGGGCCCGGGATTCCCGAGCCCGACTATCAGCCACGTGGTCGTATCGACGATGCTCAGTCCTCGGACTCGGTCGATTCTTCGGAGTCCGCGGCTGTTTCGACGGGGGCTTCCTCTGCCGTCGGCTCGGGCTCGCCCTTGGTCTCGGCGATCTCGGCTTCGGCTTCTTCGAGTTCGGCCTCGACTTCTTCGGCCGTGCGCTCGGCGCTGATGTTGACGACCAGCACCTCCGGGTCGGTGACGAGTTCGACGCCGGCCGGAAGCGTGACGGCTTCGGCCAACACGTGTTCGCCGACTTCGAGTCCTTCGACGGAGACCTCAATCTGCTCGGGAAGCTTGGACGCGTCGGCACTGATGAGCAGCGTCTGCTCTTCCAGGCCGACGACGGTGCCGGGAGCGGCCTCGCCCGTGACCTGCACGTACACCTCGACCTCGACCTTTTCTCCGCGCTTGACCTCGACCAGGTCGACGTGTTCGATGTCCCACGTCACCGGGTGCCGCTGTACTTCCTTGGCAAGTGCCAACTGCACTTTGCCGTTCACCTCGATGTCCAGCAGAGCGTTGGCGTGTTTGAAAGCCATCATTGTTTCGTGGCCCGGGAGGGACAGGTGGGTGGTGGTGTCGCCGTGGCCGTACATGACGGCGGGGATGCGCGATTCGCGGCGCAGTCGGCGGGCGGCGCCCTTACCGAATTCGGTGCGCGGCAGGCCGATGAGCTTCTGCTCGGACATATGTGACTCCTTGAACTGATGAGTTGTGCTGAGGCTGCGAGCCCGGCGTCCGCCGCGGCGCAGGCGCCCTCAAGAAGTCGTCTTCAGGCCGATAAGTCGCCACCGCGTCGATCACGGAAAGCCCGTCTTCCGGCCTCTCCCTCGCCGAGGTTGTTCGCCCCAGTCTATCGAAAGCGCCGCCCAAGTCGAAATCGGCCGGTGGCTTCTGTGAAATGTCGGGGCGGGAAGCGACGGGTTAAAAGGTTCCGTCGAACAAGCTGGTGACCGATCCGTCCTCGAACACTTCGCGCATGGCCCGGGCCAGCAACGGGGCGATCGACAGCACCGTCAGCTTGTCGAAGTGTTTGTCTTCGCTCAGCGGCAAGGTGTTGGTGACTATCACTTCGGAGACGACCGAGTTTTTCAGTCTGTCGACCGCAGGGCCCGAGAACACCGCGTGAGTCGACACGATGACGACGCCCGCCGCGCCGGCCTCCATGATGGCGTTTGCGGCCTGCACGATGGTGCCGCCGGTGTCGATCATGTCGTCGACCAGCACGCAAACCCGATCCTCGACGTCGCCGACCACCCGGTTGGCCTTCGTCGAATTGGGCTGATGAATATCCCGGGTCTTGTGAATGAAGGCCAGCGGCGCGCCGCCCAGGCTGGCGCTCCACTGCTCGGCCACCTTGATCCGGCCGGCGTCCGGCGATACGACGGCGAGCCGGTTGTCGCGGTATTTGCGGTTGACGTATTCGGCAAGGATCGGCAGTGCCATCAAATGGTCGACCGGGCCGTCGAAGAACCCCTGGATCTGCGAGGTGTGCAGGTCGACCGACATCAGCCGGTCGGCGCCGGCCGTCTTGTACAGATCGGCGACAAGGCGCGCCGAGATCGGCTCGCGGCCGCGGTGCTTCTTGTCCTGCCGGGCGTAGGGGAAGAACGGCGAAATGACGGTGATGCGCTTGGCCGACGCCCGCTTGAGCGCATCGATCATCAGCAGCTGTTCCATCAGCCATTCGTTGATGGGTGCCGTATGACTTTGCAGCACGAAGACGTCCGCGCCGCGCACGCTCTCACCGAATCGGACATAGATCTCACCATTGGCGAAATCGTACGCATCGGTCGGTGCCACGTCGGTGCCGAGTGATTCGGACACCTGTCTGGCAAGCTCCGGGTGAGCCCGTCCCGAAACGAACACCATCCGCTTCGAGTTCTTGGTGACGATACCTGTCATTTAGTTTTGGCTCCCCTCGCCTGGATCCTGCGCACCGCGACTTGCTTCGTCCGCCGGCGAGCCGGGACGCTTGCTTGCGACCCAGCCTTCGATGTTGCGTTGCGGGGCCACGTTGATGGCCAACGCCCCGGGCGGCACATCCTTGCGGATCACGGTGCCCGCCCCCGAATACGCTCCGTCGCCGACCGTGACCGGCGCGACGAACATGTTGTCCGAGCCGGTGCGCACATGCGATCCGACCTCGGTGCGGTGCTTGGCGACTCCGTCGTAATTGACGAACACGGACGCCGCACCGATATTCGACTCCTCGCCGATCGACGCATCGCCGACGTAACTCAAATGCGGCACTTTCGACCCCTCGCCGATCTGGGCGTTCTTGGTCTCGACGAACGTGCCGATCTTCCCGCGAGCCCCGAGGTCGGTGCCCGGGCGCAAATACGCAAAGGGGCCGACTTTCACGTCGGCGCCGAGTACCGCAAGGGAGCCGTGCGTGCGAACGACCTCCGCACGCTGCCCGACCTCGACCGATGTCAAAGTCGTGTCGGGGCCGATGACCGCGCCGGTCTCCACGGTCGTGGCACCGTGCAGCTGAACGCCGGGCAGTAGCGTGACGTCCGCGGCAAGTTCGGTGTCGGCACTGATCCACGTGGTTGCCGGGTCGACAATCGTCACCCCGGCGCGCATCCATTTCTCGCACACACGCCTGTTCATCTCCCGGCCGAGCGCGGCAAGCTGGACGCGGTCGTTGGCGCCTTCGACCTGCCAGACGTCGTCCGTCGTCAACGCGGCAACGGCCGCGCCGTCCGCTTTGGCCAGTGCCAGCACATCGGTCAGATACTTCTCGCCTTGCGCGTTGTCGGTGGTCACGCGGGCCAAGGCCGAACGCAACACCGCCAAGTCGAACGCGTAAATTCCCGAGTTGATCTCGGTGATGGCGCGCTGGGCTTCGGAGGCGTCCTTGTGTTCGACGATGCCGTCGACGCCGCCGTCATCGCTGCGCACGATTCGCCCGTACCCGCTCGGATCGGCCACGCGGGCCGACAGCACGCTGACGCCGTATCCGCCGCAGACGTGGAAGTCGACGAGCGCATTCATGGTCTCGGTCGCCAGCAGCGGAACGTCTCCATAGCTGACCACGACGGTGCCGCCGGCGTCCGGATCAAGCAATTCCAGCCCGCACTCGACGGCACGGCCGGTGCCCTTCACGTCGTCCTGATCGGCAAGCTGCGGCGCGGGCTGCAGACCATCGAGCCCGGCGATATGGCCTGCGACGAGTTCTCGTTCATGCCGGACGACGGCAATCAGGTTGTCGGGTTTCGTCCCCGCCGCGGCCGCGAGCGCGTGGTGGATCAGCGACCGGCCCCCGATCGGATGCAAAACCTTCGGCGTCGCGGACTTCATTCGCGTACCTTCGCCGGCGGCCAATACGATGACGGCGACGGGGCGGGTTTCACTCACGAGCATCGTCCTTACGGGTGGATCGACAGTGTTTGTCTGGCCCAAACTATCACCGTGCCCGCGGCGTCCCCGGCGACGATCCGTGCCCGTCGCCAGGGCGGTCCCGGGCCGCCGAATTGCTTCGGCTAGTTCCGTCCCCAGGATTCGAACCTAGACTGCACGGCTCCAAAGGCCGGCGTGCTGCCATTACACCAGGACGGATCGATCCGGATCGCGGGCGGCTGCCGAATCTCTCCAGCACCCAGTTTGTCGTAACGTGCCGGTCAGCGCAAAACGATGGCCCGCTCGAGTCGCCCGGTGTCGGGGCCGGGCCGTAGGCTTGAACAATCATGAGCACTATGTTCGACCTTTTCTCCGACCGCCCGCATTCGTCGTCCGCTCTTCCCCGGCCGTTGCCGGACGATCCGGGCGACCGCGCGGACGCCGCGCCGGTCGCCGCCGCGGCGGCACCTGCGGGAAGCGCCCCGCCGCCGGACGTCTTCGACGGCCTCAATCAGCAGCAGCGGCACGCGGTTGAGCACGAAGGGGCGCCGCTGCTCATCGTTGCCGGCGCCGGCTCGGGCAAGACAACTGTGCTGACTCGGCGGATCGCCCGCTTGCTGCAGACCGGACGTGCTCGCCCCAGCGAGATCCTGGCCATCACGTTCACCAATAAGGCGGCGGCGGAAATGGTCGAGCGGATCACGGGCCTCGTCGGCCCGCAAGCAAAGGCGATGTGGATCTCGACCTTCCACTCGGCGTGTGTGCGTATTTTGCGCCGGGAGGCCAAGGCGATCGGCATCAAATCGAATTTCTCGATTTACGATGCCGCCGATTCGCTGCGCTTGATCACGTTGTGCGCCCGCGAGGCCGATTTGGATCCCAAGAGGTTCCCGCCGAAGTCGCTGGCGTTCCAGATCTCGAACTTGAAGAACGAACTCGTCGATGACGACGCCTATTCGTCGCGGGCCTCCGAGACCGATCCGAACCAGCGGGCCGTCGCCGAGGTCTACCGGCTGTACACCGAGCGGCTTCGGCAGGCCGGCGCGTTCGATTTCGACGATTTGATCATGACGACAGTGAACATGTTCCGGGCGTTTCCGCAGATCGCCGAGCATTACCGCCGTCGGTTCCGACACGTGCTCGTTGACGAGTACCAGGACACCAACCACGCGCAATACGCCCTGGTGCGCGAGATAGTCGGCCCGCCGGACGACTCGCTTCCCCCGGCGGAATTGACAGTCGTGGGCGACGCCGACCAGTCGATTTACGCGTTTCGCGGCGCATCGATTCGCAATATCATCGAATTCGAAAACGATTATCCGTCGGCACGGACAATTCTGTTGGAGCAGAACTACCGGTCGACGCAGAACATCCTGTCGGCAGCGAACTCCGTGATTTCGCAGAATTCCGAACGCCCGGACAAGAAGCTGTGGACGTCCGAAGGCGCCGGCGAGCTGATCGTCGGCTACGTCGCGGACAACGAACACGACGAAGCCCAGTTCATCGCCGACGAGATCGACAGGCTCAGCGATGAAGGCGAGGCCAAGCCGGGCGATGTCGCGATCTTCTACCGCACCAATGCGCAATCCCGTGCCTTGGAAGAGGTGCTCGTCCGGGTCGGCCTTCCCTACAAGGTCGTCGGCGGCACCCGGTTCTACGAACGCCGCGAGATCCGCGATGCCCTGGCGTACCTGCGGGTGCTGGCCAACCCGACCGACACCGTCAATCTTCGCCGCATCTTGAATGTGCCCAAGCGGGCAATCGGCGACCGGGCCGAGGCCATGGTCGCCGCATTCGCCGACCGCGAGCGCATCCCGTTCTCCGACGCGCTCCGGCGGGCCGACGAGGCGCCCGGGCTTGCCACCCGCTCCCTCAAGGCCGTCCGGTCGTTCGTTCAACTCCTCGACGACCTGCAGACCGTCGTCGAAACCAATGCACCGCCGCGCGTGCTGGAGGCGGTCCTCGAACAGACCGGCTACTTGTCGGAACTGCGCGGGAGCACCGATCCGCAGGACGAAACGCGCGTGGAGAACCTTGCCGAGCTCGTTGCGGTGGTCGAGGACTATTCGCGCACGAATCCGGACGGCGACCTCGCTGCCTTCCTCGAGCAGGTCTCGCTTGTCGCGGACGCCGATCAGATCCCGGACGAGGACGACGACCGGGGCGTCGTCACGCTGATGACGCTGCACACGGCCAAGGGGCTGGAGTTCCCCGTCGTTTTCTTGACGGGGCTCGAGGACGGCGCGTTCCCGCACGCCCGCTCGTTTTCAAACACCACGGAGCTTGCTGAAGAACGGCGACTCGCCTACGTCGGACTGACTCGGGCCAGACGGCGTCTCTACGTCACCAGGGCCGAAACCCGCAGTGTGTGGGGACAGCCGCAGTTCAACCCGCCGAGCCGGTTCCTTTCAGAGATTCCGTCCTCGCTGATCGATTGGCGCCGGCTCGGCAATGCCGGCTCCGGCGGGTTGGGGTCGCCGACGTCGGCCGGCGCCGGTTACCGGTCGCCTGCTCCGAGCCGCACCCCGTCAATGGGACGGATCCAGCCGAACCGGGAACCGATCTCGGTCGAAGTCGGTCAACGGGTGAGCCACGACAGTTTCGGGCTCGGCACTGTCATCGAAGTGGCCGGGACCGGCGACAAGGCCGTGGCCAAGGTCGATTTCGGCTCCGCCGGGACGAAGCGCCTGCTGCTACGCTACGCGCCGGTGGAAAAAATTTAGCCGCCCCGACAGGAGAGCCATGCCGTCGCTATGGAATGAGCAGTCCCCGACGTCCGGGAACGCGCCCGCCGACTTCGCCAAGGCCCCGAACCAGGGTCTCCATCCCGAGCTCTACGAAATCGAAAACGCGGCGATCGATCATGACGACACGCTCTGGCATGAGCTGATCGGGGCTGCTCCGTGGGCCGGCAAGCGCATCGTCGACTTGGGTTGCGGCACCGGTTACTGGCTGCCCCGGTACGCCGCCGACGCCCGCGAGGTCATCGGCATCGAACCGGACGCCGCGCTGCTCCCTGCCGCGCGTGCCCGATCGGGTGGGGCGACGGTATTGCGTGGATCGGCCGAACATATTCCGCTGCCGGGCGACTCCGTCGACGTCGTCCACGCCCGGTTCGCCTATTTCTTTCCCAGTGACGAGAACGACTGCGACCCCGGACTGGACGAGGTCATGCGAGTGTTACGGCCGGGCGGCTCACTCGTCGTGATCGACAACGATCAGCGCCGGGGAGAGTTCGCCGACCTGCTGGCCGAGAGTTCATGGGCCGACGCTCAAGGCGAGGGTCGTGCCATTCACCGCTGGTGGGCCGATCGCGGGGCCGAGACCAACCCGGTCATGAGCAGTTGGTCGTTCGACTCCCGCGCCGACCTGGCCGCCGTTCTCCGGATGGAATTCCCGTCCGAGGTCGCCGGCGACTGGCTTGCGCGTCATCCGGATGCGACAGGCCTGTCGTACGGGTACCTGCTTCATCTGCTGACTGCGCCGGCGGGTACCGCGGCGCCCCGACAACACAAGCCCCCGCCGACGGCGACCCGGCACGAGCGGTAGGCGGAATAAGGTGAACTACGCGAGCGGTTGTCCGACTAATCGGCATTCACACCGAAAATCACGCACCAATGATGGAGGCACAGATGGCGCAAGCGATTCAGGCAATGCGGGCAGGCGGACCGGAGGTTCTCGAGTTCGTCGACGTCGCGGACCCGGTCCCCGACGCCGGGCAGTTGCTCGTGAAGACGGCGGGCGCCGGCGTGAACTTCATCGATACGTACAAGCGGTCCGGGGTGTACCCGATGGATTACCCGCATATCCCGGGTTCGGAAGGCGCCGGAACCGTCGCAGCGGTCGGCGAGGGCGTCACGAGCCATGCGGTCGGTGACCGCGTCGCCTGGCACGACTCCCCCGGCAGCTATTCCACCCTGGCAGTCGTCAACGCCGCCCGTGCGCTCACCGTGCCGGACGGCGTCGACGACACGACCGCGGCAGCCATCCCGTTGCAGGGGCTGACCGCCCAGTACCTGGCGACGTCGAGCTACCCGGCCGGGAGCGGTACCACGGCTCTCGTGCATGCCGGAGCCGGCGGCGTCGGGCTTCTGCTCACGCAAATTCTCAAGCATCTGGGCGCGCGCGTGATCACGACCGTCGGCACCGACGAGAAGGCGGAGCTCTCCCGCGGCGCCGGCGCCGACGACGTGTTCCTCTACGGCCCCGGCGTCGACATTGCCGGGACGGTGCGCGATCTGACGTCCGGACGCGGCGTCGATGTCGTCTATGACGGGGTCGGCAAGGACACGTTCGACGCCAGTCTCGAGTCCCTGGCCGTCCGCGGAACGCTCGTTTTGTTCGGCGGTGCCAGCGGGCAGGTGCCGCCGTTCGACATTCAACGCCTCAACTCGGCCGGCTCGTTGTCGCTGACGCGCCCGACGCTCGCGCATTTCGCGTTGACGCGCGAAGAGCTCGATACCCGGGCGTCGATGCTCTTTGACGGCTTGAGCGCCGGCTGGCTGAACTTCCGGGTGGGCGCAACCTACCCGCTCCGCGATGCCGCCCGGGCCCACCGCGATCTGGAGGGGCGTCAGACGACGGGGAAGGTCGTATTGATCCCCTAGGCTCGTCACGCGGCGAAGCCGTGCGCAGTGGTGCCGACCGGAAACGATCCGGTCGGCACCTCGTGTTTACACGCCGGATCTCCCAATGCTAGGTTTGTCACATGTTGGACGTCTGATGTCCTATGTCATGCCATCCATCGGCAACCGAGTTGCCGCAGTTTTGGAGACCACGAATGAGCGAAGCAAAGACGCGCACCGCCTGGTACCGAGAAATTTCCGCGAGCCAGTGGAAATCCTTCATCGCCGCATGGCTCGGCTACTTTCTCGACGGATTCGATTTCGTCCTCATCACCCTGGTTCTGACCGAGATTTCCCAAGAGTTCCACCTCACCACCGTGCAAGCGGCAAGTCTCATCTCGGCGGCGTTCATCAGCCGCTGGTTCGGCGGGCTGGCGATCGGTGCCATCGGCGACAGGTTCGGCCGCAAGGACGCCATGATCACGTCCATCGTGCTGTTTTCCGTCGGATCGCTGATCTGCGCGATCGCTCCCGCCTACTGGGTTTTGTTCGCCGCCAGACTCATGATCGGTCTCGGCATGGCCGGCGAATACGGCACCAGCTCGACCTACGTGATCGAATCGTGGCCGGCCCGCATGCGCAACAAGGCCAGCGGGTTCTTGATCTCCGGCTACTCCATCGGCACAGTCGTGGCAGCACAATGCTACGCACTCGTCGTCCCGCAATTCGGTTGGCGGGCGCTGTTCGCGATCGGGCTCATCCCGATAGTCATCACGCTCTGGCTGCGTCGCAGCCTGCCCGAATCCACGTCGTGGCAGGACGCGGCCGCCCGACGCGGCGATACGAAGCGCACGCCCGACATGCTGTCGGTCTTGTTCACCGGCAAGTTCACGGCAGTCAACGTGATCACGGCACTCATCGCCATTACGGCACTCATCGTCATCTTCTCCGAGACCGCCCCCGGCTGGCTCGTCGCAGTGCTCGGCGTCATCACGGCTGCCGTCTTCGTCTCGTACATGGTCCAGTTCACCGGGAAGCGCTGGGCGATCGGGCTCATCGTGATGTTCACGGTGTTCTGCGCGTTCCTCTATTCGTGGCCCATCCAAGCACTGCTGCCGACCTATTTGAAGACGGGACTGCACTATTCGGCGCACGACGTGTCCAATGTGCTGTTCTTCTCCGGCTTCGGCGCCGCAGTCGGCTGCTGGGTGGCCGGGTTCACGGGCGACAAGTTCGGCACCAGGCGCGCCTACTGGGTGAGCCTGCTCATTTCACAGATCGTGATCTTCCCGGTCTTTGCCATCGGCGGGAACAGCCTGATCCTGCTCGGGCTCCTGCTCTTTGTCCAACAGGTCTTCGGTCAAGGAATTTCCGGCTTGCTCCCCAAGTGGATCGGCGCATACTTCGACGTGGAAAAGCGCGCTGCGGGCCTCGGGTTCAGCTATAACGTCGGGGCACTCGGCGGGGCCGTGGCGCCGGTCCTCGGCGCGAGTCTGGCCACCACCATGCCGCTCGGGACGGCGTTGGCGGTCCTCTCGTTCGGTCTCACCTTCGTCGTGATGATCCTGATCGGATTCAATATCCCGACCCGGATCCAAAAACTCGTCGACCCGCAATCGGTATGGGACAGCGACACCGCCGACGGCGGCAAACCGACGCAGGACATGGCATCGGCGTTTTGACGTCGCCGTCGCCACCACTATCAACCCCGTACCGGGAAGCCCGGTACCGCAAAACAAGGAGCACTCATGACAACCATTGACCGCTTGACCGGGGTCGTCCCGCCGCTCGTCACGCCATTGAATGACGACTACTCCGTTGACGAGAATTCGCTCACGCGACTCGTCGACCATTTATTGAGCGCCGGCGTCGACGGCCTGTTCGTCCTCGGCTCAACCGGCGAAGCAGCCCTGTTGCCGCCGGCCGAGCGCGGCCGGGCCGTCGCCGCGGCAGTGGCAGCAGCCGACGGCCGGGTGCCGGTTTTGGTCGGAGCCATCGATACCGCGACGCTACGCGTGATCGAACACGTGCGGCAGGCCGAAGAACTCGGTGCGGACGGCGTGGTCGTCACGGCGCCGTTCTACACCCGGACGCACCCGGCCGAGATCGACAGGCACTTCCGCGACGTCAAGGCCGCTACGTCACTGCCCGTGTTCGCTTACGACATCCCCGTATCGACCGGGACGAAGCTGTCTGCCGGCCTATTGACGAACCTCGGCCGCGACGGCGTCATTGCCGGCGTCAAGGATTCAAGCGGTGACGATGCGGGGATCCGCGCCCTGGTGCTTGCGGCGCACGATGCGAACCTCGCCGGATTCTCGGTCCTCACCGGTTCCGAACTCACCGTCGACTCGGCATTCGGATTTGGCGTCGACGGGAACGTGCCGGGACTCGGCAATGTCGACCCGGCCGGGTACGTACGGCTTTATCGCGCCACCGCCGAAGGCCGGTGGGAGGACGCCCGAGCCGAGCAGGAGCGCCTCATTCGGTTGTTTGGGCTGACGGACGCCGCGGACGTCGACCGGATGGGCCGGGCATCGTCCGCTCTTGGCGCATTCAAGGCCGCATTGCACTTGCTCGGCGTCATCGACAATCCGGTGACGGCGCCGCCGTACCTACCGCTCAGCGCGTCGGACACCGAATTCGTCAAGGGCAAGCTCGTCGAAGCCGGTCTGCTGTGACTGGCCGCCGCCAAGTCTGAAATCGCGGACGCGCGCACCGGGCGACGACTTGTGAACGCGGTCACATCCTGGAAATATCCAATAGGGCGGGCCTTGCCGACGCCCGCCACGCGCCCTATTGGAAAGGCCGGTATATGACCGACTCGTCAGTTGCCACGCCCGCCGTCCGGAACGAGCTGAAGGAAGTCGCGCTGAGCGCTGCGGCTGCGGCCCGCGACGAAGTCGTGGGTCTCAGCCACGATATGCACGCACACCCGGAAGTGGCGTTCGAAGAACATCGGACGGCCGACGCCATCACGGCAGTCTTGAGCCGGCACGGTTTCTCCATCGAGCGCGGCGTTGCCGATCTGCCAACGGCATTCGTCGCCACTGCCGGCTCCGGCGACCTCACGATCGGCATCTGCGCCGAACTCGATGCACTGCCGGGAGTCGGCCACGCGTGCGGGCACAACGTGATCGCCGGCGCCGCCGCCACCGCCGGGATCGCGCTGGCCCACGTGGCCGATGCGGCAGGGGTGACGGTCAAGGTCTTCGGCACCCCGGCCGAGGAATTCGGCGGCGGCAAGATCTTCATGTTGAACGCCGGCGTGTTCGACGGTGTCCACGCCGCCATGATGGTGCACCCCGGCACCAGTGAGTACGCCGACCACTACACCCGAGCCGTCGTCGACCTCGACGTCACCTACACCGGCAAGGCGGCCCACTCGGCCGCCGCGCCGAATGAAGGGATCAACGCCGGCGACGCCGCCACCGTCGCCCAAGTCGCCATCGGCCTGCTCCGGCAGCACCTGAACCCCGGCGATCTCGTCCACGGCATCATCACCAAGGGCGGCGAAGCGCCGAACGTCGTGCCCAGCGAAACCAACCTGCTGTACGATGCGCGGGCCAATACCATTGCCGAGCTGGACGGCGTGAAAAAGCGGCTCCGCGCATGCTTCGAAGCCGGCGCCACCGCCACCGGGTGCAGCGTCGACATTGCCGACGAATGGCCGGCATTCTCCGAGTTCCGCAATGACGATCCCATGGTCGACTTTTACCGGGCAAATGCCGAGGCGCTGGGCCGCACATTCACCCGGACGCCGATGCAGCAGCGGCTGGCCGAGGCCGGATCGACGGACATGGGCAATGTGTCGCTCGCCATGCCGGCAATCCACCCGACCATCAAGGTCGATGCCCACGGTGCGTCCAACCATCAGCCCGAATTCGCCAGGTGGTGTGCCGAGCCGGACGCGGATCAGGCACTGTACGACGGCGGCGTGAGCATGGCGTGGACGGCAATCGATCTGGCCACCGACGACGGCCAGCGCGCGCGACTGCTCGCGGGCCGGGACGCATGAGGCGCGCCGATACGCCGTCCCGCAAGCAGAAGTCGCTCTGGCTCATACTGTGCCTGCTGCCGGTCATTGCGGCGTTTGCCTTGCAATGGTTGCCGATCTTCAACGGTCCGTACTTGTTCCTGGGGATGCCGACCATCCTGTGGTGGAGTTGCATCCCCGGCAGCGCGCTCGTCACGCTCGTGCTGGTACTGATCGAGAAGACGCGCCCCGACCTCGGCCGGCAGGACGAACTCGATGACCGGGCCACCCGGGCCGCGGAGGCCCGTGAGGCCGAGGCTCGGGAAAAGACATCCGGCGGGACCACCGACGGGAGGACCCGCGGATGAGCACCATCGAATTCGTCACCCTCGGCGGGATCGTCCTGGTCGCCGTCCTCGGCTTCATCGGACGCCGGCACCCGAATACCGACCTGGCCGACTGGACAGTGGGCGGGCGGCGCTTCGGAGTTGCCACGACGTGGCTGTTGCAAGCGGGCGAAACTTTCACGACCTTCACGTTCCTCGGCACTGCCGGACTTGTCGTATCCGGGGGCGCCGCGGCCTTCTACTCGATGCCGTATGTGCCGCTCGGCTACCTGCTGCTCTACTTCATCGCGCCTAAAATCTGGCGGATGGCGAAGTCGCACGGACACTTGACGCAAGCCGACTTCCTCGAAAACTCGTATTCGTCGCGCACGCTCGGCACGCTGGCCGGAATTGCCGGCGTCGTGTTCTTGCTGCCGTACCTGCAATTGCAGATCACCGGGCTCGGTTTGATAGTTCAGCTGGTGACCGGCAATCACACCACCGGCGTGTGGTCGATGGTCATCGCGTTCATTCTCGTTGTCGCGTTCGTCCTCTGGTCCGGGCTGCGCGGCGTTGCCACGACCGCGTACTTCAAGGATGCGCTCATGCTCATCATGCTGTTCGTCGTCTGCATCGCCATCCCGATCCATTTCACCGGCGGCTTCACGAATGTGTTCCATCAAGTGCAGGAGACGATGCCGTCGCTGTTGTCGGTGCACGGCCGGGGCGACTACGGCATCCCCTGGTACATCTCCAATATGGCCATCAGCGCGATCGGCGTTGCGTTCATGACGCTGCCGCATGGCTGGCCGCCCGTCCTGGCAGCCCGAAATTCCACAGTTCTTCGCCGCAACTACTTGTGGTTGCCGATCTACAACACGTTCATCGTGATGCCGCTGATCGTCGGCTACGTCGCGGTAGTGATCCTCGGTCGGTCCACCGACGCGGACGCCGCACTGCTGCACCTGGCCGGCCGGATGTTCCCGGACTGGCTGATCGGCGTGCTGGCCGTGGCGGGGATCACGACGGCAATGGTTCCGTCGGCCGTCTTGTTGATTGCGATTTCCACTCTTGTCTCACGCAACATCGCCCGGGTGAAGTCCGCTCGCCGGCAATACACGGTCACCCAGGTGACTGTCGTGGCCGCCACCGCGGCGTCCCTGATCTTGGCCATCGTGATGCCGGACCTCTTGGCCAATCTGCTGTTGCTGACTTTCTCCGGGCTCGATCAGCTGGCACCGGCAATCGGCGCGGCGCTGCTGTTCCGGCGACGCATCAGCGCCCAGGCGATCATTGCCGGGATCCTTGCCGGCCTGGCGGTCGTCATCGTGTACACGTTCTGGCTGGTGCCGCCGTGGGCCGTCAGCGAGGGCATCATCGGCCTGGGCGTCAACGTGCTGGTCGTGGCGGCCTGGGAAGGCATTTCAGCCGCGACCGGCCGGCGTGATGCCCCGCGCGAGCTCGCCGGCCAACGACAGTAGGGTTGCTTCGTCGCTGGGCCGGCCGATCAGTTGCGCGCTCATCGACAGCCCCGACGGCGCCCACCACGTGGGCACGGTGATCGCCGGCAGGCCGACCACGTTGAGCATCGACGTGTACGGGCTGTATTCGCATTGGCGCCTGTAGTCGAGGTCGGCGTCGCCTTCCCAATACCAGCCGATCGGCGGCGGCAGCCGGGTGAGTGCCGGCGTCAGGATGACGTCGCATGCGGAATATTGCTTGATCACGCGGGCCTCGAACCGACGTAAGGCGCCCACGGCGCGAGTCAGATCGGGTCCGGACGCCGCGGCGGCCCGGCGGCGGAACATTTGCGTCAACGGGGTCAGCCGTTCCTGACCTCCGTCCGGAAGTCCGAGGGTCGCCACGCCCGACGTCCACACTGCGGTGAATGCGTCCGGATAGTCGGTGCCGTAGTCGATGTCGACGTTGTCGACCGTATGGCCCGCCGCAACGAGGGTACGGACGGCCGCGTCCATCGAGTTCCGGGCCTCGGTCGACAGTGATGTGTCGCACCAGCCGTCGAACGGGGACGCCGTGCTGACGCCAATGCGCAGCCTCGCCGGTGCACGCCGCGCCGCCTCGCGGAACGACAGGCCGGCGGGTGCTGCCGTGACGGCGCGGGGCGGGGGCCCCGTGACGAGCGCGTCGAGCAAGAGTCCGGCGTCCTCGGCGGTGCGGGCCAGTGGTCCGGCCACCGCCACGCCGGCAAGATCCTCCTGCGCCGAACCGCTCGGGACCCGGCCGCGGTTCGGTTTCAGCCCGATCAGGCCGGTCGCCGCTGCGGGAATCCGAATCGAGCCCCCGCCGTCCGTGCCGGGGCCGAACGGGATGAGCCCCGCGGCGACCGCCACGGCGGAGCCGCCCGACGATCCGGCGGGGCTGAGCCGAGTGTCGGCGGGCAGCCGGGCCGGCGGCGCTATCAGGTTCTCGGTGTATCCGGTCAGCCCGAACTCGGGCACGTTGGTCTTCCCGACACTGACGGCGCCCGCATCGTTCATTGCCCGCACCATTGGCGCATTCCTGGTCGGCACGTGGTGCTCAAACGCAGCGCTGCCGTACGTGGTGCGCACGCCCGCCGTGTCGGTCAAGTCCTTGAACGCCAGCGGCATGCCGTGCAATGTGCCGAGCGGGCCGCCGGCCGCCTGCCGTTCGTCGGCGGCGGCCGCCGCGGCCCGGGCCTCGTCGGCGGTGACAGTGATGAAGGCCGCCAACTCGTCGTTCCGGGCGGCGATCCGTTCCAGATAGTGTTCGACAAGTTCTCGGGAACTGAGTTCGCCGCGGCGGATCGCATCGCGTTGCTCGGCGGCGCTCAGATCATGCAATTCGCCCATGGTCCGAACGTAGCAGCAGCGTCGGTCAGTGCACGCGCAGGAGCCGGGCGTCGCCGGAGAGGCCGGCGGCGGCCTCCTTCTTAAGCGATTCGGGGCTGTCGGCGCCGACCCGGATGTACCTGCCGGAAAAGTCGTCCAGCTCGCCGGCGGCGATGGCCACGATCATCCCGGCCAGCTGTTCGGGCGTCGTCCATTCGGTGCGGCCGGCATGCATGGGCATTGCGGCGGTCATTTCCGTCTGGACGACGCCGGGCGCCATTTCAAAGATCCGGATGCCGTGTTCGGCACCGTACGTCCGGACGGCCTGGGCGAGCCGGAACAGTCCGGCCTTCGACGCGCCATAGGCCGAATAGTCGTCCATTCCGGTGGCGCCGCCGCCCGAATTCAAGTCGACGATGCGCCCGCCGCCTCGCTCGATCATGCCGGGGGCAATCCTCCTGATGAGGTTGAACGGGCCGACCAGATTTGTCTGGATGACACGCGACCATTCCTCGGGGTCGACGTCCCACGGGCTGGCCGGGGCGTCTTCAATGGTGCCGGCGTTGTTCACGAGCAGTTCGAGCGGATCGTCGTCGCCGGCAAAATCGAGCGCGGCAGTGACGCCGATTTCCACGGAGTCCGGAATGGCAACGTCCATGCCCACGGCAAGCGCCGTGCGCGGCCGGCCGGCATTCAGTTCGGCGGCCAGATCTTCGACTTTGGCCGTGTCGCGGGCAGTGACGACGACTCGCCAGCCCGCCGCGGCAAGCGCGCGGGCCAGGATGTTGCCAATGCCCCGCGATGCGCCGGTGACCAATGCTGTTGCCATGCTTACGCTCCTCTGACTTCGGCCCCGAACCGGGCGATTGCCTGTTCTGCGGCGGCCTGCCGTGCGCGGGTCGCCTCGTCGGCCGTCAACGTGCGGTCGGGCGCCCGGAAGGTGAGCCGGTAGGCAAGCGATTTGCGGTACTCCCCTACCTGTTCGCCTTCGTACAGGTCGAACAAGTGGACGGTCTCCAACAGGTCGCCGGCGCCGTCCCGCAATGCCTCGGTCACGTGTGCGGCAGGCACGTCGCGGCCGACGATCAAGGCGATGTCCTGCGTCGCGGCGGGATACGTCGACAGCACGCCGGTGTCCTTTGTAGCGGAGGGCTCGGCCGTGACGACGTCCAGATTGACCTCGAAGGCAACGGTTCGCGCCGGCAGATCCAGCGACTCGCAGACCTTCGGATGCAATTCGCCGGCATAGCCGAACTCGGCGCCGCTGGGCAGGGTCACCCGCGCGCAACGGCCCGGATGGAACGGAGCGCGGTCGGCCGATTCCACTATCGCGTCGACTCCGGCCACGCCGGCGAGCCGACGGGTCAATTCAATGGCGTCGTGCGCGTCGGCCGGACGGCCGGGGCCCCACCATCCCGCGGCGTCGAGGCGCCCGGTCAGGACTGCGGCGAGGTGGCGCGGTTGCGGCGGCACGGCGTCGAACACGGCTGCGCGTTCGTCGTCGCTCGGGAAATATCCGGGCGCGTACCGCGGCGCCTTCCGCACGGTGCGTTCGACAGGCACGGTGACGAGGCCGGTTTCGAAGACCGCCACGTCCTTGTTGCCGCGGCCGATGTTCCGCACCGCCGCATCGACGAGCGTGGCAAGTAGCGACGTGCGCATGAGCGGCTGGTCGTCGGCGATCGGATTGGCCAACCGGAAGTTGAACCGGCGCGGGTCGTCCGAGTCCAGCTGGAAATCGTCGTGCCGGCCGGCCGAGGTGAACGGGTAGGTCAGCACCTCGGTGATGCCGAGGTCGGCCAACAGGTTCGACGCATTTCGGCGGTAGCGCTGGGACGCCGTCAGCCCGGTGCCCTTCCGCGCGCTGGGCAGCACCGACGGGATCGATGAGTAGCCGCCGAGCCGTGCCACTTCCTCGACGTAGTCGACGGGGCGAACGAGGTCTTGCCGCCAGGAGGGCGCCGTGAGCGCGAGTTCGTCGCCCTCGCGTTCCACCCGGGTACCCGTCGCTTCGAGAAGCCTGACGACGTCGTCCTCGGAGTAGTCGACGCCGACAATCGCGGCAGGCAATCCGAGCGCCATGCGCACCGGCGCGGCGGGTATGCGCTCATCCACGTCGGTGGCCGCGTCGTCGGCACTGCCGCCGCCGTAACGCACGAGAAGGCGCACTGCCAGCTCGGCCGCGTGCGGGGCGAGCGCGTGATCGACGCCCCGCTCGTACCGGCGGGACGCTTCGGACGACAATCGGTGGCGCCTGGACGTGCGCGCCACGGTGACGGGTTCGAAGTGGGCGGCCTCGATCGCCACGGCGCTCGTGTCATCGCCGACTTCCGTGTCGGCTCCGCCCATGACGCCCGCCATGCCGAGGATGCGGTCGCCGCCGGAATCGGTGATGAGCAGATCCTCGGGGTCCAGGGTGCGGGTCTTGTCGTCGAGGGTGGTGAGCGTTTCCCCGGACCGCGCGCGGCGAACCGTGATGCCGCCGTGGAGCAGATCGGCGTCGTAGCCGTGCAGCGGCTGGCCGGTTTCCAACATCACGTAGTTCGTCACATCGACGATCAAAGAGATCGATCGCATGCCGGCTTGAAGCAGGCGGTGACGCATCCAGTACGGCGTGGGGGTCGTGGCGTCGAGACCGCGGACGATGCGGACGGCGAACCTGTCGCAGCCGGGCACGTCGTGGATGGGGGCGTCGTCGGCCAGCGTGACGGCGACGGCATCCGGCAGCGAAGCGGCGTCCGGCACGTCGACGGCGGCCGGGTCGGTGAACGGGATGCCTTTGAGCCCCGCGTATTCGCGGGCGACGCCGCGGATGCTGTATTCGTAGCCGCGGTCGGGGGTGACGTTGACGTCGAGTGTGTGCTGGTCGAGGCCGAGCAACACCGTCGCGTCGTCCCCGGCTTCGCCGGAAAGACCGAGATCGGCCAGCACGATGATGCCGTCGTGGTCGTCACCGAGGCCCAGCTCCCGCGCCGAGCAGATCATTCCGTCGGAGACGTGGCCGTAGGTCTTGCGTGCGGCGATCCGGAAGTCTCCCGGCAGCACGGCGCCGGGCAAGGCTGCGACGACCAGGTCGCCGGCGGCAAAGTTGTGCGCACCGCAGACGATCCCGCGCGGCTCGGCTTCGCCGGTGTCGACACGGCACCAGTTGACGGTCTTGCCGTTGGAATGCTTTTCCGGTTCGAGCTCGAGCACTCGCGCAACAACGAGGGGCCCGGTGATCTCGGGGCCGAACAGCTCTTCTTCTTCGAGCCCGATCGAGGCCAGTTCGGCGGCGAGCCGCTCGGCATCGCCGGCCTTGGTAGCGGAAAGTTCGGTTGCGCCCGGCACCAGATCGGCGAGCCAGTTCATTGGTACGCGCATTAGTTGCTCACCCCGTATCGTGCCGAGAACCGCACGTCGCCCTCGATGATGTCGTGCATGTCCGAGATGCCTTCTTGGAACATGAGAGTGCGTTCGATGCCCATGCCGAAGGCGAACCCTTGGTAGCGGTCCGGGTCGATGCCCGCCGAGCGCAGCACGTTCGGGTGCACCATGCCGCAGCCGCCCCATTCGATCCAGCCGGCGCCTCCGCGCTTTTGCGGGAACCAGAAGTCCATCTCGGCGCTGGGTTCGGTGAACGGGAAGAAGTTCGGACGCAGCCGCGTACGCGAGTCGGGGCCGAACATGGACCGGGCGAAATGATCGAGTGTGCCCTTCAGATTCGCCATGGTCAGGCCCTCGTCGACGGCGATGCCTTCGACTTGGTGGAACACGGGCGTGTGCGTGGCATCGAGCTCGTCGGTGCGGAACGTCTTGCCCGGACAGACGACGTAGAGCGGCACCCCTCGATCTTGCAATGACCGGGACTGCACCGGCGACGTGTGTGTGCGCAACAACAGGCCCGCATCGATCGGGTCGACGAAGAACGTATCCTGCATTTGCCGGGCCGGGTGGTCGAGCCCGAAGTTCAGCGCATCGAAGTTGAGCCATTCGGCTTCGACCTCGGGGCCTTCGGCGATCTCCCAGCCGATGGCAGTGAAGTGATCCGCGATTCGCTCTTGTAAAAGGTGCAGCGGATGCCGGTAGCCGGGTCGACGGCGATCCGCCGGCAACGTCACGTCGATGGTTTCCTCGGCCAATACTGCGGCATCGCGCTGAGCCTGCAGCTCGGCCAGGCGCTCCTCGTACGCTTTTTTCACGACTGCACGAGCTTGCCCGACAAGCTTGCCGGCCGCCCCGCGTTCGGATCCGTCCAGGCTGCCGATCGTACGGTTCGCCAGTGCCAACGGCGATTTGTCGCCTTGGTGTTCGGTGCGGACCTGTTTGAGCGCGTCGAGCGACTCGGCGGCGCCGAAATCGCGCACTGCCGCGTCGCGCGCAGCGCCGACCTGGGCTTCGTTCCGGGGGTCGACCTCCACAGGAGTGTCACCGTCGGGCATGAATACGTGTCCTTTGCGTTGTCGGGGGTCGGGCCGGATCGCCGCGGCCCGGCCGTTGCATCACTGCTACGTCACTGCGCCCAAGTCTAATGACCCGGCTCGGCCGCCACGAATCGCACTCGGCTGCCGGACGCCGTCCGCCCGTTTTCGGCAAGCGGCTCGTCCCGCCCGCCGAGTGGTGGCCAATGGCTGCAGAATCGGCGATTCCGCAGCCATTGGCCACCACTCGGCGCGGGCGAACAGCCTATTCGGCGCGCCGGAACGTGCGCACGCTCACCGACACCGTCACGGGAAATGGCGCCGGTAATTCGGCAACTCGAGTTCGGACCTCGCCCGGATCGCGGTGGAAGGCGTTCGGCCCCATCATTGCGGCAGTGAAAACGTCCGCGTGCGACAACTCCACGCGGTATTCGATCTCGCGCGCGCTGCCGGCCTCGAAAATCGCCAATTGCGCGGCAAGCCGTTCGGCCTTGCGGGAATCGACGGCCATCAGTCCCAGGGAGCTTCGCAATTCCGACAAATGCCGATCCGTCGGCGTCACGACCACGAGGACGCCGTCCGGGGCCAACACCCGGGCGATTTCCGCAGGATTTCGCGGCCCGAAGATCGACAACACCGCGGACGCGGCGCCATCGCGAACCGGCACCGAATTCCACACGTCGGCGGCGACTGCCGCCACCCGGCCGTGTACCCGGGCAGCACGGCGCAGCGCGTACTTCGACAGGTCCACGACGAGGCCGTGTCCGCCGGGAATCGCCTCCATGACCCGTGCCGCGTAATACCCGGTGCCGCCGGCCAGGTCGATCACGAAGCTGCCGCGATGCGCGTCCGGCGGACAGTCGACCGGCTTCCGCCGAACGCCGTCGGGTTGCGGAGCCTCGCGCAGAACGTTCACCACGGCGTCCGCAATCGGCGCGTAATGGCCGGCCGTCAAGAACTCGTCCCGCGCCCCGACCATCGCCGCCGTGTCCGAAATACGAGAACCGGCCCCCGTGACAAGGCCTGCGTATCCCTGCCGCGCGATATCGAAGCTATGCCCGGTAGCGCACGCCAGCGACCCGCCGTCCTCGGTCATCGACCTGCTGCAAATCGGACACGCCAGGTTGCGCGCAACGTCCGATAATGCGCTCACGGCTCCTCTTTCCGGTCCCGGCGGCGGAGGCGATCCCCGGCCGAACTCAACGATACGAGAGACTGGAGCATGTGACTAAACAGCGCGGAATCGGCCTCACGCTTTCTGCCTTGAGTCTGGGGACGGCGCTCAATCCGCTGAACTCGTCGATGATCGCCGTCGCACTTGTCGTGCTGCGCGGCGACTTCGATTTGAGCGTTGCCACCGTGACGTGGGTCATCACGTCGTTTTATTTGACGTCGGCGGCCGCGCAACCGCTCATGGGCCGGCTCGCCGACAGGTTCGGCCCCAAACGCCTCTTCATCATCGGCATGGCGATAGTCGCCGTCACCTGCGCGTTGGCGGGGTTTTCGCCGAACTTTCTCCTCGTGTGCATCGCCCGCGTCTTCATGGGGATCGGGACGGCGACGGCGTTCCCCAGCGCCGTGGCGATGGTCGGCGAGCTCAGTCGGATTGCAGGAGTCCATTCGACGAAGCCGCTCGGTTACATCCAGGTCGCCAACACGGCCGGCGCCGCCATCGGACCGGTCGTGGGTGGATTGCTCGTGAGCCTCGTCGGCTGGCAGGCCCTGTTCTTCATCAACGTCCCGTTGGCGCTTGCCGCACTGATCTCGGTGCAACGGCTTGCGCCGGCGGACGACGCACGCGATCACGGCACCGTGGGCGCAGCCGTGCGCGATTCGGACATTCCGGGCATCGCCACCTTCATTGCGGCGCTTGTCTCACTGATGCTGGCGGCGTTGAACCCGCTTCCGGATCTCCGCTGGATCCTGTTGGGCGTCGGAATCGCGGCAGCTGCGTTATTTACCTGGCGCGAGCTTCGGTTTTCGGGGCCGTTCCTGGACGTCCGACTGCTTGCGGCGAACCGCCCCCTGTTGACGATGTACGTGTGTTTTGCCGTGTTCAACGGCGTCTACTATTGCGCGTTCTTCGGACTCCCGCAGCTACTCCAGGAAGCGGGAGGCTACGGAGCCGGAGTTGTCGGGCTGTTGATGTTGCCGTTGGCTGCCATCTCGGTCTTTCTGACGCCGGCGGCGGTGCGCAGCATCAATCGGCGAGGCGTCAAGCCCGTGCTCGTTGCCGGCGTCATTGGACTTGGAGTCGCCTCGGCGCTGTTGTGGCTGCTTGCCGCCTCGTTCGCCGTGCCGCTGGTATTGGCGTTGACTGCGTTCCTCGGCATTCCGTACTGCGTCGTCAGCATCGCTTCGAGTCAAGGCATGTACGCGTCGTCTCGGCCCGAAGACACCGGCGTTGCCGCGGGGATCTTTCAAACGTTCCGGTATATCGGCGCGATCGGGGCGACGGTCATGATCGGCATTCTCTACGCTCCCGGCGTGAATGCCGCCAGTTGGTCGACGATCGTGCCGGTGATGGTGGGCTTGAGCGTCGTCGCGTTGGTACTCGCGGCTCTCTGGAAGGGCCGCAGTGAGGTGGCGTGAACCGCGCGGAGGCCGGCCGGCGGGTAGCTACTGCCGTTGGCTGCGGGCCGAAGCGTAGAGGCACACGGCGGCGGCCGCTGCGACGTTGAGGCTTTCGGCGCGCCCGTAGATCGGGACGGCGACGGCAGTGTCGGCAAGATCGCGGTCCCCGGCCGGAAGCCCCCACGCCTCGTTGCCGAACACCCAAGCCGTCGGCGGCACCAGGTCGACGGAGAACAGGTCGACCGCCGGTTGATTGCCGTCGGCTGCCAGGATCTGCAGGCCGGCCGACCGGACGTCCGCAGCGATCTGCATCAACGGAACGCCGACGACGATCGGCAAATGAAACACGCTGCCGGCCGTGGAGCGGACAGTCTTGGAGTTGTACAGGTCGACGCTGGCATCGGTGACGATGACGGCGTCCGCGCCGGCCGCGTCGGCGGCCCGCACGATGGTGCCGGCGTTACCGGGGTCACGCACCTGTGACAGCACTGCGACGAGACGGGGCCGGGCATCGAGCACCGATTCAAGGGATACGTCGAGGAAATCACAAACGACGATCATGCCCTGCGCATGGACGGTGTCGGCCATTTCGGCAAGCACGTCGTCGGTGCATTCGCGGAATTCGACGCCGCGGGCCGCGGCCCGGTCGAGGATTTCCGGATGGCGTTCCGCGGCGTCCGCCGTCATGAACGCTGCGCGAAGCCCGCTTGTCGGCACGGCCGCCAACGCTTCGGCGATGGCGCCGGGGCCCTCGACGATAAAAAGTCCTGCCTTGACACGCGCCGAGCGCCTGGTCAGCTTCGCATATTCTCGAACCCGCGCGGCGCGGGGGTTGGACAATACCGGCTGAGCCAGGCGCTCGGAGGATGTCACTGAGGCGTCGTTACGCGGCAGAATCGGACTTCGCAGCGTTGACGTCGTCGGGCAGCGCCTTCTTCGCGGCCTCGACGAGGGCGGTGAACGCCTTCTCGTCGTTGACTGCCAGATCGGCCAGCATCCGACGGTCGACCTCGATTTCAGCTGCCTTCAGGCCCTGGATGAAACGGTTGTACGTGATGCCGTTCGCACGGGCCGCGGCGTTGACGCGCTGGATCCACAGGCGACGGAAATCGCCCTTGCGGGCGCGGCGGTCACGGTAGTTGTAGACGAACGAGTGGATCGTCTGCTCTTTGGCCTTGCGGTACAGCCTGGAACGCTGGCCGCGGTAACCGCTGGCCCGTTCGAGAATGACCCGACGTTTCTTATGAGCGTTGACCGCCCTCTTGACGCGTGCCACGAAAATCTCTCCTTAAGTGCGTACTAAAAATGGTTTCCGCCGGTACGCGCAGCACTGTGCACGGTGACCGGCAGGTCGCCGACCTATCGGGTTCAGCGACCGAGCAGCTTCTTGGCCTTCTTGGAATCGCCCGGGGCCATGACCTGGTCGATCTGCAGGCGGCGCTTGCGGCGCGAGGACTTGTGTTCGGCCAAGTGCCGGTTGTTCACCTGTTCGCGCATCACTTTGCCGGTACCCGTCAGGCGGAACCGCTTTTTAGCACCACTGTGCGTCTTTTGCTTCGGCATAGCTGCCGTCTCTCCTTCGTTGCCGAGCGGGCCGGGGCCCGCCACGTTTCGGTAATAACCGCCGCGTCGTGCGGTGGTTATGCCTTGCTGGAATCTGCAGTATTTGATTCGGCCGGGTTTGATTCGGCCGGGTCTGTCTTGGCGTCGCCGGCTTTTGCTTCTTCGGCTTTGGCCGCCTCGTTCTTGGCACGCGATTGCTCGCGCTGTGCCTCGCGCCGCGCGTCGGCCTTGGCGTCCGACTTCGAACGGTGCGGTCCGATGACCATCACCATGTTGCGCCCGTCGACGCGCGGAGCCGATTCAACGGCACCGAGATCGGAAACCTCGTCGGCAAGTTTGTTCAACAGGCGCATTCCCATCTCGGGACGGGACTGCTCGCGACCGCGGAACATGATCATGACCTTGACCTTGTCGCCGGCGGCCAGGAAGCGCGACACGTGGCCCTTTTTCGTCTCGTAGTCGTGCGCATCGATCTTCAGCCGGAATCGGATCTCCTTCAGCACCGTGTTGGCCTGATTCTTTCGGGCCTCACGCGCCTTCATGGCCGACTCGTACTTGAACTTGCCGAAATCCATCAGCTTGGTCACTGGCGGCTTTGCCTGCGGAGCGACTTCCACGAGGTCGAGATCGGCCTCCGCTGCCAGGCTCAGTGCCTTGTCCAGCGACACGATGCCGACTTGCTCACCGTTCGGACCGACCAACCGCACCTCCGGGACGCGGATCCGGTCGTTAATACGAGGCTCGCTAATGTTAAAAGCTCCTTCATCTTTGCTTGTCCGCAAATGAGGAAGGCCCCCATCTGCAGCGCAAAAGGGAGCCTTGAAAACACGCACGGACTTGACGCTCATGTCCGCTCACGAACCCGGCCGCCGACGGCGATCTTCGGGTGGGAGTGAAGGCCTCCTCTTGCTTGCTGTTTCAGCTTATCGGACGGGAAGGCGTCGTCGACAGTCGATGAGAAGATTCTCGATCGAGCCGCCCCGCCGTGCGCTGCTACAGCCGAACTATGACAAGGTTACCAGCATGAACGACGCAACTACGAATTCCGAGGCGCGAGACATCGCCGAGGTCCCTGCGGTGGAGATCATCACCACCGCCGCCGTGCACCTGATGAGTGCCGCGGCCGTCAAATGCGGTCTGGCCGACGAATCGGACGGCGGTAAGGACCTGACCGACCTGGACGAGGCTCGCAAATTGATCACCTCGCTGGCCGGGCTCATCACCGGAGCGTCGACGGAGATCGGCGATCATCATGCCCGACCGCTGCGCGACGGCCTTCGTTCGCTGCAGCTGGCATTCCGCGAGGCGTCCGACTACCAGGATGCGCCGGGCAGCGGCCCCGGCGAGAAATTCACCGGCCCCGTCAGCTGAACCCTATCGGCCGGCGCCCGCTTCACCCCGGGCTCACCGCTTCTGTCCCGTCATAGGAAGCCATTTCCGGTTGATTATCACGGATCAACTCAAGTCAGTTGCCTTATTAATTCGAATCATTCGCTTGTTTGAATGATTCCAGAAAACTGTCTACGGTGGAGTCATGCCCACCGACTTCGCCGATCGCTTGCGTTCGTCCGGCTTGCGAGTGACGGCGGCACGGCTGGCCGTCATGGCCGAGCTCGACAACGCGCCCCATTCCGATGCCGAGGCGCTCGGTGACGGCGTCCGCGCCCGGCTGGGCACCGTGTCGACGGCTGCCGTCTACGATGCGCTGAATGCGTTCACCAAGGCCGGCCTGGCTCGCAAACTCGATCCGTCGACTACTGCAGCCGCGCTGTACGAACTGCACCACAGCGATAATCATCACCATCTCGTGTGCCGGCTGTGCCGCGAAATCGTCGACGTGCCGTGCGTGACCGGAGCGGCCCCGTGTCTGACGCCGTCCGACACCGCCGGATTCGCCGTTGACGCAGCCGACATCACCTTCCGCGGCATCTGCCCCGATTGCCTGGCCCGGGAAGCCTGACCGCCGCCCACCCGACACACCGACAATAGGACCCACCCATCGCAAAAGGAGAACTTGTGAGCGAAGGCACCACGCACGTCACGACGAACGATTTCGGCGCCCCGGCCGGCAGCGACCAGCACTCGCTGACGATTGGCCCGGGCGGCCCGATCCTGCTGCAGGATCATTACCTGATCGAAAAGCTCGCCCACTTCAACCGTGAACGCGTGCCGGAGCGCGTCGTCCACGCCAAGGGCGGCGGCGCCTTCGGGACGTTTACCGTGACCAACGACGTGAGCAAGTACACGAAGGCGTCGTTGTTCCAGCCCGGCTCCGAAGTGGAGATGCTTGCCCGCTTCTCCACGGTCGCCGGCGAACTCGGCTCCCCCGACACGTGGCGCGATCCGCGCGGATTCGCGCTGAAGTTCTACACCGATGAAGGCAACTACGACCTCGTCGGCAACAACACGCCGGTCTTCTTCATCCGTGACGCCATCCAGTTCCCCGACTTCATCCACTCGCAAAAGCGCCGGTCGAACACCGGACTGCGCGATAACAACATGCAGTGGGACTTTTGGACGAACGTGCCGGCCAGCGCCCACCAAGTGACCTGGGTGATGGGCGATCGCGGCATTCCGCGCACCTGGCGCCACCAGAACGGTTACGGCTCGCACACCTATCAGTGGATCAACGCCGCAGGCGAGCGGTTCTGGATCAAATACCACTTCATCAGCGACCAGGGCATCGAATATTTCACGCAGACGGACGCCGACGAGATGGCAGGAATCGACGGCGACTACCACCGCCGCGACCTGCAGGAGGCAATCGACCGCGGCGACACCCCGAGCTGGACCCTCAAGGTGCAGATCATGCCGTACGAGGACGCCAAGACGTACCATCTCAACCCGTTCGACGTGACAAAGGTGTGGCCGCACTCCGACTACCCGTTGATCGAGGTCGGCACGATGGAGTTGAGCCGCAACCCCGTCGACTACTTCGCCCAGATCGAGCAGGCCGCATTCGCACCGTCCAACCTCGTGCCGGGCATCGGACTTTCGCCGGACAAGATGCTGCTGGGCCGAGTCTTCGCCTACGCCGACACGCATCGCCACCGCATCGGACCGAACTATGCTCAGCTGCCGGTCAATGCGCCGAAGACTGAAGTCAACTCGTACAGCCGCGACGGCGCGATGACGTACAAGAACTATCCGAAAGACAGGGCCGAATACGCGCCCAACTCGTACGGCGGCCCGCACGCGGATCAGTCCTTGTCGACCGAGAACAACTGGGAATCAGACGGCGACATGGTTCGACAGGCCTACACGCTGCGTCCGGACGACGACGATTTCAGTCAGGCCGGTGCACTTGTCCGCGACGTCATGGACGACGCGGCACGCGACAGATTCGTCGGCAACGTCTCGGGCGCCCTGTTGGGCGGCGTGACCGAGCCGGTGCTGCTCAAGGCGTTCGAGTACTGGAAGAACGTGGACGCCGAGATCGGTTCCCGGATCGAAAACGTCGTGCGCTCGGCGCAGGCGGAGAACCAAGGCTCCGCAACCGCGAATTCATCGCCGGGCCGGGACACGGACGACGAACTGCTTGCCGCCCGCCGCTAGGCCCCGGTCGGCTCCGCGCCGCCCACGGCCGGGCGCCGCGCCGTGATCATTGCACCGTGATTGCCAGGGAATCAATGCCCTCGGCAATCACGGTGCTTTGCGTGAGGGCGTTTTGAAAACGGGTCAGCACGTCGGTGAGCTCGTCACGGCCGAGTCCGGGCACCATCGTCAACTCGAGCCGGGCCTCGGTATCGGTCCCGGGTAGGCAGGCGATCTCCGTGATGGCCGGGATGCCGGCCGCCGCGCGGTCAAGTGCGTCCGCGACGTCCGGATCGGCCCAGGACGGCGTCCACGGCTTTCCCTGCGCCAGCGCCCAGACGGCGGGCCGCCGGACGAGAAACGCGTAGTCGGTGCCGGGGTCGATGATGACGAGCTGCGCGTCCTCGGACACCGCAGAGAGCATCAAGCGGACGGATTCGACCGGGACCGGGCGCGCTTCGCTCGACCACGCCGCCAACAGCGCCACCGAGGTGAATGCGGGAACGGTCCGGCGCCCGTCGGGCGCCGCAACGGTCACCATGGCCATATCGGCGCTCTTGTCGGCTTCGAGCCCGTCGTCGGTGGTCTCCGTCTCGCCCGGCGCCGCGACGATGGGGACGAATAGCCGTGCCGGAGCCAAAGCTTCGACGACCGCCCGGTGCCGGTCGGCAGACGTCGACCCGACGGCCGCGCGCATCAGCTCGACGAGCTCGGGATCGGACTCCCCCGTGTCGCCGGCAAACGGATTGGGCCGCAGATCGCGTCCTGCCCAGGGCACCCCCGCGGAGTCGGAACCCGTCGGGTCGGAACCGGTGGAAAAGGGTCCGGCCGGCATCAGTCGAGTCCGGCGACGTCGAGAGCCGCCTCCAGCGTGAAGTTGCCGGCATAGAGTGCCTTGCCGACGATTGCGGCATCGACGCCGAGCGGCACGAGTTCGCGCAAAGCCGCAATGTCGTCAAGGCTCGAAATTCCCCCGGATGCCACGACCGGTCGGTCGGTCTTGCGGCAGATCCGGGTCAGCAGGTCGACGTTCGGCCCGGCCAAGGTACCGTCCTTGGTGACATCGGTGACGACGTACCGCGCACATCCGGATTCTTCGAGGGCAGCGAGGACCTCCCACAAGTCGCCACCCGGCTCCGTCCAGCCGCGTGCGGCGAGCGTCGTTCCGCGCACGTCGAGACCGACCGCGACTTGCGAGCCGTATCGGGCGATCACGTCCGCCGTCCAGTCCGGATCCTCCAAGGCGGCAGTGCCGATGTTGATGCGGGCCGCGCCGGTGTCGATGGCCCGTGCCAGCGACTCGTCGTCACGGATACCGCCGGAGATTTCGACGTTGATGTCGAGTGCTTTGACAACCTTGCGGAGCAGTCGATGGTTGTCGCCGCGGCCGAACGCGGCGTCCAGATCCACCAGGTGGATCCACTCGGCGCCGGACCGCTGAAAATCGAGTGCGACGTCCAGCGGCGATCCATAGTCGGTTTCACTGCCGGCCTTCCCTTGCACCAACCGCACCGCCTTGCCGTCGACAACGTCGACGGCCGGCAGCAGTGTCAACCGGGGAGTATCGCTGAGCTCGCTCACGTTTGATTCCTTTTGTCGCTGTCTTTCGGGTCTGCTTCGCCGGCCCCCGCGCCGGGCCGTGCCTCGTCGGCGCCGAGGCCGGCGGCCCAATTGACAAGGAGACGACGTCCGGCCTCCCCGGACTTCTCCGGATGGAATTGGGTGGCCGACACGGGCCCGTCCTCGACCGCTGCCACAAAGCGCCCGCCGTGCTCGGCCCACGTCGTCAGGGCGCCGGGCGGACCGTCGGATGCGGCGTACGAATGCACGAAATAAAAACGCTCGCCGCCAATCCCGGCAAACAGCCGACTGCCTTCCGGCGGGCTCACTTCGGACCACCCCATATGCGGGACGACGGGAGCGCGCAGCCTCGTCACGGTGCCGGGCCAGATGCCGAGCCCTTCGGACTCGATATCGCCCTCGACGCCGCGCTCGAACAAGACCTGCAGGCCGACGCAGATGGCGAGCGTGGGGCGCCCGTCACGGATGCGCTGCCGGATCAAGTCGTCGCCGCCGGCGTCCGCCAGGCCTCGCGCAACCGAGGCAAACGCGCCGACGCCCGGAATGATGACGCCGTCCGCGTCACCGGCCCTGGCAGTGTCGCTACTGAGCACGACGTCCGCGCCGGTGCGTTCGGCAGCCCGCACGGCGGAGCGCACGTTGCCCGACCCGTAGTCGAATACGACGATGGTGCTCATGACCGGCTCCCGCGCGTCATGCCGAGTTCGCCGTAGCGGCTGTGACAACTTTGCGAGTGCGCCACGCGGCGATGACGACCAAGACGACTGCCACGGCGACGCCGATCCAGGCCACGGCGGAGCCGGCAATTGCCATCACGGCGAACACGATGCCCAGGATGGCTGCACACACGACACCGAGAATCCACACCGCAGCGGTGCGGGCCACGCGTGCCCTCTCACCGGTCATTGTCGCGGCGCTGGCTTGCCGACGCGACATCGATCGCGTGTCGATGCTTCCTTTCACGGCGCTCGGTTCGGTGCGGCCCAACACCAGATCTTCGAGTTCGTCCGGGAGGCTGGACAGTGCCAGCCCGGCGGGCACGTCGTTCTCGTGCTTGCCGTGGCGCCATTGCGAGGCGTCGATATGTTCCTCGGTGCTGATCAAGAGCAGAAGTTCGTGCCGGCCGGCCAATTCCGACAGTGAGGCCGCAGCGGTCCGGGCTTCGTCCGAATCGTCGCCCAACGCGATGGCGCTGAAATCGCCGACCGGCACGACAGTGCCGTGGATCTTCGCCAGCACGCACGCCGCGGCCAGTTGATCGGGCCGGCCGAACGGTGTCAGTGCAATGATGCGGGTGGCCGTCACAGCGCGCCTTTCGTGCTCGGGACGCCGCTGACCCGCGGGTCGGGTTCGATCGCCGATCGCAGGGCACGGGCCACTGCCTTGAACTGGGCTTCGACGATGTGATGCGGGTCGCGGCCGGCAAGAAGCCGCACATGCAGGGCGATTCCCGCGTGCAGCGCCAGCGATTCAAACACGTGACGCGTCAGCGATCCGGTGAAGTGACCGCCGATCCGGTGATAGGCCTGCCCGTCCGGCTCACCGGTGTGCACCAGGTACGGACGACCGGACACGTCAACGACCGCTTGCGCCAACGCTTCGTCCAGCGGGACGACGGCGTCGCCAAAGCGTCGGATTCCGGCCTTGTCGCCGAGCGCCCCGCGCAACGCCTCGCCAATGACTATCGCCGTGTCTTCCACCGTGTGGTGGACATCGACGTCGGTGTCGCCGTTCGAGGTCACACTGAGATCGATGAGCGAATGCTTGCTCAAGCTCGTGAGCATGTGATCGTAAAACGGCACGGTCGTGGCTATCGACGATTGACCGGTCCCGTCGAGGTTGAGTTCGACGCGAACCGACGATTCACTTGTCTCCCGGCTCAGGCTAAAGACGCGGTCGTCACTCATGGTCGTGCCTTTCACTGGGTGGAAGCGCTGTGCAGGACGGCGGCCAGCGCTTGCAGAAAGCTGGTGGTTTCGGCTTCGGTTCCGGCGCTCACGCGCAGGTAGCCGGGAATGCCGACGTCCCGCACCAGCACATCACGGTCGAGCAATGCCTGCCAAGTCGCCTCCGAATCGTGCAGCCCACCGAAGAACACGAAATTGGAATCGGACGGAACCGCCCGCAAGCCAAGCTCCGTCAACTCCCGCACAATACGGTCGCGCTGGTCCTTGAGCGCCTCGACGCCGTCCAGCAGTTCATCGGCGTGGTCGAGGGCCGCGCACGCCGCAGCCTGCGTCAGCGCCGACAAATGGTACGGAAGCCGCACCAGACGCAAGGCGTCAATGACGGCCGGATCGGCTGCCAGATATCCCAACCGCGCCCCGGCCAACGCAAACGCCTTGCTCATGGTGCGCGAGACGAGCAGGCGCGGTCGGCCAGGCAAGAGCGTCAGTGCACTGGGGGTGCCGGCGCGAGCGAATTCCGCATACGCCTCGTCGACGACGACTATCCCGTCGGTCGATTCGTACGCATCGCGCACGACGTCCAGTTCAAGCGCGGTGCCCGTCGGATTGTTCGGTGAGCAGAGGAATACGACATCGGGGCGCTTTTCGCGCACGATGCGGACCGCGTCGTCACGGTCGATCCGGAAATCGTCGTCCCTGCGGGCTTCGATCCACGTCGTCGACGTGCCGGTCGTGATAATCGGATGCATCGAATAGCTGGGGGTGAACCCGATGGCCGATCGTCCGGGCCCGCCAAATGCCTGAACGATCTGGGACAGCACCTCGTTCGAGCCGTTTGCCGCCCAGATGTGCTCCGGAGTCAGCCCGTGGCCGAGATAGGCGGCGAGCTTCTCCCGCAAGACAGTGAAATCGCGGTCCGGATATCGGTTGAGGTCGCGAACCTGCCCCGCCAATGCCTGCACGATGGCCACCGCGACGTCCTCGGGCACCGGGAAGGAATTTTCGTTGGTGTTGAGCCGCACGGCGACGTCCAATTGCGGGGCGCCGTACGGAGTGCGGCCGCGCAAGTCTTCGCGGAGCGGCAAGTCGGAAATGGTCACATCGGTCACGTCCCGATTTTACCCGCCCGGACGACTCATTCGTCCCGGCGGGCGGCCGGGCGCCGCGCCGGCCCACCCGGGCCGGCGAATTCAGTACCGCGGGACGGCTATCGTCTGGCCCGCCCGCACTGCGGACGTTGGCAGGTTGTTGAGCTTTTGGATCTGCAGGATCGTTTCGCGCGGATCCGCGTTCGGCGCTGCCGTGGACGCGATTTGCCACAGTGTCTGGCCCTCGCGGACCGTGACGTGATCGACGTCGAGCTGCGCAGGTGTCGACGACGCGGCCGCGGGCGCTTCGGAGACCGCGCCGGAAACGATGCCGAGCATGCCACCGATGATCAGCGCCGCTGCCCCGACCATGATCGCCGCGCCTATGCCGACGACGATCCGGCCGCGTCGGTTGAGTCGGATTCTCCGCCCCGCGCCGGCACTTGCTCCGCGGCGCCGAATCGCACGGCGCTGACCGGCGCGGCCCTGGAGTGCGCGGCCCTGGAGTGTGTGTCCCTGAACTCCGTAACCCTGAAGTGCGATGCTCATGTCAGTCGTCCTTTCGGTCCGGCCGGTGTTCTCGGCTCCCCGGAAATCAAGAGAGTCGGCATCGTCAACCGAACGTTTATTCGATAGAACCTTTGTACTATTTGTAGCAATCATTCGAACGTGTGTCCACAATTTTTCGAGAATTTGTCGAACAAACGTTTGATACGTTCGTTCGGTAAAGCTAAGCTGGAGGTACATAGAACGCATGCTGTCAGCGAGCACCGACAACCGGTCGGACGTACCTGCGGCGCCGACGGTCCGACTAGTGCATGGGAGATCAACGATGACCAGCGACAGTTCCGCTTCGCACCGGCGTCCGGGCCGGCCGAGCGACGAAGAAGTGGCGGCGGATGTGGCGGCCGTACGCGCCCATACCGAGGTCTCCGACGCCAGCGTGCACGAGTTGCACACATCGCCGAACTACAACCGGCTCTCGGCCCGGCAAAAGCTCGTACTGGAAACCATCCGGCATGCCGTGTCGGTGCGCGGCTATCCGCCGAGCATGCGCGAGATCGGCGCGGCCGTGGGGCTCGCCAGCCTGTCCAGCGTGGCGCACCAGCTCAGCCAGCTCGAACGACTCGGCTTCCTCCGGCGCGATCCCAAGCGTCCGCGTGCCATTGAGGTCATGAACGAGGACGATTTCGAGCAGCAGCGCGATCCGGAGCTCGGCCCCGTCCCCGCGCTGGTCCCCGTTGTCGGCCGTATTGCCGCAGGCGGTCCGATCCTCGCCGAGCAAGCCGTGGAGGACGTATTCCCGCTACCCAAACAGCTTGTGGGCAACGGTGAGTTGTTCATGCTGAAGGTCGTCGGCGATTCAATGATCGAGGCCGCCATTTGCGACGGTGACTGGGTAGTTGTTCGCCAGCAGCCCTCGGCGGAAAACGGCGAGATCGTCGCCGCCATGATCGACGGCGAGGCGACCGTCAAGACGTTGAAGCGGGACGTCGATCACGTCTGGCTGATGCCGCACAATGTGGCATTCGAGCCGATCAACGGCGACCACGCCACGATTCTTGGCCGAGTCGTCTCGGTGCTTCGCAGTATCTGAGCCGCTGTGCCGCGCAACCGGCCGGAGTACATCGACTGTACTCCGGCCGGTTTTTTGTGCCGGTTCGCGCTCCCGTCAGCCCGCGGGCTCGGTATCCGCCGCGTCCAGTCGGCGCAGCGCGCCGCGCACCAGCTCACCGTTCGTCGTCGGCCACAGCGGCGGCAACGAGGCCCGAAGGTACCCGCCGTAACGGGCAGTGGCCAACCGTGAATCGAGGACTGCGACGACTCCCCGGTCCGAGGGCGTGCGGATCAAGCGTCCGGCGCCCTGCGCCAGCCGGATGGCCGCATGTGTGGCCGACACGCTCATGAACCCGTTGCCCCCGCGTGCCGCCACATCGGCGGATCTGGCAGATGACAACGGGTCGTCGGGACGCGGAAACGGCAGCCGGTCGATGACGACGAGCCGGCAATTCTGACCGGGCACATCGACGCCCTGCCATAGTGACAGCGTTCCGAACAGGCATGCCGATCGACTGGCGGCGAACCGTTTGACGAGCGTCGGCGTTATATCGTCTCCTTGGCACATCACCGGGAAATCGAGTCGCCGTCGCATTTCCTCGGCCGCCGCTTCCGCTGCACGCCGCGACGAGAACAAGCCGAGCGTCCCGCCGCCGGCCGCCGCGATGAGTTCCTCGAGCTCGCGGAACATGTCGTCGGCGGCGCCTCCGCGCGACGGCGGCGCCAAATGTTTGGCAGTGTAGAGGATCCCTTGTCTGGGATAGTCGAACGGCGAACCGACGTCGAGGCCTTGCCACTTCGGCGCGTCATCCCCGATCAAGCCAAACGAGCCGGCCAGCGGGTTGAACGATCCGCCGAGCGTCAGAGTTGCCGATGTGGCAATGACCGTCCGTTGACCGAACAGTCCGGAACGCAGCCGCCCGGCCACCGACAACGGCGCCACCTGCACCGAGACGGTCTCGGCATCGCGGAACGTCGAGCGTTCGATCCACAGCACGTCGTCCTCGGCCCCGCTCAGGATCCGCTCGGCCAAGTCGAAGATCTCCTGCAGTCTGGCGCGTGCCACCTGCCTTCCCGGGTCGGCAGTCTCCTTTGATTCGGACTGCGACGCCGTCAACGCCGACCGGGCGGCGTCCCGCACCGTCGTCAGCGCCAAGCCGAGGGCTTCGTCCGGCCCGGAGCGCAGCAGTCCGGCCACCGAGCCTTCCAAAGCCGCGGCCAAGTCGTCCCCGGCGCGTTCCAGCGATGCCGGGTTCACCGACATGTGCTTGCGCGCACTGGACGCCGCGGACGACACCATTGCCTGCGTCAACTTGCCGGCCAGCGCCGAGGTAACCCTATCGGTCAGCTCATGTGCCTCGTCGATCACGACTGCCCCGTGCTCGGGCAACACCTGTGCGTCGCCGAAAGAATCGATTGCCAACAACGCGTGGTTCGTCACAACCACGTCGGCGTCGGCGGCCTTGGCGCGGGCGCGCTCGGAAAAGCAGGCCTCGGCAACCGGACATTTGGCCGCGCCCAGGCAGTCAAAAGCGTTGACGGACACTTGCGCCCACGCCTTCTCACTCACGCCCGGGACGACCTCGTCACGGTCGCCGGTCTCGGTTGCCGCTGCCCATTCGCGAAGCCGGGACACTTCCTTGCCAAGTTTGCTGGTACCGCCGGCGCCGCCTCCCGCCCCTCCGGCAGCGGCGTCGGCGCCAAAGTCGAAAAGCGTGTCGCCGGACTCTTCCGGATACCCGCCGTCCAGCTTGTGTTTGCACACGTAATTGCGCCGGCCCTTGACCAGCGCGACTTCGGCCGCGCGCGGCAGCTCTGACTTCAGTGAATCGATGACGCGCGGAAGATCACGCGCGACAATCTGATTTTGCAAGGCGAGCGTCGCAGTGGAAATCATCACGGGCTCGTCGGCGCCGACGGCGTGGCTGATGGCGGGTACGAGATAGGCAAGCGATTTGCCGGTGCCGGTACCGGCCTGCACCAACAGATGCGTACCCGTTGCCAGCGAATCGGCAACGGCTTCGGCCATTGCGACTTGGCCGTCCCGACGTTCTCCCCCGAGGGCTTTGACAGCTGTAGCGAGCAGCTCGGAAGTATCGGAGGTTTCGCCTTTCACCTAGGCAACTCTAGTCGATGGCGAACTGCTCGAGTTCGGCCGCCAGATCACCACGGACCATGGCGTGCACCCGGGTACCGTCGGCAGTATGTTCCAGCTCGCGTACCGTACCGCGGTCATGAATACGAGAAAGCAGATCCCCGCGCGAATACGGCAACAGCACGTTGACGTCCACGTCCGGGCGCGGTAGCAATTCTTCGATCCGCGCCCGCAATTCGGCCATGCCCTCGCCGGTTCGCGCCGACACCGCTATCGAACCTTTTTCCCGCAGTCGCGCCCTTTCGAGAGCGACCGGATCGGCGATGTCCGACTTGTTGAACACGACGATCTCGGGAATCTCGGATGCGTGCTCGACATCGGACAGTACTTCGCGCACCGCCGAAATCTGCCCCTCGGGTTCGGGATGCGAGCCGTCGACGACGTGCACGAGAACGTCTGCGCCGCCGACCTCTTCGAGCGTCGAACGGAACGCTTCGACGAGTTGGTGCGGAAGGAATCTCACGAAGCCGACGGTGTCGGTCAGCGTGTACTGGCGGCCGTCCTCGGTGCGCGCTCCGCGGACCGTCGGATCCAAGGTGGCGAACAGTGCGTTTTCGACGAGCACACCGGCCGAGGTCAGCCTGTTCAGCAGCGACGACTTGCCGGCGTTGGTGTAACCGGCAATGGCGACGGACGGGATGGCGCCGCGCCGCCGGGTGGAGCGTTTCGTGTCGCGCGCCGGCTTCATGGCGTCGATCTGTCGACGCAGTTTGGCCATCCGGGTGCGGATGCGGCGTCTGTCGAGTTCGATTTTCGTCTCGCCCGGTCCGCGCGAGCCGATGCCGGCGCCCCCGGCGACTCGGCCGCCTGCTTGCCGAGACATCGACTCGCCCCAACCACGCAGCCGCGGAAGGAGATAGTCCAACTGCGCCAATTCGACCTGCGCCTTGCCCTCGCGGGATTTGGCGTGCTGGGCAAAGATGTCGAGAATGAGCGCCGTCCTGTCGATCACCTTGACCTTGACGATGTCTTCGAGGGCACGGCGTTGGGACGGGGCGAGCTCGACGTCGCAGACCACTGTGTCGGCTCCGGCATCGCGGACGATCTCGGCAAGTTCGGCTGCCTTGCCCGAGCCTAGGTACGTACTGGGGTCCGGCTTCATCCGTTTTTGCAGGACGCCGCCGCATACGATCGATCCGGCGGTCTCGGCAAGCGCCGCCAGTTCGCGTAGCGAGTTTTCGGCTTCGGCGGTGCTTCCGCCAAGCCAGATGCCGGCCAGCACAACACGCTCGAGCCGCAGTTGCCGGTATTCGACCTCCGTGACGTCTTCGAGTTCGGTGGACAACCCCTCGACGCGGCGAAGGGCGTGTCGGTCGGCAACGTCCTGCTGCCCGGCGGCACCGTATTCGCGGTCGCCGACGGCGGTGCCGGCGTGCGAAAGGATTCGGCTTATCACATCATCAGTCATATTGGTTCCAGGATCCCATCCCGATGGCACTGGTGCCAACGAATTTCGGTCGGGGGCTCGCCCGTTAAGCTGTCACTCATGGGTACCGACCATTATTTTTCCGCCGAACCGGCAGGTCGGGAGCGTCGTCGCACGATCTCCACGGTTTTGGGCGGGCGCACAGTGGAGGTGTGCACGGCCAACGGAACTTTCAGCCCCGACCACGTCGATACCGGTACCCGGGTACTGCTCGACACGGTGCCGGCGCCGCCGCCCGGAGCCACGCTTGCCGATATCGGTTGCGGATGGGGGCCGATCGCGCTCAGCGCCGCTCTCCTCGAACCGACGGCCACGATCTGGGCCGTCGACGTCAACACCCGCGCCGTGCAACTCACTGTCGATAATGCGGCATCACTCTCCGTCAATGTCAACGCCGGCGTGCCCGAAGAGATTCCGCCGGAGCTCACGTTCGACCTGATCTGGTCGAATCCGCCGATTCGTATCGGCAAGGCCCAACTGCATGAGCTGCTGCTCACGTGGTTGCCGCGGTTGACCCTCGGGGGCAGTGCCTGGCTCGTCGTGGCCAAAAAACTCGGCGCCGAATCGCTGCAGCGCTGGCTTGCCGATTCGCTCCCCGGCGAGTTCGCCGTTGACAAGGTCACGATCGCCAAGGGGTTCCGCGTCATCAGGGCAACTCGGAACGGTTGAGCGTCCGCACTCCTCTGCGCCGAGTGGTGGCGAATGGCTGCGAAATCGCAGATTTCGCAGCCATTCGCCACCACTCGATGGGAGGGGGCAGCCATTCGCCACCACTCGGCGAGAGGGGGCAGGCTCAGCGGAACGCGACAGTGCCGTCGGCCACCAGTTCGGCGGGGCCTGCCAAGTGGACGCGTTCGCCGTCAACTCGCACCTGCAGCGTTCCGCCCGGCACGTCGACCCGCCACACATCCGGCGCGCCGGAACCGGCCCACAACCGGGCGGCAAGCGCAGCCGCACACGCCCCGGTTCCGCATGACTGGGTCTCGCCGACGCCGCGCTCGTGCACGCGCATCGTCACGCTGCCGTGTTCCTCGTCGAGCTGGCCGGGAACTATGAATTCGACGTTGATTCCGTCGGACGGAACCGGATCGACGGACGGCGCGTGGTAGAGGTCCAATTCGGACAACTCGGATAGCTCGGCAAGCGCCACGACGGCGTGCGGATTGCCCATGTCGACTGTCAGAGCCGGCCGTGGCACTTCCAGCCCGGAGACCCGCACCAGCGAATCGGTGCCGTCATGCCGTCCGGCCTCGTCGGAAATCGTCCAGGTGCCCATGTCGACCGAGAACCAGTCGGCGTCGTCCCCGGGATAGGCGATGTCGACGCGGCGAACGATCTTCACGCCGTCGCGGGTGCCCACGCGCAGGGTCTCGGTCGTCGCAAGGCCGTGAGCGTAGAGATAATGGGCGAACACGCGCACGCCGTTGCCGCACATCTCGGCAACGGAGCCGTCGGCGTTCGAATAGTCCATGAACCATTCGGCGCCGTCCGCGGCTGCCCGCGCAGCGGCCGGATCGTCAAGAGCACGCGAGCGCACGATGCGGATGATGCCGTCGCCGCCGATCCCCAAGTGCCGGTCAGCGAGCCACTGCACGTAGCCCGGCGTGATGTCGAGCGCGGCCTCGGCATCGTCGATCAGGACGAAGTCGTTCCCGGTGCCGTGCCCCTTGGTGAAATGAATGGACGTATTGCTCACTCTGCCAGCCTAAGCGCTTTGTCCAGCAGCTCGCCGCTCCCCTGCCCGGCATCGAGCCAGTTGATGCGCTTGTCGCGCCGGAACCACGTCTCTTGTCGTCTCACGTATCGCCTGGTGCCGGCCACCGTTCCGTCGAATGCTTCACGCTCGGTGCAGTGGCCGGCAAGATGATCGAGCACTTGAGCGTATCCGAGCGCGCGGCGTGCGGTGCCGCCTTCCCGGAGTCCGCGCGATTCGAGCGAGCGTACCTCATCGACGAGACCGTTGCGCCACATCCGGTCGACCCGGGCGGCGATGCGGTCCCCGAGAACCTGCCGGTCCAGCCCGAGGCCGATTTGCACGGCCGGCACTTCGTAGGTGTAGTCCGGCAGGGTGGCGCTGAACGGCTTGCCGGTCAGCTCTATCACTTCGAGAGCGCGGACGACTCGGCGCACGTTCGCCGGGTCGATCTTTGCCGCGGCGGCGGGGTCGGCGACCGCCAACTCCGCAAACAGGCATTGCGGGCCGTCGCACCGGGCTCGCCGTTCAAGTGCGGCGCGCACTGCGTCATCCCGCGGCGGGAAGTCGAGTTTGTCGACGGCCGCGCGCACATAGAGACCCGAGCCGCCCACCAGGACGGCACGGCGTCCGGCCGCGGCGAGTTCCGTGATCACTGCTCGAGCCTCCGTCTGGTACCGCTGCACGCTCGCGTTCTGCCGGATGTCCAGGACGTCGAGCAGATGATGCGGGACGCCGCCGCGTTCGGACCGGGGAAGCTTCGCCGTGCCGATGTCCATGCCCTTGTAGAGCTGCATAGCGTCGGCGTTGATGATTTCGGCGCCCAGGCGTTTGGCTAACGCCACCGCCAGATCGCTTTTGCCGGTGGCCGTCGGCCCGACCACGGTGATGACGGGGCCGGGGAGAGAAGTCTTTGACACGCCCACCAGTCTTTCAGATCGGCCGGCTCGACCCGGACGTCGTTTCCTTCCGGTCGTCCCTTCCCCCGTGCCATGATGGGGATTCACGAACTCGCAGGGGTCCACCGGACACCGACCCGGGCACGAAAGGCACAGTCATGAATTTCGATGAGTTGAAGAAGAAGGCCGCCGATCTTGCCGAAGCCGGCAGGGACAATCTCGAAGAGGTCGGCGGAAAACTGCGCGATGCCGGCGAAGAGTTTGCCGAACGAGCCGAAAAACGCATCGACAAGGGAATCGACGAAGCCAAATCCCGCGCCCGGGAGTACCGTCAGTCGCGCGGCGATTCGGAGTAGGCAAGCGACAAATCGGTCAGGATCGAATCCACTATTTCGTCCGGCTTCGCCGCCACATCGACGACTATTCCTCTTTCGTCCGGGCCGAGCGGCTCGAGCGTGTCCAGTTGCGATTGCAGCAGATCCGCAGGCATGAAATGTCCTTTCCGGGCCGACAGCCTCTCCTCCAAGAGCTCCTTCGACGCGGTCAAATGCACGAACACGACACCGGGCGCCCGCAGGACGTCGCGATAGCTGCGTTTCAACGCCGAGCAGGTCACGATCCCCGGCGCGCTGTCGCTCTTGGTGCCGGCGATCCAGTCGGCGATTCGTCTCAGCCACGGCCACCGGTCCTCATCGGTCAGCGGATGGCCATCGTGCATCTTGTCCACGTTCGCCCGGGGATGGAAATCGTCGCCCTCGGCGAACTCCCATCCAAGCCTTGACGCCAGGCCGGACGCAACTGTCGATTTCCCGCAGCCGGACACTCCCATGATCACCAATACAGTCGGTGCCGTCTGAGCGTTCGCCGTCATTTGTCTCCTTCATGGCTGTTGTCGGTCGGTGCGTCCACCGACCAACGGCCGACGAAGTATTCGACCCCGAACGGGCGCTCATGAACCGCCGGCGAGGCTGCGTGGACTTCCTCGTCCCCGAGGATACTGCACACCGCGGACCAGACGTCCGCGCCGGAGATCTGCAGGCTGTCGGCTGCTGCCGCTTCGACGGCCAACGCCGCCGGATCGGCGCGTTCGATGGCGACAAGAATGCGCGCGTCGGCGGCAGCTGCCTCGGCAGCGAACGGGCCGGGCGACGATCTGGTCGACCTGGCACTTCCTTCACCGACGGCAATGAGCACGACTGTGCGATCCTCGTCCGTGCACGCGTCGATCGCGCCGGCCAGGGCAGCCTCGCCGCCGCCTTCGGGCCCGATCTCGACGGCCCGGACGACGTCGGCGTGGACGCCGGTGCCGTGCAGCAAGAGCAGACCCGCCGTCAGCGATGCCGGGAGGACCGGGTTGTCCTCGCTTTCCGGGCCCGGCACGATCAGCCGGCCGCCGACCAGTCCGATTCGCTTGTCGACACCGAATCCCGCCAGGGTGCCCCAGGAATCGTCATCGTGGACACGTGTCGCGTCGCCCTCGCCCACCAGGACGACGGACGCCGCGGCCAGGCCGGTCAGCGTGGCGGCGCAGGCCTCGCGCAATGCTGCGCCGACTGCGTCATCCCGAGGATTGACGCCGTCCACCAATACCGGCGCGCCCGGCCAAAAGAGGACGGCGCCCGGTGGGCTCACCGGCGCACCGGCAGGGTCGGCATCCCCAAGCTGACGGGCTTCTTCTCCCCCGGGGCATTCGGGGCGCCGCAGGAATCGGCCTGTCGGGCCTCCCAGGCCGTCCCGGCGCGGGTACGGCGGAGTGTTGCGTTCGGGTCGTCGGCGAACAAATAGTACGGCTTCGCTTCGGTGACGACGGCAGTGACCATGTCGCCGGGACGGGGCGTCTCCATGCCGGCGGGCACCGTGAAGTGCACCAGCCGGTTGTCCTCGGCGCGGCCGGACAGCCTGTGGGTCTGCCCGTCCTTGCGCCCTTCGCCCTCTGCGACGAGCACTTGCACGGTCGTACCGACCTGTTTCGTGTTTTCTTCCCACGCCACTGCGTCCTGCAGCGCCACGAGCCGTTCGTAGCGCTCTTGCACGATCTCTTTCGGCACTTGTCCGTCCATCTCGGCGGCAGGGGTGCCCGGACGCTTGGAGTACTGAAAGGTGAATGCCGAGGTGAATCGGGAAGCACGTACGACGTCAAGTGTGTCGTTGAAGTCCGCTTCGGTCTCACCGGGAAATCCGACGATGATGTCCGTGGTGATCGACGCATGCGGAATCTGTTCTCGCACCCGGTCGAGAATGCCCAGGAACTTCTTCGACCGGTACGAACGGCGCATGGACTTCAGCACGGAGTCCGATCCGGACTGCAGCGGCATGTGGAGTTGCGGCATGACGGTCGGCGTCTCGGCCATCGCGTCGATCACGTCATCGGTGAAAGCGGCCGGATGCGGGCTCGTGAACCGCACCCGCTCAATGCCCGGCACGTTGCCGACCGCCCGCAGCAGCTTGGCAAAAGCGCCCTTGTCGCGAAACTCGGACCCGTACGAGTTCACGTTCTGCCCGAGCAGCGTCACTTCGATGGCGCCATCGGCCACCAGAGCTTCGACCTCGGCCAAAATATCGCCGGGGCGCCTATCGCGTTCCTTGCCGCGCAATGACGGGACGATGCAGAACGTGCACGTGTTGTTGCAGCCGACCGAGATCGAGACCCAGCCCGCATATGCCGATTCCCGGCGGGTCGGAAGCGTCGACGGGAAAGTCTCGAGCGATTCGAGGATTTCGACCTGTGCCTCGTCATTGTGCCGAGCACGTTCGAGCAGGGTCGGCAGCGAACCGATGTTGTGGGTGCCGAACACGACGTCGACCCACGGCGCCTTCTTCACGATGGTGTCGCGATCCTTTTGCGCCAGGCAACCGCCCACGGCGATCTGTAAGCCGGGATGCTCGCGCTTGACCTCGGCCAATCGACCCAGGTTTCCATAGAGCTTGTTGTCGGCGTTCTCGCGCACGGCGCACGTGTTGAACACGACGACGTCGGCTTGTCCTTCGGTGCTGCGTCGATATCCCGCCGCGTCGAGCAGGCCGGACAGGCGTTCGGAATCGTGCACGTTCATTTGGCAGCCGAACGTCCGCACTTCATAGCTGCGCTGGGCGTTCTCGGCCGAATACGCCACGGGAGTTGTCAAAGTCATATCGTCATCCAGAATACGACCCGGCCCTCCCCCGGCGCGAGTCGGCAACCCGGCAGCCCGTGCCCCGGCCCCGGGCTACTCGGCGCCGGGCTACTCGGCGCCGGGCTGCTCGCCGTCCAGCACCGATTTGACGACGCGAAACGACAGAGCCGGCGAGTAGCCTTTTCGACCGAGCATGCCGACCAGCCGGCGAATGCGCTTTTGCCGGTCCACGCCGCTGCTCGAACGCGCCTTGCGTTCCACAAGTTCGCGGGCGGTTTGCTCTTCGTCGGCCGGGTCGATTTGAGCGACGGCCGATTCAATGATGTCGGCCGACACCCCCTTGGCGCCAAGTTCGTGCGCCAAGGCCTTGCCGGCCAACCCCCGACCGGACCGTTTGGCACGCACGAACGATTCGGCGAACCGGGCGTCATCGATCAATCCGGCTGCTTCGAACTTGTCGAGCAGATCCCGGGCCAGCTCGGGCGGCACGTCGCGAGCGGCGAGCTTGGCCGCCACCTCTGCCCGGGCATAGTCGCGCATCGCCAATAAGCGGTACACATAGTTCTTCGACCGGGTGTACTCCTCAACGGACACGCCGTCCGCGGCCGCCCGGTCCGGGAGATCGTCGCCCGCGCCGTTGCCGTCCTTCGCACCGAGCATGGAGCTAGAAGTCGACCTCGGGGGCGGCCGGCGCATCGAGTTGCGGGCCGATGCCGAGCTTTTCCTTGATCTTCTTCTCCAATTCGTTTGCCAGATCGGGGTTGTCGCGCAGGAAGCTACGCGAGTTCTCCTTGCCCTGACCGAGCTGATCGCCCTCATAGGTGAACCAGGATCCCGATTTGCGGACGAATCCGTGTTCCACGCCCATGTCGATCAGGCCGCCCTCACGGGAAATTCCGTGTCCGTAGATGATGTCGAACTCGGCTTGTTTGAACGGCGGGGCGACCTTGTTCTTGACGACCTTGCACCGGGTGCGGTTGCCGACGGCGTCGGTGCCCTCCTTCAAGGTCTCGATCCGCCGGACGTCCAGGCGCACCGAAGCGTAGAACTTGAGCGCCTTGCCGCCGGAGGTGGTCTCGGGCGATCCGAAGAACACGCCGACCTTTTCACGCAACTGGTTGATGAATACCGCAGTCGTCTTCGACGTCGCCAGGGCGCCGGTGATCTTGCGCAATGCCTGGGACATCAGCCGTGCCTGCAGGCCGACGTGCGAATCGCCCATCTCGCCTTCGATTTCAGCCTTCGGCACGAGGGCCGCGACCGAGTCGATGACGATGATGTCGAGGGCGCCCGAGCGGATCAGCATATCGGCGATCTCCAGGGCCTGCTCGCCGGTGTCCGGCTGTGAAACCAAGAGGCCGTCGGTGTCGACACCGAGGGCTTTGGCGTATTCGGGGTCGAGCGCGTGCTCGGCGTCGATGAATCCGGCGATGCCGCCGGCGGCCTGCGCGTTGGCCACGGCGTGCAGCGCGACGGTCGTCTTACCGCTCGACTCGGGGCCGTAGATCTCAACGACGCGGCCGCGCGGCAACCCGCCGATACCCAGCGCGACGTCGAGCGAGATGGCACCGGTCGGAATCACCTCGACAGGGGCGCGGACCTCGTCGCCCAGACGCATGATGGCGCCCTTTCCGTACTGGCGGTCGATCTGGCCCATCGCCGTTTCCAACGCTTTGGCCCGATCTGGCTTTGCGGCCATGTGAAGCTCCTTGATTCGTGTCATTCGGTTCTCGCCGGCAACGATGCGACGAGTAATTGCTAGTCACACAGTAGCCAGCGGCACCGACATCGAAGGGCCGGCAGGAGACGAATTGTGGATATCGCCGGTGTCCTTGCCATTGTGTGGACAATACTTAGTATACCCGTTCGTGGGAACACGTGTTCGAACTCAACACGCCGAGGAGCCGGGTTTTTCTCGACGGCTCGGCGCCCGGCTCATTTCTCCCCGGGCTTCTTCCGTCCGAGCAATCGATCGGTCGGCACATCGGTCGCCCCGCAGATGGCCAGCCAGACGGCACGGGGGTCTTCGCCGTCGTCCAGCGCCTGCCGTGCGGTCCGACTCGACAGCGGGGATAGCGTCAGATCTTCGAACAACGCGCGAGCACGCACCTGTCCGAATTCATCGTTCATGAGCGACCAGAAATGTGTCAGACGCATAAGACTTTCTTTTGTCGGGTGGGCCGAAAACGGCCGGCGCCGAGCAAGGAGCCCGGCGCCGGCCGCAATTCCGGTCCGTTCGAGTGCGCAGACGTTCAGACGCCCGGCGACACCAGGTCGCCCGACACTTCGTCCGTGAGTTCCTGCGGCACCGTATCGGGAATCGCGACACCCTCGACGATGGCGATCCTGTCACTGACGTCCCGCAGCAACAGCGCGAGCGGAACCTCGAGCGCACCGCAGATCGATGACAGCAGTTCGGATGACGCTTCCTTTTGACCGCGCTCGACTTCGCTTAAGTATCCGAGCGATACACGGGCACCGTTGGACACATCGCGAAGCGTGCGGCCCTGGCGCTGACGGTTGGTCCGGAGCGCGTCACCAATCTCAGTACGTAGCAAAACCATGGCGTGCCCTCCTCAAGCTTGTGGTACATCCGCCCGGCACATCCTGCGATACCAGCACCGCCGGAAACACCGGTTAATCTTCATAACTCATCGTGAACCGAAAACGTTCCCTCTAAGCCTAGCCGTTTCCGGTGACAGTAGTCACGTTGGCGCTCCCCGACCGCACTCGAGGAGCAATTGAAGCGCCGCATCGACGCTTTGCCGGCGTATCGCCGATCGGTCGCCGCCGAACTCGTGTCGCCGTGTTCGCCGGACATCGCCGCAGACCACGCCGATGAAGACGGTGCCGACCGGATGCCCGTCCTGCGGATCAGGGCCCGCCACTCCCGTGGTCGCCACGCCCCAGTCGGCGCCGAGCCGGGTACGGACGCCGGAAGCCATTTGCTCGGCCACTCGCGCGTCCACGGCGCCGGACGACGCCAACAATTCCGCATCGACACCCAGGAGTGCCGATTTCAGTTCGGTCTGATACGCCACGATGCCGCCGCGAACGACGGCCGAGGCTCCGGGGACGTCGACGAGAGCCGAAATGAGCAGGCCGCCGGTCAGCGACTCCGCGACGGCGATCGACGCCTGCTGCGTTCCCAGGCGGGCCAACACATCCGTCGCACGACTCATGAGGAAGCGTCCGAGCCGCCGCCGTCGCGCCGGCGCGCCCGACGACTGGCAGTCAATTCAGAACCGGCTCGCAGCCGCGCCGCTTTGACCAGATAGTCGATGCCCGTCAGCACAGTCACGATCAGCGCCGCCGCCATCACCACCCATGCGGCGACGAGCACGATTGTCGATGTCGGGTGCCCGAACCAGGCCTCGATCGGCAGCAGGAACAAGCCGACCGCGCACGATTGCAGTACCGTCTTGAGCTTCCCGCCGGGGCTGGCCGGCATCACTCCGTGGCGGATCACGGCGAACCGCAACAGCGTGATCCCGACTTCGCGCACCAGGATGACGATGGTGACCCACCAATAGACAACCCCGATTATCGACAGGCCGATCAGCCCGGCGCCGAGCAGAGCCTTGTCGGCGATCGGATCGGCGATCTTGCCGAAGTTGGTGATGAGGTTGTATTTGCGGGCTATTTCGCCGTCCAGCCGGTCCGTGATTATTGCAACCAAGAACACGCAGAACGCGATGAGGCGCAGTCCGGCGTCCTCGCCGCCGTCCCACAAGAGCAGCACGAAGAAAGCCGGGACCATGACGATGCGCAGCATCGTCAAGACGTTGGCAAGGTTCCAAACGGGCGGTTCCGCCGGTTTCCCGGCGCTGCCTGCCGAAGCCTCGGACTCGGAAGAACTCACACCTCCAGCCTAGTCGCTAGGGCCGCGACCGGTCAGAGTCCAGGCATCTTCGTCCGAGTCCGAGTCGACGGTCTCCATGGCATCGGTCCGTTCCGAGACCGGATCGGAGGCGCCGCCGTACCCGTAGCCGACCGGGCTGACTTCCACGGCGCTGTCGTGCGGCGTCGTCACCGGCGCTTCGGACGACGCGTACTGCACCTGTGTCGCTTGCTCGCTCGCGGTCGGGCCCGCAGCGGTCTGCCGGATCGGTTGTCCGGTTTGCTGTACGGGCTGACCGGTCGGTTCCGGCCCGCCCTGCTGACCGGCATCCTGCGCGGCGTCCGGCGCCGGCCCGTCACCGCGCAAAAGCGCGAGCGTCTCGGGAAGCGAGTCGACCTGCACCAGCACGTCACGGGCCTTGGAACCTTCCGAAGCGCCAACGATTCCGCGGGATTCCAGCAGGTCCATCAGCCGGCCGGCTTTGGCGAAACCGACCCGCAACTTACGCTGCAGCATCGACGTCGAGCCGAATTGGCTTGTGACGACCAGCTCGGTGGCCTGCAACAGGATGTCCAGATCGTCGCCGATATCGTCGTCGATCTGCTTCTTCGGCGCCTCGGCCGCCACATCGGTGCGGTAGACGGGCGTCAGCTCTTGCTTCACGTGTCCGACGACGGCGTGGATCTCGGACTCGTCGACCCAGGCTCCTTGCACGCGCATCGGTTTCGACGCGCCCATCGGGAGGAAGAGGGCATCGCCTTGACCAATGAGCTTTTCGGCGCCGGGCTGGTCGAGGACGACGCGCGAATCCGCAAGCGACGACGTGGCGAACGCCAGACGGGACGGCACGTTGGCCTTGATCAGGCCCGTGACGACGTCCACGCTGGGACGCTGGGTGGCCAGCACCAGGTGGATGCCGGCAGCGCGCGCCAATTGGGTGATGCGCACGATCGAGTCCTCCACGTCGCGCGGCGCCACCATCATCAGATCGGCCAACTCGTCGACGACGACCAGCAAGTACGGGTACGGCTGCAGCACGCGTTCGCTGCCGGGCAGCGGGGTGACCTGACCGGCGCGGACCGCCTTGTTGAATTCGTCGATGTGCTTGAAGCCGAAGTTCGCCAAATCGTCGTATCGGGTATCCATTTCCTTGACGACCCATTGCAGGGCTTCGGCGGCCTTTTTCGGATTCGTGATGATCGGCGTGATCAAGTGCGGAATACCCTCGTACCCGGTCAGCTCGACGCGTTTCGGGTCGACGAGGATCATCCGGACCTCGTCGGGCGTGGCCCGCATCATGATCGAACAGATCATGGAGTTGACGAAGCTCGACTTACCGGCGCCCGTCGCGCCGGCGACCAGCAGGTGCGGAGTCTTGGCCAGGTTGGCCACGACGAACCCGCCCTCGACGTCCTTGCCCACTCCCATCACCATGGGGTGTTCGGTCTTCCGGGCCGCTTGCGAACGCAGGACGTCGCCCAGCACGACGGTTTCGCGGTCGGCGTTCGGGATTTCAATGCCGATCGCCTTCTTGCCGGGAATCGGCGAAAGGATCCGGACATCGGCGCTGGCCACGGCATAAGCGATGTTCTTGCTCAGCGCCGTGACGCGTTCGACTTTCACGCCGCTGCCCAGCTCGACCTCGTAGCGAGTGACCGTCGGGCCGCGCGAGAAGCCGGAAACTTGCGCATCGATGCCGAACTGATCCAGCACGTCCGTCAGCGCGGCGACGACGCGGTCGTTCGCGGCCGAGCGTTCCTTGGCCGGCGGGCCGGGAGTGAGCATATTGCTCGGCGGCAGCGTGTATGTCACATCGCCGGCCAGTTGCAGCTGCTCGACGCGCTGCGGCAATTGCGTGGTCGGCGGCGCGGCGGGCGTTGCGGCGGACGTCGTGGCGGCGGCCTGCTGAGCGCCCGGGGCGCCCGGGGCTGCCTGGTTCGCGGGCTGCTGGGTTCCCGGCTGCTGGGTTCCCGGCTGGGCCCCTTGCCGGTTTCCGGGCGCGCCCTGCCCCGCGGCGTCCGGCTCGCCTTCCATGCCGAGCGACGACTTGATGTCGGCAAGCGCCTTTTCCTGCTTTGTCGGACGGCGCTGGCCCGGCTTGAGCCCGGAGCCCGAGTCCTTACCGGAGTCCTTGTCGGCGATGATTGCGTTATCGAACGCCACATCGATGGGCTCGGTCTCGTCCGCGGACTGCTTCTTGCTGCGCCGTTTCGACCGGCCGACGGGCTTGAGGGTGTTGGTGGCACGGTCGGCGGCCACGAGGTCGTTGTCGTTGTCGTGCTCGGGACCGGCCGGCCGAGGCGACGAACCGGTCAAATGCTCGTAGCCGGCACGCAGCCGGGCGGGTATGTCGCGCACCGGCGTGGCGGTGATGACAAGCAGTGAAAACAGGCCGAGCAGGCCGAGCAGCGGCACCGTGACGTAAATGGTGAGCGCCGCAATGATCGGCGACGACACGAGGAAGCCGATCACGCCGCCGGCGCCGCGCATTGCGGCCCGGCCGTCGGCGAATTGGGGCACGCCCGACGATATGTGCGCAAGGCCGCATGCGGCGACCAGCAGGGCCAGGAGCCCGATGAAGATCCGATTGTTGGCGCGTACTTCGCTGCCTCGAATCATCAATCTGACGGAGAATCCGACGGCCAGCACGGGCAGCGCCAAAGCGACTCTGCCAAACGTGCCTTCGAGGACGTACCGGACTCCTGTGCCGATGGGCCCTCCGATCGACCACCATTCAAAGGCAGCCACGACTATCGCGAACGCCAGCAGGAAGAACGCGGTACCGTCCCGGCGAACCTCTTCGGCCTCGTCCTCGGGGGCTTGAGTCGCTTTTCGAGTTGCATTGCCAACCATATGTGAACATCCCATCCAGGCGCCGCGGACCGCACGAGCAGGCATCGAGGGGCCATTGCGCTCTGCGGTGGATTTCCCCTGCGTCCGGACAGACGACCCGGCGCTGCCGCCCTTGGGCTTTCGCGCTGCCGCCGAGCCCTTTGCAGCCGAGCGGCCGGTCTGTCTTTTCTTGGCGGGGGAAGAAGTACTAGTCGCCATACCTTAGAGGATAGCTTTTCCCGCGCCCACATTGCAGTCTTTGCCGGTCGGGGCCGGTCCCGTGTCGTTCTTAGGCATTGCACAGGACGACGTCGGCATACCTTTTGATCCGCTCCCGGGCAAGGATCGCGTCTTCCTGAGCAGCCCACACCGGCCACCACCACATCTCCCGGCGTGCCGCGGCCGGCTCGGTCTCCTCCGCATCGCCGGCAACGAGAAATTCGTGCTCTCTTGCCGCTGCCCGTTGCCATCGGACCGGTTCGGGGACGTCGATCCAGACCAGGACGTCCAGCAGTTCGCGCGCACGGGCCGATCCGATCCCGCATCCTTCGACGATCAGCACGGACGCCGGCTGCTCGGGCGCCGCTGCAGACACGGGCGTCACGCTCACCCATTCGGCGTAACGGGATCGATGCCAGTCCCAGCGCCGGTAGCCGGCTTGCCGGCCGGCCCCGCGCTCCGACCCGGCGAGCGGCTCCAGCACCCAGCGGACCGCCAGGTCGACGGCCCGGTCGAGGCCGTGCCAGCCCGGGCAGAGCCAGTCGAGCTGCACCGTGCAGGTGCCGAAGCCATTGCCGTCCAGTTCGGCCGCCAGATCCCGCGCCACAGTGGATTTACCGGAACCCGAGCGGCCGTCAATCCCCACCACTGCCGCAAAACGCCCCGCCGCGTCTGGAACGCGCTGTAATGACAGCGCGTTCCAGACGGCGCGGGGCGTTTTGCGTGCGACTGAGGCGGCAGGCGCCATTACGCTTCGACGACCACCGGAATGATCATGGGCCGGCGGCGCAACTTTGACGAGGCAAAACGCCCAACCGTGCGGCGCACCACCTGCTGCAGCTGATGCTGGTTGGCCCGCCCGTCCTTGTGGGCTTCGAGCAGCGCATCGGCGATCTTCGGCTTCAAGTCGACGAACACCTTGTCGTCCTCGGCAATGCCGCGCGCGTGGATCTCGGGGCCGGCGATGACCTTGCCGGTGGAGAAATCGATCGCCACGAAGATCGACACGAAGCCCTCATCGGCAAGGATCCGGCGGTCCTTCAAATCGGCTTCCGTGATCTCGCCGACGGACGAGCCGTCCACGAACACGAGTCCGCATTCGATCTTGCCGACCAGCTCGGCGTCCCCGTTCTTCATATCGATCACGGCGCCGTCGTCGGCGATGATGACCCGGCCCGGATCGACACCGGCCAGTTCGGCCAGGTCGCCGTTGGCGATCAAGTGGCGCATTTCGCCGTGCACGGGCATCACGCCGCGCGGGCGCACGATGTTGTAGCAGTAAAGCAGTTCGCCGGCCGATGCGTGGCCGGACACGTGCACCTTGGCAGTGCCCTTGTGCACGACGCGTGCCCCCAGGCGCATCAGGCCGTTGATGACGCGGAAGACGGCGTTCTCGTTGCCGGGGATCAATGACGACGCCAGGATGACTGTGTCGTCCTGGCCGATCTCGACCTTGTGATCGCGGCTTGCCATCCTGGACAGCGCGGCCATGGGCTCGCCTTGCGAACCGGTGCACATCAGCACTACCTGGTCGTCCGGGAGGTCCCCGATCGCCTTCAAGTCGACGAGAGTTCCGTCGGGAACGTGCAGATACCCCAGATCGGCGGCGATCTTCATATTGCGTACCATCGACCGGCCGACGAGGGCGACCTTGCGGCCGTGCGCGCTTGCGGCGTCCAGCACCTGTTGCACGCGATGCACGTGCGACGAGAAGGAGGCGACGATGACGCGGCGCTCGGCCTTGCCGAATTCGGCTTCCAGCACCGGCCCGATCTCGCGTTCGGCCGTGGTGAACCCGGGCACGTCGGCATTCGTCGAGTCGACGAGGAACAGGTCGATCCCTTCGGCGCCGAGCCGGGCGAACGAGCGCAGATCGGTGATGCGTCCGTCGAGCGGCAGCTGATCCATTTTGAAGTCGCCGGTGTGCAGCACCGATCCGGCGGACGTGCGGATGGCGACTGCCAATGCGTCGGGGATGGAGTGGTTGACCGCGACGAATTCGCATTCGAACGGCCCGAACTTCTCTTTTTGCCCTTCGGCCACGCTGAGTGTGTAGGGCTTGATGCGATGTTCGCGCAGCTTGGCCTCGATGAGCGCCAACGTCAGCTGCGACCCGACGAGCGGAATGTCGGCACGCAAACGCAGCAGGTACGGGACGGCGCCGATGTGGTCTTCGTGTCCGTGGGTGAGGACGACGGCCAGGACGTCGTGGATCCGGTCCTTGATGTATGAGAAGTCCGGCAGGATCAGGTCGACGCCGGGCTGTTCGTCTTCGGGGAAGAGCACACCGCAATCGACGATGAGCAGCTTGCCGCCCAATTCGAAGACCGTCATGTTGCGGCCGATCTCGCCGATACCGCCGAGCGGAACGATCCGCAGGGTCTGGGGATCGAGCTGAGGAGGGCTGCCTAGTTCGCTGAGGGTCTGGCTCACAAAAATCCGTTCTGTTTCAAGTCGTCGGTCAACGTCAACACCTCATCGGTGGTGGCGGAGACCAGTGGAGATCGCACAAGGCGATTGGCAAGGACGTTCTGGGCTTCCAGCGCGGCCTTGACCGCGATGGCGCCCTGCATCCGCGTCATGATGGCGCGCACCATGGGAAGAGTTTCAAAATGCGCGGCCCGGGCCGCGTCGAAGTCGCCGGCCGCCGCGGCGTGCACCATTCGCGCGTACGCGCCCGGGCACACGTGCGCCACTACGCTCACCACGCCGATGGCGCCGTGTGCCAGCAGGGCCAGGTTCAATGCATCCTCGCCCGAATAGTAGGCGAGGTCACTGCGGGACATCACCCAGGACGATTCGTAGAGATTGCCCTTGGCATCCTTCACGGCCAGGATGCTCGGATGTTCGGCCAGCCGCACCAGCGTGTCGGTGGTGATGGGCACTGCCGAGCGTCCCGGGATGTCGTAAAGCATGGCCGGGAGGTCGCCGGCCGTTGCCACGGTTTCCATATAGTGCAAAATGCCGGCTTGCGGCGGCTTCGAATAATACGGAGTGACGATGAGGACGCCGTGAGCGCCGGCCTTGTTCGCCTGCTTGGCCAGCTCGACCGAGTGTTCGGTGCTGAACGACCCAACGCCGGCGATGATGCGGGCACGACTGCCGACCGCTCCGCCGACGGCGCGAATCAGCTCGTATTTCTCGTCGTCGGTAGTCGTCGGCGACTCACCGGTGGTGCCGGAGATGACGAGCGAATCGTTGCCGGCGTCCACCAAATGGGTCGCCAGCGCGGCCGCGCCGTCCAAGTCCAGCGCCCCGGTATCGGTGAACGGCGTCACCATTGCCGTGCAGACGGTTCCAAAGGCGTCGGCGGCCCTCGCCGCCGCTGTTCCATCGACCATCCCTCTACGGTACCCCGTCATACCTGCGATTCCCGCATGCTCACGCCGCCGGGGCCCGCCTGAAAGCGCACGGCGTCCAAGTCGCGCACCACGGCGTCCGCGGCGCGGAGTTCGTCCGGGCCGGACGACGTGAGAATGCCGAGGGTCGCGGCTCCTGCCGCGTTGCCGGATTCGATGCCCGCCGGCGCGTCTTCGACGACCAGGCACTCTCGCGGATCGACTCCCAAGCGCTCCGCAGCCAGCACATACGGCGCCGGGTCGGGCTTGCCGACGCTCACATCGGACGCCGTCACAACGACGTCCGGCACGCGCAGCCCCGTCGCTTTCAGCCGCATGGTGGCGAGCGGGCGGGATCCGGAGGTGGCGATAGCGGCGTATTGTCTGCCGCCCGGCACGTCCAGCAGCGCTTCGAGGGCGGTCTCGCTGCCCGGCAGGATCACGACGCCGTCGGTGTCGGCAAGTTCGAGCGAGTCGATGACGGCGCTGGAGCGCTCGACCTGCTCGGGCGGCACGAGTTTGGCGACTATCTGCCTGCTCGGCGTGCCGTGGAAATTGCCGATATCGGCGAGATCCACGCCTTCCAGGCGCGCCCATTCTCGCCAGGAACGCTCGACGGCTTCGATCGAGTTGATCAAGGTGCCGTCCAGGTCGAAGAGGACCGCGGCAAAGGAGCGCCCGGTCAGCGCAGCGATATCATTCACGGCTCAACCCTATGGGGTGACCGCGCCGCGGACCGGGTGCGGTCCGGCGGGACGCGTAATGTTCTTGCCACCCGGCCGGGCCCCGGGCCATCAGGCCCGCTCGCGTTTTTCCATCGAGATGGCGTAGCGCATTGTCGACCGGGCACGCCGGCGGTCTCCCGAGACGTCGTACGCGCACGAGAGCCGGAACCAGCTCCGCCAATCGTCCGGAGCGGCTTCGGCCTCGTGCCGGTACCGGCCGAAGGCCTCGTCGGCCGCCGACCGGACAATCCGCCCGCCCGGGGTACGCGGCAGGTCGTCGGGCGGCAGTCCCCCTTCTGCCTCGAGGACTCCGGCCAGACGTTCCATGGCGGCGCCGAACAGCAATTCGCGCACGAGCGCCCACACGCCGATGATGGGCAGCACCAAAAGCGCCGCGCCCATGACGTGCGCGACCCATCCGCCCGTGGTCAGCAGCAGCCAGCCGCGCTGGAAGGTCAGCACCAAGTAGAACAGCAGGAAAATTGTCAGCAGCGCCGCGCCGACCTTTGCCTTGTTCCAGCGCAAAGCGACCGATTTACCGCTCATTGCTTACAGGTCAAGATAGTTCTCCAGGCCGACGGTGAGCCCCGGTCTGCCGGGCACCGTGCGCGCCGCGTGCAGGACGCCGGGCATGAACGATCCACGGTCGAAGGAGTCGGTCGTGATCTTCAACTGTTGCCCGGCATCGCCGAACACGATTTCTTCATGCGCCACCAGCCCGCGCATGCGCACCGAGTGGACGCGGACGCCGTCCACGTTCGCTCCGCGCGCGCCGTCCAGCGAGTGTTCGGTGCCGTCGGGCATGTCCGGCAGTCCGGCCGTCTTTCGGGCGGCGGCGATGCCGGACGCCGTGTGCACGGCCGTTCCGGACGGCGCGTCCACCTTGGTGGGCTGGTGCAGTTCGATGACTTCGGCCGATTCGAAATACTTGGCCGCGCGGGCCGCGAAGTCCATGGCCAAAACGGCGCTGATGGAGAAGTTCGGAGCAATGAGCACTCCCACGTCCGGATGATCGGCCAGTCCGGCACGCAAGCGGTCCTGCGCAGCGTCGTCCCACCCGCTGGTACCGACGACGACGTTGAAGCCGCGGCCGACCAGAGACGTGACATTGTCTTCGGTGGCGGTCGGCACCGTCAGCTCGACGACGACGTCGGTGTCCGTGCGTTCGAATTCGGACAAATCGTCGGCGGACCCCAAAGCGGCGCTCAGTTCCAGATCGTCGGAGGCGTCGATGGCGCGAGTGGCCTCGGTTCCCATCCGCCCATGGGCGCCGAGCACGCCGACGCGAAGTGTCCCAGCTTGTGATGTCATGGCACTAGTTTCCCGCATCGGCGCCCGTTGACAAGAATCGAGGGTCAGGTGAGCACGCTGACACCGCCGGGGCCGACCAAAAGCCCGACGACTATCAGGATGACCCCCCAAAGAATGCGGTGCCGGATGATGCCGATGATTCCGGCAATAACGAGAATCACGGCGATTATCCACAAGATGAAGTCCATTGATGACCCTTTCGTTGACGTGTAGCGGCTGGTGGCGTTGCTAATAGCGACTGGTGGCGTGTGGGGCGATTTCAGTGGCGCCGGTTCGTCGACGAGTCGTCGACGTCGGGATCGATCTCGTCGGCACGCTCCAATCGGCGCGCCCGATCGCTTCGACTCTCATCCGCCGCTTGGCTGCGGCCGGCGGCCTCACCGCGCAACCTGTCGGCTTCGGTGGCGAGTTGCTCGGACTCGGCGGCACGAAGATCGGCTTCGGCCGCCTGTGCGTCTGCCTCTGCCTGAGCTTTATCTGCCCGGGCCCGGCGTTCGGCCGCGTGCACCTCGTGGTCGCGTGCGACGGGCTCCGCCGACGCGGCTTCGGTGCGCATACGATCGGCTTCGGCACGTTGGCGCCGACGCTTCTTTTCCGCCGCTTTTCGTGCCGCCGCAATGATTATTCCTACCACTATCACTACGACAACTATTGCCGCGACAATCCAAAGAATAGTGCCGGTACTCATCAATCCTTCTTTCGCAGTTACCGGAGCGATCAGCGAAGTCACTGCCGCCGTGCCGTCACCGAGTTTACATGATAAACGTCAAAGTGTCTGCCGTTGACCCGCATGACGCTCGCGGCGAAAATCGGGCCGCGGCTGCGCCGTCGGTCTAGACGTCATCATCCTGTCGCCGGCCGAGTACCTGCACGACGAGGTCGTCCAGAACGCCCGGATCGAGCATGAACACCTCGTCATCGCCAACCGCGTCGACCCTGACGAGACCCGCATCGATCAGAATGCGCAAATGCGCGCGAGCTTCGGGTTCGCTCAAGCCGAGCTCGACGACTATTTCGTCGATGATGACATCACGGCATCGGCGCATCAGGATCAGCATCGCCCGGCGATACGGATCGTCAAGCGCGGCGAACACGGCATCGTGGATTCGTTCGTGATCAACTCCGTGAAATTCCACCGGCTCCACTTCGGCGCCGGGGTCGTCATCGTCGGCGATCACCCGTGAGAAATTCATGGACTCCGCTCACTTCTCTCGTTCCGCGTCAACAGTTGTTCGGATCCACGCGTCGTCGGCGCACAAAAGAAGTCACTCACCGAGCAGGGCGCGCTATAAGACTACCAACTGCTGTTTACAGCGTAAACACATTTGTCGATGGCGACAGCACACCCGTCGGAATTGCCAGTAATTTCTCAGACGGGTTCACCGTCGGAATTCCCGGCCGCGAGCCGGCTTGCGGTTCAGTACGAATTTTCGGAGGTGAGCAACGGACGCAATCGTTCGATAAGTTCTTCGAGCCCGTCTTCGAATTCTCGCTCGTTGTGGTCTTCGGCCAACAGGCTCTGAAGGCGCTCGACGTGGGGATAGGATTCCGCCCGCTCCGCCCCGGAACTCTCGGACATGGGCACGATCTCCGCCAGGTCTCCGCCGCGGCTGGCCGCCTCCAGTAATAGCGCGCCCAGGATGAAACTGGTGAACGCCTTATACGCCGTCACGGCTGCGGCGTCGCTGAAACCGTGTTGTTTCAGCGAGGAGAGAAAATTCTCGATCCACCTCATGCTCCGCAGCGGCGGGCGGATCCACGGCGCATCGGGCGGACGAGTCGCAATCAACGGGAAGAGTTTCGGATGTGAAATTGCCATCTCGCGAATGGCATTGGCAATACGGTAGATATATTCTTCCCACGACCGCGCATCGTCCTTCAGTCGCGGATCGTCGAACAAGTCGTCGATCACTTGCTTGACAACGGCGTCGAGCAACTGATCACGGCCGGGGATGTGACGATACAATGCCATCGCTTCGACGTTGAGCGTCGCGCCGAGCCGGCGCATCGTCAGATCGACGACGCCGTGCCGGTCGATGTAGTCGATGGCCGCGTCCACAACCCGCCGTCGGTCCAAGGGCGTACGCGGACGATTGACCACAGACTGTCCCTTCCCGCTCGGCCCGCGCGCGATAGCTCCTTGGCGCACTGCGCGTTGATCACCGCGCGCACTTTTCCGGTTCCATTATCGTAGCGTGAACCCCCGCAAGCGGTGCGGGCGGCGACGAGGTCACCGGCGGAGTTGATCGACTGTCAGCACCGTGAGCGCGGCCGTCCAGCTGAGCGGTGCCACCGACGCCGGGCGGCCGCTGAACAAGACCTTTTCGGGAAGCGAGCCGGCCTTGGTGCGGTGATCGGCGAGCCAATGCAGGATCCGTTCGGCCTTTCCGGCCCGCCCCAGGCCGGCGTTCGCATAGGCGAATATCGCGGTTTCCGGGGTCCACGCGACGCCGTCGTCCGGCCAGCCCTCCCCCGGGGCGAGTCCGCCGTTGGATCGCTCGAGGTCGCGCTGGGCCGCGTCGAACGCCTCGACCACATCGCTGCGAGGCTCTGTGGTGTACGGCGGCAGCAGCATCGCCACGGAGGCGTCTCGGGCGGAGCCACCCAGTGTCCGCGGGTACCCGGTGCGGCCGAACCCGGTGCGGATCGCGTCATCCAGTCGCGCTGCACCGTACCGGCATCTCCGGCGCATCTCCCCCGACCCCAGCGCCCCGAAAATTGTTGACGCGGCCTGCAGGCCGGCCAGCAGCGGGGCGGCGATGCCGAGGGTGAGCGTGGATTCGTGCTGCTCCCAGTAGTCCATCGACGCCGGCGGCAGCGAGCCCGGCGTATTGATGGCTGCCAGCGTGCCGTCGGCACAGTACTCGAGCAGCCGGCGCATCGGTTGCAGGACGGCGCGCGCATCGTCACCGGCGTCCGCGGCCATTTTGCCGGCCGCCCATAACACCCATCCGAAGTGGTCGAGCTGGCGCTCGCGGTGATCCGGCGGCCCCGAACCGTCCGGCAAATAGCGTGATTGGAGCCAGCCGTGCGGCGGCATCGCCTTTTGCAGGAATCGCATGATGCTCAGCGCATCCTCGGGGTGCCCGGCCGCCGACAGGGCGGCTGCCATATGCGCGCCGTCGCGCGGCCAGACGTACCGCCAATGCGGCGACCACCCGGCAAGTGCCGCGCCGTTGTCCAACAGCATGGTCTTGATGTCGAGCAGGGCCAGCCGCGTCATTTCCGCAAAGCCGTGGCCGGAAAGCACCCGGTCATTGCCGCTCTCCAGCCACGCCCGCTGGTTGTCAGTCAGGGTGCGGGCATCGTCAGCGCTCTTCAGCACGCGGGTACCGGGAACGAGCCGGCGTGCTTGATCGGCGCCGACGAAACGGCGCATCCCCGGCCCGGCAAATGCGACGGCCGATGAATCGAGCGGAACATCGAGGTTGCCGGTACGGCCCCACCGCAAGCCGGCCCCGGTCAGGCAGAGACCGCCGGCTCCGGCCGCCAACAGCGCCGAGCGTCGACTGATGCCGCGTCGTCCCGGGCCGGTGGGTGGTGTCACACTACGACACTCTATGGCCGCCGGCCCGAGATGTCACCATCCCGACTTGCGGGGCGGAAACATGGGCGGGGCTAGGGCTGGACGCCGGCGGCTCGGACGATCTCGTCGGCGTCGCCGTTCTCGTACGGGCCGACAAGGCTGATGCTGCGCGGTCTGGCCAGCAGGTCGGCGGCCAATTGGCGTACGTCCTCGGCCGTGACGGCGCGCACTGCCGCAAGGACTGTCGCCAGGTCGTCGTATTCGCCGCGGACCAGTTCGCTGACGCCGAGCTTGTTCATCCGCGATGCGGAGTCCTCCAGTGCCAGCACCATGCCGCCGGAGAGCTGACCGACGGCACGGGCAAGTTCGTCGGCGCCGACCGGTTCCGTGGCCAGGCGCTCCCATTCGGCCACCAGCAACTCGGTGACTTCGAGCGTCTTCGACGGCGCGCACCCGGCGTAGAGCGCAAAATAGCCGGTGTCCGAGTAGCCCGCCGCAAACGAATACGTTGCATAGGCGAGTCCCCGCTTTTCGCGCACCTCTTGGAAGAGCCGGCTGGACATGCCCCCGCCCAGGACGGCGTTCAGCACACTCATGGTGTATCTGTCGCTCGACGTGGCCGTCAGGCCGGCGCATCCCAGGAGCAGATTCGCCTGCTCGATCGGCCGGTTGACCACGACGGCCCCGCCGGTGGGCGGAATCACCGGCTGGTCCGGTCTCGGCCGGACCTTCGGCTCTTCGGCCTCGCCGAGCTGCCAGCCGGCGCGCGTGAACGCGTCGTGGACAAGCTCGCACACCCGGTCGTGATCGAGCCCGCCGGCCGCAGCTATCACTATCTCGTGCGGCACGTAATTGTTGCGGTAATGCTCGAACACGGCGTCCCTGGCCACTGCCGTGATCTCGTCGGGCGTGCCGCCGATGGGCCTGCCCAGCGGATGATCGCCGAGGACGGCGGCCGCGAACTTCTCGTGTGCCAGATCGGCAGGGTCGTCCTCGGTCATCGCGAGCTCTTCGAGGATGACTCCCCGTTCATTGTTCAGCTCGGTTCCGTCGAGTTCGGCGGACGTCACCATATCGGCGATGGTTTCAATGGCCATCGGCAGATCGTCGGCCAGCACGCGTGCGTAATAGCAGGTATGTTCCTTGCCGGTCGCCGCGTTGGCTTCGCCGCCGACAGCGTCGAATGCGCATGCGATGTCCATGGCGGACCGGGATTTCGTCCCCTTGAACAAGAGGTGTTCGAGGAAATGAGTCGATCCGAGCTGTCCGGACCGCTCGTCGCGGCTGCCCACGCCCACCCAGAACCCAATCGTGGCCGAAAGCAGCCCCGGCATTGTCTCCGAAAGCACGCGGACCCCGCCGGGCAAGACGGAACGGCGCACTGCGCCGCCCCCCTCTTCCGACAGGGTCCGGGTGGTGTAGTCGGTCATTTACGCCTCGGCGGCCGGGGCGGATTCCGTCTCGTCTTCCGGGGCGACCGGCGTCAGCGACAACTTGCCGCGATCGTCGATCTTCGTGATCTCGACCTGGATCTTCTGCCCGACCGAGACGACGTCCTCGACGTCCTCGACCCGCTTGCCGCCGACCAGCTTGCGCATCTCGGAAATGTGCAGCAGGCCGTCCTTGCCCGGGGTGAGCGACACGAACGCGCCAAAGCTCATCGCCTTGACCACCGTGCCGAGGTAACGTTCGCCGACCTCGGGCACCTGCGGATTGGCAATCGCGTTGATCGCCGACCTGGCCGCTTCGGCGGACGGGCCGTCGGTCGCGCCGATGAAGACCGTTCCGTCGTCCTCGATCGAAATGTCGGCGCCGGTGTCCTCTTGGATCTGGTTGATCATCTTGCCCTTCGGCCCGATGACCTCGCCGATCTTGTCGACGGGCACCTTGACCGAGATCACGCGCGGCGCGGTCGGAGCCATTTCGCCGGGACCGCTGATCGCGTCGCCGAGCACGCCCAAAATGGTCAGGCGGGCTTCGCGGGCCTGCTTCAGCGCTGCGGCCAGCACAGATGCCGGAATTCCGTCGAGCTTGGTGTCCAGCTGGATTGCCGTGACGAATTCGGACGTGCCGGCGACCTTGAAGTCCATATCGCCGAATGCGTCTTCTGCGCCGAGGATGTCGGTCAGGGCGGCATACGCCGTCTGTTCGCCGTTCTCGGTGTGGACGACGTCGGAGACCAGGCCCATGGCGATGCCCGCGACGGGTGCACGCAGCGGCACGCCGGCGTTCAGCAGGCCGAGGGTCGAGGCGCACACCGAGCCCATCGACGTCGATCCGTTGGAGCCGAGCGCTTCGGACACCTGGCGGATGGCGTACGGGAATTCCTCGCGGCCCGGCAGCACCGGAACCAGAGCCCGCTCGGCAAGCATGCCGTGACCGATCTCGCGGCGCTTCGGGCTGCCCACGCGGCCGGTCTCACCGGTCGAGAACGGCGGGAAGTTGTAGTTGTGCATGTACCGCTTGCGGGTGACGGGAGACAGCGAATCGATCTGCTGTTCCATCTTCAGCATGTTGAGAGTGGTGATGCCCAAGATCTGGGTCTCGCCGCGCTCGAACAGTGCCGACCCGTGCACGCGCGGGACGACGTCGATCTCGGCCGACAGCGGACGGATGTCGGTCAGCCCGCGGCCGTCGATGCGAACCTGCTCGGTGAGGATGCGTTGACGGACGATCTTCTTGGTCAGCGCCTTGAACGCGGCCGAGATCTCCTTCTCGCGTCCTTCGAACTGCTCATCGAACTTCTCGTGCAGGCCGGCCTTCAGTTCGTCGGACTTGGCGTCGCGCTCGAGCTTGTCGGCAATTTGGAAGATGCCCGCCAGCTCGGTCTGGGCAGCGCCCTCGACCGCCTCGAACACGTCGTCCTGGTAGTCCAGGAAGCGCGGGAACTCGACAACCGGCTTGGCGGCGCGCTCGGCGAGTTCGGACTGGGCGCGGACGAGTTCGCGGATGAACGGCTTGGCCGCTTCCAGGCCCTCGGCCACTACCTCTTCGGTCGGTGCCGCCACGCCGTCGTCCTTGATGAGCGACCACGCGTTTTCGCTGGCCTCGGCTTCCACCATCATGATGGCCACGTCGTCGGTGCCCGAGGCATCGGTGCGGACCCGGCCGGCCACGACCATGTCGAAGACCGAATTCTCGGCCTGCGTGTTGGTCGGGAACGCGACCCACTGGGCGCCTTGGCTGTCGGAGATCAGCGAAATGCGCACGCCGCCGATCGGCCCGGAGAACGGCAGCCCGGACAACTGGGTCGACATGGACGCCGCGTTGATGGCGACGACGTCGTAGGCGTGATCCGGGTTGACGGACATCACCGTGATGACGACCTGGACTTCGTTACGCAGGCCGGAGACGAACGACGGGCGCAGCGGCCGGTCGATCAGTCGGCACGTCAGGATGGCGTCGGTGCCGGGACGTCCTTCGCGGCGGAAGAACGAGCCGGGGATGCGACCCGCCGCATACATGCGCTCTTCGACGTCGACGGTCAGCGGGAAGAAGTCGAAATGATCTTTCGGCTGCTTGCCGGCAGTCGTGGCCGACAACAGCATCGTGTCGTCGTCGAGGTAGGCGACGGCCGAGCCGGCTGCCTGCTGGGCCAAGCGGCCCGTCTCGAATCGGACTGTGTGTTTTCCAAAACGGCCATTGTCGATGACCGCGGTTGCGGATTCAGGGTTGAGCCCCAAGTCATACTCCATATCGTCGGTGCCTGCCTCCCCTGACGGGCGGCGGGCAAGTGGTACGAGTGGGAGCCGGTGATGATCGTTTTCGTCGATCCGGTCTTCGATCGAGGCCCACGGACGCTTTCGTTCCGGAGGCCACTACCGAGGACCGGTTTTCACGGCTGTCGCACTCGCGGGCGGCTGCCGCGGCCGGGGCCGCGGTGCCTTTTCCCAGCTTAGCGCGAAGGACGGCGGCCGGATGGCTGCCGTCCTTCGTCGCGATGGGCCTAGCGGCGCAGGCCGAGGCGTTTGATCAGTGCGCGGTAACGCTCGATGTCCACCTTTTGCAGGTAGCCGAGCAGTCGCTTGCGCTGGCCGACCAGGAGCAGCAGGCCGCGACGCGAGTGGTGGTCGTGCTTGTGCTCCTTGAAGTGTTCGGTCAAATCGGTGATCCGCCGGGTCAGCACCGCGACCTGGACCTCCGGAGAACCGGTGTCGCCTTCGTGGGTGGCGTATTCGGCAATGATTTTCTGCTTTACGTCGGCGTCAAGCGCCATATTCGTCTCCTCCAGGTCGTTGCGCGGCGCCCAGGTCTGTCGTGAAAACGAGAGGTCAGTGGTTGTCAGTCCGTCTCGGGAATCACCCTGAGCACTATGGAACCGCGGCCGATCTAACGGCTTGGCCCTGCGGCCGAATCCAGACTATCAGCCTGCGGACGCCGGGAGTTAATTCACGCTCGTTCCATGCGCGCTCGGCAGACCGAGCGCGGCACGAGTGTCGACGACATCGCGGGTCATCTGCTCGATGAGCGGTTCCATCCCCCGGTACGCGACCATCCCGCGAAGCCTCGCGACGAATTCCACTACCACGTACTTGCCGTAGAGGTCGAAGTCGTCGACGTGGGCGTCGTGGCGGTCGATGACGTGCGCCTCGACCCGCCGTCGCACGCGGTCGAAGGTGGGATTGGTGCCGACCGAGATGGCGGCCGGGTGCTTGCGGCCCTCCGTCACGAGCCAGCCCGCATAGACGCCGTCCGCAGGAATGAGCCCCTCGGCGTCCGGGCCGATGTTGGCGGTGGGAAACCCCAGGTCGCGGCCGCGCGCCTCGCCGTGCACGACGGTGCCCGAGACGATATGCGCTCGTCCCAGCATGCGCGCGGCTTCGGCGACGTCGCCGGCAGTGAGCAGGTCCCTGATGTGCGACGACGACCAGCGGCCGCCGTGCCCGTCGCCGGGTTCGCTCGCCGCGCCGGAGCCCGCGCAATTATCGGTGCCCTCCGGCAGCGCGCCAATGTCGTCGATCACGCGCACGTCGAAGCCGTAGGTGCGGCCGAGTTCGCGCAGCGTGTCCAGATCGCCGGAGTTCTGCCAGCCGAACCGGACGTCGCGGCCCACGACGACCGTCGTGGCGTGCAGCGCATCGACGAATACGCTGCGGACGTATTCTTCCGCGGACTGTTTGGCGAGTTCGAGGGTGTAATGCTGCACGAGCACGGCGTCGAGGCCGGTTGCTTCCAGCCGGCGAAGCCGTTCGTCGAGACCGGTGATCTGGCGGGGAGCCTCGGAAGGCCGGTGCACCGTGGCCGGATGGGGGTCGAACGTGACGGCCACCGAGGCCTGCCCGCGATTGCGGGCATCCGTCACAATGCGCTCGAGCACCGCCTGATGGCCGCGATGCACGCCGTCGAAATTGCCGATGGTGAGCGCGGTCGGGCCGAAATCAGCGGGGATCTCCCCCAAGTCCCGGAACAATTGCACGAATGAAGTCTCCTCGCGTGATCTGGTCGACCGGCCTGCATGGCCGGTGGGCCCGGTAAGAATCGTACTCGTCGGACGCGGCCGGGCGGCTGGCGGCCGGGCAGGAGCGGCCGCCTCGTCAGGAGATCAGGCCGCGTTCGCGCGCCGCGGCCACGGCCGCCGTCCGGGAATCGACGTCCAGCTTCGTGAACACGTGCACCAAGTGTGATTTCACCGTCGCTTCGGACACGAACATCGTTTTGGCGATATTCCGGTTCGACATGCCCTGCGAGACGAGCTTCAACACCTCGATCTCGCGGCCGCTCAATTCGGCTTGCGGCGTGCGCAGCCGGGTCAGCAGCCGCCCGGCCACTTGCTCGCCCAACACTGTCTCGCCGCGCGACGCAGCATGGACGGCGTGCAGGATCTTGTCCGGGGGCGAGTCCTTCAAGAGATATCCGGAGGCTCCTGCTTCGACGGCGCGCAAGATGTCGGTATCGGTTTCGAAAGTGGTGAGGATGACGACCTTGGGCGGGTCGTCCACGGCGACGATCTCGCGGGTCGCGTCGGCGCCGTCCACGCCGGGCCCCATCCGCAGGTCCATCAGCACGACGTCCGGCCGAAACGCGCCGGCCTTGGCAACCGCTTCGCTGCCGGACGACGCTTCGGCCACCACGTCGATCTGGTCGTCGCCGGCCAACAAGGTCTTCAGCCCGGCCCGGACCACGGGGTGGTCGTCGACAAGAATCACGCGCAGCATCAGCTCTCCTCGGCCGGCAAGGTAGCGGCCACGGCGGTGCCGTCGCCCGGTTCGGATTCGACGACGAGCGTCCCGCCGCGTTCGCGGATGCGCCGGCGCATGGCTCGCAGGCCGTAACCGCCGGACTCGCTGTGCTCGGGCACCGACGACGGATCGAAACCGCAGCCGTCGTCGACGATGTCGAGGCTCACCTCGTCGATTTGAAAGCTCAGCGTGAGGCGGACGCGGTTCGCGCGGGCATGCTGGCGCACATTTGCCAGCGCGCTTTGCGCCACCCGCAGCAGCGCCACGTTATCGGCCATCGGCAAGGCGCGCGGGACGCCGTCCACCACCAGGTCCGCCTCGAGGGCGGTCTGCTCGCGCACCTGGGCGACTTGGCGTTCGAGCGCTGCGGCAAGCGGAGCCTCGTCCAACTCGGGCGGCGACAGGGCATGCACGACGCGGCGGGCCTCGACCAGGTTCTCGGAGGCGACCTGCTCGATTTGGGCAAACAGCGGGTTCTCGCGGTCCCCGGGGCCGGCAATCCCGGACCGGGCCATCATGGTGATCGACGAGAGACCTTGGGCGACCGTGTCGTGGATTTCTTGGGCAAGCCGGGTGCGCTCATCGGTCGCGCCGATTTCGCGTTGCAGCGCACCAAGCTCGTCTTGAGCGTCGAGCAGCTCTTTTTGCGCGCTCCGCAACCCGTCGATCAGCCGGGTGCGCTCGGCGGCGTCCGCCACCAGTTGCGCGTAAATGAGCGACATGCCGATCGCCACGGCCGCGCCGAAGACGGGCCCGATGACGACCGGCCAGCCCGCGCCCGGCCCGGAACGCAGCAGCACGGTGATCGCTATGGCAGTGATGGCGACCGTGGCGGCGAGCGCCCACATCCTGCCGAGCAAATGGAACGCCAAGAAGAACAACGCAAACGCGACCCACGCGTAATCGCTGGACAGGATGACGAGCGCGACCCAGCCGAGCCCCAGCACGGCGAGCCACACGATGCCGAGGCTTCTTTGCGCCCGCCGGCGAGCCAAGAGGACGCCAAGCGCATACCAGAGGAGCAGGCCGATGCCGCCCAGCAACGCGGGAGCGCCGGCCGAGCCTGCGGCGCGTATCGCGCCCACGGCCAGCAGTGCCACGAACAGCACGTGCTCGCCGATCTGCATGAACCGCACCACCGGCGTCGGACCGCTGGTGTGCGTGAGTGCGTTGGTCTCCATCGACTTCGAATCTACAGTGCGCGCACGTCCCCGGGGGATTTGAGGCGATCAACCTTTCGATTGATTTGCCTCTCCATCGATTGCCGCCGGAAAGACCAGTCGTTTGCTCGATGCCCCCGGAGGGGGCCGCGCGGGAGGCTGGAAGTGCTGGTAATCGCGGTCGTCAAGACGGCCGCGGACCACCCACGACAAAGAAAGCGAGAACACGTTTTGTTTCTTGGAATTCGCGACCTGCGGTTTGCGCGAGGTCGCTTTGCGCTGATGGCGGTGGTGATCTTTTTGATCACGTTGCTCGTCGTCCTGTTATCCGGTCTGGCTGCCGGGCTCGGCAATCAATCGATTGCAGCCGTGAAGAATCTCGGAGCCGACCACATGGCTTTCAGCCGGCCGGCGTCCGGCGACAAGATCTCGTACACGGCAAGCACTGCCACGCCGGCCGAGCAAAAGAAACTCGCCGGCCGCCCGGGCGTCGACGATGCGGCGCTCATCGGCGTGGCCATGACAAAGGCCGACCACACGTCGGTGTCGGCGTTCGGCGTCGATCCGGGCGGGTTCGCCGCGCCGGACGGCGTGCACGGCCGGTCGATAGTCGTCGACGCCGACCTTGCAGCCGACCAGGGCTGGTCGGACGGCGACCGGGTCGCCATCAACGGCACGAAATTCACGGTGGCCGGCACGAAGGACGACTCGTACTTCAACCACCAGTCGGTGATCTGGATGGACAGGTCGGCATGGACGAAGCTGCCGTCGGCGGCCGGGGCCGACGGCACTGTCGTGGCCCTGCGAACGAGTGGCTCGTTCGATGCCGGCGCGGCGTCCGCGACGTCCGGCATGGACGTGGTGGGCCACAAGGATGCGGTGAACGCCGTCGGGTCCTATACCTCCGAAAACGGGTCGCTGACGTTGATGCAGGTCATTCTGATGGCCGTGTCGGCGCTCGTGGTCGGCGCTTTCTTCACGATTTGGACAATCCAGCGAAGCGGCGATCTGGCGGTCCTGAAGGCCATGGGCGCCGCAACGAAATACCTCTTGAAGGACGCGCTGGGACAAGCCCTCCTGGTCCTCGTGATCGGTGGCGGCCTCGGCGCGTTGTTTGCCGGCGGGCTCGGCTTGCTCGCCGCTCAGGTGGTGCCGTTCATCGTCACCCCGATGACCACCCTGGTTCCGCTGGCGGTCGTCGTCGTGCTCGGCATGCTCGGAGCATCGGCGGCCCTGCACCGCATCAGCACAGTCGATCCGTTAACAGCCTTAGGAGCTACGCGATGAGCCTCAACCTTTCCCACGTCACACTGACCTACCAGGACGGCGAGGACCGTCTCGTCGCCCTCGACGACGTGTCCCTCACTGTCCGCCCCGGCGACATGGTCGGCATCATCGGCCCGTCGGGGTCGGGCAAGTCGAGTCTGCTCGCCGTGGCAGGACTTCTCATCCCGGCCGATTCCGGTCTCGTCGAACTCGGCGGGCGCGATATGACCGGGTTGACTTCCGCGCAGCGCACGGCGGTGCGCGGGGCGGAGCTCGGGTTCGTGTTCCAGCAGTCGAATCTGCTGCCGTCGCTCACCGCCGTCGAGCAATTGCTGATGGTCACGCATATGACCGGCGGCAAGCCGGCCAAGCGCCGCGAGCGGGCCCGGGACCTGTTGGCGGACGTCGGCCTGGCCGATCAAGCACACAAGCGTCCCCACCAGCTGTCCGGCGGGCAGCGGCAGCGGGTGAGCATTGCGCGCGGCCTGATGAATGATCCGTCCGTGTTGCTGGTGGACGAGCCGACCTCGGCGCTCGATCACGACCGCGGCGGCCGTGTGATGGCGCAGCTGGCCGAACTGACCAAGACGCGCGGCGTCGCGTCGGTGGTCGTCACGCACGACACCGTGCACCTCGGCCATATGGATGCCGTGCACCGGATGGAGGACGGCGTGCTGCACGCCGACGAGCCCGCCGTCGCCACGGCGTTGCCGGGCTCGATTCGGTAAAACGAGCCCCGGAGCTACCCGATCAGCACCCGCACGGCGATGCCGACAGCGGCGGCCCAGAGCATCGAGGCCAGCGAGCCGATGATGAACCTCTCGGCCGCCGCCGGCGTTTGACGCAGCTCGGGGTAGCGGCCGAGGCCCTTCACCGCGACCACGTACGCGATGCCCGCCGGGTAGCCGGCCATGATGCAGGCGGTGACGGCCAGCCGTTCGAGCAGTCCGATCCACAAGCCGCCGCGCAACACCGATTCCCCCACGGGCATCGCCGCGGCATGGTCGCCGTGTTCGTGCCGCTCGGCGCCCGGGCGACGGCCGCCGAGCGCGAGAATTCCGGCAGTGATCGGCCAGCCGACCAGGGCCGCCACGGCGAGCCCCAGCACGACCCACAGCACGTCAAGCACCGGAGTTCACCGCTTCGAGCAGTTTGGCGGCGGCACGTCGGCAGGCCTTCTCGTCTTCCCAACCGGCCGAGGCCAAGCTCTTGCTGACCGCCTGCGGACTGATTCCGAGACCGGCGGCCACGTGCTTACGACTGCCGCGTTCGTCGCCGTCCTCGACAAGTGCGTCAATGATGCGCCATTGCGCATCCGACCTCGAGCTCACCAGGCGCCCGACCAGCCGCAGCACCGCCTCGGCGTCGGACGCCGCGAACGCGCCGGTTCCGGCAGGGTGCGACCCGGCCACGGCGACCGGAACGCCCGAGCGCGCAGCCTTGGCCGAGTCGATAGCGGTACGCGCGTTGACGAAGGCCGGTCCGCGTCCTTCCCGACTCTCGCGCGGGAGCGGCGTTTCGACGTCCCCGATGCCCACGCCGATCCACCAGGACCTTAAGCGCAATGCCAGCATTGTCAGCCGGACGGCGTGCTCGGGGTCGTCGGTGACGCCTTGCACCTCGTCGCCGACGGTACGGGAGAACGGCACGAGCAAATTCGCCGGCTCGGCGCGGTTGGCCGAGTCCAGGAGCTGCGGGACGAGGTCGGGGCTCCGCCGGCTGCCCTTTTGGTCCATGGTGAGGACATACATGTTCCCAGCTTGCCTCATGTCCCCGATTCACACAACCTGGAATGGTTGATTATTAAAGGGTAACCGGTTTGAGTTGCTATTCGTAGCCATCGACGACTGCCGCGGCAAGGCGTCGATAGGCGTCCCGCGTGGCAGGCTTGAGGCCGTCGAGCGAGACCAGGTCGCCGTCGGCAACCCCCTTGTCGTTCGGCACGGCGATCAGCTCGCGGCAGTAGCCGGACAAGTGCCCGCGAATGGCGTCCTTGTCGACGCGGTTCGAGACGCCGTCCTTATCGGTGATGACGACTATCGCCTCGCGCGCCAGCTTCTCGTATCCGTGGCCGGCCAGCCATCGCAAGGTGCTGCGAGCGCGGTTGGCGCCGCTGACGGCGTACCCGGCCGCAACTATCAAATTGTCCGCCGTCTGCAAGATCCCGCTCATGGCTTGGTGCGTCACCCCGGTGCCGCAATCGGTGAGAACCACCGAATAATACCGGGAAATGAGGCGACTGACGGTCAGGTACTCGTCGGCCGTCAGGCTGTCGGACAACGCCGGATCCTGCTCACCAGCGACCAAGTGGAAGCGTCCGGCATGTTGTACGTACTTCGACAGCTCGGTGAGCGAATCGATCGACGGAGCATCGGCAAGCAGATCGGTGATTGTCTGCCGGGCCGAGGACTGATATCCGCTCTCTCCGAGTGCCCGCTCGGCCAGGTCGCCGGAGTCGGGATTGGCGTCGATGGCCATTGGCGGATCGCCGCGGTATTCGGCCAACACGAGCCCGAGGCCGACGGTTGTCGACGTCTTGCCGATTCCGCCCTTGAGCGACAGGATCGCCGTATTGTGGCTGCCGGTCAATTGGCGCGCGATCCGATCGGCAAGCTCGCGATCGCGTTGCTCCCGACTGCTCGGCCCGAGGTTCACGGTGCCCCCGGAGAGGGTGTAGAGCGCTCCGCGGGCGCCGTGCTTGGGCCGGTTGCGCGGGCGCCGGACGAACACCGTCGTATCGGCGTGCAGCGGGTCCGCCGCCCGGGCGTCCCGACGCGAGCGCGGCTGCGGATCGGCCGGCGGCGTGAACCCCGGCGCGCCGAGAGTCACAATCGATTCGGGCCGAGCCGAAGATTCCGGTTCGCTGCCGCCCCGACTGCTCGCCGGCGGAACAGGCTGCGACGACGCTCCGACCCGGGGCGGCGCGGCGGGCGGTGCCGGCACGTCGTCCGGAATCGACTGCGACTCCGGCTCGTCGGACCCTACCGGAGACGCACCCTGCGGCACGGGCTCGGGGAGCTCGATTTCACCGTCCGGAGTGACGTAAAACCACGAATCCTGTCCGGCTGCATGGTCGATGCCGTGCGTCAGCACCTTTGCGCGACGCAGCTCGGCCTCGGCGGCCACGTGGGCCAGAGTCGCAGTGTACGGGTCGGGGAATCCCGCCGTATCGATGCGCTCGCCGCCGACGGCAGCCCCGCCGTCCGCAAAGGTACGCACCTCGATATGGTCCGTCTGATTCGGCATTGGCTCTTCTCCATGTCGTCACGGTTCGTTGCCGAGCGCCTCGGCGTCGGCACCGGTTTACTGTACCGTGCCCGCAGCCGTACCCTCACGTCGCCGGACGACGTCGATCCACCGGTCGGCAACCGTGGCCCACGTCTCGCGGAGAAGCGGCTCCTTCCTGCGGGCGTCATCGATAACCCCCGACGACGTGAGGCCGAGATCGCGCAAGTCGTCGCGATCCGACCGCGCCCATGCCGCAACAGTGGGTGCCAGCGCTTCGAGGTGGAACTGCACGCCCCAGGCGCAAGGTCCGATTCGGAATGCCTGATTGGGGCACTTACCACTCGAGCCGAGCAAGACGGCGTCACCCGGCAGATCGATGATTTCCAGCCAATGCCACTGCACGGCGCAGGCCTCGGCAGGCAGACTTTCCAGTACGGCGTCCTGCCGCGCAGCAGGCATGAAGTCAACCGAGCACACTCCGACCTCCGGTCCGTTGCGTACGCCGGCCACCGTTCCACCGGCGACGTAGGCAAGCATTTGCGCACCAAGGCAGGAGCCGAGCAGCGGTGTCTCGCTCTCCAGACACCAAGCGATCAGTGCGCGCACGTCCGGCAACCACGGCGCCTCATCGTCGTCAGCGGGTCCGGGAAGCCCTCCGAGCACGATGACCCCGTTGAAATCCTCGGCGGAGTGCGGAACGGCTTTACCCCTTTCGGGGCCAACCGTCACCACCGTGACGCCGGCCGCGTCCAACCGTTCGCCGACCAAGCCGATGCCGGCATTTGTCTCGTGCTCAACGACTAAAACGCGGGGCTCGGGCCGGGCAGTTACGCCGTGCCTGCCGTGTTGGTCGTCATCTGCCATTGCCAAACCACCTTTTGCCGCATTTTCCCTTTCGCACCGCCCCGCCTCGCCCTGTGTTCCGCGTGCGTGTCGGTGTTCCGCGCGTGCCTACAACACGCTATACACCACCGCGGAACACCGGCGCCCACGCGGAACCCGAAACCGAAAATCACTCTCACATTCGACGCCTCAAAATAATCGAACTTATCTCGAATATTTATAGAATTTTGTCACGTTTTACGATGATATAAGTGGAGAAAAGGTTGTTACCTCGACATTCCCGACGAAACCACCACCGGTACCGTCGATCCGAAAACCACCGTCGGCACCGACCAGGACCTGCCCCGCGACGTACCCGGCATGCTCAGCGTCCGGCAACAAATGGTCACCGGAATCACCACGGCACCACTGACACGCCTGACCGATAAAGCCCTGACCGATCAGCTCATCGAGGCCGATCGGCTCCGCCGGCAGCATTGGCGCCGCTGCCACGGCCAACTTCCCCACGGCCGGCTGCGGCCACTCGCCCAGCCGGGCCAAAGCCGACGTCGAAGCAGCGCGCGCCCTCTACACTCACGCGGTCGAAACCAGCGCACTCTCCCCCACCGTCGAACCCGGCCCTCTCGCCGGCATGGCCGGACTACTCGAAAACGGCGAAGTCCGCATCGAACACATCACCACCGCCGTGCACACCCTTGACCGCATCCCCGAACGCCTCGCCACCAACACCACTGCGGATACCATCGTCGGGTTCTTCACCGACCACGCACCCACCACCAGCCCCCGCACGCTCGCACGCCTCGCCGAAGAACTCCTGGGCCAACTCAATCCACCAGACAACGACCTCTACGACCCCGAAGCCTTCAACCGCCGCAGCCTGCGTATCAGCACCGACATGCTCGGCATGGTCCACGGCAATTATCAACTCGACCCCCGGGCCGCCCGAGAGACCCGACCAAGGTCTCTTCGAACTCCCGACACGAAAAGACAACCGCGCCGGGTGTGAAAGCGCACCCGGCACGCCCGGCCGGCTGGTGCGATGCACACCACATCCATTGGTTTTCCCGAGGCGGACCAACCACCGTCGCTAACATGGCACTGCTCTGACCCGCGCACCATGCCCGCATCCATATCGGCCAATGGCAAATCGCCATGCAGGAGGGCGTCCCCCACACCAGGCCCGCCCCCGGCACTAAAACCACCGCCATCTACGGCACCACCACCAACGCGGACGGCTGGATCCACAACACCTACTTCAGCGCGCTCACACATGCCAAACACACCGGCAAAACCATCCACGACAAAACAAGCCACGCCCCACCCGGCGGCAGCTGAGCACTGCCCGGAGGACGTTCAGCGCCGTGTTTCGCCGACCACCGATTCCAAGCGCTTGGCAAGGAAAGCTCGGGCGTCTTTCCAGATCCCGGTGCCGTAGGACACTCGCGCCACACCCAGATCGCGGGCATGGGACATGCCGATCCATCCCGGCACCGCCATGATGTTGACCGGGACCGGCGAGCCGTCGACGATGGCGCCGATTGTCGCCGGGTCAGTAAGGCCGATCGGGTACACGCAGTCGGCGCCGGCATCGGCATACCGCCGAATGCGGTCCAAGGCCTCGGCCAGTGGGTTGACCCCCGAACCGACTCGACCCGGCAAGAACACATCAACGCGTGCGTTCACGACGATGTCGACGCCGGCACGGGACGACGCGTCGCGCACACCCGCCAACCAGTCGGCATGCGCGGCCGGGTCGGCGAGCACTCCCTGCGGATACACGGTGTCCTCGAGGTTGCAGCCGACGACACCGGCAGCGAGCATTCCATCGATGAATTCGTCCGGAGACAACCGGTATCCAGACTCTAGATCGGCCGTGACGGCAATGGGAACGGACGCCGCTACTCGGCCCACTGCAGCGAACATTTCCGCCGCCGGCGTGCCTTCTTGATCGGCGAATCCCAACGATTCGGCCACCGCACCGCTGCTCGTGGCGACTGCAGCGAATCCGGCCTCGTGGACGAGTCTCGCGCCGGCGGCATCCCACACGTTCGGCAAAATGAGCGGGTCGCCGGGCCGATGCAGGTCCCGCAGCGTCGTTGCCAATTTTGCACATGCCGTTCTGTCGCCCATAGTTCCGAGATTAGACCCGAAATCACGGGATTAGGCCCGTGACTGCGCGAATCCCACTATCGGTTTGGCCTTGCCCCCGGTATTGTCGATCACCGCGACAAGAACGCCGTCCACGCCGATCGCCGCGGTCGGGCCGGCCCAGGCAGATTCGCCGATCCACTGCCCGTAGCTCAGCGCCCGTGCTTCCGGTTCGGTCACGTCGCGCACCGGGAGGCACCGTGCAGCGGCGACCGCAAGCGACATCACCGCCGGTCGCTCGCCCGGCTCGTCCCACGACGGCAATCGAAACGCATCGTTGACGTCGAAGTCGCCGACGCGGATCCGACGCAGCGCCGTCAGATGCCCTCCGACTCCTAAGCCCGCCCCCAAATCACGAGCCAACGCACGAATGTAGGTGCCGGACGTGCAGTCGATGACGACGTCGACGTCAATGCCGGACGGCGAGTGCCGGACGGCGTCGATATCGAATCGACTCACAGTGACTTCGCGAGGCTTCAAATCGACCTGCTCGCCGTCCCGGACGCGCTTGTACGACCGTACGCCGTCGACTTTGATGGCGCTGACCGCGCTCGGAACCTGTGAAATCGGCCCGGTCAATGCCCGGACACCGTCCTCAATGGCCGGCACCGTTACCTCGTCGATCGTGCCGGGCGATGCGATTTGGTCCGGTTCGCTGTCGGCGTCGTCGGTCGGTGTGGACGATCCCAGGCGGATGGTGGCCACGTAGGTCTTGTCGGCGCCGACCAAAAACGTCAGCAGCTTGGTGGCCCTCCCGATTCCGAGCAGCAGGAGGCCGGTGGCCATCGGATCGAGCGTGCCGGCATGGCCGACTTTTTTGGTTCCCGCGAGCCTCCGGACCCGCGCGACCACATCGTGGCTGGTCCAGCCGCCCGGCTTGTCGACAAGAAATAGGCCTTCGGGCGGTTCCATGGTCTCGGTCGGCATCCGCTCACCCTAGCAAGCAGAGCCATGGCGGCTCGTCAGGAGTTGCGCGGTTTGACGGCGATATCGCTCAAGAGGTCGTGCAAGTGCGCCAATGGCCGCAGCACGTTCGTATCGCCGTGAAAGTCCCCGGACGAGGTCGGAAGACTTTGCAAGATCGCGGTGTCGGCGTCCTCGAGCGGTTTGCTGAGCTCCGGCATCGGCTGGCCGGGGCGCGTGGTCATCAGCCTCTCTGCAACTTCGGCCAAACTCAGACAAGCGGTTGCCGCGTATTCGGGATGTTCCACCGGCTTGCTGCGAATGCCGACGACGAGAGCGCGGCTGCGGATCGCCAACGCGTTGTACAAATCCAGCCGGCGACGAGAATTGAGGCTGCGGCTGCCCATCACGAGCGGCCGGATCCGCGGTTTGGCGGCCAGCGCGACCTGCCGGAAACGATCGTCCAGTGCGCGGGCCTTGGCGTCCAGTTCGACAAGCGTCGATGGCACGCTGTCCTCCTCGGATTCTTCGTCGGAGTCCTCGTCGGAACCGTCCGGCGACGAGGCCGTTGGTGCCGCCACTGCGATTTCCGTCGGAACCGGATGCGTGGGCGAGCCGGCCGCGGCACTGCCCCCTGTCCCGGGCCCGGTTTCCGCCACGGCCGGCCGGCTCGTTTCGGGCGACAGGTAGCGGGCGGCGCCTTTGAGCAGATCCCGCAAGTCGGCAAACATCGCATCGCGTGCCGCGCGGACGGCGTCAGTGGCAGACAGCGGGACGACGACGAGCGACACCAGAATTCCGGCGGCCGCGCCGATGGCTGTCTCTTCGAGCCGCAACACCAACAACCCATCGCTGAATTCGTGCAGCACGCTGTACATCTGCCCGACCATGATGGTGATGAAGAAGATCATGTACGCGTACGAAATGCGAATCAGGTAGAAGCCGCAGAACATCGACGCCAGGATGACGAAGATGACGAGCCCCACGTTGCCGGCAGTCAGATTGGCGATCCAGATCGATGCGAATAATCCGGCCACGGTGCCCAACACGCGGTTGAACGATTTGGTAAACGTTTCCGCCCGGGTCGCAGTACCGGTGAACGCCACAAAAGCGGCGATAATTGCCCAATAGTACCGGGTGTCTGAAAGCATCCTGCCGAAATAGATGGCAATGATCGCGGCGATGGTCACCTGGATGGCCTGCCGCGTGACCATGTCGAGGCGCGCGGCCGGGTTCCACCTGGTGCCCCGCGCCGGCACGTCCTTGAACGCCGCTCCCGAACCGGGAAGATTCCCCATGGCCAGCATCGCAGTCGGTTTGAATTCGTCGTCGTCCGCCTCATCCGTCGGTGACAACGCCTTTTGGGCCAAATCGAGAAATCCGAGCACTGCCAGCGCGAAGTGGCGGGCCGGAATCCACCCGTCGCCGTCGATCGCCTCGGCCCTGCCGGCCATTTCGGCGAGTTCCTCGGCCGCAGCCCGCGCGCCCACGTCGTCGCGTTGGGCCATCATTTCCGCGGCGTCGCGCGCCCGGGCCACGAGCGTCGGATCCTTGCCGGCCAGAGCGACGGCAGATCCGGCCGCCCTGTCGAGAATGTGCTGGGAATCCAGCATGCGACGTCGCAACGCGGCACCCGACCAGCCCGGCGGCAACGCGTTCGCGTCTTCCGACCAGCCTTCGACCATCAGCGCGGCTTCTGCCAACCCGGCTTGTTTGGACATCAATTTGCCGTGCCGATGCTCAAAGCGGCGCTCTTCGGCCGGCGAGCTCTCCAGCACGTTGACCATTTCGCGCGCCACGGTGCGCGCCTGCGCATCATAGGCTCGAATCGTCGCTTTCAGCGCCCGATTCTTATTGATGCGCAGCACGGTCAGCGACAACAGCAGCACCCACGCGGCCGACACCGTCACGGCGATCAGCAGTCCCGGCAGTGCCGATACCGTTGCATGCAGCAATGTGGCAAAGAAGTACCCCATCCACATCATGAAGCCGTAAAAAAAGCAGGCCCTGCCGAAACGACGAATGAATACTGCCACAAACATGATGGCCACGAACACGACGAGGTCGAGCGTGCTGCGATTTCCGACGAGCGCGCCGGCAGTCAGCCCGACCCCGACGGCTACCGGGAAAAAGAGCGCGGTCAATGCGGCTTTCCCGGCAGTCAGACCGGACAACGCCATGGTGCCCATCATGGCGATGACTGCGCCAAGCATCATCGACACGAGCAGACCGGCCGGCTTTGCCTCGGTGAGCACGCCGAGCAGGAATTCGACGGCAAGTGCCGAACCCATGCCGACGACGCCGGAGAGCGCCATGCGGATCCGGCTGTGTCCCGGATCGGATGCGGTCAGACGATCCGCGTACTCAACGAACCATCCGCGAACGCTGTCGCGCACCCGAGCCTCCCATCACCCGACTCACAAATACGGGTACCATGCCCATATTCGGAAGTTTATCGTACTGGGGAGTGAGGGTTTTCCATGCAGCAGAGCGACGTCGGCAGCTCCTCCGCCGGCCCGGCGCACTCGACCGATTCGGCTCTGGACCGGATCGAGTTGGAATCCTTGATCCTGGTCCGGCATTTCGAGATGCTCAGACGTCGCAATGATTTTTATTCGCAACTCGATCGCGCCGCTTATCTCCTCCTGCGCACTCTGGAAGCGGGCGGATCAATGGATTTGCGCAGCCTGGCGTCGGCATTGGGACTCGACCGTTCCACTGCCGGTCACCAGGTCAGTGCCATGGCCGAACACGGCTATGTCCGCACGGAGCCGGCACCGGGCGATCGTCGGCGCACGATGATTACCCCGACCGACGACGGGCTTGCCGCCATGACCAGCGTGCGGAAACTGCGCCGGGACTCGACAGCGGAGCTTCTTGAGCAGTGGGACGACGACGCGCTGGCCGCCCTGGCCGATAATTTCGCCCGCTACAACGAGACCGTGAAAGACCACTACCTCGCGCCGCTCGGCTAGTCAGCGTCCGACGGCGTAGCCTTGCATTCCGCGCGGATTCGCCCCGGCTTTGAGCAGGCCCGTGTCAGGGTTGCGGCTCACAGCGGAAAGTCGCCCGAGCGCCCAGTCGCCCGCACGCGTGACGACGTGTCCGCGCCGTTCGAGGTCGCCGATCACGTCGTCGCCGAGCCTGTCCTCGACGACTGCTCCGCCCGGCGTCCACGTGCGCGGCCAAAATGATCCGGGCATCGACGTCGTGTGGAACGCCGGCGCGTCGATGGCTGCTTGATGTGTGTATCCGCCAACCAGCACGCGCAGCAAGTACAGCAATTGCCATTGTTCCTGCTGGTCGCCGCCGGGCGAGCCGACCGCGATCACGGGCTTGCTGCCGCGGCTGACGAGGGTCGGCGTCAGCGTCGTCCGCGGTCGCTTTCCGGGCGTGAGCGAGGTTGGCGCGCCGTCCAGGAGCCACGTCATCTGCAACCTGGTGCCAAGGCTGAAGCCGAGCGACGGGATATACGGCGACGATTGCAGCCAGCCGCCGGACGGGGTCGCCGAGATCATATTTCCCCATGTGTCGACGATGTCGAGATGGCAGGTGTCGCCGCGGGTGCTTCCGCTCGCCTCGACACCGAGTTCGCCGCCCTGCTCGTCGACCGCGCCGGCCACCGTCTTGTCGACTTCCGGCCGGGCGCCCGGCACCGTCGGCTCGCCGGCGGCGCCCGCAGCGCCCGTCAGGTCGGCCTCGGTCGTCAACGGCGGAGTGAATGCTCGAGCGCCGTCGATGTGACCCGGCCGAAAGTCGAGGGAGGCGTCACCGGAGATCAAGGCCCGGCGGGTGGCGGCGTATTTCTCGCTGAGCAACACGTCGAGCGGAACATCCGTGTCGCCGTAATAAGCGTCGCGATCTGCGAATGCCAGCTTGAGAGCTTCGAGAATATGGTGGGCGCCCTTGGCCGTTGACGGGTCGAGGCAGTCGTCGTCGAGCCCGTCGAGGATTTTCAACGCTTGCAGCAGAACGGGGCCCTGTCCCCATGCGGCGGACTTCCAGATCGTGTATCCGCGGAACTCTATCGACACCGCGTCTTCCCAGTCGGCGTGGAAACCGGACATGTCCGTCGCAGTGATGACTCCCGCGTGATCGTCGCCACTGGAGTGGCGGTGCGGCCGGGAGGCGAATTCTTGCACCTCGTGCGCAACGAAGCCGTTGGACCAGAGCCGGCGGGCGGCGGCGATCCGGCGTACGCGCCCGTCGCCCGCTGCACCGTCGTTGTCGGCATCCGCCATCGCCCGCGCCTCGGTCAGTATCCGCCGCAAGGTCGCAGCCCACGGCTTGTTCGTGACGATCTCGCCGGCTTCCGGAAGACGCCCACCGGGCAGCCATTGGTCGGCCGACGTCGTCCAATGCTCGGTGAACAACTCGGACACGCGCTCGATTGTCGAACAGACGCGCGCCAGCACGGGGTGGCCCGATTCGGCGTAGTCGATGGCGAACGACCACACGTCGGCCAATTCCCACGTCCCGTAATCGGCAAGCAGCTTCAGCCAGGCGTCGAAACTTCCCGGAACCGCGGCTGCCAGCGCGCCGGAGCCGGGAACCAGGTCGAGGCCCTCGGCCGCATAGTGCTCGATGGTCGCACCGGCCGGAGCCGGGCCCTGGCCCATCAGCACCTGCGGTTTCTGCTCACCCGCGGCCTGCACGATAGCGACGAGGTCGCCGCCCGGGCCGTTCAGGTGCGGCTCGACCACGTGCAAGACGAAAGCGCCGGCGACAGCCGCGTCGAAGGCATTGCCGCCGCGTTCGAGCACTGCTTGCGCGGACGACGACGCGAGCCAATGCGTCGAGGTCACCATCCCGAACGTGCCTTTCAGGGTGGGTCGGGTCAGGAATTCCGGTGGTTCGGTGAACGTCATGGCTCAATTATCCCCGCAGCGACAAGAATGTCGGTACCGGTGCTGCGGGACTTCCCCCGCGTCCACGGCGGGTTCCTGGTGCCGAGGCGGCGGCAGCTGCCGAAGGCCGTCAGCTTTGACTCTCGTTCAGGACGGCGTCAAGGCGTTCGAAGTCCTCATCCATGCCTGCGTCCAGGTCGGAGGCGAGCATGGCATCGCACGCTTCCTCGGACGTGTACGTAGAGGTCGCCTCCAGCACGCTCCTTCCGTCGTCGAGGTCGACGAAGCGCAGCGTCTCCAGGGTGACTCCCGGCTCGTCCTCGTCCTCCCACGTGTGCACGACAAGGCCCGGCGTCACGACGTGGTACGAGCCGCGGAACGGCCAACTTCCGCCCGACGCCGCTTCCACCACGTAACGGAAGGCACCTCCCGTGACGGCATCGAACCGGTCGACACGCACTGTCGTCCCGCGCGGGCCCATCCACTGCGTGAACAGGTCAACGTCGGTGTGCGCGCGCTGCACGAGCGCCGCCGGCGCGGCGAATTCACGTCTGTGCGCGGTGGACTGCTTGCCAATGCGCGAATGCTCGGTCCGTCCGGGACGGCGGATGTCGTGGCCGGTCATGCTTCCTCCTGTGGCGTGTCGGTCGAGTCGAGGGTGGCGAGCACGGCGTCAAGACGTTGATAGCGCTCTTCGAGTCGGCGTCGTCGCACTTCCATCCAGTCGATCGCGTCGTCCAGCGGCTGCGTCACTATTTGCACGCGGCGCGTCCGCCCTTCGCGCCGGCGCGTGACAAGGCCGGCGCGTTCGAGCACGGAGAGGTGCTGCGAAACCGCCTGGAAGGACATTTCGAACAAGGCGACGAGTTCGCTAACCGTGGCATCGGACGATGCCAGTCGGTCGACAATCGTCGACCTCACCGGGTCGCCCATCGCGGCGAACGTTTGAGTCACGGTCGGGGTCATAAACCCATTATTCAAGTAAATACTTGAATGTCAACAGTAATAGCCGCCAGGTCGGTACTGATGATGCTCGCGGCGCATCCCCGCGGGCCCGCTACTCGCCGTCGTCCGGCTTGGTCTTGTACGGGTCCTCGGCAACGGGGCGGGCGTTGCTGGCCAACTTGGCCACCTCGGCGTCCCGCTCAGCCGCCACGCGCAGCAGATCCTCGAGCTCGGCAGCGGCGCGCGGGACCGCGTCGGCGATGAATTCCAACGTTGGCGTCAGCCGGGTGCCGAGGTTCTTGCCGACTTCGCGCCGCAGCAGTCCCTTGGACGATTGCAGGGCAGCAGCTGTCGCCTCGAGATCGGCGTCTTCCCCCAATACCGTGTAAAACACCGTGGCGTTCTGCAGGTCGCCGGTGACGCGGACGTCGGTGACGGTGACGAACCCGAGGCGCGGATCCTTCACCCTGCGCTCCAGCGTTTCGGCGACCACTACCTTGATGCGGTCCGCCAGTTTGCGTGCCCGGGCCGGGTCGGCCATGACAAATCCTCTTCTCTTCCCGTTCCCGGGATTTCTCTACTCCCGGGCGAAGCCGGCGGGCGCGGAGCCAATTGGCTCCGCGCCCGCCGCCGATGTCACTCGCGCGGTTTCTCGCGCATTTCGAAGGTTTCGATCATGTCGCCTTCCTTGATGTCGTTGAACGATCCGAGCCCGATACCGCACTCGTAGCCGTCGCGGACCTCGGTGGCGTCGTCCTTGAACCGGCGCAGCGATTCGATGCTGAGCTTTTCGCTGACGACGGTGCCGTCGCGAGTGAGCCTGGCCTTCGAATTGCGGGTGATGACGCCGTCGCGCACGATCGAGCCGGCGATATTGCCGAACTTCGACGAGCGGAACACTTCGCGGACCTCCGCCGAGCCGGTCCGAATCTCTTCGAACTCGGGTTTGAGCATGCCCTTGAGGGCACTCTCGACGTCGTCGATCGCCTGGTAGATGACCGAGTAGAACCGCACGTCGACACCTTCACGATCGGCGTAGTCCTCGACGCGCTCGGCGTAGCGGACGTTGAAGCCGATGATGATGGCGTTGTCGACTGTCGCGAGGTTCACGTCGTTCTGCGTGATGGCGCCCACGCCGCGGTGGATGACGCGCAGCGCCACCTCGTCGCCCACATCGATCTTGAGCAAGGCGTCCTCGAGCGCTTCGACGGCACCGGACACATCGCCCTTGAGGATGAGGTTGAGCGTATCGACCTTGCCGTCTTCGAGGGCCTGCGTGAAGTCCTCCAGGCTGACGCGCTTGCGGCGCTTGGCCAACTGTGCGGCTCGCTCGGCGGTTTCTCGCTTTTCGGCGATCTGCCGCGCAGTCCGATCATCGCCGGTCGACAAGAACGTGTCACCGGCGCGCGGAACACTCGACAGCCCGAGTACCTGCACCGGCCTGGCCGGGCCGGCCTCGGCGACGGTCTTGCCGTATTCGTCGAACATGGCACGAACGCGTCCGAATGCAGTGCCTGCCACTATCGCGTCGCCGGCGTGCAGCGTGCCCGACTGGACGAGCACCGTCGCGACGGCGCCGCGCCCCTTGTCCAAATTGGCTTCGATCGCGATACCGCGCGCGGCCTTGTCCGGGTTCGCCCGGAGGTCGAGCGCGGCGTCCGCCGTCAACAGCACGGCTTCGAGAAGGTCGCCGATGCCCTGACGTTGCAGCGCCGAAATCTCAACGAACATGGTCTCGCCGCCGTATTCCTCGGCGACCAGGTTGTATTCGGTGAGTTGCTGCTTGATCTTGGCCGGGTTGGCGCCTTCTTTATCGATCTTGTTCACTGCCACAACGATCGGCACGCCCGCGGCCTGCGCGTGATTGAGAGCCTCAATCGTTTGCGGCATGACGCCGTCATCGGCGGCCACCACCAGGATCGCCAGGTCGGTGACCTTGGCACCGCGGGCACGCATAGCGGTAAACGCTTCGTGCCCCGGGGTGTCGATGAAGGTCAGGGCACGCTCTTCACCCTCGTGATCGACGTGCACTTGATACGCACCGATGTGCTGCGTGATGCCGCCGGACTCGCCGGCCACCACATCGGATGAGCGCACGGCGTCCAAAAGCTTCGTCTTGCCGTGATCGACGTGACCCATCACCGTGACGACCGGTGGACGCGGCAAAAGCTGCGAATCGTCCTCGCCTTCGAGCTCGCCCTCGATGTCGATGTCGAACTCTTCGAGAAGTTCGCGATCCTCGTCCTCGGGCGACACGATCTGGATCTTGTAGCCGAGTTCGTCGCCGAGCACCTTGAACGTGTCCTCGTCGAGAGACTGCGTTGCGGTCGCCATCTCGCCCAGGTGGAACAGGACGGTGACGAGGCTTGCCGGATCCGCACCGATCTTATCGGCGAAGTCACCCAGCGACGATCCGCGACGCAACCGCAACGGCGTGTTGCCGTCGCCGCGGGGGACGCTGACGCCGCCGACCGACGGTGCCTGCATCTGTTCGAGCTCTTGCCTCTTCGCGCGCTTCGACTTCCGCCCGCGAACCGGCCGGCCGCCGCCGCGACCGAACGCACCCTGGGTGCCGCCGCGTCCGCGACCGCCCTTGCCGAATCCGCCGCCTGGACGACCGCCTCCGGGCCCGCCGCCGGGTCCGCCGCCACGCCCGCGGCCCGGGCCTCCGCCCGGACGGCCCGAGCTACTGGGTTGGCCGGGACGGCCAACAGTGCTCTTGCCCGGCATCATGCCGGGGTTCGGGCGCGGAGCACCCGGCCTCGGAGCACCGGGACGAGGCGCGCCGGGGCGGGGCGCACGATTGTCGCCGCGGCCTTCGGGTGCCGGGCGGGAGCTTCCCGGACGCGGCATCCCCTGTGACGTGGCATATGGATTGTTGCCGGGCCGGCCGGGGCGCGGTCCGCCGGAACGCGGCATCCCCTGCGATGTGGCGAACGGGTTATTACCCGGACGGGCCGATCCTCCCGACTTGCCGGCAGCCTTGCCCGGCTTGGCCGGTGCCTTCGGAGCCGGCTTCGGACCGGGCTTGGGCGCGGCAGGACCGGGTTTTGCCGTCGTGGCCGGCTTGTCGGCCGGCTTTGCCGCCGAGCTCGGCTTCTCGACGGGCTGTTCAGTTTCCGCCTGCTGTGCGGCAGGAGCTTCGGCGGCCGGCTGCTCGGCTGCCGGAACTTCGGCGGCCGGCTGTTCGGGTGCCGGAGCTTCGGCGGCCTTGTCAGCCGGCTTCTCCGCCGGCTGTTCCGGGGCTGCCGTCTCATTTTTTGCGGTCGCCGGCTTCTTCGGGCCCGGCTTGGCGCGGGACGCCGCGGGGGCTCCGTTAGCGGCAGGCTCGGTCTTCTTGGCTGCGGGCGCCTTGGACTCGGGAGCTGCCTGCTCGGCCGGGAAAGCCTCTTTCAGCTTGCGAATGACCGGGGCTTCGACGGTGGCCGAAGCGGATTTGACGTACTCACCCATTTCGGTGAGCTTTGCGATGATTGTCTTACTGTCTGTGCCGAGTTGCTTGGCAATCTCGTGCACACGGGGCTTTGCCACATTTCTCCTGTCTCGGTCCGCAGCCGAAACAGGCGCGAACCATTAAAACGAAAAGTAACTCACTGGTTGCTCACCAAGAAGCTGCTCATTGTTCGTTACTCATTCGGGAAGCACTGGTTCCATTGGTATCTCGTCCTTTTGCAAACGATTCGTCTTTGACAAAACTTTCCACGGCTCCGATGTCGACCTGACCGGACGTCTTCAACGCCCTTCCGAAGGCGCTTCGCCGGCGAGCCTGATCGACACACCGCTCGTCGAAATGCAGCCACGCTCCCCGACCTTCCGCACTGCGCGGACGATCCGGGACTATGACCGGCATTCCATCGGGCCGTCCCGCCTCCGCCGTCTTGATCACGACGCGAAGCAGGCTTTGCCGTGGTGCGCGCCGCCGACACCCGATACAGGTGCGCACGCTTTGCGCCTTGACCATCTTACCGTGCCTTCCGTGCCGGGTCTAAACGATAGTGGCGTCGCTCACGCCTCGACCGGCGCCTGAGTCTTTCCGTCGGACTGGATATCAATGCGCCATCCGGTCAATTTCGCGGCCAGCCGGGCATTCTGACCTTCTTTTCCAATCGCCAGGGACAGCTGGTATTCCGGGACGACGACGCGCGCGGCCTTGGCATCGGCGTCCAGAATCTCCACGCTCACGGTACGCGCCGGAGACAGCGAATTACCGACGAAGGTGGCCGGATCGTCGTCAAAATCGACGATGTCGATCTTTTCCCCGTTCAATTCGCCCATCACGGCTCGCACCCGGGAGCCGAGCTCGCCGATGCAGGAGCCCTTGGCGTTGACGCCCGGCACCGTGGCCTTCACCGCCATTTTCGTGCGGTGACCTGATTCCCGGGCGATCGACACGATCTCGACGGTGCCGTCGGCGATCTCGGGCACCTCGTGCTCGAACAGCTTCTTCACCAGGTTCGGGTGCGTGCGCGACACCGTGATCGACGGGCCCTTCATGCCCTTGTGAACTTCGACCACGTAGGCGCGGATACGTGCACCGTGCTCATACGTCTCCCCCGGCACTTGCTCGTGCGGCGGAAGGACGCCTTCCACGGTGCCGAGGTTGACCTGAATCATGTGCGGATTATTTCCCTGCTGGATCACGCCGGCGACTATCTCGCCTTCTCGCCCGCGGAAATCACCGACGATCGTGTCGTCCTCGGCGTCACGGAGGCGCTGGAGGATCACTTGGCGTGCCGTTTGCGCGGCGATCCGCCCGAACCCGGACGGCGTATCGTCCCATTCGCGACCCGGTTCTCCGTCGGGGCCGGTCTCCGTCGCCCAAATTGTGACGTGCCCGGATTTGCGGTCGAGTTCGGCACGCGCCCGGGGTTCGGCGCCGTCCGTGCGATGGTAGGCAAGCAGCAGGGCCTGTTCGATCGTGGGTATCAGTAGGTCGAGCGGAATTTCCTTTTCTCGCTCGAGTAGCCGCAGGGCTGCCAGGTCGATATCCATGGTGGTGCTCCGTTTCGCATGTTCAGTTGTCTGTTCAGTTGTCTTTCGCCGGTTGTTATGTCCACCGGGCGAACGCCCCAGTCTACCGGCCGGCTATTTGAATTCCACCTCGACGCGTGCCGAGGCGATCTCGCCGTAGGCGAGCCGGCGCGACGCGCCGCCCACGTCGAGCTGCGGCCCGTCGTCGGCAACGTCGATCAAGCGTCCCGTGAGGGAGTCGCCGCCGGCCAGCTTCACGGCGATGAGCCGCCCGCGGGCGCGCTTCCAGTGCCGGGGCTCGGTCAGCGGCCGCGTCGCTCCGGGCGACGAGACCTCGAGCGTGTACGCCCGACCGTCAAACGGCTCGTCATCATCCAAATGGGCGCCCACCTCCTTCGACACTTGCGCAATGGTGTCCAAATCGGCAGCGCCCGTCTGATCCTCCGGCAAGTCCACCGTCACCGTCACCGAGCGGCGAGAGCCATTCACGCCGATCTTCAGATCCTCAACGACAAGCCCGTGCCCATGCACGAGCGGTCCGAGCCTGTCCGCCAACGCGGCCTCTTCATCGGTTCGCACTCCGTGCTCCTTCCCGCCGTCCGGCGACTGCGTTTCCTTTCTCATCAGCCTAGAGGTTTCGGTGCCGCGTCAGCATCTCCACCATTCATGAAATGATTGGTACACCATGACCCTTGACGTTTCCGTGCCGGTTCCCCGCCGCATAGTGCTCACCGGCCTCATCGCCGCCACCGCGGTTCCGGCTCTGTCCGGATGCGGAATTCGCCTGGAAGGGGCCGACTCCCCCGCCGTCCCCGATACCGACGAGAAGGCACGGCGCGCCGTCGTCCGTCGCTTACGCGCTGCGGACGACGTGGCTCACCGCATGAACGCCGGGCACGACTTCTCCAATGAGCTGGACAGGGTCCGATCCATGCTGGCCGTCCAGCTGGCCGCCCTGGGAGCGCGACCCGGCCGAGCTGCGACGGCGCAACCGACCCGCGCCGTGAAATCCCCGACCCCCCGGGCGCTGATGACTCACGTCGCCGCCGTCCGCGACTCGTCCTTGCGCCGACTCGACCGCGTCTCGGGCGTGTTCGCCCGCCGCCTGGCCGGGGTCGCCGCCGGCAGCGCCGGGGCGGCGCACGTCGTCGGCGCGGCCGCAGATCTTCACGTCCCGTCCGCTGCCAGGCCCCTGCCGCCGCCGGAAGAAACGGCAAAACCGCCGTCCCCCAGCCCGTCCCCGGTGTCGACCCCGTCGTCCGGAGCCGCAACGGCTCTGGAGGCGCTGGGAGACGGTTTGTACGCCGCAATTTACGGATACGAGGTGCTGACAGTCCGCCTGACCGGAGACGCCCGGCGGCGCGCCGCCGGACGGCTGGACAAATTGCGCACGACGGTGGGCGAGGTCAACACACAACTGCGCGGTGGCGGCGCCGAGCCGGCCCGACCCCGCGCCGGCTATTCGCTGCCCTACTCGGTGGAGGACGCGAAATCGGCTCTCAAACTGGCCGCAACGCTCGAGCGCCGGCTCGGCATGCACCTTGGCAAAGCAGTCACCGATTTGCCGGCCGGCACCCGCTACGACGCCGCCCACTGGCTGTTCGAATCGACGCTTGCCGGCTGGCGTCTTGCCAAGACCCTGCCGGCCGTGCCCGGATCCACGCTTCCCCGGAAGGTTCGCCGGGCCGGATCCGCGCCGTCCGGCTCGACGGACACGAAGCACCCGAACTCGGAGAACGGCGCGTGAACATCCCCGATCACCTTGCCGGCAATGTACTGAAGGACTGCGGGCCCACGCTGGGCGGGCAGTGGATCTTTGAACTACCCGGGCTGATCGACCGCTTCCTCGGCGCCTGGGGACTCGTACCCGATCCGGCGTTTCCGCAGCCGTGGCACGGTTATCAGTCGATCGTCATCCCTGTCGCGGGCCGGGCCGGCGTACCGCTGGCGCTGCGCATCGCGGCCCCGTGTCCCGAGCCGATTCGGGCGCACCCGCTCGAGCGCGCCGCGCTGAATGCTTGGCGGGGTCGCGGCAGCGTACGGCTCTTGGCCGACGACGAAGCGGGCCGTGCATCGCTGCTCGAACGCCTTGACGCAACGCGGAATTTGGGGACCGTTCCGATCGCGGACGCCATTCCGGTCTGGGGCGCTTTGGTACGCACTTTGAGCATCGTCCCGCCGGCCGGTCTCCCAACGGTTGCCGACTCGGCCCGCGGTTGGTTGGCGGACTTTCCACGGAAGGCCGCCGCCTTGTTGCCCGCGTTCGCCGAGTGGCGGGCCGCCGACCACTCGATCCTCCGGACCGCACTCGAAACCGCCGACATGCTCACCGGCTGCCGAACGGCTCTGTTGGTGCACGGCGATTTGCACTACTACAACGTGCTGTCCGAACTGAATGGTGCCGGCTGGCGGGCCATCGACCCCAAGCCGATAGTCGGCCCACCCGAATACGCAGTGGCACCAATGCTGTGGAACCGGCTGTATGAGCTGCCCGGGCATACGCCGGCCGAACAATCCGATGCCTTACGCGCCCGATCCGCGGCCCTGGCCGTCAGCGCCGGACTTGACGTCGAGCTGACGAGGCGGCTGTCGATCGCCCGCGAACTGGAGAACATGTTTTGGGCGCTCGCCGATAACGCGCAGGCGGACGCTGCGCGCTCGCTGTGGGTCTGCCGGGCCCTGGCGGGTGCCGACGTGGGCCGCACCGATGCGAGGTCACTGGCCCGCTTGGTGTGAGAGCCGAGCACGCCGAGAGTGGAGTTGTTGCCGGGTTACCGGCCGGTAGACCGACCGGAACTCGACTGTCGGCGCAACCGAACGCAGCATAATCCGGCCTCCGGCTCGAAGCGTGCCCGGTACCCGGTGTTTCCGTAGCCGTCAACGGCTGATTCCAGTAATGCATCGTTCAATCCGCACACCAGTTCCGGATGCGCACGGGCAAGCCGGTGGAATGGACAATTGCGCAGCTGGATCTCGTCCTCGCCCACCTGCACCGGCTCATAGCCGTGATCGGACAAGACGGCAAGCATCTTGCGCACCCGACCCGTTCCATCCGCCGTCCGCGCAAACTCGCCGCCATCGGCGCCGCGCATCTCGCCGGCCAATTGCGTGCCCAGCGCGCGCGCCTCGTCGTCCAACGCCGTTTGAAGATTCTTGCCGCTCCGCGTGACGTCGTCAACGGCTCGGGCCAAGAGCTCGCCGGCCAACTCATAGTCGCGGGCCGGCAGCGATGCCCCAACCTCGCGGCTTGACCGCCGGTACTGCTTGGAGGGCCTTCCGGCGCCCGGCCCGGTCCGGTCGGTCAGTCGCTTCGAGCGCTGATCAAGCAGTCCGACGTCGACGAGCCGGTCCAAATGGCGCGCCACGGCCGCCCGCCCGAGTCCCACTGCCGCCGCGACACCGTCACGACTGACCCAGTCGTCGCCGGCCGCGACGAATTCGTAGACGGCGCGCCGTGTCGGCTCGGCCAATTCGCCAATCAGCGATACGTCGTCGCTCGTCGCAGTTCGATCGTCAGTCATCGTTCTTCCAGTGTCGCATGTACCATTTCTAAAATCAATGTTACGTTAGTTTAGAAAGCTATTCGATTTGCGGGTCAGGAGAAGATCATGGACAGTTCACCGACTTTCGTTATCGTCGGCGGGGGGCTTGCCGGTGCCCAAGCCGCGCAGTCGTTGCGCGACAGCGAGTTCACCGGCCGCATTATTCTGATCGGCGATGAGCCGCGACTTCCGTACGAGCGGCCGCCGTTGTCGAAGGGGATCCTGCGCGGCGACGATCCGGATGAATCGGCCGACGCATTGCCGGCGGACTTCTACACGTCGCACGAGATCGAACTCATGACGGGTACCGAAGTCACCGAGATCGATACCGATGCCCGGGTCGTACACGCCGGCGGCAATGCCATCCCCTTCGACCGGCTCCTGGTGGCCACCGGGTCCACGTCGCGGCATTTGCCGCTGCCGGGCGCCGATCTTGCGGGCATCCACTATCTGCGCACGTTCGAGGACATGACGGAGCTGCGGTCGGCATTGAAGTCGAGCTCGAGCGTTGCGATAGTCGGCGCCGGCTGGATCGGTTCCGAGGTCGCCGCCTCTGCTCGGCAACTCGGACTCGACGTCACAATCATCGACATGGCCGCCACTCCGCTCGAGGCGGTGGTCGGCCGGCAGATTGGCGAGGTCTTCGCCGATCTGCACCGCGAGCACGGCGTCACCTTGACGATGAACGCCAACGTGAAGGGCTTCGTCGGTAGCGACAACGGCCGGGTCGTCGGCATTGAAACGGCCGACGGACGAGTGGACGCCGACGTCGTGGTTGTCGGCATCGGCGCGTCCCCTCGGACGGAGCTGGCCGAGTCGGCCGGCCTCGAGATTTCGGCCACAACGCACGGCATCACCGTGGACACGTCGCTGCAGACCTCGGTCCCGGGCATTTACGCGGCCGGAGACGTGGCGTCGGTGACGCGTCCCGACATCGGGATCGACTTGCGCGTCGAACATTGGGCGACCGCGCTGACGCAAGGCCAGGCGGCCGGGCGCAATATGCTCGGCGCCGGCGAGGCGTACATGAACGTTCCGTTCTTCTTCTCCGACCAGTACGATCTCGGTCTCGAATACTGCGGCTATCCGGTCCCCTGGGACCGAGTCGTGGTGCGGGGCGACACCGGTTCCCGCGAATTCATCGCATTCTGGTTGTCCGGCTCCCGCGTCACGGCTGCCATGAACGTGAATGTCTGGGACGTCAACGAGACGCTGCAGGCGTTGATCGCGTCCGGCCGCTCGGTCGACGACTCCCGGCTTGCCGACTCCGATGTGCCGCTGGAGTCGCTATGAGCACAGTCACCGAGACCGAGTTCGACGGTCGGCGCGATCTGCGGTCCGCCGCCGGTGCCGAGGCCGGATCCGGCGTGGACGGCGAGTCCGCACTGCTTCGTGCGGCACCGGCCATTGAGCGACAGGCGGCGCAGGACGCCGTCCGCGATCTGCTGACGGCACTCGGGCAGGACGTCGACGACCCCGAGCTGGAGCAAACACCCCGGCGGGTCGCCGATGCGCTGACGGAGATGCTGTCCCCGCCGCTGTTCTCGCTCACGACGTTCGCCAATACCGAGAAGTACGACGAGATGGTCGTGGTCCGCGATATTCCGGTGCATTCGCTGTGCGCGCACCATATGCTGCCGTTCACCGGCATCGCGCACGTGGCGTATTTGCCCGGCGATCGGATAGTCGGCCTGTCGAAGCTGGCACGGGCCGTCGAGCTCTTCGCGCACGGTCTGCAGGTTCAAGAACGTCTCACGACTCAAATCAGCAATTGGCTCGATGAGACGCTCCGGCCCCGGGGCGTGGGCGTCGTGATCGAGGCCGAGCACATGTGCATGTCGATCCGCGGAGTGCAAGCGCGCGGCGCACGCACACTGACCTCGAGCTTGCACGGAGCCATGCGCACCGATCCGAGCACTCGAGCCGAGTTCCTGTCGTTGGTGAAATAACAGCCGGTCCTCCCGCTGCCGCGATTCACCGCCTGCCGAGTGGTGGCGAGTGGCTGCGAAATCGGCGATTTCGCAGCCACTCGCCACCACTCGACGCGCCGGGTCAGCCGTTCGCCACCACTCGGCGAAGCAGCTTATGCGGTGACGCGGCGGGTGATCGCATTGGCGGCTTCGTCGACCGGCACGTTCTCGGCCTCGCCGGTACGGCGATCGCGCACTTCGACGACGCCGTCGGCCAATCCGCGGCCCACGACCACGATAGTCGGCACGCCCAGCAGTTCGGCGTCGCCGAACTTGACGCCTGGCGAGACCTTCGGACGATCGTCGAAAAGCACCTCGACGCCTGCTGTCTCCAGGTCGGAGGCCAGTTTTTCGGCCGCCGGGACGATATCGGGATTCTTGCCGGTGGCGATGAGGTGTACATCGGCCGGCGCCAGATTCTTCGGCCAGATCAGGCCCTTGGCGTCGTGATTTCCCTCGGCCACCGCTGCGAGCGCCCGGGTGATCCCGAGGCCGTACGACCCCATGGTGGGCACCACTTGTTTGCCGTTCTCATCAAGGACGTTCAAGTCCAGTGCCTCGGCGTAAATACGCCCGAGTTGGAAGATGTGTCCGATTTCAATGCCGCGGGCAATCTCCAGGGGCCCGGATCCGTCGGGAGCAGCGTCGCCTTCACGCACCTCGGCTGCTTCAACAGTGCCGTCGGGTACGAAGTCGCGCCCGGCGGTCAGCTCGAACACGTGGCGTCCGTGTTCGTTGGCGCCGGTGATCCACCGCGTGCCCGACACGACTCGCGGATCGACCAGATAGCGCAGGCCCGATGTGCCTTCCGATCCAAGCACCGCCTGCGCCCCGTCCGAGGTGAAGAGGGTCGGCCCGATATACCCTTTCACCAATTCGGGATTGGCCTGCAGATCGTCGGGCGTCGCCGGTTCGACTTCGACTTCGCCGGCACCGAACTGCCCCGATCCCTCTGCCCTGTCGAGGTCGACTCCGCGGTCCCCCGGCACACCTATCACAACTATCTCGCGCTTGCCGTCCGGGTGCGTCACGGCAACCACGACGTTCTTCAGCGTGTCGGCGGCCGTCCAGGCCCGGTCGGAACGAGGATGCGCGGCATTGGCGGCGGCAACGAGCGTATCGATCGTCGGCGTATCGGGAGTGTCCTCGACGTGGGCGGCGGGAGCGTCGTCCAGCGTGATGGTTGGCGGCACCGGTGTGGTCACCGCTTCGATATTCGCGCTGTACCCGCCCGGCGAGCGGACGAATGAATCCTCGCCGATGTCGCTGGGGTGCAGGAATTCCTCACTGCGCGAGCCGCCCATGGCGCCGGAGGTCGCCTTGACGATGACGTAGTCGAGACCAATCCGGTCAAAGGCACGCACGTATGCCTCGCGCTGCTTGCGGTACGACTCGTCCAGCCCGGCATCGTCGATATCGAAGCTGTAGGCATCCTTCATGATGAATTCGCGCCCGCGCAGCAGTCCGGCACGGGGACGGGCCTCATCGCGATATTTCGTCTGGATCTGGTAAATCGTCGTCGGCAGGTCCTTGTACGACGAGAAGAGATCCTTGACCAGCAAGGCGAAGACTTCTTCATGGGTCGGAGCCAGCGCATAGTCGTTGCCGCGGCGGTCCTTCAGCCGGAACATATTGTCGCCGTAATCGGTCCATCTGCCGCTGGCCTCGTACGGTTCGCGCGGCAATAGCGCGGGGAAATGCACCTCTTGCGCTCCGGCGGCTGCCATCTCCTCACGCACGATCTGCTCGATTTTGCCCAGCACTTTCAACCCGAGCGGCAGCCATGTGTAGATACCCGGCGCGGCGCGGCGGATATAGCCGGCACGAACCAGGAGCTTGTGACTGGCGACTTCGGCGTCGACCGGATCCTCCCTCAACGTGCGGACAAAGAGGGTTGATAGACGCATCGGCATGCAGTTCTCCCGGAAAGTTGGCGCGGTGATTGACCCAGCAGTAGCCTATCGGACACGCGGACGCCGGTCAGCCGCGCTGATAGCCGTACGTGTCGGTCATGACCTCGTTGACCCAGATTTCCGCTTCGTTGTCGGGATCGAGAAGGCGGAGCGTCCGGGCGTAGTTCTCGTCAACTATCGGCGTCACAATGCCGTGAGAGCGCATCCGGCTTTGGAGTTCGCCAAGGTCGCCGGCGTATTCAAAGGCCAGAATGACGTCGGGATCGCCGTCCTCGTAGTGGACGGCGACGAGGCCGTTGGCAGCGCCGCGCCCGACGAGATCGACCCACACGCCGCTGTCGGCGCTGAGCCGGCGGGCGAATCCGAGGGTCTGCAACGCCTCGGCCGCCGCCGACACTTGGGTGGTCATCCAGATCGGCACGACGGACAGCTCGGGGTCCGCGTCGCCGGATCGCGCCGGATCCCGGTCGCCGGACGGCGCAAGGTCGATAGCTATCGTCAGGCCGTCACCGGCGGTCAGTTCCAGTGCTGCGCCTTTTGCCGGGCCGACGTCCGCGGTCAGCCGGGCCTTGTCGAGAAACCGCGACGGCGCCGGCAGCTGCGCGAGGTTCGCGGTGACGAATCCCATCGCCGTCAAGCCGGTCAGCGGGTCGACCTCGTCGGTACCACGGATCTCCAGCAAGCCGGATCCGGTCCGGTAGAGCGCAGTCGACCCGTGGCGAGCCAGCGTCACGGCGCCCAAAGCCTCCAACAGGCCGTGAAACACATCCGGATGGGCGGTGAACCGAACCGGCCGGACGGTGAGTTCGTTCATGCCGCTCATCGCTGCCTCAGATAGTCTTCGAAGACTTTTTGGACGAGCGCCGACAGGCTGAGCTCTTCATCGATGCTGCGGTGTTTGATGCGTTTGACAAGATCGGGAGGCAAATACACGTTGAACTGCGTCTTCTTTTCCGCCATGTCTAGAATGCTAGTACATCACCACTCGGCGGGCGGGACGTCGCGCTAGTAGAGCACCGTCGCAAACGTGCCGACGTCCGTAAATCCCACCCGCCGGTACGCCGCCCTTGCCGCGTCGTTGAAATCGTTCACGTAGAGACTCACAATGGGCGCCACGTCTCTCCGGGCGGCGAACGCGACGGCTGCCATGCCGGATTCGCTCAGCCCGCGGCCGCGATAGGCGGGATGCACCCACACGCCCTGCACTTGAGCGACCGAACGGCTGACGGCGCCCAGATCCGCCTTGAAGGTCGCTTGTCGGTGGCCCTTGGCCGGCCATTCCTCGGACATCTCGTCGATTCGAGCGAACGTGTGCCCGCGCGAGATCAGATAATCGACCCGGCGCCGGTAGTCGCCCCTGCGATCGCCGGCGACGGGCGAGTAGCCGACTTCTTCGGTGAACATGGCGACGCTAGCCGGGTAGATGACGTCGGCGTCCGTCGGCACGGCTCGACGGACCTGCGGATCGGCGGCGACGGCCGGTGGCCCGGAGAGCACCATGACGGGCTGGTTGCCGCGAACCTCCCGAGGCGACGGCCAGTGCGGCAGCCGGGTGATCAGGTCCAGCACCGGCCCGGCCGGACCCACTATCGACGACGGGTGGGTGGTGCGGGCGTCGAGCATCTGAGCAAACGCTTCGACGCCGTCCGGCTGCGCATTCACCGGGATGATGTTGGCTCCGTACCACAACGCCGACGCCAGCTGTCCCGACCGGAAGAAGCCCCAGAGTTGCCCGCCGAGAGCTCCGGCGTCCGCGCTACCCGTCAGCTCCAGGCGCCCGGCAAGGAACACGTTCGACACCGGATCGAGATCGCACAGTCTCCGGACGGCGGGCGTGTCGGCACGCGTCAAGAGCCGCAGCTCCGTCCCGACCCGAACTTCTGCCGTCATGGCCGAAGCTTATCCGACCTGCACCTGCGGCGCGGCGGCATCCGAGCCTTCCGGCACGTCCATGGTTTCCGCGAGCCTGCCGGCCTCTTCGATGAGCGTTTCGACGATCTGCGACTCCGGCACCGTCTTGATGACCTCGCCCTTGACGAAGATCTGTCCCTTTCCGTTGCCCGATGCGACGCCGAGATCGGCCTCGCGGGCCTCTCCTGGGCCGTTGACGACGCAGCCCATGACCGCCACGCGCAACGGCACCTCCATGCCTTCGAGCCCGGCCGTGACCTTGTCGGCCAACGAATACACGTCGACTTGCGCACGTCCGCAGCTCGGGCAGGACACGATTTCCAGCTTGCGCGGACGCAGGTTCAGCGATTGCAGGATCTGCGCGCCGACCTTCACTTCCTCAACGGGCGGGGCCGACAGGGAGACACGGATCGTGTCGCCGATGCCCTGGGAGAGCAACGCGCCGAACGCGGTAGCCGATTTGATGGTTCCTTGGAAGGCCGGCCCTGCCTCGGTGACGCCCAAATGCAATGGCCAGTCGCCGCGCTCGGACAAGAGCTCGTAGGCCCGCACCATGACGACCGGATCATTGTGTTTGACGGAAATCTTGAAGTCGTGGAAACCGTGCTCTTCGAACAGCGACGCCTCCCAGACCGCCGACTCGACGAGAGCCTCCGGGGTGGCCTTGCCGTACTTTTCCAGCAACCGCCGATCCAGCGAGCCGGCATTGACGCCGATCCGAATGGACACGCCGGCGTCCTTGGCCGCAGCGGCGATCTCCTTCACCTGGTCGTCGAACTTGCGGATATTGCCCGGATTGACGCGGACGGCGGCGCATCCGGCATCGATCGCCGCAAACACGTACTTCGGCTGGAAGTGGATATCGGCGATCACCGGGATCTGCGACTTGTGCGCGATGGCCGGCAGCGCTTCGGCGTCGTCCGCGCTCGGACAGGCCACCCGGACGATATCGCACCCGGCAGCGGTCAACTCGGCGATCTGCTGCAACGTGCCGTTGATGTCGGTAGTCTTCGTCGTGGTCATCGACTGCACGCTGATCGGGGCATCGCCGCCGACTTCTACCTTGCCGACTTTGATCTTGCGGGTTTTGCGGCGCGGCGCCAGTACCGGTGGGGGGCTGGCGGGCATTCCAAGATTGACACTCACTCCCCCAGTTTAGAAGAGCTTGATCGGTTTGACGATGTCGGCGTAGCCCAAAAGGAGTGTCATCGCTAACATCAGCCCGACGACGACATAGGTCACGGGCATCAGTTTGGCCACGTCCGCCGGCCCGGGATCGGCCCGACCGGACCACGCGGCCATGCGGCGGCGAATGCCCTCGAAGAGCGCGCCGGCAATGTGGCCGCCGTCCAGCGGCAACAGCGGTACCAGGTTGAACGCGAACAGGAACATGTTCAACGTGGCAAGCAGATTGACGCCGATGGCGATCTTTCCTTCCACGTCGATCGTGTGCGTCGTGGCGATCTCGCCGGCGGCACGGCCAATGCCGATCATGCCCACCGGGCTGTTCTGCGCCCGCGGCGCGGATGTGAAGGCGGACTGCGCGACTCCGGTGAGCCGCTGCGGCAAATGCACGAGTGCGTCGAAGATCCGCACCAAGTCGTTCCCGACGACCGCCGGCAACGCCGTGACCGGTTGCCCGTGGTAGTCATACGTCGGCCCCACGCCAAAGAATCCGGCCTCGCGCGTCTTGATGGTGCCGTCCGCGTTCTTCTTGTAATTGCCGTCGGCGTCGTATTCGGCGACCTTGTTCGTAGCGATGTGCGCGTGCAGCGTGATCGTGCGGCCCGATCGTTCGACGACGACCGGCACCGTTTCGCCGGCGGACTTTTCAATCGTTCGGGAGAGCGATTGCCACGTCGGGGTGGGAGTGCCGCCGATCGATTCGATCGTATCGCCTTGTTTCACGTGCGCGCTGACGGCCGGCGACCGCGGATCGGACGGTTTGCAGCCGGCGCCCCCGTCCTTTTGCCGAGCCGCGGCCTGTTGCGCTCCCACGACGCATTGCGACACCGTCTCGACGGTGGTGGTGGGCGTTTTGAAACCGATGCCGCAGACTACGACGGCCAGCAGCACAATGCCTATCACGAGGTTCATTGTCGGGCCGCCCATCATCACGACGAGCTTTTTGGGTACCGACAAGTTGTAGAACGCACGCTTTTCGTCGCCGGGTTCCATTTCCTCGGCCGAGACCTTGCGAGCGTCGTCGATCATGGTCTGGAACATGCCCGTCGACGACCGGCGCACGCCGCCGCCCGGCTTCGGCGGGAACATGCCGATCATGGCGATGTACCCGCCGAGCGGCAACAGCTTGACGCCGTATTCGGTTTCGCCGCGCCGGCGGGAGAATACTGTGGGGCCGAACCCGATCATGTACTGATTCACCTTGACGCCGAACTTCTTGGCCGGCAGCAGGTGCCCCATTTCGTGCAGGGCGATCGAGATTGCCACGCCGAGCAGGAGCAGCAAGACGCCGAGGACGTACAGCGCGATGGTCATGACGCCACCTCGGCAACGCGGGAGCGGGCCCGATCACGTGCCCAGTCCTCGGCAGCCAATACCGACTCGTAGGTCAGCTCGCCGTCCGGCTCGTGCTTGTCGACGACCCGTGCGACAGTGTCGATGATGTCGAGGAAACCGAGCCGGCCGTCATGGAACGCCAGCACGCATTCCTCGTTGGCAGCATTGAACACCGCCGGGAACGTGCCGCCGGCCGCCCCGACGGTCCGGGCCAGACCGAGCGCCGGGAATGCCGCGTCGTCCACCGGCTCGAAGGTCCAGGTGGACGCCGCCCGCCAGTCGTTGGCCGGTGCCGCACCGGCAATGCGCTGCGGCGTGCCGAGCGCGTAGGCGATGGGCAGGCGCATATCGGGCGGCGACACCTGCGCGATAGTCGCGCCGTCCACGAATTGCACCATGGAATGCACTTGCGACTGAGGGTGCACGACCACGTCGATCCGGTCGAACGGCACGCCGAACAGCAGGTGCGCTTCAATGACTTCGAGTCCCTTGTTGACGAGTGTGGCGGAATTCGTGGTGATGACCTTGCCCATGTCCCACGTCGGATGGGCCAAAGCCTGCGCCGGCGTCACGTGCCGCATCTCGTCTTGGCTCATGCCCCGGAACGGTCCGCCGGACGCCGTCACGATCAGCCTGTCGACTTCCGCGTCGGTGCCGGCGCGGAGCGCTTGGGCGATTGCCGAATGCTCGGAGTCGACGGGGATGAGCGTAGCGCCGGACGCCGCGGCGGCGTCAAGCACGAGGTCGCCGCCCACGATGAGCGATTCCTTATTGGCCAGGGCCACGTCGATACCCGCGGCGAGAGCGTCGAGAGTCGGCTTCAAGCCGACCGATCCGGTAATGGCGTTCAGGACGACGTCGGCGCGAGTCCGCGGATCGGCAGCCAACCGGGCTGCCGCGTCCGGCCCCGTCGTCACGGACGGGCGGGGGTCGGGGAGGCCCTGACGTGCGGCCGCCGCACTCACGGCGGCCCGGACGGCGTCCTCATCCGTCGGCTCGGCAAGCGCCACGCTGCGCGCGCCGACCCGGACCGCCTGTTCGGCAAGCAGCTCGACATTGGCGCCGGCGGCCAAGCCCGTGATGGCCAACCGGTCGGGATTTGCCAACGCCACGTCGACAGTTTGCGTGCCCACGGATCCGGTCGATCCGAGCAGCACGATGTTCTTGGAACTCACGCGACCATCTTGCCATCCCTGCTTGTGCGCCAGCTGAGGCGAATGCGCAACAATGGGTTCATGACGAAGACGCAGACCCCGGATGAATTGCTCGGAATCGACTCGGTATTCGACGGCGAAGACCTCGACTCGGCGAAAGTCGTGCGGCAATGGCTCGGCGAACACGTCCGCGAGCAGATCGGCAGCTATTTCCAAGAAGGCACTCTCCCCGTCCGTGAACTGTCGAAGGGGCTCGGTGACTTGGGGCTGCTCGGCATGCACTTGGAAGGCTATGGCTGCGCGGGAACGTCGGCGACCATGTACGGTTTGGCGTGCCGCGAGCTCGAAGCAGTCGACTCGGGGCTTCGGTCCATGGTGTCGGTGCAGGGATCACTTGCCATGTTCGCCATCCACCGATTCGGTTCGGAAGATCAGAAACAGGAGTGGCTGCCCAAGCTGGCCGCGGGCGACGCGATCGGCTGCTTCGGCCTGACCGAGCACGATGCCGGATCGGATCCGGCCGGCATGCGCACCAAGGCCAAGCGCGACGGTTCCGGCGACGACGCCGACTGGGTGCTGGACGGCGTCAAGATGTGGATCACGAACGCGCCGGTCTCCGACGTCGTCATCGTGTGGGCCAAGACCGACGAGCCCGACAAAAATGGAAACCCGACGATCCGCGGATTTGTGGTGCCCACCGACACTCCCGGCGTGTCGGTTGCCGAGATCCACGACAAGATTTCGCTTCGCGCCTCGATCACCGGCGAGGTGACGCTGGACGGCGTCCGGCTTCCGGCAAGTGCCATGCTGCCCGAGGCGCGCGGCCTCCGCGGCCCGCTGACGTGCCTGAGCGAAGCACGGTTCGGCATAGTCTTCGGCGTCACCGGCGCGGCCCGTGACGCGTTGACCACGGCCATCGACTATGCGGGAACGCGTGAGCAGTTCAACCGGCCGATTGCCGGCTTCCAGCTGACCCAGGCCAAATTGGCGAATGCCACTTCGCAGTACTCGGCGATCACGCTGATGGCTGCTCACTTGGGCAAGCTCAAAGATGCCGGCACCATTACGCCCGATCAGGTCAGCCTCGGGAAGATGACGAACGTCGACACGGCCATGAACATTGCGCGCGACCTGCGTGCCGTGCTGGGCGGCGCGGGTATCACTGCCGACTACTCCCCGATCCGGCACGCCGTGAACCTTGAAACGGTGCTCACCTATGAAGGCACGCATGAGGTTCACCAGCTCAGTGTCGGACGTGCGCTGACCGGCATCAACGCGTTCGCCTGATTCGCGCAGCCCCGTTCCGCGCCGCCCCGTTCCGCGTGGGCGCATGGGTGAAGCCGTCGTCCGGTCAGTCGCCGAAGAGCGGCGCCAGCGATTCGAGGACCGCCGGGTCCTCGATGGTCGCCGGCGGGGCCGCCGCGTCGCCGTCCGCCATCTGCCGCATGGTGCGCCGCAGAATCTTGCCGGACCGCGTCTTGGGCAATGCGTCCACCACGTCCACGCGTTTGAACGCCGCAACGGCGCCGATGCGTTCGCGCACGGCCGCGACCAGCTCGTCCGGGACTCGGCTTTCGACATCGCCGTCCAGACCGCGTTTCAGCACGACGAATCCGCGCGGCAACTGGCCCTTGAGCGGATCGGCCGCCCCGATGACGGCGCATTCGGCAACGGCCGGATGGTCGGCAAGTACCGCCTCGATCTGCCCCGTCGACAAGCGGTGTCCCGCCACATTGATGACGTCGTCGGTGCGCCCCATCACGTACACGTATCCGTCGTCGTCGAAATAGCCGCCGTCGCCGGTCAGATAGTAGCCGTCGAATGCCGACAAGTAGCTGCTCACGTATCGGTCGTCGTCGCCCCAGACCGTGGTGAGCGTGCCGGGCGGCAACGGGAGTTTGATCACCAGAGCGCCCTCGGCCCCCGGTTCGGCCTGCCGCCCGTCGGTGGCCAACACCTGCAGGTCGTACCCGGGAACCGGCACCGTGGGAGATCCCGGCTTGACCGGGAGCGGCTCGATGCCGCGCGGGTTCGTGGCCACCGGCCAGCCGGTCTCGGTCTGCCACCAGTTGTCGATGACCGGCCGGTCCAGGACCTCCCGCGCCCAGTGGTACGTGCCCGGGTCGAGTCGTTCACCGGCCAGGAACACCGTTTCCAGCGAGCCGAGGTCGTAGTCGCCGATCCGTTCGCCGTCCGGGTCGTCGCGTTTGATGGCGCGGAATGCGGTGGGCGCCGTGAAGATGGCCTTGACTCCGTATTCGGAAATGATGCGCCAAAACGTTCCCGAGTCGGGCGTGCCGACGGGCTTGCCTTCGAACAGGACTGTTGTCGCGCCAATCAGCAAGGGCGCATACACGATATAGCTGTGACCGACGACCCAGCCGATGTCGCTTGCCGTGAAGAACACGTCACCCGGGCGGATGTTGTACAGGTTCGTCATGGACCAGCGCAGCGCGACGGCGGATCCGCCGTCGCGCACGATTCCTTTCGGCTTGCCCGTCGATCCGGACGTGTAAAGCACGTAGAACGGGTCGGTGGCCGCGACCTCGACGGCTTCGGCGGGGTCGATCGACGCGTCGCGCTGCAGCCGTTCGAAGTCGTATTCGCCATCGTGCAGCTCGACGGTGCACTGTTCGCGCTGAAGCATCACTATGGCGCCGGGTTTGTGCGCGGCGAGCTCGAGCGCGTCGTCGAGCATGGGCCGGTACGGAACCACTCGGGAGGGTTCGACCCCGCAGGACGCCGCAACAACGACTGCCGGCTGCACGTCGTCGATGCGGCTGGCCAGCTCGTGCGAGCCGAATCCGCCGAAGACGACGGAGTGGACGGCGCCGAGCCGGGCGCTTGCCAGCATGGCGATCACGGCTTCGGGGACCATCGGCATGTAGATGACGACGCGGTCGCCCTTGTCCACGCCGAGGCGGCGCAGGGCGCCGGCGAATTTGGCGACCCTGTCGAGCAGGTCGACGTACGTATAGGTCTTCTTGGTGCCGGTCACCGGCGAATCGTAGATCAGCGCGGCTTGATCTCCGCGGCCTTCGATGACGTGCCTGTCGAGAGCGTTATAGGCGACATTCAACGTTCCGTCCGGGAACCAGCGGTAGAACGGCGCGTTCGATCGATCCAAGATCTTCTCGGGCCGGCGGATCCATCTGATGTCGTCCGCGGCGCGGGCCCAGAATCCTTCGGGATCGTCCATGCTTTCGCGGTACTGCCCGGAATACGATGACATCGACCTACCTCCTGAGAAAGACCTTACAGCCGCTAGTCGACGGCGGCCATGATCTCCACGACGCGGTCGAGGAACGCATCAACCTGGCTTTCCCGGTACCCGTTCGGCCCCTTGCGCGTGCGGAACACGGCTCGTCGTGCTTCGTCGACGCTCATGGGCACTCCCTCGGCGAAATAGCCGGACAGCTTGGCGCACAAAGCGTCCACGTCGGCCGGTTCATAACCGGGAGCCGATCGGTCGGCGTAATCGAACCGTTCGCCGTCCGGCCGGTCGAGTCGCCCGCGTAACGTGGCCGCAGAGCGGCCGAGATAGCTCAGCCACGCGTCCTCGCCCTTTTCGGCAATGATGCGCTCGCGGTTGCGGGCCGCGAACGCGTCCTCGAGCCGGTCGAGCGCGGCATCGACGACCGCCACATGGTAGCCGCGGCGAATCAAGTCGAATCCGGCTGTTCGCACGTCGTGCGCGTCCACATCACCATCGGCGGGGTCGTCGCGTTCGAACGAGTCCCGGGCACGGGCAAAGAAGTCATCGACCTGCTGGGGGTCGTACCCGTTTTTCATGCCCGTGACAGTTGGAAACGTGGAGCTCACTTACTCTTCTCCTCTTGGATCGGCGGCCAACTGACCGCACGCGCCGTCGATTTCGCGTCCCCGGGTGTCCCGGAGCGTCGTCGGAATGCCGCCGGCGCGCAGCCGGCGGATGAACTCTTCCTCCACCCGCGGGTCCGACGCCGTCCAAATGCTTCCGGGCGTCGGGTTCAACGGGATCGGGTTGACGTGCACCCAACCGCGGCCGCGCGCGTTGAGCTTTTTGGCCAGCAGATCGGCCCGCCATCCGTGATCGTTCATATCCTTGATCAGAGCGTACTCGATGCTCACGCGCCTGCCGGTGATCTCGAAATATTCGTGTGCCGCGTCGATGGCCTCATCGACTTTCCACCGGGTGTTGACCGGGATGATCTTGTCGCGCAGTTCGTCGTCCGGCGCGTGCAAGGACAGCGCAAAAGTGACGGGGATGTCCTCGGCAGCCAGCTTGCGGATGGCCGGCACGAGGCCGACGGTCGACAGCGTGACGTGCCGGGCCGACATGCCAAGGCCCGACGGCGCTTCTTCGGTGAATCGGCGCACCGCCGTGATGACGCGCTTATAGTTGGCGAGCGGTTCCCCCATGCCCATGAAGACGATGTTGGTGACCTTTTCGCCGTCGTGTTCGGCGGGGCCGAGCCCTCCGGCGGCAATGACGCGGTTGGCCTGCACGACTTGATCGACGATTTCGGCAGTCGACATATTGCGGGTCAGGCCTGCCTGGCCCGTCGCGCAGAACGGGCAATTCATCCCGCATCCGCACTGCGACGACACGCACAGCGTGATGCGTCCGGGATACCGCATGAGCACCGACTCGACGAGCGCGCCGTCAAAGAGACGCCACAAGAACTTGATGGTGCGCCCGTCGTCCGTGCGCAGTTCGTGGACTTTGGTCAGCAGCGTCGGCAACATCTCGGGGACGAACTGCTCGCGGGCGCCGGCAGGCAGGTCGGTCATCTGCTCCGGTTCGACGATGCCCCGCTCGAAATAGTGCATGGAGAGTTGCTTGGCGCGATAGGCTTGGACGCCGAGTTCCTCGGCCCTGGCCGCACGCGCATCCATGTCGAGGTCTGCCAAGTGGGCAGGCGGCTGTTTCCGTCGCGGCGACTTGAATTGCAGTAGCGGACGGCCCGCCGGCTCAGGGGCGACTTGAGGCTGGACTGGAGACATTGTTCCTATTGTTTCATGAACGCACCCGCCGGACCGGAATGGGCGCCGACGCTCAGGCGTGAAATACCTTGCCCGGGTTCATGATGCCGTGCGGATCGAGTGCCCGGCGCACCGCCTGCTGCATGGCCAGCACGTCGGGGCCGAGCTCGCGGCGCAGCCCGTCCCGCTTGAGCAGCCCGACGCCGTGCTCGCCCGTCACGGTGCCGCCCAGCTCGAGAGCCGCCGCAATGATGTCGTCGAACGCGGCCTGCGCGCGGGTCCGGGCCGCCTCGTCGCCGACCGGCGTGATGAGCAGCGGATGCAGATTACCGTCGCCGGCATGGGCGATATTGGCGATATGCGTGTCGTGCCGGGCGGCTGCGGCCTGAATACTGGCCAACATCTCGGGAACCTTCGCCTTCGGCACGACCACGTCTTCGGTCAGCACCGGCCCCAGCCGTTCCAGCGCCGGATACGCCAGCCGCCGCGCAGCGAACAACGCGTCGGCCTCCTGCTGATCGGCGGACACCACGGCAAACGTCGCACCGCCCGATTCGAATGCGCGGCGCATCCGTTCGGCCTCGTCGTCGCCTTCGCTGCCGGGCGTGTCGATCCGACCGAGCAGGACGACGTCGGCGTCCACCGACAGCCCCATGTTCTTCCACTTGTCGACGGCCGCCAGGCATTCCTTGTCGACCAGTTCCAGGGCCGACGGGACGAGGCCGGCGTCGGCAACTGCCGCAACCGCCCGGCCGGCGTCCACGACCGTGTCGAAATAGCCGGCAATTGTGCGTTCGGGCGCACGGGCCGGAAGCAGTTTGACGGTGATCTCGGTGACGATGCCGAGCGTGCCCTCGGAGCCGACCATCAGCGCGCGCAAGTCGTACCCGGCAACTCCCTTGGCCGTGCGGCGGCCCAACCGGACGACGGCGCCGGTTCCGGTCACGACTTCGAGTTCGAGCACGTAGTCGAGGGTGACGCCGTATTTGACGCAGCACACTCCCCCGGCGCCGGTGGCGACGTTTCCGCCAATTGTCGACCAGGGCGCGCTCGCCGGGTCCGGCGGATACCACAGGCCGTGGTCGCCGGCGGCGGCCCGAAGGTCGTCGCCGATCACCCCGGGCTCGCACACCGCCAAGCGCTCGGAGGCATTGATCTCCTTCACGGCGGTCATGCCGTCGAGGCTGACGACGACGCATCCGGCCAGCGCATTGGCGCCGCCGGACAAGCCGGTGCCTGCGCCGCGCGGCACGACCGGCACGCCGTGCTCTGCGCAGTAGGTCACGACGGCCGCCACATCGGCGGTTGTCGCGGCCCGTACCAGGGCGGCCGGCCGGCCGTACGGCGCCCATTCGGCGTCGTCGTGCGAGTACGACCCCAGCACGTCCGGATCGTCGACGACCACGCCGGCCGTGACGATGGCGCGCAGGTCGGATGCCACGCTCATGCGGCGGCCGCCCACGATCCCCACGGAACCGTCAACGAAGAATCGTCAAGCATGCAGTAGTCGGGCATCATCATCCGTTCCCATGCGGCAAGGTCGACCGGCCGCCCCGTCAACTCGCTCACCAGCAGCAGCCACGGGGTCGAGTGGCCGACCAGTACGAGGTCGCGCCCCGGCGTCGATTCCATGATGGCGCGGGCGGCCTCGGCAACTCGCGAGCGGGTTTCGGCAGCGGGCTCCCACCCGTCGGCAACGCTTGCCGCTTCGGTTACGAGGGTGCGATGAATGTGGATGGCGAAATCCTTCACCCAGCTGCTCGGACGCTTTTGCTCGCACAGCCGCGAGTCGGTTTCGACCGTCTTATCGGTGAGCCGGTTGGCGGTCTGCACGGCTTTTGGCTCATTGGAGGACACCCATCGGGCGTCGCCGGGCAGCACTCCCGAGGACGCGAGCCGGTCGACCTCCGCAAGGCCCTTCGGGTCGAGGTCCCACTCGGACGGCTGACGGTTGAGGTCGATCAGCGGGGTGCCGTGGCGGACAAGGTGGATATGCATGCGGTCAGCTCAATCCGGGGAGTATGAGAAACAAGAGGTAAGCGATGGGCGCCACGGGCAGAATCGAGTCGAGCCGGTCCATCACGCCGCCGTGGCCGGGGAGCAGGGTTCCCATGTCTTTGAGGTCAAGGTCGCGTTTGATCATCGACTCGGAGAAGTCGCCAAGGGTCGCGATGATCGCAATGACGATGCCGAATACGACGCCGGTCCACACCGGCCCGTCCAAAAGCCACACGATCAGCCAGATTCCAACGGCTACTGCCAGCACCGCCGATCCGAGGAACCCTTCCCACGATTTCTTCGGGCTCACCGACGGCGCAATGGGATGCTTGCCGATCAAGACGCCGAGAACGTATCCGCCGACGTCGTTGGCCACCACCATCGCCAAGAACACGATGACCTGCCGGGACCCGTCGAAGTGCGCGACCATCAGCGTGGCAAAGCTCGCCAGCAGCCCGATGTAGCCGAGCGCAAACACCCCGAGACCTGCTTGCACGATGGGGCCGGGGCTGCGGTCGAGCACGCACCACAGCAGGACGGCGCCGGCCGCCAGCGCAAACGTGAGCCACTGCGCTTCCTGCCCGCCGAAATACGTGGCGATGACGATCAGGGCACCGCCGACGACGAGCGGCAACCGCGGCACTGCCACCCCGGTGCGGTGCAGCGCCGTCCCGAATTCCCACAATGCCGCTCCGGCCGCGATGCCGGCGATGAAGACGAAATAGACGGGGTTGAAGACCAAGGACGCGACAAACGCGGCGCCAATGACCAGGCCGACCGGGATCGCGGCGCGCAAATCGCGGCCGGCGCGCGGGGGTACTGCGACCGATTCCGCGTCCCGGTGCTTTTCGCGTTCGCGAAGCTCGCGCCGGGTCAGCGGTGGACCTTCCGGCGCTGCGTGCGGTTCGGCGGACGCCGCGGCATTCCGCGCTTCGGGGCGGGGATTCATACCTAGACCTCGGTCAGGTCGTCCTCCTTGCGGCTGAGCAGGTCGTCCACGACGTCCACGTGCTTCTTCGTGGTGCTCTCCAGCTCGCCGGACGCGCGGGTGACTTCATCTTCACCGGCTTCGCCGTCTTTTTGAATGCGATCGAGTTCTTCTTTGGCCTTGCGGCGAATGCTGCGGATCGAAATCTTGGCGTCTTCGGCCTTGGTACGCACGACCTTCACGTATTCCTTGCGGCGCTCCTCGGTCAGCTCCGGCAGGACGACGCGAATGACGTTGCCGTCGTTCGCCGGGTTGGCGCCGAGGTCGGATTTGCGCAAGGCGTCCTCGATGGCGCTCAGGGAGCTGCGGTCGTACGGGGTGATGAGCAGCGTGCGAGCCTCCGGGTTCTGGAACGACGCGAGCTGCTGCAACGGCGTCATAGCGCCGTAATATTCAACGAGAACCTTGGCGAATAGCGACGGATTGGCCCGGCCAGTCCGAATGTTCGAAAAATCCTCTTTGGCGACGTCGACGGCCTTGCCCATTTTTTCGCGGGCTTCGGCGAGTGTTTCGGCAATCACTATTCGTGCTCCTTACAAAACTCGGGTGGGGCTTGCGCCGGTCTAACCGACAGATACCAACGTGCCAATCTTCTCACCTTTGAGTGCGCGGGACAGATTGCCGTCGCCTTCCATCCCGAACACCACCATGGGGAGTTTGTTGTCCATGCATAACGAGAACGCCGTACGGTCGAGCACCTGGAGGTCGCGCTGCAGGGCTTCGCTGTAGGTGATCTCATCGATCTTTTCGGCCGAAGGGTCCCGGCGCGGGTCGGCCGTGTACACGCCGTCCACGCCGTTCTTGGCCATCAGGACCTGTTCGGCGCCGACTTCGAGGGCCCGTTGCGCTGCCACGGTGTCGGTGGAGAAGAACGGCAGGCCGACACCGGCACCGAAGATGACCACGCGTCCTTTTTCCATATGCCGGATCGCGCGGCGCGGAATGTAGTTTTCAGCAACTTGCCCCATGGCGATTGCGGTCTGCACGCGGGTGTCGACGCCAGTTTGCTCCAGGAAGTCCTGCAGTGCCAGACAATTCATCACGGTGCCGAGCATGCCCATATAGTCCGCGCGGGTACGTTCCATGCCGCGCTGCGCCAGTTCGGCGCCCCGGAAGAAGTTGCCGCCGCCGACGACGACGGAGACCTCCACTTCCTCGTGGGCAGCCGCGAGCTCCCGCGCCACCCGCGACACGACGTCCGGATTCACGCCGACTTCGCCGCCGCCGAACACTTCCCCGGAGAGCTTCAAGAGTACGCGGCGACGATGCCCTTCCCGGTACGTGCGGTTGTCAGACACAACTGTTCCCTTCGACGTGAGGCTTTGCGGCCAAGCTTACGAAAAGGGGCGGACACTGTGCGTGTCCGCCCCTTGTCTCGTGATGAACGTCGACCGCGCTCAGGACCCGACGCGGAAACGAGCGAAGCCGGTCAGCGTGACTCCGGCTTCTTCGACGATCGCCCCGACTGTCTTCTTCGGCTCTTTGGCGAACGGCTGGTCGAGCAGCACGTTCTCCTTGAAGAATCCGTTGACGCGGCCTTCCACGATCTTCGGGATGGCGCGCTCGGGCTTGTTTTCGTTCTTCGCCGTGTCTTCGGCGATGCGGCGCTCGTTGGCGACGTCGGCCTCGGGCACTTCGTCGCGCGTCAGGTACTTCGGCGCCATCGCTGCCACGTGGACCGCGACGTCGTGCGCGGCGGCCTGATCGGAGCCGTCGAACCCGAGCAGCACGCCGACCTGCGGAGGCAGGTCCGGGTTGGTGCGGTGCATGTACTGCTCGATGCTGCCGCCCGTGACGCGGGCAACTCGGCGCAGCGCGACCTTCTCGCCCAGTGCCGCGCCGCCTTCGTCGATGTGCGCTTTGAGCGTCTTGCCGTCGAATTCGGCGGCCAGCAACGCCTCGACGTCGGACTGGCCCGCCTCGACGACGTACGCGAGCACCTTCTCGGCCAGTTCGATGAACTTGTCGGACTTCGCCACGAAGTCGGTTTCCGAGTTCAGCTCGATCAGCACGCCGGTGCCGCCGTCCACATGGGCGGTGACGAGACCGTCGGTCGTCGAGCGATCTTCGCGCTTGGTGACGCCCTTGAGGCCTTTGACGCGCAAGATCTCGATAGCCTTGGCCTGATCGCCGTCGGCCTCATCGAGAGCGTTCTTCACGGCGAGCATTCCGGCGCCCGTCTTTTCACGCAACGACTTGATGTCTGCGGCGGTGAAATTCGCCATCTACAGTGTTCTCCTTAGGTGTGAGGGATGGGCCGGTTGATGCGGCCCGATCGTTGCGGCCCGACTACTTCTCGTCGGCGGCCGGTTCGGCGGTCTCCGGCTCGGCGGACGCAGCCTCGGTCGCGGCAGGCTCCGCCGCAGCGCCGGGCTTGGCGTCCGATTCCACGGCCGATTCGGCGGCGGGCTCGGCCGCAGCGGCGGCGGGCTCGGCGGCAGCGGCGGCAGGCTCGGCGGCCGGAACCTCGGCCGACTCGGCCTTCTGCTCGTCCGCCTTTGCCTCTGCCGGCTTCGCCTCGTCGGCGCCGGCGCCTTCCGGCTTGGCTTCCGATCCGGCGCTGCCTTCGAGGAGTTCGCGCTCCCATTCGGCCAGCGGCTCGAGTTCGACGGCCGAGGCGTTCTTCTCACCCTCGCCGCTTGCGCGGTTGTGGCGGGTGATGAGACCTTCGGCGACGGCGTCGGCCACGACGCGGGTCAAGAGTGCAACCGAGCGGATGGCATCGTCGTTGCCCGGGATCTTGTAGTCCACCTCATCGGGATCGCAGTTCGTGTCCAGGATGGCGATGACCGGGATTCCCAGCTTCTTGGCCTCGTCGACGGCGAGGTGTTCCTTTTTCGTGTCGACGATCCAGATGGCGGACGGCGTGCGCGCCATATCCCGGATGCCGCCGAGCGTCTTGGTCAGCTTGGTCTTTTCGCGGTTGAGAAGGAGCAGTTCCTTCTTCGTCCGACCGGAGCCGGCCACGTCGTCGAAGTCGATTTCTTCGAGTTCCTTCAGGCGAGCCAAACGCTTGTGCACAGTCTGGAAGTTGGTGAGCATGCCGCCGAGCCAACGCTGGTTCACGTACGGCTGGCCGACGCGCTGAGCCTGTTCGGCGATAGCTTCCTGTGCCTGCTTCTTGGTGCCGACGAAGAGGATGGTTCCGCCGTGGGCAACCGTCTCCTTGACGAATTCGTAAGCGCTGTCGATGTACGACAGCGACTGCTGCAGGTCGATGATGTAGATACCGTTGCGCTCGGTGAAGATGAAGCGCTTCATCTTCGGGTTCCAGCGGCGGGTCTGATGTCCAAAGTGGACGCCGCTGTCGAGCAGCTGGCGAATGGTGACGACGGCCATGCCGACGCACTCCTTTCGGCGCGCAGGGTGAGTGCACGCGGTTGGTGCGCCAATAAATTCGGCGCACGTTTCGGTTACTTAGCTGATGCTCCTGGTGCCCGGCACGATTCCCTACATTCCGCGGCAGTCCCGGCTGTTCAGCCGGTGTCGCGGGACGCACCGTTGGGATCGAGCGTGTTTCGGACACGCGTAGTCGGCGACAACGGACAAGACCGCATATCGCCGCTGCGACCATCTTAGCCGCATCTGCCGCATTCCGGCCACTCGGCCGTCCCCGCTCTCGTCCACAGCCCGGCCGCGCGCAAAACTTATCCACAACTGGGTCGCCCGCGGTGGCATGCGGGGCGCGGGCCGGGAAGGCTGGCGTGCATGAAGCTCTTTGTCCTCGCGGCAGCGGCGGCACTCGTGCTGCCCGGTTCGGCGTCCTCGCCCCTGACGGCAGCCGGCCGCGCCGAGCCGGGGCCGGCAAGCAGCGCAAAGCTGCGCGGCACGTCCGCCTGGGACTGGCCGGTATGGCCGTACCCGGTCGTCGTCCGGGCGTTCGATCCACCGGACGAGCCGTGGCTGGCCGGGCATCGCGGCGTGGACCTGGACGTGCCCGCCGGTACCGAAGTGCGAGCGCCGGACGCCGGCGTCGTCACCTTTTCCGGAATGGTCGCGGGGCGGGGCATCATCACGGTGCGGATCGGCCGCTACAAAAGCACTGTCCTTCCGATCACCCACAGGGCCCGGCAAGGCACGCACGTCGGCCGCGGCGACGTGCTCGGGACGGTTGCGGCCTCCCCGCGGCATTGCGACGGCACCACATGCCTGCATTGGGGAGTTCGCCTGGGCGACGGCTATGTTGATCCGCTGGAATTCACCATGGACACGGCCCCGTCGATGCTGCTGCCGATGAGCCGCGCCCCTCAACCCCTGCCCCGTCGGCGACCGGGCCGATCCGGGCCGTCGGAGTCGAATCGATGGGGCGGGTTCACGAACGGGAGGATTCCGGAACGTGCCCTGTGCCCGCTCCGGCACGCGCCGGCCGAGCGACTGCGCTGCGATGCCGCCCGGTCGGTCGTCGGACTGGACCGGGCTTTCCGGGCACGATTCGGCATCCATATCGGCATTACCGACGCGTACCGGGACTACGCGAGCCAAGTGCGGTTGAAGCGGGAAAAGGGATATCTGGCGGCCACTCCCGGCACGTCCAATCACGGGTGGGGCGTGGCCGTCGATTTCGGCACCGGGATCAACAGATTCGGATCGGCATCGTACCGGTGGATGAAGCGCCACGCCGGCCGGTTCGGATGGCACCATCCCTCGTGGGCGGAGCAGGGGTCATCGAAGCCGGAGCCGTGGCATTGGGAATTCGGCTGACAGCTGCCGGCCCTGCGCGTGCGGCCTTCCGGTGGCGGCGTCACCGCTTGCCTAGGCGCGGGGGTGGGCTTGCCGGTACCCGGCCTTGAGTCGTTCGGCCGACACGTGCGTATAGATCTGGGTCGTGGCAAGGCTGGAGTGGCCGAGCAGTTCTTGGACGCTGCGCAGGTCTGCGCCGCCGTCCAATAAATGCGTGGCAGCGGAATGCCGCAGCCCGTGCGGCGACAGGTGCCCGGAGTCCGGCACCCGGCGAACGAGCGCGTCCAGGACGCGGCGCACTTGTCGCACGTCCAGGCGGCCGCCGCGCACGCCCAGAAACAAAGCCGGACCGGATCGCGTCCCCGCCAGGGCCGGCCGGCCGCGGCGCAGCCAGTCGTCAATGGCGGTCACCGTCGGCGCTCCATACGGCACGACGCGTTCTTTACGCCCCTTGCCCAGCACACGGACGGTATTGCGGTCGCTATCGAGATCGTCGACGTCGATGCCGACGAGTTCGGACACGCGGATGCCTGTCGCATACAACAATTCGAGGACTGCGCGATCACGGAGGTGCTCCGGCCCGGCGTCGTGCGCCGCCTCGGCCGCTACGTCCATCAGCGCATCGGCTTGCTCCGACTTCAGCACGTGCGGCAGATGCTTGGCCTGTTTCGGCGCTCGCAGCCGGGCTGCCGGGTTGACCTCGACAAGGTGTTCCCGTTTGCACCAGGCGAAGAACGTCCGGGCCGCCGCCGACCTCCGGCCGATCGAGCTGCGTGCCATCCTGCGCTCGGCCATGTCGCCCAGCCAGGCTCGAAGCAGGGAAAGATCGACGAGCTCGAGCTCGTCCACGCCGTGCACCGATGCGAATTCCAGGAGAGCCGACACGTCGCCGACATATGCGCGAACCGTGTTGTCGGTCCTGTCGCGTTCAGCGCTGAGGTATCGCACGAACCCGTCGAGGGCTCGCTCGAATTCGAAAGGAATCGGGTTGTCGGCCACACGGCAAGCTTAACCCGCGGCGCCCTCGGATCCGGCTGATTTCATCGGCCCGGCCTTCTTCCATCCCGCCCCGTCGCGCCGCGTGAGCCCGGCCAGTTCAAGCCTGGCGATCGCCGAGCGCACTTCGGTGTCCCCGAGCCCGGCGACTCGTGTCAGCGCCTCGATTCCGGCGCCGTGGCGCAGCGGCAGCGCATCGAGTACTTGTCTGTCGACGGGCATCAGATTGTCGTAATCGGCGACGGGCGACTGTGGCGGTTGGGCCAGATCGGCGCCCATCCGCCCGGCCAGCTCGATGACGTCGGAGACATCCGACACCAAGGTGGCGACGCCGTCCCGGATCAAGCGGTGGCACCCGGCCGACGTGGCCGAAAAGACCGAGCCGGGCACCGCGCCGACGTCACGCATCAGCTCGGCCGCCCGATTGGCAGTGCTCAACGCGCCGGACCGCCAGCCGGCTTCCACCACCACCGTGGCTCTGGACGCCGCGGCGATCAGTCGGTTGCGCAGCAGGAAGCGCGACTTCATGGGGGCACTACCCGGCGCGACCTCGGCCACTATCAGGCCATCGCGCAGCACGCGCTCGAACACCTGCGCATTGCCCGGCGGATACAGGCGGTCGATCCCGCCGGCCAGGAAGGCAACAGTTGCCGCGCGCTCGCCCGATCCCCCGGTCAGACACGCGGCGCCGTGTGCTGCCGAGTCGATTCCGTACGCCCCTCCCGACACAATGCACTCGCCTCGCCCGATGAGGCCATCGGAAATGTCACCCGCCACGCGCACGCCGTAAGCGCTTGCCGCACGCGCCCCGACGATCGAGACGGCCGCAGTCAGCGATCCGGCCAAATGGGCGGTTCCGCGTACCCACAACGCCAGGGGCGCTCCCGATCCGAGGTCAGCCATCCCGGACGGCCATTCGTCGTCGCCCGGGATGACGAGCCGGGCCCCGAGCAGTGCGGCATTGCGCAGATCGCGAGCGCCGTCGACGTCCGACGCGCGGGCCCGCCACCGGGAGGCGGCCGCCGCGAATCGCGCGCCCGCTCCGGCCTGCCCCTCCGACATCAACGTGCCCACGACCGCCCGCTGCCACTCCTGCGGCGCCGGCCTGCCGGAGCGGATCCATCGGACGGTCTCCACTGCGCCGGCCACTCCCACCAGCGTCGACGCGACCGTGTCGCACGGCTCGACAAGCCGCGTGAGCTCGGCACGCGCCACACGCTCGGCGTCCGGCTCGCATGATTCCGCCTGCCGTGATCCCGTCGTCATATCGATCCCTCCCCGTTCTGCCGCAGCAGCAATGCGGCGGCAACGTCGTCGCGCGTCGGCCGGTCGGCGGACCGCAAATCGGCGATGGTCCAGGCGCAGCGCAGGACCCGGTCAAATCCGCGTACCGTCAGGCCGCCGGTCTCCAGGGCCCGTTCGACGTCAATGGTGTCTTCGCGGGGCAGCCGGGCGTCACCGCGCAGCCAGGTTCCCGGCGCTTCGGCGTTCGTGGCCCACGGGTGCCCGTCGTATCGGTCGGCTTGGCGCGCCCGAGCCGCTTCGACACGCGCTGCAACGCTCGCCGAGTCCTCACCACCGGTCTCGGCCCGCAATTGCGCGGCCTTCACGGGCAGCACTTCGAGTCGGATGTCGACCCTGTCGAGAAGCGGCCCGGAAAGCTTGGCCAGGTAGCGGCGTTTGGCCTGCGGCGTACACGTGCAGTCGATACCCTTGCCCGTCGATTTGCCGCACGGACACGGGTTCGCAGCAAGGACCAGCTGAAACCGGGCCGGGAGCGTAGCGGTGCCTGCCGTACGTTGAATTTTCAGGACGCCGTGTTCAAGGGGCTGCCGCAACGCTTCCAATACGCGACGGTCAAACTCGGGCGCCTCGTCGAGAAAGAGGACACCGCGGTGCGCTCGGGACGCCGCTCCGGGTGCAGCGACGCCGGTGCCGCCTCCGATCACCGCTGCCGCGGAGGAGAGATGGTGGGGCGCCTCGAACGGCGGTCTGCTGACGAGCCCGCGTGCCGGGTCGAAACTGCCCGCTATCGATCGGATCGCAGTGACCTCTTCGGCCGACGGCCGGTCGAGGTCCGGCAACAGCCCGGGCAGGCGCGAGGCAAGCATCGTCTTACCCGCTCCCGGCGGGCCGACCATGAGCAGATGATGGGCGCCGGCGGCCGCGATCTCCAACGCCCGGCGCGCTTCGGGCTGGCCCGTCACCTCGGACAGATCGGCGCCGGCCGGCCCGGGCGACGCCGCGCCGGCCGAGCGGGCCGCGACGACACGCGGAAGCGGCGGCGGCACGAACGATCCGGCGTGCAGGTTCGCCGCATCGGCAAGGCTCTCGGCGGCCCGCACCGACACTCCGCCGGCGATACGCGCCTCGGCCTCGTCGTCGGGCGCCACCACGAACTTGGTGAATCCGGCCTTGCGGGCCGCCAAGACCGCCGGGAGCACGCCGCGCACGTGCCGCAACCGCGAATCAAGGCCCAGTTCGGCCAGGTGCACTGTCCGGGCCGTGCTGTCCGGGTCGACGAGGCCGATGGCCGCGAGGATCGACACGGCAATGCTCAAGTCGAACCCGGTTCCGGCCTTGCGCACTGACGCCGGGCGGAGATTGACCGTCAGTCGGCGCGCCGGGAGCGTGACGGACGTCGCCGACAACGCGGCCCGTACGCGTTGTTTGGATTCGCCGACGGCGGTATCGGGAAGGCCGACGAGAGCGAACCCCGGAAGACCGTCGTAAAACGCCGCTTCGGTCTCGACGAGGGCGCCGGCCAGTCCGTTCAACGTCACGGCCAGACTGCGGCCGACGATGCTCATAGGCTCACGTTCCGCACATGCTCGATGGCCGCCCGTCCCTCGCCTGCGCACAACACGCCGACCACGTCGATGCGGATGGTGGCCGCAGCAACCGGGTGGCCGCGCAGCCACAGCGCCGCAAGCCGTCTGAGGGTGGCCAGTTTCTTGGCGGTGACGGCTTCAAGCGGGTGGCCGGCCGACCCCGTACGCCTCGTCTTGACTTCGACGATGACCAGGCAGTCGCCGTCCCGCGCCACCAGATCGATCTCGCCGTCGCGACAATGCCAATTGCGGTCGAGCAGATCGAAGCCCTGGGCGGCCAAATGGTCGGCCGCGCACTTTTCGCCCCACTGGCCCAGTTCGTCTTTGCGCCGCATCGGTTTCCTTCCGGTCCGACTCCAGCGTGGACGCGGGGCCGACCGGGGTAAACTCGGCACGGGCAAATTGTGGATAACCGCGGGCGCCGCCCCGGTTGTGGACGCAAGTGTCGTCCCCGAGCCCCCGCGCGACGGCGGGAGGCACGGCAGTGGCCTTCGTCAGTCGTCGAGCGTCTTGGGCACTTCGAGATCGCTTTGCGCCAGCTCTTCGACGTTGACGTCCTTGAAGGTCACAACTCGCACGACCTTGACGAACCGGGCCGAGCGATACACGTCCCAGACCCACGCGTCGCGCAGCGTCAGCTCGAAATAGATCTCGCCGCCGTGATCGCTGCGCGCTTGCAGGTCGACATGGTTGGCCAGGTAAAAACGCCGCTCGGTTTCGACCACGTAGCTGAATAGGCCGACGACGTCCCGGTACTCCCGATAGAGCTTGAGCTCCATATCGGTTTCGTAGTTCTCGAGATCCTCGGTGCTCACAGTCTCATCATGCCTCGCCGGCCGTGGGCAACGCATCCCGGCCCGCCGATGAAGGCAGCCGCCAACTTGTCCGGTGATGTCGGCACGGCCCGTGCCGGGAGATCATGGCGCGGTGCGCGGCGGTGCCGTACCCCTTGTTGAGCTGCCAGTCGAAGTGCGGGAATTCCGGCGCAAGCCCGGCCATCAACGCATCGCGGCACACCTTGGCCAGCACGCTGGCCGCGCCGACCGTGACCGAGGTGAGGTCGGCTTTCACGCGGGTGCGCACCGGGGGCAGACGTCCGTCATCCCCGTCAGCGGCGCCCGCCGACTCGGCGGCTTCTGCCAGCCCGAGCTGGACGCCGCGCCCGGATAGCCAATCGGCGTTTCCGTCGAGCAGGACGACGTCCGGCACGGCGTCCAACTCGGCAAGGGCCCGCCGTCCGGCCAGGCCGAGTGCGCGGGTGATGCCCATCCGGTCGATGTCGGCCGGGCCGGCGTGGCCGACGGCCGAGGACACGCACCATTTTTCAATGTCGGAGATCAATGCCTCGCGTTGGGCTGCGCTGAGCAGTTTCGAATCGCGCACGCCGGGCAACACCGAGGCGCAGGTCGCGTCGATCATGACGACGCCGACCGATACCGGTCCGGCAAGCGCACCTCGACCGACTTCGTCCATGCCGGCGATGAAGCGGAAACCGCCGCGCATCAGCTCGCGCTCGACGTCGAGGGTCGGCGCCTGTGCCCCCGTCATGGATTGGGTACCTTGGCGAAGACCGCGGACGGCGTGTGCAGGATGCGTATGCGATCGAGCGGCCAGTTGATGAGGAAGACTCTGCCGACGACGTCGTCCTCCGGGATCGCCCCGTGCCCGGGATAACGCGAATCGGCCGAGTTCGAACGGTTGTCGCCCATCACCCACAGGTGGCCGGCCGGCACCTTCACGTTGAACTTCTTTTGCGACGGCGCCATGCCGGGCGGCAGGTACGTCTCCTTGATGGGAGTGCCGTTGACGACGATCCGCCCCTGCGGCGAACAGCATTTGACCCGGTCGCCGGGCATTCCGATGATGCGTTTGACCACCTGCTCCCCCGCGTTCTGCGGGTACAGGCCCACGTACATGAGCGCCGTCCGCCACCATTCGTGCTGCGGCTTGTCGGCAGGCGAGAGCCAGCCGCCGGGATCGTTGAAGACGACGACGTCGCCGCGTTCCAAGTCGAAGAACCGGGGCGTGAGCTCGCTGACCATGATGCGGTCGTTGACGTCGAGAGTGTTCATCATGGATTCGCTGGGAATGTAGAACGCGCGCATCAAGAAGAGCTTGATGAGGAACGAGAGGATGAGCGCCGCGACTATCACGAACGCAATTTCCCGCAGCCAGCCGAGAAACGAGTTGCCCGGCTTTTCCTCGCGTTCGGAGTTCACCTCTGCGTCCACGCGGTGTCCCCCTGTTGTCGTCGCGCCGTCGGTCGGCGAAATTGGATGCGGCGTCGGTCAACCGGCACGGCGATCTCCGCCGTGGTCGATGGAGCCGAACCGACTGGGCGGCCAAATGCGTAATACCACCTTACCGACCACTCGCGAGTCGGGCAGCATGCCCCCGCCGGGGTCGCCCAAGTGTGCGCGGGAGTCTGCGGAATCACTGCGATGGTCGCCCATCAACCACAGGTGGCCGGGCGGAACCTTGACGTTGAATTTGCCGGCGCTCGGCGCGTTGCCCGGCATGATGTAAGGCTCATTGACCGGGTTCCCGTTCACGACGATCTTGCCGGCAGTGTTGCAACAGCGCACGTGGTCGCCGCCGACGCCGATGACGCGTTTGACGATATACGCATTGCGGTTCGCCAGGCCGAACCAGGAGCCGATTTCGGTGCCGACGGCCTTCAGTCCCGTCGGCTCGACCCGGTTCGGGTAGAACGTGCCGCGCCCGTCGAACACGACGACGTCGCCGCGCCGCGGCGGATGCGTCAGATAGGACTGCCGGTAGACGGCGATATGATCGCCGACGTCCAAGGTGGGCTCCATCGATCCCGACGGGATCATGTACATCTGGATGAGAAATCCGCGAACCAGGGCCGCCACGACGATACAGACCGCGAAGAAGAGGAAAGTGCGCCGCCAAGAAAACCCCCGCGGATTTCCGCTGGGGGTTTTCTCTGACGTGTTGCCGGGCAACTAGCCTTAGCGCTTCTCGCGAATCTTGGCGGCCTTGCCGTGCAGGCCGCGCAGGTAGTAGAGCTTGGCGCGGCGGACGGCGCCGCGGGAGACCAGCTCGATCTTGTCGATGACCGGCGAGTGGACCGGGAAGGTGCGCTCCACTCCGACGCCGAAGCTGATCTTGCGGACCGTGAAGGTCTCGCGAACGCCGGCGCCGTGACGGCGGATAACGAGGCCCTGGAAGACCTGCACGCGCGAGCGGGTGCCTTCAACGACCTTGACGTGCACCTTCAGGGTGTCGCCGGCGCGGAATTCTGGAATGTCCTGCTTGAGCGATGCTGCGTCAAGCGCGTCGAGCTTCTGCATGTTGTCTCTTCCTTCCAGGTGCCACAGGTCACCTGATGTGATCCGTCCGCCCGGGACCGAACGTCCCGACCGGGCTAGCGAAAAATATTTGCCTATGCCGCAAGCGTCTGCGGCGTGCGATTGCCGGCTCCCCCATGGCAGGGCGCAACCCATAGGCACGATTAGTCATTCTGCCATAAATCGGGCCGCGGACAGAAATCGTCAGCCGCGGCGCAGCACGTCGCCGTCCGGCTTCCATCCCAATCGGGCCAGCGCGGCAAGATCGGACTCGTCGAACTGCGCGGACGGCGCGCCGTCAATCAGGTCCGGACGCCGCTCGGCCGTGCGAGACAACGCTTCGTCCCGCCGCCAGCGGGCGATCGCCGCGTGATTACCCGACAGCAGGACATCGGGCACCGCCCTGCCGCGCCACGTGCCGGGTTTCGTGTACACCGGATATTCCAGCATGCCTGCTTCGTGGGACTCCTCCACGAGGGATTCCGGGTTGCCGATGACCCCGGGCACGAGCCGTCCCATGGCCTCGATCATCGCCATGACCGCCACCTCGCCGCCGTTCAACACGTAGTCGCCGAGGCTCACCGGCATGACACGGATGCGCTGACGGGCGTCATCCAGCACCCGTTCGTCGATGCCCTCGTACCGGCCGCACGCAAACGCCACCCATTCGGTGCGCGCCAAAGTCTTGGCCAGTTCCTGGGTGAACGGCACACCGGCCGGGCTCGGCACGACGAGTGTCGGCGCCGACTCCGGCCGGGTGCTCGAGGCGAGTACGTGGTCGATGGCCTCGCCCCAGGGCTCCGGGCGCATGACCATCCCGGCGCCGCCGCCGTACGGGGTGTCGTCGACGGTGCGGTGGCGGTCGGTGGTGAAATCGCGCAGGTCGTGCACGCGCAGATCGATGAGTCCCTTGGCCCGGGCCTTGCCGATGAGCGACAGGTTCAGCGGTGCCAGGTAGTCCGGGAAGATCGTGACGACGTCAAAGCGCATGTCAGACGTCGTTTCCGGACCGATCGCCGTCCGTCAGCAAACCGCCGGGCGGGTCGAGCAGCACATTCCCCGCTTCGATGTCGACGACCGGAACGATCGCGTGCACGAACGGGACAAGGGCCTCGGCCCCGGACGGCTCGCTGACGACGAGTAGGTCCTGCGCCGGCCCGTGTTCGAGCCGGGCCACTGTGCCGACGATGCTGCCGTCGGACGCCAGCTTCGCAGTCAGGCCGACGAGCTGGGCCGGATCCCACGCGTCGTCGTCTTCGGCATCGATCGAGGCGGCCAGGAGGCGGGTGTTGCGAATTTCCTCGGCCCTCGTCCGGTCCGTTATCTCCTCGAAGGCGAGCAGCAGCCGGCCGTTGCCGTAACGGGCCGAGGTCAGGTGCAATCCGCCGATATCCGGCTCGGTGGCGAATTCGGCGCCGACGACGAATTGCTCGCGCGGCATGTCGGTGAGCACCTCGACGCTCACTTCACCGCGGATGCCGTGCGGCCGGCCGATCCTGGCCACTACGTTCATCTGGGCTCTTTTCTGTCGAGCTGGATTCTTCCGGGACGAAAAATGACGGCCTTGCCTCCGGCGGATGTGCATCCGGCGGATCCAAGGCCGTCATCGGGTTTGCTTGGCGTTTAGCGCGCTTCCATCAGGTCGACCCTGACCGGCTCGCCGTCGGCCAGCGCACCGATCACGGCGCGCAATGCCTTGGCGGTGCGACCGGAGCGGCCGATCACGCGGCCGAGATCGTCCGGGTGCACGTGAACTTCCAGCAACTGGCCGCGGCGCAGGTCCTTGGGCCGTACCCGCACGTCGTCCGGATTATCGACGATCCCCTTGACCAGATGCTCGAGAGCCTCACCAAGCATCGGTTACGCCTCGGCGCCGGTTTCGGAAGGCTCCGCAGCCGCCTTCTCGTCGGCCGGCTTTTCCTCGGCCTTGTCCTCGGCCTTTTCCTCGGGCTTTTCGGCCTTCTTGGACTTCGGCGTGACGGCTTCCTTCGGAGCAGAGCTGCTTTCCGGAGCTTCGAACGGCTTCTTTTCCTCCGGACGACGCAGAGTGCCTTCGGCGCCCGGGAGCCCCTTGAACTTCTGCCAATCGCCGGTGATCTTGAGCAATGCCAAGACCTGCTCGCTCGGCTGGGCGCCAACGCCGAGCCAGTACTGAGCGCGATCGGAATCGATCTCGATCAGCGACGGCTCGCGCAGCGGGTGATACAGACCGATCTCTTCAATCGAGCGGCCGTCACGCTTTTGGCGGCTGTCCATGATGACGACGCGGTAAAAGGGGCTGCGAATCTTGCCGAATCGCTTCAAACGAATTTTGACTGCCACTTGGGTGGTGTCTCCTGGTTCTTGTCAGTGTCGAGCTGCACGTCGGATCCGTGGGGTTGGACGGGACGGCCAGCTACTTGGACGCGACGCGGTTCCGGGTGAGAGGGCCCGGGCCCGCGCGAGTACTGAATAATTGTGCCAGATGGGCAGACAATTGCCCAACTTTCCTTGAACGCCCGGACGCTACCGGCCGAGGAACTTGCCGAATCCGTCCGGCAGATTGGCCGGGTCGAACGCGTCCTTTGGCTCATCGGACCCGAATGCCGAACCGTCCTGGACGGGGGCGGGCTTCGTCTTTTCGCCGCGCTCTTCCATGGCCCGCTTGGCCGGATTGCCCGATTTGCCCTTTTTCTTCTTCGAGGACGACGACTTACCCTTCGATTTCTTACCGCCCGGCAGGCCGCCCATACCGGGCATGCCGCCGCCCATTCCGGGCATACCACCCATACCGGGCATGCCGCCTCCGCCGCCGCGCATTTGGCGCATCATCTTTTGGGCCTGGCCGAAGCGTTCCATCAGCTGGTTGACATCCGTCACCGTGACTCCCGAGCCCCGGGCGATGCGGGAGCGGCGCGAGCCGTTGAGGAGCTTCGGATTAGTGCGTTCGGCAGGAGTCATCGACCGCACGATCGCCTCGACCCTGTCGACTTCCCGTTCGTCGAAGTTGTCGAGCTGCTCGCGGATCGACGCGGCGCCCGGCATCATGGCGATCATCTTCTTCAACGAGCCCATATTGCGCAGGCTCGCCATTTGCTTGAGGAAGTCGTTGAGGTCGAAGTCTTCACCTGAGGTGATCTTCGCCGCCATCTTTTCGGCTTCGTCTTGGTCGAACGCCTTCTCGGCCTGTTCGATGAGCGTGAGCACATCGCCCATGTCGAGGATGCGTGACGCCATCCGGTCGGGGTGGAACGGCTCGAAATCGCCAAGATTCTCACCCGTGGATGCGAACATGACGGGCTTACCGGTGACTTCGGCAACGGACAGTGCGGCGCCGCCGCGGGCATCGCCGTCCAGCTTCGACAAGACGACGCCGGTGAATCCGACGCCGTCCGCGAAGGCTTCGGCCGTGCGCACGGCATCTTGGCCGATCATGGCGTCGATGACGAACAGCACCTCGTCGGGCGTCACCGCATTGCGGATGTCGGCCGCCTGCTGCATCAGTTCTTCATCGATACCGAGCCGGCCGGCAGTGTCCACGATGACTATGTCGTGCTGCTTCTCCACGGCATGCCGGACTCCGCCTTCGGCCACGGCGATCGGATCGCCGATGCCGTTGCCCGGCTCGGGGGCGTAAACCGGCACGCCCGCCCGTTCGCCGACCACCTGCAGCTGCGTGACGGCATTCGGCCGTTGGAGGTCGCTGGCCACCAGCAGCGGCGTGTGCCCCTCGGCCGCCAGGTATTTGCCGAGCTTGCCGGCCAGGGTCGTCTTACCGGCGCCTTGCAGGCCGGCCAGCATGATGACGGTGGGCGGGTTTTTGGCGAATTGAAGCCGCCGTGTTTCCCCTCCGAGGACCTCGACCAGCTGGTCGTTGACGATCTTGACGATCTGCTGAGCCGGATTCAGCGCTGCCGAGACCTCGGCCGACAGCGCCCGTTCACGCACTTTCCCGGTGAATCCGCGCACAACCGGCAGCGCGACGTCCGCGTCCAGCAGAGCACGCCTGATCTCGCGAATCGTCGCATCGACGTCGGCCTCGGACAGCCGGCCCTTGCCGCGAAGATTCTTGAACGTCGTCGTGAGACGGTCGGAAAGCGAATTGAACATTCCTCAAGCCTACAATCGCCGGGCCCGGCCCCTCCAATCGCGCCGCGACAGCCGCGAGGAAAACGCTGCGCCGAGTGGTGGCGAACGGCTGTTATGCCCCCTCGCACTTCGCCGAGTGGTGGCGAACGGCTGCGAAATCGGCGATTTCGCAGCCATTCGCCACCACTCGGCGGAAGGTGAGGCGCGCGGGCGGGTCAGTCCAGCAGCGCGTCGACGAATTCTTCGGCAGTGAACGGGGCCAGGTCGTCGGGCCCTTCTCCCAGACCGATCAACTTCACGGGGACGCCGAGCGCCCGCTGGACCGCGACGACTATGCCGCCCTTCGCCGTTCCGTCCAATTTGGTCAGCACGATCCCGCTGATGTCGACGACTTCGGAAAAGACCTTGGCCTGCTGCATCCCGTTCTGGCCCGTCGTCGCATCGAGCACCAGCAGCACTTCATCGATCGTGCCGCCGTCCAGCGCCCGTTCGGCCACGCGCTTGACCTTGCCGAGCTGATCCATGAGCCCGACCTTGTTCTGCAGCCTCCCGGCGGTGTCGATCAGTACGACGTCCGATTCGCCGTCGATGCCGGCACGCACTGCGTCGTGCGCCACGGACGCCGGGTCGGCACCTTCCTTGTCCGAACGAACCGTGGGCACGCCGACGCGTTCGCCCCACGTCTGCAGCTGATCGGCGGCGGCGGCTCGGAATGTATCGGCCGCGCCCAGCACGACGTCCTTGTCCTCCGCCACGAGTACGCGGGCAAGCTTGCCGACGGTCGTGGTCTTTCCGGTGCCGTTCACGCCGACGACGAGGACGACGGCGGGCCGGCCCGGCGCGGCCGTGACGCTCAGTTCGCGCTCCATCGTCGGGTCGACGAGTTTAATGAGCTCTTCGCGCAGCAGGGCGCGCAGCTGGTCGGGCTCCTTCGTGCCGAGCACGCGGACTCGTTCGCGTAGCGTGTCGACGAGTTCGGTGGTCGGGTCGACGCCCACATCGGCAAGGAGCAGCGTGTCCTCGATCTCTTCCCACGTCTCTTCGTCAAGCGTGTCCCGGGACAACAACGCCAGCAACCCACGGCCCAGGCCCGAGTTGGACTTCGCCAAACGGGCGCGCAGGCGTGCCAGCCTGGTTCGCGGCTCGGTGGGTGTTTCGAGAGGGGCCGGTTCGGTCGGCGCGGTCAGTGTGTCGCCGGGCTCCGAGGCGGATTCGTCACCGGCGGCACGCTCTTCTTGAACCGTGCCGGACTCGTCCTCGGCGGTCGCAGTGCCGCCACGGGGCCGGCGTTGCAGCGCGCTCTTGGCACGCCGCTTGGCGCCGGTGACGAGCGTCGTGGCGACACCCGCCACCACGACGACGAAGACAATGATGAATACGAGAAGTTCGGTAGCGTCCACGGTTGGTCAGTCTCTCATGGATAGAAGGGCTTCCCTGCATCGGAGGGAGCCGGAGCGGAGTCGACGCCGGGCCGACCCGGCGGTGGTCCGCGGCGTCAGCCGATCAGGAGCTTTGCGGCGGTTTTCAATCCCTCGCCGGATTCCGGTGCACGCCAGTGCCGGGTGCGCGGTCGGCCCGCCCATACCGGCGGCATGGCATGGCGCATCGATTGCAGTCGCGGCACGTATTCGGGCTCGGCGCCCCGGCCCGCCTCGGTGTTCTGCTTGGCGTCCTGCTCTGCGTCCGGCGATTCGGCAACACGAGCGGCAACGGGTTGAGCGTCGGACGACGCGGCAACCGCCGGCTCGGGCCGTCGCGATTTTTCCGCCGGCGCCTTTTTCGGCAGTTCTTGGTCGCCGCCCGTCCCGCGCTCGTCCGGTCCGGGCTCCTCGGAGCGTTTCTCGGCGATTGCCCGTTCGGCCTTCGCACGCTGCCTTCTGGCGCGTTTGGCTTCTCGCGATTCCTTCTCGTCGGCCGCCACGAGCCCGGCCGGTTCGAATTCGTCACCGTCGCCGGTGAACAAGTCGTCGACCGAGTCCTCGTCGTCGAATCCCGTCCACGATCCGGGCAGGCGGAAATTCTGAGTCTCGTTGTCGGGGATGCGACCTTCGGATCGCAGCCCCGGCAAGGCGACAAGGAGCACGATCAGCACGGCAATAGCCACGCATACCACGAGGCCGATGATGACGATGCTCATCGATCCTGCCTAGCGGGTGGTTGTTGCGCGGTGTGCACTGGCGGAGCTCTCCAAATGTCTGTCTGTCGTCGACGTGGGGTACCTCCCTATGATAGCGGGGTGCCCGGCCGGCCCGTCGGAGGCCAACATCACGATTCGCTGACAGTTTCCTGCCCGGCAGCTGCGTCGTGACGACCATCGAGGCGCTGGCTGATGACGGCGCTGACGCCGTCGCCGCGCATCGAGACGCCGTACAACGCGTCGGCGACCTCCATGGTGCGTTTTTGGTGGGTGATCACTATCAGCTGGCTCGATTCGCGCAGTTCGTCGAAAATCGTGATCAGCCGAGACAGGTTGGTGTCGTCCAGCGCCGCCTCGACCTCGTCCATCACGTAGAACGGACTGGGCCGCGCCTTGAAGATCGCCACGAGCAGTGCGACGGCCGTGAGCGATCGTTCGCCGCCGGACAGCAGCGACAGCCGTTTGACCTTCTTGCCCGCCGGACGAGCCTCGACATCGATACCGGTCGTGAGCATGTCGTCCGGATTTGTCAGCACCAGCTTGCCCTCGCCGCCCGGGAACAGTCTGTCGAAGACGACGGTGAACTGCTCGGCAGTATCGTGGAACGCCTCGGTGAAGACCTCTTCGACGCGTTTGTCCACATCGCTGACGATATCGAGCAGGTCGCCGCGGGAGCGTTTCAAATCGTCCAGCTGGGTCTCCAGGAACTTGTGCCGCTCTTCCAACGCGTTGAATTCCTCGAGCGCCAGCGGGTTCACGCGGCCGAGTTTGTTCAAATCGCGTTCGGCGCTCTTCAGTCGTTTCTCTTGCTCGGCACGGACGTACGGCACGGTGTCCCGTTCGTTGCCGGCCCCCGGCCCGTCGTCCCGTTCATTGCCGCCCTCCGGGCCGCCGTCCGCGGAATCGTTACCCGGAGAAGCCACCGGCACCGGGCGGTCCGGGCCGAATTCGTCGACAAGGTGTTCGGCCGTGATGCCGAGCTCGTCGACGGCGCGGGACTGCAATGCCTCGATCTGCAGCCGCTGCTGAGTGCGCGCCACCTCTCCCGAATGCACGGTGTCGGTGAGCTCGTTCAATTCACCCTGCAGTTCGTCGACCGTTGTGCGCAGCTTGCCGAGCGTCTCTTCACCGGCCGCGTGTTCACGCTCGGCCTCGTCGCGCGCTTCGGCGGCGCGGGTCATGGACCCGGAGAGCGCCTCGGCGACGGCGTCCGCGGCGGACGCCACTGCCTGGGCCCGTTGTGATTGCTGTTGGCGGATCTCGGCGCGCCGGGCAGCTTCGGCCCGGGCGTTGCGTTCGGTGCGGGCAGCGGCCTCGAGCGATTTCACCCTGCCGGCCAATGCGTGCGCACGTTCTTCGCCGGTGCGCAGCGCCAGTTTCGCGTCCATTTCCGCGGCGCGCGCCATCCGGGCCTTGTCGGCAAGGTCGTCGCGCGCGTCGGTATCGGGTTCCTGGTCGCCCTCGTCCGCGTCCTCGGCCGCCGCGAGCCGCTCGGTGACGTCGGCGAGTTTCTTCCGCTCGGTCTCGAGGGATTCCTCGGTTGTGGCCACCTGTTTCTCGAGCCGTTCGGCTTCGGCGGCGGCGGACCGGGTCTGTGATCCGAGCCTGCCCAGCTGTTCGGCAACCGCGGCGAGCCGCGCGTCCGACGCGTGCAGTTCCGCCATGGCGGCGTCGACGTCGGCCGAGGCCTTCTGCACGCGTTCGTCGGCGCCGGCACGGGCAAAGCGGACGCGCTCGAGCTCGTGCTCGATCTCGCTCTGACGGGCCCCAGCCTCGTCGACGGCGGTTTGCAGGGCCAGCAGGCTCGGACTCTCGCCCACGGTTCCGCCCAGCGCGCGGGAGGCCGAGAACACGTCGCCGTCCCGCGTCACTGCGGTGACGTCGCCGGACCGCGCGACAAGTTCGCGTGCTTCGGCGATGCCGTCGACGATGACGGTCCCGGCAAGCAGCCGCGCAATCGCGGATTTCAACGCCGGTTTCGGCGTGACGACGTCAATTGCCGGCGTGCCGCCGTCGTGCGCCGGGGCCGGAGCCGGCCCGTCCGCACCGTTCGCGATGACGAGTTCGGATCTGCCGGCCTCGCCGTCTTTGAGATATCGGACGGCGTCCACTGCCGAATCGACCGAGTCCACGACCACCGCGTCCGCGACCCGTCCCAAGGCGGCGGTGACGGCGTTCTCGTAGCCGGATTTCACGCTGAGCAGCGACGTGACGGACCCGAGGACGCCGGGACTCCCGGAATCGAGCAGGACGCCGGAACCGTCTTGCCGGGCCAACCCGATCTGCAATGCGTCGAGCCTGGCCGTGAGCGAGTTCTGCTCGGTCTCGAGCTCGCGTGTGGTGGCGTCGAGCTCGGCGAGTGCGGCCTCGGCCGCGTCGAGTTCGGTTTGCGCGCTCTCGTGCTCCCGGTCGAGGCCTTCTTCGCCCTCTTCGACCCCGGCCACGGATTGTTCGACGGACGCGAATTCGGCCGATGCGTCGTCGCGACGGCGTTCGGTCTCGCGCAGAGATTCGCGTTGTCTGCCGATCTCGGCCTCCGCCGCTTCGACCTTCGACCGTTGGGCCTGGACGGCGCCGGCCAGGCGTGCCAGCCCTTCGCGGCGGTCGGCGGACGCCCGCAGCAGCGCGGCCACGCGTTTTTCCTCCCGAGCGTGTGCGTCTTCGGACTCCGATCGGTGCGCTGCCGCATCGTCCAGCGCCCGCTTCAATCCGTCGATCTCCTCGGCAAGCCGGGATTGCTCGTCCCGCAAGGACTCCGCCTGTTTGTCGAGTTCGTCCGGGTCGCGCCCCGATCCCGACTTCTCCTCCTGGGTTCCCAACAAGCGGATGCGTTCGCCGGCCAGGTTCTTCAAGCTGCCGAGTCTCTCGTGCAGGGTCGACAATCGGTACCAGGTGTCGCGGTGCGCAGCGAGCCGCGGCGAGGCCTCGGCAAGGGTTCGCTGCACGTGGTTTTGCCGGGTCTTGGCTTCCTCGAGTGCTTTTTCGACCTCGGCGCGGCGGGCCTTCAGCGCCGATTCGTCGGCGGCTTCCTGTTCGAATTGCGACGTGAGCTGGACGAGATCGTCGGCCAGCAGTCGGGCGCGTGCATCGCGCAGGTCTGCTTGCACGGTTTGGGCGCGCCGAGCAATCTTGGCCTGCCTGCCGAGCGGTCCGAGTTGCCGGCGGATCTCGGACGTCAGGTCCGACAAGCGCGTCAGATTGGCTTGCATGGCTTCGAGCTTGCGGACCGCTTTTTCTTTGCGCTTGCGGTGCTTGAGCACGCCGGCGGCCTCTTCGATGAATCCGCGCCGTTCTTCGGGTGAGGCGTGCAGGACGGCGTCCAGCTGCCCTTGGCCGACGATGACGTGCATTTCGCGTCCGAGGCCGGAGTCCGAGAGCAGCTCTTGCACGTCGAGCAGGCGTGCCGATGAACCGTTGATGGCGTATTCGCTGCCCCCGGACCGGAACAGGGTGCGCGAGATCGTCACTTCGGTGTAGTCGATCGGCAGGGCACCGTCGGTGTTGTCGATGGTCAACGACACCTCGGCGCGACCCAGCGGCGCCCGTCCGGAAGTGCCGGCAAAAATGACGTCTTCCATCTTTCCGCCGCGCAGGCTCTTGACGCCTTGTTCGCCCATCACCCAGCTGAGCGCATCGACCACATTGGATTTGCCCGACCCGTTCGGACCGACCACGCAGGTCACGCCCGGTTCGAATTCAAACGTGGTGGCCGAGGCGAACGACTTGAACCCGCGGAGGGTCAGAGTCTTCAAATGCACCTGTCGGCCTCACTCGTTCGATCGGCAGCCGTCGGGAGGGGCCGGCGGCCGCGTGGTCAACTTACAGCCCTTACCCTAACGTCACCAGCGGGCGCGTCTTGGCACTTTTTGGCGGTTCGGGCAGAAATATGCGCTGCGATTCATGAATTTCTCCCGCACTATCGCGGTGCCGCAGCGTTTTCAGGGCTCGCCGGCGCGTCCGTACCCGTCCAACGGCGGGGCAATTGCGAGTCGGCTACGAGGAAATTACAAGCTTATGGGTCGGCACAACCGACCGATTTACTTGTTAGGTAGACTGGCGGTATGGACGCAGTCTCAGATCGTGCGCGTCAGTCGCGCAATTCCGAGCGCACGCGGGCCGCCGTGCTGTCGGCGGCGGTACGCGCATTCGCGGAGAAGGGGACGGGGGTGTCGCTCGCGTCGATCGCGAAGGATGGCGGGGTCTCCAAGGGCGGGCTGCTGCATCACTTCCCAACTCGCGAGGCGCTCATCGTGGCGTTGGTCGATGACGCGAACCGCCGCTTCCGTGCCGCGGTCCAGTCCCATCTGGATCTGTCCGAGAATCAGCCGGGGAAGATGCTCCGCGCCTACGTCCGGGCTCTGTGCTCGGGGGCGGAAGAGACGGTCGAGTACTTCACCTCGGCCCCGTCCTGGGTCGGTGTCTATGACATTCCCGAGGTGGCGGACCTTTCTCGGGCCGATGAGCGGTGGTGGGCTGAGCAGTTCGCGATCGATGGTTTGCCGGCCGATCGGATCTTCGTGGTGAGGCGAGCCGCCGAGGGCCTGGCAGCGGCGATGGCGTACGGCGGACAGCCCGCCGACGAGGTGGCCGTCCAGCGCGAGCTTCTTCTGTCGCTCACTCTGGGCGGGCACCTGTCTGCCTGACTCGAAACGAGACTACTTCTCGCCCTCGAGGCGTGTGACGAGTTCGGTTGCGGCGCGTTGGCCGGACAGGATCGCGCCGTTCATGGTGCCGGAGAACCGGCCTGCGGTCTCGGATCCCGCCCAGTGGATGCGCCCAACCGGCTCGCGCAGGTAGGGCCCGAACGCGGTCCACGCTTTGGGCCCGACGGCGGGGTTCGGTCCACCGGGTGCGAAGGTGTCGTTGCCCCAGGAGAAGTCGGTGTAGTCGATGCTGTCTCGCGCCTGCTCTCCATAGAGGTGGGCGAGGTGTCCAATGACGCGACGTCGTCGTTCGAAGGACGTGTATGCGTCGAATCCGCGGGCATCGCAGAAAACCATGAGAATGCCGGGTCCGGCAGCGCCGGGGCTCACGTCGAAGGTGAGGAAGACGGTGTCGTCGTCGGACATGCCCTCGCCGGACAGGCCGTCGTCACGCCAAAAGGGGCGGTCGTAGGCGACGAAGGCCTTGCTGAGCGCGCCCAGACGCCAGCTGCGGGCGAGTCCGTAGTGTTGAGCCGGCAGGGCCGGTGAGAACTCGATGGTGGCACGGTGCATTGGGGACGCCGTGACGATGACGTATCGACCATCGATGCGATGAGTTCCGGTCTCGACGGTGACCCGGTCCTCGCTGGTGGTGATGCGTTCGACGGGTGCGTCGAGCAGAACGCGCGGGGTATCGATGGCGGCAGTCGACTTCTCAACCGAAGCGTCGGTGCGCGCATGCGAGTCGACCGTCTCAGCAAGCGCCGTGACGAGTCCGTGCGCGGTGCCGAGGATGCGATCCTGCTGGTCGCCGCCCTCGACGGCGAGCATGTGCTCGAGTCCGCCGAGCGTCTTGATGTAGCGCATCACGTTGAACAGCGATACATCGCCGACGGGTGCTCCCCAATGCACGGTACAGATCATGTTCATGAACGCGCGTGTGCCCTTGAGCGCCCGTGTGCGGCGCAGCCACTCACCGAAGGACATGGCGTCGAGGCGTGCCGCGCTCGGGTGCGTCCACGGGTTCTCGAGCGGCAGGTCGTCGACGCGCTTCTGCAGGACGCTCATGACCCTGGCGATGTCGGCCATGACCCACGGCGCGAGTGCGGTGAGGCCCTCGACCCTGCGCTTGCCGCCAAGTGAGATCACGCCTTTCCCCTGGTGGAACTGGGCAACGAACTCGATGCCGAGACGGGCGGCAAGCTCGCGCAACGCCGCGTGGTCCGGCGCAACCCACGTTGCCCCGGCATCGACGGAATTTCCCGCTACTTCTGCCCTGCGGATTCGTTCGCCCACGCGATCGCGTCCTTCCAAGACGACGACCTCGTAGCCGTTCCGAGTGAGCTGGTCGGCGGCGGTGAGACCTAACAGGCCGGCACCCACGATGACGACGTCGACCGTGCGCTTTTCAGGTAAAGTCACTGTTTCTCCTTTCGATCCGGCGAGAGGTCGCGCGTCCCACCAGTCTCGCGGCGAGAAACTGCACCGACGGACGGGCGCATCGCGACCCGGTCGATGAGCATCGTCATGAGATCGCCTGTTGCGATGCCTCGGAGCGAGATTCCTCGCGGCCTGACGGAATGACGATCCAGGCGATGACGACGGCAGCGACGACGAGGATTGCTGCGATGACCGAGGTCCACTGCATCCCGATCGTGAACGCCTCACGCGCCTGCTCAAGAAGACCGGCCACCCCGGGAACCGAGGGGTCAAGGTGGGACGTCGCCGATGCCAGCGAGTCTTCGACCACCGTTCGCGTGGCGTCGTCGTCGATCACAGGGAGATGAGCCCGATAGAAGACATTCTGCAGCGACCCCAGCACGGCGATTCCAAGTGCCGCCCCCAACTCGTAGGCGGTCTCGGCGACCGAGGAAGCAGCGCCGGCGCGCTTCGGTGGGGCCGCGGACACGATCGCATCCGTGTTCAGGGTCATCGACAGTCCGGTGCCGAATCCGATCACCGCGAACGCGACGACGATCCAGATCAGATGGTCCGCTCCCTCGGCGACGGCGAGGACGATGAGGCCGGCCGCGGCCAGTGCAAGCCCCGCACCGATCGCACGCCCGCGCCCCAACCAGCCGACTGCCGCACCCGCCAGAGCGATCACGATCACGGAGGTCACCGACGCCGAGAGATCGACGAGACCGGCCTCCAAGGGAATGAGGCCGCGCACGAGCTGCAGATACTGCGAAAAGAAAAAGAGCAGACCCACGAACCCGAAGATCGTCACCGTGTCCGCGACCACTGCTCCGCTGAAGGCGGGCCTGCGGAACAGCGCCACATCGATCAACGGGGTCGACAAGCGCCTCTGTCGCACGATGAACCACCAGCCCGCTGCAACGCCTACGATAATTCCGCCGATGACGGTCACGTCGTACCCCGCGGCCACGAGGTGCTTGACCGCGTAGACGATCGGCACTATCGCGGCGAACTGCAACACGGCGGACAGGAGGTCAATCCTGCCCTTCCCCGGATCGCGCGACTCCGGCAGCAGCGCCAGACCGCCGATGACGACGATCAGCATGATCGGCACGTTGATGAGGAAGACACTTCCCCAGTGGAAATGCTCCAGAAGCGCCCCGCCGACGATCGGACCGATTGCCGCCCCCGCAGTCGCCCCGGCGGCCCAGACCGCCACGGCACGAGTCCGCTCGCGCGCATCCGGGAAAAGATTGCGCACGATCGCCAGCGTCGACGGCATGATCGTCGCCCCGCTGATCCCCAGCACCGTACGCGCCACGATGAGCAGTTCCGGAGTCGGCGCAAACGCCGCAGCCAGGGAAGACAGACCGAAACCGACCGAACCGAACATCAGCAGTCGCTTACGGCCGATCCGGTCGGCCAGGTTCCCCATCACCACCAGCAGACCGGCAAGAGCAAACGAATAGATGTCGCCGATCCACAGGATCTGCGTCGACGACGGCGCAAGATCAGCAGTCAGCGCCGGAATCGCCAAAGCAAGCACCGTGCCGTCGATCGCGAGCAGCAACACCGCCAACGTGAGGATCCCGAGCCCCGCCCAGGTGCGCGCCCCACTGCGCCGAGTCGAGTATGAGGTGACCATGTCTCTACTTTACAGACCACTTGGTCTGTTCAGCAAGCTGTACGGACTTCAAAAGTTCCGCCGACTGACTCACGCCATCGTCGGCAGAGCAGATCTGAACACCGGCGATCATCGCCGGGGCTGGCCGGAATTGGGCTATCAGTTGACGTACGGCGAGTCGGAGGAGCCCCGCGAGACCGCACCTACCGTCGTTCCGGGTATGCCCGGGGCGGCCCGATCGACTAGCGTTTCCGCTGACAGACCGGGCAAAAGTGGCTTGAGCGATTCATGAATTTCTCCCGCACTATCGGGGTGCCGCAGCGTTTGCAGGGCTCGCCGGCGCGTCCGTACACGTCCAGCGACCTGTCGAAATAGCCGGATTCGCCGTTCACGTTCACGTAGAGCGCGTCGAAGCTGGTGCCGCCCGCGTCGAGCGCTTCGCCGAACACCTGCCGGACGGCGTCGGTCAGCCGGGCAATGGCCGTCCGCGTCAGCGTCTCGGTCGGCCTGGCATAGTGCAGTGCGGCACGCCATAGGGCTTCGTCGGCGTAGATGTTGCCGATCCCCGAAATGAGCGATTGATCGAGCAGCGCCCGTTTGATTCCGGTGTGCCGGGCCCTGACGCGGTCGGCGAAATCACTGTCGTCGAATGCGGGATCGAGCGGGTCCCGGGCGATATGGGCCACCTCCGGGGGAAGCAGCGGCAGGCCGGTGCGTCCGAGTCCGCCGGGCCCGCCGTCCGCCGTCGTGACGAGTTCGGTCACCTGGAGGGATCCGAAGATGCGCTGGTCGACGAACCGCAGCTGCAGGTCGCGGTCGTCGAACGTCACGCGCACGCGCAAGTGCCGCTCGGCCGGAGCTTCCGGTGGTTTCACCAGCAGCTGCCCGCTCATGCCCAGATGGGCAAGCATGGCAAGCGGGGCCGGATCGTTGCCGCTCGTCAGCAGCAGCCAGAGATATTTGCCGCGCCGGACGGCGTCCGTGATCTCTCGGCCGGCCAGGGTCGCCGTGAAGTGCTCGGGGCCGGGACGATGGCGGCGCAAACTGCGCGGCTCGACCACGTCGACGGAGTCGATCCGGCGGCCGACGACCCAGCGGGCAAGTCCGGCGCGCACGACCTCGACTTCGGGAAGTTCGGGCATCAGCCGGCGACAGCGCCGGGGTGCTCGGCCGTCACGGCGCGATACGCCGCTTCGGCTGCGGCCGCCTCGGCGTCTTTTTTGGAGCTGCCGTCGCCGGTGCCCCAGGTTGTGCTGCCCAGTCGGGCGTCGGCCGTGAACCGGCGAGCGTGATCCGGGCCGGTGCCTGTCACCTCGTAGGACGGCGTGCCGAGGCCCGCGGCCGAGGAGGCCTCCTGCAGCGATGTTTTCCAGTCCATGCCGGCGCCCAGCGTCGCGGCGTCGGCCAGCAGCGGGTCGATCAGTCGGTGCACGAGGGCCCAGGCCGCGTCCATGCCGGCGCCCACCTGCGTGGCGCCGATCAGGGCCTCGACGGTGTCGGCAAGGATCGAGTCCTTGTCGCGTCCGCCGCTGCGCTCTTCGCCCTTGCCCAGCATGATGAAGTCGCCGAGGCCGAGCCGGCGGCCCACCTGTGCCAGGGCGCGCGTGTTGACGACCGCGGACCGGCGTTTGGCCAGCTGGCCCTCGGGCAGGTCCGGATTGTCGGTGTACAACGCCACAGTGACGACGACCCCCAGCACCGCGTCGCCCAAGAATTCAAGACGCTCGTTGGTGGGGATGCCGCCGTGTTCATAGCTGTAGCTGCGATGCGTCAGCGCATGACGAAGCGTCTCGGTGTCGATATCGACACCGAGACGCCCCAAAATCTCCGTCGGTTCACTCATCGAACCGGCCGACTCAGACGTCTGCGACCTTACGGCCCTTGTATTCCAAGAACATCGGGGTGCCGGCCGAATCTTCGACGACGTTGGCGTGATGCGGGCGCGAGTACACGGTGCGCCCGTTCTCTTGCCGCTTGACCAGTGTGGGCACCTGGGCCTTCCACTGCGAACGGCGATGCCGGGTATTGCTGCGGGACATTTTCCGCTTCGGGACAGCCACGACTAGCTCTCTTTCTTCTCGTTCAGTAGATCCTGCAGGGCCGCCCACCGCGGGTCGCCCTGGCCTTCGCCTGTGCCGGTGTCTTCCGGTTCAGCATTCCACACGACGCCATCGGCCGATACGGCGTCGAAGTTTTCGCATTCCGGCCGGCAGACCGGGCGGAGCGGCAGTGCCATCACGACGTTATTCCGCAGCACCGGAGAAAAGTCTAACCTCTCGGCCTCCAGCTGGTACAAATCCTCGTCCTGGCCGACGGGTTCGGAGTCGTACACGAACAGCTCCTGCACGTCCGCTTCGATCCGTTCGGAGTACGGGGCAAGGCAGCGCACGCACTCGCCGTGCGCGTCGGCCGTCACGGTTCCGGAGACGTAAATGCCCTCCACGACCGATTCAAGCTTGAGACTGACGTCGATGTCGCTGCCCTCCGGCACCGCTATCACTTCGTTCTTCAGATCCGCCGGGGCCGGCACGGTACGCCGGACGTCGTGCGACGCTCCGGGCTTGCGGTCGAGGCCGTATTCGCGGATGTTGAACACGAAAGGCGAGCCTGCGTGAACAGACATGGTGAACTCTCCCGTGATCGGTGTGATGGGTGCCGCGGCCCGCGCGACAAACCCGCTGCAGGCGACTATCCAGCGTACCGCACCGGCGTCCGGCCTGCCAAAACGCCGGTCAGAGTGAACGCAGGCGGTGCAGCAGCGGATCGAGCACGGGGCCGGGCACCAGGCCGGAAACGTCGCCGCCAAACCGCGCTACCTCTTTGACCAGGGACGACGAGACGTGCTCGTAGCGCGGGTCGCCCGGAATGAATATGGTCTCCAGCCCCGTCAAATGACGGTTCATCAGCGCCATCGGCAGCTCGTACGAAAAATCGGTGCCCGAGCGCAACCCCTTGACGACGGCGTCCGCGCCCACGTCCCGGCAGAAATCCGTCAACAGGCCGTTCGAGAGCTCGTCCAGACGCACGTTGTCGACGTCGGCAAGCGACTCGGACAACAGATCCACGCGTTCTTCGATCGAGAACGTGCCTTCCTTACCGGGATTGTGCACGACTGCCACGATGACCTGGTCGGTCAAGCGCGCCGCGCGCCGGATGATGTCGATGTGGCCGACGGTGACCGGGTCGTACGAGCCGGGGCATACGCAAAGCATGCCTCATACGGTAGCCCACTTCGGGCCGACGGCAACGGAAGTCGGGGTGCCTCGTCGGACTGGACGGCTTCGGGGCGGGGCGTTGTCCGCGATCCACCCTATCGGCGGAGTCGTTTGTCTCCCCCGGTGCCATATTTACCACCCCACAACGAACAAACTGCCCCCGCAGCCGGAACCACCCGGCCGGCCGTTTAGTACTCGGCGAAGAGGCCCGCCGCGTTGTGCCAGAGGACGGCACGCAGCCACTCGTCGCCGAACCCCAGCCGGGTCAGGGCGTCAATCTGGTGTGCGTACGGGTACGGGATGTTCGGAAAGTCGCTGCCGAGCAGGATCTTGTCCTGCAGGGCGGCCAGCCGCGGCAGCAGCTCGTCGGGCATCGGCATGAGTTTTTCGGTGAAATCGGTGAAGTTCATCGTCGTGTCCAAATAGACGCCGTCGTGGCCTTCGGCAAGGGCGGCGAAATCCTCGTATTCGGGCATCCCCAGATGCGCGATGATCAGTCGGAGGCGGGGATGTCGGCGCAGCACGGCGCGGATCGGTTCCGGTCCGGTGAACTTCCCCGGATTCGGCCCGGACCCACAATGGATCACGGTGGGCACTCCGGCATCCTCCAGCTGCGCCCACACGCCGTCCAACAATCGGTCGCTCGGATCGTAGCCGCCGACCTGCACGTGCGCCTTGAACACCCGCGCCCCGGCGCCGAGCGCCTCGCGCACGTACTCGTCGTTGCCGGGCTCCGGGAAGAACGTCGCGGTGTGCAGGCAGTCCGGGGTGCGCGCGGCGAAGTCGGCTCCCCATCGGTTCAGCCAGTGGGCCATGTCGGGCTTGTGCGGGTACAGCATCGCGGTGAAACGCCGGACGCCGAGATCCCGCAACCGCCGGACCCTCTCGTCCTCGTCCTGCCGATACGTGATCGGCCAGTCGAAGCGGGTGTTCGTCTCGAAGTACCGCCACACCTTGTCCAGCACGCGCGTCGGCATGAAGTGCGTGTGCACGTCGAACAGCCCCGGCAGGCCGAGTCGTCGCGCAAACGACGCCACCTCGGCGTCGGACGCCGGGCCGGCCGGTTCGGGCGTCGCCGCGTCGGCCCACCACAGCGTGGTGTCGCCGTATTTCCTGCTGCGGGTTCCGGTCAGCCCTTCCGGCCAGGACGGCTCCGACGACCTGGTGGCACGCTCCACCACGACGATGCCATCGTCGTCCAGCCGCGAGCGCACCAGTTCGAGCGTGCGCGCAAGCTCTCGCTCGCCGACCGCGTACGGCGGGTCGATCAGGACGACGTCGAACTGCTCCTCGGCGCGGCCCAAGAATGCGTCGGCTGCGCTCTTGACGCTCGAGATGGCCTCCCCGCTTCCGATGGCCCGGCCGGCCGCCGCAGCGTTGGCCCGGATGGTCTTCACGGCGGCGTCCGCCTTGTCGACGAGCGTGACGGCGGCGGCGCCGCGGCTGAGGGCTTCGAGCCCGAGCGCACCGGAGCCGGCGTACAAATCCAGCACGCGCGCGCCGTCCAGCAGCCCGGCATGGTCGAGAGCCGAGAACAGTGCCTCGCGCACGCGCTCGCCGGTCGGGCGGGTCGAGGTGCCGGCCGGCGTCCGCAGGGTCAAGCCGCCAAAGCGGCCGGCTATGATCCGGGTCAACGGCGTGCCTGCTGTTCGCTGAGCCGCTCCTGACTTTCCTGCATCCGTTCCATCAGCGACTTCTTGTGCGGCATGGGCCTGCGCACCACCAAGGCCCACAAGCCCAGGGCGATGCCGAAGTCGACTGCAAAGAGCCAGTTCGGCACGAATCCGAGGAACAGTCCGACGCCGAACGTGAGCGAGCTGAACAAGGCGAAGTCCGGGCCGCGCCGCAATGCCGAAATGGCTGCGGTCGGGATCGGACCGGTCGGACCCGAGATCGACGGGCTCGACCAGTCCGGGGCGGGCCGGTAGGCGCTGCGCAGACCGGCGCCGGCGAACCCCGGAACCGTGAGCACGCCGAGCAGTACCAGTTGCACGCCCATGCCGCTGACGATTCCCAGCATGATGCACGTGGCGGCCATCCAGAGCGTCAGCAGGATCAGCGGCAGTACCGACCGGATCCGGTACACGGTGCGGGCCTCCATCGGCAGCAGCCGGTCGAGGCTCGGATTGATTTCGGCCTGACGGGACGATTCCACAGTCGTCAAGGCGGCCGAGAACGCGCACACCAGGAAAGCAAGGAACACGACGGCCATCGACGACAGCACGCCTTGGATCACCGTGGCGAGCGTCGGGACGACGGCCAGCACCACCAGTTGGCCGATCCGCCGCGGCGACCGGACGAACAAAGTGATCTCGCTGGCCAGCAGGGCCGCGGCCGGTGAGCCGACCCACCGGAACTTGCTGTTGCGGCGCGCCCGGCGTTTGACCGGTCCGGCCAGCACGCGGGAGAGTTCGCGCGTGTCGAGCGTCGTGATGGATGAGGCCACCCGGCTGGACACTCCGCCGGCCGCCACGAGCTCGCGCACGCGGAACCGTCCGGCCGCGGCAATACCCAACCAGATTGTGGCGGCCGCGAACACGGCGCTGAGTCCCGCTGCTATCCATTCGTCGGTGCCGGCCGCAAGCGGCCAGAGCGCCGGAACGGCAAGCCCTGCCGTTCCGAGGCCGGACGCCGGGATGCCGCCGACGAAGAAGTACGCGGCAAGCACGATAGGCGCCGCGATCGCGGCGATATCCGCGACTATCACAAGCAGCGAACGCAGCCCCAGCACTTGCATGCCGATGGCGATGCCGCCCAACGCCATCCCGCCCAGGGCGCCCGAGACCATGCCGATCGGCGATCCCGTCCCCGAGCCGAGCACCGCCAGCAGCGACCCGGCCAGTCCGGTGGCGAAGAGGACGGACAGCAGCCGGGTCAGACCGGGCGTCATGAATCCGCGGCGTTCCACCGGCAGCGACAGCCACCACGTGGCCTGGTCCCCCGATGAGCTCATCGGGCCCAGCCGGGCAAGGAGGCCCAGGGTGATGGCCACCCCGACCAGCAGCATCAGCACGGACGCCCAGAAGATCGGCACGGGTGTGACGGGCGAGACGGTGCGCAAAAGGCCGCCGGACGACGGGGATCCTGCGGATTTCTCGATGCCCGTCACGGCGCCGCCCATCATGGTGACCGCGATGATTGCCGTGAAGATCGACGTGTAGAAGTCGCCGACCACGTCGGTGAGGCTCTTGTCGCTGCGGGATTTGCTGGCCCGGGACGTCAGGGCGCGGATCTGGGCGGCGTTCAGGCGCTCCGGCGCTGCCGCGGTTTCGTCGGTGCTCATGATCCTAAGAATTCCGATGCGTCGTCGACCGACATCGATTCGGGTTCGTCGCCGATCAGGATTGCCCAGTCGGACGCCGCGCTCATCAGCTCGCCGTCGTGGGTGGCCATGACTATTGCGGTGCCGGCGTCCCCGAGGGCGCGCAGTCGCTCGCCCAGCTGGATGCGGGTGGACGGATCGAGCCGTTGTTCGGGCTCGTCCAGGACCAGGAGTTTGAACGGCCGCAGAAAGGCCGACGCCAGTAGCATCCGTCTGCGTTGTCCGGAGGACAACTCGCTGGGCAGCGCCTCGGCCCTGGCCGTCAAGCCGAACGTTTCGAGTTCGGCGATCACGGCGTCCTCGGGGTTCGGCACGGCGTGCCCCTTGGCCATCAGGATCAGGTGCTCGGCCACCGACAGCGACGGGAAGAAGGCGTCCTCGTCCAGGACGCTCGCCACGTCGCGCCGGAACCACAGCTCCCTGTCGTCGACCGGGCGGCCGAACAGTTTCACCGCCCCTTCCTCCGGCTCGAGCAGCCCGATGAGCGCTTTCAAGACAGTTGTCTTTCCGACGCCGTTGGCGCCGATCAGCGACAGCACGTCGCCGGCCTCGACCTCGAAGTTCAGCTCCCCGCACACGGTGCCCTGGTTGTAGCCGACGAGAAGTTCGCTGACTTCGATGACGTAGTTCTTCTTCTTAGCCGCGCTCAAGATATTCCTCGTCTTCATGGCCCAGCACGTCGCCGATGAACGCGTTCAAGGCAGGATGGTTGTCCAGTTCGGGATCGTCGGCGACGAGTGCGTCCGCCGCCCGGCGCGCATCCGCGATCAGCCGTTCGTCCTTGAGCACCCGCAGGAGCTTCAGCCCGGATTTCCCACCGGACTGCGCATTGCCCAGAACATCGCCTTCACGCCGACTCTCCACGTCAAGTTTAGACAACTCGAATCCGTCGAGTGTCGCGGCGACATGCGTGAGCCGCGAATACCCCGGAGTTCCGGGCTCGGAGCTTGTCACCAGGAAGCATAGCCCCGGGTCTTTACCGCGCCCGACCCGCCCGCGAAGTTGGTGCAACGCGGCGACGCCGAAGCGCTCGGCGTCGAGGATGACCATGGCCTTGGCATTTGCCACGTCCACTCCCACTTCGATCACGGTCGTGGACACGAGCACGTCGATCCGACCGGCCGCGAAGTCGGTCATCAACCGGTTCTTCGTTTCGGCGCTCATGCGGCCGTGCAACATCTCGATGGTCGTGCCTTCCAGCTCCGGCCGGCCGCGCAAGAGAGCTACGGTTTCGCTCACTGACGCGGCCGGCTCGGCGGCCGGGTCGACGGTGTCCTCGTCGCCGATGCGCGGCGCCACGACGTACACCTGCCGGCCGGTGTCGACTTCTTCGCGGACCCGTTCCCAGATTCTGTCCCACCAATGCGCATGTTCGTTCAGCGACACCAGGTAGGTGTCGATCTTCTTTTCACCGTTCGGCAGCTCGGTGAGGGTGGACGTGTCCAGATCGCCGAACACCGTCATGGCGATGGTCCGAGGAATCGGCGTGGCAGTCATGACGAGCGTGTGCGGACGTACTCCCGCGGTGGTCTTGTCGCGCAGCGCATCGCGTTGCTTGACGCCGAACCGGTGCTGTTCGTCGACCACCACAAGTCCGAGATCGTGGAATTTCACGGCGTCCTGAATCAGCGCGTGCGTACCGACGACGATGCCGATATCGCCGCTGATGATGTCGAGCAGCATGCGCCGCCGTTCGGCAGTCTGCTGCGAGCCGGTGAGCAGGCCGACCCGAGTGCGCGCTTCGTCGGACTCGAGGCCGGCCATCAGCGTGCCGGCGCCCAAGTCGCCCAGCAGCTGCGAGATGGACCGGAAGTGCTGCGCGGCGAGGACCTCGGTGGGGGCCAGCAAGGCCGCTTGGCCGCCGGAATCCACGATTTGCAGCATGGCTCGCACCGCCACGACCGTCTTGCCCGATCCGACCTCGCCGTGCAGCAGCCGGTTCATCGGGTGTCCGCCGGCCAGGTCGGCGGCGATCTCATCGCCGGCGGTCCGTTGGCTGCCGGTCAGTTCGAACGGCAGCTGCGCATCGAACGCGGCAAGCAGCCCGCCGCTGTCTTTTCCGGGACGACGGACGGCGGGCAGATCGGCGGCGCGGTGGCGGCGGCGCAGAAGTTGCGTTTGCAAGGCGAGCGCTTCTTCGAATTTGAATCGCGCCAATCCGGATCGGGTTTGTTCGATGGTCATCGGCCGGTGGACCGCTTCGAACGCTTCGTAAAGGCCGGGCAGGTCGCGGCTTTCGATGAGGCCGCCCGGGATCGGGTCGACCAGCTCGGCCGGACGCAGCCGGCGCAGCAGGCCGAGGATCTGCTTACGGATCTGCATGGACTTGATCTTTTCGCCGGCCGGGTAGACGGCAATGGGTGCCGTCGCCTCGCCGGCCGCCAACGGATCCGACGCCAGATCGGGTTCCTTCTCATCGTCTGCAATGTTGAACCACATGGGCGAGGCCAGCTGGAGCTTACCGCGGTACCGGCCGACCTTGCCGCTGAAGATGGCGGCCATCCCCGGGCGCAATTGTTTGTCCAGCCACGGCTGGTTGAAGAACGTGACGTGTCCGGTGCTCACGCCGTCCGAGATCACCACATTCGTGAGGCTGCCGCGACGGTTTCGCATACGGCGTGAATCAACGCTGACGACGGTGGCCTGCAGCGTCACGTTCTCGTCTTCACGCAGTGCGCTCAGATCGGTCAGCTCACCGGGTTGGATGTACCGGCGCGGATAATGCCGCAGCAGGTCGCCGACGGTGGTGAGATCGAGCGTGGCCAGGAGGTTTGCCGCGCGCGTCCCCAGCGCCGATTTCAAGGGTTGCGCCAGCGGATCCGGCCGAGCGCCCGGCATCACTCCACCCCGATCTGCAGCGCCGAGTCCGATGAGCCGTCAAGCACGGTGATCTCGACGTCCGGCCCCTGTCGGTCGGCCAGCGCCGCGACAAGCCCGTCCGGGCAGGCCTCGCCGCGTACGAACGTGACGAGTTCGGCTCCCCGGCCAGCCAGTTCGGCAAGCACGGCGCCGGCGATCTCCTCGACACGGCGTCCGCGCATGCGCACCGTGGCGTCGATCCGGCCCAGCACGTCGCCGGCTTGCCACGAACCCACCACCGCGTTGCAGCCGGCGGTTGTGGCAACGAGCACTTCCCCGTGCCTGGTCGCTTCGGCGGCGTCGGTCATGGCTGCCGTGACGGTGTCGAGCGGGGCCGTGTCGTCGAAGACTGCTGCCGCTGCGAGGCTCTGCACATCCGACCGGGACGGGATGACGCGGATTTGACCGTCGATGATCGTGTTCCTGGCCTGAATGTCGAGCGCGACGGCCAGGGTGATGGGCGAGTTGGGCAGGACGACGACGTCCCTGGCGCCGAGCGATTCTATTGTCTCGCGCATTTGCCGGACCATGGACGTCGGGTCTTTGCCGCTCGGCAGCACTTCGGCCCCGGCCAAGGCGAACGTCGCGGTCAGGCCGCTGCCATTCGAGACGGCGATCAAGCCGGGGTCCTTGTCGGCGGCGGCGCCGCGGCCGGCGACCAGCGACGACACGCGAACGCGGCGGATCGTGCCGTAACGGTTGATGGCCTCGACTCCCCCGCGGGCCGCGTCCCGGTCCGGCACGTGCACGTGCACCGTGGCGGCGCGCTCGCCCCCGTCGGCCACCACCATCGACGTGCCGCCGAGACGCACCAGGTCGGCTGTCAACCGCGACGTGTCGGCCGCTCCCAGCTCGCCGATGATTTCGTACCCGTATTCCGTCTCGGTATCCGTCACGGCACGCGAGAACCGGACGCTGCCGGGCGGCACCGGGGCGTCCAGGCTGCGGGCCAACGCTTCAAGCAGCCGCAGGACGCCGACGCCGCCCGCATCGACCACGTGCGCCCGGGTGAGGACGCCGAGCTGGACTTCGGTGGCGTTCAACGCCGTCCGTGCCGCATCCACGCAGCACGCCAGGACGGCGGCCGTGCCGTCCTCGGTCGCTGCGCCGGACGCCGCGCGGGCGGCTTCGGACAGCACCGTCAGCATGGTGCCGTTCACCGGCTCGGTCACCGACTCCCACGCCCGTGCGTTGGCGGATTCCAGGGCCTCGGCGATTGCCGCGGCGTCCGCGCCCGGCCCGCCATCGGACTCGCCGTCGGCGGGTGCGGCGTCGGCCCGGAAGGCGCGGGCGAAGCCTTGCAACGCCACCCCCAGGATGAGGCCGGAATTGCCGCGGGCACCGCGCATGGCCCCGACCGCGAACGCGTCAAGCAGGTGTCCGACGGGAGCGTCGGCAGCCAGGTCGCGAACCGCGCCGGCGCCAGCGCGGACAGTGAAGTACATGTTGGTGCCGGTGTCGGCGTCGGCTACCGGGAAGACGTTCAATTCGTCGATATTGCGGCGTTCGCGGCCCAGCGTGTCGACGATATCGGCCACCCACCGCTTGACCGTTTCGCCCGTGAACCGGCTCATGCGCCGTCTCCGCCCCGGAAACGGCCGCCGAAATGGTCCCAGCCGGACGCCGTGCCGACCGGCAGCTGCAGCCCGCCGGTCGTGACGCCGGGGTCGCCGGCCACGACGCTCCCGATGACCCGGAACTGCTCCGGAACCGATTTTTCGTCCGGGAACACGGCAAGCAGCCCGTGATCCTCTCCGCCGGTGAGCACCCATCGCACACAGGTGTCGAAGGAGCGGTCCCCGTCCGCGCCGGCCGCCGGGCCGGAGGCGTCCAGGGCTTCGGCGGCCGGACGGACGGCGTCGAGATCCGACTCGAACGGCCCGTCTAAATCAATGCGCACGCCGCTTGCCTGTGCAATGCGTCCGGCATCGCGCACGAGCCCGTCGGAGACGTCCAACATGGCCGTGGCGCCGGCCCGGGCTGCAGCACGTCCCGCCTCGTAGCACGGCGTCGGACGGCGTTGCACGCCAATCAGTTCGGCCACCGGTCCGTGGGTGCCGGCACGATCGCCGAAACCTGCGGCCAGCAAGTCGAGACCGGCGGCTGCACGCCCCAACGTTCCGGCCAGCGCGACTACTTCGCCGGGGCCTGCTCCCGAGCGCAGCACGGGGCGGCCGCCGGCGAATTGGCCGAACGCCGTCACGCTCACGGTCAGGCGCGGCGCAGCCGACAGATCGCCGCCCACCACTGAAACGCCGGCGCGGGCACATTCGGCGTCGAGTCCTTCGGCCAACCCCTCCGGCCAGTCGGCAGGCGTGTCGCCGGGGGCGCCGAGCGCCACCACCAGACCGATCGGCTCGGCCCCCATTGCCGCCACGTCGGCGAGATTTTGCGCGGCGGCCTTGACGCCGACGTCCCGAGCCGTGGACCAGTCCGTCCGGAAGTCCTCGTCCTCGACAAGCATGTCGGTGGTCACGACGAGTTTCCCGGCGACGTCGAGCACTGCCGCGTCGTCCCCGGGCCCGATCACGACCGGCCCGCGACGGCCCAAGAGCGGCATGATCCGGTGCAACACGCCGTCCTCGCCCTCATCGGCGCACGTGCGGGTGCTGGTCATTGGCGGCCTCTCTTGTCGGTCTGTCCATTCTTGCCTATCACGATGCGGGCGGTAGCGTGGAGGTGTGAAACTCAGGTGGGCGGCCGTACCGGTCGTCGCGCTGTGCGCGTGCGTGCTGTCCGGCTGCACCGGCAAAGTGAAAGTCGATCCGGCCGCCGGGGCCGCCGACCCGAAATGCGCGGCCGTCATGCTGTCGCTGCCCGACGAGCTGGGCGGCAACGCCAAGCGGGCCACGACGTCGCAGGCCACTGCCGCCTGGGGTGATCCGAGCGCGGTGATCCTGCGGTGCGGCGTCACGTCGCCGGGGCCGACGACGACGCCCTGCGTGAGCGTGGACAAGATCGATTGGCTGTCGAAGGACGAAGGCGACCATTGGCGGTTCGTCACATATGGACGCACCCCGGCCGTCGAGGTTCTCATCGATCAGAGAAAGGTCTCGGGACAGAACGCGATAGCGACGCTCAGCGCGGCCGTGTCGAGCCTGCCGCAAAAGAGGCACTGTGTGGGCGCCAAGGACGTGTCCAACTAGCCGGCCGCGCGGCCGACGCAGATCAGCGCACCGTGGTCCGCTCGTCGTGACCGGCTCAGCGCAGACCGGTGGGACGATCGAGCGCCAGCCGGATGAGCCTGTCGACGAGCGCCGGATAGTCCAGCCCGGACGCCTGCCACACGCGCGGGAACATGGAAAACGGAGTGAAGCCCGGCATGGTGTTGATCTCGTTGACCACTACCTCGCCACCGGGCGTGACGAATACGTCGACTCGGGCTAGGCCCTCGCAGCCTACCGCTTCAAAGGTGCGGGACGCCGCATCCCGCACCGCGGCGGTGGTCGCGGCATCCAAGTCGGCCGGGCAGGTCAGCTCGATGCTGGATTCGTCCAAGTACTTCGCGTCGAAATCGTAAAAATCGTGTCCGCCCGTCACCACGATTTCACCGGGCAGCGAGGTCTCCGGCGGGTCGTCGCCGAACCCGGACAGCACGCCGCATTCGACTTCTCGCCCGTCGATGCCGGCCTCGATCACGACCTTGCGGTCGTGCCGGTGGGCTTCGGCAATTGCCGCATCGAGGTCGTCCGGCCCGGCGACCTTGCTGATGCCGATGCTCGATCCGGCGCGGGCCGGTTTGACGAACACCGGGAACCCCAATCCCGCGATCCGCCGGCGTGCGGCGTCCGGGTCGGTGCGCCATTGGCGGTCCGTGACGACCTCGTAGGGCCCGACCGGCAGGCCCGCGGCTTCAAGCACGACTTTCATGTAGTGCTTGTCCATGCTGACGGCCGATGCAAAGACTCCGGCGCCGACGTAGCGGGTGTCGCTGAGTTCCAAGAGGCCTTGCAGCGTGCCGTCCTCGCCGTACGGGCCGTGCAGCAGCGGAAACACGACGTCCACCGACCCGAGCGTTTCGGGAACGCGGCCGGTCTCGGTCACGATGACCTGCTTGGTATCGGCGTCCAGCGGCATCAGCACGGTGCCGGCCGCCGGGTCCACCTCGGGCAGATTGCCGGATTCCAAGGCGTACTGCGGACGGTCGGGCGCTTGCACCCACTGCCCGCTGCGGGTGATCCCCAGCGCAATCACGTCATAGGAGTCCCTGTCGATGGCTTCCAGCACGCCTGCGGCCGTGGCACAGCTGACGGCGTGCTCGCTCGAGCGGCCGCCGAACACCACCGCGACGCGAGGCTTCGAAGAATTATTCATCGCGCCAAGCCTATAGCGCCTAGCGAAACGTCCGCCGCTTCCGGCCCGGCGCGCCGCAGCATACGATTCGCGCCATACGATTGCTGAATGACTTCGCGACCGACCGGGCGGGCTCTCTCGACGACAGCCGTCACGTCCGGCAGACCCAGGGCAGTGCCCGACGCTCCCCTGTCCGAGCCCGTCACGCTGACCTCGACCTATATTGCCGACGCCGATGGGTCGATGCCGCCCGGTCGCGTCTATGCGCGGGCCTCGCAGCCGAACTGGGAAGCACTCGAATCGACGCTTGCGCAGTTGGAGGGCGCCGAGTCGGCGTTCGCGTTCTCCTCCGGCGCGGCCGCCATGGACGCCGCCTTGTCATTAGTGGAGCCCGGCGGCACCGTGATCATGCACCGGCACGGGTACGCAGGCACGTTCACGCTGGCCGATGCGCATGCGGCAGCTCGCGACGTGCGCGTCGTCCGGGTCGATTTTCTCGACCCGGCAAGTCTGGCCGGCCTCGTCGTGGACGGTCCGGCATTGCTGTGGGCCGAGAGCTGCACCAATCCCATGATCGAGGCGATCGACCTGCCGGCGCTTGCCCGGATGGCGCGGCGTCTCGGTGCGCTGTTCGTCGTCGACAACACGTTCTCGACGCCGCTGACGGTGCGGCCGCTGGCGCACGGCGCTGACGTCGTCGTGCATTCGGCATCGAAATACCTGGCCGGGCATTCGGATGTGATCGCCGGTCTTACTGCAACGAGCGACCCGGAGCTCGCCTCGCGAATGCTTGCCCACCGGACGGCGTACGGGGCCATCCTGGGCCCGCACGAGGCCTGGCTGGTCCATCGCGGCATCCGCACCCTCGGCGTCCGGCTTGACCGGGCCGCGCGCAACGCTCGGGAATTGGCGCGCCGGCTGCGCGACCATCCGGCCGTCGACGCCGTGCATCATCCCTCGCTGGATGGCGATCCGAGCAAGCCCGTGGCGGACCGGTTGTGGGACGGCTACGGCGGAATGATCTCGTTGACTCTGGTCGCCGAGCCCGGGACCCCCTCGGTCGAGCGGGCGGACGCAGTGATCGCAGCTGCACACCTTGTCGTGTCGGCGACGAGTTTGGGCGGGGTGGAGACGATGTGGGAACGGCGCACGCGGCACGGCGAACCGGAGTCGGTGCCGGACTCGCTGATCCGGCTGAGCGTCGGGATCGAAGACGTCGAGGACATCTGGGCCGATCTCGACGCCGCCTTGAGCGCGTAACGATCCCGCTCCCTTTTCATCGAGTTGACCCGCGTGGTGGGCTCCGGTGCGGGCCGACTACGACGCTGCGGATTTACTCGAGCTCGGCCTTCCGGGCACGCGACAGCAGCAGCGTGCCGAGTTCGTCGACGGGAAGTTTCCCGGCGAGCACGGCGACGACCGCCTGCGTGATGGGCATGTCGACCTTTGCCGTTTCGGCGAGTTCGAGGATTGCCGAGCACGATTTGATGCCCTCGGCGGTCTGCTTGGTACGGGCGATCACCTCGTCCAGGGACAGTCCGCGGCCCAGCAGCACGCCGACCGTGTGATTGCGCGAGAGCGGCGAGGCACAGGTGGCGACCAGGTCGCCGAGGCCGGCCAGTCCCGACATCGTTTGCGGGTCGGCGCCGAACGCTGCGGCCAGGCGGGTGGTCTCGGCAAGCCCGCGGGTGATGATGGAGGCCTTCGAATTGTCCCCGAGCCCGCGCCCCTCGGCCATTCCGGTGGCCAAGGCGATCACGTTCTTGACGGCTCCGCCGAACTCGACGCCGACGACGTCCGTGTTCGTGTAGGGCCGGAAGTACGATCCGGCCGACACGTGCGCCAGCAGTTCGGCAGTTTGCTGACTTGTCGACGCCACAACGGTCGCTGTCGGCTGGCCGCCCGCGATCTCCATGGCCAGGTTCGGTCCCGAGACGACGCCGATCCGGTCGTCCGGCCATCCGGTTACCTCGGCGATGACCTGACTCATGCGCATATGCGTGCCGCGTTCGACGCCCTTCATCAAGGAGACCAGGACGGCGTCCTTCGGTAGTTTCTCGCGCCATTCGCCAAGGCGCTCCCGCACCGACTGGGCCGGGATGGACAGCACGACGAGCTCGGCGCCGTCCAATGCCTTGTCGATGTCGCTGGTGGCGCGGATCGATTCGGGCAGGTCAATATCGGGCAAATAGTCGGTATTACGGTGCCGCTGATTGATCTCCTCGGCAACCTCCTGCCGGCGGGCCCAGAGCGTCACGTCGTGGCCGGCGTCCGCCACCACTTTCGCGAACGTCGTCCCCCAGCTGCCGGCTGCCAGAACGGCGACGCGTGGTGCCTGACGTGTCACGATTTTTCTCCCCCTGCATACAGTCGTTCGGGCGGGGTCTCCCCTCGCAGCTTGGCCAGTAAGTCCACGGTACCGGCTTGTATGACGTCGGTGATCTCGTGGAGCGTCGCGACGTCGGCCGATCGTTCGGCAAAGCGTGACAAGTCTATCGGCGGCCCGGTCAGCACTTGCACGCGCCGGCGCGGCAACAACTTCGGGATCTTCTTGTAGGGGCCGAGCACCTCTTGAATTCCCCAATGAGCGATGGGGATGACGGGTGCCCCGGTTTCCAGGGCCAGCCGGGCCGCGCCGGTCTTGCCGCGCATGGGCCACAGATTCGGATCACGAGTCAGCGTGCCCTCGGGGTAGACGACAACGAGTTTGCCGGCCTCCAGCGCCTCAGTCGCATAGCCGAGCGAGTGTGATGCCTGGTCGGTCCCCCGCATGACCGGGATCTGCCCGGCGCGGCGCAACGCCCACCCGGCCGGGCCGAAGCGGAACAGCCCCGATTTGGTCAAGAAGTACGGCGAGCGCCCGTTGTTGTACAAATAGTGACCGACCACTATCGGGTCGAGATGGCTGATGTGATTGGGGCAAACGATCACCGGGCCGGTCGGCGGCACGTTGTGCGCGCCGGCCCAGTCGTGCCCGGCCAGCATGTTCATGACGGGGCGCAACGTGTTGGCCAGGAGGTTGACGCCGGCGTCGTCACCGGGAGCCGAAGAAGTCACGCTCATACCAGGGTGACGTCCGCGCCGAGCGCGCCGAGCTTGCCCATGAAGTTCTCGTACCCGCGGTTGATCAACTCGATTCCTTCAACTTTTGATTCGCCGTCCGCGGCCAACGCAGCGATCAAGTGGCTGAAACCGCCCCGCAGATCGGGCACCACGATTGACCCGCCTTGCAGCTTGGTCGGTCCGGAGACCACCGCGGAATGGTTGAAATTGCTTTGCCCGAACCGGCACGGCGTGCCGCCCAGACATTCGCGGTACACCTGGATGACGGCGCCCATGTCCCGGAGCGCGTCGGTGAACCCGAACCTGTTCTCGTAGACGGTCTCGTGGATGATCGACAGACCCCCGGCCTGCGTCAGCGCGACGACGAGGGGTTGCTGCCAGTCGGTCATGAAGCCGGGATGGACATCGGTCTCGAGTACCAGCGAGTTCAAATCGTACCCGGGGTGGGAGAACTTGATCCCGTTCTCGTCGATCTCGAACTCCCCGCCGATGCGGCGGAACACGTTGAGGAACGTCATCATTTCCGGCTGAGTGGCCCCGCGCACGTAGATCTCGCCGTTCGTTGCCAGCGCCGCACTTGCCCAGGATGCCGTCTCGATCCGGTCGGAGAGTGCCCGATGGACGTATCCGCCCAGTCGTTCGACTCCGTCGATCCGGATGACCCGGTCGGTGTCGACGCTGATGATGGCGCCCATCTTTTGCAAGATCGCGATCAGGTCCATGATCTCCGGCTCGATCGCCGCGCCGGAAAGCTCCGTCACGCCCTCGGCGCACACTGCGGTCAACAGCACCTGTTCGGTTGCGCCGACGGACGGGTACGGCAATTTGACTTTCGTGCCTTGCAGACGGCCGGACGTATGGATATGGATCCCGGAGTCGAGTTTGTCGACGACTGCGCCAAAGCTGCGCAGCACGTCCAGGTGGTAGTTGATGGGACGGTCGCCGATGCGGCAACCGCCGAGATCCGGAATGAAGGCCTCCCCGAGCCGGTGCAGCAGCGGACCGCAAAACAAGATGGGGATACGGCTGGATCCGGCGTGCATGCCGATGTCGGCCACGTGTGCCGACTCGACGTTGCGCGGGTCGAGGACAAGCTCGCCGTCCTGATTCCCGGCGTCCGGCCCGCTCGTGACCTCGACTCCGTGCAGGCTCAGCAGACCGCGGACGACGTCCACGTCACGGATTGCCGGCACATTGCGCAATACACTCGGTTCGGAGCCCAGGATGGCCGCGACCATCGCTTTCGGCACCAGGTTCTTGGCTCCGCGGACGCTCACTTCACCCTGAAGGGGGCGACCCCCTGCGACGGTTAACATCATTCAGTCCTTCCCGGACGACCCACGGGCCGCCGGGAGCTAACTCTACCGAAGATCCGTGCCCGAAAGCGTTTTCGGGCGCCACGCCGCGCGGTGTGTTTCGAATTCGCTGATGTCGTCCTCGTGGCGCAAGGTCAGTCCGATGTCGTCGAGACCTTCCAAAAGGCGCCATCTGGTGTAGTCGTCGATGCCGAACGGCACCGTCAACGTGTCGCAGTGCACGGTCTTGGCTTCGAGGTCGACGGTGATTTCGGTCCCCGGATGATTTTCCAGGATCTTCCAGATCAGTTCGATGTCGTCTTGAGCCACTTGAGCGGCCACAAGCCCTTGCTTGCCCGAGTTCCCCCGGAAGATGTCGGCGAACCGCGACGACAAGACGGCCTTGAATCCGTAGTCCTTGAGTGCCCAGACGGCGTGCTCCCTGGACGACCCGGTGCCGAAATCGCTTCCGGCCACGAGTACCGAACCGTTCCGGTACGGCTCCTGGTTGAGGACGAAGTCGTCGTTTTGCCGCCACGCGTGGAACAGCGCGTCCTCGAACCCGGTACGGGAGACCCGTTTGAGGTAGACGGCCGGGATGATCTGGTCGGTGTCGACGTTGCTGCGCCGTAGCGGGACGCCAATGCCTGTGTGGGTGGTGATTTTTTCCATCATGTCGTGAGCATTCCCTTCGGAAGACTGACAGTGCGTTATACGGCGGCCGGTTCGGCGACCGGTTCCAGGTCGGCGGGCGAGGACAAGGTGCCTCGCACGGCCGTGGCGGCCGCGACCAGCGGACTGACCAGGTGCGTGCGACCGCCTTTGCCTTGTCTGCCTTCGAAGTTGCGGTTGGACGTCGAGGCGGCACGCTCGCCGGGCTTCAGCTGATCCGGATTCATGCCCAGGCACATCGAGCAGCCAGCGAACCGCCATTCGGCGCCGAACTCCTTGAATACTTTGTCGAGGCCTTCGGCCTCGGCCTGCAATCGGACCCGGGCCGACCCGGGCACCACCATGAGGCGCACGCCGTCCGCCTTGGTCCGGCCCTTGATCACGTCGGCCGCCGCGCGCAGATCCTCGATGCGACCGTTGGTGCACGATCCCAGGAAGACGGTGTCGACGGCGATGTCCTTCAGCTTGGTGCCGGGTTCGAGATCCATGTATTTCAGCGCGTTCTCGGCGCCGATGCGAGCCGATTCATCGGCAAAACTCTCCGGATCGGGGACGCTGCCCGACAACGGCAGCCCCTGGCCGGGATTGGTGCCCCAGGTGACGTACGGCTGGATTTCTTCGGCCTGCAACACCACCTCGGCGTCGAACACGGCGTCGTCGTCGGTGCGCAGCGTGCGCCAGTAGTCGACGGCATCGTCCCAGTCGGCGCCTTTCGGGGCGTGGTCGCGGCCCTTGACGTACTCGAACGTCGTCTCGTCGGGGGCGATCATCCCGGCGCGGGCGCCCGCTTCGATCGACATATTGCAGATCGTCATGCGGGCTTCCATGCTGAGGTTCTCGATTGCCTTGCCGCGGTATTCGAGCACGTAGCCTTGTCCGCCGCCGGTGCCGATCTTCGCGATGACCGCCAAGATGATGTCCTTGGCGGAGGACCCCTCGGGCAGCTCGCCTTCGATCAGGATGGACATGGTCTTGAACGGCGCCAAGGACAGGGTTTGAGTGGCAAGCACGTGTTCGACCTCGGACGTGCCGATACCGAACGCCAGGGCGCCGAATGCCCCGTGTGTCGAGGTGTGCGAGTCGCCGCAGACGACGGTCATTCCCGGCTGAGTGAGGCCCAGCTGCGGGCCAACCACGTGCACGATGCCCTGTTCGGGGTCGCCCAGGGAATGGATTCGGACGCCGAACTCCTCGGCGTTGGCGCGCAAGGTCTCGATTTGCGTGCGAGACGTCAGATCGGCGATCGGCTTGTCGATGTCCACTGTCGGCGTGTTGTGGTCCTCGGTCGCGATCGTCAGATCCGGACGCCGGACCGTGCGCCCGGCCAGTCGCAGGCCTTCGAACGCTTGCGGACTCGTGACCTCGTGAATGAGGTGAAGGTCGATGTACAGCGTGTCCGGAGCTCCGTCTTCTCCGTGACGCACAGCGTGCGCGTTCCACACCTTCTCGGCGAGTGTCTGCCCCATCATTTCCTCCAAGCTGATACTGCTGTTGTCCTTCAGATTAAGGACACCACTGGTGGGACTGGATTTGCATCTCACGAATTGAGACTGCAATATCGTCCTATGGACAATTCTAGTGGCGTCGGCGTCATCGATAAGGTCGCAACGGTTCTTTCCGCTTTGGAGTCGGGCCCGTCAAGTCTTGCCGAGCTTGTGACGACGACGAACCTTGCCCGGCCGACCGCGCACCGCTTGGCCGTCGCACTGGAACACCATCGTCTCGTCACTCGGGACATGCAGGGCCGCTTCGTGCTCGGCCCCCGGCTGTCCGAGCTTTCCGTTGCCGCCGGCGAGGACCGACTGTTGGCCAGCGCCGGCCCGGTGTTGGCGAGTTTGCGCGATCGCACGTCGGAAAGCACCCAGCTCTACCGGCGGCAGGGCGATATGCGCGTGTGCGTTGCTGCCGCCGAACGCCCGATGGGCCTTCGTGATTCGATCCCCGTCGGCGCCTCTTTGAGCATGCTGGCGGGCTCGGCCGCGCAGATCCTGCTGGCGTGGGAAGAGCCCGACCGCCTGCACATGGGGCTTCGCGGAGCCCGGTTCACCGCCACAGTGCTCTCCGGCGTCCGGCGGCGTGGTTGGGCGCAGAGCCTTGGCGAACGCGAAGCCGGCGTGGCATCCGTATCGGCGCCCGTGCGCGGACCGAGCGGACGCGTCGTCGCGGCAGTGTCCATCTCGGGCCCGATCGAGCGGCTGACCCGGCAGCCCGGGCGCCTGCACGCCCCCAGCGTCATCAACGCCGCAGCACTGCTCACCGACGCTCTGGCCAAGAACTAGCCGGCCCGCCCGGGTTCCGCGTGGGTCTCGGTGTTCCGCGTGGGCGTACATCGCGCCATACGCCTACGCGGAAAACTACACCTACGCGGAACGGCGGGATGGCCGACACCTTGCGGGCGTGGAGCGCCAACGCCGACTCGACCGGAGTCGGCTTCGCCGTGTCGCCGCTCGGCGGCGACGATCTCATCGGCCATGTTGCGTTTTACGGCGTCAACCCGGTGATTCGCGCCGCAACGCTCGGCGTCATGCTCGGCCCCGACCATGTCGGTCTCGGGTACGGCGCCGATGCGGTGAGCACCATCGTTCGCTACGGCTTTTTGGAGTTCGGCCTCAACCGGATCGATCTTTCGGTCTGGGCATTCAACACCCGTGCTATTCGGACCTACGAAAAGACCGGCTTCACGCGCGAAGGACGTCGACGCGAGACGGTATTCCACGACGGCGAATTCCATGACGAGATTTTGATGAGCATCCTGGCCCGGGAGTGGCGCGACCGTTCGTGATCGCTCCGCTCCGCGTGGGCCCCCAACAGTTCCATGCCGGGCGGCCGGGCGGGTTGGTAAGCGCACGGAATCCGAGCGGGAATTAACGGGAAGAGCAAAGTTTCACGATGGTACCCCCGAGCAGATTCGAACTGCCGTTACCGCCTTGAGAGGGCGGCGTCCTAGGCCACTAGACGACGGGGGCCGATGGCTCTTGCGAGCCGGGTTTCGCACAACCGTTTTGACACGGCAATACCCACGGAAATTCCGTGAGCTGGGGTACCAGGACTCGAACCTAGAACGACGGTACCAGAAACCGCTGTGTTGCCAATTACACCATACCCCAAAGTAGTCCGCCGCTTGCCCGTCCAGGGGCCGATTCGGTGCGCCTCCGCTCTCGCGAAGTGGCCCGTCCTCAGCAGCAGTACCGACAGACGACTCTACTAGATTGACGCCGTGCGTGCCAAAACGAGGGCTTATCCCAGGCGCTCGGCCAGCGAGCGCAGCCGAGCCAGCGACGATTCCTTCCCGAGGATCTCCATCGATTCAAAAAGAGGCGGCGAAACGCGGCGTCCGGTCACCGCCGTGCGCAACGGCGTGAAGGCGAGCCGAGGCTTGATGCCGAGCTCTTCGACAAGCACTGCCTTGAGCGAAGACTGCAGATCGTCCGCCTTCCAATCGCTCGCCTCCGACAACACGTCGATCGATCGGGCCAGGACCTCGCCTGCGTTGTCCTTCAGCCCCTTGAGAGCGTCGTCGTCAATCGTGAGCGCATCATCGTCCGTGAACAGGAACCCGAGCATGCCGGGCGCCTCCCCCAGCAGCGTCATGCGTTCTTGCACAAGCGGCGCAGCGGCCGTCAGGACGGCGTCCTGCCGGCTCGTCAGCTCGTCGCCCACCAGACCTGCGGCCCGCAGATACGGCAATAGCCGTTGACGGAAGTCCGCCGGCTCGAGCCGCCGGACATGTGCGGCGTTGATGGCTTCGGCCTTCTTTTGGTCAAAGCGGGCCGGGTTCGGGTTGACGTCGCGGATGTCGAAGGCTTCGACGAGCTCCCGGGCGCTGAAGACGTCGCGATCCGGGCCGATCGACCAGCCGAGCAATGCCAGATAGTTCACGAGGCCCTCGGGCAGGAAGCCTCTGTCCCGGTGGACGAAGAGATTCGATTCGGGGTCGCGCTTGGACAGCTTCTTGTTGCCCTGGCCCATCACGAACGGCAAGTGCCCGAATTGCGGAGTTCGCGCGGCCACGCCGATGTCCTTCAACGCCTCGTACAGCACTATCTGGCGTGGCGTCGACGAGAGGATGTCCTCGCCGCGCAGCACGTGCGTGATGCCCATGAGGGCGTCGTCGACGGGGTTGACGAGCGTGTAGAGCGGCTTCCCGTTCGCCCGGACGACAACGAAGTCCGGTACGGATCCGGCCGGGAACGTGATGGTACCGCGCACGAGGTCCTCGAGCACGATGTCGCGGTCGGGCATTCGCACTCGCAGGACCGGTTCGCGGCCTTCCGCCCGCAATGCGGCCTTGTCGGCGTCGGTCAGGTCGCGGTCATGGCCGTCGTAACCGAGCTTTGGGTCGCGACCCGCCTGCCGATGGCGCTCTTCGACCTCGGCCGCCGTCGAGAACGACTCGTACACGTGCCCGGCTTCGGTCAGTTTGGCAATGACGTCGGCGTAGATGTCGCTGCGCTGCGATTGCCGGTACGGCTCGTTCGGGCCGCCGACCTCGATGCCTTCGTCCCAGTCGAGACCAAGCCAGCGGAGCGCGTCAACGACTTGGCCGAAGCTCTCTTCGGAGTCGCGTGCGGCATCGGTGTCTTCGACTCGGAAAACGAACTTACCGCCGGTGTGCCGGGCGTAGGCCCAGTTGAACAAGGCCGACCGGACCATTCCGACATGCGGGGTTCCGGTGGGCGACGGGCAAAAACGTACGCGTACGTCAGACATTTTTTAGGTGTGATTCCTTAGCAGGTGTGTTGTCAAGAGTGAGTCTTAAGCGTCGAGGACGGGGTTGCTCATCCGGCCGATCCGTTCGATTTCGAGCGTGACGCGTTGCCCGTCGGTGATCTGTCCGACCCCGGCCGGCGTACCGGTCAGGATGATATCGCCGGGCAGCAAGGTGATGGTCTCGGACACGTACGAGATCAGCTCGGGAATGCCGTGCACGAGTTGGGACGTGCGACCGTCCTGTTTGAGCTCGTCGTCCACCCACGAGCGGATGCCGAGATCGCTGACGTCCAGTTCGGTCTCGATCCACGGCCCGATCGGGCACGACGTATCGAATCCCTTGGCCCGGGACCATTGGCCGTCGGACTTTTGCAAATCGCGTAGCGTGACGTCATTGGCGATCGTGTAGCCGAGGATGTGGTCGTCCGCCTTGTCGACGGGGACGTTCTTGCCGATACGGGAGATGACGACTGCCAGTTCGACCTCGTAGCTGACGTATTCGCTGACGGCCGGCAGCCGGATCGGGTCGTCCGGGCCGATCACGGCGGTGTTCGGCTTGAAGAACATGAGCGGTTCGGCAGGCACCTCATTGCCGAGCTCGGCGGCGTGGTCGGCGTAGTTCCTGCCGATTCCGACCACCTTTGAGCGCGGGATGATGGGCGCCAGGAGCCGGACGTCGTCGGCCGGCACCCGCCGGCCGGTCGGCTGGGCCGGCGAAAAGAAGGGATCGCCGCTGAGGACGACGAGTTCGGCCGCGTCGTCCGGGTCGCCTTCCACGACGCCGTAGTGGGGTTCGTCGTCCAAGATGAATCTCGCAATACGCACGTGTTCCAGGGTACGCGACGTCTGCGGTTCGCAGGCGTTTGCGTAGCGCAAAACGGTTCAGTCGGCCGATCCGCCTCAACTGGTTCTATATTGAGTCCAGGATGTCGACGCGCTGGCTCAGAACTCTGACCCCGGCCACCTTGATAGTCATCGTGACCGGCTGCTTCCATCTGTACCGCGGCGCACCGTTGGACGGCGCCGTATTCCTCGCCGTCGGGGCCGCGCTGGTCGCGGACGGCCTGTTGCCGCGCTCGGCCGAGGTCCGGGTCGACCCCGGCGTTCCGCCGTGGCCGTGGTGTGCCGTCGTTGCGGTGGCCGCGGGCGTCGCCGGCGGAGCGTCCGCCCGATATTCAATAGCGGACGCCGTGCTGGTTTTCGTGATCGGCCTGCCGGTCGTCGTGGCGGTCTGGCCGCGGCGCGCCGCCGGGTTCACGCCCGAGTCCGGTGCACCGATGGTTCGGGCCGGCTGGGCCTGGGCATGCGTCGGTCTGGCCGCGGCTCTCTGGGAGCTCACGACATACCTACTGGAAGTGTCGCCGTCCGGCGATTACCGGCATCCCTCGATCTCGGACCTGGTCGATCCGGCGCTGAATCCGCCGCCGGCGCGCGCGGCATTCGTTGTTTGCTGGGTAGCGCTCGGATATTGTCTGCTGCGTTGGAGGCGACGACCATGATGCGCGATTCGACGATCGCCGGATTTGCGCTTTGCGCTGCAGCCGTCATCGTCATAGCCGTTTGGGGCGCGGCCGGGCGCGCGCTGGCATCGTTTCCGGCATTGATGAAGCGGGTGCTGGCAAGCAGGTCCGCCGCCGTCGTGCTCGTGGTGTTCTGGTGGTGGGCCGGCTGGCACTTCCTTGTCGAGCGCTGACGGCGGCCGGGCCCGTGGCTGGCGACCGGCGCGGCCGCCGCCCTACCCTGGACGGATGGGCGAATTCCTGAACGCCGCCGATTGGCGGTGCCGCGCCGATGCACACGCCGAGCGCGCCAATGAGCTCACCCGTGCGCGCCGCGACCGCACGGCCCGCGGCCTGACCGAACCGGTCGACGATTTCTTGTACACGTACTACCCGTACCGCCCCGCCCAGTTGCGGCGATGGCATCCCGGCGCCGGCGTCGTTCTGGCCGGCGCCGGCGAACGCGCCTCGTGGCGGTGGTACCGGCCCGTCGGCCGCACCGACGACGCCGAGGTCGACATCGCAGCGTTTGTGCGCGAGCGCGGATCAGCCGTGCGGTATATCGCCGACCTATTGCGCCGGACGGCGGGCCGGCCCGGCCGGTTCGGCTGTTTCGGGATGCACGAATGGGCAATGGTCTACCGCAGCGACAAGCACGGCACCCGGCATCCGATTCCCTTGCGGCTCGGCGCGGACGAGACCGACCGGGTCGTCGAGTCGAGCCGTATTTCGTGCACGCATTTCGACGCGTTCCGTTTCTTTACGCCGGACGCCGTGCCCCGGAACGAGCTCGCGCCGACTCGCCGGTCGGCACCGGACTTGGAACAGCCCGGCTGCCTGCACGCCGGGATGGACATCTACAAATGGGCGACCAAGCTCGGCCCGCTGGTTCCCGGTAATCTGCTGCTGGACGCTTTCGAGCTGGCTCGCGACATTCGCGTGCTCGACATGCGCGCGGCGCCGTACGACTTGTCGGCCTGGGGGTATACGGCGGTGCCCGTCGAGACCCCGGCCGGCAAGGCCCAGTACGTTGCGGCTCAACGCGGATTCGCTCGCCGCGGCAACGAACTGCGCGACAGGCTCGTCACTGCACTGGCCCCGGCCGAGGCCCTTGCCGACGAGTTCGCCGGCGGGGTCGCCGAGCAGCCGGCGGGCCCGACGCCTTCCGGGACGACGTCCTAGACCGCACGCTGTGAGCTTTCGCGCACGACGAGCGTCGTGGGCAACACGATTTCCTTCGGCCCGTGGGGCGCACCCTCGGGCGCGCCGATTCGCGCGACAAGCAGCCGAGCCGCCTCGGCCCCGATATCGTAGGCCGGCTGCGTGAGCACGGTGATGGCCGGGGACAGCAGTGGTGCCCACGGCGCCTCGTCGAACATGACCAGCCCGACGTCCGCCCCCACTGCGACCTTGCGGCGGCGAAGTTCGTCCAGCACTCCGAGGGCCAGCACCGAATTTGCCACAAAGAACGAATCGGGCGGATCGTCCTCACCCAACAGCTCGGCCACCGCCTCGGTACCGCCGTCCGAGTGGAACGGCACGTGCCGGGCCAACGGCTCGACGCCGGCGGCCAGGGCCGCTTCGCGGTAGCCGCGATAACGATCCTCGGCGGTCTCGGAATCGGCGGGCCCCGTGATGCATGCCGGATGCCGCCAGCCCGCGGCAAGCAGATGCTCGGTCGCGGCCCGCGCGGCGAGCCCCGAGTTGGTGCGCACGATGTCGACGTCGGCCGTCATGGTCCGGTCGATGGCGACGATGGGGATGCGGGCGGCAATGAGCCGCGACACGTCGGTGTCGCGCCCGCTCGGCGCGATGATGACGCCGGCAGCCTGTTCCTGCTCGGCGACCTGCAGGTAATCACGCTCGCGGACGGCGTCCTCGTCCGAATTGCACAGCAGTACGGAATAGCCGCTGTCGCGGGCGATGTCCTCGACTCCCCGGGCCAGTGCAGTGTAAAAGGGGTTGTCGATATCGGTCACGATCAACGACCACACGCGGGTTGTTTGGCGGCGCAGACTGCGGGCCAGCGCGTTCGGCCGGTACCCGAGCTTCTCGGCCGAGTCGCGCACCCGGCTGACGAGCTCCGGGGCGACAGTCGAGTAGTTGTTGAGCGCGCGCGACACCGTCGCAACGCTCACTCCGGCGTGCAGAGCGACGTCCCTGATCTTGACCATCCGGACGGTCCCCTCGTTTCGAGCCGCCGCGCCCGGCCGCACGGACGGCACGGCAGGAGCCCGTGGCCCGCGAACGGTGGCGCTTCGGTCTTTACGCTACATCGACGTATCAGTAATCGATTTCGACGGTATTGACGATAGCGTACGCGCAGTGGACCGTCGGCAGCCCGTCACCACGACCCGGTGGCCAGGAGCGCTTCAATGCGCCGACGGTACGGAGCGATGTCGAGGCCGTTGCGCTCCAGCCAGGCGTCGTCGTAATAGGTGTCGGAATACAGCTCGCCGCGATCGCAGAGCAGCGTGACGATGCTGCCGGTCTCGCCGCGCTCCAACATGCCCGCGATAGTCGTCCAGACTCCCCACATCGCGGTACCGGTCGAGCCGCCCGCGACCCGGCCGTACACGTCGGCCAAGTGCCGCGTGGCCGCAATCGACGCGGCGTCCGGAACCTGGATCATGTCGTCGATCAGCGTGGGAATGAAGCTTGGCTCGACGCGCGGGCGCCCGATGCCTTCAATGCGCGACGGCTTGCCGGTGGCGATGGAGACGTCGCCGGCTTGCCACGCCGGGTAGTACGAGGAGTTCTCGGGGTCGGCCACGAGGAGCCGGGTATCGTGCCTGCGGTAGCGAATATAGCGGCCGATAGTCGACGACGTTCCGCCGGTGCCGGCCGCCACGACGATGGTGTGCGGGACGGGATAGCGCTCCAAGTCCAGCTGAGCGTAAATTGATTCGGCAATGTTGTTGTTGCCGCGCCAGTCCGTGGCCCGCTCGGCGTACGTGAACTGGTCGAGGTAGTGCCCGCCGGTGGACTCGGCAAGACGTTCGGCTTCCGCGTAGACCTCGGACGGCGAATTCACGAAATGGCAACGACCGCCGAACGATTCGATGTGCGCGATCTTTCCCGGGGACGTGCCCGACGGCATCACGGCGACGAAGGGCAGCCCGAGCATGCGCGCAAAATACGCTTCGGACACCGCGGTATTGCCGCTTGTCGCTTCGATGACGGTGCTGCCCTGCCGGAGCTTCCCGCCCACGAGCGCGTACAGGAAGAGCGACCGCGCCAGCCGGTGTTTGAGCGAGCCGGTCGGGTGCACCGACTCGTCTTTCAAGTAGAGGTCGATTCCCCAGTCGGCGGGCAGATCGACGACGTGCAGGTGAGTATCGGCCGATCGGTTGGCGTCGGCAAGCACCTTGCGCACGGCTTCGGCGGACCAGGCGCGGTCGGCGGCGGAATTGGCGGAGGCATTGGCGGAGCCGGAGGAATTCACGTCTTCCAGTGTGCCGGATGCACCGTCGTTGCCGTGCCGCGGGCGCCGTCAGGGCACGCGTTCAAGCCACTCCGGCGCTGCGAATTTGGCTGCCACGCGCTCGTCGGCCAATGCGAGCTCCTCGTCGGTGATAGCGCTGGTCGTCAGCCCGTAGCGGTTCTTGAACGTGGCGATCATGACGTCGATGATGTCGGCGCGCGACATCCCGGTCTGCCGGCGCAGCGGGTCGACGCGCTTCTTGGCGCTGGTGTGGCCCTTGTCGGACATCTTTTCCTTGCCGACGCGCAGCACGTCGGTCATCTTGTCGGCGTCAATGTCGTACGACATCGTCACGTGGTGCAGCACGGTGCCCGATCCGAACCGTTTTTGCGCGGCGCCGCCGATCTTGCCGTGTTCCGAGGTGATGTCGTTGATGGGCACGTACCAGGCCTTGACGCCGATCTCGGCAAGCGCCGCAAGCACCCAGTCGTCGAGGAACGAATACGCGTCGACGAATGACAGCCCGGCGACGAGTTCGGCCGGCAGGTACAGCGAATACGTGATGCAGTTGCCGCCCTCCATGAACATGGCGCCTCCGCCCGAGATGCGCCGGACGATCTCGACGTCATGCCGGCGGGCCTCCGGCATGTTCACCTCGTTGCGCAGCGACTGGAACGACCCGATCACGACGGCCCGGTCGTCCCATTCCCACAGCCGAAGCGTGGGCAGACGCTTGCCGGCCGCGACCTGCTGGCTGAGGACCTCGTCCAACGCGACGTTTTGCGCCGTCGTGAGCACCGGGCCGTGGATCAGCTGCCAGTCGTATTCGCTCCAGTCGGTGGCCTGGCCGAGCGCGCGGCTGAGCGCGACGGTGACCGCAGCGGGCGAGAATCCGGTAAGCACGGCGTCGGGCGGCAATGCCCCGCGGACGGCGTCCGTGAACGTTTCCGGATCGCTTGACGCGCTGAGGCCGTCGAGCGACGCGTTGATCGCCTCGAGCGCGGCCGCCGGTTCTAAGAAGAAGTCGCCGCTGACCGACACGTCCCGGAGTGTGCCGTTGTCGACTTCCACATCGATGACTACGAGCTTTCCTCCGGAGACCTTGTACTCTCCGTGCATGATGTCGCTCCCCCGTTTGCTCTCGCGCGGGTGTCGTGGCCGCGCGTCGATCAGTTCAAACCTCAACTTTATGCCCCCGGCCACTCATGCGTTAGTGGCAAACTGGTGAGATGTTCGATCGGCCGGCGCATTCTCCGATCATCGTGGACGGCGGGCTGTCCACGTATTTGGAATCGGAAGGGTACGACGTGTCGACGGCGTTGTGGTCGGCGTCGTTGCTCGCGCAGGCGCCGAGCGCGATCGAGCAGGCCCACCGCGACTTCTTCAGCGCAGGGGCCGAAGTGGCCGTGACGGCCAGCTATCAGGCGAGCTTTGCCGGCTTCGCGGCTGCGGGCATGACGCGCCCGTTTGCCGAGGAGATGATGCGTCGCAGCGTGCGCGTGGCCGATCACGCGCGTGCCGCGTTCCGGTCCGAGCATCAGGACGACGATCGGCCGCTGTGGATAGCCGCCTCCATCGGGCCGTACGGTGCCAGGCTGACCGGAGGCGCGGAGTACGCGGGTCGCTACGGCCTGAGCGTCGAACGCCTCCGCGCGCGGCACCGAGCGGAATTCGAGGTTCTCGCATCGGCCGACCCCGACGTACTGGCCTGCGAAACGATCCCGGACATCGACGAGGCCGAGGCGTTGATCGGCCTGATCGAGGAATCCGATAAGCCTGCTTGGCTCAGCTATACGATTCGCGACGGACGCACTGCCGCCGGACAACCGCTCGAGGACGCGTTCGCTGCGGCCCGCGACGTCGACGGCGTAGTCGCGGTTGGCGTCAACTGCTGCGATCCGGTCGGTCTGACCGACGTGATCGCCTTGGCCGGCGAATGCAGCGGCAAACCCGTCATCGTCTACCCCAACAGCGGCGAGAGCTGGGACGCGACGGCCCGGCGTTGGACCGGCCGGCCACGATACGACCCACGGTTCGCGCCGGCATGGCGAGACGCCGGCGCACGCCTGATCGGCGGATGCTGCCGAGTTCATCCCCCGCAAATCACTGCAGTCGCGGCGGCCCTTACCGCCTGATCTCCCGGCGGTGCTCGACGACGTCCGGCGGCCGGGCAGCGGCCCCGGCCCCTTCGGGCGTGGGCGCCTTAGGCGTGGGCGCCCACCGGCACCGGTGCCGGCACGGCGTCCGAGCGGGCGGCCAGATAGTACACCAATGAATCGAGCAAAGCGACCCAACTGGCCTCGACGACGTTCGCGGCGACACCGACGGTCGTCCAGCTCGCTGCGCCGTCCGTCGATTCGATCAGCACGCGCGTGACGGCGTCCGTGCCGGAAGCCGAGTCGAGAATACGCACCTTGTAGTCGACCAGATTGACTGCGGCAAGCTGCGGGTAGGCTCCTTCGAGCACCTGCCGTAGCGCCTTGTCGAGCGCGTTCACCGGGCCGTTGCCTTCGCACGTGGCGATCGTCTTTTTGCCGTCGATGCGCACCTTGACTGTCGCTTCGGCGGTGTCGACCTCGCCGTCGACGCTGGTCTCGGCCGCCAGGATGATGGTGCGCCAATTGACCACATCGAAAAAGTGCGGACGACCGCCGAGCTCTTCACGCAGCAACAGCTCGAACGAGGCGTCGGCGGCGTCGAACGTGTAACCGCGCGATTCCAGTTCCTTCACCCGTGTCGCGACACGGCCCAGCAACTCGGCATCGCCGGCCAGGTCGAAGCCGAGTTCCTTACCCTTCAACTCGATCGACGCCCGTCCGGCCATATCCGAAATGAGCATGCGCATGTCATTGCCGACCGCGCGGGGATCGATGTGCTGGTAGAGATCCGGATCGACGCGGATCGCCGAGGCGTGCAGCCCGGCCTTGTGCGCAAAGGCGCTCGATCCGACGTACGGCTGGCGAGCGCCCGCCGGGATGTTGGTGTGCTCGCTGATGGCATGGGCGATCCGGCTGGCTTCGGCGCGGGAGTGTTCGGGAAGCGTGCCGAGACCGAGTTTCAAGTCCAAATTGAGGGCGACGGTCAGCACGTCGGCATTGCCGGTGCGCTCACCGTAGCCGTTGATGGTTCCCTGCACGTGCGTGGCGCCGGCCTCGACTGCCGCAATCGAATTGGCGACCGCGCACCCCGTGTCGTTATGGGCGTGCATGCCCAGCCGGGCGCCGGGCACCGCGAGCTTGACGGCGTCCACGGCCTCACGCACGCGACTCGGGAGCATGCCGCCGTTGGTGTCGCACAGCGCAACCACCTCGGCGCCGGCCTCGTCGGCCGCGGCGACGACGTCCAGCGCATAGGTCCGTGACGTGGCGAACGAGTCGAAAAAATGCTCTGCGTCCAAAAACACGCGCCGTCCGTTGGCGCTCAAGTACCGGATCGTGTCGGTGATCATGGCGAGATTCTCGGACGGCGTGGTGCGCAGCGCGCGCTCGACGTGGCCGACGTGACTCTTGGCGACAAGCGTCACGACGGGAGTGCCGGCGGCCAGCAACGCGGCGACCTGTTCGTCGTCCTCGACCGCGACGCCGGGTTTGCGAGTCGATCCGAATGCCGCGAGCGTCGAATGAGCCAGTTCAAGTTCGTTCGCGCGGGCAAAGAATTCGGTGTCCTTGGGGATGGCACCCGGCCAGCCGCCCTCAATGAAATCGACTGCCAATTCGTCCAGCAGTCCGGCGATGGTCATCTTGTCGGCAATCGACAGGTTCAGGCCCTCCTGCTGTGCGCCGTCGCGCAGGGTGGTGTCGTATACGTGCACCGAATTGCTCATCGGACTATCCGTTCCATTGCTGCGTTGTACTGCGACTGCCGATTGCCCGACTCGCGATTGTGTCGCGGGCGGCGCTGCGGTGGTGTCCCGGTGGTGCGCCTTGCCGAGCAAAGTTCTTTCACACTGTTCCTTGGAAAACTGTTCCGCCAAACAAAAAACCCTTCGCGGGCAGCGAAGGGTTGACGCACGTGGCGAGGTCTGTTCAAGACCCGGCGCGTGCGTCAGCTGATAATGACCGTGATGTGAGCCATACCCATATTGAACCAGCCCGGAGCCCGCATTCCCAGAGGCATCTCATAATCCGGGCACGCGTGGACGTCCTACTTTCCACCCGTTTTCGCTTCGCCGAGTGGCGGCGAATGGCTGTCCGCCCTCGCCGAGTGGTGGTGAATGGCTGCGAAATCGGCGATTTCGCAGCCATTCACCACCACTCGGCAACGACTGAGGACCGTTCGCCTCGGTGCTTTCATGCTCGATGGTCGCTACTCCGGGGGCGGATTGTACTTCCCCAGGAGGTACAAGGCCGTGAACAGCACAACGGCAAGCGGCACCGCGGCCAGGGAGATCAACATGATCCAGTAGCTGAGGCGTCGGAGCTTGATTCGCACTAAGGTCAGCGCCGCCGCAAAAAAGACGAGGAATCCGCTGGCGACGGTATAAGGTTGCTGCAGCCAATAGTCGGTGGGCGGCGTGATCCGCTGCACAAGCTTGACCTGCTCGACGATGAGGGCCACGAAGAGAGCACCCGACACGGCGGCGTCCCACGCGATAACCGGCTTTTCCCCGGTGCCCGAGGGCTCGGTGCCGTCCTCCGGCCCAGTCGGGATGGCCGGCCCAGTAGGATCGTCCGGATCGGTGGGATGCCGGTCGGGGCTCGAGGGGGTACTCACGGCGACTAATAGTAGCCCTTCACTGGCACCCGGCGCCTTCTTTCCTATTGCCGATCAGCAATCAATTCAAGGACCGAACGCCACGAGCAAGATGAGCACCGTGATGCCGATCGTCACGATCGGAACCGCCACGACGAAGATCAGCACGACCCAGAACGCGAGACGGCGCCGCCGCACCCGGACGATCACAATCACCGCTGCCACGGCCGCGATGGCGAGGCCGACATAGGCGACAGGATTTGCCAACAATCGGACGCCGTCCGGAGTCAACCGACCAGCCATGAGGACCAGCTCGACGAGGAGCACCACGAACAGCGCACCCGAGACGACGGCGTCCCACACGACGATTGGTTTGCCGGCGGGTCTCGAAGGGGTGCTCATGGGACTAGCGCTTCACCGCCGCCGGACGGCATCGCCGGCGCCGACATCGCTTCGCGTATGCGGTCGTCCTACAGTCATGTACACCAGTCCGGCAACGATGATGACGCCGCAGCCGATCAGGACGCTCCACCGGTCGGCGAACGCCTCACCACGGGGCCAGGCCAAGTTCGTCGCCCCGGCGACCCCGTACACGAGGGCCGCAATGTTGACCGGCCAAGCCCACCTGCCCAGGCGGAATTTACCGGTCGGCTTCCAGCCCCGAGCGCGGGCGATCAACGCGGCCAGCACAACCATCTGGAAGGCGATATAAATCCCAACGGACGCAAACGAAATGACTCGTGCCAACGCGTTTTCCGAGATCAGCTCGGCAATCAGCACTATCAACGCCGGCACGATTCCGGCGATTGCCAAGGCGACCGGCGGAATGCGAAGCCTGTCCGAGAACTTCGACAGAGTCTTGCTGCCGAACACCATCGTGTCGCGCGCGTACGAGTAGATGAGCCGACTTGCCGCCGCTTGCAGGCTCAACACGCACGAGAGGAAGCTGATCAACACGATCACGATGATGACCTTTGCCATGGCGATGCCGAACACGCTCTCCAACGTCGACGTGATCGGATCGGCGTCCTTGCCGGAAATGATCAAGCTGAAGTTCTTTTGCGACAAGATCAGTGCAGCAGTGACGAGTATTGCTGCGAATCCGCCCACGTAGATGGTCCGGCGCATGGACGGCGGGATGCGTCGTCCGGGATCCGGGACCTCTTCGGCCACATCGCCGCAGGCTTCAAATCCGTAAAACAGGTAGAGGCCGGTGAGGCTGGCGGCCAGGAAGCCGGCCGCCGCGCTGTGACCGCTGGCGCCGGCGGCCCCGAATTGATGGAAGAAGACGCTCCAACTCTGGTGGTGCTCAAACACCAAGAGCCAGATGCCGACGAACAGCGCGCCCACGAGTTCGGCGATGAATCCGACCATGGCAACGCGGGAGAGAGTCTTCGTGCCGCCCAAGTTGATCAGATAAGCGATGAGCATGAGGCCGGTGGCGACAAGGACGACGGTTGTGCGCGTGCTCGTGAATCCGAACAAGTACGCGATGAACGTGCCTGCGCCCGTGGACACGCTGGCCACTGTCGCCAACAGCGCCCATCCGTAGATCCAGCCGGTCAACCACGCCCACCGGCGCCCCACGAGCCGCCGCGCCCACGGGTATACGCCGCCCGCTACCGGGTATTGAGCAACCACTTCGCCGAACACCAAGGACACAAGCAACTGTCCGACTCCGGCAACGAGAATCGACCAGATCAGTGTCGGCCCGCCGACCATGAACGAGATGGCGAAGGTCGAATACACGCCAACAACCGGTGACAAATAGGTGAACCCCAGGGAGAAGTTCTCCCACACGTTCATTTTGCGGGTGAAACGGCTCTCATAGCCCAAGGCGGCCAGCTGCGCGGCATCGTCATCCGTACTCACGGGCCACAGCATACGCCCACATTGGGAAAAGGATGTGGCATTTCCCCTTGGTCGAGTGGTGGCGAATGGCTGCGAAATCAGCGATTTCGCAGCCATTCGCCACCACTCGACAGGGTCGGACAGCCATTCGCCACCACTCGGCGGGGAGGCTTCGGGAAGGCTCAGTTCGGCCGAACCAGCGGGAGGAAGATGTCGTCGACGATCTCCAGGAGAGTCTCGTCCGGGACGCACGCAAAGGTCATCAGGTATTCGTGCCGCAACAGCGCGTACGGCAGGTCGGCGATTCGCGGCGTGAGCTTGGCCGCGTCGATCTCTCCTCGCCGGACGGCCCGCGTGAGCACCGGCTCGAGGGACGATGAGCGTTCGGTGAACATTTCGGCGCGCAACTCCACGGGCGTCATGCCGATGTCGCCGAAATGGCTCGATACCAGCGTTGTCATGAGCGCCGCCATGCTGCCGTTGCTCGAGTTCGAAAAGCGCAGCAGGGCGAGCAGGTCTTCGCGTAACGAACCTTCGTCGGGAATCGGCGCGGCGTTCACGGTGCCGCGGCGGCGGATGACCGCGCGCAGCAAGTCTTGCCGTGTGCTCCATCGGCGGTACAGCACGGGCTTACTCGTTTGCGCCCGCTCGGCAACCGCGTCGATCGTGAAGCGGTCGTATCCGTCCGCCACGAGCTGATCCCACGCGGCGTCCAGAATTGCCGCCTCCAATTCCTTGCCGCGACGCCGCGTCTTCGTTTGCTCACTCATGCCTACCCCTTGGTCGTTGCTCCTTCCTTGAGCGTCTCACGACGGAGGGCGAGCGCCGGGATGAGTGCTACCAAGGAGATTCCGACAGTCCACCAGAACGCGCCTTGGAAGCCGGACGTCGCGCCGCCGGCCACCAGCTTCTGCAGCACGACCGCGACGATTGCCACGGCAAACGAGGCTCCTACTTGCTGAGTGATGCGCGTCGTCATCGTCGCGTGCGGCATCTGCTCACGACTGACGTCCGCATAGGCGGTCATCATGGGCGGGATGAGGATAGCTCCCACGCCGAAGCCACGCACGAACAGGACGACGCAGAGCCACCACACGTTCGTATTCGCGTCCGCCAGCGCGAACGGCACGGTGCCGGCCGTGGCCACGGCGAACGCCGCGATCGTGACGAGTCGCGCCCCGACTCGCGGGGTCAGCTTGGCCGCGACAACACGCGACAGCAGTGCGCCGACACCTTGGGGAATCAACAGCAAGGCGGCAACCAGCACGCTGTCGCCGCGCAGATCTTGAAAATAGAGCGGCAACAAGAACATTCCGGCGTACAGCGTGGCCCCGGCGGTGAACAATATCGCGGATGCCGTCGACAACGATCGCAAGCGCAGCAACGTGATGTCGACTAGCGCCCTCTCACGCTGACGCAGCCCCCAGGCAACGAAGGCGGCAAGGAAGGCTAAGCCGCCAAGTAGCGGGATGAGTACGTCAGCCCCGCCGGCGCCGCCGTCCGAGGCAACGTTCGACAGCCCGAGCAGGATACCCGCAAGCGCCGGGGCCAAAAAGATCAAGCCTATGACGTCGAGACGAGCCACGGCTCTTCCGCGCACGGGCGTGTCGGCGGCCAAGAACTTGTACGCAAGGACGAGGCCGACTGCCACCAGCGGAACGTTGATGAGGAACATCCACCGCCAATTCAGCCAGTTCAGCACGACGCCGCCGAGGACGGGCCCGACGATCGGGCCGACGGCGGCAGCCACGCCGATGGCGGCAACTGCCTTACTCATCACCTTGCTGCTGGCATTACCGACTGCCTGCATGGCCATGGTCTGCATCAGGGGCATGATCAACCCTGCACCGAATCCCTGGAAGACGCGGAACATGATCAGGCTCGTATCGCTCCAGGCTCCGGCGCACGCGGCCGAGAACACGACGAAAACGAGCAGCGCCAACATCCAGGCACGCTTTCCGCCAAAGTGGGCCTGCGCCCAACCGCTTAACGGGATAGCCACCGACAATGCCAGGAGGTAGGCGGTTGTCACCCACTGGATAGTGGCAGTCGGGGAATTCAGCGCGACCGACAGCCGATGGATGGCGATCGTCACGATCGTCGAATCCAGGATCGCCGCGATTCCGCCGATCACCAGGGCCATCAGTGCATTGCGGGCCGATGCAGGCAACTTGTCCCCGCTTGCCTCGCCGACGACGTCCGTATCAGAGTTCATGCAAAGCGCCTCTCAAATAAGAATCTAAATAGTTTCTTATTTGAGAGTACGCCGCGGTTTTAAGAAACGCAATAGTTTCTAATTGTCGGGATTTTTCGGCAGCCAACCGCCGAGTGGCGGCGAATGGCTGCGAAATCGTCGATTTCGCAGCCATTCGCCGCCACTCGAGGAGCCGGGGCAGCCATTCGCCGCCACTCGGCGCGGCCGCGGGTCGGAAGGAGCCCGGAGTCAGGCCAGCCTGGTCAGCCAGCCATGCGTGTCTTCGACGCGCCCGTACTGGATGTCGAGCAACTGCTTCCGCAGGGCTGCGGCAACCGGGCCGGGCTTTTCGGTGTTGTGCGTGATGCGTTCATTGTCGCTGACCAACTCGCCGATCGGCGTCACGACGGCGGCCGTGCCGCACGCAAAGGCCTCGGTGATCTCCCCGCCGGCCGCGCCCTCGCGCCATTCGTCAATCGAGATGTCCCGCTCTTCCGGCGTGTATCCGGCATCGGCGGCAAGCTGCAGAATGGCCGACCGGGTGACGCCTTCGAGGATGGAGTCGGAGAGCTTCGGCGTCACGACGCGCCCATCGGCGAATACCAGGACGATGTTCATGCCGCCGAGTTCTTGAAGGTACTTGCCTTCGACGGCGTCCAGGAATGCGACCTGCTGACACCCGTTGGCAACCGCTTCGTTCGTCGGGGCCAAGGACGCCGCGTAATTGCCGCCGCATTTGGCCGCACCGGTTCCGCCCGGCCCGGCACGGTTGTAGTCGCGCGAAAGCCAGATCTTGACGGGCTTGACGGCCCCGCCGAAGTACGCGCCCGCCGGCGAAGCGATCACGTAGTAGTCCACTTCACGGGACGAGCGCACGCCCAGGAACGTCTCCGAGGCGATCATGAACGGCCGCAAGTACAGACTCGACTCGTCGGCGTCGTTCTGCGGAGTCGGCACCCACGCGGCGTCGATGCTCACCAGGGCGCGCAGCGATTCGAGGAAGTGCTCGTCGTCCAGCTGCGGCAGTGCCAACCGTTCGGCCGATTTGCGGAAGCGTGCCGCATTCTTTTCCGGACGGAAGCCCCAGACCGATCCATCGGCGTGCCGGTAGGCCTTGGCGCCTTCGAAGATCTCCTGAGCGTAGTGGAAGACGGCGGCGGCAGGGTCGAGCACGATCTTTCCGTACGGTTCGATCCTGCCGTCTTCCCAGCCGCCGTCCGCGGTCCAGCGCATATGCGCCATGTGATCGCTGAAGTAGCTGCCGAACCCGGGATTTCCCAAAATCGCATCGCGCACCGCGTCAGCCGTCGGCTGCACATTCTTGACGATGGTGAACTGCGAACTCATCGCTACACTCCTTCTCGAGCTGGTCGGGCTCGCCTGTCGTTGTTCGCCGGGCCGGCGACGGCGCCGACCCCGAAGATCAGTTTCTCGGGCTTCACTTTACTGACGCGGCCGCGGCTGCCGCCAGCGCGTCGCCGATTTCGGACGTGGTTCGCACGCCCGACCCGCGCACGGCCAGGTCGCCCTCGACGGCTGTCTGAATCCTTGCGGCAATATCGTTCAGACCGAGATGCTCGGCCATGAGCGCGGCCGAGAGCACGGTGGCGGTCGGATCGGCCTTGCCCTGCCCGGCGATATCGGGGGCCGAGCCGTGGATCGGCTCGAACAGCGACGGCGACGTCCGGTCGGGATTGATATTGCCGCTGGCGGCCAACCCGATTCCGCCGGTGACCGCCGCAGCCAGGTCCGTGATGATGTCGCCGAACAGGTTGTCGGTGACTATCACGTCGAACCGGGACGGATCGGTGACCATGTAGATGGTGCAGGCATCGGTGTGCAGGTAGTCGAATTCGACGTCCGGGAATTCCGGCGCAACCTTTTCCACAACTCGCCGCCACAGGTGCCCCGCGTATTGCATGACATTGTGCTTGTGCACATACGTCAGCTTCTTGCGACGGGTTTGGGCACGGGCGAACGCATCTCGGACGACGCGTTCGACGCCGAACGCCGTATTGACGCTGACCTCGGTGGCGACCTCGTGCTCGGTGCCGTACCGCAGGTATCCGCCCTGGCCGGAGTACGGGCCCTCGGTTCCTTCACGGACGACGACGAAGTCGATATCACCGGGGTTCGCCAGCGGACTGGCGACGCCGGGAAGCAGCTTGGTCGGGCGCAGGTTCACATAGTGCTCGAAGGCAAAGCGCATCTTCAACAGCAGTCCGCGCTCGAGCACGCCCGACGGAACTGCAGGATCACCGACCGCGCCAAAGAAGATGGCGTCGTAGCCGCGCAGTTCCTCGAGGGTCTCATCCGTGAGCGCTTCACCGGTTTCACGCCAGTGTTTGCCGCCCAAATCGTAATGGGTGAGATTGAACGCGGCCCCACCGGCGGCGTCCGCCGCGGCCTTCAAGACCTTGAGTCCCTCGGGGACGACTTCCGGGCCGATTCCGTCGCCGGCTATTACTGCAATTGAGAATTCGCGTGCCATGACGACACCCTACGACCTGATCTCGCATGGCGGCATCCGAATCTCAAACTCCGATACTATTCTTCCAAATTGACGGCGGTAGCCCTATCGGCGCCGATTTCCCGACCCAGGTCGGCGATCAAATCCGGCGACACCTGGCCGTCGACGGCAAGCACGCTCAAGGCACTACCGCCTTCGACGTCCCGTGCCACCTGCATACCGGCGATGTTGATGTCGACCGAGCCGAGCGCATTGCCCAGGCGCCCGATGACTCCGGGCTTGTCCTGATATTCGAAGATCAACAAGTGATCGCTCAACCCGATCTCCAGGTCGAAGCCGTTCACGCCGATCAGCTTTTGGATCTGTTTGGGCCCGGTCAGCGTGCCCGAGACCGAGATCTGACCTCCGTCCGGCAAGGCCGCACGGAGCGTCAGCACATTGCGGAACGCCTCCGACTCGCCGTCCGCGAGCAACCGGACTTCGACGCCGTGCCGCTCGGCCAACACACCGGCGTTGACGTACGACACTTGCTCAGACACGACATCGCTGAACAGGCCCTTGAGCGCGGCAAGCTTCAGCGCGCTGACGTCGAGCGAGGAGATTTCGCCGTGCACCTCCACGTCGAGAGCCGTCACTCCCCGCCCGGCCAGCGCCGTCACGGTGCGGCCGAGCCGCTCGATCAGCGGTATGCCGGGACGCACGTCCTCATCGATGACCCCGCCTGCCACATTGACGGCGTCCGGCACTATCTCACCGGCCAGCGCCAGCCGCACGGACTTGGCGACCGAGACGCCCGCCTTTTCCTGCGCCTCATGCGTGGAGGCCCCCAGGTGCGGGGTGACAACGACGCTGTCGTGCTCGAACAGCGGCGACGACGTAGTGGGCTCGGCCGCGAACACGTCGATGCCGGCGCCGCCGACCCTGCCCTCGGCGACCGCGGCCGCCAAAGCCTCTTCATCGACGATTCCGCCCCGTGCCACGTTGATGATGCGGGCAGTCGGCTTCACTTTGGTCAACGCGTCCGCACCGATGAGCCCGATGGTTTCGGGGGTCTTGGGCATATGCACCGTGATGAAGTCGGCCGTCTGCAGCAACTCGTCGAGTTCGAGCAGCTGCACGCCCATCTGCGACGCTCGCGCGGCCGAGATGTACGGGTCGTAGGCCACGACATGCATGCCGAACGATGCGGCGCGCGCCGTGACGAGTGCGCCGATTCGTCCGAGTCCGACGATGCCCAGCGTCTTGTCGAACAGCTCGACGCCCGTGTATTTGGAACGCTTCCATTCACCGTTTTTCAACGACGTGTTGCCGGCGCCAACGTTGCGGGCGGACGCGAGGATGTGCGCCATGGTGAGTTCGGCGGCCGAGATGATGTTCGACGTCGGCGCATTGACGACCATGACGCCGGCGTCCGTGGCCGCCGGCACGTCCACGTTGTCCAAGCCGACGCCGGCGCGCGCGATCACCTTGAGCTTCGGGGCGGCCGCAATGGCTTCGGCGTCCATGGCGGTGGCCGACCGGATCAGGACGGCGTCGACATCCGGCAGCGCAGCGAGCAGGTCGGAACGGGACGAGCCGTCCACGCGACGGATCTCGAACTCCGGTCCGAGGGCGTCGATGGTGGCCGGCGAAAGCTCTTCTGCAATGAGGACGACGGGTTGCGACACGTGGAATTGTCCTTCCGTGGGCTCTGGAATACTGCCGGCAGGCGTGCCCGGACGGCAAAGTGGGCGTACTGCAGATTTTACGGCGGCTTGTGAATTGGTTCACGAAGGTCCACGATTTGGAACGTGACCCGCAAAGTTCCCACAGTGCTTCTTACCGGATTCGAACCGTTCGACGGCAAGTCGGTCAACCCGTCGTGGCAAGCGGTGCGCATGCTGACCGGCCGCGCCGAAGCCGGCGATTCCGGGCGGGTCGGCGGCGACCTGGTCGGCGGAGACCTGATCGGCCCGGAACTGATCGGCGCGGAACTGCCGTGTGAGTTCGGAACGTGCGGCGACGTGCTGGCCGACCTGATCGACGACCATCGGCCCGACGTCGTCGTCTGCGTCGGCGAGGCCGCCGGCCGCGCGGAGCTGTCGGTGGAGCGGGTGGCGATCAACATCGACGATGCGCGCATCCCCGACAACGCCGGACGGCAGCCGATCGATCGGCCCGTGATCGCGGGTGCGCCCGCCGCATATTTCTCCACTTTGCCGATCAAGGCGGCAGCGGCGGCCGTTCGCGCTGCCGGGGTTCCGGCCGGAATCTCCCAAACGGCAGGCACCTTCGCGTGCAATCACGTCTTCTACCGATTGATGCATCTGATCGCCACCCGAAACCTCCGCCTGCGCGGGGGTTTCGTACACGTGCCGAGCTCGCCGGACATGCGCGCCGAGGACGCGGCGCGCGGCCTTGCCCGGGTCGTGCGCGCCTCGCTGGACGCGTCCGACGACATCGTCGCGGTCGGCGGCGCAGAGTGTTAGGGCGGAGCTAAACGCAGTTCTTTTCGGGCCGGGCGCCGGTGCCCGCAAACCGCGAGACCGCCAGCCCGCTCACATCGATGGCCGGACGGCGTCCGAGATACAGATCGCGCATGACCTCGCCGACCGCCGGACTTTGCAGAAACCCGTGTCCGGAAAATCCGGTCGCGTAGTAAAAGCCCGGTACGTCGCCGGCCGTGCCGATGAGCGCGTTCTGGTCGGGAGTTTCTTCATACAGTCCAGCCCATCCGGTCCGGATACCCACCGATTGCAGGGACGGCGTGCGGTACGCGATCGCCTCGGCCACGAGGTCCATCCACCGTTCGGTGCGCTCGAGGTGGAATCCCGTCGACTCGTCCGGATCCGAGAGGCCGATAAGCAAACCGTCGCCTTCCGGATGGAAGTAGAACGTCGCGCCGAAATCGATCGTCATGGGCAGATTGGGCGGCAGCTCCGGCATCGGCTCGGTGACGATGACCTGTCGACGTTTCGGCACCACGGGCAGCTCGACGCCGGCCATGGCGCCGACGGCAGCCGACCAGGCGCCGGCCGCGCAGAGGACCGCCGGGGCGTGCACCGTTCCTCTGTCGGTGACGACGCCGGCAACCGCGCCCCCTTCGACGAGCACGTCGCTGACGGTGCAATGCTGCACGATCGCCGCGCCGTTCCTGCGGGCACCGGCCGCGTAGCCTTGCGCCACGGCTTCCGGGGTGCAGTGTCCGTCAGTCGGTGAATACGCGCCGCCGACCAGGCCGTCCCGCGCCACGATCGGGCACAACCGGGCGGCCTCGTCCACGTCGATGATCCGCGAGGGCACGCCACGAGAATTTTGCAAGCGGACGCTTTCGGTGAACGCGTCGAGATCGGCGTCGTCGTCGAGCAGGAACAAATAGCCGTGTCGGCGCAAGTCGATTTCCGCGCCCGGGCGGACGGCGAAATTCTCGAACGCGGCAAGACTGCGCGCACCGAGTTCGATATTGACCGGGTCGGAAAACTGGGCGCGCACTCCCCCTGCGGCTTTACTTGTCGATCCGGACGCGATCTCGTCACGCTCGATCACCACCACGCGCACGCCCGCTTCGGCCAGGTGGAACGCGGACGACGTCCCCATCGCTCCCCCGCCGACGATCACGACATCGGCCCGGTCCGGCAGTTCGACAGTCATTCCAGCCCCCTCGCAGGCTCGTTCCGATTCGTCGCTACTCGGGCAACAAGTAGTCGAGCTCGGGCCCGATTGTCGGCACGACGTCCATTTGGGCCTTTTGCAAGGTGCCGGAGAAGTCCCAGTTCATCGACTGCCACTTCGTGAACTGGTCGAGCACCCAGAGCCCGGACTGCCTGCTGCCGTTGCCCGAGCGGCCGTTGCCGCCGAACGGCAGATGGGCCTCGGCGCCGGACGTCGAGTTGTTGACGCTGACCATGCCGGCCGAGACCCCGGACCGGAACCGGAAGGCCGTCGCCGGGTCATTCGTGTACACGGATGCCGACAGACCGTAACCGGATCGGTTGGCCAACGCGATTGCCTCGTCGAAGTCATCGTAGGCGACAACGCCGACAAGCGGTCCGAACGTCTCCTCGGTGAACACTGCGTCGTCTTGCCGCACGCCGGTGAGGATGACCGGGTGGTAGAACACGCCCTCGTCCGGGTCGCCGACGAAATTCGCGCGCGGATTGTCGGCGGTGATGCGGCCGGTGCCGGTCGACCCGATCACGGTGTGGTGCGGCTGGATCCACCCGAGAATGTCCTCAAAGTGATCGGCGAACTTCTGATCCAGCATGGGCCCGTACAGCACGCCTTCGGTGGGATCGCCGATCACTGCGTCTTCCACTGCCGTGCGGAACTTGGCGACGAATTCATCGTAGACGGACCTGTGCACGATCAGGGTGCCCAGCGAAGTGCAGCGCTGACCGGCGGTGCCGAACCCGCCGAAGAGCGCACCGTCGACGGCCAGATCCAGATCGGCGTCCGGCGCGACCACCTGCGGGTTCTTGCCGCCGAGCTCGAGGCAGGGAACCTGCAGATGCCGACCGGCCAGTTCACCGATCGCGTGCCCGACGACGCTCGACCCGGTGAATCCGATTTTGTCGACAAGGCCCGCGTCCAACGCCGCTTCCAACCCGGCATAGGTGTCGTTGCCGTCGGCGTACACGAGTTGCAGCACGTCCTTCGGAACTCCGGCGCGCCACGCGATCTCGGTGAACGCTCTGGCGCACTCAGCGGCGTATTCGGCGGGCTTCCACACGATCGCATTGCCTGTGACAAGGGCCGGCACTATGTACCACGACGGCACCGCGACCGGGAAGTTGCCGGCCGTGACGATGGTAGCCACGCCGACGGGCACGCGGAACGTGAAAAGTTGCTTGTCGGGCATTTCGCTGGGCACCGTCTGGCCGTACAGCCGTCGCCCCTCGCCCAGGAAGTAGTCGGCGGTGTCGATGACCTCTTGTACTTCGCCAAGGCTCTCGGCATACGGCTTGCCGATTTCCCGCGTGACGATGCGCGCCAACCGTTCCTTGTTGGCCTTCATCAGCCGGCTGAATGCGGCGATCACGGTGCCTCGGACCGGCGCCGGAACCTCGGCCCACGTGCGCTGCGCCGTGCGGGCGACCCGTGCGGCGTTGACAAGCGTGTCGGGGCCGGACAGCGACACGGTTGCCACGACGTCCGACGTGCGTGCCGGATTGCGCGAGACGAACTCCTTCGCCCCGGCGTCGGCCTGGGCGCCATTGACGATTGATGCGATGTGCGCGTTGGCGGTTGTCATGAACGTTGCCTTCCGAATGCTGCGATGTCCGTCTCCTCCACGCTATGCCAGTTGGTGAGACAAATCACAGAGCCCGTGCGTAAAACGCCGCGCCGCGTTTTACGGGGATGGGAGCGGGCTAGAACTCGGTAGTACACCACACACTGCCGCCGGGCGCGAACACGGCGCGCAGTGTGGTGGCGACATCCCGGCTCGCGGCGGTGATCCGGCCCGCATCGATCAGCGTCAGCGGGGACACGGCGCCCAGATAGATCGCGGAGAGGTCCGCGACATCCAGCTTGAAGTCGGACGGCGCGTCGTCCGGCTCCTTCGTCACGGTCCCGCGGCCGCCGGCCACTTCGAGTAGGTACGTGCCGGCGGCGTAGCCAAGCGAGTCGTCGACCCGGAAAGTCAGCCGGCCGTCCGCGTCGTAGTCACGGGCTTCCAGGCAGGCGGCGGTGTCGAGGATCCGCAACCACAGGTGGTCGCGGTCTTCGGTGACATTGACGGTGCGCGCATCGACAAGGCTGGCGGCGAGCAGATCGTCGCCGAGCGCGCCGGGGATCTTGATCCGCGTCACCAGGTCGATGCTGCCCAGGAATTCCCACAGCCCCCGGTAAGCGCCGGGGTTCAGCGCTATCAGATCGATCAGGTCGATAGTCCCCGGCGTTTGGCCCCAGCCCGCGAACTTGTAGCTGACGTATCCGTCGATGACGCCGGCGTCGTCGTAGTGCACTGCGGCCCGCACGGCCGGATCGGGCTCGCCGTTCTCGCCGAGATCGCCGGAGATGATATCGGCGTATTCGCCCTGCCGACCGACCGACCCGATCTGCACACGGTGATAGTCGTCGAACACGGCCGGCCCGATCTCACGCAGCTTGCCGGCGTCCACGATCTCCACGCTGCCGGGCGCGGGAACGAGCATGCCGAAGCGCGGGGTCGTGTCGACGGTCATCGTCTTCTTGTTGACGGCGCAGCCGAAACCGAACCGGCGGTAAATGGTGCCCTCGCTGGCCGTGAGGGCGGCGATCGGCGTGCCGGCCTCGGCGGCCCCGGCCAGGCCGTCGGTCATCATGCGCCGCAGCAGTCCGTTGCGCCGGTGGGTGGGCCGAACCGTGACGGCGCTGATCAAGTACGCCGGCAACAAGGCGCCGCCGACGTTGAGCGTCTTGTCGTAGCCGACGAAGGTGCCGACGGGGCCGGGCATGGCTTCCGCCGGAGCCCGCGTGTCGTAGGCTCCGGTCATCGTCTTGCCGTCGGCCGCGCCCCGCCGGATGTGGACGGCCTTCGTGGCGTCCGTCGGCTTACGGTCGTGGAAGCCCAGACTGACGGCGTCGATCCAGTGCCCCGTCGCGTCGTCCGGCTTGTCGCCGTCGAGTCGTGCCGTGAAGTTTTTGAATTCATACCGAGATGTGGTCACCGCTCAACTCTACCGGCACGGATTAGCACGGTCGACCGGAATATCCGCGCGGGCCGGCCGCCCATCCCACGCAAGGAGGACGGCGCTCCGGCTCGGCTCAGCCGGCGGGATGACGACGACGGGCCGGCAAGTCGATACAGTCGTGCAGTATGGGGAGGCGACACCAGGCGTACCGGTGGGTGCGTGAACATCCGTTCGTCATCGACGCGCTCATGACGGTCCCGCTGATCCTTGTCTCGCTGCTTTTTCTGACGGCGCAGGCGTCCAGCACCCGAAATTCGGTAGTTGCCGCGGAAATCACCGGCATCGGCATGCTGATTCCGCTGGCCTGGCGACGAACCCGGCCGGTGCTCTCCAGCGCCGGCGTGGCCCTGTTCGCCATCGCGTACCTGACGGCCGGCGTGTTTCCGAACCTGCCGATCGTCGCAGTGCCCATGTCGGTCTACGCGCTCGCGGCCTACGGCCCGCGCTGGGCGGCCCGAGCCGGCCTGACGACCGCGTTGATCGGCAGCCTGTTGCTGCCGATCCGCCAATACCTGCCCACGCTCATACGCCGGCCGCCTTCGATCTCGAGCCTGGCGTTCGACGTCATCATCGGCAGCGTGCTGATCGCCTCCATCTGCGCGGCAATCGTGTTGATTGCGTGGTTGCTGGGCGATTTGACGAGCGTCCGCCGCCGTCAAATGCTTGACCTTGCCGATCGAAACCGCCGTCTCGAGATCGAGCGCGAGCAGGAGACCCGACTGGCCGCCAGCGCCGAACGCGCAAGGATCGCCCGAGAGATGCACGACGTCGTCGCGCATTCGCTGTCGGTCATGATCGCCCAGGCGGACGGCGGCCGGTATGCCGCCGCGGCCGATGCGGACGCGGCCAGGCGCGCCCTGGGGACCATTTCGGACACGGGACGGTCGGCGCTTGCCGACATGCGCAGACTTCTCGGGGTGCTGCGCAGCGGCGACGACGACGCCGACGTCCGGCCGCAGCCGACGCTGGCCGACGTGCCGTCGCTGGTGTCGACGATCGACCGGACCGGCCTCCCGGCTTCGCTCGAACAGACCGGTCCGCCGCGGCCGTTGCCGACGGGCGCCGAGCTCGCGATCTACCGGATCGTCCAAGAAAGTCTGACGAACACCATGAAACACGGCGGGCCGAATGCGCGGGCGCACGTGCGCATCTCGTATGGACCGGCAGGCGTCGAGGTGCGGGTGCGCGACGACGGACGCGGCGCCGGCGCCGATCAGACCGACGGGCTCGGCAGCGGGATCCGCGGTATGAACGAACGCGCCTCGCTGTACGGCGGTGACGTCACGGCCGGCCCGTCGCCGGGCGGCGGCTTCGCGGTGCACGCCTACTTCCCGTACCAGCACGGCCCCTACCATCAAGGATCCTCATGACTTCATCATCGAACTCCCCCATTCGCGTGGCGCTCGTCGACGACCAGGAACTGCTGCGGACGGGCTTCCGGATGGTGATCGACTCGCAGCCGGACCTCGAGGTGGTCGCCGAGGCGGCGGACGGCGTCGATGCGGTGCAAAAGCTGCTCGCCATTTCCGCCGACGTCGTGCTCATGGACGTCAGGATGCCCAGGCTCGACGGTATCGAGACAACGAAGCGTCTGCTGGCCGAGCAGGAATCCGGCCGCATGCACGAGGCGCGGATCGTCATGCTCACCACCTTCGACCTCGATGAATACGCGCTTGCCGCCATCAAGGCCGGAGCCAGCGGATTCCTGCTCAAAGACGCTCAGCCGGAGGATCTGCTGGCCGCGATTCGCACGGTGCACAGCGGCGACGCGGTGATCGCGCCGTCGACGACGCGTCGGCTGCTCGATCATGTGGCGCCCATGCTCGTCGTCGATGCTGCGCCGGACGACGGCCCGGGCCGACTCGGCGCGCTGACCCACAGGGAGCAGGAAGTCTTACGAGAAATGGCGCACGGCTTGTCGAACGGCGAGATCGCCGCCAAGTTCTATCTGTCCGAGGCCACCGTGAAGACACATGTCGGGCGGATTCTGTCCAAGCTTGACGTGCGTGACCGGGTGCAGGCCGTCGTCGTGGCATACGAAACGCGGCTCGTCGTCCCCGGCGAGTAGCCGCGCTTGCGGCGCTCCACGCATCGGACCGCGGGCCCGGGTTCCGCAGGACGCGTGCGGGTGGATGCTCGGCGGGGCTTGGGTCATACCGAGGTCGTACGCCGGGCCGGTCAGGTTCGCCTTTCGGGCCGACGCGGAAGGATCGGGAAACCAATAACGTCGAATACGACATCCCGATCCCCGTCCGTTACGAAAGGTCAACAATGAACTTCTCGGCCCGCACCTATGGCGGCTTGAGCGCCTCCGACCCGGAAAACGATACTTCCGCGGCAGCGATTCCCGGCACGTCGCCGGACGCCCTGGCCGCCGTCTCGGCCATCGCGCTGACCAAGAAGTACGGGAGCCGCGAAACGGCGGTGACCGCGCTCGACGCCGTATCCGTCGGCTTTGAACGCGGAAAGTTCACAGCCATCATGGGCCCGTCCGGCTCCGGTAAGTCCACGCTGATGCACTGCTTGGCCGGGCTCGATTCGGCCAGCAGCGGTTCGGTCTACCTTGGCGGCACCGAGATCACGCGACTGGGCGACAAGCAGCTCACCCGGCTTCGTCGCGACCGCGTCGGCTTCGTGTTCCAAGCGTTCAATCTGGTGCCGACGCTCACGGCCAAGCAAAACATGCTGCTGCCTCTCGAACTGGCTTCCCGGAAGCCCGACCGGGCCTGGATGGACCAGGTCGTGTCGATCCTCGGTCTGGAACCGCGGTTGAAGCACAAGCCTCATGAGCTTTCCGGCGGCCAGCAGCAACGCGTTGCAGTAGCCCGGGCGCTGCTCAGCCGGCCGGATGTCATATTTGGCGACGAACCGACGGGCAATCTCGATTCGAACTCCGGCGCCGAGGTTCTCGGACTGCTCCGCCGCAGCGTGCGCGAGCTGTCCCAAACGGTCATCATGGTCACTCACGATCCCGTGGCCGCTTCGTACGCCGACCGCGTGGTCATGCTTGCCGACGGTCGGATCGCCGGCGACATCTCCTCCCCGTCCGAGGACGACGTCATCGAAGCGCTCCGCCGTCTCGGCCGTACCGATGAGGAGGCGGTCTCCCGATGAAAACCGCCACCTGGGCGCAAATCCGCGCGGGCGCCCCGCGTCTCATCGCCTCGTCGATCGCCATCATTCTGTCGGTCGGCTTCGTGGTCGGCACATTGGCCTTGTCCGCATCGTTCAACAAGACGATAGCGACGGCCGTGGCCGCGCCGCTCGAACACGCTTCCGTGCAAGTGAAGGGCGACCGGCCGGCCAAGGATCTGGCCGCCGTCCGCGGAGCCGATCACGTGAAAGCCGCCGACGCCGTCCGGCAAAGTTACGTTGGCGCCCGGATCGACGGGCAGCGCACCAATGCCGAAATCACCTCCTTGCCGGACAAGGAACTCCGGTGGCAAAAGCTCGAATCCGGCACCTGGCCCTCCACGCCGAAACAAATCACGCTGGATAAATCGTCGGCCGCGAACTTCCACGCCAAGGTCGGAAGCACCATCACGGTGATGAAGACGACAATCGATCGGCGTGCGCAATCTGTGAATGAGACGCCGGTGCGGGTCACGGTCTCCGGCATTACCGAAAACGCGGGCTCCGTGTTGAGCGCCGGAATGGTGACGGCGACGATGACGGACGCCGGGCGGTCCAGTCTCGACCGGGATCCCGCGGTGAACGGCATCCTCGTCGCCTCGGACGGCGCGTCGGATTCCGCGGTGTCCGCATCCGTCTCGCACGCGCTCGACAAGGCCGGGCTTGATGCAAGCGTGCAAACTCACGACCAAGCGCTGGACGCTTCGGTCAAACAAGTCACGGGCAACAGCGATCTGCTGACAATGGTCGTGCTCGTTTTTGCCACGATTTCCCTCTTCGTGGCCGCCATCGTCATTGCGAACACGTTCGCGGTGCTCGTCGCCCAACGCACCCGCGAGCTCGCTCTGCTCCGCTGCGTCGGCGCGTCGAAATCGCAAGTGCGCCGGTCGGTCTACACGGAGGCGTTCACTACTGGCTTCCTTGCGTCCGTGATCGGCGTGCTGGCCGGCTACGGTCTGGCGGCCGGGGTCGCCGCGCTGTCCAGCACCGGTTCGACGGGTATCGGCCTCACCGCCCCGTCGCCGAATATCGCCCATATCGCCATCGGGATCGTCGCGGGCGTCGTCGTCACAATGGTCGCCGCCATGATGCCGGCGCGCCGGGCCACCAAGGTGCGCCCCGTGGCGGCAATGCGGCCGGTCGATTCCGTCCCCGCATCGTCGCATGCCGGCGTGGTCCGGCTTTGTATTGCCGCGGTGTTGATCGCCGGCGGTTCGGCTCTCCTGGTAGCCGGCGCTCTCGGGGCGGGTCTTGCAGCGGGATTGCCGGGCGGCGTCATTTGCTTTGTCGGCGTGTTACTCGCCTCATCGCTTCTCGTGCCGCTCGCGGTCCGAGGTGTCGGCTCGCTCATCGCGTTCACCGGCGTGCCGGGTCGCTTGGCCGCGGCCAACGCGATCCGCAACCCCGGCCGCACCGCCACCACGGCGGCGGCCCTGCTGATCGGCGTCACTCTCGTCACGACGGTGATGGTCGGTGCCACATCGGTGCGCGGTTCACTCGTCAGCGAAGTCAACGACAAGCGGCCGGTCGACTTGATCGTGTCAACCGATCACGGAATGACCGCGGCGCAGACCGCATCGATCCGCGGTGCCGACCATGTCCGGGATTCGACAGTGGTGCACGGCGACCGGCAAAAGGTCGGCGATTCGCATCTGACGCTTCTCGGGCTGGAGACCGGCACGCTCGACCGGGTCGTGCACTCGGACAAGCTGACCCCCGGCAACTCGCAGGTCATCGTGAATCCCGGCACCGCCGAACAGCTGCACGTGCAGGACGGCGATTCGGTTCCCGTCGGCCCGGAACAGCGCGATCTGACGGTCGACGTCAAATCTCAGGCACCGGACGGTTCGGCGCTCGTCACGGCCGGCACGCTGCACGCGATGGACGCCGATGCTCCGGCCACCCAGGTGTGGCTGAGAATCGACCCGTCGCTCTCGGCGTCCGACATTCAGGACATGTCGTCCTCGATCACCAAGGACGTCCCGGATGCGAATGTCAGCGGCGGCGCGGCCGAGCGGGCGGCGTACGGTCAGGTCATCAGCACCATGATGCTCGTCGTCGTTGGTTTGCTGGCGATTGCAGTGGTCATCGCCCTGGTCGGTGTCGGCAACACCCTCGCCTTGTCCGTGATGGAACGGCGCCGCGAGTCGGCTTTGCTGCGGGCGATGGGACTGACGAAGGGGCAGCTGCGCGGAATGCTCGGGCTCGAGTCCATTTTGGTCGCGGCAGTCGCGGCGCTGCTGGGAATCGGGTTCGGCGTGTTCTACGGCTGGGCCGGCACCGGTGCCATCACGAGCTCCTCGGACCTTCCGACTCTGCTGGTGATTCCCTGGGGCCAGTTCGGAATCGTTCTCGCAGTGGCCGTGTTGGCCGGGCTCATCGCCTCGATCCTGCCGGCCCGTCGGGCCACCAAGCTCACGCCCGTCGAAGGGATGAGCATGGATTAAGGCGCTTCGCGCCGTCCGGACGCCGGGCCGGCTCGCCGAGTGGTGGCGAATGGCTGCAAAATCGGAGATTTTGCAGCCATTCGCCACCACTCGGCGAGGGTAGGCAGCCATTCGCCACCACTCGGCGGGCCACGGTGATCAAGGCAGGGCGGACGGGGTCGAGGGGCGCAAGCCGGGGGGAAATCGCGGCGGACTATCCGGCGTCCCCGGCCCAGGTCGACCGGACCAGGCCGATATGACGGCTCATCACCTCACGCATCCGCTCCGGGCGTCGTGCCAATGCCACGTCGACCATTTCCTCGTGATCGCCGGCCAGATCACCGAGAGTCCCGGCGTCGGCCAGGGCATCGAGGCCGTACAGCCGCGAGCGCGACCGCAGATCACGCACCACCTCGACGAGATGGTCGTTACCGTGCAGCGCGAGGAAGTCCAGATGGAAACGGGTGTCGGCCTCCAGGTAGCCGACCAAGTCCTTTCTGCGCGCCGACGCGCAAATCGCACGCGCTCTCGGCCGCAGCGCTTCGACTGCTTCGGCGACGGCGCCAGTGCATTCTTCGGCGACCGCGGCCATGGCCGGAATCTCGATCATGGCGCGCAACTCGGCCAAACAGTCGAGTTCATGCCCCGTCATGCCGGTGACCCGGAACCCCTTGTTCCGCACCACTTCCACCAGGCCCTCACCCACCAGATCGAGCATTGCTTCGCGCACCGGCGTGGCCGAAACTCCGAAGCGAGCCGCGAGTTTGGGCGCCGAATAGAGCACTCCGGGACGCATTCGGCCGGAAATGAGCAGCGCGCGCAATGCGTCGCCGACCTGCTGGCGCAAGCTCGTGCGGCCGTCGAAACTCGGCAGATCGAGCTGGTCGGCGGGGTCCGTCGCGTCCGCCTGTCCGGCGTCCGGCGGGTGCCCGGTCAACGCGTGCCCTCGATGGTCTTGTCGAAAACCGTCGATCCGATGACGAGGTCCTCCCAAGCCATTCCGGATCCCTTGAACACCACCGGCGCCCCATCGCCGATGACCGCTCGCCCCGCGACAACGGCGTCCATCGGCAGCAGCGAGTCGCCGTCCAACGCGCCGTCACGAACAGCCATCACGACGTCGCCGCATTCCCGCATGGCGGACTCACGCGATTCGACGATGACGCGGGCTCGTCCCATCACCGTGGAATCGAGCTCACGTGCATCGGGCTCGTGCGATCCGACGGCCATCACCACGGCGCCCGCACCGACGCGCGCCCCGTCGAAGAGCGGCTCGCGCGCCGTCGTCGCTGCGATGACGACGTCCGCGCCGGCGACCGCGTCATCGGCCGTGGCGGTGCCCGACGCGACTTCGCGCACCGCGATGCCGCGCGATTCGAGTTCGGCCGCGATCGATGCGGAGCGTCCGGGTGCTCGCACGGCGATCGTCACTCCGGCGATGGGCGCGACCGTTTCAAGCGCACGAATGTGCCCGGCAGCTTGAGGTCCGACGCCGAAGAGCACCACCTCGATCGCGGAATCGAACCGGTGCCGCAGCACGTCGGCGACCGCGGCGACCGACACGGCCGGCGTGCGCAGGGTCGTGAGTGCCGCACCATCGATCACTGCCTGCGGCGCCAGCGTCGCCGAGTCGAGCAGAACGTAGAGTCCTTGGATCCGGGGCAGCGATTTGTCCGGATTGTCCGGGGCCACTGTGGCGAGCTTGACGCCGGCATGGTCGCCGGCATCCGAGGGCATGAACAGGATGCTGCCGCTGCGCACTTCGACGACGGCGCGCGCCGGGTCGGCGGCGGGGTCGAGTCCGGCGCGTAGTGCAGTGGTCAGCGCGTCGACCGCTTCGGCCGGAGACACCGTGCGCGCCACTTGTTCCGCCGTGATCCAGGGAATCATCTGAGCACAAATCCTTCCGCGAGCTCGTCCCGGTCGTCGACGACGAAGGTCGACCGTCCCGTCCGGTATGCGCTGCCCGTCACTTCGGGCACTACCGCGTCGTTGCCGAACTCGCTGGTGAAGCCGCGAATCCGCCCGGTGAACGTGCTACCGACTATCGAGGTATGGATCAGGGAATTCGACATGGTCAGCGTACCGGAGGCGGCGAGCAGGGCCATCCGGGCACACGTCCCCGAGCCGCAGGGCGACCGGTCCGCCTGGCCGTCGGCAAAGACGGTGAGATTGCGTTGGCGAACCGCAGCCCCGGCGGCCGTCGCACCGGCCGCCTCGTCGTAGAGGATCGTGCCGTAGATGCCGGACAGACGGTCGTCGGAAGGATGCCGTGCGGCCGGGTGCGTATCCGCCGCGTGTTTGATGCGCCGTCCGGCGTCGACCAGATCGGCGTACCGTGCCGGTTCCACCGTCAGGTCGAGCGCGGACGCGGGAAGGCTCGCGTAAAAGGCTCCCGCGTACGCGATGTCGACCTCCACCGTGCGCCCCGGAAGCACGAGCGGCACCCGCCGGTCGGCGACCCAGCTCGATACGCCTAAGAACGCGGCCGAATCGACGCGGCCGCCGGCGCACGTCACCCGGGCCGTGACCCGCCCGGAGGGGACGTCGATCACGACATCGGTGTCGCCGTCCGGATCGGCGCGTACCCGGCCCGATTCCACTGCCCAGGTGCCCAACGCGATGGTGCCGTGCCCGCACGCCGTCGAAAAGCCGTCCTTGTGCCAGAACAACACCCCGAAGTCGGCGCCCGCGTCATCCGGCGGCGTGAGGAAGCCGCCGTACATGTCCGCGTGGCCGCGCGGCTCCGAGCACAGGATCCGCCGGACGCGCTGCACCTCGGGCGACGCGATTGCCGCCATCCGGCGTTCGGCAACTGTGGTGTGCCCGGCCCGCCCGCTCAATACGTCGGCGACGGCGTTGCCGCCGGCCCCGGCGACCGGCATCACGATGCGGAACGGTTCTCCGCCCGTGTGGTAATCGACTGTGGCGAATTCCGCGACCGGCATGACAGTCATTTTCCCAGGTAGGCGTCGATCACGCGGGAGTCGGCCCGCAACAGCTCCGAGGATCCTTCCAATGTCACGTGCCCGGAATCGATGACGTACCCGCGGTGCGCGACTTTGAGGGCGGACCTGGCGTTTTGTTCGATGAGTAGGACGGCGGTTCCGCCCGTGTTGATGGTACGGATGGCCTCCATCACTTGGGCCACGATGATCGGCGCCAGTCCCATCGACGGCTCGTCGAGCATGAGAAGTTTCGGGCCGGTCACCATGGCGCGGCCGATGGCCAGCATCTGTTGTTCGCCGCCCGAGAGTGTGCCGCCGGCCTGAGTACGCCGCTCGGCAAGGCGCGGGAGTAGCTCGTAGACTTCGCCGATCCGCCGGTCGATCAGCGACGAATCCTTGACGCTGTAGCCGCCGATCAGCAGATTTTCGTGCACCGTCAGCCTGGAAAAGATCCGCCGGCCCTCCGGCACGTGGACGACGCCGCGCTCGACGATGCGCCACGGCGTCATGGTCGTGATGTCGTCGCCAAATGCGGTGATAGTCCCCGATCGGGGCCTGACGACGCCGGAAACCGCGGCGAGCGTACTCGATTTTCCCGCCCCGTTGTTGCCGAGCAGCGACACGATCTCGCCTTGGCCGACGCTGATGGTCAGATCGGTGAGCGCCTCGACTTTGCCGTAATTGACGTACAGGCTGTCGATTTCCAGAACGTTCGTCATGCGCGCCCCTCCTCGGCGATCTCCTCTGCCTCGTGCCGGGCTTCCTCGTCCTCGGCCCCGAGATAGGCTTCGATGACCTTTTCATTGGTGCGGATCTCGGCCGGCGTTCCCTCGGCGATCTCCTTGCCGAAGTTGAGTACGACGATTCGATGCGAGACTTCCATGACCAGCCCCATATCGTGCTCGATCAGGACAACGGCGATGCCGATTTCGGAAATGCGGCGCAATAGGTCGAGCAGTCGTTCTTTTTCGCCGTAGTTCAGCCCGGCGGCCGGCTCATCGAGCAGGAGCATCTTGGGTTCGCGGGCCAGCGCGCGGGCTATTTCCACGAGCCGTTGCTCGCCGTACGGCAGATTGCGCACTTCCCAGGCGCGATCCGAGCGCAGACCCACGAAGTCGAGCCATGTGTGCGCCTCGTCGGTGGCCCGCTGTTCGGAACGGTGGTAGCGCGGCGTGTGCAGGACGGCGTCCAGCGCGCTTTGTTTGATGCGCACGTGCATGCCGGCGCGCACGTTGTCGAGTACCGTCAGCTCACCGAAGAGGCGCAGGTTCTGGAACGTGCGGGCCACGCCGCGCGCTGCAATGCGGGCCGGCCGCCGTCCGGCGATCGATTCGCCTTCGAAGCGCACGGTACCGGCGCTGGGACGGTAAAAGCCGGTGACGGCGTTGAAAGCGCTCGTCTTGCCTGCCCCGTTCGGGCCGATCACCGACAGGACATCGCCTTCGTACACGTCGAACGACAGGCCGCTGACTGCCTGCACGCCGCCGAACCGGACTTGCAGGTTCCGGACCTCAAGAAGTGGCGTCGTCATGGCTGACCTCCGCCCGTGCCCGTTTGGCGCGCTTCCTTTCGATCCTGGACGTCCGCTCGGCGCTTCTGGCCGGCCAGATCCCTTGCGGGCGGAAGACCATCATCACTATCAACAGCACGCCGAAGGCGAAATACCGCCAATTGCCGATGCCGCGCAAAAGCTCGGGCAGTAGCGAAATGATGACGGCGCCGATCACGACTCCGGGCACGGACCCCATCCCGCCCAGGACGACGGCCATCAAGATGAGCGCCGACCACAGGAACGTGAAGCTCATCGGCGAGATTGCGGTCTGGTGGACGGCGAACAGCACGCCGGCGATGCCGCCGAAGATCGCGCCGCCGATGTACGCCGCGAATTTGACCTTGTAGGTGTGGATGCCCATCGCTTCGGCGGCGTCCTCGTCCTCACGGACGAATCGCCAGGCCCGGCCGAGCCGGCTGCGCCCCAGCCGGGCGGACGCCAAGACGGCGATGCCGACGATGACGACTGTGACGAAGTAGATTGCGACATCCGGCCGCAGCCCGAAATCGCCGAAGTCCGGAATGCCGAACACACCGTTCGGCCCGCCGGTGAAATCCAGATTGTTGGCGGTGATCCGGATGATCTCGCCAAATCCCAACGTCACGATCGCCAAATAGTCGCTGCGCAGCCGCAGGGTCGGCCCGCCGATGACGAGTCCGGCGACGACTGCCGCCGCGATCACTGCCGGAATCGTCGCAATGATCGGCCAGCCGAAAGTGGTGGACAAAATGCCCGACGTGTACGCACCGATGGCGAAAAAGGCCGCGTACCCCAGGTCGAGGAGCCCGCAGTAGCCGACGACGATGTTGAGTCCGACGGCGAGCATGACGAAGATGAGCGCGTCAGTCGACACTCGAATCGTGTAGGACGACGAGTCGATGAACGGCACCAGGATCGCCAAGACCATGACGGTGCCTCCGAACCACGGGCTCGAGACGAAGCGGGACGCCGCGCCCGGCCCGCGTGCCCGGCCGCCGGGTGCTCCCCCGTCACTGCCGCCGGCCGGCAGCCCGGAGCCGATATCGCCCTTGACCGATTTTCCGCGCGATTCCACTGCCGCGACGAAGTCGGAGCCCTTGTTCTCGCTCATCACACACGCTCCGTCACTTTTTCGCCGAGAAGCCCCGTGGGCTTGACCGTCAGGAACGCGATCAGGAAACCGAACGCGAACACGTCGCGCCATTCGCTGCCCAAGAACGCGGTGCCGAACGATTCGAGCAGGCCGAGCAGGACGCCGCCGAGGACCGCGCCGCGCACATTGCCGATTCCGCCGATCACGGCGGCCGTGAATGCTTTGAGTCCGATGATGAATCCCATCAGGAAGTCGATCTTGCCGTAATACGCTCCGGCCATCACTCCAGCCGCGCCGGCGAGAGCCGACCCGATGAAGAACGTGTACGAGATGACCCGGTCGACGTTGATGCCCATGTAGAGGCACGCTTTCGGATCTTGCGATATGGCCCGCATGGCACGGCCCGACCGCGTTTTGGCGATGATCAGGTCGAGCCCGATCATCAGCACGACGGCGATGGCCATCATGACCAGCTGGTTGATCGTGATCCGAGCGCCCAGCAGGTGCACTGTCGTGCTCTTGAGCTGAACCGGATAGACCTCCGGGTTCGGGCCTGCCCACAGCGCAATACCGTACTCGAGGGCGAAGCTGGCGCCCACCGCGGTGATGAGGACTGTCAGCCGCGGCGACCCGCGCAGCGGCCGGTAGGCCACGCGTTCGAGCACCAGGCCGGCAGAACCGGTCAACACCATAGCCATGATCATGACGATGACGAGGGTGAGCAGTGAGCTGCCGCCGCCGAGAGCGCCGCCTCCGAACGTGAGGATGGCGAATCCGGCGAACGCCCCGAGCATGTAAATGTCGCCGTGTGCGAAGTTGAGCAGTTTGATGATGCCGTACACCATCGAGTAGCCAAGCGCGACAAGCGCATAGAACGACCCGACGAACAATCCGTTCAAGACGAGCTGGACGAGATGATCCATGGCCCTCCTCGGCCGTGGATACCGTGCCGCGCCGCTTAAGGCGGTGCGGCACGGTACCGGACGCTAGCTGTCGAGTACGAGCTTGGTGCCCTTGACGATCAGGATCTCGAAGCCGCCCGACGTCAGCGTGTGCTGCGGCGTGAACTTGAGCGGTCCGGAAAAGATCTTGAATCCGTCGATGTTCTCGAGTGCGTCGATGATCTTGTCCGACTGCGTCGATTTCGCGTCAGTCATCGCCTTGGCGGCGATCCGCACGGCGTCGTACGACTGGGTCGAATACGGTCCGGGGTCGGAATTGAACTGCTTCTTGTACTTCGCCACCCACTTGTCGCCGCCCGGGATGGTCTGCGGCGTTTGCGTCATAGTGGCCAGGACGCCTTGCGCGTTCTTCTTACCGGCGATGTCGATCAGCTTCGTGTCGACCGAGCCGTCGGCCACCATGATCGTCTTGTTGTACCCTGCCTGCCGGAACTGCTTGATGAGCAAGCCGCCCTCTTGGTAGTAACCGGTCCAATAGATGAAGTCCGGGTGGTTCTTCAACGCCGCCGTGACGGCCGCCGAATAGTCGGATTCGCCGGCCGTGACCGACTGCTTGCTGACGACCTTCAGCGACTTATCGGATTTGACGTCTTCGGCGGTCTTTGTCGTGATGTCCTTCGAATACGACGTGTTGTCGTCGATCAAGGCAACGGATTTGACGCCCTGCTTCTTCATTTGTTTGACGGCTGCCGCGGCTTGTTGGGTGCCGGTGCCGTTGACCAGGAAGACGTTGGGCAATTTCTGATCCACCAGGTCGTTCGAGTTGGCGGCCGGGATCAGCATCGGGATCTTCGCCTTGTTGAAGATGCTGAGCGTCGGCAGGGTGGCGCCGGAGCAGTAGCCGCCGACCGACATCGTCACCTTGGCCGTGACAAGTTTCGAGGCAGCCGCGGCGGCTGTTTTCGGATCGCACGCACCGTCCTCGACGACAAGTTTGAGTTTGCGGCCGTCCACGCCGCCCTTTTTATTGATCTCGTCGATCGCCAGCTTTGCGCCGTTTTTCATATACGGTCCGATTGCTGCCGAGCTGCCCGACGTCGGAGCGACCATGCCCAGTTTGATGGGCCCGGCCGAGTCGTCGCTGCTCTTGTCCGACCCCGAGGTCAGGCCCCCGCCGCCGCAGCCGCTGACGCCCAGCGCCAGCGCGGCCGCCAGGGCTAAACCGCCGAATCCAACTTTTCTTAACGTCATTGTTATCTCCGTTTTCCTTCGGTTCCTTCACCTCTGTCGACCGGGGCCGCCTTTGGTCCGGGCCGTCGACGCGGGCTCGTTCATCCCGCTCGAGCGCTGTGTGACATTGCACTAACAATGCACGAGCCGAACCGCCGTTACTACCCCGCCGCGGGTGTTGTTTCCAAACCGTGACATAGCGATACGCATTCGCGTACCGTCGCGGTCGGGTCTCACAGCAAAAAACCGTCCGGGAAGGGGTCGGATGGATCGAGCATGTACTGGGCGGTGCCGGTGATCCAGGCGCGGCCGGTGACGGTCGGGACGATGCCGTCGTATGATCCGACGGTCGTGGTCCGGCTGATACGGCCGGTGAAGCGGCTGCCGATGAACGATTCATTGATGAAGTCCGCGCCCGGCACGAGCGAGCCGCGTGACCACAGCTGTGCCATCCGGGCGCTCGTGCCGGTGCCGCACGGCGACCTGTCGAACCACCCCGGGTGGATCGCCATGGCGTGGCGGGAGTGCGTGGCCGTCGACCCCGGCGCGGCGAGATAGACGTGGTGGCAGACGTCGATCTCGGGGTTCAGCGGATGCACGACGGGATTCTGTCGGTTGACGGCGTCCATGATGGCCAGGCCGGCCGTGAGCATGGCGTCCTTATTGGCGCGGGAGAACTCGATCCCGAGATCGTCCAACTCGACAAACGCATAAAAATTTCCGCCGTAGGCGATGTCGTAGCGAACCGGCCCGAAGCCTTCCGCGTCGACCGTCTGGTCCCGCGCATGCAAGTACGAGGGCACGTTTTCGATGGTCACGGCTTTCGCCGCACCGTTGTCGACGTGCACCGTAGCGGTGACGAGTCCGGCCGGCGTGTCCAGACGGATCACGGTCTCCGGCTCGGTGACTTCGACCATCCCGGTTTCGACAAGCACGGTTGCCACACCGATTGTTCCGTGGCCGCACATCGGCAAGCATCCGGAGACCTCGATGAAGAGGACGCCGAAATCGGCGTCCGGACGTGTCGGCGGCTGCAGAATGGCCCCCGACATCGACGCGTGCCCCCGGGGTTCGTACATGAGAAGCGTGCGGACGTCGTCGTGATCGGCCAGGAATGCCCGGCGCCGCTCGAACATCGTGTCGCCCGGCAGCGTGCCGACGCCGCCCGTGATGACGCGCGTCGGCATACCCTCGGTGTGCGAATCGACGGCGTGGAAAACGCGACGCGCGCGCATTTACGCAGCCCGGCCCAGCGCCGTCTCGATTGCGGAGCGCACGTGCTTCTCGTCGCCCGGCAGCAGCGGTTGCCGGGGCGGCCGGCACACCCCGCCCTTGCGACCGATCATGTCCTGGCCGAGTTTGATGGCTTGGATGAATTCGGGCTTGGAGTCCCAGCGCAGTGCTGCGTGCAGCCGGCGGTATAGCGGCACGGCTGTGGCAAGATCGCCGGCGATCGCGGCGTTGTACAGGGCCAGGCATTCGGCAGGGAATACCTGCGGGAACCCCGAGACCCACCCCTTGGCGCCGGCGATCGCGACTTCGAGAACGGTGTCGTCGGTGCCGATCATGAGATCGAGTTCCGGAGCCAGCTCGCTGACTTCGTAGCAACGCCGGACGTCGCCGGAGAACTCCTTGACGCCCACGATGAAGCCTTCGGCGCTGAGCTTGGCGAGCAGGGACGGCGTCAGGTCGACCTTGGTGTCGATCGGGTTGTTGTACGCGGTCACGGGCAAGCCGACGTCGGCGATCAGTTCGAAATGCTTCAGCACCGATCGTTCGTCCGCATGGTAGGCGTTCGGCGGCAATGCCATCACGGCCTGGCATCCAAGGTCTTTGGCGGCCTGCGCATGGCGCTTCGATTCGAGCCCGCCGTACGCGCCGACGCCCGGCATGACCGTGAATCCCTCCGGTGCCGCGTTCACTGCCGTTTCGACGACGGCATCGCGTTCCGCCGTCGTGAGCGACTGGTACTCCCCCAGCGATCCGTTCGGCGACACGCCGTCACACCCCGCCTCGGCCAGCCACGCCACGTTGTCCGCGTAGGCGCCCAGATCGAGGCTCAAATCGTCATTGAACGGCAGGCTCGCGGCAACGAGCACTCCATGCCATGGTTTCCGGTTCGACATCGCGTGCTCCTTCGCACTTCGGCAGTTCTCCGGCCACGCTCCGAACGGAACCCGTCGGCGCGCGGCGGCGGGACCGGCGTCCCAGCAGTAAAATATTACATTGCACTATCGGCGGCAGCGTGTCAATGGTCCGGCCCGGCATCATCGGCTGCGAGTGCTCCGAGGGTGAGGGGCGCGGCCACCGGTCGCGGAGCGGGTTGCGGTGTCATGGGAATGCCGGCCGCGCGGGCGGCCAAGCAGTCGACGGCGTAACCGCAAGTGCGTCCCTGGCACCACCCCATGCCGGCCCGGTTCAGTTCCTTGACCCCGCGGGCATCGGTGGCGCCGTGGTTCCGGCAGGCGTCGTCGACGGCTTCCGCGTCCACTTCTTCGCACCGGCACACGATGGTCGACGGTTCAAGCACGTCCTGCCAGGCCGGCGGAACCGGATGCGCCACCGCCATGGCGCGGGCGAACCGCCGCCGACGCCGGATGGTGCGCGCGGCGGCCGGGCTCGGATCGGCCTCGAGACCGGCGTCGCGGCACGCCGTCCGACCCGCCGTCTCGCCCTCGGCCACGGCGAGTGCCGCTCCCCCGATACCGCACGCCTCTCCGGCGACGTACACGCCGGCGACGCTGGATCGTTGATCCGCGTCGACCACCACGGCAAGCGAGCCGTCGTCGCCGTCCGACACCTCGCACCCGAGGGTCATGGGCAGTTCCAGCGACGGCGTGAACCCCCACCCGACGCCCACGGCGTCCACGTCGATCGTGCGAACGGACGCAGTGTCGACGTGTCCGTCCGGGCGCAAGCCCGCCACCGACACCGATTCGACGTGTTCCGTGCCGTGCGCCGCCACAATCATCGACCGCTGCCGGTACGGCACGCGATAGCGGGCAAGCGCGGCGGCGTATCCGGCCCCTTCGGCGAGGTTGCCCGGGTTGGCCAGGGCGGCGCCGGCATGGCGCGTCCACGCCGTCGTCGCGCTCGCCTCGAACACGCCAACCACATGGCTGCCGGCCATTGCCAGTCCGGCGGCGACGGGCAGCAGGAAGGGTCCGGTGCCGCCGACGGCCACGCGCGGACCGGCAGCCACGCCGCCCGCTTTCAACAGCGCTTGCAGACCGCCGGCCGTCATCACGCCGGGCAGATCCCACCCGGGAAACGGCACTTGCCTGTCGTAGGCTCCCGGTGCCAGCACGACGGCGTCCGCGCTCACTATCCGTTCGATATCGCGGCCGGGCTCGGAAAGCTTGTCGACGGCCCGGATCCGCACGCCGCCCGGTCCGCACGCTGCCGTCCAGACGTGGTGACCGCTGAATAATTCCAGGCGCGCATCGGCGCGGGCCCGGAAGATCTCGCCGCGCAGGCGGCGGAACGTCGCGAGATCGTGGTGATAGCCGGCGGCGTCCGCTTCGCCAAATGCCGTTGCGTCTTCGTTCGGTGCGGGTTGCCGCCAGAATTGGCCGCCGAGGCCGGGGCCGGCATCGATCAGCGCGACGCGCAGGCCGCCTCGCGTCGCAGTGGCGGCCGCAGCCATTCCGGCAGGTCCGCCGCCGATCACCGCCAGGTCATAGCCGGCCGGGTCATTGCCGGCCGGGTCATAGCCGGTCGGGTCATAGCTGGTCATGGCCGGTCCCCTCTTGAGTGCGGATACGCATGCCCTCCCGCGCCGGGGTGAGGCAAGCGCGCTGGTTCGGGACGTCGTCCACCGTCACCAGGCAGTCGAAGCAGACGCCGATGCCGCAAAACAAGCCGCGGGGTGCGCCGCGGTGGGTGGTGCGCCGCCACGACAGGATGCCGGCAGCCATCAGGGCGGCGCCGACGGTTTGTCCGGGGCGGAATTCCAACGGCTCTCCGTCGACGGTCAGCCGGCTCATGCGGCGGCTCCGCCCACAAAACGATCCGGTGAAAAGCTCGACATCGGGGCGCCGACCGGTTGGCCGAGGATTTGTCGGGTGACGGCGTAGCCGGTTGCGGGAGCCAAACCGACTCCGGCGCCTTCGTGGCCGCACGCGTGGTAAACGCCCGGGACCCGTCGGTCCGGTCCGATCACCGGCAGATGGTCGGGACAGTAGGGACGGAATCCGCAGTACACGCGCATGAGGTTGACGGCCTTCAGCATGGGGAACAGGGTCACGGCTTGCCGGGCCAGTGTGGACACGACTTCCGCATCGATCGTCGTATCGTAGCCGACCCGCTGCCGGCTGGCGCCGATCAGCACCGTGCCGCCGCGGGTGCCCTCGACCACGCACGACGTTTCGAGCCCGGCATCCGAGGAGGACACGTTCGCGACATAGTCCGCCGAATAGACCTTGCGCCGGACGACTGTCGGCAGCGGCTCGGTGACGAGCACGTACCCCTTGCGCGGTAGTACCGGAATGCCGGCGCCCATAGCCTCGCCGACCTCGCCGCCCCATGTGCCTGCCGCGTTGACTATCACGTCGGCCCGCAAAGGCCCGGACGACGTGTCGATGCCCGTCACGGCGCCGCCCGAGTCGGTGCGCACCCCGTGGACTGCAGTGCGTTGCATGACGCGGGCACCTCGCTGCCTCGCCGAGGCCAGCAAATGGGCCGCCGCAAGGACCGGTTGCACCTGCATGTCCTCGGGATAGAGAACTCCGCCGGGCAGGCCCGGATCCACATGCGGCTCGAAATCGGTCGGGCGGGAGATCTCCACGGTTCGCACGCCGGCGGCCGCTTGCGCAGCAGCAAACTCGTGCAGCGGGCCGAGGGCGGCCGGGCTCGTTGCCACGACCAGACCGCCCTTGCGCTCGAGTTCGATGGCCGCCGCGCCGACGTCACCGGCCAGGTCGAGCCAGAGGGTCCGGCTGAGGCGCATCAGTTCCAGTTCCGGCCCGGGGCCCTTGTCCGAGACGAGGATATTGCCCTCGCCGCGGCTTGTCGTGCCGGCGCCGATCTGCCCACGGTCGACGACCGTCACGTCGATGCCCGCCGCCGACAAGTAGTAGGCGCAGGCCGCGCCGACAATACCCGCGCCGACGACTACTGCCTGCGTCAATGGGAGCTTCCTTCACCGTCGATACTGCCCGCGGCGGAAGTCGACAAAGCAGATGTCAATGCCGTGTCGCTGCCGTCGATTGCCGATTCAGTGACATAGTACCGATCGCGCGCGCCCGAGAGTGAGGGCCCGTTCAATCGAGGCGAGGTGATTGGCGCCGGACTCGCTGGGCGGGCTCCCCCGTTCCCGCGTTGGCAAACAGTACGTCGATGCTTCCCATTTTGCGCTCGACGACGTCGAACAAGCAGACCGTCTCTTCGCCCGCCGCCGATGAAACTGCGAACGCGCCGTCGTCCTACTATGTATCAGTGCAAATCGCCGGCTGGAGGTATCGGCAGTGAAGATCGAGATTGACGACGATTGCGGTAACGCGCCAAAGAGACGACAGATCGCGGACTTGCTGATCTTTTTGGCCAATGGCGCGCACAAGGAAGTGCTTCAGTTTTTGACCGAGGACGTCGTGTGGGAGCTTATCGGATTCGGTCCAAGTTACGGCACGGACCAGTTGGGCGTAGTGCTGGACCGATTGTCCGACCCGTCGGCGACGACGTTCACAGTGGCTAACGTTCTGTCGCACGGTGCCGGTTGCGCTGCAAACGGCACGATCCGCCGCGGCGATGGCACCGTGATGGCGTTCGCGCATTTCTTTCGCTTCAACGGCCATGGGAAGAACGCCAAAATCCGTCAAGTCACCAGCTTCATGTCGCACGCCACCGTCACGTAGTCGGTCTCATCCGGCCGGGGCGGATTCCGGCACGGAACGCAGCGCCCCCATTGCCGCCTTACGGCCGGCACGAGTCGCACCGAGCGTCGACGCCGAAGCACCGTAGCCGGCGAGGAACAAGCCCGGCATCCGCACTGCGCTCACGCCGTCGTCCGCCATCAGAATCCCGCCGCCGGGCTCGCGGATTTGCAATGGCGAGAGGTGCCTCAGGTGGGCGCGGAACCCGGTCGCCCAGAGCACGGCATCGATTGGCACTTCCCATCGGCGGTCGGCTTGCGAGGCTGTGGACCCGACTGCCCGGCCCGGCAGCGCCCGGACCATGGAGCGGTCGATGATCTTTTGTGCCTCGCCCTGGCCGGGAAGGCTCACGCCGTCCGGCCCCGGTCCGTCGAGAATGACCGTGTGCGCTCCGAACCGCTCAATCCGGCCGCGCCACGCCAGCAGACCGCGGCGAATATCCGGCACATAGAGGTCGGTCAACGGGATGCCCGTCACGGCCGAAACCGAAAGGGGCGCAAGGCCCTCCCGGGTGCGGGCAGAGACAGCCCTTTCCACGTTCAGGCCCCAGTCCCGGTCAAAGGCCCGGCTCGTCCACTGCGGCGTGCGCCGGGCGGCCCATACCGTGTCGGCACCGCGAGCGTCGAGCTCCTGGATGAATTGAAGCGCCGACGTGCCGGCGCCGACGACGAGAACCCGCTGTCCGCGGAATTGCTCAGCGTCACGATACTCACGCGTGTGCAATTGCCGCCCGGCGAAACGCTCGGCGCCCGGGTAGTGCGGTCGGTAGGGGCTGTCCCACGTGCCTGTCGCATTGACGACCGACGCGGCCGCGACCGGTCCGTCGTCGGTGGTGACGGCGAACCCGTCGCCGTCCGCTGCCACACCGGTCACTGTCACGGGGCGCAGAATCGGCAGACCGAACCGACTCTCGTAGTCGCCGTAATAGCGGGGCACTGTCCGATTTGCCGGCGCGTCCCGATCGGGGCCCTCCAGGTCCATTCCGGGCAGCTTGTGGATGCCGTGGACACGGCCGAGTGTCAGGCTGTCCCAGCGGTGCCGCCAGGCTCCTCCCGGGCCGTCGTTCGCGTCCAGCACGACGAAATCGGTCCACGGTCTCAGCCCGCGCGCAGCCAAATAGTAGGCCGCCGACAGCCCGGCCTGGCCGGCACCAATCACCACTACGGCCAGCCGCCGGCCGTCGAGTACGTTTGTCGATTCCACGTCCCGTACAGCAGCCCTCTGCCGGTATTCATTCCTGCTTTCGCAGAGGCCGCCGGTGACGGCGACCGACGTGAATCGCGGGGTGGTTTGTCCGCCGCGGGGTGATAAGAACGACCCCGCCGCGGACAAACCACCCCGCGAAACGTCAGCTAGCGGGTAGCCGTGCCCTCCACGTAGTCGTCGTCGCTGGGCTTGACCCACGCGAACAGCTTGCGCAGGTCGCGGCCGACCGCCTCGATCGGATGCTGCTCGGCTTCGGCACGCAACCTCTTGAATTCCGGCGCGCCGGCTTCCTGGTCGGCGATGAACCGTTCAGCGAACTTGCCGTTCTGGATATCGGCCAGAACGGCCTTCATGTTCTCCTTCACGTGCGGGTCGATGACGCGCGGGCCCGATACGTAATCGCCATATTCGGCGGTGTCCGATACCGACCAGCGCTGCTTGGCAATGCCGCCTTCGTAGATCAGATCCACGATCAGCTTCACCTCGTGCAGCACCTCGAAGTAGGCGGTCTCCGGCTGATAGCCGGCTTCGGTGAGCGTTTCGAAGCCGTACTGGATCAGCTTCGAAATGCCGCCGCACAGCACGCTCTGCTCGCCAAAGAGGTCGGTTTCGGTCTCCTCCGTGAACGACGTCTTGATACCGGCCGCCCGCAGGCCGCCGATCGCCTTGGCATACGAGAGGGTGAGCGGCCAGGCATTGCCCGACGCATCCTGCTCGACGCCGACCACGACCGGCACGCCGCGGCCGTCCACGAATTCGCGGCGCACCAAGTGGCCGGGGCCCTTCGGTGCGACGAGCAGCACGTCGGCCGAGGCGGGCGGCTTGATGAAGTCGTAGCGAATATTGAAGCCGTGGCAGAACAGCAGTGCGTCCCCGTCGTTGAGGTTCGGCTCGATGTGTTCTTTGTACAGGTCCTTTTGCACCGGGTCCGGCGCCAGGATCACGATGAAATCTGCTTCGGCCGCTGCCTCGCCGGGCGAGACGACGCGTAGCCCCTCGGCCTCGGCCTTGGGGCGCGACTTCGACTCTTCGAGCAGGCCGACGCGTACGTCGACGCCCGAATCGCGCAGGTTCAGCGCGTGCGCGTGCCCTTGGCTACCGTATCCGAGGACCGCGACGCGACGGTTCTGGATGAGCGACAGGTCGGCATCGTCATCGTAAAAAAGCTCAGCCACTGTTCATTTCTCCTTTACTAGGGGTGTACATCTGTCCGCGGGGCGGGCGCCCCGCGTCACGCGCTCCGCAAAGCCCGGTCGGTGATCGATTTGGATCCGCGGCCAATGGCCACGGTTCCGGACTGGACGATTTCACGGATGCCGAAGGGCTCGAGCACGCGCTGGAGCGCCTCGAGCTTTTCCAGTTCTCCGGTGGCCTCGACGGTCACGGCGTCCGGGGCGACGTCCACGATGTGCGCGCGGAACAAGGTCGCCGATTCCGAGACCAAATTGCGAGTGGCGGCATCCGCCTTGACCTTGAACAAGACGTGAGCCCGGCGCACCGACGAATCCTGTTCGAGTTCCACGATCTTGATCACGTTCACGAGCTTATTGAGCTGCTTCGTGACTTGTTCGAGCGGCAGGTCCTCGACGTCAACCACCACCGTGATGCGCGAGAGTTCGTCAACTTCGGTGACGCCGACCGCGAGCGAATGGATATTGAATCCTCGGCGGGCGATCAGTCCGGTCATCCGGGCCAGGACGCCCGGCTTGTTCTCGACCAGGACTGACAACGTATGTCGGCTCATTTCAGCTCTTCCCCCGTCTCGTCGTCGTCATCATCGAACTTGGGCCGCACGCCCGTGGCGTACTGGATTTCATCATTGCTCACGCCCGACGCGACCATTGGCCACACCATGGCGTCACGATGGACGACGAAGTCGATGACGACGGGCCGATCGTTGATGCTCATGGCCTCTTCGATCGTCTTGTCGACGTCTTCCGGCCGGCTGCACCGCAGTCCGGCGGCCCCGTACGCGTCGGCGAGTTTCACGAAGTCCGGAATATGCGCGGTATCGGTGCCGGTGTTGAGATCGGTATTCGAATAGCGGCTCGAGTAGAACATCGTCTGCCATTGCCGCACCATCCCCAGCGACGAGTTATTGATGACCGCTACCTTGATCGGGATGTCGTTGATGGTGCACGTGGCGAGTTCCTGATTGGTCATCTGGAAGCAGCCGTCGCCGTCGATGGCCCACACCGTCCGGTCCGGCTGGCCGACCTTGGCGCCCATGGCGGCCGGCACGGCGTAGCCCATTGTGCCGAGGCCGCCCGAATTGACGAACGAGTTCGGACGTTCATAGCCGATGAATTGGCTCGCCCACATCTGGTGCTGGCCGACGCCCGCCGCATACACGGCTTCCGGCCCGGCGAGCTCGCCGATGCGCTGGATGACGTACTGCGGGCTCAAGGTGCCGTCGTCCGGTTCCTCGAAGCCCAGCGGGTACGTCTCGAGCAGCCGGCCCAGGAACTTCCACCATTTCGTCCGCTCGCGCTTCAGCTGCTCGGCGTGGTGGGTCGACAGTTCGACACCGAGCTCTTCGATCACCTCACGTGCGTCGCCGACGATCGGCACGTCGGCGATCCGGTTCTTGGAGATCTCGGCCGGATCGATGTCGGCGTGAATGACAGTGGCGTTCGGCGCGAACGAATCGAGCTTGCCGGTCACCCGGTCGTCGAATCTGGCACCGATCGAAATGAGCACGTCGGCTTTTTGAATGGCGGTGACCGCTGCAACGCTGCCGTGCATTCCGGGCATGCCCAGATGCAGCGGATGGGAATCGGGGAACGCTCCCCTGGCCATCAAGGTGGTGGTCACCGGGATGTTCGTCAGCTCGGCCAGTTCGCGCAGCTGCCGGTTGGCGCCGGCACGCACCACGCCGCCGCCGACGTAGAACACGGGCCGCTTCGCCTCCGCCACGAGCCGGGCCGCTTCACGGACCTGCTTCGAATGCGGCTTCGTGACGGGGTGGTAGCCGGGCAGGTCGAGGTCGATCGGCCATTGGAAAGGCACCCGCGTGGTTTGGGCGTCCTTCGTCACGTCGACCAGGACTGGTCCGGGTCGACCCGTCGCGGCGATTTCAAAGGCGGCCGCGAGCGCCTGCGGGACGTCGGCGGCGTCCTTGACCAAGAAGCTGTGCTTGGTCACGGGCATGGTCATGCCGACGATGTCCGCCTCTTGGAATGCGTCGGTGCCCAGCAACGCCGAATGCTGCTGCCCCGTGATCGCCACGATCGGCACCGAGTCCATGTGTGCGTTGGCGATGGCCGTGATGAGGTTGGTCGCGCCCGGACCGGACGTCGCCATGCACACGCCGACTCGTCCGCTGGCGGTAGCGTACCCTTCGGCCGCGTGACCGGCGCCTTGTTCGTGCCGGACCAGGATGTGCCTGATCTTTGTCGAGTCCATCAGCGGGTCGTACGTCGGAAGGATCGTGCCGCCCGGCAAGCCGAATACCGTGTCGACGCCGAGAAGTTCGAGCGATCGGACAATCGCTTCGGCTCCGGTGAGTTCTTCGGGCGCGGCCTCTGCGCGTGCGCCCGGCGGACCCGGTTTGACCGCGGGACGCGGCGCGGGCGCCACTCCCGTCTGCTGGTCTGGCGTCACCATCGGTATCTCCTGCTTGCTCGTTGATCTTGCGTTGCTCGATCTATCTCGCTCGGTGCCTGCCGTGCCGGGTCCGGGTGGCGACCCCGGCACTAAAAACGCCCCTTTCGAGTTTTTCTCAAAAGGGGCGCGCGGGACGGTAGTAACGTCAGCGTCGGTGGTGTACCGCGCGCCTTCTAATTACTACAAGAAGCTCGTTTTGCATGTCTTCACTGTGCTCTGTGGCCCCGCATCATGTCAACAATCGGGCCGGCCCATCTCGCATCGTGGATCTCGTAGGACGTCCAGGCAATTCCCGCGGGCCCCACTCCGCAAAACGCGGCGCCGCGTATAGACCGCGTCGTCATGACGGCGCGGTCTATACGCGGCGGGGCGTTTTGCAACCGTGGCGGCTAACCGCAGACCGCGCCGACGGACGCCGACCCGACAAGTTTGCGGTATTTGGCCAACACACCCTTGGTATAGCGGGGCGGCAACGGCTCCCAGCCTTCCGCACGCGCCTTCAGCTCCGCGTCGTCGACATGGACGTCGAGGGTCCGGTTCTCCACGTCGACGCGGATGGTGTCGCCGTCCCGGACGAAGGCGATCGGTCCGCCGTCCACGGCTTCGGGCGCCACGTGCCCGATGCACAGGCCCGTCGTACCGCCGGAGAACCGTCCATCGGTGAGCAGCAGGACGTCGGCGCCCAGGCCGGCGCCCTTGATGGCGCCCGTGATGGCCAGCATCTCGCGCATCCCCGGGCCGCCCTTGGGCCCCTCGTACCGGATGACTATGACGTCGCCGGCTTTGATCTCACCATCGAGGACGGCGGCCATGGCAGGTTGTTCTTGATCGAACACGCGCGCGGTGCCCTCGAAGACGGCCGAGTCGAAGCCTGCGGTCTTGACGACGGCGCCGCCGGGCGCCAGGGAGCCATGCAGGATGGTCAGTCCGCCGGTGGGATGGATCGGGTTGTTCAAGGCGTGCAGGATCTTGCCGTCGGGGTCCGGCGGCCGCACCTCGGCAAGGTTCTCCGCAACCGTCTTGCCGGTGACGGTGAGGCAGTCGCCGTGGAGCAGCCCGGCGTCCAGCAACGCCTTCATGATGACCGGCACGCCGCCGATCTTGTAGACGTCGTTCATGACGTACCGGCCGAACGGCTTGAGATCGCCCAAATGGGGGACCTTGTTGCCGATCCTGTCGAAGTCGGCAAGCTGCAGGTCGACCTCGGCCTCGTGGGCAATGGCCATCAGGTGCAGGACGGCGTTTGTCGAACCGCCGAACGCCATGACCACGGCGATGGCGTTTTCAAACGCTTCCTTGGTCATGATGTCGCGGGCCGTGTGGCCGCGGCGGAGCATTCCGACGACTGCTTTGCCGGACTCGACGGCGAATTGATCGCGAGCCTTGTTGATGGCCGGCGGGGCCGCCGACCCCGGCATCGACATGCCCATGGCTTCGGCGGCCGAGGCCATGGTGTTGGCCGTGTACATGCCCCCGCAGGCGCCCTCGCCGGGGCAAATCGCCTTTTCGATGGACGTCAGGTCCTCCATGGACATGCGTCCGGCACGGCACGCTCCGACTGCCTCGAACGCATCGATGATCGTGACCTCGCGCTCGGTGCCGTCGGACAGCTTGGCGTAGCCGGGCATGGTGGAACCGTTGTACAAGAACACGTTCGCCAGGTCGAGACGGGCGGCGGCCATCAGCATGCCGGGGATCGATTTGTCGCAGCCGGCCAGAAGAACCGAGCCGTCCATGCGTTCGGCGCTCATGACGGTTTCAACCGAGTCCGTGATCACCTCGCGCGACACCAGCGAGAAGTGCATGCCCTCGTGGCCCATCGAGATGCCGTCCGACACCGAAATGGTGCCGAATTCCAGCGGGTACCCGCCGGCTTCGTGGACGCCGTCCTTGACGCCCTTGGCGAGCCGGTCCAAAGACATATTGCACGGCGTGATCTCGTTCCACGACGAACCGACGCCGATTTGCGGCTTGTCCCAGTCGTCGTCGCCCATGCCGACGGCCCGGAGCATACCGCGCGCCGCGGTCTTTTCCAGCCCGTCCGTGACATCGCGCGAACGCGGTTTGATATCGGGCGCGCCGTTGGCGCTGGTGGTGGGATCTGCTGGGGCACCGTCATTCTCGCTCATGGCTACGAGTCTAGGACGGCCCGCCGGGGCACGGGTAGGCGCCCGCATTTCGATACGGCGGTCTTACGTGGAGAGATCCCCTGAGTCGGCGGACGGTGAGAACTCCACACTGTCGCCAACGGCGATGCTGCCCGCTGCACACGCGACGGCGCGGTAGCCGCGCATGCCGCCGTCCAAGAACTTCAGCGCCTCGCGGACGTCGGCGGACACGGTGTCGGACATCTCTTCGCCCAGGCAGAACCGGGAGAACTCCACGCACGGCGCGGCCACGCGCACCGACCGCAGTTCGATGGGACCGTTTGCCGTGATGACGCACGCCCGCTCCCCCTGCCCGCCTGCAAGCCCGTCGGGCGCGTCGACAAGGATTGATTCGCCCGCGATGCCGTCGGTGACGTGCTGTCCGTATCGCCGTCGGATCCGCTCGTAATCGCCGGTGCCCAGCACCGTCAGCCCGGCTTTGCCCTTGGGGTCCCGCGTGCGGGGGTGATTTCGATTGTGCACGTCGACGACGGGGCCGTCCGGCCCGATGCCCGACGCGCCGTCCGGACCCACGTCGAGCACCGGCACCGAGAGGATTCGCTCCGGGTGATAGTAGCGGTGCGGCGCCGATCCCGGCTTGAGCCTGTCGGTTTGCACCTGCAGCCGGACAATCGAGTAGCTCGCCATCAGTTCACCTGGTGGCTGAGCGGCTCGCCGGCGTTGATGCGGCGCAACTGATCACCGATCAGTGCTTCAATCCGCGGTTCGAAAGCAGACGTGTTGCCGCCGACGTGCGGCGTGATGAGGGCGCCGGGCGCTTTCCACAAGGCGTGGCCGACGGGCAGCGGTTCGGGGTCGACGACGTCGAGAGCGGCGAAAATGCGCCCGATGCTCAGTTCGGCAACGAGCGCGTCGGTGTCGACGACCTGCCCTCGGGCAAGGTTGACGAGCAGTGCGCCGTCGCGCATCCGTGCCAGGAAGTCCGCATTGACGAGTCCGCGCGTCGTATCGGTCAGCGGCGTCATCAGGATGACGATCTCGGCGTCCGGCAGCAGATCGGGTAGCTCGTCGGTGCCGTGCACCGGGCCGCGCCGGTCGGAACGTGCGCGAGTGCCCACGCGCGTCAATTCGACGCCGAACGGGTCGAGCCGCAACGCGATCTCCTCGCCGATGCCACCGACGCCGATCAAGAGGACCCGACGATCGACGAGTGACGGACGGCGCGCCGGCGACCACGATTCGGTGAGCATATCGCGGGCGGCGTCGTCGATGCCGCGCAGCGAGGCCAGAATCAGACCGATGGCCAGCTCGGCCGTTGACGCCGCGTGCACCCCCGACGCGTTACAGACCGTGACGCCGTCGCCCGCGGCCTCGACCACGCCGTCGTAGCCGGTGCTCTGCCCTTGCACGTATTTCAGGCTGGGCAGGTCGCGAAGGTGTTTCAACGTGGTGCCGCCGTGCATATACGGCAGGACGACTCCCCCGACGCGGCCCCGGATATCGTCCGTGATGTCCATGTCGCCGTTCCACACGACAAGTTCGAGATCGCCGGCGTGGTCGGCCAGCGCATCGCGCATATCGTCGTTCGGCACCGCTATGGTCTGTAATCCCAGAGTTGTCATAGCAAAATTGTCGCATCCGTGACAAAGCGCACCTGCCCGGCCGGGCAGGTGCGCCTTCACGGGGCGCCCTCACGCGCTCCCCGGCTTGCGGTCGGTCAGCGCGTTCCGGTCAGTGCCGGCTCGCTGCTTGCGGTGCCGTCGCCGGGGTCAACGCTCTGCTCGGCAAGAGCTGCTCGTCGGAGTCGCCGTTGTCGAACGGAATGCCGCTCCGCCGCGCGTTGTACAGCTCGTGATCGAGGATGCCTTGGCGTTTGGCAACGATCGTGGGCACGAGCGCTTGACCCGCCACGTTGATGGCGGTGCGACCCATGTCCAGCACCGGGTCGATGGCCAGCAACAGTCCGACGCCTCCGAGCGGCAGGCCGAGGGTGGACAGCGTCAGCGTGAGCATCACCACCGAGCCGGTCGTGCCGGCTGTCGCGGCCGACCCCACCACCGACACCAGCACTATCAAGAGGTACTGCACCGGTGAAAGATCGATGCCGTAGAACTGGGCAACGAAGATTGAGGCCAGCGCCGGGTAGACGGCGGCGCAGCCGTCCATTTTCGTTGTCGCGCCGAGGGGAACGGCGAACGCCGAATACGCGCGCGGCACTCCGAGGTTGCGCTCGGTCACGCGTTGCGTCAACGGCAGCGTACCGATCGACGACCGGCTGACGAAGCCCAGCTGGACGGCCGGCCACACGCCGGAAAAGTACTGTTTGATGGACAAGCCGTGGCTCTTGATCAGCACGGGGTAGACCACGAAGAGCACAAGCACGAGACCGGCGTAGATGGCCACGATGAACCAGGCGAGCGAACGCAGCGTCGGCGTTCCGTACGTGGCGATGGCGTTGCCGATGAGGCCGAAGGTGCCAATGGGCGCCAATCGAATGATCCACCACAGTACTTTTTGCACGATGGCCAGCGCCGATTCGTTGAACTTCAAAAACAGATCGGCCTTTGCGCCGACCTTGAGAGCGGCGATGCCGATCGCGCCGGCAACCACAATCACCTGCAGCACGTTGAAATCGACTCCGACGCTCATCGCTTCGCCGGTGCCCTCGGTCTGTGCTTCCAGACCGAGGAAGTTCGCCGGAATGAGTCCGGTCAGAAACGCGAGCCAGGACCCGGATGCGTCTGCGGCACCGGCTTGGAGGTTGCCGCCGGCGTGCTCGCCGGGCTGGATGGTCAGGCCCAGAGCAATGCCGATGCACACGGCGATGCATGCCGTGATCGCGAACCACAGCAGCGTGTTCCAGGCCAGGCGCGCCGCATTCGACACTTCCCGCAGATTGGCGATGCTCGAGATGATCGCTGTGATGATCAGCGGAATCACCGCTGCTTTGAGCAGCATCACATAATTGCTGCCGATTTCATCGAGAGTTTTCGTCAGTGGATTGTCGGCGCCATTGGCTCCGGTTCCGATGGCTGCCGCGATGAGCCCGGCAACGATGCCGAGCGCAAGGCCGGTCACGACCTGGACGCCGAACGACGTCATCCACTTCGGCAGTTTCTTTTTTGATTCGGTTTCGGTTGCGACCGTCACGGTCTACCTTTCATTGATCGTGCGCGCGACCATGCGGCCTTTGGCGGGAAATGGGCATAGGGGTAGGCATGGACTACGCAGTGAATTGGACGGCGGGGCGGTTAAATCCAGAGCGCCGGGTCGGCAAGCTCCCATTCGACGGTGCTGTCTTGCGTCGGCTCCGGATGAGACTTCGCGTCACCGCGGATCTTGGCCGGAACACCAACCGCAATGGCGCCGGCCGGCACGTCGTGGACGACCACTGCGTTGGCGCCAATTTGCGCACCCGCGCCGACGACCACGGGCCCGAGCACCTTGGCGCCCGCGCCGATCGTCACGCCGTCCTCAATCGTCGGGTGGCGTTTGACGGCCTCCATGGACCGCCCGCCCAATGTGACGCCGTGATAGAGCATCACGTCGTCGCCGATCTCGGCCGTCTCGCCAATGACCACACCCATGGCGTGATCGATGAAGAAGCGGCGTCCGATGACGGCGGCAGGGTGGATTTCCACTCCGGTGGTTGCTCGCGTGACCTGGGACAGCAGGCGTGCGGCCGATCGACCGCCTCGGCGGTTCCACAGCCAATGCTGCGCGCGATGCGCCCAGGTGGCGTGCAAGCCCGGATATCCGAGGACCATGACCAGATTGCCGGGCGCCGCCGGATCGCGGCGCCGAGCAGTCTGCAGGTCCTCTCGCATTCGAGAGACGAGCGACATGGTTCAGTCCATCAATCCGGCATACAGGGGCGTGGAGAGATACCGCTCGCCAAACGACGGAATGATCACGACGATGTTCTTGCCGGCGTTCTCGGGGCGGGACGCCACCTGAGTCGCCGCCCAGACGGCCGCACCGGAAGAGATGCCGACGAGCACACCTTCATCGGCGGCGACTTCGCGGGCGACACGGAACGCGTCGTCGTTTTCCACGTCCACGACCTCGTCGTAGATGTTCGTGTCCAGGATTTCGGGGATGAAGTTCGCACCCAGGCCCTGGATCTTGTGGCTGCCGGCCGGCTTACCGTTCAAAATTGCCGAATCGGCGGGCTCGACGGCCACGATCTTGACGTCGCTCTTTTGGCTGCGCAGGTACTGACCGGCTCCGGTGATGGTTCCGCCCGTGCCGATACCCGCCACAAAGATGTCGATCTGACCGTCGGTGTCGTTCCAGATCTCCGGGCCGGTGGTGGCGCGGTGAACTTCGACGTTGGCTTGATTGGCGAACTGGCGAGCCAGGACGGCTCCTTCGTCGGCGCCGATCTGTTCGGCCTTCTCGACGGCGCCTTTCATGCCCTCGGCGGACGGCGTGAGCACCAGTTCGGCTCCGAATGCCCGCAACAATGCGCGGCGTTCCTTGCTTGCCGATTCGGGCATGGCCAGCTTGACCTTGTATCCGCGGGCCGCGCCGACCATGGCCAGAGCGATTCCGGTGTTGCCGCTGGTGGCTTCGACGATCTCGCCGCCGGCCTTCAACTGGCCGGACTTCTCGGCGGCGTCGATGATTGACACGCCGATGCGGTCTTTGACGCTGTTCGCGGGGTTGTAGAACTCGAGCTTGGCGATCACGTTCGCCCCGGTGGCTTCGCTCACCTTGTTCAGGCGGACAAGCGGGGTCCGGCCGACGAGTTCGGAGACGTTGTTGTAAATCTGCAATGCATTCACCTCTGCGCTTGGGTTTGATCTATTCGTGTAGCTCGAAAAGAAAATCACCCAGCCAATGGCTTCAGCTGTTGATTGCACTATGTAGCGGCAACGATCCGCCGCATTGTCTTATTCCGGTTGTTCAGCGGGCTGGGCAAGCCGCCTGCCTCGAATATAGCCGACCAGTTAAGATTTGCAAACGTGACTATCCATCCGATCGTGATCCTCGGGCAGCCCGTCCTGCACACTCGCGCGGCCGAAGTCGAAGCCTTCGACGACGACTTGGAGCAGCTGGTGGCGGATATGTTCGACACCCTCGACGCGTCGAACGGCGTCGGGCTTGCCGCTCCCCAAATCGGCGTCGGCAAACGTATCTTCGTCTACGACATGCAAGCCGACGACGGCACGCCGCGCCGCGGAGTCTTCGTCAATCCCCGCATAGCCACGTCGAAGGTGCCGGGCACGGCCCCGGACAAGGATGACGAGGCCGAGGGGTGTCTGTCGGCCCCCGGTGAGCATTTTCCGCTCAAACGCGCCGACTGGGCACGCGTGAACGGTGTCGACCAGTACGGCGCCCCGGTCGAGATCGAGGCGAGGGACTGGTTTGCCCGATGCATGCAGCACGAATACGACCATTTGGACGGCAAGCTGTATATCGACAGGTTGAACGCCCGGTGGGCGAAGCGGGCCAAAAAGACGATCAAGGCCAACGGCTGGGGTGTGCCGGGGCTGACTTGGATGCCGGGCGTCGATCCCGACCCGTTCGGTCACTGACTGTCCGCCGGTCCGTTGCCCTCTCTGCTCTCCTGCCCTTCCCGGGAGGCGGCAAGTCTAGGCTGCCGTTTGGTACCGCGGTTCGGCGCCGAAATAGCGGCTGAGCGTCCGATTCCACTTGTTATGCGGCAATTCGGGATAAAGCAATGATGCCGCCACGCAGTATTTGCTGACCGAGTGCGTCCGGACGCCCGCAGATCGCAGCAGCAGATCGAGCGGCCCGGCCGACCCGGAGGACTTTGTTTCGACGAGCACATCGCTCGGCCCCTCATGCACCAGACTTCCGGCCGTGTTCTGCAATTCGATGTCACACGTGACGCGTTGATCGTCGTGACACAAAGTCGCACGGCGGTAGAGCGTTTCGAGCACCGGTCGCAAGCCTGTCGGATCCGTGCCGGTGATCCGACCGATGAAGTCCAGGTCGCCGAGGCTGAGCGCTGCCGAGCGTGTCGGATCGTGTGCGATTCGCTGTTTCACTGTCCGATCCCGGTAACCTTTCGACTTCACTTCGAGACGGCAGTCGCCGGATTCGCAATAAGTGCGCGTACGCACCTTGAACCGGTGCCGACGTCCCTGCGCATGCTGCCGGAAGAATTCGAATTGCGGGGTATCGAAGTAGATGGTCCTATACCGGAACACCCGGGTACGGCCGATCTGAAGAGCGCGGAATTGCCCTGCCGACCGTTCGAGCAGGTCGACGAACAGCTCGCGCGGAACGAAATATTTGCGGTCGACGCGCGTCATCAACTCGGCCTGCGCGTTGAGCTCGGTCAGCGAGATCGGCGGCAGCGAACTCATTGCCGAATACAGGCCGGACGTGTCGGGACGTCGGGTCGGCCGGGGCGGCACAACGGGCATCAGGAGACCCGCTCGGTTCCGCGGACCGGGCGGCTCGCGGCCACCCCGACATTTGCTGCAGCGTGCATCGTACGCGGGGCATTTGCCGGCAGGGATTCGACGGACGAGTTGTCGACGGCCCGCCGGCCCGACCGGCCGGCCGCGAGTCGGTAGCGGACGTCGATCACCGTGACGTCACGGACCAGGTCGACGCTCAAAACTTCGATTCGCGTCACGTGCGCACCCAGCAGCTGTTCGGTATGCGCCGTCAGCGCCGCCTCGTCGAGGAATGCGCGGTCGACGGTGAGTGAGTGCCGACGAGCGCGCGGCGCGACCCGTGGACTGTCGACCACGACCATCACCAACAGCACCAGCGCCGACAGCGCCGGCGTGATCCACAGCGGCGAGGGGCGCAAGCCCGCCAGCAAGCCGAGCGCCAGTGACACGAAGTAGTAGGCGATCTCCTGTTGCGTGATCTGATCGGAGCGCAGCCGGATTATCGAAAGAATCCCGAACAATCCGATACCGAGTCCGATGCCGACCTCGACCGAGCTCAGGGCAATCGTGACGGCGACGACGCCGACGTTCAATGCAATGTAGGACAGCATGAGGTCGCGCCGCTGATGCCTGCGAAAGTACAGCGCATAGGCGAGGATGATAATCGCGGCCAGATCGGTTCCGATGGCGATGGCAAATGACATGGTGTGCTCCTTATTTAGCGTGCACCACTCATCCTGTGCGTAGCCGATAAGAGGGGCATGAAGCGAAAATGAGAGGCTTCACATGTTCGCAAGCACTGCCTGTCGACTGCTACTGCGCACGCAGGCGGTAACCCGCGCCGCGCACGGTTTCAATACGGTCCGTGCCGAGCTTGGTGCGCAAATACCGTACGTAGACATCGACCACGTTGGAGCCCGGGTCGAAATCGAATCCCCACACTTGGCTGAGCAATTGTTGCCGGGTCAGCACGACATCGGGGTGACGCATGAACACTTCAAGCAGCGCGTACTCCCGGGTGGTCAGGTCCACTGCTTTGTCGGCGGCGAGTGCTCGCCGGGTGCGGACGTCGAGGGACAGATCCGCGACTTTGAGCAGCGTGGTTTCCTGCCCCGGCTCCGAACGAAGACGGAGCCGGACGCGGGCGAGAAGTTCGTCGAAGGCGAACGGTTTGCGCATATAGTCGTCGGCGCCGCCCGACAGGCCCGCAACCGTGTCTTCGACGGCATCCCTGGCCGTGAGGATGATGACGGGGATGTCGTTGCGGTCGGCGCGGATACGCCGCAAGGCACTGAATCCGTCCAGGCCGGGAAGACCGATATCCAGAATGATCAGGTCAAAGTCGCCGGTCCTGGCGAACTCAACGGCCGAATGTCCGTCGGCGACTGTTTCGGAGCGGAATCCGTTCGTTGTCAGGCCCTTGTGAATGAACGATGCGATGCGGTCCTCGTCTTCGGCAATGAGAATACGGTTCACGGGCCCTCCATCGTTCGGTTCCAAGGCAGTTCAAGGGTGAAAGTGGTGCCGCGTCCCGGCACCGATTCGACGCTGACGGTCCCATGATGGGCTTCGACGATATTGGACACGATCGCCAACCCGAGGCCGGTGCCGCGCGATCGGCGCGAATGGCTAGCTTTGGCGAATCGTTCGAAAATCCGTTCGTGGTCGGCCGGCGAGATCCCGGTTCCGGTATCTGCCACCCACAGCCGGATCCGCCCGTCGGACAACCGGCCGCCCATCGAGATCCGGTCGCCCGGCCCCGTGTGCGCGACGGCATTGGACGTCAGCTGGAGCAGTGCCTGGGTCAAACGCTGACCGTCCGCAATCGCGATGCCTTCAGGGGTTTCGTCGATCGACCATCGCCTGTCGGCGAGGGCAGTGGCTTTCGTGAAGCTCTCGACGACGAGGTCCGTCAGATCGGTCGGTCCCGGCACGACGAAGTCAGTCCGCTCGCTGCGCGCCAGCATGATCAGGTCGTCGACGATTCGAGACATGCGCCGGAGTTCGTCGTCGACCAAATGCATGGTCTGCTCGCGTTCGTCCGGATCGTCGCCCATTACTTCGAGATGCCCGCGGACCACCGTGATCGGCGTGCGAAGTTCATGTCCGGCGTCATTGAGAAAGCGGCGTTGTCCGTCGAACGCGGTCTCGAGGCGATCCAACATGGTGTTGAACGTCTGTGCCAGCCGGCCGACGTCATCGGAGCCGACGACATCGATGCGCCGTCCGAGATCGGTGTCGCTGATCCGAGCGGCGGTTTCTCGCACCTTGCGGATGGGCGCGAGGACACGGCCTGCGACGAACCATCCCGTGACGGCCGCCACGACAAGCGCGGCAAACGCGATGGCAGACATCGTCCAAATCGTCGACCATGCGTGGTCGTACGCGGGTGCCACGAACTCGGCGATCACGAGCTGGCCGCGGGCACTTTTACCGACGATACGGACAGGTACGACGACATATTCGGCTTTGCCGGCCGAGGTCGCTATCGTGCCCGACGTCGGTTTCGTTGCGGACGCCGCCCGCCGGACGAATGCGCGATTGGAATCGAGCCGTACCGGCGGATCGCCGACCGTACGGCGGTCCGCCTTCCCGTTCACGATGCTGAAGAGCGCTTCCGAACGATCGGGCAGATTGTGCCACAGGTAGCTGGTCAATAACCCGGAAACCGTGGAGGTGTCACCTCGGGCCTCGGGCTCGGGATCGGCCGCGAACGCACGAAACTTGGCGACCTCATGGCCGAGTTCGGTGTTGGTTGCGGCGTTCACGCGGGAGATCAGGGCGCTTCCGGTGAGCACCACGATCGCGACGGCCGCGACCGAGACGATCAGCATGATCCATGCCAAGATGCGGGCGCGTGCCGACAGACCGCGACGCTCAGTCATCGTCGCCGTCTCCCCCATCGTCGCCATCGCCGTCGCCATCGTCGTCACCATCATCGTCCTCATCGCCATCCCGCGAGTGATGAGGGGGCCGGTGACGAACCTTGGAAGCGCCGTCCTGCTCGCTGGTGCTGCCGTGCGAGCTCTTCTCGGGAGCCTTCGTACGCTTCTTCGGCTGCGTCGAGGAGTCCGGAGACTCGTGGTCCGGCGTCGTCTCCGACGGCTGCGTGGTGCGCGGCTTCGACGATGGCGCCGGCGAGTACACCGGTGGTTTGATGCCGGATCTCGTCGGCGGTATGGAGGGGGACGGTGACGGCGAATGCGGCGTGGGAGTTTCGGTAGGAGTGACGACGACTGCCGGTCCAAGGTCGGGCTCATCGGGGATCACCATCGTGTCCGCGAACCAATAGATGCCGGCCGCGACGATGAGCCCGGCCGGCACAACAGCCCAGCCGATTCGTGACATGGTTCAAGCCTGTCGAGACAAGGTGGGGTGGAAGTAAGACCCAGATGAGAAGATTCTCATTTCCCGGCCCGCAAAACGCGGCGACCTACCGGCGGGGAGTTACGCGAAGCCGGGCACAATGAGATCCTCGGCGGCGTCCTCGATGTCACGCATCACGCGGAGCGTGTTGACGCCGGCCAATTTGTCCAGATCGGATTCCGACCACCCGCGAGCGCTCAGTTCGGTGAAGATGGCCGGGTAGCAACTGACGTCCTCAAGCCCCACCGGCAACTCGCCGGTGCCGTCGAAATCGCCGCCCAGCCCGATGTGGTCGACACCCGCCACGTCCCGGGCATGCTCGATATGGCGTACGACGTCGTTCACGGTTGCGGCGGGGGCAGGGTTCTCCTCGAGCCAGCGCGCCCAATCAGCGCGGGCGGTTTCCGGCCGACCGGCGTCCGGATCGGCTCCGAGCAGCTCGTCATTCCGGACCATCACGTCCGCGGGTGATTCGCCGGGTTTCGGAGCCTCGGCGAACGCCGATGCACCGTCGCCCGGCAGCCCGAGCTCCGCCCTGACCTCGAGCATCCGCAGTCGCCAGTCAATGCGCGGCTGCGACACGAATCCGGGCACGAACGTCACGTGCTGGACTCCCCCGAGTGAGGCCATCTTTTCAAGCACCGCGTCCGACACATTTCGCGGATGGTCGGCGACGGCGCGGCACGACGAGTGCGAAAAGATCACCGGGGCGCGCGACGTTGCAAGGGCATCGAGCTGCGTCGACTCGGCCGTGTGCGAGATGTCCACCATCATGCCGATCCGGTTCATCTCCGCCACGATCGCGATCCCCATGGCGTTCAACCCGGTTGTCTGGCGCTCCCCCGTGCCGGATGCCGCCCACGACGTGTCGTCATTGTGCGTCACAGTCATGTACCGCACCCCCAGTCGGGCGAACGAGCGCAGGACGCCGAGCGATTCACCGATCGAGTGTCCCCCTTCGATGCCGAGCAGCGAAGCGATCCTGCCGCCGGCGACTGCGTTGTCGACCTGATCCGCCGTCGCGGCAAACGCAAAGACGTGCGGATATTCGGCAACGAGACGGTAGACGGCGTCGATCTGCTCCATCGTCGCCGCCACGGCGTCCGGTTCAGCGAGATCGGACGGCACCCACACGGACCAGAACTGGGCGGACAGCCCGCCGGCCTTCAGCTTGACCAGGTCGGTATGCAACTCCGGCCTGACCCGGTCGAGTCCGGACACCGCATAGCCCGCTTTTTCTCGCAGCGCCGCAGGCAGATCGTTATGCGTATCGATCAGCAGGCGGGTCATTTGTCTCCTTTACGGCCGGCGGAACCCGGCTCATCGGGGGAATCCGGCCCGTCGGCGCCCGCGGGGAATTCGGCAAATGCTCCGCTGTCGAACGTGCTGACGGTCTCGGCCAGTTCGCCGAGGAGCTGGTCGACCGATGCGGCGCTGTCGACGGCCTGCACGCCAAGTTCGGAGATCTGCTCGGCCGCAGTCGTGTCGGCTGCCGTGGCAGCCAACACATCGAGTACGCGATCGGACAGTGACTCGGCGTGTTCGGCTTGCGCCAGGCGGGCCAACCCGCCGTCCAGCCGGCGCAATTGGTTCAGATAGCCGTGCAGGGCAACGACTCGGCCCGCGATCGAGTCGAACGCCTGGTCCAGGCTACGTCGGTACCCGTCAATGGTGCGACGAGTGGCCGGGCCGTCGGCCGCAACCATTTCATCGCGCAGCCGGCGAATGTGTACGAGCCGTCTGCCGATCTGGCTCAGGTTCTCGTCGAGATCGAGGCGAACGCGATGTCCGTCCAACAACGAAGAACGCCACGCATTCGTTGCCACGATTCCTTCGGCAGTGTGCACGGCAAGGTGGAATAGCCGTTCTTCGTCGGTGGTGCGGCCGAGCGCTTTCGCTCGCCGATATCCCAACGCGGCAGGCGTGATCCACATGGCGGCACGGGCCGCTGCGCGTTCGCGACGGCGCAGCCTTTTCGGATCGCGCCAATACCGCCAACCGGTGACTGCGGTAGCGCCCCCGCCGATGACGGCTATCCCTCCGAGTGCCCCGCCGGTGCCGGCGGCAGGCATCAGGCCGAGCAATGACGACGGGACGAGGACGAGGGACGAGCCGGCCTCGGCCAGCACCGTGGCAACGCCGAACCCCCAGACCCATGCGCGGCTGGCTATCACGTTCCGGCCGAGCAACGATTCGGGGTACAGCCGTCCCGGAATGCCGGCGCTCATTCGTACTTGCCTGGCCGCCCAGCGGCGCCGGACCGCGTCCGGCGCACTGCCGACGTCCAGAATCCGGTAATTCGGACGTGCCAGGCCGACTTCGGCCCGGTGCAGCTCACGCCACCCCGGGGCGGTACGGCGACGCCCGGCACCGTCCGGCCTGCCGATAAATCCGCTCACGGTCGCCACCTCGTTCCCTTCAGCACTCAGTCAAGTCTACTGGGGACGGCGTGACCCGGCCATGTCGCGAATCGGCGTTTTACTTGACGGCGCCGGCCGTCAGGCCCGCCACGAAGCTCCGTTGCAGTACGAGGAACCCGACCACCACCGGGATGCTCACGATCAGCGAGGCGGCCATGATCTGGTTCCAGTACACGTTCGTCTGCGTCGAATACAGTTGCAGACCAACGGCAAGCGTTCTGTTGGCGTCGGTCGTCATGACCGAGGCAAAGAGCACCTCGCCCCAGGACGTCATGAACGAATAAATCGCAACGGCCGTCAACCCGGGCTTCGCGGCGGGAAGCACGACGCGGAACAAGGCCCCCAGGGGCGATGACCCGTCGACCTTCGCCGCCTCGTCCAGTTCGCGCGGGATGCCGTCGAAATACCCGACAAGCATCCAGATCGAGAACGGCAGCGAGAAGGTCAAATACGTGATGATCAGCCCGATCCTCGTACCGACCAGCTGAACACCGAGCGACCTGTCGATGTTCACGAAGATCAGGAACAGCGGCAACAGGAAGAGGATGCCCGGAAACATCTGCGTCGAAAGGACAGTGGTGGTGAACACGTTCCGGCCGAAGAATTTGTAACGCGACACGGCGAAGGCCGCGAAGATCGCGATCGCCACGCTGAACAGAGTTGCCGCGGCCGACACGATGATGCTGTTGACGAAGTAGCTTGCCAGCGGCACAGTCGACCACATTTGAATGAAGGGTTGGATCGTCAGGTGCTTCGGTATCCATTGGAACGCGCTCTGGACGTCGCCGAGGGGCTTGATCGACGAGGTGATCATCACATAGAGCGGCAGGATCGTGAACAGCGACAGCACGACGAGCACTATCACGCGGAAGAGCTTTTCGGGTTTGGTCTCACGCACGGCGGGCCCTCCGGTTCGTCAGGATGAGATAGGCGCCCGTCACGATGAGCAGGAAGACGACGAGCAGAACGGACATCGCGGAGCCGAGACCGAAGTTCCAGGTCAGGAACGACGTGTTGTAGATGTGGAACGAGATGAGGTCGCCGCCCGCCGGTTCGGATGTGCCGAACAGCACGTACGGCACGTTGAAGTCGTTGAACGTCCAAAGGAACATCACCAGCAGGACGACTGTGTTGACGCTGCGCAGCATCGGCAGCGTCACGTTCGTCCATTGACGAAATGGTTTGGCTCCATCGATCGCCGCTGCTTCGTACAGGTCCTCGGGAATGCTCTGCAGGCCGGCCATCAGCATCAGGAAGGCGAACGGCCAGAGCCGCCAAGCTGCCACTATCACTATCGAAACGAAGGTGTTGTCACCGAGAAGCCAGAACGGCTTGTCGCCCAGCACGTGCAGATTGTCGACCAGCAGGTGGTTGATGGCACCGTTGTCCTTCTGCAGCATGAACTTCCACGCGATGACGCCCGTGTAAACGGGCAGCGCATACGGCACGAGGAACAGCGTGCGAAAGATCGCGCGGCCTTTGAACGCTTTTTGCAGCGCCACGGCGGCGGCCATGCCGAGCACCCACGACAGGCCAACGGCCAATACGGTGAATGCACAGGTGATCAAGAACGAGTTGAGCAGCGATTTGCCGAGCACGCCGCTGAAGTCGAGGGAAATGCGGAAGTTCGCCAGGCCGGCGAACGGAGCCGCACCCCAATTGGCGATGAAGAATTTCGTCAGTTTGATGAAGCTCATCCAGACGCCGATGACAATCGGAATCAGGTGAACGAGGATCTCGAACAGCACTGCGGGGCCGAGCAGCGCGTACGGCAGCCACCATCCGGGCTTGCGTCGCCGGCGTTCCGGTGCGCCCCCACGCCTTCGGACCTTGCGGTCCGGAGACTTCGTCACGACTGACATGGAATCCTTTCGTCTCACGGGTTGATTGCCGTAGGGCGGGCGGAGCCGGTGCAATGCCGGCTCCGCCCGCCTCTACTCGCGAGTGTCAGCCGGCTGAGGAGGCAGCCACTTGCTGCTGCGCCGTCGACAGTGCTTGCTTGATGTCGCTCTTGGTGATGGACTTCCCTGTCGCGATCTGCGCGAACATCTTGTTCATCGCCTTTCCGACAGTGCTTTCGAACTGGTCCTCATTGGCCACCAGCGGAAGCGGCTTGGACATCGTGTTGTAGATCTTCTGGAACGTCTTGGCCTCCTTGGCCTTCGACGTGAACGTCACCTTGCCGTCTTTCAGCACCGGAAGCGCCGAGTAGGGCTTGTCCAGCGTCTTTTGCACATCCTTGCTCGTCATGAACTTGACGAACTTCAGCGCGCCGGCCTTGTTGTCCGTGTTCTTGAAGACCGACAAATTGATTCCGGCCACGTGGCTGGCGACCGGCTGGCCGCCCGTCGGCGCGGGGAACGGCACGACGCCGTACTCATTCGGCTTCATGCCCTGCGAGCGAATCGAGTTGTCGGCGTTGTTCTGATTGATCACCATTGCAGCCTTGCCGTTGGCAAAGTCATTCACGGATTTGGTGCCGTTGTCATATTGCGCATTCGACGTCGGCGCGACCTTGTCCGTCTGCATCAGGTCGAGGTAGCGCTTGATGCCCGAAATGTTGCCCGCTTTCGTGAACGTCGGCTGGCCCTTCGAATCGAACCATCCGCCGCCGTCCTGTGCCGCGTTGATGAACGCGAAGTGCGCGTTCTCGGTGTAGCTGCCCGCCGCAAGGGCAAGGCCGTGGACGTCCTTTTTCGGATTGGTCAGCTTCTTGGCGTCGGTGACGAGCTCTTGCCAGCTCGTCGGCGGCTTCAACCCGGCATCGGCGAACATCTTCTTGTTGTAGTAGAGGCCGTACGCCAGCCCGTAGAGCGGCACGGACGTGTACGTCTTGCCCGGCGCGCCACCGGTCTTCAACGCCGTTTCGACGAATTTGTCCTTGCCGCCGATCGCTTTCATATTTGCCGAGTCGAACGGCAGGAAGGCTCCCGTGGCCTGCAATGAGGCGGCCCATGTATTGCCGATGTTGACGACGTCCGGAGCCTGGCCCGACGTGATGGCCGTTTGAATTCGGGTTTGCAGGTCGTTCCAGCCGATGACTTCCAGATTGACCTTGATGCCCGTTTTCTTTTCGAACTTCTTCAGTTCGGGCTTCAACACGTCCTTGTCGTTCTGGATGCTCGTGCCCTGGTTGCTCGCCCAATAGGTGAGCGTTTTGGAATCGCCGTTTGATGAAGCGTTGTCGGAACCGCCGTTACCGCAGGCCGCGGTAGTGAGCGTCAATGCGACGGCCGCCGCAATACCCACCAAAGTTTTAGAAGTTTTCACCACTGGACTCCCTCGTCGTTTTGTGCACCCGATGATTCGGCTAGGTTCAACCTAGGCCAGCTTTTGACGAGCGTCAAGCAAAAGTTGATAACTAATCGGCATCTTCCGGATCGTAGACACACAGTTTGGGCTGCAAAACGAAAGCATGCAGCTGCCTAAAACGGGCATTGCACCGCTAGTGGCGCAGCGCGGCGACCCGGCTCAGTTCTCGCCGTTCGGGGCGACTGCCGCTTCGATATTTGCCGGCGAGAGCACATGCTCGATGACCATCCGGCTGGCCCCCAAGACGCCTGCCTGATCACCGGCCATGGACGGCGCGATCCTTAGGCTCGAGGTCGCCAGCGGAAGCGAACGGTGGTACACCACTTCACGCACTCCCGCCATCAGATGCTCACCCAAGTGGGACAGGCTCCCGCCAATGACGATGACCGACGGGTTGAGCAAATTGACGCAGGTGGCAAGCACATCGCCGACATCGCGTCCGGCCTGCCGAAGTGCTTGGATGGCCTGAATTCGTCCATGCCGCACATGCTCGAGCAAATCTTCGCGGCCGGCCGTGGGCAGTCCGATCTCGCTGAGACTCTTGGCGATGGCCGGGCCGGACGCCAAGGCCTCGAGGCACCCGATGTTGCCGCATCGGCACACCACCCCCTCACCGCGAGGCACCCGTACGTGCCCAAGATCCCCGGCAGTGCCGACGGCGCCGCGCTGGAGGCGCGAACTGCTGATGATTCCGGCGCCGATACCCGTCGCCACCTTCACGAACAAGAGGTTGTCGTCGCCCGGCCAAAACGTCGCCTGCTCGCCGAGGGCCATGATGTTGACATCGTTGTCGACCAGCACCGGCACGTCGAAGGTGCTTTGCACACGCGCCGGTACGTCGAATCCGTCCCACCCCGGCATGATCGGCGGGTTGACGGGTCGACCCGTGGAATGCTCGACCGGCCCCGGCAGGCCGATCCCGATCCCGGTCAGGGACGACGCCGGCCGTCCGATCTGACGGATCTGGCGACTCCCGCTGTCAATCACCCAGTCGAGGACGACGTCCGGGCCGGCCGCCACTTCGAGATCGCCGCGCTCCTCGGACAGCACGGTGCCGTTCAGGTCCGTCAGGGCGACGACCACGTGCATGGCGCCGACATCCACGGCCATGGCGATCCGAGCCGAGGGATTGAACGCAAACCGGGACGGCGGGCGCCCGCCGGACGACGCAGCTTCGCCGGCCGCGCCGACGAAGCCCGACGAGATCAGCGCATCGATGCGCGACGCAACAGTTGAGCGCGCCAGCCCGGTCGTCGAGGCAAGCTCGGCGCGCGTGCGCGCCTTGCCGTCGCGAAGCAACTGAAAGAGGTCTCCGGCACGGGACAACGTGCCTGCTGCGGACTGGTCTCGCACCGGGTTCACCATGTACCTACAAATAGCATGCGGCAATTATGCCTGTCATACTCCAAAAGAATAATTTCTGTCAGGCATCTTTTGCTTGACCGTCGTCAAAAGCTGATCTACTGTCGAATGGCATAGTCGATCAATGACGCAGTCCGACAACCGCCGGCAAAGGAGACGCCCGTGTCGTATTCCCTCCAACTTTATTCCCTGCGCGACGCGATGGCCGCCGACCTGCCGGGCACGCTGACACGCGTTGCCGGCATCGGATACTCGGCCGTCGAACCGTACAACTTCGTCGCCACGGCGGATCAATTGCGCGACGCCTTCGAGGCGAACGGGCTGAGCGCACCCAGCGGACACGCCCCGTTGCTGCGCGAGGATCAGGACGAAATCTTTGCGGCGGCCGCAACGCTCGGGATCGGGACGGTCATCGACCCGTTCGTTGCCCCGGAATTGTGGACGAGCGTCGATGCCATCCGGGCCACGGCCGACAAGCTCAATGCCGCAGCTGCCCGAGGCGCCGGCCACGGCATTCGGGTCGGATACCACAACCACTGGTTTGAGCTGGAGTCGACGTTCGACGGCAAATTCGGCTTGGAAGTTCTTGCCGACCACCTCGATCCGGCAGTCGTCCTCGAAGTCGACACGTACTGGGCCCAGGTCGGAGGCGCCGATCCTGCCGCACTGCTTCGCTCACTGGGCGACCGAGTGAAATTCATCCACATCAAGGACGGCCCGGCTACCAAGGAGCCCGGCGACCAAGTCGCCGTCGGATCGGGCACCCTACCGATTTGGGACATCATCGAGGCTGCGGGGTCCATCGACGCGGGTGTCGTCGAACTCGACGACTTCGCGGGCGACATGTTCACCGCAGTGACCGACAGCTTGAACTTTTTGGAAGGCGGCAAGTAAATGGCGAATCGGACATCCGGCCCGGTCGGCGTCGGCGTCATCGGTGCCGGCACCATCAGTGAACAATACCTGGACAATCTGACGTCGTTTCCGGACATCGTCGTTCACGCCATCGGCGACATGTTCCCCGAGGCGGCTGCGGCCAAGGCCGCCGCGTACGGCATTGACGCGCACGGCGACGTGGACGTCGTCCTGAATCATCCCGACGTCGAGATCGTGATCAACCTGACCATCCCGGCCGCGCACGTCGATGTCGGACTTGCCGCCGTGGCGGCCGGTAAGCACGTGTGGAGCGAAAAGCCGTTCGCGCTCGATCCGGCTTCCGGACGGAAGCTGCTCGAAGCGGCCGAAGCGGCCGACGTGCGACTGGGCTGCGCGCCCGACACCTTCTTGGGCGCCGGTCTGCAAACGGCGTTGCGGACGATCCGCCGCGGCGATATCGGCACACCGCTCACGGCCTTGACTCTGATCCAGTCCCCCGGCCCGGAATCGTGGCACCCGAATCCGGCGTTCTTGTTCCAGGAGGGCGCCGGCCCGTTGTTCGACGTCGGCCCGTATTACCTCACGACCCTTGTGCAGACGTTCGGCGCATTCAAATCCGTCGCCGCATTCGGATCGCGCTCCCGCGATACCCGCGTGATCGGCTCCGGTCCGAAGGCCGGCCAGGAATTCGCCGTCACGGTACCGACACACGTCAGCGCCATCGCCCGGTTCGCGGGCGGCGAGTCGTCCCAAAGCATCTTCAGCTTCGAATCCCCCAAGCAGCGTGCCGGATTCGTCGAGATCACCGGGACCGACGCCACGATCTCGCTGCCGGATCCGAACATGTTCGACGGCGACGCGGTCCTCACCCGGACCGGCGCCGATCCGGTCACGATCCCGGCCGTGGGCGCGACAAGCTCGCGCGGTTCCGGCGTCCTGGAAATGGCACGGGCCCTCCGGGCCGGGCGCCCGCACCGCGCGCAAGGTGCTACAGCCTTCCATGTGTTGGACACCATGGTGTCGATCACCGAATCGATCGACACGGGAGCGTTCGTCGATGTGACAAGCACTGCCACCGCCGCCGAACCATTGCCCGAGGACTGGGACACCACCGCTGCCACGTTGTCGTAACCAGCGTTCGTGATCGACTGGGCGCCCAGCGACCCGGTGTCGACCATTTAATTGTCAGGAGCACCATGCAATCGAACCGTCCCCTCGGTGTCGCGATAGTCGGCCACTCGTTCATGGGCCGCGCCCACTCTCAAGGCTGGCGCAATGTGGCGAGCGTGTTCGACGTGCCGGCCTTCGAGCGCACAGTGCTTGTCGGCCGGGATCCCGACCGCGCCCGGGAGGCGGCAGCCGGGCTGGGCTGGTCGGATTCGTCCGCCGATTGGAGGGCCGCCGTGACGCGGGACGACGTCGATATCGTCGATATCTGCGCTCCCGGCATGCTGCACGCCGAGATCGCCGTGGCCGCGTTGCGCGCCGGCAAACACGTGCTGGTGGAAAAACCGCTGGCCAACACACTCGCCGAGGCCGAAGAGATGGCGTCGGTCGCCGAGTCGGCCGCGGTGCGCGGTCAGATCGCCATGGTGGGGTTCAATTACCGTCGCATGCCGGCTCTCGCGCTGGCCCGCTCGATGATCGCCGACGGCAGGATCGGCGCCCCTGCGCAAATGCGCGTTGCCTACTATCAGGACTGGCTGTCGGATCCGACCGCAGCGATGAGCTGGCGGCTGCGCAAGGAGCAAGCCGGCTCCGGAGCACTTGGCGATCTCGGATCGCACGCCGTCGACCAGGTGCGGTTCCTGCTGGGCGACGACGTCGAATCGGTGTCGGCGCGCATGCGCACGTTCACTTCCCGCCGTCCGGGTCCGCACGGTCTCGAAGATGTCACGGTGGACGACGCGGCGTGGGCCACGCTGGTCACGGACGGCGGCACAGTGGCATCCATCGAGGTTTCCAGGGTGACGACCGGCCGGAAGAACGCCTTGCAAATCGAAGTCTATGGGGACGGCGGCAGCCTGCGGTTCGATCTCGAGCGGCCGAACGAGCTGTGGTTCCACGACGCCGGGCTTCCGGCAGCCGAGCAAGGCGAGCGACGCATTCTCGTCACCGAACCGGAACACCCGTACTTGGACGGCTGGTGGCCGCAAGGGCACGTGCTCGGCTGGGAGCACACGTTTACCCACGAGGTCCGCGACCTGTTGTTCGGGGCTGCCGACCACACGAACCCGGCCCCGTCGTTCGCTGACGGGCTGGCCGTCCAACAAGTGCTCGACGCCATCGAGGTCAGCGACCAAAAGCAAAATCAGACAATCGACATCCGAGGAGTCTAGGTCATGGCACGCAAGTTCACGCTGTTCACCGGACAATGGGCGGACCTGCCCTTCGAGCAGGTCGCCGAACTGGCGGCGGGCTGGGGATACGACGGCTTGGAGATCGCCGTATCCGGTGACCATCTCGACGCCTATCGGTGGGATGATGATGAGTACATTCAAGACCGGCTCGACATCTTGGACAAGAACGGCCTCGAGGTATTCGCCATCTCGAACCATTTGAAGGGCCAGGCCGTATGCGACGACCCGATCGACTTCCGCCACCAGGCGATCGTCGGCAGCCGCGTCTGGGGCGATGGGGATCCCGAAGGCGTGCGCACCCGGGCCGCGGAAGAGATGAAACTGACGGCTCGGCTTGCACAGCGGCTCGGCGTGAAGACGGTTGTCGGATTCACCGGGTCAAAGATCTGGCCATATGTGGCGATGTTCCCGCCGGTCCCGCAGTCAGTCATTGACGCGGGCTACAAGGATTTCGCCGACCGATGGAATCCGATCCTCGACGTGTTCGACGAATGCGGCGTGCGCTTTGCCCACGAGGTTCATCCGTCCGAGATCGCCTATGACTATTGGACGACGGTGCGGACCTTGGACGAGATCGGCCACCGGCCCGCGTTCGGTCTCAACTGGGACCCCAGCCATTTCATGTGGCAGCAGATCGACCCGGTGGAGTTCATTTGGGACTTCCGCGACCGGATCTATCACGTGGATTGCAAGGATACGAAGCTGCGCGTGACCGGACGCAATACGCGCCTCGGCTCGCACCTGCCGTGGGGCGATGCTCGTCGCGGGTGGGATTTCGTGTCGGCCGGGCGCGGCGACGTGCCGTGGGAGTCGTGCTTCCGCGCACTGAACGCGATTTCCTATGACGGGCCGATCTCGGTCGAGTGGGAGGACGCCGGCATGGATCGTCTGCGCGGTGCTCCGGAAGCCTTGGACGCGTTGAAGAAGTTCGACTTCGCGCCGTCCGAGACCTCGTTCGACGCAGCCTTTTCCAACCAGGGGTAAGGCTCGCCCACCGGCGGGGCGTGTACCGGGCGGCCGGTCAGCCGAAGAGTTCCTCGGCGAGATAGTGCCCCGACTTCACGGCCGGCGGCACGGCAAAAACGGCAGAGCCGATGTGCCCGATGTATTCGTTCAGCCGGTCCGAGGCGCCAAGTTTGCGTTGTAAGCGGCTGAAATTGTCCGGATCGTTCGTGTACACCATGAACAGCAGCCCGGCGTCCAACTGGCCGAATCTGCTGATGCCGTCGGTGTAGTTGTAGGGCCGGCGCAGGATCTTGATGCCGTCGTTGTTCTCGTGTGCGGCAAGCGCTATGTGCGATGTGGCGGGAATGACCGGATCGCCGTCCGCCTTCTTCTTCGCGAAGTCCGGGGTATCGAATTCGTGTTTTCCCGTCAGCGGAGCGCCGACGTGTTTCGTCCGGCCAAAGACGTCCTGCTGGTCGCCGATGTGATCGGCGTCCCAGATCTCGATGTTCATTTGAATCTTTCGGGCGATCTGGTAAGTGCCCCCGGCCATCCACCCGGCATCCTTCCCGAGCCAGACGAAGTCATCGTAATCGGACTTCTCCGTGATGTTCCTGGTGCCGTCCTTGAATCCGAGCAAATTGCGCGGAGTCTTTTGTCCGGCGCCGGCCGATGCCTTGCCGAACCCCATCACTGTCCACCGGGTGTGCACGCTTTCGCGGGCCATCCGGGCCAAGTCGCGGATCGCGTGATAGGCAACTTGCGGATGGTCGGCACACGCTTGCAAGCTGATGTCGCCGCCGGTCAATTCCGCTCGCAGCTGGTCGCTCGGCAGCGAGGGCAGATCCGCAAGCAGCGCTGGTTTCATCGCGGCCAGGTCGAATCGTTTGTCGAAGACACCGGGTCCGAGTCCAAGCGTGACGGTCAGCCCGTTCGGTCCGAGCTCCTGCGCTTCACCGGTATCGGTGGGCACTGCGGACGACCTGCTCGGTTCCACGCTGCCGATCGCCTTTCCGCTCATGAGCCGGTCGATCGCTCCCGACCACGTCGCCAACAGGACTTGTAGTTCCCGGGCCGTCTCAATTTGCAGATCGAACGTCATGAAGACGCAATATTGTTGCGGCGGCGTCCGCACGCCCGCTTGCGGGCCGGAGCCGTAAAACGAATACGTCAGGTCGGAATTCGATTGCTGCCCCGAGCTGCCCGGGCCCTCCACCGCCCCGGCCGCAAGGGTCCCGCCGACCCCTGCCAGACCACCGGCCGCCAAACCGCCGGCCGCGCCGGTGAAGAACCCCCGCCGGCTCAACCGAGAAGTCGTGCCCGAATCGCCGTCCGCTTGCTCGCGCCGTCCCGCCATTACGCCGATGCGACCTTTTCGGCAAGGTGCGACAACGGGTCCTGCAGCGCTTGCACCGTCTGGCTGAGCTTGTTGGCATTCTTGTGGCGCAGCGCCGGCGTGTAGGACTTGTAGCCGCCGGTCGCATCGGAATCGCGGTACGCGTCGAGCATGGAGTTCACCGTGTCGAACTGCGCGGCAATTCGCTTGGTCAACCCGGCGTCGATCTTCTTCAAGCCCGGTTTGAGCTCGGCGAACGCTTCTTGGGCGCCTTCGACGTTAGCGGCGAAGTCGACGAGATCGAGATGGCTGTACCGTTCCTCTTCACCCTTGATCTTCGACGACTGCACTTCTTCGAGCAGGGCCGCCGCACCATTGGCCAGGTCTTCGGGTTTGTACTGCAGCTTTTTCGCCACGCCGACGAGCGTCGTGGCGTTTTTGGTCAGCTCGGCCGCATAGCGTTTGGTCTGGTCGGTAATGGCACCTCGCTTGTACAGATCGCGCTCGATGGCGTGGAACCCGTGCCAGCCTGCGCTCTTGTCCAGGTTCGACGCCCGCATATCGATGAGATAGTCGAGGTTGCCCTTGTTGTCGGTGGCCTTGAATCCGGGCAGCACGAATCCGTCGACGTCCGATTCAATGTGCTCGTAAAACGGGCGCGCCTTCGCGTATTCGGCCTTCGCCCCGGCCAAGTCGCCCTCGTCGATCTTCTTTTCCAGTGTGGCGGCGGCATCCTTCATGGACGCGACCTGCGCCGAGACGTATTTCGCGTATCCCTTGGTGCCCTGCTTGAGCAACGCGTGCGTGGACCCGGTGGGTTTGGCTGCCTTGCCCGTGACGGTGAGGGTCTGCATTTGCTTTTCGGCGTTCGGGCAATAGATCTGGTATTTACCGCCGTCGAGCGTCACGGTGAAGCTGACGGGTTTCAACCCGGGCGCGAGGTTTTCCTTCTCGCCGAGAATGCGCTGATCGCTTTGCAGCTCGACTTCGGTGATGGCCGTCGAGTTCTTGTTCGTGACTGTGAACGTGACCGGCCCGGCGTGTGCGGTGGTCGAATCGATGTCGCAGGTGTCGCCCGAGCCGCCGGACTTCAACGTGATGCCGATCTTCGAGGTCGTCTTTTGGGCGGTATCGGTCTTGTCGCCCGCATCGGTCGGCGAGGAGGAGCAGGCGGTCAAGCCCGTCAGCGCGGCAATTGCCGCTATCGTCATCGTGGCGCGCATCGGCCGGCTGCTACGTCGCATTGGTCATTCTCCTAGAGGTGTCGTTCAGGTTCGTTGTCGGTACGCCGGCGGTCTCCGGCGCGCGCTCGTCGTCCTGCTTGGTCAGCTTCCGCCGAATGACGAGCCCGCGCAGTGCCGTGGCAATCGCTCCGATCGCCAGTACGCCGGGAAGCCAGAACGTCCACAGCGCCCTATCGCGCGCGGCCGCGTCAGCCGCACCGACGGCGTCGGCATTCGCGGCAACGGCGTCCGGGGCGGCGCTCCAGTCGCCGGTCGGGTCGACGGTCACCACTCGGGCGCCGGACAGGCCGCCTCCGGTCAGTGTGACTATCGTCCGGGATGTCCGCTTGGCGTCCACCAACGCCCCGTCCTTCGTCCACGCCGTCACAGTCGCCGTGCGCTTCCAGTTCGCCTCGTACGGCCCGGGGTTGCGCCGGGGGCTGAGGCCGACGGGAATGGATCCGTCGTTCAACTTGACCAAGCGGTCGAGCGTCAGCCGCCGAGGGCCTTGCGGCACCGGTACCGTGGTGCGCCAACGGGTGTCGGCGCCGGCGTGCGTGCTGGGAGCGCCGTCCCCGGCGGCAAAACGCACGGTCGTCGATTCGCCGGCGCGGCGGACAGTGATGACGGGAGCCGGTGATTCACCGGTCGCGCTGACCGAGCCGGACGACCCCAACGGCACCGACGCCGGGATCGCAGCCCGTGGCGCGTCCGGCATGGCGACGAACAGCGCGATGGCGCCGACTCCCAGGCCTGCTGCCACGATTCCATGCGCGCGCGGCTGATGCGCGGGCTTGGGGCGGAGCGCTCGGGGAAGCAACGTGATCAGCAGCATCGGAATGATGTAGAGGAACCAGCCGACGGCTTCGACGGTGCGCGGGTCGGCCGGGATGCCGAGAACGCCGGTGATCAGCGCCGCCCGGATCGAGCCGCCGGGAGCCAACCAGGCGAGGTCGACGGTCGGCTGTTGCCCGAAGACTATCCAGCCCGCTTCGTGGGCGGTACGCAACGCGCTGATCACCAGGCCGGCAGCGACGAAGACCAAGAACACTCCGGTTGCCGTGAAGAATTTACCGAGGTTCAGCTTGACGCCGCCGGTGTACAGGCCGATTCCGATGCCGATGGAGATCAGGATGCCGACGACCGCGCCGATCACCGCCGCCACCACACTCGTGGACGCTTGGAACGTCGCCAACAGGAAGACGGAAGTTTCGAATCCTTCTTTGAGCACTGCCAAAAATGCCATTGCGGCAAGAGCCAGCGACGTGCCCTGGCCGAGCGCTTCGGTGGCGGAATGTTCCAGCTCGCGCTTCATATAGCGGGCATGCGTGCGCATCCACACGATCATTCCGGTGACGAAGACGACTGCCACGCCGCCAATGATCGTCTCCATGGCTTCTTGTTCGGTCTGCGGGAGCGCCCGTTCGACGACGGTGAGGGCGACACCGACCAGGATACTCAGGACGACGGCCAGCGTGACGCCGATCCACATGGCCTTCAGCGCTTTACCGTTGCGCTTCAAGAAGGCAGCAATGATGCCGACGATCAACGCAGCTTCGAGGCCTTCACGAAGACCGATCACCAGTGTCGCGAGCACGGCTTCCTTCCGGCGTGAGTCTAAGTCTTTGGGGCACCTAGTTTAGGTAAGCCAAAGCTACATTACACCAAGGAATGATTTACGCGCGGTCGGTGTGGCCTAATTCCCAATTCGCCGCGCCCGCCGAGTGGCGGCGAATGGCCGTTGTCCCGCGCCGAGTGGCGGCGAATGGCTGATTTTCCGAACAAAAATCAGCCATTCGCCGCCACTCGGCGGGAGGACGGGGCTACGGAGGCGGGCCTACTGCCCTGCTCTTTCCAAGATCAGTTCACGGATCTTCGATGCATCGGCCTTACCGCGCATTTCTTTCATGATCGGGCCGATGAGGGCGCCCACGGCTTGCACCTTGCCGCCTTGAATCTTGGCAACGACGTCGGGCTGATCGGCCATCGCCTTGTCGACGGCCGCCGTGAGGGCGCCGTCGTCCGACACCATTTCCAGCCCGCGGCCGGCCATGACCTCGCTCGGAGCGCCCTCCCCCGCGATGACGCCTTCGAGGACTTGCCGGGCCAGCGCGTCATTGAGCTTACCGGCGTCGACGAGGCCGGCTAGTTCGGCGATGTGCGCCGGACCGACCCCGAGCTCGGTGACTTCGACGTCCTTGGCCTTCGCCGTCCGGGCAAGTTCGCCGGACCACCACTTGCGGGCGGCGGCGGGCGCACAGCCGGCTGCGACGGTCTGCTCGATCGGTTCGAGCAGGTCGGCGTTCACGACGTCGCGCATCTCCAGATCGCTGTACCCCCATTCGGCCTGCAGCCGTTTGCGGCGATCACTGGCCGGCTCGGGCAGCGCAGCGCGCAGCTCTTCGACCCATTCACGGCTCGGTGCGACCGGTACCAGGTCCGGTTCGGGAAAGTACCGATAGTCGTCGGCGTCCGATTTCGGGCGCCCGGACGACGTGGAAGCCGTGTCCTCGTGGAAATGCCGGGTCTCTTGCGTGACGGCGCCGCCTGCGCGCAGGACGCCGGCCTGGCGGGAGACTTCGTAGCGCACCGCACGCTCGATCGACCGGAACGAGTTGACGTTCTTGGTCTCGGTGCGCGTGCCGAGCGGCGCCCCCGGGTCGGCACGGAGCGACAAATTCACGTCGGCGCGCACATTGCCTTGTTCCATTCGTGCTTCGGAGACGCCCAGCGTGCGAAAGATGTCGCGAAGCGTGCGCACATAGGCGCGGGCGACTTCGGGGGCGCGGGAGCCGGCGCCTTCGATCGGATGGGTGACGATCTCCACGAGCGGCACGCCTGCCCGGTTGTAGTCGACGAGCGAGTGGTCGGCGCCTTGGATGCGGCCGGACCCGCCCACGTGCGTGTTCTTGCCGGCGTCCTCTTCCATATGCGCGCGTTCGATCTTGACCCGGAACACTTCGCCGTCGTCCAGTTCCACATCAAGGTGGCCCTCGTACGCGATCGGTTCATCGTACTGCGAGGTTTGAAAGTTCTTCGGGTTATCCGGGTAAAAGTAGTTCTTCCGCGCGAACCGGCAATACTCGGCGATCTCGCAGTTCAGAGCCAGGCCGATTTTGATTGCGTATTCGACGGCGCGCCGGTTGACGGCCGGCAGCGCGCCGGGCAGGCCGAGGGACACGGGCGTCACCTGGCTGTTCGGTTCGGCCGCGAAACTGTTCGGTGCGCCGTCGAACATCTTCGTCGCGGTGCCGAGCTCGACGTGCACCTCGATGCCCAGGACCGGGTCGAATTCGGCGATGGCCTCGTCGTAATCGACGAGGTCAGTCATGGTTTCGGCCATTTCTCACGCCACCTCCAGGGTGGGCGCCTGAGCCAGTAGCGGCCCGCCCCACTGTTGTTCCAAAAGTCTTTCCAGCACGCTGCCTACCCGGTACAGTCGATCGTCGGCCTTTGCCGGACCCAGGATCTGGAATCCGGCAGGAAGGCCGTCGCTCGACAGGCCGCTGGGCAATGAAATGCCCGGGACCCCTGCCAGATTGGCCGGAATAGTCGCGACGTCGTTCAAGTACATCGCCATCGGATCGTCCAGTTTGGCGCCCAGCTCGAACGCCGTGGTCGGCGAGGTCGGCGACACGAGCACGTCGACCTTGTCGAACGCGGCGGCGAAGTCGCGCTGGATCAAGGTGCGCACTTTTTGGGCACTGCCGTAGTAGGCGTCGTAATAGCCGGCCGACAGCGCGTACGTCCCCAGCATGATGCGGCGTTTGACCTCGGGGCCGAAGCCGGCGCCGCGGGTCGCCGCCATGACGCGCTCGGCAGTGACAGGCCCTTCGTCCGGCAGCGTTCGAGCGCCAAACCGCATCCCGTCGAAGCGGGCCAGGTTGCTCGAAGCCTCCGACGGCATGATCAGGTAATAAGCGTCGAGCGCGTAGTCGAACGAGGGGCAGGACACTTCGACGATTTCGGCGCCGGCATCGGCAAGCAGCGCCAGCGCATCGTCGAATCGTGCCTTGACGCCGGGCTCGTACCCGTCACCGGACAATTGGCTGACCACGCCGAGGCGCATCCCCGCGACGTCCCCGCCCCGTGCGGCGGCAACGAGCTCCGGGAGCGACTCCGGGATCGACGTCGAGTCGCGCGGGTCGTGTCCGCCGATCAGTTCGTGCAACAGCGCCGAGTCCAGCACGGACCGCGTGACGGGGCCGGCCTGATCCAGGCTGGAGGCCATCGCGATGAGACCGTAGCGGGACACGCCGCCGTAGGTGGGTTTCACACCGACCGACCCGGTGACGGCTGCCGGCTGGCGGATCGAGCCGCCCGTGTCGGTTCCGATGGCCAGCGGGGCCTCGAACGCGGCGACGGCAGCGGCGGAACCCCCGCCGGAGCCGCCCGGGATCCGGGTCTCATCCCACGGGTTGCGGGTGGGGCCGTATGCCGAATGCTCGGTGGACGAGCCCATGGCGAATTCGTCCATGTTGGTTTTGCCGAGGATCGGCAGGCCGGCCTGCCGCAGCCGGGTCACCAGGGTGGCGTCGTACGGCGGTATCCAACCGTCAAGGATTTTCGACCCGGCGGTCGTTGGGATGTCTTTGGTGACGACGACGTCCTTCACTGCGATCGGCACGCCCGCGAGCGCATGAAGCGGTTCGCCGGCGGCGCGACGGGCATCGACGTCGGCGGCCGTGGCAAGCGCCTCATCGGACGACACGTGCAAGAACGCGTGGATGGCCGGGTCGACGGCGGCAATGCGGTCAAGGTGGGCCTGGGTGACTTCGACGCTCGTGACGTCGCCGCGGCCCAGTTGCTCCGCCAGTTCGGCGGCGCTCAAGCGGGTCACGTCGCTCACTGCTCATCTCCCAAGATCTGCGGTACCAAGAACTTTCCGTCTTCGGCTGCCGGCGCACCGGACAAGGCTTCGGACGCCGTCAGCGGCGTCTCGACGACGTCCTCACGGAAAACGTTCGTCATCGGCAGCGGATGCGATGTGGCGGGAATTTCGTCGGTGGCGACCTCGGAGACCTTGGCGACCGAACCGACTATCACGTCGAGTTCGCCGGCGAGCTGATCGAGCTCGTCGTCGGACATGGCTATTCGCGCCAGCGCCGCCAGGTGGTCGACCTCGGCCCGGGTGATGGCAGACATTTCAGGCGTGGCCTTCCTCGTTGGGTGGGTTCCCCTTCAGTCTAACCGTCCACGCCGACGAGCCGACGGGCCAGTTCGACCGCCGGCTCCGGGCCGCATCGGCCCATCCGAAATGTCAGTCGTGAATGCGCACGAATTGCAGCCGCCATGCCTCGGGGCCGCGTTCGATGTAGTCGATGGCGAATTGACCGGGAGCGCGCGCTTCGAGCTGGTCGAGCAGCGGCAGCGGGTCGTGCGGTGCCACCAGAATCATCCCGTCGCCCGGCTTCACGGCGTCCAGCGCACCGAAGATCGTGGAATGCCGGATGGCGTGCGGAATACTGCGCGCGTCGAGCTCGGGCAGTTCGGGCCCGTCGACGACGCCGCATGCGCACACGTGCCCGTCCGGTTCCGTCCCGGCGGCCTCGTTCGCAGCCTGATCGGCCCCCTCGCCCAGAAGCTCGGGAGCGCTGCCCACAACGTCCGCCAGCGACACCGTGGGCGCCGACGCGAGCGCGGGCATGAGGTATTCATCGGCGAGCGACACGTGCGTGGAGAAGGTGGAGAGCAAGTTGCCGCCGGCTGCTGCAGCACGAACGGCGCTCGTGGCCGCGGTCAGTTCCGCAATGCTCGTGCGGGCCGCAGCCAGGTTCTCGGTCATTGTGGCGGCCACCGGGGCGACGTCCGGAAGTGTCGATGCCACGGCGATAGTGCTGGACTCGGCGCTGTCCAAGTGCGCGCCGATCAATCGGACGTATTCGGCCAAGCCCGCCAAATCTGCGGCGTCGCCGGCTTCGGCGGCCCGGATCACGGCGTCGATACGCACGCTGAGTCCTCCGGCAAGTTCGGCATGGCGCTCGACCAGTCGCGGACCGACGCCGGCATCTTGTTCGTTGGAGGCGATGACGACGCTGCTCATGAATTCTCCTTGATGTGATTGCGAAAAGGGGTTGCAATCCAGTCTATTGTCGATTTGGCTACCCATACGGGAAAGGCGGGCGCTTTTGAAAATAGTCGCGGATTGGGGAGAAGCAGGGCCGTGAGCGAGCTGATCATTGCAGTGGCGGGTCTGCTGGCGGTTGCGGCCGCAGCCGCGCTGGCGCCGCGGTTGCGCATTGCCGCGCCGTTGATTCTGGTGCTGGCGGGAATCGGCGTGAGCTTCCTGCCGTTCACTCCGACAATCAGTTTCGACCCGGAGTGGGTGTTGGCCGGAATCCTGCCGCCCTTGCTCTATTCGGCTTCGGTGTCGATGCCGACCATGAACTTTCGCCGCGAATTCACCGCGATCAGCGGTCTCGCCGTCGTGCTGGTGGTCGGGTCGTCCGTTCTGATCGGCCTGATGTTCAGCTGGCTGATCCCGGGCGTCGGACTTTGGTGGGGAATCGCGCTGGGGGCGATCGTCAGCCCGACCGACGCGGTCGCCACGTCGATAGTGAAACGACTCGGCGTGTCGAGGCGCATCGTGTCGGTCTTGGAAGGCGAAAGTCTGCTCAATGACGCGACAGCTCTCGTCCTGCTCAGGACGGCGATCATCGGCACTGCCGCGTCGGTCTCGCTGTGGAGCGTGCTGGGCAGATTCGCTTACGCCGTCCTGCTCGCCGTGGCAGTCGGTATGGTCGTCGGCCACCTCAATCTGTGGGTACGGTCGAAGATCACGGACTCGACGGTGAACACGGTCGTCTCGTTCACCGTGCCGTTCATCGCGTCGATCCCCGTCGAGTTGCTGGGCGGGTCGGGCCTGGTGGCCGCGGTCGTGGCCGGCCTGGTCACCGGCCACGGCGCCGCCGCCCGGCTCTCGCCGCAGCACCGATTGTCCGACAACCAAAATTGGCACACCATCGAATTGGTCCTCGAGGGCGCCATCTTCTTGATCATGGGTCTCGAGCTCTCCGGCATCGTGGCGGATGTGCGCAGCGAAGGAATCGGACCGGCCTTCGCCGCGGCGGCAATCGCGTTGCTGCTCACTGTGGTGATCCGCACGGTTTACGTCACAATGCTTCTCTTCGCAGGGAGCAGGAGGACCCGTCGACAAGAGCGCAGCAAGCCGCGTTTGGACCGTATGGTGGAGCGGGTCCAGTTCGCCGACCGGGCGCGCACGCCCGACCGAGCGGATCACGCCGGCCCGACCGCCAAGCGCATCGCCCGGTTCATGACGCGACTGCGACGGATGCAAAACGACGTCGACTTCTTTTTGTCGGCGCCGTTGGGCTGGCGCGAGGGGTCGATCCTCGTGTGGGCCGGGATGCGCGGCGCCGTCACGCTTGCCGCAGCGCAAACGTTGCCGGCTGACGCCCCGAACCGATCGCTGATGATCCTGATCGCTTTCACGGTCGCTGCGGCGTCCCTGGTCATCCAGGGCGGTACGCTGTCGGCGAGTGTCGCATGGATCAAGCCCGCGATGGCAAGCGACCATGCGAATGTCGGTGAGCGCGCGCGGATGCTCCAGATGCTCGGCGACGTCGATCGGCGCGTGCGCGGCGCCGCCGGGCGCAATGACGCAGCCGGGCGCAATGACGCCGGAGGAACTCGGGACGAGGCACGGAGCGGGAGCGGCACCGACGCCTGGGCTGCAAAAAGACTCGATCTCGCGGTGATCGCCGCGCAACGGTCCGCGTTGCTGGATGCCCGCGACGACGGCGTGTTCGGTGCCGAGTCGCTCGATGCCGCACTGACCAACTTGGACGCCGATCAGATCAGCCTCGAGTTGAAGGGGTCGCCGCCCGATCCGTGACGGACCCGGCCCCTTCCGGCCATTGCGGCACCCGCCCCCGACACGGGCGGGGCCGAGGCGGCGATAATCGAGGTATGCGAGCCGTAGTCGTCGAAAAGTTCGGAACCCGGCCAACCGTGCAGGTCGTCCGAGATCCGGTGGCGAGTCCGGACGGCGTCGTCGTGCGTGTCGAGGCAACCGGCCTCTGCCGCAGCGATCACCACGCGTGGGCCGGCCACGACGACACCGTGACGCTTCCGCATGTGCCCGGGCACGAACTCGTTGGCACGATCGAGAGCGCGGGCAAAGACGTCAAACATTTCACGGTCGGCGACCGGGTCACGACGCCCTTCGTGTGCGGCTGCGGGACATGTCGCGAGTGCGCCGCCGGCGATTCGCACGTGTGCCCCTACCAAACGCAGCCCGGCTTCACCGACCCCGGATCATTCGCCGAACTCGTCGCCCTGCGTCACGCCGACGTGAATCTGGTGCGAGTGCCGGACCACCTGGACGCCGGCGCGGCGGCCGGATTGGGGTGCCGGTTCGCGACCGCGTACCGCGGTCTCATCCACCGTGCCGCGCTCACCACCGGAGAAACTGTCGTGGTCGTGGGGTGCGGTGGGGTCGGTCTGAGCGCCGTCATGATCGCGGCAGCCATCGGTGCCGATGTGGTCGCCGTCGACATCGCCTCGGCGGCCTTGGACCTGGCCGCCGGGTTTGGTGCGGCCCGCACCGTGAACACGGCGGGGCTGTCCGATGCGGCGGCGGGCGCCGCTATCGCTGCCGCGGCGCCCGGCGGCGCCGACGTCTCGGTGGAGGCGCTCGGCCGAGAACAGACAACCGCCGCGGCGATCCGGTCGCTTCGGCCCCGGGGCCGACACGTTCAAATCGGTCTTTTCGCCGAGCCGCCGCACATACCGATGGCGCACGTGATCGCCGGAGAACTGTCCGTTTTCGGTTCACACGGCATGCCTGCGCACGACTACCCGGAGCTGATGGCGCTCGTCGAGTCGGGTCGGCTGCGTCCCGGGGATCTCGTGACCGAGACGATCACGCTGGACGACGTGCCCGACGCCTTGGCTTCCATGGATTCCCGGCACGGACACGGCGTCACGATGATCCGGCCGTAACCGTCGACCGGAGGCGGTCACGCTTGTTCGGGCAGCTGCCGGGCGCCGGTGATGTACCCGGCCATTTCGGCTTCGAACCGTTCCGCCTGTTGGGGCGTGGCATGGCCCATGGCCACGGCGCGCGCCAAGTCGGCGTGCAGCCCGTCGAGGCGGTCCGACGCCGGCCTGGCGCTTGCCTGCAGCGTGCCGCGCCGTTTTTCGATCCCCGTGGATTCGACAGAGGTCTTGGGGGCGATCGAGGCCGGACGGACGGACGACGCGGTCGGGACCTGCGCCGGCGAGATGGCGACCACTGCGGCCACCGCGCACGCACCGGCGAGGCTTCCGGTGACCGACAGCGCCGCCTTGAGCGTGCGCCGCAGTTCCGGCCGACTGTGCTCGGGCATGATGCCCCTTTCGCGAGACTACCGGCCATCGCCGGTCAGTCACACTATTCCAGTCGTTCTTGTGCCCCGGCTGATGGCGAGCCCGCATGTTTCCTGAGAATCGGTTCGCCGGCAGCATCCGTGCGCCGGTAACTGTTCGAGATGCGCCCGCGCATTGCGATTTCATGTCTTTTTACGCTCTCTGCGAACAACCGAAATTACTCTGTTATCGTGAGGTAGATCACTACCCGGCCCGGTGTTTTCGTCACGCGACGGCATTGGTTGTTCGTCGTGACGGACGGCGTTACCCGATTCGTTGAAGAGGGAGCAGCATGAGCGGAACGATCAACAGCGGCTTGACGGATGCATTGATCCGGACGCGCAGATTCTTCACCCCCAAGCAGACGGTCTCGCCGGACGGGCGAACATTGTTGAAGGTCGGCGGGCGGACCGGGGACTCGTTCTACCGCGACAGGTGGAGCCACGAAAAGGTTGTCCGCTCCACGCACGGCGTGAACTGCACCGGCTCGTGCTCGTGGAACGTCTACGTCAAGGACGGCATCATCACGTGGGAGACGCAAGCCGTCGACTACCCCACCACCGGGCCCGACAAACCGGAGTACGAGCCGCGCGGTTGCCCGCGCGGCGCCTCATTTTCCTGGTACACGTATTCGCCGACCCGTACCCGGTACCCGTACATCCGCGGGGTGTTGTTGGAGCTCTACCGGGAGGCCAAGAGCCGGTTGAAGGACCCCGTGCTGGCCTGGGCCGACATCACGGAGGACCCGGAACGTTCCGCCGCATACAAGCGGGCGCGCGGCAAGGGCGGCCTGGTGCGCGCCACCTGGGACGAGGCAATCGAAATCGTGGCGGCCGCCCACGTTCACACGATTCGCAAATGGGGGCCCGACCGAGTCGCGGGCTTCTCCCCGATTCCGGCCATGTCGATGATCTCGCACGCGTCCGGCGCCAGATTCGTCAATCTGATCGGCGGCTCGATGCTGAGCTTTTACGACTGGTACGCCGATATGCCGGTCGCGTCTCCGCAAGTGTTCGGCGACCAGACCGACGTGCCCGAGTCCGGCGACTGGTGGGACGCCGGTTACCTGATGATCTGGGGCACCAACGTTCCGGTCACGCGCACGCCCGATGCGCACTGGATGGTCGAAGCGCGCTACCGCGGGCAGAAAGTCGTGGTCGTCTCCCCTGATTTCGCCGACTCCACCAAATTCGCCGATGAGTGGATGCCGGCGGAGCCCGGCACCGACGGCGCACTGGCCATGGCCATGGGGCACGTCATCTTGAAGGAGTTCTACGTCGACCGCACGACGCCGTATTTCACCGACTACGTGAAGAAGTACACCGATCTTCCGTTCCTGGTCACGCTCGATGAAGCCCGGGACGCCGCCGGCGACACGACTTATACGGCGGGCAAATTCCTCACCGCCGCGGATCTGTCGGACGCCGGCATGCGCGATCAGGAGAATGCCGAATTCAAAACGGTGCTGGTGGACGAGGTCACGAACCAGCCGGTCGTGCCGCCCGGCACCCTCGGCCATCGCTATGGTGAAAGCGGCGAGGGCAATTGGAACCTCGACCTCGGCGAGATCCGCCCGCGCCTGTCACTCCTCGACGGCGCGGACGAGTCGGTTCCGGTCGACATGCCGCGCTTCGATACCGGGCAGGGCGACATCGGCGTCATTCGGCGCGGCGTACCGGCCCGCCGGATCGAGGGCCGGCTCGTCACCACGGTCTTCGATCTGCTCCTGGCGCAGTACGGCGTCGGCCGCCCCGGCCTGCCGGGCACGTGGCCCACCGGCTACGACGACGCGAGCTCGCCCTACACGCCGGCGTGGCAGCAGGACATCACCGGGGTGAAGGCCGAAGCCGCAATCCGGATCGGCCGCGAATTCGCCCAGAACGCCGAGGATTCCAAGGGCCGCTCGATGATCTTGATGGGAGCCGGCACGAACCACTGGTTCCATTCCGACACCATCTACCGGACTTTCCTGACCATGACGACCATCACCGGATGTCAGGGCGTCAACGGAGGCGGATGGGCACATTACGTCGGACAGGAAAAGGTCCGGCCCCTGACCGGGTACACGCAGCTGGCCAATGCGTTGGACTGGATGCGGCCCCCGCGCAATATGGTGCAAACTGCGTACTGGTACCTGCACACCGACCAGTACCGGTACGACCAGTTCGGCGCCGATACGCTGACGGCCGAAACCGGCAAAGGCCAGCTTTCCGGAAAATCGACCGCCGATGTGATTGCGCAATCAGCGCGCCTCGGGTGGATGCCCTCCTACCCGACGTTCGACCGCAATCCGCTCATCATCGGAGCCGAGGCCCGGCGGGACGGAAAATCCGCAAAAGACTACGTCGTGGACGAGCTCAAGGCAGGCAGGCTGAACTTCGCCGCCGAGGACCCCGACGCACCGGAGAACTTCCCCCGCGTCCTGTCGCTGTGGCGATCGAATCTGTTCGGGTCATCGGCCAAGGGAAACGAATATTTTCTGAACCATCTCCTCGGCGCCGAACACACCATCAGCGCTGAGGAGACCGCCGAACGGTTCCGCCCGCGGGAAGTCAAATGGCACGACAAGGCTCCGGTGGGAAAGCTCGATCTGTTGACCACCCTCGACTTCCGCATGACGAGTTCGACGCTGCTGTCCGACATCGTGTTGCCGGCAGCGACCTGGTACGAAAAGCACGATCTGTCGACGACCGACATGCACCCGTTCGTGAATTCATTCAATCCGGCGATCTCACCGCCTTGGCAGTCACGCACGGACTGGGACGCGTGGCAGCAGATTTCCCGCGTGTTCAGCCGTCTCGCCGAACGACATCTCGGCAAGCAGACGGACGTCGTCGCGGCTCCCCTCACGCACGACACTCCGGATGCCATGGCCTCCCCTCACGGCCGGGTGCGGGATTGGAAATACGGCGACTGCGAACCCGAGCCGGGCGTGACAATGCCGCGGATCCTCGAAGTCGAACGCGATTACACCCAAATCGGCGACATGATGCGCGGCGTGGGCCCGCTCATGGACACGCTCGGCGCGACCACGAAGGGAGTCACGTTCGACCTGACCCGGGAGATCAAGGAACTCACCGTGAAGAACGGCGCGGTCCGCGGCGGCGCGGCGGACGGCCGCCCGGACATCCTGCACGCGAGCCAGGCGTGCGAAATGGTCCTGACGCTGTCGGGGACGACCAACGGCCATCTGGCCACACAGGGATTCAAGAGCCTGGAAAAGCGCACCGGCAGGCTTTTACACGACTTGGCTTCGGAACACGAAGGCAAACGCATCACGTTCTCCGATACGCAACACGGCCCGGTGCCGGTGATCACGTCACCGGAATGGTCCGGATCCGAAAGCGGGGGCAGGCGCTATTCGCCGTTCACCATCAATGTGGAGCGGCTCAAACCCTGGCACACGTTGACGGGGCGCCAGCAGTTTTATCTCGATCACGACTGGATGACCGAACTCGGCGAAGGGTTCCCCACATTCCGGCCGCCGCTGGACATGACGGCCCTGTTCGACGAAGCGGCAATCGGCGATACGCCGTCCAAAGGGGTCTCGGTACGGTATCTGACGCCGCACAACAAATGGTCGATCCATTCCGAGTACCAGGACAATCTGTTCATGCTCTCGCTGTTCCGCGGCGGCCCGGGGATCTGGATGAGCCCGCTGGACGCGGAGAAGATCGGCGTCCGGGACAACGAGTGGATCGAAGCGGTCAACCGCAACGGCGTCGTCACCGCTCGTGCCATCGTGTCCCACCGGATGCCGGAAGGGACCGTGTACATGTACCACTCGCAGGACCGGCTGATCGACATGCCGTTGTCGGAGACGAGCGGTGAACGCGGCGGCAACCACAACTCGCTCACCCGGCTGATGATCAAGCCCACGCACATGATCGGCGGCTACGCCCAGCAAACGTACGCCTTCAATTACATGGGACCGACCGGCAATCAACGCGACGAGGTCACGGTGATCCGCCGTCGCAGTCAAGAGGTGACGTACTGATGCACATTATGGCGCAAATGGCGATGGTGATGAACCTGGACAAGTGCATCGGCTGTCACACCTGCTCGGTCACGTGCAAACAGGTCTGGACCAACCGGTCGGGTGCGGAACACATCTGGTTCAACAACGTCGAGACGCGGCCGGGGCAAGGATACCCGCGCACCTATGAGGACCAGGAGCGGTGGAAGGGCGGCTGGACGCTGACCAAGCGCGGCAAGCTGAAGCTCAAGGCGGGCGGCCGGCTGAAGAACTTGGCGACGCTCTTCGCGAACCCGAACTTGCCGGAATTCAAGGACTATTACGAGCCGTGGACGTACGACTACGAGAATCTGACAACGGCGCCCGCGCAAGAGCACATGCCCGTCGCGCGCCCGAAGTCGCTGCTCACCGGCGAGGACACGAAGGTCACCTGGTCGTCGAACTGGGACGACGATTTGGCCGGCTCGGTCGAGAACACGCACGACGACCCGGTTCTCAAGCAGGTCGGCGACAAGATCAAGTTCGAGTACGAACAAGCATTCATGTTCTACCTGCCGCGTATTTGCGAACATTGTCTGAACCCGTCGTGCGTGTCGGCGTGTCCGACCGGCGCGATCTACAAGCGCGAAGAGGACGGCATCGTTCTTGTCGACCAAGACCGATGCCGCGGCTGGCGACAGTGCATCACCGGCTGCCCGTACAAGAAGATGTACTTCAACCACAAGACCGGCAAAGCGGAGAAGTGCACGTTCTGCTATCCGCGGATCGAAGTGGGGCAGCCGACGATCTGCTCCGAGACGTGCGTCGGTCGCTTACGGTATCTGGGGCTGATGTTCTATGACGCCGACCGCGTCTTGGACGCCGCCTCGACGCAAGACGAGCACGACCTGTACGAAGCGCAACGCGATGTCTTTCTCGACCCGCACGATCCCGAGGTGATCGAGGCGGCTCGGGAGGCGGAGATCCCGGAGGACTGGATCGACGCGGCCCAGCGGTCCCCGATCTGGGCGCTGATCAATAAATACCGGGTCGCCCTTCCGCTGCACCCGGAATATCGCACGATGCCGATGGTCTGGTACATCCCGCCGCTGTCACCGGTCGTCGACGCCGTCAGCGACACGGGCGAGGACGGCGAATCGAAGGACAATTTGTTCAACGCAATCGACTCGCTGCGTATCCCGATCGATTACCTGGCGGGACTGTTCACGGCAGGCGACACCGCTCCGGTGGACCGGGTCCTGCGCAAACTGGCGGCCATGCGGTCCTATATGCGCGATATCAACATGGGCTGGGAGACGAACGAGTCGATCGCCGAGTCCGTCGGAATGAGCGGCCAAGAGGTCAAGGACATGTACCGGCTGCTGGCGATCGCCAAATACGATGAACGGTACGTGATCCCGCCCGCGCACTATGAAGACGCACACAAGCTGGAGAATATCGCCACTGAGTGCTCGCTGGACGTCGACGGCGGCCCCGGGATGGGCGGCCTGGGCGGTTTCGATGAGTCGTTCGGTGCCGACCCGGGCGTCGGCTCACCCGATACTCCGGGACGGCCGGAAGGCGTGCGGATCAACTTGCTGAACTGGGACGGGAAGGGCACTCCGGAAGGCCTGTTCCCCAACCGGGACGCCGCAAGTGATCCGGGCAACGGTTCCGGACCCGGGGGTCGATGAGTCATGAGTCCGCGCGTGCCGACCTTGAAGTATTCCGACGACCAGCTGGTGCGGGCGTGGCAGGCCGCGTCCATCCTGATGGATTATCCCGACGAGGATCTGCCGGGCCGGCTCGATCTACTCGGTGAGGTCGCGTCGAGCTTGCCGGAAAAACTCGGCTCATCGCTTGTGACAACCATCGAGCATTTACGGAATCGGTCGCTGGTCGACGTGCAAGGCGACTACGTCGAGACATTCGATACCAGGCGCCGCGGTTGCCTGTTCCTCACCTATTTCTCCAACGGCGAGACCAGGAAGCGGGGTTTGGCGCTGCTGCGGATCAAGCAGGTGTACACGAAGGCCGGGCTGGTCCTGACCGACGACCAACTGCCGGACCACCTGTGCGTCGTTCTCGAGTTCGCCGCCACAACCGATCTGCGGGCCGGCCTGAAGATCATCCTCGACAACCGCGCGGGCCTGGAGCTGTTGCGCCTGCACCTGGCCGATATCGACTCGCCGTGGCTCGGGGCCCTGGAGACCGTGTGCAGGACGCTTCCGGCGTTGAAGGGTAAGGACTACGAGGCGGTGCAACGGCTTGCGGCCGAGGGGCCGCCGGACGAAGAGGTTGGTCTCGAACCGTACGGCGCGGCCGCGCTGAGCGCTACTCCCGGAGGAATGCCATGAGTGTCGGCGATACGTTTTTATGGCTGATCTACCCGTACATCTGCCTGACCATTTTCGTGCTCGGGCACATTTGGCGTTACCGGTACGACAAATTCGGGTGGACGTCGCGCTCGAGCCAAATGTACGAAAGCCGGATCCTGCGTTGGGCCAATCCGATGTTCCACTTCGGCATCCTCGCAGTCTTCCTCGGCCATGTGATGGGCCTGGGCATCCCCCAGTCGTGGACCGATGCCGTCGGAATCTCCGAAACCATGTATCACGTGATGGCCGTATCGGTGGGAGCCGTCGCCGGGTTCTGCACAATCGTCGGCCTGATCGGCCTGCTGTATCGTCGCCGATTTACCAAAGCCGTGCTGGGCGCCACGACCGTGATGGACAAGATCATGTACGTCCTGCTCGGGTTGGTGATCTTGCTCGGACTGATCAACACCGTGTCCGGCGTAGCGACGACGTACAACTATCGCGAGGGCGTGTCCATCTGGTTCCGCAGTATCTTCTTCTTCAACCCGCAACCGGACTTGATGGTCGAGGCCCCGCTCAGCTTCCAATTGCACGGCATCGCCGCGATCTTGCTTTTCGCGTTCTGGCCGTTCACCCGTCTCGTGCACGTGTTCACGGCTCCGCTCGGTTACGTCTTCCGGCCGTACGTGCTCTACCGCAGCCGCGACGACCACGAAGGCTCGCGTGAGCGCCGACGCGGCTGGAACAAGGTCGACACTATTCCGCGGCGTCGATAACCGGCCGGTGGCAACGGGAAGGTCGTGGCGTCATGGCACTAAGTGCTCCCCGGCGAGCCGGCAACACCCGCCGGCTCCCGCTCTGGCGTTCGTCCGCGGCGCTGCACGCGGCCATGGCCGTGTCCGGCCTGGTGATGATTCTATTCCTGCTCGCGCATGCGTACGGCAATTACAAAGTCTTCGCCGGACGCGAGACGTTCGACGGGTACTCCCATTTCCTGCTGGAAATGGGCGAACCCATCGTGCAGTACTCGGTTGTGCTGTGGGTCATCCGGATCGTGCTCATTGTCAGCGTGATCGTTCACATCGCGTCGGCAACGGTGTTGTGGAAACGCATGCGCCGTGCCACCGGCGGCCGAGGAAGCACACGGTATCGAACGACGAAGAACAGGCGAGGCGTTCAGCGGACCTATTCATCGTTCACGATGCGGTGGGGCGGCGTCGTCATCGGCCTGTTCGTCGTCTACCACCTGCTGCACTTGTCCGCTGACAACGTCATCCACCCCGGCGGCGCATCGACGAGTCCCTATGAACGCATGACGGCGGGGTTTTCGATCTGGTGGGTGCTCGCCAGCTACACCGTTGCGCTGATCGCGCTGGGTCTGCACCTGCGGCACGGATTCTGGTCGGCCCTTGCGTCCTTGGGGGCAAATACCAGTCCGACGCGCCGCCGACAGTTCAATGTCGTCGCTTCCGTCCTTGCCGGCGTCATCACGGTCGGCTTCCTCGTACCTCCATTTTCCATCTACTTCGGCGGAGTGGGCCAATGACGCACTTATACGTGGAAGGCGCGGCGCTGATCGACCGGAAAATCCCGGACGGGCCGCTCGAGAGCCGGTGGGACACCCGGCAATTCGACGCGAAACTCGTGAATCCGGCCAATCGGCGCAAACATTCGATCATCATGATCGGAACCGGCCTGGCCGGCGCTTCGGCCGCCGCCACTCTTGGCGAAAGCGGGTACCGGGTCACGAGTTATTGCTTCCAGGACAGCCCTCGAAGGGCGCACAGCATTGCCGCGCAAGGTGGGATCAACGCCGCCAAAAACTACCGCAACGACGGCGACAGCATTCGACGGCTGTTTTACGACACCGTCAAGGGCGGCGACTTTCGCTCGCGCGAGTCGAACGTCTACCGGCTGGCCCAGGTCAGCGTGAACATCATCGACCAGTGCGTTTCGCAAGGAGTCCCCTTTGCCCGCGAACTCGGCGGGCTGCTCGACAATCGCTCATTTGGCGGCGTGCAAGTGTCGCGCACGTTTTATGCCCGCGGCCAAACCGGCCAGCAGCTGCTGCTCGGCGCCTATCAAGCGCTCGAGCGGCAAGTGGCCGCCGGTACCGTCGAGGTTCGCGCTCGCCACGAAATGCTCGAACTCATCGTCATCGACGGCAGGGCACGCGGAATCGTCGTCCGCGATCTCGTCACCGGTGCCATCAGCACGCAGTTCGCCGACGCCGTCGTCCTCGCGTCCGGCGGATACGGCAACGCCTATTATTTGTCGACGAACGCCATGGGCTGCAATGTCTCGGCGGCGTGGCGGGCTCATCGCAAGGGAGCCTACTTCGCCAATCCGTGTTTTACGCAGATCCATCCGACCTGCATCCCGGTCAGCGGCGATTACCAGTCCAAGTTGACCCTGATGAGCGAATCCCTGCGCAATGACGGACGCATTTGGGTCCCCGCCGAACCGGGCGACGGCCGGTCGCCGGAGAAGATCCCGCACGAAGAACGCGACTACTTCCTCGAACGTCTGTACCCGTCGTACGGAAACCTCGTGACCCGCGACGTCGCCTCGCGGGCCGTCAAGAACATCTGCGACGCCGGAAGCGGCGTCGGCCCGAGCGGTCTCGGAGTCTATCTCGACTTCGCCGATGCCCTTGAACGGCTCGGCCGGGCCGCCGTCGAGACGAAATACGGCAACCTGTTCGAGATGTACGAACGCATCACGGGCGAAGATCCGTACCGGGTGCCCATGCGGATCTACCCCGCAGTGCATTACACGATGGGCGGCTTGTGGGTCGATTACGACTTGCAATCGACGATTCCGGGGCTTTTCGTCATCGGCGAAGCAAACTTCTCCGACCACGGCGCGAATCGACTCGGGGCAAGCGCTCTCATGCAGGGCCTTGCCGACGGCTACTTCATTCTGCCCACCACCATCACCGATTATCTGGCCAACAATCCGCTGCCCGACGACGTCGACGACAGTCATCCGGACGCCGCGGCCGCGCTCGACGCCGTCCACGCCCGCATCGATGCGCTGCTCGGCGCCGGCGGAGAGCGAACAGTCGATTCGTTCCACAAAGAACTCGGCGGGATCCTGTGGGAGCACTGCGGAATGGAGCGGACCGCCGAGGGCCTCACCGCCGCACTTGCCGATATCCGCGCGCTGAAAGACGAGTTCTGGGCAAATGTGAAGGTGCCCGGTGAGGACGAAGAGCTCAACCAAGCCCTTGAACGCGCCGGACGCGTCGCTGACTTCTTCGAGCTCGCTGAGCTCATGTGCATTGACGCCTTGCACCGTACCGAGTCGTGCGGCGCGCACTTCCGCGCCGAAAGCCAGACTCCGGACGGCGAGGCCTTGCGCAATGACGACGCGTTCACCTATGTGGCGGCGTGGGAACACGCGCCGGACGCGCCGGTACTGCACAAGGAGGACTTGGAATACCAGTTCGTCAAATTGAAACAACGGAGCTACAAATGAACATCACTTTGCGGATCTGGCGCCAAGAGGGCCCGGATGCCCCGGGCCGGTTCGTCGCCTACGATATTGCAGACGTTTCGCCGGACATGTCGTTTTTGGAAATGCTCGATGTGCTCAACGAACGCCTGACGCTCGGCGGCGACGTCCCCGTCGCCTTTGACAGCGACTGCCGAGAGGGCATTTGCGGCATGTGCAGCCTTGTCATCGACGGGATCGCGCACGGCCCCGAATCGCTGACGACCGTGTGCCAGTTGCAGATGCGGTTTTTCCACGACGGCGACGTCATCGACGTCGAACCGTGGCGCGCCGGTCCGTTCCCCATCGTGAAGGACCTGATAGTCGACCGCAGCGCGCTCGATCGGATCGTCCAAGCCGGCGGCTACATCACGTCACCGACGGGCACGGCACCCGACGCGCACGCCGTCCCGGTGCCGAAGAAGGACGCCGACAGAGCTTTCGATGCGGCCGCGTGCATTGGCTGTGGCGCGTGCGTTGCGGCGTGCCCGAATGGATCGGCAATGCTGTTCACGGGCGCAAAGGCCACTCATCTCGGATCCTTGCCGCAAGGCCAGCCGGAACGAGCTTCGCGAGCGGCCACCATGGCCCGACAACACGATGCCGAAGGGTTTGGCGGCTGCACCGAAATTGGCGAATGCACTGCTGTGTGCCCCGTCGGGATCCCGCTGGACATGATTTCGCAACTCAACCGCGACGTCATCGCATCGCTGGGCCGGAGCGAAAAGCGCTGAGCGACCGCGGAGCCGGGCTTCAGTCGACAACCGGTTTTGAGCTGGCCCACACGCCCCAGACCTGCGGGTCGACGACCGAAAAAGCGCGCCCGCTCAGCTGTTCGGCGACGATGCGCACGAATATTCCTTTCGCTCCCGGATGCCACGGGAACAACGGCAGCGCCGACGCATCGACGACTTCGTCGAAGTTCGTGAGCATTTCTGCTTTGCCGTGCACCACGACGCTCCACGCGAGGTCGGAGTCGGTGTCGTAGCCGTCCGCCTCGAAAGCCAGCAGCTGGTGGCCGATCGCCGAGTCGAGCTTCTTTCCCGGGGCCGTACGGAAGACGATTGTGCCGCGATCAACTATGTAATTGATCGGGAAGATCTCGGGCCTGTCGCCGGACCACACCGCCAACCGGCCGACGACCGCGCTCCGCAGCAAGTCCCAACAACCGTCCGGAGCTACCGCGCCGTCGTCGAAGTGGTGAATCACCATGGGGATCGCCCTCCCTCTCAGAGCCTGCCTTCCACCGCGAAGGCGTTCCTAGTTGGACCATAGCAGCTGCCGGCACCAACGACCACTGATGACAAAGCGCGCTCTCGCCTCGATATCCCGGGCGGCACGCCGTGCGCTCGCAGCTATTCATCTTTGCGGCGCCGCATCGACGACGCCGGCCAAATCGCCACTAGACTGAATTAGCGAACGAAAATGTGACGTAAATGAAATGAAAGGGGCGGATCGATGACTTATGTGATTGCCCAGCCGTGCGTGGACGTCAAAGACAAGGCATGTGTCGACGAGTGCCCGGTCGATTGTATTTATGAGGGCGAACGCTCACTCTACATCCACCCCGACGAGTGCGTGGACTGCGGAGCATGCGAACCGGTGTGCCCGGTCGAGGCGATCTACTACGAAGACGACACCCCTGAGGAATGGGCCGATTACTACACGGCGAACGTCGAATTCTTCGACGACATCGGCTCACCCGGCAGCGCGGCCAAGCTCGGCAATACACACACCGATCACCCGATGATCGCCGCGCTGCCGCCGCAAAACCAGGACTACACGGGCAGACCGGAATCCGCGTAAACGGGTTTCTCCGGCCCCGCCTTTGCTACTCCTCTGCCGGGTCGGCGGGCTCGGCCGCCTCGGCCGCAGCGTCCGGCCCGTCGTCGATCAGCGTGCGGAAGCCCGCTTCACGCAGGATCGGCACGCCGAGTTTCACGGCCTTGTCGTATTTGCTGCCGGGCGCGTCGCCGACCACGACGAACGCCGTATTCTTCGACACGCTGCCGGCGGCCTTTCCGCCGCGGCTGACGATCGCTTCCTTGGCTTCGTCCCGGGTGAAGTCGTCGAGCGACCCCGTGACGACGATGCTCAGGCCCTCCAGGGTGCGGGCCACCGAGCTGTCGCGTTCATCGGCCATCCGGACGCCGGCCTGCGCCCACCGGTCGACGATCTCGCGATGCCAATCGACGGTGAACCACTCCTTGACCGCCGCCGCAATAGTGGGCCCGACGCCGTCCACCTCGGCAAGACGCTCCTCATCGGCCTCGCGGATGGCGTCGACCGAACCGAATTCCGTTGCCAGGGCACGAGCCGCGGTCGGCCCGACGTGGCGGATCGACAAAGCCGTGAGCACGCGCCAAAGCGGCTGCGATTTGGCCTTTTCCAGCTCGTCGAACAGCATCTGCGTGTTGGCGGTCGGCTTGCTGGCCTTCTTGGCGGTCGGTTTGGTGTAGAAGTACGGCACCAACTCGGTCTCGCCCGTCGGAGAGCCGCGGCGGCGCACCTCTCGGCGGATCTTCACGTCGGCAAGCATGTCGGGCGTCAGGTCGAACAGGCCCGCTTCGGTGGTCAACGGCGGATCGGCAGGCTCCTCCGGCGCGGTCAGCGCAATCGCCGCCTCCTCGCCAAGTGATTCGATGTCGAACGCCGAGCGGGACGCCGCGTAAAACACTCGTTCGCGCACCTGCGCGGGGCACGACCGCTGATTCGGGCACCGGATATCGGCATCTCCGGCTTTCGCCTCGGCGAGCTCGGTGCCGCATTCCGGGCAATGCGTCGGCATCGTGAACGCGGTCTCCTCGCCGGTGCGCAGGTCGACGACCGGCCCCAAGACCTCCGGAATCACGTCGCCCGCCTTGCGCAGCACGACGGTGTCGCCGATGAGGACACCTTTGCGCACCACTTCGTGGGCATTGTGCAACGTGGCCATGCGCACCGTCGATCCGGCCACCAGCACCGGCTTCATGACGGCAAACGGAGTCACCCGTCCGGTGCGCCCGACGTTCACCTGGATGTCGAGCAGCGTGGTGGTGACCTCTTCGGGCGGGTACTTGTACGCCATGGCCCAGCGCGGCGCGCGCGAGGTCTGCCCGAGTTCGCCTTGCAGCGCGATCTGATCGATCTTCACGACCACGCCGTCGATCTCGTGCAACACGTCATGCCGGTGTTCGCCGTAGTATTCAATGAACTCGTTCACGGCCTTGAGACTCTTCAGGACCTTGAAGTAGCCGCTGATCGGCAGTCCCCAGTCACGCAGCAGGTCATACGCGTGCGACTGCCTGTCGAGCTTGCCGGACCATGCCGCAATGCCGTGCACGAGCATGTGCAGCGGACGGCGGGCGGTCACGGCCGGGTCCTTTTGCCGCAGCGAGCCGGCCGCGGCATTTCGCGGATTGGCGAACGGTGGTTTGCCCCGGTCGACCAGCGACGCGTTCAAATCGGCGAACTCCTCGATCGGAAAGAACACCTCACCGCGAATCTCCATCCGATCCGGATGGCCGGACCCCCGAAGCTCCGTCGGGATATCGCCGATGGTGCGGACGTTCGCCGTGATGTCCTCGCCGGTACGGCCGTCACCGCGGGTGGCGGCCCGCGTGAGCACGCCGTGCTCGTACAGCAAGTTGACGGCCAGCCCGTCGATCTTCAACTCGCAGAGGTAGTCCGGTTTGGCCGAGCCGATCTCGGCGGTGACCCGCGTATTCCAAGCCGCAAGTTCGTCCAGCGAGAACACGTTGTCGAGGCTGAGCATCTGCTCGAGATGGTCCACCGGCGCAAACGACGACCTGTCGACCTGCCCGCCCACGTGTTGCGTCGGCGAGTCCGGCGTGCGCAGCTCCGGATAGTCCGCTTCAAGGCCTTCGAGCTCGCGCATGAGTTCGTCGAATTCGGCATCCGACACCGTTGGGGCGGCGCGCTGGTAGTAGGCCTCCCGGTGCTCGTCGATCTGCTTGGCCAGCTCGGAAGCCCGCGCCCGCGCGTCGTCCGGGGCCGCCTGCAACTCGGTATCCGGTTCGTCAGTAGTCGCCACGTACCCATCTTGCCGCATCACACCGACATTCCGCCGGAGCACGGGCCCTGCGGACGCTAGTCGAACGCCGCCTCGTACAGTCCGCGGGCAACGGCGCGCACATAATCGAGACCGGCGCGGGCGTCCCGGGCCGAGTCGTCCGGAGCCGACGCGGCAACGAGGTCGAGGTCGGCAAGGCCGGACGTCGGCATGCCGAGTTCGTGCCACTGCGTCCGGATGGCATCAATGCCGCCGCGCACTTCGGCAGCGTGCCGGCCGGCAGCGTCCACAACCGGACGGAACCGGACGCCGCGTTCGACGATCTCGGCGACGGCCTCCCAGCCGCCGGAGTCGAGGCCCTGCACGGGCGCGGCAACGGCCGTCGCCCCGGCGTCCGCCAAGAGGCCCACCAACGACCGGTTCTCGCCGTGGTCGCGGCGTGCCAACCGGTTGCCGGTGGCGTCGACAATGACGTGCTCGTTGTCCGCTGCGAGTCGCTCGATGACTCCGGCCAACCCGGCTTCGACTTCACGCGGCGGCACCGGCGGAATCCGGCCGAATCCGGACACGGTGGGGATCCGGCCATCGAGCACATTGTCGAGGACGGTCTCGTCCAGTTGCACGGTCAGCCATGCGGCCGGCAGAATCTCGCGGATCCGGGCCGCGTATTCGTCGACGCCCTCGGCATACGATTGCAGCACGTCACGCCGCGCGCCGGTGTCGGCGATGACGCGGTCGCCGCGGCTGAGCCAGAGCCGGGCGGCGAGCGACCACGGGCCGAGCACCTGGATCTTCAGCCGGCCGGAATAGTCGGCGGCGTTCTCGGCAAGTCTGTCGATATCGCGCGACTGCAGGCGCGCCGTCCGGCCCTCGTCGAGCCCGGGCCTGTCGACAAGGCGCCATCCGTGCGGCTGCGCGTCGATGTGCAGATCGGCAAGCAGGGCGGCGGCATGGCCGACCTGGTCGGCGCCGAGTCCGCGTGCCGGCAACTGCGGGACGAACGGGACGCCGGCCGGATCGATGTCACCGGGCCGGCCCAACTCGCCGAAGATGATCCGCACCGCTTCGGCGAAGTCGGTGCCCGGCCATTCCCCTTGTGCCGTGAACGTCATCGAATCAGTTCCAGCTGCGGAATGTCCGGCGGCGTGAAGCCCAGGCACTGACCGTAAAACGACAGTTCGGCTTCGCGGGACGCGATGATGTTTTCGGCTCGTCGAAAACCGTGCGATTCGCCGTCGAAGGCCAAGTACGCGTACGGAATGTGCTTGGCTGCGAGCGCGTCGCGGAATCGTTCGGCCTGACTGGGCGGCACTATCGGGTCGTCGAGACCTTGCAGAAGCAGCACGGGGCAGGTCAGCGAATCGGCGTGCGTGAGAGGTGCCCGCTCCACGTAGAGATCCTCGGCCTCGGGCAGCGGCCCGATCAGCCCGTCCAGGTAGCGCGATTCGAAGTCGTGCGTCTCCTTGGCGAATTCGACGAGCTCCGCCACCCCGAAATACGATGCGCCGCACGCGAATACGTCGGATCCGGTGAGTGCGGCAAGCACCGTCCACCCGCCCGCCGACCCGCCTTCGATCGCCAGCCGCTCGGGATCGGCGATGCCTTGGTCGGCGAGACCGCGGACGGCGGCCACGACGTCCTGCACGTCGACGATCCCCCACTGGCCCCTGAGCCGGTCGCGGTATTCGCGCCCGTAGCCGCTCGAGCCGCCGTAGTTGACGTCGATGACTCCGATGCCGCGCGACGTGAAATACGCGATGAGGGTGCTTGCTTTCGGCACCGTCTGACTTGTCGGCCCGCCGTGGACGAACGCGATAAAAGGCGGCAGCTCGCCGTCCGGGGCGGTGAAATGCTTATTGAACGGCGAGTACACGAACGCGTGCACGTCGCGGCCGTCCGTGAACGTCATCGACCGGCATTCCGGCAGATACTCCGCGGGCGGCAGCTGATCGACGCCGAGCCGGATATCGCGGACGTCGCCGGTGCCCAGATCGACTTCGCGCAGGCCGGCCGCGTGGTCGGCGCTCCCGCCGATGATCAGGGCCTTCGTGCCGCGCACCGCCGCGAGGGCGATCGAATCCAGGCCGGTGGTGATGCCGCGGCGCTCGGCGGTGTCGGGAGTCAGAATGCCCAGTCGCGACGTCCCGCGCGTGCGCACCGTCAGGAGCGAGCCGTCGTCCAACAGCGAGTACCAGCGGGACCCGAGCTGCCACAGCGGGCCGCCGTATTCGGCTTCGTCGGTCAGCAGCGCCGTTGGCTCCTCGTGGCCGGCCGCATCGACGGAGTACAGGTTCCACCAGCCCGATCGGTCGCTGATTGCGGCGAGGGTCGTAGCGCTCAGCCATTCGGGTTGGAGCACGGACTCCGTTGTCGATCCCATCAGCGTGGTCGGTTCGCCGGCGGCGCCGTCGAGGTCGGCGACGCGCAGTTCCGTGCCGTCCCAGGGCATTTGCGGGTGGTCCCAGCAGATCCAGGCCAGGCGCGCGCCGTCCGGCGATATTTTCGGATAGGCCAGGAACCGCGATCCGGATACGACCGACGTGATCATTTCGGCCGAGTCGGCGGCGGCACCGTCGATCGGGACCGTGCAGATGTCGCGGCGCAGGTAGCCTTCCGAGTGTGTTTCGCGTACGCACCAGATGAGGTTGCCGTTCACCGTCAGATCCGCGAATCGCATGCCGAGCCCGGCAGGGGTCAGCGGGATCGGGTGCTCGCTGCCCGGGTCGAGGCGATACAGCCTCTGGTCGGTGAATTCGGCAAAGATCAGGCGGGGCCCCGCGCCGGGGTATTCGGCGACGCACCATGCTCCGCCGCCGTATTCGTGGACGCGGGTGCGGGCATTGAACGGGGCCGGCAGGACGTCAACGGGGGTGCCGTCCGCGCCGTTTCGCCGGATCGCCGTACGGCCGCCTTCTTCGGGACGGTCCTCGGCCCACCAGACCTCGTCGCCGACGAAAGCCCCGCCGGAGACCCGGTGGGAACTGGCCGTCAAATCGCTTGCACGAATGGGAGACACCCATTCCCCGTACGGGGCGACAGTCGGCTGGGTCGTATCGGATGAAGTCATACGGCTTAGCTTAATTGCTCGCGCGAGGAGGCAACCAGCCGCGGATTACGCTGAAAGCTGCAAACGCCCGGCGCGTGGGCCTCACCCGGCTGAGGCCGCGGTGACCGAGACCGCTTCCGCGTTTGCTCCACGCGATCTGCCGATCTCGAGCCGGCTTTCCAGGGCCGACCCAATTGCCCTGGCCGCCATAGCTCACGACTTCGTCGCGAATACGACGCCGACCAATCCGACCAGCGCGAAAATGGCCGCCGTCATGGCGGTACTTCCGGTCAGACCGAATACGAACGAGCCGAGGAACGGTGCCGCCGCCATGGCGAAGGTGACGGGAGCGCTGAGCAGACCGTTCAACGTGCCGTACTGCTCGGTCCCCCACCGCTCGGACACGGCGTTCGCCTGCACGAGCGTGGCCGATCCGCGAATTGCGCCGGCAAAGATTGCCGATGCGATGAGGATGGCGGCCGGACCCGGGATCACGGCAATTAGGCCGAGCGCAACGGCTCCGGTCACCGTCAACACTGTTAATTGGGACGACGGCGCGGCGTGCCGGGGCAACACGGTGAACAGGAATCGGCCGGCCAACTGTCCGGCGCCGACCAACCCCAGGGTGGTCGCCGCGGTTTGGTAGGACAGTCCGCGGGCCATCATGAGCGGCACCATGTTGATGGTGACGGCGAACAACGCCAACATGATCGCAGTCAATGACACTTGCAGGCAGCGGAACTTGGCCGATCGGCGAATGGACGTGGCCGTCCGGGAGTGTTCGGATTTCGACTTTCGCAATCCCGGCCACGGAGGGGACAAGAAAACCGCATGCAGCGGGATCGTGATGACCGCTGTCAGGGCGGCAAGCACGAAGTATGTCTTGTGCCAGCCCAAACTCGCCGCCAAATGTGCGGTGAGCGGCGCGAACACCGTCGATGCCAGCCCGCCGGTCAAGGTCACGATCGTCAGGGGCCAGGTACGCTTCGCCCCGTACCAGCGCGTAATGGCAGTGAACGCCGGCGGGTAGAGCACTCCGGCTTGCGCGGCGCCGGCGATCAACCAGGCGAGGATGAATTCGGGAAGCGTGCGGCTCAAGCCCACGGCCGCCAGCGCAGCGGACGACACGGCGGCGCCGGCCGTCATGACGATTCGTGGACCTATCCGATCGATCAGTCGGCCGACGGGGATGGCCATGATCGCCGAGATGGCCAGGCTGGCCGAAAAGATGCCGGTGATGAGCTCGTCCGACCATCCGGTGTCGCCGGCGATCTGCGAGACCGCGACCGGCAGCGAATAGTACAGCGTGCCCCAGCTGACGATTTCCGTGAGGCACAGCGCCACAAGTGCACGGGTCAAGCCGGGCCCTGGTGTCGTCACCGGGTCAGTTTAAGCGCTGGACGACGCATACCTCGTCCGCGAAACGCCCCATCCGATACTGTCTCCGCCACCGGGGTAAGCGGAAGTGGGGTAAGGCGAGCACAGGACCCGTCAGGCGGGTTCGAGGGCGCGCGCCGCATCGATAGTCGCCTGCCCCAGCACGCGCGTGCCCCGGTAGAGCACCGCCGTCTGCCCCGGCGCCACGCCGGTCAACGCTTCCTCGAGCCGGACGACGATCCGCCTGCCCGGCCCGCGCGGAGCCGGTGTCGCGGCCGCATCACCCTCGGGTTCGTCACCACGCTCGACCGGCGGGGCGTCCGCGGGATCCGTGGTGTCCACCCAGGCGTGGGCCGGCACCGGGTCACCGTGCGCGCGTACTTGCACGAGGCAGTCGATTGCCTCGTCGGGCCCCTCGCCGATATCGGACGGCGGCAGGCCGCACCAGGTCGTCCGGATTCCCTTGAGTTCGTCGACGGCGAGCATTCGCTTGGGGCCGACCACGACGGTGTTGTCCTCGGGCTTGACCTCGAGCACGTACCGGGGCTGCCCGTCGGCTGCCGGCCTGCCCAATTGCAGGCCGCGGCGCTGGCCGACGGTGTACGCCGTCGCCCCGTCGTGCGTGCCGACCTGTTCGCCGGTCTGATCGAGGACGGCGCCGGGGCGCATCGGGATCTTATCGGCCAGCCAGGTCTTGGTGTCGCCGTCCGGAATGAAGCAAATGTCATAGCTGTCCGGCTTGTTCGCCACGGACAGGTCGCGCTCGGCGGCTTCGGCGCGGACGTCGGCCTTTGACGCCGAGACGCCGATCGGGAAGTACGAATGCTTCAGCTGTTCGGTGGTGAGCACGCCGAGGACGTAGGACTGGTCCTTGTTCATGTCGTTGCCGCGGTGCAGTTCCGGGTTGCCGGCGTCGTCATACTTCACTTCGGCGTAATGGCCGGTGGCGATGGCGTCGAAGCCGAGTGCCAGCCCCTTGTCCAAAAGCGCGGCGAACTTGATCCGCTCATTGCAGCGCATGCACGGGTTCGGCGTGCGGCCGGCGGCGTACTCGGCGATGAAGTCGTCGACGATGTCCTCTTTGAACCGCTCCGAGAAGTCCCACACGTAGAACGGGATCCCGAGCACATCGGCGGCGCGATGCGCGTCCATCGAATCCTCGATCGTGCAACACCCGCGCGATCCGGTGCGCAACGTGCCGGGCATCCGCGAGAGCGCCAGGTGGACGCCGACGACCTCGTGCCCGGCATCCACGGCCCGCGCCGCCGCGACCGCCGAATCGACTCCGCCGCTCATTGCTGCCAAAACCTTCATACGAACAAAACCTTCATCAGTTGCATACCTTCACTTCACTCCTCCGTCGGAATACTTGCGCCATGCCCCTTGCGTGGAAACCATGCCGGCCGTCTTGGCGCGCGTCCATGCTTCGGGCAGCACCGTGAGGAGGCGCTCGACGTCGTCGGACGTGGACGTGCGTCCCAAGCTGAATCGCAGCACCGATCTGGCGTCGTCCTCGCTGAACCCCATGGCCAGCAACACGTGCGACGGCCGAGAAACACCGGCCTGGCACGCCGACCCGGTCGAGCAGTCGATGCCGGCGGCGTCGAGCAGAAACAACAACGAATCCCCTTCGCAACCCGGGAACACGAACTGGGCGGTACCCGGAAGCGTACGGCCGTCCGACGGGCCCAACAGCTCGGCCTCGGGGATCCGCTCGGCGATACCGGCGGTGAGTGAGTCGCGCAGGCCCGCCAGCCGCTCCGACTCGGCGGCACGGGCCTGGACGGCGTCCTGCGCGGCAGCGGCGAACGCCACGGTACCCGCCACATCCAGAGTGCCGGACCGGACGCTGCGTTCTTGCCCGCCGCCGTGCAGTACCGGGACCGGAACGGCCGACCGGGCGAGCACGAGAGCGCCGATGCCGACCGGGCCGCCGATCTTGTGCGCGGAAATGCTCATGGCATCGACGCCGAGCCGGGCGAAGTCAACCTCCAGGTGGCCGAATGCCTGCACGGCGTCGGTGTGAATCGGGATGTCATGAGCGTGTGCTCGAGACGTCAGATCGGCGATCGGTTGCACGGCACCCGTCTCGTTATTGGCGTAGATCACCGACATGAGGGCGATCTCGTCGGCGTGATCGGCCAGTTCTGCGTCCACGGCGTCCATGTCGACGATTCCGTCGCGTCCGACGGGCAGCCAGACGATTTCGGCGCCCTGCGCGGATTCCAGCCACTCGGCCGTGTCCATGACGGCGTGGTGCTCGATCCCGGACACCAACACGCGCCGTCGCCGCGGATCTGCGGCCCGCCGCGCCCAGTAGAGGCCCTTGAGAGCCAAATTGTCCGCTTCGGTACCGCCCGACGTCAGGATGATTTCGGACGGCGTCGATGCGCCGACGGCGTGCATGATCTCGCCGCGGGCCGTCTCCAGGCGGCGACGGGCGGCCTGCCCGGAGGCATGCAGGGACGACGGGTTGCCCAGCTTGGACAACTCGGCGGTGTAGGCCGCGAGTGCAGCATCGGTGATGGGGGTGGTCGCGGCGTGGTCGAGATAAACGCGCACCGTTCCAGTGTAGGACGCCGTCGGCCCGGGCCCCAACCGAGAATTTTCGCGAGCCCGGCCGGCTGGCAATTGCGGTGCACGGCGCGCGCCCTTCATGTCAAAATAAAGGCATGATTCCCCAGCACTGGCTCGAATATCGCCGTGAAGACGACGACGAGTTGATCGGCTATCTCTCCCCCGGCGACGAGTCGGACGGCGTGTACACGCCCATGACGGTTTTCGGGTATCCGCTCGGCGATGCGGGCGTGTATCCGGACGCCGTGGCTGCTTTGGAGTCGACCGGGCTGAGCTACCTGGCGGACCGGTGGACGTTGCGACTGGACGGCGCCCGCGAGCCGATCGCCGTGCAGATCGTCGAGGCGAATCCGGACCGGCTCACCGTGAAGAACGTCGATTACGGTCACGACGGGAACATCGGAGACTTGTTCACGCTCGAGGTGCCTGTCTCGCAGGCACTCAGCCGGTAGGTCATAGCCGCCGAAAGGAGCTCACGATGCGGTTTGTTCCCGATGATGCGCGCTGAACCCGCATCACGGGGAACAAACTGCATCGTCGACGTGCGCTGGGGGTCAGTCCTCGTCGAGGTTCGTCTCGATGACTGCGGCGAGTACGTCCAGGGCGGCTTCGGCGCCGTCCCCCTCGGCCGTCAGCACGACCACCGAGCCGTATTCGGCGCCCAGCGTCATCAGGCTCAGGATGCTCGAGGCGTCGACGGCCTCCCCGCGGCCGCCGTCCGGCCCCACCCCGTCGCGGGCGATCATCACCGTGACGGGCTGCTGCGCGGCGGCTTCGACAAGTGCCGCGGCGGGACGGGCATGCAGCCCAACCGTGCTTGCTACTGTCGCTGTGCGTTCGGGCATTGTGTCTCCTTAGTTGCGGGCCCGGCATTGTCACAGTCCGAGCGTGTCGAGTGCCGGCAGCCCGACGCGCACCGCTGCTCGGCCGGCCGCAGCCGACTCCGCCTCGACGGCGTCGGCGGCAAGCCGGCGCGCGTCGGAGAGATCGATGCTGCGCAACACGGCGCTGACTGCTCGGATCGATGCTCGTGACATTGACAGACTCGATACTCCCAGACCGACCAGCACGACCGCCAATGCCGGGTCCGCTGCCGCTTCGCCGCACACGCCGACCGGCTTGCCGCCCGCTGCACCGGCGCCCTCGACCGTGTCGGCGACGAGCCGCAATACCGCCGGCTGCCACGGGTCGCTGAGAGATGCCAGCGCCGAAAGCTCCCGGTCGGCCGCCATCGTGTATTGCGTCAGGTCGTTCGTTCCCACGGATGCGAAGTCGACCGCCCGCAGGATCGATTCGGCTTTCAGCGCGGCGGCCGGCACTTCGATCATGACGCCGGACGTCGGCAGGTCGGCGTCGCGGCACAGCTCGGCGAATGCGCCGGCCTCCTCTGCCGTGGCGATCATCGGGGCCATCACCCGCACGTCGACGTCCGGACAAGCCGACCGTGCCGCGGCGACCGCGCCGAGCTGGCGGCGGAGCACGTCGGCCCGGGCGTCGGCCGTGCGAAATCCGCGGACGCCGAGCGCGGGGTTCGGCTCGGTCCGGTCGGTGAGGAACGGCAGGGGTTTGTCCGCGCCGGCGTCCAGCGTCCTGACCACGACCTTGCGTCCGGGAAACGACTCGAAGACCCGTCGGTACGCCTCCGCCTGCTCCTCCGGTGTCGGCTCGGTCTCCCGGCCCAGAAAGCAGAACTCGGTGCGGAACAGGCCAATTCCTTCGGCGCCGGACGACGCTGCCGGTTCCGCGTCGTCCGGCGTGCCGATATTGGCCAACAACTCGACCGGGTGGCCGTCGGCGAGCCGTCCGGCACCGTCGAACTCGGGGATGGAAGCTGCAGCGGCTTCGGCGACGCGCGCGTATTCGCCGGGGCCCGGGTCCGCCGTGACGATGCCGGCCGTGCCGTCCAGATACACCACGTCGCCGTCGGCCAATGCGTCGGCGCCGCGCACGGCGACAGCCGCCGGAATCTCGTGCGCGCGGGCCAGGATCGCCGTATGGGACTGCGGACCGCCGCCGGACGTGACGATGCCGATGACGTGCTCGGGGTCGAGGGCGGCCGTGTCGGCCGGGGCCAGGTCGTCGGCCGCCAGGATGAACGGAGTGTCCGACTCGGGGATGCCCGGCGGCTGATCGCCGCGCAGTCGCGCCACGATGCGGGCGCGGACGTCGGCGACGTCGCCGGCGCGCTCGGCCAAGTATCCGCCGAGTCCCGTCAGCTTCGCGGCAATATCGTCGCCGGCTTTCCAGATGGCGTATTCGGCGGTGGTCCCGTCCGTGATGAACTGGCCGGCAGCTTTGGCAAGTTGCGGGTCGATTGCCATGTGCGCCGTGACCTCGAGGATGGATCGCGCTTCATCGTGGCCCGCGTCGGCGGCGTCCAAGGCGCGCCGTTGCAAGTCGGCGTGGACGGCGTCGGAAGCGTCCTGAAGGCGGTCGAGTTCGCGTGCCGGATCATCGGCGTGTTCGGCGGACGGCTCGACTATGGCCGTCGGCATCCTCCGGATGTGCCCGATCACGCGGCCCGCGCTGACGCCGACTCCGGAATAGGTGGTCATCGGCCCTCTTCCCGAATGCTCCGGCCGAGCCGCGACCCCCGTCGGGTCTCGGCTCCGTCAGGTCGTGACGGCGGCGGCTGGAATTCATCCGAGCATACCCTTGCCGCCGAACCCCGATCCAGCGCGCGGCCGTCCAACGCACTTCCGGAGCCGATAGCCTGATGGCATGACTTTGACTATCGGCTACGCCGCAATGCTCGAGCAGTTTCATCCGTCGGAAGTGCTCGAGTACAGTGCCCACGCCGAACAGCATGGATTCTCGGGCGTGATGGCTGCCGATCATTTCCAGCCGTGGGTGCCGCAGCAGGGCCAGTCCGCGTTCGTATGGAATGTGCTGACGGCGCTGGGCGAGCGGACCAGCGGCGATATCGGGCCGGGTGTGGTCGCCCCGCATTTTCGGTGGCATCCGGCGCTGGTGGCGCAGGCGTCCGCCACCCTGGCAGCCATGTACCCGGGACGGCACTGGCTGGGTATCGGGGCCGGCGAAGCGCTCAACGAGCATGTGATCGCCGGCTATTGGCCCGAGGCAGCCGAGCGCAGTCACCGCATGTTCGAGGCCGTCGAGATGATCGCCAAGCTCTTCACGGGCAAAGACGTCAAGCACAAGGGCGAGTACTTCCGGATGGAAACGACCCGGCTGTGGACGATGCCCGAGGTGCCGCCGGAAATCCTGGTGGCCACGGCCGGCCCGTATAACGCCAAACGGACCGGACGGTTCGCCGATGGCATCATCACGGTGGGGGCGCCGCTGGAAAAGATCGACATGCTGTTCGGAAAGTTCGCCGAAGGGGCCAAGTCGGCGGGCAAGGATCCCGACTCGATGCCGAAGGTGCTGCAGCTGCACATGTCGTGGGCCGAGACCGACGAGGAGGCACAGCGCAATGCGCTTGTCGAGTGGCCGAACGGCGGGATGAAGTTTCCCAAGGCCGATATCCGCTCGCCGCACGATTTCGCCGAAATGGCCAAACTCGTGCGACTCGAGGACTTCGACGGCCGGATGGTGATCTCGTCGGATCCCGATGAGCACCGGGCGTATATCCAGCGCTTCGTCGATCTGGGGTTCGACCGGATTTACCTGCACAATGTCGGCCGGAACCAGCGTGAATGGATCGAGACGTTCGGCCGGGACGTGCTGCCCAAACTCCGCCGGTAGCCCTCCACCGGGCCCCGACACGGTCGCGCACACGCGTCGAGTGGTGGACGGGCACCCGTCCACCACTCGGCGATAGGAAAACGAAAAGAATTACCCCTGGCGCGCGTTCACCGCTTCCGTGGCCTGCGGCAACACATCGAACAAATCCCCCACCACGCCGAAATCGACAAGCTCGAAAATCGGCGCCTCATCATCCTTATTCACCGCCACAATCGTCTTCGACGTCTGCATCCCCGCACGATGCTGAATCGCACCGGAAATACCCGCCGCCACATACAACTGCGGCGACACCGTCTTACCCGTCTGACCCACCTGCGACGAATGCGGATACCAACCCGCATCCACCGCCGCACGCGAAGCCCCCACAGCAGCACCCAAACTATCGGCAAACGCCTCCACCGGCGAGAAATCCCCACCAGTACCCCGACCGCCGGACACCACGATCGACGCCTCCGTCAACTCCGGACGACCCGACGCCGCCTTCGCCTCACGCGACACGACCCGGGCACCCTTCGCCCCGTCCGACACCGCGAACTCAACCTCCACAACGGCCCCGGCACCACTCGACACCTCCGGCGACACCGAATTCGGCTTCACCGCCACAACCGGCGTGCCATGCGACACCGTCGACTCCACCTGGAACGCCCCGGCAAACACCGACTGCGTGACCACGAAACCATCAGCCACGCCCACCGCGTCGACCAACACGCCCGACCCGGTCTTCACACCCACCCGGCCGGCAATCTCCTTACCATCCGACGACGCCGACACCAACACGCCCGCCGGCGACACCGACTCCACCAAATGAGCAAGCAACTCCGCCACCGGCGCGACCAGGAAATCCTCGTAGTCGCTCCCCGAAGCGACATAGATCTTCTCCGCCCCGTACTCGCCAAGCTTCGGCGCCGCTCCGTCCACGCCCGCACCGACAAACACCGCCGACGGCTCACCCAAACCACGCGCGATCGTCAACAACTCCAAAGTGCTCTTCCGCACCTCACCAGCCGCATGATCGACCAACACCAAAACTTCAGCCATCACAAACCAATCCCCTCAACAACAAAAAACCAGACACAACCCGGACCCGGCACACTCACACCAGCTTCCGGCCGGCCAAGAACTCGATCAACGCGTTACCGCCATCACCCTCATCAGCCACGACCTCACCGGCCGTACGGGCCGGACGCTCCGTGATCCGCTCCACCCGCGTCCACGCGCCACCCACGCCAACCTGGCCGGCGTCAATGCCCAGATCATCCAACGACCACTCGGCCACCGGCTTCTTCTTCGCCTTCATAATCCCCTTGAACGACGGATACCGCGGCTCATTGATCAAATCCGTCACACTCACCACCGCCGGCAAGGACGCCTCCACCGTCTCCGAGGACACATCACCATCCCGGCGAATCCGCACCACCCCATCAGCAACCTCACACGTCGAGGCAAACGTCACCTGCGGCCACCCAAGACGCTCAGCCACCTGCGCCGGCACCACCGACGACCCACCATCCGTCGACGCGATCCCCGTCAACACCAAATCCACCGGGCCATCCTCGGCGATCTTCTCCACAGCCCGCGCCAACACCAACGACGTCCCCGCAGCATCCGTACCCGCAAGACCATCATCAACAATATGAACGCCCGAATTCGCGCCAATCTGCAACGACTTACGCACCGCATCCGACGCATCCTCCGGACCCATCGTCACAGCAACAACCTCACCATCGCCGGCATCCTCAACAATCTGCAACGCCTGCTCAAGCGGATACTCATCCAACTCCGACAACAAACCATCAACCGACCGATCCACCCGATCATCAGACCCAAACCCACGATCCGACTGAGCATCCGGCACAAACTTCACAAAAACAACAATCTTCATGGTCTTCGGATCGACCTCTCCTTCGTATGGCGACGCGTCCGTTCGAGTTGCGTCGTTGCCTTTACTCATGGGTAACATACGGCGCCGAATTTCAGTTAATCGGCATTCACATTTTTGTTGGTTATTATTGCATCATATTCGCACTGTTTCCGTCTCCCGTGGCCGAGGAGGGGGCGACCGTCGGGCTGCCGTAAAGTGAATAGACGTGCTGCCAGTCTTCACCGTCTTTCTGATCGCTGCTTGTATCGCCATGGCGATCTGGGCGCTCGTTCTTGCCATAGTGGACCGGCCGACCGGCCCGGTTGTGTTCCTGGGGCTCGCTGTACTGGAAGTGCTGCTCATTGCCCAGTTGGTGATTTCCAGTGTCCTGTTGCCGGGCAGCCATGCAAACGGCGTCCTGCTGATCGGCTACGTTGTCTCGGCAATCCTGATTGTGGCCGGCGCGGGATTCTGGGCGTACGCGGAGGTGACCCGCTGGGGCGCCGGCGTCCTGGTGATCGCCTGCCTGGCCATCGCGGTCATGACCGTTCGCATGCAACAGATCTGGGGTTGAGTTTTGGAAGATCAAGCGTCGTACTCGAGCCTTCGTACCGGCCCGGGACGCGGGTTGGTGGCCGTGTACGCCATTTTCGCGCTGGCCGCGACGGCGCGGGCCGCCTACCAGATTTACGACGATTTCCATTCCGCTCCGGTCGCTTATTTGCTCTCGGCATTTTCGGCGGTCGTGTACATCGTGGCGACGGTGTGTTTGGTGCGTGCTTCGCGGCTGTCCCACCATATCGCCGTCATCTCGTGCGCCATTGAATTCGTCGGGGTCATCGTCGTCGGGTTCTTGAGCATTTTCGCCCCCGAATATTTCCGGCAACCATCGGTCTGGTCGCTGTTCGGAATCGGCTACGGCTTCGTGCCGTTGGTATTGCCGGTGCTTGGTTTGCTGTGGCTTCGTCATACTGCGCGTCGAGTGACGGAGCCCGGTCGCCTGTCTTCCTGACCGGCCGTCGTCGCACCACGCGCCGACCGGCGGGCGCGGCAGCAGGCTATTTCGAGTCGGCGCCGATCAAGTACCAGTCGGTGCCGACCACTTCGGTAGTGCCGTCATCCGCCCGGGACAAGACGATCGGGTGGCTCGAGGTGACTTCGATGGTGTTGTTCCCGGACTCCGATTCCTGTCCCTGTCCGCCGAGCAGGGCCTCGATCGACGATCCGAGATCGAGCGAAAAGCTCGACGGCACGCTGACGCTCAGGGTGCACCGGATTTCGGCCAGTGCCGTGACGGAGTCCTTCGTTTTGATGGCTCGGCTCGTCATGTCGGCATCGTCGACCTTGCATGCGGGCTTGACCGATTTGAATCCGCTCTTCTTGCTGCGAAGCCGCCCGACGTACGACCGGTAGTCGGTGAGCCCCTTGGCACTCACCCGGGTGCCGTCGTCCGGCTTCGAGCCGGTCTGCAGGAAATGGGCAACGGCTTTCGCGGACGTCGTCAGCTCGGCGACTTCTTTGCTCGAGGCTTGCGGCGTCGAGCCGTCGCTGCGCCCGATCATGGCCGGCAATTTTTTGCCGGCGTGAACGGTTTGCACCACGCGCCACGGGGACGTCGACCTGTCGCGTTCGACGAGGAGGTAGTCGGGGCCGCCGTCCTTGGCCCGCGCGATGAACCACAGGGGATATTTCGTCAGTCGCGGCGCTGCGACGGTCACCGACGAGTACGCCGGTGCGCGCAGCCGGCCGTCGGCGGCGTCGCTGGTGACGGCGAGCGCCCGAGTGCGCGTCAGCTGCGGATCGGCCTGGATGTTGCTCAGGCCGTGCAGGTCGTGCCGGTAGGATTTCTCGAGCTGCGTCGAGTAGCGCTTGATGAACGCGGGGGCCTTGCTGTGAGGTATTGCGATCTTCGTGGGCACGACGGGCTCGACGGTGCGGGGTTGTACGGGCGCGGTGCAGCCGGACGCCGCGAGCACCGCCGTGCCGGCGATCGCGCCGGCCAGTGTGCGAGATGCGGCCGTGCCTCTGCGCGTCCCCCTGCGTGCCCCGAGTGGACGAGCCGGCGGCAGCCGGTTCGAACGCCACCAGGTGAAAAGCAGTGCCGCTATCGCAAGCAGCACCAGCGCGAGGCCGAATCCAATCATGCAATAGCCGAAGACGCCGGAGGTCTGCAGACCCATTCGGACGTCGACGTCGATCGCTTTCGCGCCCGACGGCGAGGCCACAACTATGTATTGGGGGCGTTCGGTCGGGGAGAATCGCACCGTCACGGATTTACCGGTCTGCTTCGACGTCCACCAGTCCAGATCCCCGGGATCGGCGCCTAGCGTCGACGATCCGCTGACGAGCCGCTGCGTGAAGTCACCGGGGAACTCGACGTCGGTGATCAGGTGGTAACTCGTATCGGCGACGTAATCGTCGACGTCGACTCCGTTTGCCGTGCCCACGAACAGATCGGAATCCGACGAGATGTGCAGGAACGCCGTGGCCCCGCTGAACGGCACGAGGTTCTCGTCGAAGACGACCGCTTGTCCGCCGTGCAGAGTGCGGGCGGGCGTATCGATGACATCGTCGGTGCCGACTTTGAATGCGGTGGGGACGGCGATGAGCAGGATGAGCACGCTCAACACCGTGCACGCGCACGCACCGATCAGGCGGGACACCGAAGCGGATTAAAAGAGCGCGCGGGTCAGCGAGGCACGAGCCTTCGTCACGCGTGGATCGGCGGCGCCGACGACCTCGAAGAGTTCGAGCAGGCGCACACGAACCCGCTCGCGGTCATCACCCGCCGTTGTCCGGATGAGCGTGAGCATTCGAGCAAATGCGTCGTCGATGTGGCCTCCGGAGACGTCGAGATCGGCGACGAGGAACTGGGCGTCCAAATTCGACGGTTGGTCGGCGGCCGCCGCACGGGCCTGGTCGAGATCGACGTCTCGCGTGCGCTGCAGGAGGCCGACTTGCGCAAGTCCGGCCTTGGCGTCGTCGTCCCCGGGGTTTTCCTTGAGCGCCCGGGTGAAGGCGTTCGCCGCGCCGTCCAGATCTCCCTTTTCCAGCGCGTCGTACGCCTCTTGGTGCAGCGGCGGCAACGGCGCTTCGGCGGGCTCGTCGTCGCCGGTGGCGACTGCCCGGCCGTTCACGCCGTTTTGCGCGGCAACCTTGTCGAGCTCGTCGAAGTAGCCTCGAACCTGGCTTTCCGGAACCGCCCCCGTGAACAGCGGGACGGGCTGCCCCTTGACGATCGCCACGACCGTCGGAATTGATTGGGCCCCGAAAGCCTGCTGGATTTGCGGGTTCTTGTCGACGTCGACCTTGGCCAGCACTATGCGTCCGCCGAACTCGCGAGTGACTTTTTCCAAGATCGGCGACAGCTGCTTGCACGGTTCGCACCAGTCGGCCCAGAGGTCGACCACGACCGGCACGCGCGTCGAGAGTTCGACGATGTCATTGAACGATTGTTCCGTGACGTCCTGAACGATCGACGAAACGACCACCGATTCGGAATTGGCTCCGGCGGCGGGGGCCCCGGCTGGCGCGGCGCCGGCGGAGCCTGCCGCTTGCGGGTTGCGGGCAGCGGACAGGTCGAGCCCTTCGCGGGGCTGTTCGGGCGTAGCGGCGCCAAATGCGTCTTGACTCATCGTGTGCTCCTTTTCGCGGATGCCTCTACAGCGTTTTGCCGCCGGTCAGCGTGTTGTCGACGCCGAGAACCTTGATGTGCCCGCTCGACTTCTTGGGCACGAAGAACAGGACCGTCTCGCTGTAGTTCGTTCTCACCGGGCTGTGCGTAGTCTTCTCACCGAGCAGCTTAGCGAGTTTGTCCGGCACCGTGATCGACCCGGTCCGGCCATCGACGCTTTCCGGCTTGATCGTCGTTGTGCTCGACAGGTGCGCCAGCACGAGTGCACCGTCGTTCCCGGCCTCCGTCACGACCATTCCCTTGGGGTCGGCCTTGTGCTCGAAGTCGATGGTGGCCTTTGCGGATTCCAAGGAGTCCTTCTGCTTCTTTTGATATTTCAGCAAATTCTTACGGAAGGCGTCCGGAGCGAACTGCTTGTCGTATTTGCTCTTCGCGCCCTTCGTCAGGATGTCGGCATAGTGCTTGGCCGCGTCGCGCGGCGTGAGTTCGAGCCCGTCCTCGTCCGGCGGCAGCAGAGCGGAGCCGTTCTTCGGGTTCGGAGTCGGCGGCACCTGGGCGCCCGGCAGCAAATTGACCGATGACCAAAGTTGGTACGGGCTGCGCGGGTTCTTTTGATACAGGTCGAGAAGCTGCGGGACGTCGGCGTTCTTGCTCTTCGTGACGACGACTGTGACACGCGGCCATGAGTCGGTGGCGGTGGTGACGTTCAGCAATACCGGATCGGCAGCGACGGCCGTCGGTTTCTCGGTGGTGGCCTTCTTCTTTTGCAAGCGGTAGATGGCTTTGCGTTTCGCTAAAGCCGGACCGGTTACCCTGTCGCCGAGCTTGTCCGCCGACTTCGCCTTGTCCCCGGCCTCGGTGGCCGCGGAGATCTTATCGAGCACGCTGTGCAGCTGCCCCTTGGTCAGCACGGGTTGCGCGGCCGTGGGTGACGCGGACGGCGACGGCTTGGGAAGTTCGGGCGGCCCGCTGCATCCGGCCAGCACGAGTGCGGCGGCAATCATGGCTGCCCCTCCGGGCATGGCGGCGTTCTTATGGCGGAAAGCGCGTGCCTTGCGGCGTTTGCGCCTGCGGAAGCCATCGACGAAGAAGAACCCGAGCAGGATCAGTCCGATCAGTAGGATGATCCCGCCGATCACCATCAGCGGGGTGGCCCACGGCGTCGTGGCGTGCGACGGCCAGCTGATGGAGACGGTGGTCTTGTCCGTGCTCTTCCCGGAGTCTTTGGCCGAATCCTTGCCGTTGGCATGGGACGCCCCGTCCGTCGCGATCAGGAAAGCGGTGCGGCCGGCTTCCTTGTCCCATTTCATCGACAGTGTGTCGGTTCCGGTCGACTGCTTCACCCACAGGTCGTCCCCGCGCGGATCGGCCGACGGCCCGGATCCTTTCGCGGTCTTCGTGGCAAGCGTGTGTTGGCTCTTCAGCCCGGTGATTTCGGTGTGCGGCGAGTTGCCGACCCAGGCGTCGACGTTGTCGGCCGGGGCCTGGCTGATCGACAAGTCGCCATGACCCGAGACTTTCAAAGTGGCGGGCGGGTCGTACAGGTTGAGCATGCCGGGTTCGACGACGATGAGATCATCGGACTTGTGCATGGTGGCGGAAGCCGTGATGGTGTCCGACGGCGCCCAGAGAGTTTTTTGCAGCACTCCGATGCCGCCGGCGACGAGACCGACCACGATCAGGAGCACCGCGAGGGCGTAGCGCACGAAACGTTTCCTTCCGTCTGTCTTCGATGTCTAGTAGGCACGACTCCCGGTCGGCGACCCAGCGGTCGTCGCGAAAACGTTGCTTGAGCGTGCGGCGGCAGAGGGCCTGGATGATCGACCCGTTATCATTACCGATCTTCCAGAATAGGGGTTTCCGGCAGAATATCCGACTTGAGAAGCTCCCACGTGATGAATTCGACGTATTTTATCGGGCAACGTTCAGCCTGGCGCAGGGGCCGAACGACGTCCGGAACCATGCTGTGCGGCGTCCGGAACCATGGTCGGCGGCGGCGTGGCGTAGGTTAGATACGTGGTTGATAAGAATCGAATGGTCTGGATCGACTGTGAAATGACCGGACTCGACTTGAAGTCGGACGTCCTCATCGAACTGGCCGTTCTCGTGACCGACTCGGAACTGAACGTACTCGGCGACGGCGTGGACGTCGTCATCAAGCCGCCTGCCGGCGCCCTGGACAATTTGAATGACGTGGTGCGCGAGATGCACACGAAATCGGGGCTGCTCGACGATCTGGACAACGGCGTGAGCGCCCGCGAAGCCGAGCAGATTGCGCTCGATTACATCAAGAAATGGGTTCCGTCCGGCAAGGCGCCGCTCGCCGGAAACTCGGTGGGCACCGACCGCGGCTTCCTGGTGCAAGAGATGCCCGAGCTGGTCGACCACCTCCATTACCGCATCGTCGATGTGTCATCGATCAAGGAACTGGCGCGCCGCTGGTATCCGCGCGTGTACTTCCAATCGCCGGAAAAGAACGGCGGTCATCGCGCCCTGGCCGACATCCGGGAATCGATCACGGAATTGCGCTACTACCGGGAAGCGCTCTTCGTGGAGCAGCCCGGCCCCACGTCGGAGGACGCAAAGGCCATTGCTGCCAAAGTCGCAGACAACCCCGAGGGGTAGAGCTCCTCCTGCCCTCCTTCGTTCCTTCCCCCTTGTTCCTTCCCCCTTGCCCTTGCCACCAGGTGGTGGCGAATGGCTCTCCCCTCCCGCCGAGTGGTGGCGAATGGCTGCGAAATCGCCGATTTCGCAGCCATTCGCCACCACTCGGCAAGGCACCGCAGCCATTCACCGCCACTCAATCGCCCGACCGCTCATGGCATTCATTGACATCGCCGAACGCACCGGGCCAATGTTCGTTCATTTGTGACTGAGCGTGCGCTCTCGTCCTATTTCTGTGCGCGTGATGGCGCTCACACTGACCACGGCGAACAGTAAACTTGTGACTCAAGCGGTCTAATGGAGGGCTGGACGCACTCCGCGGCCGGAAAGTTTGTGGCGCGAGGAGAGTTCATTGCAATTCCATCATCACGGCTACGTGTCGACCGATCCGCGTATTCAAGAAGTCGCGGGCTGCGGTATCGACAGGCCCGCGGAAATTCCGGAGGAAGTCGACGTGCTGATCGTCGGCACCGGGCCGGCCGGGATGATTCTTGGCGCTCAGCTGTCTCAATTCCCCGACATCACCACGCGGATCGTCGAAAAGCGACCCGAGCGGTTGGCGATCGGACAGGCGGACGGCGTGGCCTGCCGCAGCGTCGAGACGTTCCAGGCATTCGGGTTTGCGGACGATCTCATTCGCGAGGCTTATCGCATCACGGAGTCGGTGTTCTGGGGGCCGGACCCGCACGACCGCAACAATCTGGTGCGGACGGCGCGCACCAAGGACGATCCCCACGGAATCAGCGAGTTTCCGCACCTGATCTGCAATCAAGCCCGGGTGCAGGACAAATTTGCCGAAGTCATGGAGAACTCGCCGACAAGGATGACGCCGGACTTCGGGTTGAAGTTCGTCGATCTCACTGTTGCCGACGAAGGCGACTACCCGGTGACCGTCACTTTGAACCGCACCGCCGGGGAGCGCGAAGGCGACGACCTCACGGTCCGCGCCAAATACGTTGTCGGCTGCGATGGCGCGCGCAGCAACGTCAGGCGTTCCATCGGGCGCACGCTCGACGGCGACTCGGCCGACCACGCTTGGGGCGTGATGGACATTCTCGCCGTGACGGATTTCCCGGATATCCGCACCAAGGGTCTCATCACGTCGAACGAGGGCGGCAACATCTTGCTCATCCCCCGCGAGGGCGGGCACCTCTTCCGCTTGTACGTCGACCTCGGCGTGATGAGCGGAAAGGACTCGGCGGCGATCCGGCAAACCACGCCGGAGGAGTCCATCGCGATTGCTCAGCGCATTTTTCACCCGTACACGCTCGATGTGAAGCATGTCGCGTGGTACAGCGTCTACGAGGTCGGCCAGCGCGTGACCGATCATTTTGACGACGTCCCGAATGACATGATTGGCCGGCGCACGCCTCGAGTTTTCATCACCGGCGACGCCTGTCATACGCACAGCGCCAAAGCCGGCCAGGGCATGAACGTCTCGATGCAGGACGGATTCAACCTGGGCTGGAAGCTGGCCTCGGTCCTCAGGGGGCTGGCCCCGGAGTCGCTGCTCGATACGTATTCGGGCGAACGACAGCCCGTCGCCCAAAAGCTGATCGATTTCGACAAGGAATGGTCGCGAATGATGGGCGCCAAGCCCATGGATCCCGAACACCCGGAGCTCGGCGGGGTCGATCCGGAGGAGTTTCAGAACTTCTACGTGCAAACGTTCGACTTCATCATGGGTTTCAGCACGGAGTACGAACTCGCCCCGTTGACGGCGTCGGCGGATCATCAGAATCTTGCCGGCGGTTTTCCTCTCGGACGCCGGTTCCATTCAGCGCCGGTCGTCCGAGTGTCCGATGCAAATCCGATCCACCTCGGACACCATGCGACGGCGGACGGCAGGTGGCGCATCTATGCGTTCGCCGATACGCGAGTTCCCGGCGGGAAGTCCGCGGTGGCCGACTGGGCCGATTGGATGGCCGAGGCGGCGGAGTCGCCGGTGAACCGGTACACGCCCGAAGGCGCCGAGACCGATGCCGTCTTCGACGTCAAGGTCGTGTACCAGGGCGATCACACGGAATTCGACGCGATCGATGCTCCCGAGATTTTCTTGCCGCGGCGAACTCCTTTCGATCTGATCGATTACGAAAAGGTGTTTGCCACGGATCCGTCCGATGACATCTTCGATGCGCGCGGCATCGACAGGAGCGGCGCCGTCGTCGTCGTACGCCCGGACATGTACGTCTCGGCGGTCGTTCCGCTGTCCGAGCCGGATAAGCTGGCCGCCTACTTCGACACAATCATGCTTCCGCAGACGGCTGCCGCTCCGGCGCACGCCTGACCGAGCATCGGACGGCGCACGGACGGCGCACAAGCGGCCGGATGGCGTCTGCCGGCGATCGGCGGGAGCGCAAGGAGGCTACTTCGTGAACGCGAGCGCAGCGGAGGACGGCGTCGGCGATCTCATCGCGGCCCACGGCATGGCCGAGTGGCAGAGGGTCGTGTCCGAGCAGCTCATGCCGCTCGCCATCGACACGACGTCCAATCCCGAATTCGAGGGATCGGTTGTGACGCGCCGGTTCGGCGGCGTGGGCTTGGCGGTCGTCCGGACCGGCGCGCATGTGGCCGAGCGGACGCGACGCCTTGCCGCGGCCGGCGATCCGCACTATTGGCTGGGGCTCCAAATCGTGGGGGTCAGCACTGTCGAACAAGCAGGGAACCGTTCGGAGCTGCGGCCAGGGGATTTTGCGCTCTACGATTCGTCGATGCCGTATCGACGCGAGTTCCCGGGTGACTCCGAAACGTTCGTGGCGATCATTCCGCAACAGCTCATTGCCTTGCCACCGCGGGCCCTCGCTCTCATCTCCGCGCTGGGAATCGGCCCGGAAAGCGGCATGGGCGCAATAGTGTCGCCGTTTCTCACGGCGGTTGCGAGAAATCTGTCCCACCTGACTTCGGCACAAGGGATCAGCACCGTCCACGCCATGATCGAACTCGTCACCAGCACCTTTGCCGAGAAGTTCGGAGTTGTCGCCCCGCATCCGTCCGCTCGCCATTTGGACCAGGTCATGACGATCAGACACTGGATCATGACGCGGCTCGCGGACCCGGACCTGAACCCCGAGAGGATTGCCGCTGCGCATTTCGTGTCCACGCGCCAGTTGCACGTGTTGTTCCAAGAACAAGGAACGACCGTCGGCACGTGGATCCGCGAGCGTCGGCTCGACATGGCGCGCCGCGACCTCGAAGCGCCGGGCGAGAGTTCGAGCATTCGGACTATCGCACATCGGTGGGGCTTTGCCGATCCGGCGTATTTCGCGCGCGCATTCCGATCGGCCTACGGCGTGACGCCGCGCGCCTATCGACACCACGGTGCGTCCGGCTCAACGGCGCCGGGAGAAAAGTGAACCACTGGGGACCTCCCAGCCGTTCCGGGGGTGGCCGGGACGACCGTCGTTCACCAATTGGGGTGGGTAACGGGGCTTGAACCCGCGACCTCCTGGACCACAACCAGGCGCTCTGCCAGCTGAGCTATACCCACCACGTGCCGTGTCCGCCGCCGATGATCGGCAACTGCATGGCAGCGTCATCGAGTGTACCCGGTATCCGCCCCAACAGCCGAATCGGGCTGCCGCACATCAATGACTTTGAGAGACGCATCACCCGATTTTTTATCTGCCGAAATCACCTGCTAATGTAAACAAGCGTTGCGCACCTCTAGCTCAATTGGCAGAGCAACTGACTCTTAATCAGTGGGTTCCGGGTTCAAGTCCCGGGGGGTGCACGATTTCCCTCGTCACCCGCGGTGGCGGGGGATTTTTTGCACTCGTCGGCCTGCGATCGCGCGCCCGGCATCCACGCGCCCGGCGTTACGTAGGCCCCAGCGGAAAGACCAAGAGGCTACCCGAGGCGGTCGCGACGACTTTCCCGTTCTTGTCCGCGACGTCTCCTTCGGCAAACGCAACCCTGCGTCCGGGCTTGGTCACTCGGCCCGTGCAGACGAGCGGCCCGCTATCGGCCATGACGGGCCGCAGGTAGTTCACCTTGATCTCGATCGAGGTGTAACCGGTGCCGGCAGGCAGCGTGGTATGCGTGGCGCATCCCAGCGCCGAGTCCAGCAGCGTGCAGACGAGTCCGCCGTGCACGGCGCCCATAGGGTTGCCATGTGATTCGTCGGGCCGGCAGCTGAACGTGACGGTTCCGTGTCCGACGTCGAGGATGTCCATCCCGATATGGGCGGCGATCGGTGCGGCCGGGACTTCGCGGGCCGCCATTTTCGTCAGGTAGTCGAAGCCGTCCAGTTCCGCCATCACGGCGAGGCCGTCGGCGGGGTCCTCCCATTGAACGGTCGTTTCGCGCCGGCTCATGCGTTCGACCGATCACTCGACCCGGCGTCGTCCGAAGCGGGACCCGGCCCGCCGTCCGAAGCCGCCTGGCGAAGCGGGACGTTTTGCAGGCGCAGCTGCCCGCGCGCCAGGACTTTCGCCGTTGCGTCGTTCGCGATCACGACGTCCCAAAGCTGTTGCGTACGCCCCTGGTACAGGGCCTGGGCGGTCACCGTGGCGCGGGCCGCCGTGGCCGGGCGGAGAAAATCGGTGGCGTTGTGCACGCCGACGGCGAACTGCCCGCTCTCGGCCACCGCTTTGCTGGCACCGATGCTGCCGGCGCTTTCGACGATCGTGGTGTATACGCCGCCGTGCACGACGCCCCACGGCGTGTGATGGCTCGCGTCGAGGTCGACGTGCCCGCGCACACTCGTGGTCGTCACGTCGTCGACGATAAAGCCGGACGCCGCGACGAAGGGGCTCGCCGTGGCTCTCGACACGTCGGGAAAATTATCGGCGGACGCTGGCATCGGGCGGCTCCTCGGTATTGGCATGCTGCTTCTCAAGCTAACTTATTTGAATTAAGCTAGCCTAGTGCGATCGACCAGTCAATCGATCGCGGAAGGGTCAACCGAGGGAGCAGCCGTCAGCATGGATTGGTTACAGTACGACACCACCGCGTGTTCGATCGGCCGCACGCTGGACGTCATCGGCGAAAAGTGGACGATGCTGGTGCTGCGCGAACTCTTCAACGGAGTGCGACGGTTCGATCAGATCCGCGACCACGTCGGGGTGTCGGATCCCGTTTTGTCCGACCGTCTGCGCACGCTTGCGGCGGCCGAAATCGTGGACGCCGTACCTTACCGGGAGCCTGGGCGGCGCACTCGCAATGAGTACCGCCTCACTACGAAGGGCTTCGATCTCTACCCGGCGCTCATTGCGCTGTTGCAATGGGGAGACCGATATTGTGCCGAGCCGAGCGGGCCACCGCTGCGTGTCACCCATCGCGAGTGCGACGAGCCGCTCGAGGCGGTTATCGAGTGCACGGCCGGCCACCGCATCCATTCACCTCGCGAGGCTACGGCTCGTCCCGGCCCCGGCGCCCGGTCGGTGAGATGAGCCCTGTCGTCAATGCCGGCTGGGAACTGATCACCGGCGTCCTGGCTCTTCTCGTCCAGCGGGCCCGCGGAATCCGGACGCAACAATGAGACGCATTGGTATCGGCCTACTGGGGTTGATCGGCGGCGTGCTGCTGGCAATTATTCCGCAGGACGTGCTGGCCGGGGCGTTCATCTCCGGCGGTTGCGGGCAGGAGGACATGGGCGTCTGCCGGCCGCGCGCCCGGAAGCCCGTCAGGACGACGTCCCGGCATCGCGCGAACGCACGTCGCGCAGGCCGATCAAGAGCGAGAGAACGACGAAAACCATTATTGCCAGCAGCCCCGCCGTAAAGGCGATCGGCCACCGGCCTCCGCTGGACTGCTCGCCCGTGCCCAGTACCGCAAAGGCGACAGCCGTGATGACGGCCAAGCCGACCGCCGTGCCAATCCGCTGTCCGGTCTGCATGACGCCCCCGGCGCTCCCCGCGTATTCATTCGGGACCTCGTTCAACGTCAGCGTCTGATTCGGCGAAATCACCATGCCGCCGCCCGCGCCGAACACCGTGAGGGTGAGCAACCACCACCAGATGCTCACACCGTGCGTTGTGAGCAATGCCACAGCTATCGTTGCGGCCAGCGCGACAAGCACTATCACAAGTCCGGCCACCACTATCCGACGTCCGTAATCAAATGCCCGGCGAGACGAAAGCGTCGACATCGTCCCCGAACTCACGGCGCACGGCAGTCCGATGAGCCCCGCAGCCAGAGCGGAGTATCCGAGACCGGATTGCATGAACAACGAAACGAGTACCCAGATACTCGTCATCCCGGCGAAATAGGTCGTCGACAAGGATGCGCCGAGACTGAAGCTGCCGATCGAGAAGATCCTCAAGTCCACCATCGGTGTCCGGCCGCGCTCCCCGTACCTCTTTTCCCAGCGAATGAAAAGGTAGAGCAGGAGCGCGCCGATGGCGACCGACGCCCAGATCCATCCGCCGAGGGCGCCGCCGCGGCGAACAAATGGAAGGAGGACGGCGAAAACGCCGACGCCGAGCAACACCATGGCAACCGGGTCGAGGTCTCGATCGCGGCGACCCCGACCCTCCACGGGGCGGATCATCGGCCGCGGATGAAACACGAGCGCGGCGACAAGCGTGGCCAGTCCAATGGGGACGTTGATGAAGAAGATCCACCTCCACCCGGCTTCCGGCCCCGCTGCAGCGATGATCGCGCCGCCGGCCGGGGGCCCGACGGCAGTTGCCACTCCCACCGTGGCGCCCAGCATTCCATAGGCCTTGCCGCGTTCCTTGCCGCGGAAGTACTCCTGGATCATGCCGATCGTCTGCGGGTTGAGCACCCCGGCCGCGAAACCTTGAAAACACCGCGCGATATCAAGTGCCGGGGCGTTCGGCGCGAGGCCGCACGCTGCGGAGGCGAGGACGAAGATCGCCACACCGATCAGAAAGAGGGGCGCGCGGCCAAAGATGTCGCCCAGCCGTCCGGACGGCACCAGCACCAGCCCGAACAGCAATGCGTAGCCGGCGAGAATCCATTGCAGCTGCGATTGAGAGGCGTCGAGCGATGATTCGATGGTCGGAAGCGCCACGTTGACGATGCTGACGTCCAGCAGCGCCATGAACACGGTGGCTAGGAATACGATGAGCAGTTTCCATCGGATGGGGTTGGGCGTGCTCTCCGCGCTCACCGATTGCCTCCTTATTCATCGTCGTGACAACGATATCCCTCGGGGCAATCGGCCGAGGCTGCGACGTCACCCCATGCTTAGGGGTCGAGTCCGGCCCGGTGTTTGGCCGTGAGGATTTTCAGGGCCGATTTGTCGACCTTGGCGCGGAACTGCGGACGCGCCTTGGCTCTGGCGATCAGGGCCGCCGTCATGGCCCCGGCCAGCTTGGGGTTGACCGTCACAATCATGTTGCCGCCCGCCCGGATGAACTTCACGGCACGCTCGGCCGGCGACCACCCTGCGACCTGCTTGGCCTGACCCAGATCGTCGCTGATCTCCACGCCCGTGAAATTCAGATCCTCACGCAACATGGTGTGCATGATCCGATACGAGAACACTCCCGGGTTCTTCTTGTCGATCTTGTCGTAATACGCACTCGAAATCATCACGAACTGCGCCCCGGACCTGACCCCCACTCCGAACGGCTTCACCGTCGACCCGTGCCGAGTCGTCACATGATCACGCACACCGGACGTCGTATCAGTATTCCCGCGCACCCGCCCGAGCCCGGGGAAATGCTTGATCGCGACCTGTTCATGCGCAGCCCGCATCCCGTTCGCAAACGCCGTGCCCTTCATCGCCACCTCGTGCGGATGATGCGAAAACTCCCGATAGTAATAGCCGATCGGCTTGTTCTTCCGGTCCAAATGCTTGCTCACGGTACCCATCACCGGCGCCAGATTGAGCGTGACACCGGCCCGGTGCAACTGACGACCCCATTTCTTCGCGTGAGCCTTGAGACTGGAGTTCGACCAGGTGCCCTGATGCAGCGCCGTCGGGATTTTACTAAACCCCTTCCCCTGCAACACCTGCACGTACCCGCCCTCCTGATCCACGGCGATCGCGATCGGCGAATTCGCCGTCGAGTGCTTCGTGGCGAGCTTTTGGACGTTGTCGGCGCCATGACGTTGTGCCGTCACGCCGTGATGATCCCGCCCCGTCAAGATGATCGACCCGACGTGATACTTCGTCACTGCCGTCTTCGTGGTCCCACTCATGTGATGGCTGGCCGGCGTCCCCACCATTAGCAGCTGGCCAACCCGCTGCGCCAGCGTCATCCTGTTCAATTCCGACTTCGGACTTCGAACGTGTGCCTGCGCCGACACGGAGTCGGCAGTCGACGTCGGCGGGGCCGCTCCGGCGCACCCGACCATCAATGGGGCTACCAGCGCAAGCGCGCACACTGCGTTTCGCGTAACGACTCCTCGTCTCCCGGTGCGATGTGCGGCTACCGCCCCCGTCAGGTTTTATCAGGCGCCGCCCCGCCCCATTGCCGGGTCGACGCCCGGTACTCAATTTCGTCGATGCGTGTTTCGAAGTCAAGGAATTTTCATCACAATAACGCATCGATGAGGCCGGGGCCGTGTCCGACAACGCCCGCGACCGCCACGAGAAACCGTCAGTCGAACGCTTGGTCGACCACCTCTTGGGGGATCTGCGGAACCTCGAGTCCGGCCTTCGTGAGCGCTTGTTCCATCAGCTCGACGCGGTATTCGAGCAGTGCGATTCCCACACTGAATTCATTTGCCAACACCAGCACCAAGTCTTCGAAAGAACGCCCGTTGTTCAGGGCGGCCGACTCCGAGTTGAACTTCTCTTCGAATCGTTGCGCAATAGGTGTACCCATACTGGAGATCCTTTTCTTGGCGACGGTAAGGGGGAATAATCCACGATAGGTGAATTCGCTGAGAATCAGGTGGGTAGAGCCTGACGGTCGAGACGAGCCGGCGGGTAGCGTGGCCGGTATCAACCGTCAGGAGTTCAACTATGGCATCAAGCACACACAATCCGCCATCCCCTTTGCCCACGACTATGCGCACGGCTGTCCTGGGCGAGCCGCGCGCGATCACTGTCGAGGAGCGGCCAGTGCCCAGCCCCGCGGCCGGCGAGGTACTGATCGAGGTGCTGGCAGTCGGGGTGTGCGGCTCGGACATCCACTATTACGAGCACGGCCGGATCGGCGATCTCGTCGTGCGCTCTCCTCTAGTCCTGGGACATGAGGCGTCGGGCCGGGTCGTGGCGCTCGGCGACGGCGTCCGTTCCCTCGCGGTCGGCGACCGGGTCGCGTTGGAACCCGGTGTGCCGTGCGGCGCGTGCCGCGAATGCCGCAGCGGACGCTACAACTTGTGCCCGGACGTCCGCTTCTTCGCCACTCCGCCGATCGACGGAACCTTCGCCGAATTCGTGACGTTGCCGGCGGACTTCGCGCACCGGGTGCCTGATTCGCTGTCGGATGTCGAGGCGGCACTCATCGAACCGTTGTCGGTCGGGCTGTGGAGCAATCAAAAGGCGGACGTCGGCCCGGGCGATACCGTGCTCGTCACCGGGGCCGGGCCGATCGGGCTGCTCGCACTGCAGGTCGCCAAGGCGCGCGGGGCTGCGTCCGTCGTGGTCACGGACGTCGTCGATACTCGTCTCGACGTCGCTTCGGAACTTGGCGCGGACGACGTCGTCAACGTCCGGACGAGCGAGGCGAACCTTGCCGACCTCGCGCCGTCCGTGTTGATCGAGTGCAGCGGCGTGCCGTCGTCGGTCGCTGCCGGCTTGCGCGCGCTCCGGCCGGCAGGACGCGCCGTGCTGGTCGGCATGTCCGCCGATCCGGACGTGTCGATCCCTGTCGCGACCCTGCAGAACCGTGAGCTGACGCTGACCGGCACTTTCCGCTATGCGAACGTGTACCCGGCAGCGATCGGCATGGCACGGCAGCGCACCGTGAACTTGGCCCGGCTGGGCACGCACGAGTTCGGGCTGGACGACGTGGAGGCGGCGTTGACGGCGTCCGCGGCGGACCCGTCGGTGATCAAGCCCATCGTGCGGCCGGGCCGGTAGAAGCCCCGGGCCCAGCGGATAGTCTGGTTCGGACAGACAAATCGGACAGGCAACGAGGCATTTCGACGAGGAGAATGAATGCGGGCACTTTCCAAGCGAGCGGCGGAGCCCGGTCTTGAGCTGATCGAGGCTCCGGAGCCGTCACCCGGCCCGCGCGACGTCAAGATCAAGGTGCTGCGGACGGGCCTGTGCGGAACCGATCTGCACATCCTGAAATGGGACGAGTGGGCGGCGAACACGTTGCGTCCGCCGGTGATCCCCGGGCACGAATTCTTTGGCCGGATCGTCGAGGTCGGCGCCGACGTCACGAACGTCGAGCCCGGCCAGTACGCCTCGGGCGAAGGTCACGTCGTGTGCGGCTCGTGCCGTAATTGCCGGGCCGGCCGGGCCCACGTGTGCGCCCGGACGAGCAGTATCGGCGTCAACCGGGACGGTGCGTTCGCCGACTACGTTGTCATCCCCGCCACGAACGTGTGGGTGCAGCCGGACGATATGGATCCGAGCCTGGGGGCCGTGTTCGATCCGCTGGGCAATGCCGTGCACACGACGTTGACGTATCCGATCGCGGGCGAAGACATCCTCATCACCGGCGCCGGTCCGATCGGGCTGATGGCGGCAGCGATCGCCAGGCACGTCGGAGCGCGGAACATTGTGATGACCGATGTGAGCGATGAGAGGCTCGAACTGGCACCGGCAGTGGGCGTGAACACGTCCATCAACGTGGCCCGCCGACGGGTTCGCGAAGCCCAGACGGAGCTCGGCATGACCGAAGGGTTCGATATCGGCCTGGAGATGTCGGGCAGTCCGCAAGCCACGCAGGAAATGATCGATAACATGATGCACGGCGGCAGGATCGCCATGCTGGGGCTGCCCTCGCAGGAGTATTCGATCAATTGGAGCGCCGTGATCACGTCGATGCTCACCATCAAGGGCATTTACGGCAGGCAGATGTATGAGACCTGGTATGCGATGAGCGCGATGCTCAGCACGTCGTCCGCGTTGCGCAAGGCAATCACGAACGTGATCAGCGACGTCGTGCCGGCGGCCGACTGGCAGCGGGCGTTCGACATCGCGTCCGCGGGCAGCCGCGGCAAGGTCGTGCTCGACTGGGAACAATAGGCGGACGGCGAACGAGGAGAATCAACTGTGTATCAAAACGTGAAGGCCTCGGTGGCTGCCGAATTGGCGGAGATCGATGCGGCGGGGCTCTACAAGCACGAGCGCCGGCTCGATTCACCGCAGTCGGCGACCATCACGACTGCCGGCAAGGACGTGCTGAACTTCTGCGCCAATAACTATCTCGGCCTGGCCGACCACCCCGACATCATTGCGGCGGCGCACGCCGGGCTCGACGAGCGCGGCTTCGGCATGGCCAGCGTGCGTTTCATTTGCGGAACCCAGACCCAGCACACCGAGCTCGAGCATCAGCTGGCGGACTTCCTGGGCACCGAAGACAGCATCTTGTTCTCGTCGTGCTTCGACGCCAACGGCGGCGTCTTCGAAACTCTGCTGTCGGCCGATGACGCGGTCATCTCGGACGCGCTGAACCATGCGTCGCTCATCGATGGGATCCGGTTGTCGAAGGCGCGGCGGCTGCGCTATTCCAATCGCGACATGGGCGAACTCGAACAGTGCCTGATCGATGCAAAAGACGCACGACGGCGGATGATCGTCACGGACGGCGTGTTCTCGATGGACGGATACGTGGCACCGCTGGCCGACATCTGCGACTTGGCCGAAAAGTACGATGCGCTCGTGCTCGTCGATGATTCGCATGCCGTCGGCTTCGTCGGCGACGGGGGCCGCGGCAGCCACGAGTACACCGGGACGATGGGCAGGGTCGACATCATCACCGGCACCCTCGGCAAGGCATTGGGCGGTGCGTCCGGCGGCTACATCGCGGCTCCCCGGGAGATCGTCGACCTGTTGCGCCAGCGTGCCAGGCCGTACCTGTTTTCCAACGCCGTGGCCCCGGCGGTCGTGGCCGGCAGCATCAAGGCACTCGAACTCGCCCGTGAATCGACACGGGCCCGCGAACAGTTGACGTCGAACACGAAGCGTTTCCGCGAGGGCATGACCGCTGCCGGGTTCGAGGTACTTCCGGGCGAGCATCCCATTTGCGCAGTAATGTTCCGCGGGGACGACGGGGCGCGGCAGGCCAACGAGATCTCGGCGGCCATGCTCGAGCGTGGAATCTACGTCATCGCGTTCTCGTACCCGGTCGTGCCGAAGGGGTTGGCGCGCATTCGCGTCCAATTGTCGGCGGCGCATTCCGCTGCCGATGTGGACGCCTGCATCAAGGCCTTCACCGACGCACGCGACGCGAGGGCGGCCCAATGAGACTGGTCGCGGGGGTGGACAGTTCCACCCAGTCGTGCAAGGTCGTCATCCGGGAGGCGGAAACCGGCAAACTCGTCCGGTACGGTCAGGCGCCGCACGAACCCGGCACCGAGATCGACCCGGAGCATTGGTGGATCGCGCTGCAGGCCGCCGCATCGGCTGCCGGCGGGCTGGACGACGTCGAAGCCATCTCGGTGGGCGGCCAGCAGCACGGCATGGTGTGTCTGGATTCCGGCGGTGCGGTCGTTCGGCCGGCCATGCTGTGGAACGACACCCGGTCGGCGCCGGCTGCCGCGGAGCTCGTGGCCGAGCTCGGGGACGGCGACCCCGAGGCAGGCGGGCGGGCCTGGGCGGACGCCGTCGGCGCCGTCCCGGTGGCGTCGTTCACCGCCACCAAGCTGCGGTGGCTCGCCGAGAACGAGCCGGACAATGCGGCGCGGACGGCGGCAGTCTGCCTGCCGCACGATTGGCTGACGTGGCGGCTTGCCGGGTTCGGCCCCGGCGTGCCCGGCGGGCTCGATGCGCTGACCACCGAGGCCTCGGATGCATCGGGCACGGGATATTTTTCGGCCGCCACCGGCGAATACCGGCTCGACCTGCTCGAACGTGCCCTGGGGCACGCTCCCAAGCTCCCGCGCGTGCTCGGTCCGCACGACTCGCCGGGCACAACACCGGAAGGGGCGAAGCTCGGCGTGGGCGCCGGCGACAACGCCGCTGCCGCGCTCGGACTACACGCCGAGCCGGGCGAATTCGTGGTGTCGATCGGCACGTCCGGCACGATCTTCGCCGTCGCCGACAACCCGACGTCCGACCCTGCCGGTATCGTCGCGGGCTTCGCGTCCGCCGACGGCCGGCACCTGCCGCTGGTGTGCACGCTGAACGCGTCGCGCGTGCCGGACACATACGCAAAGATGCTGGGCCTGAAGCCGGCGGACTTCGGCGAATTGGCGCTTTCGGCGCCCGCCGGGGCCGGCGGGCTCACGCTCGTGCCGTATCTGGAGGGCGAACGCACGCCGAATCTGCCCGACGCGACGGGCTCGATGCACGGCATCACGACACAGAACTTCACCAGGGAGAATCTGGCGCGCGCAGCCGTCGAGGGAATGTTGTGCGGGCTTGCGGAAGGCGCTGATGCGTTGACCGAGTCGGGGCTCGCGTGCGAGCGAATCGTCATGATCGGCGGCGGCGCCCGGTCGGCGGCGGTCCAGCAGATCGCGCCGGCCATCTTCGGCCGCCCCGTGACGGTGCCGCGCCCGGACGAGTACGTGGCCGACGGCATGGCTCGGCAGGCGGCCCGCGTGCTATTGGGACATGCGCCGCGCTGGGACAAGGCGCCGTCCAAGGAATTCAGCGCCGAGGCGTCGGACGGCGGAGCGCGCGAGCGGTACGCCCGCGTCCGCGGCACTGTTTGACGCTGCCGTTCCGGGCCTTCGCACGGCCCCGACGAGAATACGGTTAAAGGCCGTCTTCAGGAACCCAGTCGAGGAGGTCACCAGGTTGGCAGTCCAAGGCCTTGCACATGGCGTCGAGCGTGCTGAAGCGAATCGCCTTCGCACGCCCGTTTTTGAGCACCGAGATGTTGGCCGGTGTGATACCGACTCGGTCGGCCAATTCATTGACCGACATTTTTCGTTTGGCTAATGCGACGTCAATTCGCGTGACAACCGGCATCAGATCACGGTTTCCATTTCATTGCGCAGAGTTGTCGCTTGGACAAGCAAGCTACGCATCACAAGCATGAGCAGTGCCAGTCCGATGCCGCCCACGGCCGTGAAGAGCAAGACGAACAGCCAAAAGGGCGGCCCCGCGGGCGCGTTGTCCAAATAGGCGATGGTGGAAAAACTGACAAGACTTCCCGCCAGAAACGAGCCGATAATGCCGTCAACCCAGCGCAGCGAGCGTGACGAGAATACCTCGTCGCGGGCGGTGAAGCGCAGCAAGCGCAGTGTACACACGACCCCGGTCTCGACGCAGCAAAACCCGATGATCGCCAACGTCATCAGCGGCCACCGCATTCCTGCGAGGTCCGGATACTGCTCCGCATAAGCGCCGGACAGCCAGGGCAGACCGAAGACCTGCATGAACACGCTGACTGCGAGAGCCCAGCCCAGCAAGAACGAGAGAAACCCGATCATTCCGCTTCTATCCATAAATCGATTGTCGACCTATTCCTATCGATAAACAATAGAATTTCCAAAACATGATGTTCACAATGGAGTCGCGCTAAGCTGGCGGGCATGAGTCCCACAACAGCGACATCCCGGCGGGTCGGACGCGACGAGTTGCTCGAATTCGTCAGGCCGCGTCATCGAGCGACGATCATCACGGCAAAGCGCGACGGGCGCCCGCAGGTCTCGCTGGTGACGTGCGGGGTCGACGAATCCGGGCGGATCGTGATCTCCACCTATCCGGAGCGCGCGAAGGTGCACAATGTGCGGCGGAACCCAGCGGTGACGCTGTGCATCCAATCGGACGAATGGGACGGCCCGTACGTCCAGCTCGACGGGACGGCCGAGGTGATCGACCTGCCGGAGTCGGTCGAGCCGCTCGTGGACTATTTCCGCGCGATCTCCGGGGAACATCCCGATTGGAACGAGTATCGCGCTGCAATGCGCAGTCAGGGCAAATCGCTCATCCGTATCGCGATCGATTCGTGGGGCCCGATCGCCACCGGCGGCTTCCCTCCCGGCCGCGCCACCGGTAGCTAGTGAGCGGTCCGCTTCCGGCGCAGGACGACGATCGCGGCGATGACGGCCAGCACGGCGATGGTGGCGACGGTGCCCCAGGCGGACGGCGGGACGACGTCGACCCACGCCCAGAGCGCTGCCATGCCGATCGTCGCATAAATGAGCGCCCAGGCGGCGCATCCGGGGAGCATGAAAAACAGGTAGCGCACGAACGGCATCCGGCCGACGCCGGCTAAACAGTTCAATGCCGTTTGCAGGCCGACCGTGAGAAACGACAGTGTGACGGCGGGAGCGCCATAGCGCGTGAGAAGGTGTTCGGCCCGGCTCACGCGGCGGCTTTCGATCCGCCGGACGGCGCCGAACCGCCGCGCTCCGGTGCCGGCAAGACGGCCGACCCAGTACGTGGCTTGTGCGCGAGCGAACACGATGCCCATGAGCGCAAGATAAAGCGTCCCGAATTCGAGGTCGTGCAGCGCGCTCATCACGGCTACAAGCTTAGCCTGACCTTACTTGCGGTGGCGAGTTGGGAGTACGGGCTCGGATCGGCTTCAATCCGCGCTACAGGTACAGCCCGGTGGAGCCGGCATCGCCCCGCTCGGCCGCGACGGCGTGGACATCGCGCTCGCGGAGCAGGATGTAGGTATCGCCTTGGAGTTCGACCTCGGCACGCTCGTCCGGATCGAAGAGAACCTTGTCGCCCAGTTCGGTCTGCCGCACGTGCGGGCCGGTGGCGACGACTTCCGCCCAGGCAAGTCGTTTCCCCATGGCGGCGGTGGCTGGAATGACGATGCCGGCGGACGATTTGCGTTCGCCCTCTTGTTCGTCGAGCGATACGAGCAGCCGATCGTGGAGCATGCGAATCGGCAGGGATTGTGACGCGGAAGCGGAGTTGGAAGCGTTCATATCGCCGGCTATCTTACCGGCCTGACCTCTTGGCTTCCTTGACCTCGAGCTTATGGGCCTTACGGGAACCATGGGTGGCGACGCGGAGCACGACACCGACTACTGCGACCATTGCGACACCGACCGCTGCCAAACGCTCCGGGCGCAGGTCACCGTCCTCGGTAAAAAAAGTATCACGCGACTTGTTCGCCAACCGGGTGGCAATTGCCTTGGGGTGGATGCGGCCCACGAGCTCGTCCACGTTTCCGGCGATCCGATCTTGCCGGGCCGCAATCCGCGCACTCAACTGCTGCGGCGACTTGGGAATCGGCGTGTCGAGGTCGATGTTCTTTGCGTGCTCCAGCGTACTCATGGCACTGAGGTTATCGTAATTACCGATGGACCCGCGAGGGGGATCGCCCGTGTGCGCGGATATTGTCGAAGATGCCAGCACAGATCTCGGTGACTTTCGGAGGATCAATGACCGCGGAACCTACTCGTCTTCAACCCGGTGACAGCGCGCCGGACTTCACTTTGACGTCGGACGCCGGCGAGACGGTCTCGCTGTCGGACTTCCGCGGCAGCCGGGTCGTCGTGTATTTCTATCCTGCAGCCATGACCCCGGGATGCACGACCGAAGCCTGCGATTTCCGCGATTCCCTCGACGCTTTGCAAGCCGCCGGTGTGCAGGTCGTTGGCATCTCCCCCGACAAGCCGGAAAAGCTCGCAAAATTCGCCGAGCGCGACCACCTGACGTTCCCGCTATTGGCCGACCCCGAAAGGGACGTTCTCTCCCAATGGGGTGCGTACGGCGAAAAGAAGAACTACGGCAAGGTGGTGCAGGGCGTCATCCGTTCCACTGTCGTAGTCGATGCCGAGGGCACCGTCGAGACGGCCCAGTACAACGTGAAGGCGACGGGGCACGTCGCTCGGCTGCGCAAGACCCTCGGCATCGACTAGACCCTACTCGGTAGCGGCCTGCCGCCGAGGAATCAGCAGGGCGGCGACTATCGCCGCGGCGCCGGCGCAGGCGGCTGCCCAAAAGAGTGCCGAATTGCCCGAAGTCACGGCGTCCGCGACTATCTGCCTGGCGGCGTCCGGAAGTTTGTCGAGCGCGGCAGGCGTCACCGACGAGATGTCGAGCGACGTCCCGTGCCCTCCGACGCGGCTGACGATAGTGCCGGTGAACAGCGCGCCGAGACCGCCGACTCCGATGGCGCCGCCGAGCATACGGAAGAAGGATGCTGCTCCGGTGGCGGCGCCCACCTCGTGATGGGGCGCGGTGTTCTGGATCAGCACGAGCGGCGTCTGGAAGAGCATCCCGATTCCGGCGCCAACCAGCACCATGTACACGGACGTGGTCCAGACCGGCGTCGACGTGCCCATGGTGGCCAGCAGGATGCACGAAAGGGTCGTGATCGACGATCCCGCGATGATGACGCTGCGGAACCGGGAGCCGCGCGTCGTCCAAGCTCCGATCAGCAGCGACACGGCGATGGCCGGCAAGAGCATCGGCAAAAGCAATAGCCCGCTATTGGAAGCGGAGTGTCCTTGCACGAGCTGGAGGAACAGCGGCAGGAAGTTGATCGAGGCCATCATGATGGCGCCCATGGTCAAGAACATGACGATGAAACTCATCAGCACCGAGCGGTTGCCGAAAAGGTCCGGCGACAAGATGGGGTGCTGTGCGCGGCGTTCGATGGGCACGAGGGCCACGATTCCGGCGAGGGCCACGATTGCGGCACCAATGACTTGGATCGACAGCCAGTCGTATTGATGTCCGCCCCAAGACACGGCGAGCACTGCGCCGAGGCTCAGACCTGCGATCGCGAAGAGCCCGGCCACGTCCACGCGGCCGCCGCGGCTTCTGCGCGGCAAGCGCAATAGGACGGCGGCACCGACAATCGACAGGGCAATGAGCGGAAGATTGAAGAAGAAGATCCAACGCCAGCCCAGACTGTCGGTGATGATGCCGCCGATCCACGGCCCCACGATCATGGAGACCGGTGCGATGGCGCCGAAGATCGACTGAAAACGGGCCCGCTTCTCGGCCGGTACGACGTCCGCCACAGTCGCCAAAAGGGTTGTGAACGTCATGCCTGCGCCGAGGCCCTGCGCGGCGCGGGCGGCGATGAAGCCGCCCATCGAACCGGCGAATCCGGCCCAGGCCGAGGCACCGAAGAAGACCCCCAACGCGATCAAGAACATCCATTTGCGACCGAACATGTCCCCGAGGCGTCCGGCCACTATCGTGCCGATCGCCATCGTCAGCAGGTACGCCGTCGCGACCCAGGCGAGGTCTGCCAGACCGCCGAGCTCGCCGGCGATGGTCGGCGTCGCGGTGGCCGTGACGAGCCCGTCCAGCTGCACCGGAACGAGTGCGAGCACGAGGCTCACCATGATGAGTATCAATCGGCTGCGCGAGGGCGGCGAAGTCGTCGTCGGCGCAGCCGGGGCCGAAGTTGTCATAATTATCCTTACTTGTCGCCCGGCTAATTTACTTGTCGGACGACAGGTAAACACCACATTAGCCGGTTGTCAAGTAAGCGTCGACGCGTCCCGTAAGCTGAGCGGGACGCCGTCAGTCACCCCGTAAGGAAAGGGCCTATGCCGCGCAAGGGAAATTCGACCCCTGCCGAGATCATGGACGTCGCCATGACGTTGTTCGTCGAGCGAGGGTACGACAAGACGTCATTGCGCGAGATCGCCGAGGCGTGCGGCCTGACAAAGGCCGCGCTCTACTACTATTTCCGCACCAAGGACATGATCGTGCGGGCTGCCTTGGATGCCTACACGGAGTCAATAGTCGACCTTCTCGATTGGCTGGACGCCACCGACCCCGGGCCGAAGCGCGACGTCGAATTCGTCGACAGGCTGCTCGCGATCTTCGACGGCCAGGGCTCGCTCGCGTTGCGGTTCACGCAATCGAACCCGACGGTGTTGGCGCGCGAGGACTTCAGTCACCGCAATGTCGACCACATCCGCGAGCTCGTCACGCGAATCGCCGGGCCCGATCCGGATCCGGACGCCGTACTGCGCGCCACGATGGCAGTTGGGTCTCTCGTGCTGAGTGCGATGCCGGAAACCCCGATCGGTCCGATCGGGGACGCCGATTCCCGCCGGAAGGCCGCACGCGCCTTGGCGTTGGAGATCCTGACGCCACTGTCGGCGCGGCGGGCCGGATGTTGAGTTCCGACACCGCACAAATGGAGTCGACCGGCGCCCATGCCCTATAGTTTGGTGTGCCCGCGCGAGTGGTGGAATTGGTAGACACGCCAGATTTAGGTTCTGGTGCCTTCGGGCGTAGGGGTTCAAGTCCCCTCTTGCGCACAAAATGACTATGACCATCATCCGCGCGCCGCGCGCCGATCAAGACGGATTAGCCCCGTGACGTACACGCACGGGCACCACAGGAACGTCTTGCGATCGCACAGCAATCGAACTGTCGAGAATTCGGCCGGTTATCTTGCTGCGGAGTTCAACAGCGGCGCACACGTGCTGGACGTCGGCTCGGGCCCGGGCACCATTACCGCCGACATCGCCCGAATGGTCGATCCCGGCAGCGTGGTGGCAGTCGAGATGACGAGCGAGGCCGCGGCGCTGACACGTGCGGAGTTGGACCGGCAGCGGCTCACGAATGCGCGGGCGGTGGTCGGCGACGCACTGGCGCTCGATTTCGGCGACGGGACATTCGACGTCGTGCATGCCCACCAGGTGCTGCAGCACGTGCCCGATCCGGTGCTGGCGCTTCACGAAATGATGCGCGTGTGTCGACCGGGCGGGGTCGTCGGCGTGCGCGACAGCGATTACGCGTCGTTCGCGTGGTATCCACGGGTGCCCGAACTGGACGAATGGTTGTCGCTGTATCGGGCCGCGGCGCGAGCCAACGGGGGCGAGCCGGACGCGGGACGCCGGTTGCTTGCCTGGGCGCACGCGGCGGGAGCGGCGACGGTCGAGGCCACGTCGAGCACGTGGTGCTATGCCACCCCGGAGGCTCGCGAGTGGTGGGGCGGCATGTGGGCCGATCGCATCGTCGAATCGGATCTCGCCGAACAGCTGGTGAGAGAGCAACGCGCGACGCGGGCCGACCTTGATCGGATCAGCGAGGGCTGGCGGCAGTGGGCGCGGGACCCCGACGGTTGGTTCTCGCTTTTACACGGCGAGTTGCTGATCCGCGTCTGATCTGTTGGCGGCAGCCGAGACCGGCTCCCCCGCCGAAGCAACGCGTTGGCTCGTCACGAATCGCGCCGGCCCTTGGCTATCGCCCGTCGACGAGTCCAGCGGTACATCGACACGAGCGCGGCAACGAAGATGATGACGCCGATGCCGCTCGACCACGGGGTAAAGAAATCGCCCACGAGCGCCATGGGGTCGCTCTTGCCGGAGGCGACGACGATTCCCGCATAGGCCACGCCCCAGAGACTGTCGCCGACGATCAGGCCGGTGGCGAGCAGCACTCCGAGTCGGCGGGCCCGCTCCGGATTACTGCGACCGGCGGCCCAGCGATCGTGAATCTTGCCGAGCACTGCGCCCACCGCGATCGTCAACGTCAGTTCCATGGGCAGGTAAAGCCCCATCCCGACCGCCAGCGGCGGCAGGCGAAAACGCGTCGTCTTTCGGGCCAGAATCTCGTCGGCGATGATGACGACGGCGCCGATGGCCACGCCCAGCCCGATATACCCCCAGTTAAGACTGCCGCCGAGCACTCCTTTGACGAGCGAGGAGATGAGTGCGGCCTGCGGGGCCGGAAGAGGGTTGTGACTGGCGCCCGGCGCGCCGAGAAAGCCGAAGGCATCGTTCAGCAGGTCGAGCACCGGGGCGATCACGACGGCACCGAACACGACACCGATGATGAGTGCAAGTTGCTGCTTCCACGGGGTCGCGCCGACGAGCTGACCGGTCTTGAGGTCCTGGAGGTTGTCGTTGGAAATGGTGGCGATCGCGAAAATGATTGCCGTGGCGAAAATCGTGTAGGCAACGAGTTCGGCGGTTCGTTTGGCATCGCCGCCCCCGCCGTAGATGACGGCAATGAGAAGGGCAAGGAGGAGCGCCACCAGGATGCCGACTCCGGAAATCGGGCTATTGGACGAGCCGATGAGCCCCGCCATATAGCCGCAGACTGCAGCCGTCACGGCTCCGATGACGACGGTGAAGGCCAGGGTGACGGTGATAGTCACCGCATGGCCGTCGGCGAGGTGCGTCGAGTTCAGAAACGCCCATAAAAGCAGTCCGATGGGGATGAGCGAGAGGCCGATCCACATGCCGACGAGCGTGATGGGCAGGTCGCGCTCTTCCAGGGCGACCTCGGCGCCCAATTTACGCTGCCTCGTCGAGGCAATGGCGTCCTTGATACCGCCTACGATGGGGCCGAAAATCTTCACGAGCGCCCAAATCGCTGCAATGGCCATGGCTCCGGCGCCGACGAATCGCACGTCGTTGGTGAAGATCTTGTCGATAGCATCGGCAATCGGCGCACCACCGACGTGCCCCCAACTCATGACGGGCACCAGGATTCCCCACCCGATGATGAGACCGACGAACATGGCGATGCCGACGGCCAGCCCGACGAGGTGGCCGATCCCGATCAAGGCGAAAGAGAGGCTGACGGAGCCGGCAACACCGCCGGCACCGACGCGTACGGCGCCGGACACGGTTTCGGCGAGCACCTTCGTCTTGGTGAGAATGCCGAACACTGCCGAAACGATGCCGCCCCACAAGATCACCATGATGCTCTCGCGGTCACCTTCGGCGCTCCCCTCGGTGCCCGCCTTGAGGACTTCACCTGCGGCCACGCCTTCGGGGAAGGGCAGATCGGAGCCGACGACGAACGTTCGCCGTAGCGGCACCGTATACATGACCCCCAGGGCGCCGCCGATCACGCAAATTGCCACAGTGGTCCAGTAGGGAAAATTCTGCCACCAGCCGACCATGATGAGGCCGGGGAGAACGAAAATGATCGCTGCGAGCGTCCCCGCCGACGACGCGATCGTTTGGATGATGTTGTTTTCCTGGATGGTCGACGTACGAAACCGCCGCAAAACTGCCATCGAGATGACCGCTGCCGGAATGGACGTGGCGAAGGTGAGGCCGGCCTTGAGGCCGAGATAAACATTGGCGGCCGTGAAGACGACGGTGATGATTGCACCGAGAATGATTCCCCGGACGGTGAGTTCCTTCGGCCGCAACTTCTCATCCGTGTTGTTTGTCGCCATCGGCTACATCTCCTGGAACTGTTCCGATGGAAGAGACCGTGCGGGTTGGGCCGTCCACCGCGATTTGTGAGCGGAACGCTGCCGGTGACCATGCCGCCCGTCGCAACGGCTCACCTCCGTAGTAAATCTGGTTCGACGTCGTCGGGTCAAGGCGATGATTTTCTGTCGGGATGTGTCGCTGACCGCTGCGTAGCCTTCGACTGTTCGAACCGGAGACCACCCTCATTCGCTGTCGACGATCGCGGCCCGGGAGGCGATGAGCGTGACCTGGGCGATCCGTCGAGGGAATTGCCCCTCGCCGTCGAGGTAGCCCCGGGAGGTTTCGGCATCGGAGACCAAGCGTGCGGCGGCCTGCGAACGGACTTCGCGCAGCGTCGCCGTGGCATCGGCTTTCCTGCCGTGTTCGGCAAGGAAGATCCGGAGCAGCGGCTCCACCTCCAGGACAGGCGTCTGGGATGGCCCGGCCGGCCACTAACGAAGCTTTTCCGCCCGTCCGCTGTGATCGCTTTTCGTGCCGATAATCCGGGAGTCTGGATGGATCATTGCCACAATCTGCCGCATGCCACCCAGGGCCTTGTCGCGCACCTGATGTACGAGCACGTTGACACGCGATACCTGTTGAATCATCGGAACAAGCCGGAATAACAGAGGTAGCTACTTCAACCTCTCCACTCCCAGCGTGCAACCAGTTGCGGCCTGGGTACGAGCAAGCACTTCCGCGATATCGTGCTTCGCACTCGGCTATTCGTTTTTGCGATTTGCTCGAGCAATGGTGAGCGGCCACGGGATTTTGGTCGTCCTCGAAGATCTTCATTGGGCCGATCGTGAATCACTTGCGGCATTCGCGTATCCGATGTGTCCGAGCGCGGTAGCCAGGTGAGGTTTACCGATGCCGTGGTGATTGTCATTGTGGCTCAGTCGTCGTGATCGTCGTGCTACGGGTCGTCGTGGCGGTGTCTCTTGCGGTCTCGTCGTCGGCGATCGTGGCGATTGGTGTTGATGAAGCCTTTGGTTTTGGCTTCGTGGTGGTGTTCGCAAAGTGCCTGGAGATTCTCCGGGGTCGTGGGTCCGCCGCGGGCGAATGGGTTTATATGGTCGATGTCGCATGCGCCGGCGGGAATGTTGCAGGAGGGGAATCGGCATGTGCCGTCGCGTGCTCGCACGAGCTTACGAAGGGCGGCGTTCGGCCGGTATTTCTTCGGGTCGGCGTTGATGATCCGGTCCGTTACCGGGTCGGTGAGTAACCTGGTCCAGGTTTGCGCGCCGGCGGCGAGCCGGCGGGCCATGCTGGCCGGGATCGGCCCGTATCCTTCAAGGTAGCCGGGGTCGTTCCAGCCGAGCAGGGCGAACACGGGCACTGTGACGTTCAATCGGCAGTCTTGTGCTTCGACCCGCCGGTGATCGTCATGGTGGACGCTCGCATCGACCAAAGCATCAAAACGGCGTTGCGCCAGAGTACGCGTATCCAGCACGCCCGCCGGCTCGCGTCCGGCCGTGTCGCGTCCGGTGCGAGCGGCGTGGTCGAGTTTGTCGAAAAGTGCTCGTAGCGAGTCTGCCGGGCCGTAGGCCAGTAACTGGGCGGACCCGTTGTCGTCGGGAATGAACTCGACGGCCCGGTCGCGGCAGACATCACGGTGCTTGCTCTCGGCGGTGCGAGTGTCGTGCGAGCCCACCCAGCGTGAAAGCCGGGTGCGGAATGATTGAGGTAACACATTCGGGTTCCACGTAGTGATTTCCCGATCCGCTTCCAGGGTCGTGGCGACCGGGAGATCGCGGGTCTTTGTCATCACCTCACGGTACCGGCGCGGCGACAAACTACCGGTCTTGAGCGCGTCGACCGTCCGCGGCAGACACGAACACGCCCGCATCGACCGGTGGAGCTCGGCCGCGGCAGTACGCGGTGCGGCATCGAGGATCGGGGCGATCTCGTCGGCGCCGTACGGGCTCATGTTCTCCGCGATCCGATCGGCCGGTTGCCGGCCGGGATCGGTCCGCCAGTCATGCGATCGGGCCGTGCCGAACGCCGCGAGGATTTCCGCCCGTTTCGCTGCGACGAACCCCTCGAGCTGAACACAATCCTCGAGAATGTCCTTCAACTCTTCGGGGCCAAGATCGGCAAGCTCAACGCAATCGACTTTGCAAGCGAGCATGCCCGGCGAAACACGTCGCTCGGCGCGCTGCCCGGCACCGAACCCCTCAGACGCTGACCTGTTTGCCATGGTCTAATCATCTCGCGAAGCACTGACATTCAGAGGCCGAAAACGATACCCAACATAACGGCACAATAACAATTCGCCGAGTTTCGACTCACAGATCCGCACCTTGAGCAGGCCCTGGATGGATCATCACCGCAATCCCCTCACGCTCCTTTGCCTTGGTCGGGCCGAGTTTTTGATCCGGGTTTGACCTGACGATGGCCTCGTCAGTTCTTTCGCTCCCGCCATCCCGCATTCTTTGCCATCTCGCGTGCGCATAACAGGTAGCCGCCGATGAGGATGCCGATACCGCAAACGCCCAGAACCGGCAGATTCAGGTAATGCACCGACCCGACAACCGCCATCGCATACCCAAAGGCGGCCATCCAGATCGCCGGTGACCACCGACGCAGCCAGCGTCCGGCATGGTAGGGCAGCCCGGAATCACGCCGAACCGTTTGCTCAATTCGCCGCTCATCCGCGGCGAGCTGAGCCGTCACTTCGCACCAAATGCGATCATCTTTCGCTGAGATCATCCCAGCACTTCCAAACCCATTTGCACTTCGACGTGCGCGCGGACCACCGCGAGTCCGACGCCGACACGTCCGGCATCTTCGAGAGTACTCCGAATTTGCGAGGCCGGGCCGGAAAATCGGTGTGTAGACTGACCAGCTCAGAACTTCCCGCACACTCCTGAACGGACTGGATCGTGACATTCTCATCGTCGAGCAACTCACCGACTGGACGCTGCTTGGCGAGCGGCCAACGGACAGTCGTCTCGACCGTCGGAGCAGACGGCACGAGACAGGACGTATTCGATACCCGAGATCTGCTTCTTGAGGCTCCAAATTGGACCCTCGACGGTCAGGCGCTGATCTTGAACGGAGCCGGACGGTTGTGGAGACTGGACCTCGGATCGGGCCGACTGGCCGAAATCGCCATTGGCGATGTCTCGGACCTCAACAATGACCACGTCCTCGACCCGGACGGCGAACACATCTTCTTGTCCGCCGGCGACGGCAATATCTACCGGGCGCCGCTCGCCGGCGGATCGAGCAAGCGCATCACGCCGGACGACGGTTTGCTGCACTTCTTGCACGGCGTTTCGCCGGACGGCCGCGAGATCGCCTTCATCGGTATCGAGCGACGCTCGGGAACCGAGTGGGGGCCGGGCTCGGTGTATACGCTCGCTCTCGACGAAGGAAAGTCTCGACGGCTGACGATTGGCGCTGCTCGTGAGGACGGCAGCGAGTACAGCCGGGACGGCAAATGGATCTATTTCAATACTGAACGGTTTGACGGGCATGCGCAGATCGCGCGCATGCGTACCGACGGATCCGACGTCCAGCAGCTGACATTCGACGAGTCGGTCAATTGGTTCCCGCACCTCGCGCCGACAGGCAATTTCGCGGTCTATCTTGCGTTCCCGCCCGGAACCGAGGGGCATCCGGCCGATCGACAAGTCGACGTCATGCTCGTGCGGGACGGGCACTGGAGCGAGGCTCGGCCCGTTGCGCGTGTTTTCGGCGGCCAGGGCACCATGAACGTCAATGGCTGGGATCCGAGTGGGGCGCAATTCGCGATAGTCAGCTATCCGATTGAAGAGTGACGGCCGGCCCCGACCTTCATCGAACCACCTAGGACCCGTTGGTCGTGCTATGGTAATGAACATGTTCACTGAACCTGTTCATTCAAGGGCCGATCGACGCGAAACGACACGTGTCAAAGTCCTGACTGCTGCGGCAACGCTCTTTCGCGACCGCGGATTTGCGGCGACCACGGTCCGCGGAATCGCGGCAGAGGCCGGAGTCAGCACGGGCACGGTCATCGCCGTCGGCGATAAAAACACGCTACTGGTCAAAACGTTCGATACCTGGATCGCGGACCTGCAACAGCAGCACCCGCCGCGCTCCTCCGACGAGCCGACCTTGCCGACGACCGACCCCGGTAAGCGCGTGGCTGCACTCGTTCAACCGTTCATCGAACTGTTCGCCGGCGACCAGGAGCTGGCTCGCACTTACGCGGCAGTTCTCGTCAGCGGCAACCACGAGCCGGCGATCTTCAACGAATTGGCGGACGAGCTGGTGCGCGAGTTCGAGGAGATTCTTCGTGACGCCGGCATCACACAGGAGCACTCGAAGACGGCCGCTCGTGTCATTTACCACTCGTACCTCGGCATCTTGTTCAGCTGGGCGGGCACGACGTCGACAGTTTCATCGGCACTCGACGATGTCCGGTCTGCCGTTGCCGCCGTCACTTTCGTGAAAGGAAAATGACGTGCCATTGACGCCGGATCCGTGGTGGCCGACCGGGGTACTGGCGCTCGTTCTCTTTGCGGATGGCGTGATGTCCATTCGGCCGCCGAGGTTGATCCGCGATTGCCTGGACGGGGTCGGCTTCCCGCGAGACTGGTGGTGGGTTCTCATCGTCGTGAAATTCGCGGCAGCTGCCGGACTGGCAACGTGCATCGTCGTGCCGGGCGTGGCCCTGGCCGCCAACGTCGGAGTCGTGGCCTATTTCGTCGTCGCAGCTGTCGCGCATATCAAAGCACGATTCTTACGACATGAGTTTTGGCTGAACTGCCTCGGGATGCTGGCCATTTCGCTGGCAGTTCTCATCGCTGGGGTTGTGGCGTAGTTCGGGTGGCCCCGCGGCCATCGATCGTTCTTGCCAGACACCGCGCGGAAATTCTCGGTGTGGTCAAGCAGCACAAAGCGCGCGACGTGCGCGTGTTCGGTTCCATCAGACGCGGCGAGAACACCTCTGGTAGCGACATCGATCTCTTAGTCACTTTCAAACCCGATGCGGATATTCTCGACCTCCCTAATCTGACCGAGGCGCTCACCGAACTGACCCGAATTCATGTCGGCGTCGTTTCGGAAGGCGGTTTGCGTTCCGACTACGATCGAATCGCCGTCGAAGCCACACCGCTCTGACCTGAGTTCACCCACTGACCGGGCAGCCCGATCATCCGCGGTCAGCCGGGCAGGTTCAGCACGTCTCAGTTGCCCCAAGGAGGTCAAGGGCTGATCTGGCAAAATCAGCCACGTGATCACAGTCTATTTCGACGGGGACCAGACACTCTGGGACTTTCAAGCATTGTTGCGGCGTTCGCTTGCGTCGACCATCAATGAACTTCGCGCATGCATGCCTGCGCTTCGTGGTGACCTGTCTGTCGAGGCATTTGTCGCGGACCGCGGCCAGACCGCCGATGCGCTACGAGGAGTCACTGCGAACCTTGAGGAAATTCGGCTCGAAGCGTTCCGTACGAGTCTTCGTCGCCTCGGCGTCACAGACGAAAACATGGCGGTACATCTGAACGACTTCTATCTAGAGCACCGGTTCATTGGAGTCGACCTCTACGACGACGTGCTTCCGACGCTGGAAGCACTCGCTGGCCATTGTCGGATCGGATTGCTCTCTAACGGGAATTCTTACCCCAATCATGTCGAGCTTGAACGATTGCTCCAGGCGACTGTATTTTCCCAGGATGTAGGCGTCGAGAAACCTGATTCCCGCATCTTCGATGCAGCTGAGCGAGCGCTGCCCGCGCAGAGATATGTGATGGTCGGCGACTCGCTCGTTAACGATGTCGCCGGTGCGCAAAACGCCGGATGGGCCGGCATCTGGCTCAACCGGGACGACGCGAAGCGATCCGAGCCGATCGAGCCTGACCTGACAGCGACAAAACTCAGCCAGATCCTCCCGTGGCTCGCCGCGACCGGCTGAGCGCCGATAGCGGTCAGTCGGGTTTTGGACCCCGGACGTGCCCTTCCTGGAGGTAGCCACCGACCCGGTCGAGGACGGCGTGCGCGAGCGTCCGCAATTCGTGCGCATTCCCGCTTTCCCCAGCCCACTTGAGGAGATCGCAAGCTATCTGGTCATCGACTGATTCCAGGTGCCGCACCAGCCACTTACCGTTGCCGAGCCATCGACGGTTGAGCCGTAACAGCAGTTCACATGCCGATCGGAAGACCTGGAACCGCACTGCAAAACGTTCCGCAGGGTTTGAAGTGCCCGCCAGATCATCAAGAGCTGCGCTCAACGCGTAACGCCGGTCATCACGTTCAGTGGACGTCAGTGGCGGGGGCCCGCCGGCCAAGAGCTTCTTGGCCGCTCGTTGCACGGGGATCGCGCACTGCTCCCCACTCAGCACCATCGAGCGGGCACACAAGTTGGCAAGAATGGGACGGCATGCGGCCGCCTCGCGTTCATTCCACCAGCTAATGCTTGCCGATGTGTGGATGAAGGCTTCGACGAGCTTCCCTTCATGCGAGCTGGTTTCCACGTAATTGGGTCCACCATCCGGATAAAGGACAACGATGTCAAGATCCGACGAAGGAGTTGCCAACCCCAACGCGGTGCTTCCACCGAGCAGAGAGCCGATGGCTCCGGGATGCCTTGTTTCGACGTACCGTCGCGCGGAATCCGCGAGTCCATCATCCACGGCACATTCCGATTGACAGCTCATTGCATCAAAATATCAGCGCTGTGCGACCGGTGAGCGGCATAGTTCACCGCAGTGACTCTGATAGAACGTCAGCCGGCGGGCCCAGGATGCAAAACTCGTTCCGCTCGGGGTCGGCCATCACTGTGGTGAGCCATCCGTGGTCGTACTCGGGACCGCGAATCGGCTTTTGGGGACGCCGGTTCTCAGCGTCGACCGTTGCCTTCGGGAACCCATTCCAGAAGGTCGCCGGGTTGGCAATCCAAGGCCTTGCACATGGCGTCGAGGGTGCTGAAGCGGATTGCTTTGGCGCGACCGTTTTCCAGAACCGAAATGTTGGCCGGCTCAAGCAACGGAACCTGCCGGCTCGCTCATTCAGCGGAATGTGCCGGTCCCGCCAAAACCGGGGCGGAACTGACGTACGTGAAGCTGCCCGTTGCCAAATCCCATTCCATTCGGGGATTTCGTATGAGTAGGGTTGCACTATGTCTGGAACCGGTTTGCGCGCCGTAGTCGTCGAAGACGATGATGACGTCCGTCGACTGCTCGAGATCGTTATCTCGCAATGCGGCTTCGCTGTCACTGCCGTTGCAACCGGAGCGGACGGGACTGATGCAGTTCGACGCGATGATCCGGACCTCGTGACCGTCGACGTCGGCCTTCCCGATATTCAAGGCTATAGGGTCGTCGAGCAACTCCGTGAGTTCTATTCGAAACACGTGATCATGGTCAGCGCGCGGGCCGATGACGCCGATGTCACGCTCGGATTGCATGCGGGCGCGGACGCCTATGTCACCAAACCGTTCAGGCCCCGGCAATTGCGGGAGCGAATCACCGACGTCATGGCCGTCCCGCCCGTGGCCGATGGCAACTAGTCGATCCCTTTCAGCGCCGCCAGGTAATTCGTCCGGAATTCGTCGACGGTTTCCGTACCGATGTCGCTCAGCAGTTGCAACCTGCGTCGGGCGTACTCGAAATCGCCGGCCCGCACCAAGTCGGTCATCTCTGAACCGACGAGGCTGAGCCGGCCGGCTCCGACCATGGTGGCAGAGACACGGATGCTTTCGGCGGCGTCGCGCCCGGCCACTGTGTCCTCGGCGTCAATCGCCGCGCTGATGCGCGCGAGCCGGGTCGGCCACATGACCGCGAACGCTGCGACGAATTCAAGCGCCAAGTCGTTGCGCTGGTCCAATTCGCCGGCCAAGTCCTCAAGCACGACCGGGTCAACCAGCGGCACCGTGAGCAGCCGGTCGGATACCGCAGTCGGCACGGGCACCACGTCGTCCGCATTCCGCTTGGTCTTGGCCCACGCGTTCCGGCCGGTCAGCATCCGCCCGATGGCGCGCGGATAGTAAAGGTAGGTGGCGTACACGTAGATCAGCATGCCCAAGCCAACCAGGACGCCGGTTCGCACGCGCCGCTCGTCCCGCGCAATGTGACGGTAGATCGGGCCCCACACGGCATACGGCAGGATCAGATACGCCAGCAGCGCCGCCACAAGCGACGCCGTCGTGCCCACGTCGAACGTGCCGAATTGGCCGCGCACCACGGCCGTGACGATCAAGATCGGCAGCAGGATCAGGTTCAGCATCATCAACAACGGCTGACTCATGAAGAAATTGACTTCGAGCAGGCCAAGAGGCCGAACCGTACGGCTTCGACGGAGCGCGGGAAGGATGCTCGCGCATTCCATGATGCCTTGCGCCCACCGTGTGCGCTGGGTCAGCAGGCGCCGCCCGTACGGCAAGGCCTCTTGCGACACGTGGGCGGCACGCGTGTAGTGATTGCGGTAGCCGAGTTCGAGAATATGCAGCCCGAGTTCGTAATCTTCGCTGAGTTTGCGACCCCACGGCGCGCCGAAACGCTCCGCGACGGCGTCCAGCGCGTCCAGACGAGTGAATTGGCCGTTGCCGCCCATCCCGACGCTGCCGGTCTGCACGCGAAAGAGCTGCATGGCCGAGTTCGTGGTGCGAAATTCGACGTCCTGCATTCGTACCAAGTATCTGCCGAACGCATTGGCAATCCGTCCGCGTCCGGGCAGCGGCCGCATATCATTCCGGTTCTTCATCCACACTTCGATTTGGACGGCCCCCACCCGCGAGTCGCCAAACGCATCCGGGCCCGCGATGGCGGCGAGCGCGTTGTCCGACAGGTAGCCGTCTGCGTCGAGCACCCCGATCACTGTGCGGCGCCGCATCTCGGGATCGTCACCGATCCGGGCGCTGACGGTGCGGTAAGCGTCGTTGAGCGCCTCACCTTTGCCGAGCCGTGCGTCCGGCCGGACGCGCGAAATCAAGTGGATCCGATCGTCGAATTCCATCAGGCGCCGGACGACGCTCGCCGTCCCGTCGTCGCTGGCGTCATCGATAATCCACAAATGCGCGCCGGGAAACGACGAACGTGCGGCCGAGACCGTCGCGGCAATCACGCTCTCTTCGTCTCGACACGGCACGAGGAGATGCCAGTCGAACGCCTCGGGATCGCCGGGTTCCGGGCTGCGGCCGGTCAGGAACACCATCAACAGTGTGCTGATATAGGCCAATGACACGGCCGCAGTGATGCAGACGACCAAGGATGCGGCGCTCAGCCACGGGTCCCGTGCGAACCCGTCGTACATGCCGGTGCTCCACACGAGTGCGAACGCCGACCCGCCGTACAGCATGGCGACGACGATGCCGAAGAGACGTTTCATGGCCGCTCCAGCTGTGGAATCGTCACGCGGAATGCCGACCCGACGCCGGCCGTCGACGACACGGCAATGAATCCGCCATGCTGTTCGACGATCTCCTTGCTGACGACAAGGCCGAGCCCCGTCCCATCGATGCGGCGCTGCACTGCCGCCTCCGCGCGGTAGAACGCCGTGAAGATATTGGCGGTTTCTTCGGCGGTCATGCCGATGCCGGTGTCGGCGACCTCGATGATCAAGTTATTCGCATTCGTTTTGGCACTCAGGGTGATTCGTCCGCCCGCCGGCGTGTACTTGATGGCATTGGAAAGCAGATTGTCGATCACTTGGCTGAGCCGGGCACCATCGACGGCGACGGGACGCATCGGCTCGAGACGGCGAACGATCTCGATGTTCTTGGAAGCAGCACGCGGTTCGGCTGATTCCGCAGAAGATGCGATCAACGCGGCGACGTCCGTCGGCACCGGGTTGAGCTGGAGTTTGCCGTTGTCGAGCCGGGCGCCGAGAAGCAGATCGTCGACAAGGGACAGCACGCGTTCGGCACCCCTGTTGATCACGGCGAGATACTCGTCGATCGCCTGGTTCGTGCCGCCGGCCTCGTCGACGAGCAGGTCCAGATAGCCGATGATCGACGTGATCGGCGTGCGCAACTCGTGGGAGACCATCAACACGAATCGTTCGCCGGCCTGAACCGTACGCACCAATTCCGTCACATCGTAGAAGGCCACGACGGTGCCGATGTGCTCGCCGTCCGGACCGGTCAAGGGGCGCGCGGACGCCGACAGTGCCCGCTCGCGCTCGGTGCCGGGGCCGATCAGCATGGTCATCCCGCTGTACGACTCGCCCCGCAGTGCGCGCGCGGCCGCGCGGTCACCAACCGGCAACGGCGTTTCGCCGTCGAGATCGTAGATGAGGTGGCCGGCCTCCGTCTTATCGGTGTTCTCCGGCGGCGACACGACGGCATGGATCTCGCGTTGCGCGCGGTTGAAAATCATGTCGTTGCCGTCGTTGTCCATTGCCAGAATGCCGACGTCGACGCTGTCGACGATGGCCTGCAGCAAGTTCTTGCTGGCGCGCGATTGAGCCAGCGCTTCGCGACGATGACGGCGTCCAATCGTCAATTGCCGGCGCATGACCACGACGACGCCGCACACCGCCAGAATCACCAGGCATACGAGTCCGTGTCGGACAAACACGAACGCGTCGTCGCTCGGCGACAAGCGGATGACATCGGGCACGATCAAGGCGACCATGGTGAGTGCCGTGGCAAGCCAGGCGCCCTTGCCCCGGAACAAGATGGCCAGCCATAGCCCCGGCAGAAAACACAAGATGGCCAGTGACAGGCCTTCGGACGCCGCGGCATCGCTGCACAGCGCAATAGCCAGAAAGTCCGCCACCGGCACTATCATGATGACCGTCGCCGCTCGCGGCCACGTGATCACAAACGCCAGAATCGTCACGGCGACGACGATGACGACGCCGGCCACGAATTCGATTTCGAGGAAGGTATGAGTGCGGAAGACCGCTATCGCAGCAACGGCGATGGCAAAAGTGACCGCGAACGGCAATTGCTGCGCCGTCGCGCTCGTCGAAGCCCGCTCCGCCGTGAACTCGTCGATGTACCGCTTGAAAAACGATGTCATGAGACCTTCATCAAATACCTGCCGTCGCCCGTAGCCCGTCCCCCAGTCCGAGACGACATCACGGTATCAAGAACACTGAAGGGACGTAGTGCAGAACGAGTCCCCATTTCCTCGAACCTGGAGTTGATTTGACCATGCCGTTGATCATGCCGGTGTACGGCACCCGCCCCGAAGCTGTGAAGATGGCGCCGCTGGTGGCCGCGCTGAGGGAGACGGCGGAATTGGACGTTTTCATCAGTTTGACGGGCCAACATCGTGAAATGCTCGATCAGGTCAACGAGCTGTTTGGAATCGTTGGCGACCACGACCTCAATATCCTCTCGCCGAGGCAGACGCTGTCCGCGATCACTGCAAAGACCCTCGGGGGCCTGGCCGAGCTGTTCGAAACCGTGAAACCGGACGCAGTCGTCGTCCAAGGGGATACGGGTACGTCGACAGCGGCCGCGATGGCTGCGTTTTATGAGCAGATCCCCGTGGTGCACCTCGAGGCGGGCCTGCGATCGGGACACCGGTATTCGCCCTTCCCGGAAGAGATCAATCGCAAGATCACCACTCAGATCGCATCGCTTCATCTCGCGCCAACGGCGTCCAGCCGGGCGAATCTTGTGCATGAGGGGGTGCCGGACGACGACATCGTCGTCACGGGCAACACAGTCATCGACGCCTTGCACGAGGTCGTGCGCCGGCCCGCCGACTTTACGACCCCGGAGCTTGCGGCACTTGCCCGAATCGACGCGCCGGTGCTTCTCGTCACGACACACCGGCGCGAGAACTACGGCGATGCGATGTCGAACATCGGCCGGGCGCTGCGGCAGCTGGCCACCGAACGTCCGGAGCTACGCGTCGTGTTTCCCGCGCATCGCAGTCCGGTCATGCGCGAAGCGGTGCTGCCGCACATTGACGATCTACCCAATGTGACGGTGGTCGAACCACTCGACTACCGCGAATTCACGCATCTGCTGGCAATGAGCGACGTCGTGCTGACCGACTCCGGCGGTGTGCAGGAAGAAGCACCGTCATTGGGCAAACCAGTACTTGTGATGCGCGACAGCACCGAGCGGCCCGAAGCCGTCGAGGCCGGAACCGTCAAGCTGATCGGCACCGCGTCCGAGCGGATCGTGCGCGAAGTCGCCGAGCTCTTCGATGACCCCCGGGCGTACTCGGCCATGTCCCGGGCGGTCAACCCGTACGGCGACGGACTCGCCGCCCCGCGCTGCTCGGCGGCCATCGCCGAATACCTCGGAGTAGGGACGCGCATGCCGGACTTCGACCACGCGATGGAATGATTTCGGCGACAGAGCTCACCGGCAACCAGTTGGCTATTTGCTGCCGGATCGCCAGATTTCCGCGTCGTCATCGTAGGTCCAGCCGGTGTGGTCGGATGCCAGCCGATAACTGTCGGTCAGCCAATACGTCGCATCCGGTGCCCAGCCGGCCATCACGGTAGCCGTGTCGCCGTCGACGCCCACCGTGCGGCCGGCGGTGTGCAGGTACGCGGCGATGGTGAGGTGGACGGCGTCCCAGTCTTCAGCGACCGCGCGCCAGTCCGGGATGACCCAACGGCCGTCCCTGGCAGTAACCCTGAACCAGTCGTGGCGGCGGGATGCCGTGACCTCGAGCGGGTATCGACGGCACAGGTCGGCGAACGCTTCGGCCGAGTCGATTTCATAGATGTTGCCGCCCGGTTCGAGCGCGGTGGCGGCGGCTTGCTCCGGACCAAAGGAGTCCTCGGCCAGGTAGAGCCCGACCGGGCCGCGGTGCCCGCAAATTCGAGTCGACGAGGTCAACGAGTCCGGGGGCATCGACCACCATTCGCCGGAGATGGCGGCGCGCACATCGCTGTGAAGGTCGGCGTGCGACCGGCGCTCGGCACGGATCGCTTCGGAGTGCCATTCGCCCAAAATCCGAGCTGGGGAGCGTCGGTCGGGTTCGTCGTCATCGTGTAGCGGATCCGCGAATTGAATGCTCCACTGTTCGGCCGCAATTGGAGTCGACCACCACCTCGTCAATGGTGACGCCGCGATATGGGCCGCTATTCGGCTCAGCGGGCCGGCCATTTCCGGCTGAAAGGCGAGTCTGTCGAGGCCGTCGGGCTCTTCCCAGTAATAGGCGGTGTCGACCGCTTGGGTGAGCGAGTCCCAAAGTGCCTTGTCGGTCGGATCCGGCAGTTCGGCTTGTTCGAGTGCTGCTGCGACACTGCCGGCAACGGTGCCGGGCACGGGCGCGAGCACCGGGGGCTCACCGGTCCGGAGAAATTTCGAGACCAAATATCGTGCCGGGCTCCGGTATCGCACGGCGCCGTGCTCTTCCTCGATGCCGTGCGCGAAGGCTTCCGCCGATTGGTCGACGCCGTCGTCAGCCAGCATTGAAAAGGTCAGACAGACGCGTCGCCCTCGAGGACCGGCCAACAGCATTTCGGAATTCATAGACGTGAGAATACTCGCTGCCCCGCCACGGAACGGGACACCGACCTGCCGTCCCCAATGCGGCCCGGACTGACGACTCGCCGAGCCGACCGTCAAGGTTTTCGCAGGAATCGCCGATACGTTTGTCGGATGAATACGCATCTGCTGTTACTCATCAACGGCTGGGCAGGCAATAACCAGCTGCTAGACGACGTCATGCTGTTTTGCGCCCAATATCTCATCTATGGAGTATTCGCTCTCGGCGGGATCTGCGGCTTGATCCTGCTGTTCAAGCGCCAGTGGCGGCAGGTGATCTTCCTTCTTCTTACGCTCGTGGTCTCATTCGGACTCTTGCGGCTGGCGAATCATCTCTACATCGAGGCCAGACCGTTCACCACCCATCATCTGACTCAGTTGATGACTCACGAATCCGGCCAATCCTTCCCCAGCGACCACACGACCGCCGGCTGCGCGATCGCCTTCGCGCTCTTGTTCTTCAGCTGGTACAAGAAGTGGGGCGTGCTCGCACTGATCGCCTCCGTGCTTGTCGGTTTCGCGCGGATATTCTGCGGCGTGCACTATCCGCTCGACATTGCCGGCGGCATCGTGACGGCGCTCGTGGGAGCCCTCATCGTTGCAATCGTTGCCGGGCTGACCCGCGGAGCCAAACGAAGCAGAGGACGCGGTCGTGGGCGCCGCACGAGGTCCCGGCACGCGGCCGCCGCGTAGGTGCCGCCCGGGCCCGGCATCCTTGATTTGTTTGTCGTCTCCGTTGTCGGAGACGACGCTTAGACTCGCAGCGTGACTCAATTACCGTTGTCGCTGACGAAATTGACGCCGGACGACGTCCTCGAACTGCACGACATTTATTCCGACCCTGGCACATGGCGGCATCTGCCGTCCGGGCGCCATACGGACATCGCCGCCACTCGGGCGCTTGTCGAACGATCCATGACCAGCCAAGAACGCTATGGACTTGGACAGTGGGCAGCACGGCTCAGCACCGATGTGAGCGACGCCCTCCCCGCGGGTACTTTGGTCGGAGCCGGCGGCGTGACAATGCTCGATATCGAAGTCTGGAACCTTGGGTACCGACTGCATCCGGCCGCCTGGGGCCGCGGGTTCGCCACCACGTTGGCCCGTGCCGGACTCGACGCCGCACATGACAAGTTCCCGTCCATTCCCGTCACGGCTCGGGCGCTGAGCAATAATCCGGCTTCCTCGGCCATCCTGGATAAACTCGGGCTCACGCTCGTGTGGCGCGGCGCATCGGAAGTCACGCCGGACGCCGCGCCGACTGCCGGTCTCGAGCGCGTCATCTACGCCGACAGGGCGATTTCCGAGTCATTGCTGGCCGAGGTGATCGCCTTGGGATGATCCGGTACCGCGTCCGCGAGTTCGAAGATGCGGGAGTGAAGTGGATGTGAGGTCTACGTGAGCGGAGAGTCGGATCTTGCGACACTGATGGCGACTATGTCGCCGCAGCACCGGCCGGGACGTTTTGTCTTTGCAACAGTCGACACCGTCCCAGTGGACGCCGAGATCTTTGCCAGCGTGCTTGAGGCCGAAGGACTGAGCGTGCTGGTCGCCGAGGACGACGCCCGGCGCTTAGGACTGCCCTATTCATTCGTGGCCGGCTGGATCACCTTGCAGGTGCACTCTGCCTTGGACGCGGTCGGGCTGACGGCAGCAGTGAGCACGGCCTTGGCCACAGCGGAAATCAGCTGCAACGTCATCGCAGGCAACTACCACGATCACCTGCTCGTACCGATTGATCGACTCGATGACGCTCTTGGCGTTCTCCGTGAACTCACCGCCTGAGGATCACCATCGCCGAGACGGCGTCAGCGCAACATCTGCTCGCTCTCGCGGACGGACTCCCCGGCCGACGAGGTGGCCCCGGGGCCGTCCATCAATCGACGGCGAGGACTCACAGTCTCAACTCGATCGGCGAGCTCTCAGGACGGCCAAAGCGCTATCGTGCAACGCCGCGCCATAGGACGGACCGTGCCCAGCGGCGTGCACCGCCAACGGATGAAGTTGATGCAACGGGATTCGCTCCCGCCATCCGTCCCGAAGCGGGCTCTCCTTGTCATAAGCTTCGAGAATGTCGTCCAAGTACGGGCACCCGAAGAGCGCGAGCATGGCCAGGTCCGTCTCGCGGTGACCGCCGTGCGCGGCAGGATCGATCAGCACGACGCCCTCCGGTGTCCACAGCACGTTTCCGGCCCATATATCGCCGTGCAATCGTGCAGGCGATTCGCCGTCGTCGAATTCGCCGGATTCGATCAGATCGCATGCCCGTCGCACGTCGTCCGCCGCATCGGGCCGCAAATTGCCGGCCTCCACTGCCATATCGACGAAGGGCAGCACCCGCTGACGCGCATAGAAGACTCCCCACGACGCTTCGGGTTTGCAGGGCTGTGCCAACGAGCCGATGAAATTCGTGCCGGAATATCCGGGCGGCGGGGCGCCGAACGACGCGGCACCGGCGGCATGCATGACGGCGAGGTCCCGGCCGAATCGGCGTGCCGACTCGATGTCCGGTCCCACCTCGCGCACACGCTCGAGTTCGATGCTCTCGGAGCCAACATCCCGGACGCCGACGATGTGCACTCCCCCGGCGTCCGCGAGCCACCGGAGACCTGCAGCCTGCGCGGCGAAAAAGTCCGGGTCGGCGCCGGGTTCGCGTTTCGTGAATGTCTCAGCCATACGAGACATGCTGGCATGCGCGCTGTCCGCTCCGCGAGACGGACGGGCTAGCCTGGACGTATGAATACATTGTTTGACGTCCTGCACGTCGTCCTCGCCGTCTTCATCGTCGGTCCGATGGCGATCCTGCCCATGACTGCCATGCGGTCGATCCGCGCCGGCCAGGGCGGACAGGTCGCGACACTGGCGAAGTCAACGTTCATCTTTTCGCTGCTGTCGATTTTGGTCGTCATCTTGGGCTTCGGCCTCCTTGGAATGAGCGATCCCCAATACGGCCTTTCAGTGACCACCGGCTGGGTGATGACGTCGCTCATCGCCTGGCTCATCGCCATCTTGCTCAACCTGCTCGTCGTCGTGCCGGCCATGCGCAAGGCAGCCGCGGCGCTACAGCCCGCCGGCGAGGCCGGTGCGCCCGCGCAAAGCAAGGGTTACCCGCAGATCGCCGCATTTTCCGGTATCTCAACGCTGTTACTGGTTCTCGTCGTCGTCTTGATGGTCTGGAAGCCGTAATCGGGCACGAGCCACAGCCGGTTCGGCGTCGGTTGGTATTTTCGCTGCTCGGAGCACCGATTGCAGCGTCGATCGCGGCGTGCGCGGACCAGCCCGATTCGCCCCAGACCGATTCGCCCCAGGGCAGTCCGAGCGCGACATCGTCACCGGCCCGTCGGCACGACGAACTACCCGGCGGCGGGCGGACGATTTTCCCGTCCCGCCGTATCGTTGCGTTGTACGGGCGCCCCGGCACCTCCTCGATGGGCGCGCTCGGTGCGCAGGGCCCGGCAGCCGGTGCCCGTCGCGTCCGGAAGCTGGCGCATCGATACGCAAAGCTGACGTCGAAACCAGTGATGCCGGCGTTCGAAGTCATCGCGACAATGGGCACGTCGGAGCCGGGCCCGCGTCACGACTATTCGGCCCGTTTGTCTCCCCGGTCGTTGACGCCGTGGATTGACGCCGCCCGCCGGGCGGGGGTGTACGTCGTCCTCGATCTTCAACCCGGACGGGCACGGTTCATCGATCAGGCAAAGCATTACCGTCGGTTGCTGCAATATCCGCATGTCGGGTTGGCGCTCGACGCCGAATGGAAACTCACGCCGTCGCAAAAACCGTTGGAACAGATCGGCTCGACCAACGCCGACGACATCAACGAGGTCATCCATTGGTTGGCGCACTTGACCGCGGCAAACGATTTGCCGCAAAAAGCACTACTGCTGCACCAGTTCCGCACGTCCATGATTACCGACCGCACCGACCTCGACACCTCGCACGACCAGTTGGCCGTCATCGTACATTCCGACGGCCACGGCACGCCTAAGGACAAGCGCGGCGCCTACCGGAAGTTGGCACGCGATCTGCCTGCGCACGCGCGGATGGGATGGAAGAACTTCTACCGGCAGGACGAGCCGTTGTTCACGCCGCGCCAGACTCTCGATGTTCACCCCGAGCCATGGTTCATTTCGTATCAGTGAACGGCGCCGCGGCGCAGCACCAATATCGCGACAGGCCGCTAACGCGTTCGATTAACGTGGGCATGAGCCGATAGGGTCATCCCGGAGGGACACTCATGATTCAGGCCAACGGCCTTAGTAAACGTTACGGCTCGAAGACCGCCGTGAATGATATTTCGTTCACCGTGCATCCGGGCTCCGTCACGGGCTTTCTGGGCCCGAACGGGGCCGGTAAATCCACAACGATGCGGATGATCGTAGGGCTCGACCGTCCGACCGGCGGCGACGTAACGGTCGGTGGCAAGCACTACCGCGATCACCGGGCCCCGCTCCGCGAGGTCGGCGCGTTGTTGGAGGCCAAGGCCGTGCATCCGGGGCGCAGCGCATTTCAGCACCTGCACGCGCTAGCCGCCACGCACGGGATTCCACGCCGCCGGGTCAAAGAGGTCATCGACATGGCCGGCCTCGGCCCGGTCGCCAAGAAGCGCGTCGGCGGTTTTTCTCTCGGAATGGGGCAACGGCTCGGTATCGCGGCGGCCATGCTCGGCGATCCGCGCACCGTCATTCTGGACGAGCCGGTGAACGGTCTTGACCCGGACGGCGTACTGTGGGTGCGTAATTTCGTCCGCGAGCTTGCGGCCGACGGGCGCACGGTGTTCTTGTCGTCGCATTTGATGAGTGAGATGACGCAGACCGCCGATCACGTGATAGTGATCGGCCGCGGGAAGATCCTTGCCGACGACCCCATTGACGCCGTCATCAACAGGCAGCAAAAGGACAACACGTTGGTGCGAACCGATCAGCCCGGCGAGTTGCAAGCGGTTCTCGGAGACGGAGCGACAACCGATTCCGAGCCGAATCTGTTACACGTGTCCGGCGTCGATCCGCGACGGATCGCCCAGGTCGCACTCGACAATCGGATTCTCATCTACGAGCTCACGCCGCAGCGGGCTTCGCTCGAGGAAGCCTATATGGGTCTCACGCGGGACGACGTGGAATACCAGTCGCATGGTGTGGTCACCGGCGCGGACGGCGGCCCGGAAGCCGGCACGAAATCCGCCAAGAAGTCAAAGGCTGCCAAGCGGTCGGCCCGCAAAGCACAAGGAGGCGGCGAATGAGCCACGCAGTGACGGCCAAGGACGCCAAGGGCGTCAATTTCGCTCGCCTTGTCCGCTCGGAATACATCAAACTGCGCACCTTGCGTTCGACGTGGGTCCTGCTCATCGTCACGGTCGTCATCCTGGTCGGCATCAGCGCACTTTTCGCGTTCGCCGGGCATCAATCCGCCGGGTCGAAGGGCGCCATTCCCGAGTCGACGTTGCACACCGCACCGGTTACCGGGCTGACGTTCGGCCAACTGATCGTCGCGTCGTTCGGCGCTGTCATGATCGGCGGCGAATATGCGTCGGGCATGATTCGGTCAACCATGACGGCCGCGCCAAAACGCCTATCGGCTTTACTGGCCAAGGTATTGGTGCTCGCCGTCACGGCGCTGGTGCTCGGCATCGTTGCCGGGGTTGCCGGGTGGGCGGTCGCCCAGCCGATTCTCGCCTCCAAGAACCTTGACTTTGCCTTCACGACCGACGGCGTTCCCGGCATCATCGCCGGACTCGGACTCTACTTGATGTGCGCGGCACTGATGGGCATGGCCATCGGATTCCTCTTGCGCAATTCGGCCGGCGCCATTGTCACGACCCTGGCCTTGCTATTGATCGTGCCGATCATCTTCCAACTCATTCCGCTGGATGCCATCAACAACATGTCGCCGTATCTACCGAGCCAAGCCGGGCAAGAAATGACGCAGATCAGCACGTCCGGCGACAAGTTCAACCAATGGCAGGGCGGACTCATCATGGGGGCATGGGCTTTCGTCTTGCTCGTTGCCGCGTCGATTCGGTTGAAGTCCAGCGACGTCTGACCCGCCGGCACCGGGTAGCCGGACGCCGTTTATAGAGCGCCGGCCGCGGCTTCGGCCACGGTCTGGTCTTGGTCACCGGAGCCGCCGCTGACGCCGACTGCGCCGATCACCTCGTCGTCGCGCGTCAACGGAATTCCGCCGGCAAAGATCATCACCCTGCCGCTGTTGCTGGCATGGATGCCGTAGAACTGGTCGGACGGTTGCGCGTTGTCGGCCAATTCCTTAGTGGAAATATTGAAGGCGCGCGCCGTCCATGCCTTGTTGATGCTGATATCGACGCTGCCGATCCACGCCCCGTCCATCCGGACGTGAGCGACGAGGTTGCCGCCCGTGTCGACGACTGCCACGTTCTGCGGTTGGCCGATTTCGGTAGCCCTGTTCTCTCCGGCCTCGATCACGCGGCGCGCGTCGGCCAGGGTTAATGCGGACATTGCGTTCTCCCCTTGTGCTGCCCGGGCGGCAGCGAATCGGTAATTCGACGCGTAGTCCGGTGGCAGACAAACCTGCGCAAGGGGCCATGTGCCGCGGTCCGTTGGACCGGCCCTTGTATGTCTTGCTGAGCGTTACTCTCTTCATTGGACGCCGGCCGCGGCGCGGTGTCAACGATTCGCGGCCGCCGGGAAAATTGAAAAAAGCGGCCGACGCGTGCTCCCGCCCCCTCGATCGGTGCCAAGCTACAAGTACAAATTCGATTCAGACGCCTTCCGTAGACGCCTCGACCACGCGGCGAGGAATCGTCGCGCCAAATTAGCGAGTTCGTAGCAACCTGGCAGAAGGCCGGATCATGGCTTATTCGACGACATCGTCGACGTTCGACGGTACTCAATTAACACCCCGCCGCAAGGGCAGCATTGTTGCCTCGTGGGTCACGTCGACGGATCACAAGGTGATCGGCTATTTGTACCTGATCACGTCGTTCGTGTTCTTCCTGCTCGGCGGCCTGATGGCCCTGTTGATGCGCTCGGAGCTCTGGGAGCCGGGCATGCAGGTGCTGTCGACCAAAGAGCAGTACAACCAAATGTTCACCATGCACGGCACGATCATGCTGCTGCTGTTTGCCACTCCCCTCTTTTCGGGGTTCGCGAACGTCATCATGCCGTTGCAGATCGGTGCGCCGGACGTCGCATTCCCCCGGCTGAACGCGCTGGGATATTGGCTCTACCTGTTCGGCGGGCTGATGACGGTCGGCGGGTTCCTCACCCCGCAAGGCGCCGCATCGTTCGGCTGGTTCGCGTACACCCCGCTTTCCTCAACGACGTATTCGCCGGGCTTCGGCGGGGACCTCTGGGTCTTCGGGCTCGCGTTGTCCGGCTTCGGCACCATCCTCAGCTCGGTCAACTTCATCACGACAATCATGTGCATGCGCGCACCCGGCATGACGATGTTCCGGATGCCGATCTTCACCTGGAACGTCCTCTTGACGGGCCTGTTGGTGATGATGGCATTCCCGGTATTGGCTTCCGCCCTGTTGGCGCTCGGCGCGGACCGGAAGTTCGGCGCCCACGTCTTCGATCCCGCCAACGGTGGCCCCATCCTCTGGCAGCACTTGTTCTGGTTCTTCGGCCACCCCGAGGTCTACATCATTGCCATCCCGTTCTTCGGGATCGTGTCCGAGATCTTCCCGGTGTTCAGCCGCAAACCGCTCTTCGGGTACAAGGGCTTGATCTTTGCCACTATCGCCATTTCGGCTTTGTCGGTGTCGGTGTGGGCACACCATATGTACGTCACCGGCGCCGTCCTGCTACCGTTCTTCGCCTTCATGTCGATGCTGATCGCCATTCCGACCGGCCTGAAGATCTTCAACTGGATCGGCACCATGATGAAGGGGTCTCTGACCTTCGAGACCCCGATGCTCTGGTCGCTCGGATTCCTCGTGACCTTCACGTTCGGCGGCCTGACGGGTGTGATCTTGTCCAGCCCGCCACTGGACTTCCAGCTCTCGGACACCTATTTCGTCGTCGCGCACTTCCACTACGTCGTCTTCGGCACCGTCGTGTTCGCCATGTTCGCCGGGTTCTACTTCTGGTGGCCGAAATTCACGGGCAAGATGCTCAACGAAACCTTGGGCAAGATCCACTTCTGGATGCTGTTCATCGGCTTCCATGCCACGTTCTTGATCCAGCACTGGCTGGGCGTGAAGGGCATGCCGCGCCGGTACGCCGACTATCTGCCGCAAGATCATTTCCAGTGGATGAACGATGTGTCGACAATCGGGTCGTTCCTGCTGGGCGCGTCCATGATCCCGTTCTTCTGGAACGTGTTCCGCACGACCAGAAAAGCGAAGCAGGTCACCGTCGACGACCCGTGGGGCTACGGCGGTTCGCTCGAATGGGCAACGTCCTGCCCGCCGCCGCGGCACAACTTCACCACCTTGCCGCGCATCCGCTCCGAACGCCCGGCGTTCGACCTCCATCATCCCGAATCCATTCCCTACGACTGGCGGCCGTCATTCGCGGCCGTCGGTGCTTCGGACAAGTTGGGGGCCGATGACGACGGCGGGCCGGCCAAGGGGCCCTGAGGTCCAGGCCGGCAGCCCGCGAGGCGTGCTATGGCACCGCTTTCCATGCCGGCGCACGAGGTTCGCGGTCAGGCCGCGGCGTCCAATGCCTGGTTGATGTGCGCACGCAGCGCGGCCGGGGACGTGTGCGGCGCGACGGCTTTGACGACTGCCGGGTCGGCACCGCGCAGCAAGCCGAGCAGGATGTGTTCGGTACCGATGAAATTATCACCGCGCGCGATGGCTTCCCGGAGCGAGAGTTCAAGCACCTTTTTGCCCGGCTTGGAAAACGGAATATGTCCGCGTTTGCCGGTACGACCGGGGTGCTCGTCGCCCGCACCGTTGAACGCGCCGTCGCCGAAGTGCGCCTCGACGCTCTCGCGCACGGCTGCCAAGTCGATGCCGATCGCCTTCAACGCATCGGCATCGTCGGCACCGAGCGGTCCACCGGGTTCCGGGCCGCCGGACACAATGTCGTCGACAGTGATTCCCGCTTCCGTGAGCACTCGGGCCACCCGGCCGGTTGCGGTGTCGATGACTGCGAACAATACGTGTTCGGGGCGAATTTGGCGTGCTTGCATGTCGCGTGCACGTTGCTGGGCCTGGACGACGGCCGCTCTGGCGGGTTTCGTGAATCGTTCGAACATTGCTGTTACCGCGCCTTCCTGTTGTATTTCTTGTGCACTGCTTGCTTGGACACCTCGAGCGAGTCGGCGATGGCCTGCCACGACCAACCCTGCCGGCGCGCATTGCTGACTTGTACCGCCTCGAGTCGTTCGTGCAAGCGGCGCAAGGCCAGAACCGCTCGGAGTCCGATAGCCGGATCGGAATTCGCCGCGGAGTCGGCGAGCGTTTTCGTATCTGTCATAATGTCAATTTAGGTTGACGTTTGAGCATTGTCAACTTTAATTGACGTTCATCCGTCGATATCGAAGGCAATAAGCGGCAACTCGGTGTCTCTGTCACGTATTGGCCGGCCGAGAGTTGACTCGATGACGGGCTTGAACGTCTCCCAGGCGCGAGGGTGGCGGGCGGCATAGGCGTGCAAGGCGTCGTCCGCCTCGGCACCGGCGAGCAGCCGCGCCGTGGCCGGGGTCGACGTGCGCCGGCCCACCGAGATTCGCACCCGTGGATCCGCTTGGACGTTGCGGAACCACTGCGCCTTACCGCCGAATCCCGAGACAACGATGTAGGATCCCGGGGCCGGATGCCCAAAGACTTCCAAAAGGACCTGCCGGCGTAAACCGGATTTCCGGCCGGTGTGTTCGACAAGCACGAATCGCGACCCCAACAGAAAACCGAGTCGAGCCCGATAGAGCAGAATTGGCATCCGCATGAGCCGGCGGTTGCGCAGGACGCGCTCGGCACCGCGGGTAAGACCGGCGGTCAATTTCGCCGACAACGCTTGGGACGCCTTCATTGGTGTTTTACCTCCGAATAGTTCGCCGTTTGGATCGCATCATTGGTCATGGGACGCACCGAGCCCGGATCGATAGACCGTCAGCACTTCGGCACCCCACCGCTGCATTCCGGCCGCCGACAGCGGATCGACTCCGAGGACCTCCTGCAGTCGGGATCGCAGCATCAGCACGGCCAGGTCGTTGACCAGCAGGAATGCTGCCCGCACCTCGCGATCGGTGCCGCGAGCCATGGCGCCGTTGCGCTCCAGCGCAATGGCGGCTTCAAGGCTGACCGAGTACAGCTTGCGGAAGAGTTCAGCGCCCGGTCGCCCGTCGCCGATCAGCAGCCGTCCCAAATACGCCGGAATCGGCGAGTCGACGCCAAATGTGCCGGCAACCACCTCGGCGAGGCTTGGCACCGCTTCCGCATCGAGAGCTTCACCGTCACCGGAGCCCGTCACGTTTGCCAGCATCGACTCGAAAACACCCGCCACATGGTCATCGACCGCTTCGCACAGACCGTCCTTGGACCCGTAATGACGGAGTATCAGGGCCGGGGACACGGACGCGGCCGCCGCGATATCGCGCACCGTCACCGCTTCGGCACCCCGCCGGGCAAAGAGGCGCAACGCTTCGTCCCGAATTCGGGCACGTGACGTTCTGTCATCGACAAGTGATCGCATGTTCACTATAGTAAACAACTGTTTACTTATTGGCAATGGGCGACCATTGTTCGAACCGGGCGGGGGCCATGTGACTCATGGGCGCCGTCGGAGCGCCCGGCAATGACAAAAGCGGCCGGGCAGTCATGACCGCCCGGCCGCTCAAAATCCGCTGCTGCGGAATGTTTTACTTCGTGAGGATGTCGCGCAAGAGCGATGCAGTCTCGCTCGGCGTCTTGCCGACCTTGACTCCGGCAGCTTCGAGAGCTTCCTTCTTGGCCTGCGCCGTGCCGGACGACCCGGACACGATGGCGCCGGCATGGCCCATCGTCTTGCCCTCCGGGGCCGTGAAGCCGGCGACGTAGCCGACGACCGGCTTGGTGACGTTCGCCTTGATGAAGTCCGCGGCACGCTCTTCGGCATCGCCGCCGATTTCGCCGATCATCACCATGGCCTTGGTGTCCGGATCGGCCTCAAACGCCTTCAATGCATCGATGTGCGTGCTGCCGATGACCGGGTCGCCGCCAATGCCGATGGCTGTCGAGAAGCCGAGGTCGCGCAATTCGTACATCATCTGGTAGGTCAGCGTGCCCGACTTGGACACCAGTCCGACGGGCCCCTTGCCGGTGATGTTCGCCGGCGTGATGCCCACGAGCGATTCCTCAGGCGTAATGACGCCGGGGCAGTTCGGCCCGATAATGCGGGTCTTGTTGCCCTTCTTGCCCGCGTAGTCCCAGAACTCGGCCGAATCCTGAACCGGAATGCCCTCGGTGATCACGACGAGCAGCTCGATGCCCGCATCGATCGCCTCGATGACGGCGTCCTTGGAAAAGGCCGGCGGCACGAACACGATCGAGACTGTCGCACCCGTCTTCTCCATTGCTTCGGCGACGGTTCCGAACACCGGGAGTTCGACGGGATTTCCGGACGCGTCGGTGTGCTGGACGGTCGTCCCCGCCTTGCGGGCATTCACGCCGCCGAGCACCTGAGTACCGGCCTTCAGCATCAAAGCGGTGTGCTTGCTGCCTTCGCCCCCGGTGATGCCCTGAACGATGACCTTGGAATCTTTGTTGAGAAAAATCGACATTGGGATGAGCCTTCCGTTACTTTGCAGCCGCTGCGAGTTCGGCTGCCTTGTCGGCGGCCTCGTCCATCGTGCCGACCAGGGTCACCAGCGGATTGCCGGCTTCTTCGATAATGCGGCGTCCTTCGTCGACGTTGTTGCCGTCGAGCCGGACGACGAGCGGCTTCGACGCTTCGTCTCCGAGGATTTCGAGCGCCTTCACGATGCCGTTGGCCACGGCGTCGCATGCCGTGATGCCGCCGAACACGTTGACGAACACGCTCTTGACCTGCTCATCGTTCAAGATGACGTCGAGGCCATTGGCCATGACGGTAGCCGAAGCGCCGCCGCCGATGTCCAGGAAGTTGGCGGGCTTGACGCCGCCGTGCTTCTCGCCGGCGTAGGCCACGACGTCCAGCGTGCTCATGACGAGCCCCGCGCCGTTGCCGATGATGCCGACCTGGCCGTCGAGCTTCACGTAGTTCAGGTCGTTCTGCTTGGCCTTGGCCTCGAGCGGATCGACCGCATCCTTGTCGGCAAGTGCGGCGTGATCCTCGTGGCGGAATTCGGCGTTGTCGTCAAGCGTGACCTTGCCGTCGAGCGCGATGATGTCGCCGCCGGCGGTCTTGACCAACGGGTTGACCTCGACAAGCGTGGCATCTTCGTTCTTGAAGACGTCCCACAGCCGCATCAGGGCCGGTACGATCTTCGCGCCGGTCTCGGCATCGAAGCCCGCTGCGTCCACGATCTCTTTGCCCTTGGCCTCGTCGATACCCGTCAGGGCATCGACGGGAACGCGGGCGAGGGCGTCCGGACGCGTGACCGCGAGCTCTTCAATCTCCATGCCGCCTTCGACCGAGCACATGGCCAAATAGCTGCGGTTGGACCTGTCGAGAAGCACCGAGAAGTAATATTCTTCGGCAATGTCGGCACCTTGGGCGACCATGACCTTCTTCGTCACGTGACCCTTGATGTCGAGCCCCAGAATTTCTTCGGCTTTCTGCTGCGCTTCGTCGGGGGACTTTGCGACCTTGACGCCGCCGGCCTTGCCGCGCCCGCCAATCTTCACCTGCGCCTTGACGACGACTACTCCGCCGCCGAGTTTTTGCGCGGCATCCCGCGCTTCTTCCGGAGTCTGCGCGACAACTGCGTCGAGCACGGGCACCCCGTGCTTGGCGAAGAGGTCCCGAGCCTGATATTCAAACAGGTCCACGAGTAAACTTCCTTCTTCGATGATTTACGGACGGTCCACCGGAAACTTTAGTGCGGTTTGCACCCGCTTTGCACACCGACCGCAAAAAGTGCGATCAACCACACAGTGGCGTCGGCCGTTGCACCGGGCTGTGAGGGGCCGCACCGGAGGCCTCCCGAACACCCGTGTGTTGACATCGAGAATCTTTATATCAAGTAGCTTGATTGAGGGTACTCTTGCAGTCATGGCAGACGAAGTAGACCGCATCGTTGAAGCCTGGCGTCGCGAACGGCCGGACCTCGATGTCGAACCCATGGAGGTCCTTTCCCGGGTGACACGGCTGGCCCGGCAGCTCGATCTGGCACGCCGGTCGACATTCTTGGCACACGGGCTCGAGGTATGGGCCTTTGACGTGCTCTCGGCACTGCGCCGCTCGGGCGAGCCATACCGCCTGTCCCCCTCCCAACTACTGACGCAGACCCTCGTGACGTCGGGAACCATGACCAACCGCATCGACAGGTTGGCGGGACTCGGCCTTGTCGAGCGCCATCCCGATCCGCGCGATCGCCGCGGAGTACTCGTGCAGCTGACGGACACGGGACGTCAGCGTGTCGATAACGCACTGCGCGAGCTGCTCGAGATCGAACGACAATTGCTTGTCGCACTCTCCGGCGACGATCAAAAACTTCTTGCCGGCCTGCTGCGGGATTTGTCGATCGGCTTCGACACCGACTCGTAAGACGCCGTCTCGACCGGCCGGACGCGACGTCACCGCGCGACGTCAGTTCGGGGGCGCAATGGAGCTCGTCACGTATTTGTCATATGCCCCGGAGACCGCCCTGCCGGTGCCGAACGACACTGCGGCGACTGCCAGCAGCACCACCGCGATCGGTAGACACGTCTCGGCTATAGCGGACGGGTCCATTCTGCCGGCCAAGCCGCAGGCCGCGCGCACGAACGCCCCGTCGGCTGCCGGCTCGCCGGTGAGAAGTGCGCCGATTCCCGCGGCCGGGAGCGCGAACCCGACTACGGCCACGACCGAGACCAGCCATCCGGGCGTGCCGACGACCGCCTCGAGTGCCTGGACGAACGCCACGAGCGCCACGGTGATGAGCACGGCAAATGACCACACCAGCACGTTTCCGGCTTGAATCGTCACCGACGCCTGTCCCAGCCGCCCGGACCGTGCCAAGTACACCCCGACCAGCACGGAGGACGACAGGACGCCGACGACGACGCCCGCCGCGTTTTGCACCATCAGCGCCTTGCGCCGCGGAAACGGCATTTGGGCGTTTTGCCGGCGCCAGGGGCCGGTCGTGAAAACGGCGCGCCCCAATCGGAAGTCGACGGCCCATGCGGTCGTCGTTGCCGCGACCAGCGCTGCAACAACTATCAACACCAGCACCACCGCCAGCGGTTCCATTGCCGGCGCGGGCGAGGCGGACGTCGCGGGCCCCGCTGGCGGTGCGCCGTGGTGCACCGGCCCGCGTGCCCCTTGCTTCCGCATCGACGGGTAGTCATAAGACTGTGCTGCCGGCCCGTCGACGGTGCGTACGGTGGTGTGGAACGGCGCGGCGAATTTGTCGAGCATGGCATCGGTGACGCTGATGCATCGCCCCGGAGCGGTGTTCGGCACATCGCATCCGGATTTCTTGACCACGATCCGCATCTCGTCCGCCAAGTAGTCGAGCGTCGGTTTGATCGCCTGCTTGCGGTATTCGTGAAGTATCAGTTTGTTGTCGGCCAGCGCTTGCGGCCCGGCCACGACGGTGATCGGCATTTGCCGCACGGCGCCTCCGTGGAGCGCGCTGACCATATTCCGCCGGAACGTGCTGCTGAATTCGGGGCCGACGATCACTGCCAACACCGCCTCACCCGATGTCACCCTGCGCGCTGCGGCCTTCGGGGAGTACTCGTGTTCGAGCGAGGCGAAGTCCGACACGCGCGGCGAGGTTCGCAGCGACTGGACGAACATGTCACCGAAACTGGTGCTCGCGTCGTCCGCCTTCACGAAGTCCGCCATCACCACCGGCTTATCGGTCGAGGCCACCGCCACCTCGAAAGTCGGGCCGCCCGGCGCCGGCCGGGCATCGGCCGGGGCAGTGGCCTCCGGCCGTGCGGCAGCCGGGGCGGCGTTCGCCGCGAACGCGGCCGAGATGATGGCCAGCACCAAGGCGCACACCGCGATCGTCGCCAGCAACGGGAGCAGGATGAGCCGTCCGCCGGCCCGCCACAATCCACTTCCGAGCATGTGCCGCCCTCCCCCGGGCAGACCCCGTCGCCGCTCTTTGGTGTAGACGAGTAAGAATAACCCGACCGACAATTTGAGCATTATTGTTGAACAATCTTCAGTGATGAGGCATGCTGGAAGACGAGACGGAGGTCACAATGCCAGGTAACGCACCCGCCATCGATTTGAACAGCGACGTCGGAGAGTCGTTCGGCAACTGGACAATGGGTGACGACCCAGCGATGTTCCGTTCGGTCTCGAGCGCGAACGTGGCGTGCGGGTTCCATGCGGGCGATCCCTCGATCATTGCGCAGACGTGCCGGGACGCCGTCGACGCCGGAGTCACTATCGGCGCGCACGTGGCATATCGCGACCTTGCCGGGTTCGGCCGGCGCTTCCTCGACTGTTCGCCGCAGGAACTCGCCGACGACGTGCTGTACCAGATCGGGGCACTCGATGCGCTCGCGCGATCCGTCGGCGGCGCCGTCCGATACGTCAAACCGCATGGCGCGCTGTACAACACGATCGTGCACCACGAAGCGCACGCCAAAGCGGTAGTCGACGCCGTCAAGGCATTCAGCCGGTCGCTGCCGCTGCTGCTCCTTCCCGGGTCGGTCGCCTTGGCCGAAGCGGAACGGGCAGGGCTGCGCGGCGTTCCCGAAGCCTTTGCCGACCGCGGATACAATCCCGACGGCACGCTCGTATCGAGGCGTGAACCAAACGCCGTGCTGCATGATGAGAACCGGGTGGCCGCGAATATGGTGCGCCTGGCCACCGAGGGCACCATCACGGCGATCGACGGCACCGATCTGCAGTCCCCGGCCGAAAGCATTTGCATGCACGGCGACACCTCCGGGGCCGTGCAGATTTCGACGGCGGTTCGCCGCGAACTCGAAAAGGCGGGCGTCACGATCCGGTCGTTTACCGCATGATCACCGGCGTCCACGCGGCCGGCCCGACGGCGTGGCTGATTGAGATGGATTCGCTGGACGACGTGGTGCGGCTGCACGCGCAGTTGACCGCCGCGCCGCTTCCGGGTCAGCAGGAGGTGCTGCCGGCCGCCCGGACGCTGCTGGTGCGATGCGGCACCAGGCAATCCGCGCGCCGCGCCGAGACCGGTATCGCCGATCTGCGCTTGTCCGAAGCCACCGACCGGCAGAGCGCTCCCCCGGATGGCCGCAAGAGTGTCGACATCGACGTGGTGTACGACGGTGACGACCTTCGCGACGTCGCCGACCGCACCGGTCTGAGCGTCGAGGCTCTCGTCGACGCGCACACCGGCAAGGACTGGGTCGGTGCGTTCGGCGGGTTCGCTCCGGGATTTACCTATTTGGCCGGGGGCGATTCCCGGCTGGTCGTGCCGCGCCGCGATTCGCCTCGCACGTCGGTGCCGGCCGGAGCAGTCGGGCTGGCCGGCGAATTCTCCGCCGTCTACCCGCGTGCGTCCCCGGGCGGATGGCAGCTGATCGGGCACACCGACGAACGGATGTGGAACCTGGACCGGGATGAGCCGGCGTTGGTGCGGCCGGGAGACCGAGTCCGGTTCCATGCCGTGCGCGCGTCGGCCACCGCCGGCACGCAGACCGAGAGTGCGGACGAGCAGATTGCCGAGCCGACTGCCGAGGACGCACGGGGTGCCCTGATCATCGAGTCCGCCGGCCTGCAGTCCGTCATCGAGGACCTCGGCCGCCCGGGGCGCGGGGACCTCGGCGTCTCACCGGCCGGAGCCGCCGACACACGGGCGGCCCGGCAGGCCAACAGACTCGTGGGAAACGTGCCCGGCGCTGCCGTGATCGAAAACGTCATGGGCGGCCTGCGGATGAGCGCCCGTGGCGACCAGGTGCTGGCCGTCTCCGGCGCCGAACCCGAATCGATCATCGCCGGCAACCGCACGGAAGCCATGGGCAAACCGTTCCTACTCCCCGACGGCCAAACTCTCGCGATCGGGCCGACGCGAGCCGGTCTCCGGGCATACGTCGCAGTGCGCGGAGGCATCGACGCCCCGCCGGCCCTGGGCAGCCGGTCCACCGACACGATGTCCGGAATCGGGCCGGATCCGCTCACCGACGGCTCGGTGCTTCCCGTAGCCGAGCCAAAGCCCGGATCCGTCGTGGGCTCACCGGAACCCTCGGTGTTGGCCGGCGATCTGCTCGGCGACGGCCCCGTCACGCTGCGCATCACCTTTGGCCCGCGGGACGACTGGTTCACGCCGAAAGCTCGTGCGGATCTGTTGACGCGCACGTGGGTCGCGACGAATCAGTCGAATCGGATCGGCGTCCGGCTTGCCGTTTCCGACGGCGACGCGGACGACCGCGACGCGGACGGGCCACTCGAGCGCGCAAACGGCGGGGAACTGCCCAGCGAAGGCGTGATGCCCGGCTCCGTCCAAGTGCCGCCGTCCGGCCTTCCCGTCGTGTTCTTGTCCGACCATCCGGTGACCGGCGGGTATCCCGTCATCGCCGTCGTCGTCCCCGAAGACCTGCCGACCGCCGCCCAGATTCCGCCGGGCCGGTGCATCCGATTTGAAGGAGTCTCCTCGTGATCACCAAAGTGCTCATCGCCAATCGCGGCGAAATCGCCTGCCGAATAGCGCGGGCATGCTTGGATGCGCAGCTGACCTCGGTGGCCGTGTACGCCGGACCCGACGCCGATGCGCCGCACGTTCGCATGGCAGATGAAGCATGGTCGCTCGAGGGCGATACCGGCCCCGACACCTACTTGAGTATCGACAAGCTGCTCGCAGTCGCCCGGCGCAGCGGCGCGGACGCCGTGCACCCGGGTTACGGCTTTCTGTCCGAAAACGCGGATTTCGCGGCCGCCGTCGAAGGAGCCGGACTGGTGTGGATCGGGCCGAGCCCGGACGCCATCCGCGCGCTGGGGAACAAGGTGACGGCCCGGGAGATCGCCGTCAAAGCCGGCGCGCCGCTGGTTCCCGGTTCGGACGGCCCGGTGCCGGATGCCGCGGCAGTGCATGAGTTTGCGCACACGCACGGACTTCCGGTGGCCATCAAGGCCGCGTTCGGCGGCGGCGGTCGGGGTATGCGCGTCGTCCGGCGGATGGAGGACGTCGACGACGCATTTGACTCGGCCGTGCGTGAAGCTGAAGCCGCGTTCGGCAACGGCAAGTGTTTCGTCGAGCGCTTCCTTGACAAACCGCGGCACGTGGAGGCCCAGGTCATTGCGGACATGCACGGGAACGTCGTCGTGGCCGGCACCCGCGACTGCTCGTTGCAACGCCGCAATCAAAAACTCGTCGAAGAATCCCCCGCACCGTTCCTGACGGCCGATCAGCGCTCCCGCATCCATTCATCGGCCAAGGCGATCTGCCGGGCGGCTCATTATCGCGGCGCCGGCACGGTGGAATATCTGGTCGGCGAAGACGGCGTGATCAGCTTCCTCGAGGTCAACACCCGCCTCCAGGTCGAGCATCCGGTCACCGAGGAGACGTCGGGAATCGACCTGGTGCGCGAGCAGCTCCGCATCGCCGACGGCAAGCCGCTGTCCGTCGATTCCGATCCGCAGCAGCATGGACACGCGTTCGAGTTCCGCCTCAACGCCGAAGACCCGGCGCGCGGTTTCCTGCCGACGCCGGGCACCGTCGAGACGTTTACGGCGCCGACCGGACACGGCATCCGGGTCGATTCCGGCGTCGTATCCGGGTCGGCCGTGCCCGGACAGTTCGACTCGTTGCTGGCCAAACTGATAGTCACGGGCAACGATCGGCAGCAAGCGCTGAGGCGTGCCCGGGTGGCGTTGGAAGATATGCGCGTGACGGGCATCCCCACTGTTCTGCCGTTCCACCGCGCGATCGCGGCGCACCCGGATTTCACGGCGACCGACCGGTTCGGCGTGTACACGACCTGGATCGAAGACGAGTTCGACGAACGTCTCAGCCCGTCGTCCGATGCGGCAAACCCGGAACCGGACGGCGAACGCCGGGTCATCACCATCGATCTCGACGGCCGCGCCGTCCGGCTCGGACTTCCGGCCGCAATTATCGACTCACTGCTGGCCGGGCCCGATGCCGGACGTTCCGTCGAGGAAGTCCGTCCATCGGGCGGCCGGGTGGGCCGTCATGCTGCCGGTGGACGGAGCTCGGGATCGGACGCCCCGGACGACGCCGATCTGCTCTCACCAATCTCCGGCAGCCTCGTGAAATGGCTGGCCGATGACGGTGCCACTGTCAGCGAGGGGGACGGCGTGGCGGTCGTCGAAGCCATGAAGATGGAGACAACCGTCGCGGCACATCGGCCGGGCACGCTGACTCACGGCGAACCGGCCCCCGGGGACGCCGTCGCCGCAGACCATCGGATTGCGACGATCGAGTGACGCGCATGCAACAGCTCAGCTGAGCATTTTGCCGGGGTTCATGATGCCGAGCGGATCGAACAACTGCTTGATCCGTCGCTGCAGCTCGAGCGATCGCTCGGGCAGTTCCTCGCGCAGTTCCGCGGCTTTCAACAGACCGACTCCGTGCTCGCCCGTGATGGTCCCGCCGAGCCGTAATCCCAGCCGCATGATGTCGCTGAACGCCAGGCGAGCCCGGGCTTCGGCAGCATCGTCGCCTCGTTCGAAGACGACCGTCGGATGCACGTTGCCGTCCCCGGCGTGGCCGGCGCAAATCACCTGTACGTCGTGCTGCTCGCCGATGGCGACCATGCCGTCGAGGAATTCGACCATCCGCGAGCGCGGCACCGCCACGTCGTCCGTGAATATCCCGCCAAGCGCTTCCAGAGCCGGCAGCAGTTTCCGGCGAGCCTCGAGCAGCAAGGCCGATTCCTCGTCGTCCGCGGCCTCCGCCACATCGACCGCGCCGAAGTCCCGCGCGATCCGTCCCATCCGCACGACATCGCCCACGGCGTCCGTCCCGTCGGACTGCGCCAGGATGAGGGCACAGCCGTCTTCGAAACCCATCTTGCTGTACGCGTTCACGGCGCCGACCGCCGCCGCGTCGAGGAACTCCATCAGACTGGGACTCACGCCGGAAGCCATGATCGCCGTGACGGCGGCAAGACCGGCGCGGGCATCGGGGAATGTGGCGGCCATCGTGCGGGACGGCGCCGGGGCGGGCTTCAACCCGAGCGTCACCTTCGTCACCACGCCGAGCGTGCCTTCGGATCCGACGATGAGCGACGTCAGATCGAGACCCGCGACGCCTTTGGCCGTACGACGTCCCGTGTCGATGACGGTGCCGTCGGCCAGGACCACCTCGAGCCCGCGCACGAAGTCGCCGGTGACGCCGTATTTCACGCAGCACATGCCGCCGGCGTTCGTTGCCACATTGCCGCCGATCGACGAAATCTCCCACGACCCGGGATCGGGCGGATAGAACAGCCCGCGCTCGGCGACTGCGCGCGAGAGTTCGACGTTGAGGATGCCCGGTTCAACGACCGCGACCTGGTCCTCTTCGTTGATTTCCAGGATCCGGTCCATCGAGCGAACGCTCAGGACTATGCAGCCGTCGACCGCGTTCGCCGCACCCGACAGGCCGGTGTGCGCACCTTGCGGCACGACGGGGACCCGGTACCGCGACGCGACGGTGAGCGTGTGCGCGACGTCGGCGGTGCTTCCGGCGCGCACGACGGCGACCGGCTCGCCGACCGGGCAAAACCGTGCTTGATCGCGTGAATATTGTTCCGTCTTCGCCGGTTCCGTCACCACCGCGGACTCCGGGAGCCCGTCGGCGAGTTCTCGGACCAGATCGAACGCGGTGCCCATCTCGCTCATAACGGCCAGCTTACGAGCCCGTCGACTCGGGCGGTCAGGCCGCTGTCATAAACGGCCGCTATCGTACCGATATGACACGACCCCGCCGGCCGAATCGCCGACCCCGCAGCCGTGGCATGGTGCTTGGAGTCCTCGCACTCGTCGTCGCCGCAGTGCTTGCCGCGCACGAACTGATACCCGAGAAGTACGGGCTCGCGCTGATCGTCGACAGCTCCCTGCCGTGGCTGGCAGTGCCGATACTGCTCATCGCGTTCGTCGCCCTGTTCCGCAGGTCCATCACGGCGTGGGCCGGTATCCTCATCGCCGCCCTGGTGTGGTCGTACTTCTTCGTGCCCCAACTCGTCGACCATTCCGGCACCGGCTCCGTGTCGATGACGGTGGCGACCGAAAACGTCGAGGCACGGCGTCCGCTGCCGACGAAGACGTCGAACTCGGTCATCGACACGGGCGCGGACATCGTGACCCTGCAGGAGGTCACCAGCAAAAGCGGCGACATCATCGATCGCGTGATGGGCGAGCACTACCCGTATCACGTATCCAGCGGGACCGTCGGCGTGTGGAGCAAATACCCGCTGTCGGGCGTCCGGCAGTTGAAGCTCGGCCTGTCGTGGAGCCAGTCGTTGTCGGTGACCGCGGCCGCTCCGGGCGGCCCGGTCAGGATCTACGCGGCGCATTTGCCGTCGGTGCGCGTTGGGCGCGATGCGCAGCGCAATCGGGCCGTCACCGAGCTGAGCCGGATCATTGCCGACGATTCATCGGACCGGATAATTCTGGCCGGCGATTTGAACACCGCAACGACCGACAGGCGATTCACCGAATTGACCGACCAGCTGAAGGATTCCCGGCAATCGACGGGCGGAGGTTTCGGGTTCACGTGGCCGGCGCGCCTGCCGGTCACCCGGCCCGACCACGTGCTGGTGCGCGGATTCGGCGTCGTCTCCGACCAGGTCATGGACCGGGGCAGCAGTGATCATCGCGGCGTCGTCGTGAAGCTGACGTCGGACTGACCGGCTCTCCGGCTCATTTGCCGGCCGGTGCGGGAGTCAGCGCTGCGGCAGGGCCCCGTCGACGCGTTGGGGAACGCGCCACGGGTTGTCGTCGCGTACCGGCTCGGGCAGCAGCGTCTGCGGCATGTTCTGGTAGGCGACGGGCCGGAGGAACCGTTCAATGGCAGCGGTGCCGACCGAGGTCGTCGTGGGAGCGGTGGTGGCCGGGTACGGCCCGCCGTGCTGCTGAGCGTGGGTAACAGTGACGCCGGTTGGCCACCCGCCCCACAAGACCCGCCCCGCCCGCTCGCTCATGGCATCGACGAGCACGCCGGCGATCGGTTCGTCGGCGTCCGCATGCACCGTCGCAGTGAGCTGCCCCTCCAGCGCTGCCGGCACTGCGGCCAAATCGGCCGGGTCCCGGTAGGTGATGATGAGCCCGGTCGGGCCGAAACATTCGCCGGAGAGCTCGTCGACGTTGACCAGGAATTGCTCGAGGGTGGTCGTCAGCACAGTCGGCGTCGGGTCGTCGGCCAGCGCGTCGTCGCCGGCCACCAGCGCCGTCACCTCGTCCCTGCCCATCAGCCGCTGCAATGTGGTCCGGTATCCGGCCACGATTTTTTCGCCCAGCAGCTCGGAGGCGCCGGGCCCGTCGGCGGTGAGACGAGCCTGCACGGCGGCACCGATGCCCGCGTCATCCGGCACGAACAACAGCCCCGGTTTGGTGCAGAACTGCCCGCCGCCCAGCGTGAACGAGCCGATGAAACCATCGGCCACGGCGTCCGGGTCGACGGCGCCGCCCGGCGTGACGAACACGGGGTTGACGCTGCCGAGCTCGCCGTAGAACGGGATCGGCTCGTCGCGACCGGCAGCCACGTCGAAAAGGATGCGGCCGGCCCGGATCGACCCGGTGAACGCACCGGCCCGGATGAGCGGATGGAGAAGCGCAGCGCGGCCGGCCTCGTCTCCGAAGATGAGGCTGAACGTGCCGTCCGGCGCGCCTGCCTCGCTCAGGGCGCGCGCGACGATCGAGCCGGTCTTTTCGGACAATTCGGGATGTCCGGGATGGGCCTTCAGGACGACGGGGCAGCCGGCTGCGAGCGCGGACGCCGTGTCTCCGCCGGCGACCGAAAAGGCGAACGGAAAATTGCTTGCCGCAAATACGACGACGGGGCCGATGGCGCTCTTGACGCGGCGGATATCGGGCCGCGGCCCCATGCCCCAGTCCGGGTCGGCCCTGTCGATGCGGGCATCGAGAAATCCACCGTCGTCGAGCTGATCGGCAAATAGGCGCAGTTGGAACGTCGTGCGCTTCAGCTCGCCGGTGAGACGGCCCTCGCTCAAGTGTGATTCGGCCCTGGCGACAGGTACCAGCTCGTTTTCGGCCGCATCGAGTTCGTCGGCCACCGCCCGCAACGCCACTGCGCGACTGCGCGGCGATTTGGCCGCCCATTCCCGGGACGCCGCGGCCGCCGCGCGGACTGCAGCATCGACTCCGTTGTCGCTTGTCGGCATCTCGCTCATTGTTTGATCCAATCCGGGTGCGTCCCTGAGGGGCGGGCATTTCTTCTCCGTTGAGCTTATCGCCTCGCCGCCAACCCGCACCTAGCGCCGAGCCGGCCCCTCTCGCCCCTGTCGCCGAGCCGCCCCCTGCCGCCGAGTGGTGGCGAATGGCTGCGAAATCGGCGATTTCGCAGCCATTCGCCACCACTCGGCGAGGCGGGATAGCCATTCGCCACCACTCGGCGAGAGCTACATCACAAGATTGCACTTTGCGCACTTTTGCAGCTGATGCAATAATTCAGTATGTGCAGCCAACGGATTCGATAGACCTCCCGGACGGGCTACGGGAGCGGAAAAAGCAAGCGCGGCGCGTCGCACTGCGGCGGGCCGCAGTCCAGTTGTCTCTTGAGAACGGCTTTGCCAATGTCACCGTCGAAGACATCTGCGAACGCTGCAGCGTGTCGCCGCGCACGTTCTTCAATTACTTCGCCAGCAAGGAAGAAGCAGTTGTCGGAAGCGATACATCGATCTTCGATGTGCCGGCCGCGGACCAGTTCGCCGACGGCGGCCCCACCGGCGACGTTCTCGACGACTTCAAAGAACTCTTGATCGGCATCGTCTCCGAACGGCAAAAGACTCGTGACGACGTCGCCGCCCGGCAACGGTTGATTCAAAGCGACCCGACCTTGCTGCAGGCCCAGTTCTCACGGATGGCCGATCACGAACGGATGCTTCGGCAGTTGATCGAACGCCGGCTGGCCCATGACTCCGGAAGCGAACCGGTCGCCACCGCATCTGCCGGCGCCGATCCGACGGCTCGAACGAATTCGGTCGACCTGCTGTCCACGCTCGGCTTGCTGGTGATGCGGGCGGCCACCGAGCGGTGGCGCCAAGACGAATCGCATCAAGACCTCGGCGCGTTGATCCCGACAATTTTCCACGAACTACAACAACTCTTCCAGGGGGAGAAAGCGTGAGCACTCCGGCCGTAGCGCCCGAAAAACCGCCGATCGTTCTGACCCGCAAAACTATCGGGCTGATCTTTGCGGCTCTGCTTGCCGCGATGTTCTTGGCTTCACTCGATCAAACGATCATTTCCACAGCCATGCCGACGATCGTCGGCGACCTGCACGGCGTGAAAGATCAGTCGTGGCTGATCACCATTTACCTGTTGGCCATGACCATCGTCATGCCGCTCTACGGCAAGTTCGGCGACATGTGGGGCCGCAAATACATCTTCCTTGCCGCTATCGCACTGTTCGTCATCGGCTCGTTCGGCTGCGGCGCCGCTCAATCGTTCTGGTGGTTGATCGCCGCACGCGGCTTCCAGGGCCTCGGCGGCGGCGGTCTGATGATCCTCTCGCAAGCGATCATCGCCGATATCATCCCGGCAAAGGACCGCGGCAAGTACATGGGCCCCATAGGCGGCCTGTTCGCCATTTCCGCGGTCATCGGCCCGATCCTGGGCGGATTCTTCACGCAGCACGCGTCCTGGCGCTGGTGCTTTTGGATCAACGTGCCGCTCGGCATCATCGCGTTCTTCATCGCGCTGTTCGCCTTGCGCCTGCCCAGCCACCGATCCGACCGGAAGATCGACGTGTGGGGCATCCTGTTCATGGCGCTGGCCACCGGTCAGCTCATCTTGACCACGACTTGGGGCGGTAACAAGTACGACTGGGATTCGACGACAATCCTGTTGTTGATCGCCGGCACCGTCGTCTCCGGCGTCATCTTCGTGCTGATCGAGTTGAAGAGCGACGATCCGATTCTGCCGATGTACTTATTCAAGAACTGGACGTTCGTCAACGCCACCCTGATCGGCCTCTTGATCGGCCTTGCCATGTTCGCCGGCATCGCCTATATCCCGACCTTCCTTCAAATGTCGACGGGCACCGACATCACCGGATCCGGGCTGCTCATGCTGCCCATGATGGGCGGCGTCATGCTGACGTCGATAGTGTCCGGGTTCTTGGTGTCGAAGACCGGAAAATACAAGATCTATCCGCTGTTCGGCACCATCATCGCGGCCGCTGCCATGGCCTGGATGACGACCCTCACCTCGGAGACCTCCACGTTCACGATCGGCGTCATGATCTTTTGCCTGGGCTTCGGTATCGGCCTGGTCATGCAGATCATCGTGCTCGTCGTCCAAAACGCCGTCGCCCCGAGACTCGTCGGCACTGCCACCTCGACGAATAACTTCTTCCGCGAGATCGGCGCGTCCTTGGGCACGTCGTTGTTCGGCGCGGCCTTCACCTCGCGGCTGTCCGACGAGTTCCAAGACATGTTCTCCAAATTGCCGCCGGGTTCGGGCAAGCAGTTGAGCGGCGGGTCGACTCTGACCCCCGACGTGGTGAACAGCCTGCCCGACAAAATCCACGACTTGGTCGTGACTGCCTACGCCAACGCGCTCGCGCCATCGTTCTGGTACCTCGTGCCGATCATGGGCGCTGCGTTCATCCTGGCGTTCTTCCTCAGGCAGCTCACCCTCTCCGGGGAGGCCGGCATGATCGCCCGGGGCGAGGCAATAGCCGATCCGAGCCGAGCTGCCAAGCCGACCGGCGGGCGACACGGCAGCCACGAAGCCGACGGTCCCGCGGACGGCGAGCTGGTCGGCGCCGGCGTCGGCTCGCAGACCGGCTCGTCGCCGGTCATCGAGGCGGAGCACGAGCACGGCAAACACGATGCCGGCACGGAACCCGACGGCGGCGATCCGCACGGCCGCCATCGCGCATAGCGACTACCGGCAGTTGCCCACCGCCGGCGGGCGGCCGGGGCCGTGCGGCCGCGTCACGTCGGCATTGCCGGGGTCACGCGGCCGCACACTGGCCGGATGACACGCCGTGCGTGTGTCCGGCCGATTCGTTCAACGCGCCGGTGACTTCCTTCATGGTCAGCGCATAGCCGGTGTCGCCGTCCGTCGTCGATTTGGCGAACACGACGCCGACGACGTCGCCGTCCGCATCCAGCAGCGGCCCGCCCGAATTGCCCGAGCGGACGACGCCGCGCAAGGAGTAAATATTACGGATCACCGTCTGTGAGCCATAGATGTCCTTGCCGCGGGCGATGAGAGTTCCGCGCACGCGTGCCGGGGTCATCTTCAGCCGGCCGTTGCCCGGATACCCGGCCACGATTGCCGAATCGCCGGCCGTCAACGACCTGCCGACGGAAAGGCTTGGCGCCGACAACCCCGGCACGTGCAGCACCGCGATATCGCGTTCCGGGTCGAAGGTGACGACGGCTGCCGGATAATTCTTGCCGCCCGATTGCACGACTACTTGGCGCGAGCCCGCGACGACGTGCGCGTTCGTCACGACGCGGTCGCCCGACGCCACCCAGCCGCTGCCTTCGGAATCATGCCCGCAGGACGGCGACTGGCTCAGTACCTTGACCACGGACCGGGCCGCGTCCCGCGCAGCGGCCGAGACCCCTTGGGCCGGGGCCGGTGTATCCCGGATCGTCTCGGTCTGGCCGCTGAAGACTTGCGGGAATCCGTTTTGTTCCATGAACTGCCCCACCGACCCGATGACTGCTTGGGGCTCGGTCGGCATGGCCCGGTCCAACGCCGCCACAATCTTTGAATTGTCGGCCGCCGAGTTGGCAACGGCGAACGGGGACATCCGTACGAACCCGGCCGCCAGCCACACCACAAGGGCTGCCGTGATCACGCTGACGGCCGCGCCGCCAAGCGAATCAAGACCGCGGACGGCGCCGTCTCCCATTCGCCGCCGCACCGCCGCGCCAATCGTGAAACCAATCGATTGAAGGGTCAAGGCGCAGATCAGCAGGACGACGAGCGCAATGATTGCCCGATGCTCGGCCAGCGACCATCCGTTCGAGCTCATCCACGCGACGATGATCGGGACCAGGAGCGTGCCGATCCAGACGCCCGCGAAAAATCCCGCGAGCGACAAGACGCCGACCAGCGCACCGCGCCTCCAGCCGGCGAACAACGACAGCAGGCCGACTATGACAAGCGCGATGTCGGTGACGGGGCCGGCAAATTCCATGACACCATCATGGCCGATGATTCTGGGCACGGGCAGGGAACCCGGCCGATGACTCCGCTGAAGTTCCGTAGACTGATCACGCACCGGACGTCAACGCTCCGGTAAACGACACAACGACAAGGATGCTGGTGCCGACCGAACATCGCGTGGATGAGATCGACCGGAAGATCATTGCCGAACTCAGCCGCAACGGCCGCCTGTCGGTACGCCGGCTGGCCGAACTTGTCCACATCTCCCGGACGAATGCGCACAACAGGCTGGTGGCGCTCTTGGATGCCCAGGTCATCACGGGTTTCAGCGCGCAAGTCGATCGGAAGGCCCTCGGTCTGAACGTGACGGCTCTCGTCATTGCCAAGATCGGCGACGTGCCGTGGCCGGATGTCAGCGCCAGGCTCGCGGCGTTGCCGTTCGTTGAAAAGGTGCAGGCCGTCAGCGGCGACATCGACGTCATGCTCACCGTCAGCGCCCCCGACAACCGGCACCTGTCGGACACGATTTTGCGCCGGATTCATGAAGTACCGGGCGTCGAGTCGACGCGGTCACTGCTCATTCTGGAAGAGATCCCCGGTCAAGCCCCGGGAACCGCCGCGGACGAATGGCCGAGATGACCCCGATTTCCGGGACGTTCGGCCCTCGCTGAGGGGTAAAGACGCCCATCTGTCACGACTTTTCCTCCGCGCTTGTCGGGGGTGTGCGACGTCACACACGATGGTGGGATGAGCGTAGATTTTCGGCGTGGAGACCTACCGACGTTGCCCGACTCGGCCCCGGTGACCTTGATCGACGATGAAGGACATCGTGCAGCGGACGCACGCGACGGCGGCTTTGATTTTCCCGGCGCGGACGAGCTGAAGTCGCTGTATCGCAAGATGGTGGTGGCCCGTCGCTTCGACGTGCAGGTCACGACGTTGACGCGGCAGGGGCGCATGGCCACGTACCCGTCGGCGCTGGGTCAAGAAGCATGTGAAATCGGTGCCACTGCGGCTCTGCGCGCGGCCGACTGGCTGTTCCCGACTTATCGCGACACAATTGCCCTGCTCACGCGCGGCATCGACCCGGTCGACATCTTCCCGTCGTTCCGCGGTGATTGGCATTGCGGTTACGACCCGTCCGCGCACCGGACGGCGCCGCAGGCCACCCCGCTGGCCACTCAGGCGTTGCACGCCGTCGGCGCGGCCACGGCAGCCAAGCTGAAGCACGACGACGTGGCAACGTTGGCGTTCTTGGGCGACGGAGCGTCCAGCGAGGGCGAGACGCACGAGGCGTTCAACTTTGCGGCGGTCTGGCAGGCGCCCACGGTGTTCATGCTGCAAAACAACCAGTTCGCCATCAGTGTGCCGCTGGCCAAGCAATCGCATGCCCGCATGCTTGCGGACAAAGCCGTCGGCTACGGAATGCCGGGATACCGTGTGGACGGCAATGACGTCGCGGCCGTCTACGCGGTCGTGAAATCGGCGCTGGGCCGTGCCCGCGCCGGCGGCGGCCCGACGCTTGTGGAGGGGTTGACGTACCGGATCGAGGCACACACGAACTCCGATGATCCGTCGCGCTATCGGGACGACGCCGACGTGGCGACGTGGAAGACTCGCGATCCGATCGAGCGACTCGAGAAGTATTTGCTCTCGACGGGATTGTTGGGCGAAGACGATCGCCGGTCCATCGCGGCCGAGGCCGAGGACTTGGCTGCCCGCACCCGCGACGCAGTGAGCGCCGAGACGACACTCGATCCGCTTGAAATGTTCGACCACGTCTATGCGGCCGAGCGACCCGAAATGCGCCGTCAGCGCGACTTCCTGGCAGCCGAACTTGCCCGAAGCGACGAGGCCACAGGGGCCAACGCATGAGCGCCCACATCGATGCGCCGGCCGAACCGGGAGTAGCCGCCACGCCGACGAGTATGCAGGCCGCGTTGAACGCCGCCCTGCGCGATGCGCTGACCGAGGACCCGTCGGTAGTCGTTTACGGCGAGGACGTCGGCCCGCTGGGCGGCGTGTTCCGGGTGACCGACGGCTTGGCCGGCGAATTCGGCCAGGAGCGGGTCTGGGACTCGCCGTTGGCCGAAGCCGGGATCGTCGGCACCGCCATCGGCATGGCGATGTACGGGATGCGCCCCGTCGTCGAAATGCAGTTCGACGCCTTCAGTTATCCGGCGTTCCAGCAGGTCGTCTCGCATCTGGCCAAGATGCGCAACCGGACGAAGGGCGCCGTGTCGATGCCCGTCGTCGTCCGGATCCCTTATGCCGGGGGCGTTGGCGGAGTCGAGCACCACTCCGATTCGTCCGAAGCGTACTGGACGCACACGCCGGGGCTGACCGTCGTCACGCCCTCGACGCCGTCCGACGCGTATTCGATGCTCCGCGAAGCGATCGCCAGCGACGACCCGGTGATCTTCCTGGAGCCGAAGAGCCGGTACTGGCCGAAAGAGGAGCTGGCGTTGCCGGTGCGCACCGAGCCGATGTGCACGGCGCGCGTCGTGCGCGAAGGCGCCGATGTGACGTTGCTGGCCTACGGCGCCACCGTCAAGACGGCGTTGGAAGCCGCGGAGCTCGGCGGACAGGAGGGGCTCGACGTCGAGGTGATCGATTTGCGCAGCCTGTCGCCGTTCGACGACGAGACCGTCGACAAGTCGGTGCGAAAGACGTCGCGGGCCGCCGTCGTGCACGAGGCGTCGAAATTCGTCGGCTACGGCGCCGAAGTCGCCGCCCGTGTCACCGAACGCAACTTTTACTATTTGGCAGCACCCGTGTTGCGCGTGACCGGATTCGACATCCCGTACCCCTCGCCGAAGCTGGAGGAATTCCACCTTCCTACCGCCGAACGGATTCTGGACGCGCTCGACACGTGGGATTGGGAGGCGTAATGAGTCAGGAATTCCTGTTGCCCGATCTGGGCGAGGGACTCACCGAGGCCGAGGTCGTCTCGTGGCTCGTGGCCGCCGGCGACCAGGTGGACGTCGACCAGATGGTCGTCGAGGTCGAGTCGGCAAAATCGGTCGTGTCCCTGCCGTGCCCGTTCCCGGGCGTCGTGCGCACCGTGCACGCGGCCGAAGGCGCGACAGTGCATTCGGGCGACCCCCTGATCACCATCGACACCGAAGCGGTCGGGGCCGAGCCTGCCGGCTCCGGCGGCGGCGTGCCCGCGAGTACGGCTCCCGAGCCGGTCCCCGGGACCGCACTGCGCGAGGACGCGGACGAAGGTTCCGGGGCAGTGCTCGTCGGCTACGGCACGCGCCCGTCCAAGCATCGCGCCGTCCGTCCGACCGGACGATTCGGCAGGAAACCCGCGCCGGACGCCGTGCCGGCGGCAGCCGCCGCGACGGCTGCCTCCGGCTCCCCCGGCTTGGGGACGATGACGGCACTCGATCCGACGCGCAACTCGCCCGTCGTGTCCCCGCTGGTACGCCGGCTGGCCGCCGATCATGGATTCAATGCCAGGCATTTGCCCGGAAGCGGACCGGGCGATGTCGTCATGCGCGCCGATGTCACCCGGTACATTGCCGAGTCCGGTGCTGCCCGAGCCGACCCGGCGACGTCCGGCGCCACACCGCAGGCCGACCCGACGACTCCCGGTGACCGGCGTATCCCGATCGCCGGCTTGCGCAAGGTCGTGGCCGAGCAAATGAGCAGGTCGCGCCGGGAAATCCCGGAGGCGACCATCTGGATGGACGTGGACGCCACCGAGCTCTTGAACGCCAAGGCGCGCCTGCAAAAGTCCACCGGCGAGCGCTTCAGCGTGGTCGCGCTTATCGCCCGGTTCGTTGTCGCCGGTCTGCAGAAGTTCCCCGTGCTCAACTCGTCGGTCGACACTGCACGCGGCGAGATCGTCCAGCACGGACGGATCAACCTCGGTCTCGCGGCGCAGACCCCGCGCGGGTTGATGGTTCCGGTCGTGCCGGACGCCGGCGACGAGACCCTTCGCGGGTTGCGCGACAAGATCGCAGGGGTCGTCGACAAGGCCGCCGACGGGAAATTCGCGCCGGAAACTCTCTCCGGCGGTACGTTCACACTGAACAATTACGGCCCTCTCGGCACCGATGGTTCGACTCCCATCATCAATTTCCCGGAAGCCGCAATGCTCGGCGTGGGCCGAATCATGGACCGGCCCTGGGTCGTCGACGGCGAACTCGCAGTGCGTAAAGTGGTATACCTCTCGTTGGTGTTCGACCATCGGGTGTGTGACGGCGCGGATCCGAGCGGTTTCCTCACCTATGTGGCGGGCTGCATCGAGGATCCGATGTCGTTTTTGGCCGACGTGTGACGCCGCAATCCTTTTCAACGTCAGGAGTAGACATGTCCGTGCGAATTCGCGCAGATCTCGAAGGCATCCCGGGATATGTGCCGGGCCGGACCATTCCGGGGGCAATCAAGCTGGCCAGCAACGAGTCGGGTGTCGGGCCGCTGCCCAGCGTCGCAAAGGCGCTCGAATCGGCCGGTGAACTGATCAACAGGTACCCCGACAACAATGCGACGAGCCTGACCGGCAAGCTCGCCGCCAAATTCGGCGTCGACCCCCGGAACGTAGTCGTCGGCTGCGGCTCGGTCATGCTGTGCCAAGAGCTCATTCAAGCCGTGTGCACTGCCGAGCAGCGCGTCGCATTCGGCTGGCGGTCGTTCGAGGCCTATCCGCTGCTTGCCCGCACCATTGGCGCCGAGCCGGTCATGGTGCCGAATACGGCATCCCACGCGCTCGACCTCCGGTCACTGGCCGAAGCCATCAACGCCGACGCCGAGTCGGTGGGCCTGGTGTTCGTCTGCACGCCCAACAATCCGACCGGAACCACCCTGGGCGCCGACGAGATCGAGGAGTTCGTGGCCGCAGTGCCCTCGCACGTGACAGTGGTACTCGACGAGGCGTACCGTGAATTCGCCGTCGACGGCAGCCCGGACGGCACCCGGTTCCTCACCGATGCGCACGGCAATCCGCGCGACAACGTCGTGGTTCTGCGCACGTTCTCCAAGGCGTACGGCCTGGCCGGGCTGCGCGTCGGCTACGCGATCGGGCATCCGCGACTTTTGGATGCCGTCCGCGCCGTCCACGTGCCGTTCACTGTCAACTCGCTGGCCCTGGCCGCTGCCGAAGCGTCGCTCGATGCCGAGGCGGAGCTTGCCGAGCGGGTGGCGGACGTCGTGGCCGAGCGCGGCCGCGTCATCGACGAATTGCGCGCGGCAGGTATCGAGGTCGTCGATTCACAGGCCAATTTCGTCTGGCTGCCGCTGGGCGACGACACTCCCCGGTTCGACGAGTTCATGACCGAGCGCAAGGTGATCGTGCGGGCATTCGCCGCAGACGGCGCGCGCGTGACGATCTCGACCCCTGCCGACAATGACGCGTTCTTGTCGGCTGCCCGGGAATGGGCGGCGGCGGAGCGGGCCTAGGGTGTAGTCGTTCCGCGCGGCACGAGCCCGCATTAGTCGCTCCGGCGAGCAAACATCGTCCACGCGATTGCACCGCCGGCAAGCCACAGCACGCACTCGGCAAGGCCGACGACGCGCAAGCCTTCGCCGAGCGTGCCGGCAACCATCACGGTTCCGGCAGCGGCAACGCCGGTACTCGTACCCAGCTGCCGCGCCGTGTTGTTGATCCCGCCGGCGAGGCCGGGCGCCCCCGGAAGACCAGCCATTCCCTCCCCGACGATCGGCGCCGTCATGAGCCCGAGACCGATGCCGATCCCCAGCAGTCCCGCGACAAGCCATGGGCCGGCGCCGTCGACCCGTGCAAGAGCGGCTATCAAAACGGCACCGGCAGTGAAGCCGGAACACGCGACGACACGCCGCCCGAACCGGGCCATCAGCCGCCCGGTGATCGGCCCGAGGCCGGCGAACGGAACCGTTGCCACCAGCATCATCAGCCCGGTGTCCAGCGGCGAGAACTTCAATCCGTGCTGCAGATACACCGTCACGGCGATCAAGGTGCCGTTCCCGACCGTCGTCATGAGAAAAGCCGTCAGCGTCGCCCCGGCGAGCGGTCGACGCCGCGCCGGCATCGGCGATGCCGGGCGGGACGCCCCCCGGCATCGCGGCAGTACGACGGCGGCTCCTGCTGCGGCTAGAGCGCACACCGGCACGTTCAGAGCAAACACGAGCCGCCAACTCCCCCAGGCAAGCAGTAGGCCGCCGATGACCGGGCCCAGTGCAGTTGCCGCCGCCGATACTGCGGACCAGATCCCCAGCGCCCGGGCACGCCGGACGCGGTCCGTCCACACGGTCGTCAACGCCGACAGACCGGCCGGAAGCATTGCGGCAGCGCCGAGTCCTTGCAGCGCCCGGAAGGTCACGATCGCTTGCCAGGTCCCCGCGTCGGCACAGCCGATCGATCCGACAGTGAATGCGCCGATCCCACCCAGCAGCACGGTGCGAAATCCGCACTTGTCCGTCAACACGCCGCCAAGCAACAAGGTGACCGCCAGGGGCACGGTATAGGCATCGACTATCCATGCCCATCGGCCGGGCGGCAGGCGCACCCCCGATCCGATGCTCGGCAGGGCCACGTTGACGACCGTCACGTCCAGAAGTACCAGAAACATCGGCGCGCAAATGATTGCCAAAGTCATTGCCGCATGGTTGGGGCCGTCCGCTTCAGCGGGCGCCCCGGCAGTCTCCTGGCGAAAATCGGGCATACCCGACAAGTTATTTGCCGAAAGGTTCGGCCGGCGCCGAATCGTCGTCGGCGCACAATGGAGTCATGAGCGTGTCACCGCAAACCTCCGCGTCGGATCACCCGGACGTCGCGTCGATTGCCGGCTTGTTCGCTGATTCGTCGCGCGCCCGCATCATGTTCGCGTTGTTCGACGGACGAGCCCTGCCCGCAAGTGTGCTGGCGGTCGAGGCCGGAGTGTCCGCGTCGACGGTTAGCGAGCATTTGAAGAAACTCGTCGACGGCCGGCTGATAGCCGTCGAACGTCACGGCCGATTCCGGTATTTTCGCCTGGCCGATCCGTCGGCGGCGGAAGCTCTCGAATCACTCACGGCCCTGGCGCCGACCCGCAACGTGACGGGGCTGGCCGCGTACAACCGGTTGAACCGGCTGCGCACGGCGCGGACCTGTTATGACCATTTGGCCGGAAAGCTCGGCGTGCAGGTCCTTGCGTGGCTTCATCGATCGGGAGCGCTCATCCGTACCGACGGCATGTCCTCCACCGAGCGGGCGCCCGGCGACGAGCTCAGTAAGCCGGTCAGGAACGCGCCCTACCGTCCCGGGCCGCGTGCCGACGAGATCTTTGCGCAGTGGCATATCGATCTCGACGTGATCAGCCGCCGGCACCGGCCGCTCATCAAGGTGTGCGTCGATTGGACCGAGCAGTCGCATCACCTTGCCGGCGGTCTTGGCGCGGAAGTCCTCGCGTCGTTTCGTAATGCCGGGTGGGTTGAAGCATCGGGCCGGCCGCGCGAGGTCCGCGTCACCGCGGCCGGCCACGACGCCTTTGCCGCAATGACCTGACCGGCGCCGCCCGCTTTCCCCCTCGCCGGCGAAAGGGTCAAAGGGCGTGCGGCGGGCTCGCCGTCTGCAACAACTCGATCCGATGACGGCTCAGCGCCGCCAGCTGGGCACGTTCGGCCGCCGCGACTTTGGCATTGCCGCGGCCGATCATCATCTGGTGACGCAGCGCCGCCAGCGTCCCGGCATCGTAGATCAGCCGGCGCATCTTCCGCTTGGCCCCGGGGAACGACTTCGCCCATGCCAGTGCTTGTCGGCGCCCGTTCCAGCTGGAGAACATGCCGACTTCGGCCGGGCTGAGCCATCCATACGGCACGTATTCGCCGAGCCGGCGCCGGGTCATGGTGATCTCTGCGCGCCGGAACAGCGACACGGCAACGATCCACAAAGCGAACAACGGCACTTCGACGACCAGATAAAAGCTCAGATAGCCGACGAGACCGTTGCTGAACAGCGACGCGCTATTCCAGACGCCGTGCAGGATCATTGCCGGGATGAGGCCGATGACGAAGAACCCTATCGCACCGAACGGCCCGGTCTTACGGGCGGCGATTCCGAGGAACAAGCCGGTCACGGACGTGAACGTGATGTGCGCGAACGGGCCCATGATCCCGCGCAAGACGAACGTGAGGATCAGCGATTGACCGGGCGAGGCCGAATCCAAGGCCCGCGCGAAGTACAAGATGTTCTCGGTGAAGGCGAAGCCTCCCGCAATGATTGCCGCGTAAACGAGCCCGTCCAGCGGCCCGTTGAAGTGGCGGCGCTGTACCCACAGCAGGACCAGCAGGCCGAGTCCCTTGGCGAATTCTTCAATGGACGGTGCTTGAATCGTGGTGGCGAAAGCGCTCGACATCTTCACTGCCCCGCCGCTGGCCACGGACATCGTGAAGTTCTCGGCGAATGTGAGCACCAGCGTCACGACGACGGCGGCGGCGGACCCCCAGAGGAACCCCAGCCACATGCCGGTTTTCGGCTGCGGCAGCCACCTGTCGATCCACCGCACCGTCAACAGCACGATGCCCAGCGGTATCAACGCCAGCAATCCCATTCCCAGAAAGCTCCCCGGGCCGATTGCCGCCGCAAGCAGCACGGCGACGATTGCGGCAAGGATGGACAGCAGCACGACGCCGACGATGGTGATGACGGTACCGGCGATGCCGGGCATGACGGGGGCGTTCCAGGCCGGATGTTGCGGGACGGACGGCCGCGGGATCGGCGCCGGCTGATAGACACGCGGGGACGCCGGCGGCCGGCCGGGCTGTTGCGGCGGGCGCGGCGGTATCGACGAGGTCATGGTGAAAGACGGTCGCCGTCTCAGTGCCCCGTGAATTTCGGCGCACGCTTGTCCGCAAACGCGCCGAACCCCTCGGCGTAGTCGGCGGTAGTGCGCAGGCCTTCTTGCGCACTTGCCTCAATGCTCATCAGTTCAATCAGTGACTGCCGCGAGTCGAAATACGACTGGGCAATACGTTTGGACGCCGCAAAGGCAAGGGTGGGCCCGTTCGCCATTTTTGTCGCGGCCGCACGGACGACGTCCAGCACCTCATCATCGGGAAGAGCCCGGGACACCAGGCCGGCGGCCGCGGCGTCCGCGCCGGTCAGGAATTCGCCCGTGTAAATGAGATCGAGCGTGCGATGTATCCCGAGCCGGTCGACGAAGTAGGCGTGCGCCCCCGAATCGGGCGCGGCGCCCAGATGCAGGAACGGCGAACCGAACTTGGCGTTTTGCCCGGCATACACCACATCACAGGCCGCGGCCAGGCCGAATCCGACTCCGAGAGCCGCGCCTTGCACAGCTGCGATCGTCGGAACGTTCAAGCCGCGCAGCGCCTGAACCGTTGGCGTGAGTTCCCCGTCGAGGTACCGGATGGCGTCATCGGCCTGCGGGTCGACGCCGGCAATGTCGCGGCCCGAGCAGAAGACGGTGCCTTCGCCGCGGAACACCACGGCGCGCACGTCCCCGGCATCGGCGAGTGCGTGCACTTGCTCGACCCGCGTGCGCAGCAACGCCAGCGCCGACTCGCCGACGGCATTGCGCGTTTTCGGGCCGTCGAGGACGAGTTCGGCGACCGAGCCGTCCCGGCCCAGGTGGATATCGGTGCTCATGATGTCCGCTTTCGTCGTGTCGGGGCGAGGTTATCGATCGTAGTCGACTTCGACCGCGTCGGTGGTCGGCGTCGATTGGCACGTCAGCACGTACCCGGCCTCGATCTCGTCCGGTTCGAGCGCGAAATTGTCCGCCATGGACACGTTTCCCTTGGTCAGCACTGCCTTGCACGTGCCGCAAACTCCACCGGCGCACGCGAACGGCACGTCGGAACGGCTGCGCAACGCGGCGGCCAGCACCGTCTCGGGCGCCTCCGCCGGTGTCTCGACGGTCGCGCTGCGGCCGTCCAACCGGAACGTGATCTGCCGTTGCGGCCCCTTGATCTCTTCCTTCGTGAGTTTCCTCGGCGCCGACCGCGACGGGCTGTCTCCCGTCGTGAAGAGTTCGAAATGCACGCGCGACCTGTCGACGTCCCGGCCGTCGAGCGCGTCCCGGCACAGGTCGACGAGTTCGAGCGGGCCGCACAGGAACCATTCGTCGATGATCTCGGGCGGCACGATGTACTCGAACAGCCGCTCGAGTTTCTCCCCATCGATCCGGCCGCTGTAGAGATCGGCCGACCTCCCCTCTCGGGAGAGCACGTGGTGCACGTCGAACCGGCCCGGGTAGAGATCCTTCAAGTCGGCGATCTCTTCCAAGAACATGACGTCGGCGACTGTCCGGTTGGCGTAGATGAGCGTGAACGACGCTTTCTCGTTGCCGGCCAGCAGTGATGACGCCAGCGCCATCACCGGGGTGATGCCGCTGCCTGCCGCGATGGCCACGATTCTGGCGGCCGTGCCGCCCGGCACATGCGAGGTGAAGGTGCCTTGCGGGTTCATCACCTCGAGCGTGGCGCCGGGCTCGAGCTTGTCTTGAACGAAGGACGAGAAAATGCCGCCCGGCGTCTCCTTCACCCCGATTTTGACGGTCCGGCCGTCGGGCACGGCGCACAGCGAATAGCTACGGCGCACGTCCACGCCGTCAATGGTGGTGCGTACCGCCACGTGTTGCCCGGGCACATAGGAGAACTCGTCCTGCAGCTCCGGCGGAACGGCGAACGCGATCTCGACGGAGTCGGCCGTCAGCTGGCGGATGCCGGCGACGGTGAGCGGGTGGAATTTCAGCCGGCGGCGGGCCGGCGCGTCGGTGGCCGGGGCCATATCAATGCACCTTGAAGTAGTCGAACGGTTCGCGGCAATCGGTGCACCGGTACAGGGCCTTGCACGCGGTGGAGCCGAAGCGGGAGAGCTCACGGGTCTTCAGCGATCCGCAGTGCGGGCATTTCACGCTGAGCGCTACCGGGATCGGCCCCGAATGGACTGCCGAATGCCCGGATGGCGGGGCGATCCCGTATTCGGCGAGCTTCCGCTTACCCTCGTCGGACATCCAATCGGTCGTCCACGCCGGCGACAGCACGGTATGGACCCGGACGGCGGGGAATCCGGCCTCGCGCAACTCGGCGTCGATATCGGTTCGGATCGCGTCCATGGCCGGGCACCCCGAATAGGTCGGCGTGATGAACACGTGCACGACGTCGTCCTCGACTTGCACGTCGCGCAAGATCCCCAAGTCCTCGATGGAAAGGACGGGGATCTCCGGATCCGGAACGCGTGCGGCGGCCCGCCGCGCCGAATCGGTCATTGATTGCTTGTCGATTGTCGTCGTCATGGTCGTCACCAGGCCGCTCCGGGATGTTTGCGGGCGAGCACTTGCATTTCGGCAAGCAGGTAGCCCAGATGTTGAGAGTGTTCGCCGTACCGTCCGCGAGCACGGATCGCCGGCACGTCCGGCCGGGTCAGCGTGGCCTCGTCCAGCACGACGTCCAGCGCCGTGTCGAAAGCCGTGCGGAGAGCTGACGCATCGACAGCTGTGCCGTCCGCGGCCAGGTCTGCGAAGTCGGCGACCTCGAACAGTTCGTCGAGATACGGCCAGACAGCGTCGAGGGCGCCCTGCATCCGGCGGTGGCTCTCGTCCGTACCGTCGCCCAAGCGAATGGTCCAGGTGACGGCGTGTTCGACGTGGTAGCGCACTTCCTTGACGGCCTTGGCTGCGACGGCCGCCAGGTAGTTGTCCGTCGACCCGGTCAGCGCCGCGTACAGTTCGCGCTGATACAGGGAAAAGAGCAACAGCTTGGCAATGACGCCGGCGAAATCGCCGTTCGGCTGTTCAACGAGGTGCGCGCTGCGGAATTCGGCTTCATCGCGCAGATACGCCAGATCGTCTTCGCTGCGTCCGTCCGCGCGTCCGGCGTATTGCAAGAGCGCGCGTGCCTGCCCGAGTTCGTCCAGGCCGATATTGGCAAGCGCGACGTCTTCTTCGAGTTCCGGCGCCGACGAGATCAGCTCGCCGAGGCGCTGGGCCGCGATCAACGCGTCGTCGCCCAGCACCAACGCATAGCGTGCGACGCTTGCGCTCGGCACCTCGTCGAAGTCGGGAAAGACGTCGTCCACGGCCGGGGCGGCGTCGTGCGGTGAGTTCGTCACAGGTGCGGCACCCCCTCGGAGCGGGTGTAAAAGGTCGGGTGCCGGTACACCTTGTCGGAAGCCGGCTCGAAGAACGCGTCCTTGTCGAACGGGTCCGAGGCAACGATGTCCGCCGCCGGCACCACCCAGATCGAGACGCCTTCACTTCGGCGCGTGTACACATCGCGCGCGTTCTGCAACGCCAATTCGGCGTCCGGGGCGTGCAATGATCCGGCGTGCACGTGCGACAAGCCGCGCGAGCTGCGCACGAACACCTCCCACAACGGCCAATCGGCCCGGGCAGCGGACTTGCCGCCGGTTTTTGCGCCGGACGCCGCGGGGGCGCCGTTCTTCTCGTTGGTCATCGTCGGTCTCCTAGGCGGCGGTGCGGGCTTGTTTCTCAGCGTGGGCGGCCGCGGCTTCGCGCACCCACGCGCCGTCCTCGTGCGCCCGGCGGCGATGCGACACGCGCAACGCGTTGCACGGCCCGTGTCCCTTCAGGACCTGGAAGAATTCGTCCCAGTCGATCGGGCCGAAGTCATAGTGGCCGCGCTCGGCATTCCAGTTGAGCTCCGGGTCGGGAATGTCGAGGCCGAGGATCTCCGCTTGCGGCACGCACATATCGATGAACCGCTGACGCAGTTCGTCGTTGGAGAATCGCTTGATCTTCCAGGCCATCGAGCGGGCCGAATTGGGCGACTGGTCATCGGGCGGCCCGAACATCATCAGGCTCGGCCACCACCACCGATTGATGGCTTGCTGGGCCATCTCATGCTGGGCGTCCGTGCCGTGGGAAAGCTCGTACAGGATTTCGAAGCCCTGCCGTTGGTGGAACGACTCCTCTTTGCAGATCCGCACCATCGCCCTGGCGTACGGCCCGTACGAGCAGCGGGTGAGCGGCACCTGGTTGACGATGGCCGCGCCGTCGACGAGCCAGCCGATGGCGCCCATATCGGCCCACGTCGGCGTGGGATAGTTGAAGATCGACGAGTACTTGGCGCTGCCGTCGATGAGCTGTTCGGTCAGGTCCTCGCGGTCGACGCCGAGGGTTTCGGCCGCCGAGTACAGGTACAGGCCGTGACCGGCCTCGTCTTGCACCTTCGCCATGAGGATCGCCTTACGCTTCAGGCTCGGTGCTCGCGTGATCCAGTTGCCCTCGGGCTGCATGCCGATGATCTCGGAGTGCGCGTGCTGGGCCATTTGCCGCACCAGCGTCTTCCGATACGCATCCGGCATCCAATCGCGCGGTTCGATCCTCGATTCGGCCGCGACAGTCTCGTCGAACCGATCCTGCCGATCCCGGTCCGCGGCACTGACGGGCGCCTGTGTGGCTGAACTGGTCATTGCGGGCTCCCTCGCTGCTTGGCGATCAGACAATAACTGACCGATCGTTCATATATTCACATGGTAGCGGATCTTCCGACGCTTGAAAATCCGCCGGCGGCGGGCCCCTTGACATCGCCGGCCGTGCACGGTGTATTGATTATCTGAACGACCGGTCACTTATTGGAGGCAACCTTGGACTCTCGCTCGCCCGTCGGATCCGCCGGCACGACCGGCCCCGAAGCCATGTACGCCGAGGACAAGGCCTCACAGGCCGCCGGTATCACACTTGACGACTTCGGCCCGGGCTTTGCCCGTTGTTCGATGACGGTGCGCGAGGACATGGTCAACGGCCACCTCATCACGCACGGCGGCTACGTCTTCGTGCTTGCCGACACGACGTTTGCCATGACCTGCAACGAGATCGGTTCGGTCACGGTGGCCGCAGGCGCAGACATCAACTTCCTCAAGCCCACCCGGCTCGGCGACGTACTGGTGGCCGAGGGCCGCTGCGTCACCAAGAACGGCCGCAGCGGCATCTACGACGTGCACGTGAGCAGGAACGGCGAGCCCGTCGCGGAATTCCGTGGACGCAGCCGCACGCTGCCGGCACCGAAGTAGTCGCCCGAATCAGGAAAACCGAAGTCAAGGACGACCACGACGAAGGGTGAAGACATGACATCGCAGCGGACCGGCACGGCCCTGCCAGACGAGTATCTCGACGACGGCGAGCGGCTCGGCGCCGACGAGTTGAAGGATTTACAGCTGTCGCGGCTGAAGGCCACCGTGCGAACCGCGTACGAGAACGTTCCGCACTACGGAAAAGCGTTCGACGAGCTCGGCGTCGCGCCGGGCGATTTGCACACGCTGGAGGATTTGGCGAAGTTCCCGACCACGAGCAAGGCCGAATTGCGCGAGAATTATCCGTTCGGCATGTTCGCGGTGCCGCGCGAACAGGTGGCACGCATTCACGCGTCGTCCGGAACTACCGGCCGTGCCACGGTCGTCGGCTACACCAAGAACGACCTCGACACGTGGGCTACCTTGATCGGCAGGTGCTTCCGCGCTGCCGGAGCCGCGCCGGGAGCCCTGGTCCACAACGCGTACGGCTACGGCCTGTTCACCGGAGGCCTCGGACTGGGCGGCGCCGAGCGGTGCGGCTACACCGTGGTGCCGGTATCGGGCGGTCAGACTGCGCGCCAGGTGCAATTGATCCAGGATTTCCGGCCCAGCCTGATCAGCTGCACGCCCACCTACCTGCTCACCATCATTGACGAGTTCGTCCGGCAAGGCATCGACCCGGCGTCGACGTCGCTGACGACCGCCGTATGCGGGGCCGAGCCGTGGACCGACGGAATGCGCCGCGAACTCGAAGAGAAACTCGACGTCGACGCCGTCGACATTTACGGCCTGTCCGAGGTGATGGGGCCGGGCGTGGCCAACGAGTGCGTCGAGACGAAGGACGGCCTGCATATTTGGGAAGACCATTTCTACCCGGAGATCCTCGACCCGTTCACGGGCGACGTGCTGCCCGACGGCGAAGAGGGCGAGTTGGTGTTCACATCGCTGACCAAGGAGGCCATGCCGATCATCCGATATCGCACGCACGATCTGGCCAAGCTGCTGCCCGGCACGGCACGACCGAACTTCCGCCGGATGAGCCGGGTCACGGGCCGCACCGACGACCTTGTCATAGTGCGCGGCGTCAACGTGTTCCCCACCCAGGTCGAGGAAGTGCTGTTCACCCTCGACGGTCTCAGCCCGCACTTCCAACTGATCCTCACCCGTCCGGGCCGGATGGACGAGCTCACGGTGCAGGTCGAAGCACGCGCCGACCTCGACTCGAAGTCGTGGGATCGGGTGGCGGCCGACACCGAGCATGCCCTCAAGGAGCGGGTAGGCGTGACGGCGACCGTTGTGGTCGTGGCGCCCGAGACCTTGGAGCGTTCGGTCGGCAAACTCAAACGCATCATCGATCGGCGCAACCTCCGGTGACGCCGGAAGCAGCCGGCGGGGCCCGGTCGAGACGCGGACGGCCCGGCTACGATCAGGCAAGCGTGCTGCGGATCGCCACCGATGTGTTCAATCGGCGCGGGTACGAGGGCACGTCGATGGATCATCTGGCCAAAGAACTGCACTTGAGCAAATCGGCGATTTACCATCATGTCGACAGCAAAGAGGAACTGCTGCACCACGCCCTTTCGACGAGCCTGGACGCGCTCACAGCGATGATGGACGACGTCGAATCGTCTCCGGGCGATTCGATCACCCGGCTCCGCCGCGTGATCGAACGCAGCGTCGAGGTACTTCTCGAGCACCTGCCGTCGGTGACGTTGCTGTTGCGCGTGCACGGCAATTCGCCGGTCGAGATCGAAGCATTGCGCAGGCGTCGCGAACTCGACCACCGGCTGGCCGACATGGTGCGCGCCGCGGCCCGGGACGATGCGATTCGCCGGGACATCGACCCGGCCCTCGTATCCAGGCTCCTCTTCGGCATGGTCAATTCGCTCACCGAGTGGTACCGCAAGGACGAGTCCGGGGACCCCTCCCGGATCGCCGGAGCCATTGCGCTGATCGCGTTCGACGGCCTGGCCCGGTAGGTTCGACTCTTTCTTTCCGGCGGGCGGGTTAGCGGTGCTTCGTCTTCTCCACAAGTGTCAGGACGTCGTACGCGGCAACCTGATCGCCGTCCTGGTTGCGCACATCGGCGTCCCAGCGCACCTCGCCGTAGTCGTCGGTCTCGCGGGGCGTGATCTGCTTGGCCGTCAAGGTCACTGTCACCGAGTCGCCCGGGCTCACCGGGGTGATGAACCGTAGATTTTCCAAGCCGTAATTGGCCAGAACCGGCCCGGGCTCGGGCCACACGAACAGGCCGGCCGCGATCGACACGACCAAATACCCGTGCGCCACTATCCCCGGGAAGAACGGATTGGCGGCCGCCGCTTCGGGGTTGGTATGGGCGTAAAACGTGTCGCCGGTGAATTCGGCGAAGTGCGCGACGTCGTCGGCCGTGATGACGCGAGGCCCCGCGGTCACGGCGTCGCCAATGCGCAGCTCGGCAAGCGATTTCGAGAACGGATGCTCCGCTTCGTTCCGCTCGGCGCCGGTCGTCCACCGGCCCGTGATGGCGGTGAGCATGGCCGGCGATGCCTGGACGGCCGTACGCTGCATATGGGCAAGGACGCCGCGGATGCCACCGAGCTCCTCGCCGCCTCCGGCGCGCCCGGGCCCGCCGTGCACCAGGTGCGGCAGCGGCGAACCGTGTCCCGTCGACTCCTTGGCGTCGTCCCGGTCAAGCACGAGAACCCGCCCGTGCCACGGCGCCGTTCCCAGCACTACGGCGCGGACGAAAGCCGGGTCGTGGCTGACGACCGAGCCGACCAGCGATCCCTTCCCGCGTGCGGCGAGCCGGACGGCCTGGTCCGTGTCGTCGTATGGCAATAGCGATGTGACGGGGCCGAACGCTTCGACGTCGTGCGCCGCGTCCGACCACGGATCGTCGAACCGCAGCACCGTCGGCGGCACGAAGGCCCCCGACTCGGCGTCCGCGCCGACCGGGTCGACGCTCGCCGTCGCATCCCCCACCACGAATGTCGCGTGCACGGCAAGGGATTTCAGCGACCGGAGCACCTCGTCGCGCTGCGCAATTGACACGACCGGCCCCATGGTGACGCCGTCGGCGCGCGGATCACCGACGACGACCTTCGACTCGATCCGCTCGCGCACCGCGCTCGCGACGTCGTCCATGAGTGCTGCGGGCACGAGTGCCCGGCGGATGGCAGTGCATTTCTGTCCGGCTTTAACGCTCAGCTCGGTGACGAGGCCGCGCACGAAGAGATCGAATTCTTCGGTGCCTGCTACCGCGTCGGGGCCGAGGATCGAGAAGTTCAGCGAGTCGGCCTCGGCCGTGAACCGCACGCCGCCGGCCACCACGTTGCGGTGGCTGCGCAGTGCCGTGGCGGTGGCCGCCGAGCCGGTGAAGGCCACGACGTCCTGCTCGCCCAGGTGGTCGAGAAAGTCCGGCAGCGATCCGCACACGAGTTGGAGCGCCCCCTCGGGCAGGATCCCGGACTCGATGATGTCGGCCACGACCGCGCGGGTCAGATGCGCCGTCGAGGTGGCAGGCTTGACGACCGTGGGCAGCCCGGACAGGAACGTCGGGGCCAACTTTTCCAGCATGCCCCATACGGGAAAGTTGAAGGCGTTGATTTGCACTGCCACGCCGGTCAGCGACGTGTAGATGTGCTGGCCCGCGAAAGTGCCGGCCCGCCCCAGAGGCTCGGTGGGCCCGTCCAGGTACACGGTGTCGTTGGGCATCTCGCGACGTCCCTTCGACCCGTACACGAACGTTGTCGAGATGCCGCCGTCGATATCGACAACGGCGTCTCGTTTCGTGGTGCCGGTGGCATACGAGAGGTCGTGGTATTTGGCCACGCGGTCGTTCAGATAGCCGGCAAGCTCCTTGAGCTTCAGCGCGCGCCGGTGGAACGTCAGCGCACGCACGGCCGGCCCTCCGACGGTACGCGCGTAGTCGAAGACCTCGGCCAGGTCGATGCCGTCCGAGCTCACCCGGCACAGTTCGCGCCCGGTCGAGGCGTCGGCAACCGCTTTGCCGTCGGCTGCCGGGGTGACCCAGCGGCCCGTGACGTAGCTGGGCAGGACGTCCGTTGTCACAAATTCCTCCACTGTCGGTTGGGGTCAGCTCCAGTCGTAGAAGCCGCGACCCGTCTTTTTGCCGAGCGTGCCGGCTTCGACCATGTCCCGCATCAATTGCGGCGGCCTGAACCGGTCGCCAAGCTCCGATTGCAAGTACTCGCTGATGGCCAACCGCACATCGAGGCCGACGATGTCGGTGAGTTTGAGCGGCCCGACCGGGTGCTTGTACCCGAGCGTCATCGCCGCATCGATGTCGTCGGCCGACGCCACGCCTTCTTCGACCATCCGGATCGCTTCGAGGCCGAGAGCCACGCCCAGCCGGGAGCTGGCAAACCCGGGCGAATTGCGCACCGTGACGGGCGTCTTGCCGATGCCCGACACCCATCCGCGTGCGGCGCCGACGACCGCGTCGTCCGTGCGCGCGCCCGTCACGATCTCGACAAGGCCACTGGCCGGCACCGGGTTGAAGAAATGCATGCCGAGAAAGCGCTCCGGAGCGGGAAGCACTGCGGCGAGTTCGTCGATCGACAGCGAGCTGGTGTTGCTGGCCAGCACTGCAGAGTCATTGAGGACGCCGGCGGCGCGACCCAGCACTTCGGCTTTCAGACCCGGGTTTTCCGGCACCGCCTCGATGACGAGCTCGGCGGCAGCGAGCGCGCCGACGTCTTCGGTGACGGTGAGCCTGGCCATTGTCGCGTCGATCCCGGTGCCCGACGGCAGCTTGCCGCGTTCGTCGCTACGCACCACATCGGTGTGAACTCGCTCGCGTGCGGCGGCTCCGGCTGCGGCGTCCGCTTCGATGACTCTCACTTCGGCGCCGGCCAGCAAATACGCATGCGCAATGCCGGCGCCCATTCGGCCGCCGCCGAATACGCCGACGACTGCCGGCACGTCCGTCATGATTTGCCGCCCTTCTTGTCCAGGAACCGCGTCATCCGCTCGTGTTTCTCATCGGTCTCGAACAACACGGCTTGCGCAATCTGCTCGATCACCGGATGCGAGCCCTCCGGAGCGTGCATCACGTTTTTCGTCAGCTGCAGTGCGAGGTCGCCTTGTTTCGCGATCTTCTCGATGAGCCGTTCGGCGGCGTCTTCGAGTTCGTCCGATTCGACGAGCTCGGTCAGCAAATGAACGTCCAGGCTTTCGCGGCCGTCCAGGATCCGGCCGGCCAGCAGTACTTCTTTGGCCACCGGCCGGCCCACCAGCTCCATGAGCCGCCAGGTCGCGCCGGCGCCGGCGATGATGCCCAGCCCCGTCTCGGGGTTGCCGAACCTGGTTTTGGGGCTGCCGATCCGAAAATCGCAAGCATAGGCAAGTTCAGCGCCGCCGCCGAGCGCGTGCCCGTCGATCACGGCGATGGTCGGCATCGGCAGCGCTGCAATGCGATCGAATAGCTTCGAGTTGATCCCGCGCAGCGCATCCGCTCTTCCACGCTCGCGCAGCTGCCGGATATCGGCGCCGGCTGCAAAGATGCCGGACGCGCCGTGGATGGAGAGGATTCTCGGATGCTCGTCCAGCTGGTCGCACACCGCGTGCAGCTCGTCGACCATTTCCTCGTCGATCGCGTTACGCACGTCCGGACGGTTCAACCGGATGCTCACATCACGGTCGGACTCACGCATGATGAGCGTGTTGAATCCGGGCGCCGTCGCCGGGCCGAACGGTGGATCTGTCATTGCTGTCAACCTTTCCGTGGCTGTCGTCGCGTGTCGCCGGTGCGGTGGCTCGGGGTCACGGGCGCTCGACTAAGAGCGCACTGCCCTGCCCGACTCCCACGCACATTGTTGCGAGCCCGCGCTTGGCTCCTGCCCGTTCGAGCCGACCCAGCAGCGTCACGACGAGCCGGTTGCCCGAGCAGCCCAGCGGGTGCCCCAAAGCGATGGCACCGCCGTCCGCGTTCACCGTGGCCGGGTCGAGTTCGAGGGCGCGAATGCAGGCGATGGACTGCGAGGCAAATGCCTCATTGAGTTCCACTGCGTCAAGATCGCCGGTGGACCAGCCGGACCGTTCCATCACTTTCCGGGTCGCCGGGATCGGCCCGAGCCCCATCACCTCCGGTGCTACCCCGGCGTTTGCCGACGCCACGATCCGGGCGCGCGGCGTCAGGCCGAACTCCTGCACGGCCCGCTCGCTGACGACTACCGTGGCGGACGCGCCGTCGTTCAGCGAGCTGGAGTTGCCGGCCGTGATGACGCCGTCCGGGCGCACCACCGGACGCAGCTTGGCGAGTTTCTCGGCCGATGTATCGGCTCGGGGCCCCTCATCGGTGTCGACGGCCCCGGCTTTCGTGTCGACCGGAAGGATCTCGTCGGCAAATCGACCGGCCCGGATCGCCGCAATCGCCGCCTCGTGCGACTCCAATGCGAACCGGTCAAGCTCTTCGCGAGAGAGCTTTTCGCGGTCGGCGACTTCTTCGGCGGTCTCGGGCATCGAAAACGTGGTGGATGAGCCGAAGCGGGGGTTGGCGAATCGCCAGCCGATCGATGTGTCGAACGAGGCTCCGGGGCGCGCCCACGGACGTGCCGGCTTCTCGGTCACCCACGGCGCACGGGTCATTGATTCGACGCCGCCGGCCACGACGACGTCCGCGTCGCCGGCCGCGATCATTTGCCGGGCAGTGGCGATCGACGTCAAGCCCGAGGCGCATAAACGGTTCACCGTGAATCCCGGCACGCTGTCGGGCAGCCCGGCCAAGAGGGACGCCATCCGGGCGACGTTGCGGTTGTCCTCGCCGGCCTGATTGGCCGCACCGAAAATCACTTCGTCGATCCGCGACGGATCGATTCCGGCACGGGAGACGGCTTCGGCTATCACCGCAGCAGCCATATCGTCGGGTCGGACGCCGGCCAGCGCGCCTCCATAGCGACCGATCGGTGTACGGACGCCGGACACGATGAACGCTTCAGCCACTGGATAATCCTTCACTTCGACGGCATTTCGCCCATCTTAACCGACTATTCGGTCAGTAATACAGCCGTCCCTGCCGCGGCCGCTCATCGTGACCGTAGTGCCGCTTCAGCCATCTTCAACGCCGTGGCGTCATCCACGCCGAGGTCGTGCATTGTCGCAGCGAACCGGTCTGCGGCCCGGCGTCCCTTGACGTCAATTCCGCCGGACGCCGCAATGAACGTTCCGCGGCGGCCCCTCGTTTCGATGATTCCGGACTTTTCCAGCTCGCGGTAGGTCTTGGCGACGGTGTTGACTGCCAACCCCAATTGATCGGCGAGCGCGCGGACCGTCGGCAGCTTGTGGCCGACGACCATGTCGCCGGAGTTCACGCCGGCCAGAACCTGCCGTCGCAGTTGTTCATACGGCGGCTCGGACGAGTCGTTGTCGAGCGTGAAGTCCATCGAAGCTCAGGCCCGGGCGTGCAGCTTCACGTGGTCGGGAGTCAGCTCCCCGACACTGCTCACCCCGAGCAATGCCATTGTCCGCTTTGTTTCGGCAGAAAGAATGTCGATCATCCGATCGACGCCGAGTCGGCCGCCGGCCATCAGTCCGTACAAATAGGCGCGTCCGACGAGCGTGAAGTCGGCGCCTGCCGCAATGGCAGCCACCACGTCGCCACCGTTCATGATGCCGGTGTCGAGGATGATCTCGGCGCTCTTTCCGAGCTTTTCGCGCACCGCCGGCAGCACGTGCAGCGGAATCGGTGCCCTGTCGAGTTGGCGGCCGCCGTGGTTGGACAGCACGACGCCGTCCGCGCCGTGATCGACTGCCTTTTGCGCATCATCGACCGTCTGGACTCCCTTGACGAAGAGCTTGCCCTTCCAGATCTCACGCAGCCACTCAAGATCGTCGAAGCTCAAGGTGGGGTCGAACATCTTGTTCATCAGCTCGGCCACCGTGCCGTCGAAATGGTTGAAGCTGGCAAAGGTCAACGGCTCGGTGGTCAAGAAGTTGATCCACCATTCCGGCCGGTACGACGCGTCGAGCACCGTCTTCACCGTCAGCTGCGGCGGCACGGTCAGCCCGTTGCGCACGTCCCGCAGCCGTGCGCCGGCGACGGCGCAGTCGACGGTGACCATGAGCGTGTCGAATCCGGACGCTGCGGCGCGTCGGATCAGCTCAAGGCTCGCGTCCCGGTCGTTCCACAGGTACAGCTGGAACCAGCGCCGCGATCCCGGCGCAGCCGCAGCCACCCGCTCGGGCGACGTCGTGCCCATGGTGGAGAGGCTGAACGGGATGCCGGCGGCATGGGCGGCCTGGACGCCGGCAATCTCGCCTTCGGCCTGCATCATCCGGGTGAACCCGGTCGGGGCGATGCCGAACGGAAGCGCGCTCGGCGCCCCGGCGATAGTGGTCGACATGTCGACGTCCGACACGTCGCGCAGCACTCCGGGGATGAATTCGACGTTCCGGTACGCCTGCCGCGCATTCGACAATCCGAGTTCGAGTTCGGCGGCGCCGTCGGTGTAGTCGAACGGCCCCGTCGGCGTGCGCCGTTTGGCGATGCGGCGCAGGTCCCACACATCGGCCGCGGAGTTCACGCGTGCTCGTCGGCGGTTCAGATCCGGCGTCTTGAATTGCAGCAACGGCTGCAGGTCCGACCATTTGGGTAGTTGTCGTTTCAAAGCCTTACTCCTCGCGTGGGTCCGCTCGAGCGTTTTGGGTTCGGGCCGCAGTGCTAACGATCGAGTTCGAGCAGTTTGGCCGTCCGCTCACGTACCTTTTGTAGCAGTTCCCGGTCGTTGCCCAGATTCTGACCGTATGTCGGGATCATTTCCTTGATCTTGTCTTCCCATTGCGGCATTTGCTCCGGAAAGCACCGGCCCAGCAGGCCGAGCATGATCGGCACCGCCGTTGAGGCGCCCGGCGATGCGCCCAACAGCGCCGCGACCGAGCCGTCGCCGGCGGCGATGACCTCGGTACCGAATTGCAGCTTGCCGCCGCGGTCGTCGTCCTTCTTCATCACTTGCACGCGTTGGCCGGCGGTGATCATTTCCCAGTCGTCGGACTTCGCGTCGGGTACGAAGTCGCGCAGCGCATCCAGCCGGTCCTGCTTCGACTGCAGCAGCTGGCCGACCAGGTATTTGACGAGATCGAGGTTGTCGCGGGCGACCGCGAGCATCACCCCGAGGTTGGACGGGCGCACGGAGAACGGTAGATCGGTGAATTTGCCGGACTTCAGGAACTTCGGCGAGAACCCGGCGTATGGCCCGAACATCAGGTATTTGGTGCCGTTGACGACGCGAGTGTCCAAATGCGGTACGGACATGGGCGGGGCTCCGACGCCGGCGCGTCCGTACACCTTGCCAATGTGCTTGTTGACAAGGTCCGGGTTCGAGGTGCGCAGGAACTGGCCCGATACCGGGAAACCGCCATAGCCGACGCCTTCGGGAATCCCCGACTTCTGCAGCAGGTGCAACGCCCCGCCGCCGGCGCCCACGAACACGAACTTGGCGAATACGCTCGACGTGTCGCCGGTTGTCTTATCCGTCACCGTGACGCGCCAGCGTCGTCCGGCGCGCTTCAAATCGGTGACTTCGTGATTGTTGTGGATGTGGGCGCCCTCGCCTGCGATGTAGTCCATCAGGTGCCGCGTGAGCGAACCGAAGTCGACGTCGGTACCGGATTCGGTCCGGGAAACGGCCACGGGCTCCGAGTCGTCGCGCGAGGAAAACATCAGCGGCAGCCATTCGGCGAGCTTTTGCCGATCCTCGGTGTATTCGATGCCTTCGAACAGCGGCAGATCCTTGAGCTTCTCGTAGCGCGCGCGGAGGTAGTCCACTCCGTCCTTGCCGCTGGCGTAGCTCAAATGCGGCACCGGGTTGATGAACGAGCGCGGCCGAGTGAGTTTGCCGGTTTCCACGAGATGCGACCAGTACTGGCGCGACACCTGGAACTGTTCATTGATCGTCTCGGCCTTGCTGACGTCGATCGAGCCGTCGTCCTTCTCGGGGGTGTAATTGAGCTCACACAATGCCGAGTGCCCGGTTCCCGCGTTATTCCACGGATCGGAGCTTTCCTGCGCAACGGAGTCGAGCCGTTCGTATACGTGCAGATCCCAGTCCGGTTGCAATTCGGTCAAGATCGCGCCCAGCGTCGCGCTCATGATTCCGCCGCCAATCAGGACGACGTCGGCTTGCGTACTCGTATGTGCCACCGTGCTCACGGTCTCCCTCTGGCCTTGACGATCTCGTCCGGCCGGTCCGTTCGAACCCGCCGGTATCCAACTGAACTTTAACGCTCACGGGCCCTTTCCGCCGCATTCGGGGCAGCGGACCGGCCGAGTATGCTCGCAAGTGAGGGCGGGGGAAGCCGGAACAATCGCCACCCGCTGCAACGTTGAACTCATGAACGGCTCAATCTTAAGGACGTGAGGGTATGACGACTTTCGACTTGCTGACCGACGCATTCGGCAGGATCCGCGAAAACGCGCACGAAGCCGCCCGAGGGCTTTCCACGGAGCAGCTCACGTACCGTCCCACCCCCGACGCCAACTCCATCGCTTGGCTGGTCTGGCACCTCACCCGGGTTCAAGACGACCACATCAACGACGCCGCCGGCACCCCTCAGGTCTGGACGGCGGACGGGTGGGCCGAGCGATTCGACCTGCCTCTTCCCGCGGAGTCAACGGGCTTTGGGCATTCCTCGTCGGACGTCGCGGCGGTCACGGCGACGGCGTCGAACCTGTTGGGATACCACGACGCGGTGTACGACCGCACCGTCGAATACCTGAAAACGCTGAACGATGACGACTTGTCCCGCGTCATCGACGAAAATTGGAATCCGCCGGTCACGCTCGGCGTCCGGTTGGTCAGCGTAATCGGCGACGATATGCAACACGCCGGCCAGGCCGCCTACGTTCGCGGTCTCCTGCCTCGGTAGATCGCGTCAGGCGACGGTGCGAAATCCCATATTGCAGGTTGCCGAATCCGGCGTGTTCGACGAGCGCGCAGCATTGCGGTACCGATAGCAGTACGACGCGTGGCAAAGGAAGGATCCGCCGCGCATCACTTTGACCGGCGATTCGGCGGGGCCGGCCGGGTCCACGTCCGGCGACTCACGGTAATACCCCGGATCGAAGTTGTCGGCGCACCACTCCCACACGTTGCCGGTGGTCTGCCACAGGCCGTATCCGTTCGGGGCGAAGGTACGCACCGGGGCAGTCGATTCCCACCCGTCGGCCACCGTGTTGGATCGCGGGAAGTCTCCCTGCCAGATATTGCAGGGCCAGGCCCCGTTGCCGGCATCGTCTGCGCCGAGCTCGTCCCCCCACGGGAACCGGGCGCCTGCCAGACCGCCGCGTGAGGCGTACTCCCATTCGGCCTCGGTCGGCAATCGCCGTCCGGCCCAACGGCAGTACGCCTGCGCGTCGTTCCAGCTGACGTGCACGACGGGGTGGTCATCCAGCCCGTCGATGCTCGTCTTGCGACCGCCGGGGTGACGCCAATCGGCTCCGGCGATACCGAGCCACCATGGCGCATCCGCCACATGGCCGAGTTCGTCTTCGCCCGAGCCGCGGAACAAATGGTGGAAAACCGCCGAATACCCGAAGTTCTCCGATTCCGTCCTGTACCCCGTGTCCCGGACGAAGGCGGCAAACGCCGCGTTGGTGACTGTCGTGACGTCGATGGAGAATTCCGACACCGTCACGTCATGCACGGGCAATTCGCCGTCGGCCGGGTACCCCTCGGCAAATGCGTCTCCCATGGCAAACTTGCCGGCCGGTATCGTCGCTTGTTCGATCGGGTGAACACCATCCTGCCGGACGCCCGCCCCGTCAGCCTCGCAATCATGTTCAGGTTCACTGCCCCGCGCTCCTCCGCCGTCAAATGACGGCGCGCAGCAATGCGGTGTCATGCAGTACCTCCAACCGCGTTGGTGCGGGCCAGGGTGCGCCATAGGTGAATCAGCATGCTGACAAGAGTGACCAGCCAGCACGCGAACGCGAACCACAACTCCGAGTGTCCGATAGCTTCGATCATCGGAAGCTTATCCGCCCGTCCGAGCGACATACTGGCGACCGCGTACATGCCGAGCGGAAAGATCGCACTCCAGATCGAGGGCTCATACGCCTTCGAGACCCGGTGGATGACGTGCCGCCACCATACTGCGATGAGCAGCATGGGTATCAGCCCGGTCGTGAATGCCCAGAAGACCACTGTGACGCCGGCAATCAAATGCTGAGTCGCATCGACCATCGGGGCTTGTTCCATATCGACGATCTTGGTGCCGGCCAAAATTGTGATGGCCAGCGCGCCCATCGATACGGCGTAGGGCGGGTTCAGCTCCTCCGGCGTGAGGTCGTAGAGCAAAAGACGAACGGCGACGAAGATGCCGACAGCCACGTACCAGATCACGCCGACCGACCAGGCCCCAACCGCGAGAATCGCCAGCCCGTCGCGCCATTGGCTCATTGACGGCTCGACGGTGGCGGAGGCAACGGCAACGGACTGACTGGCGACCACCCAGACGAACCAGGTGCCGTTGACGGATTTCAGCAGTGTCGTCTTTTTCCGGCCGAGCAACGTCGTCCACGGCATCGTATAAGCGAAAATCAGCCACGTCACGACCGCCAAGGCCAACAGCACGATCGAAATGCCGACAAGCCCTTGCAGAGCGAGCCGGACCGCCAGAACGTTCGCTCCCGCCACGTAGGTGTTGAACGCGAACGCAATCTTCGGGTTTTCGAAGTCCGCGCGTGCTTCTGCCCGGAATTTGATAAGACGCCAGATCGTCAGCGCAAGAATGATGATGAAAGCAGCAATGCACACGATCAAGAGCGCCATCGACAGTAGCGGCACTCCGGCCATGAACAGACCGGTGGAGATGATTCCGCTGGCCATGACGAGTGCGAAGTATCCGGGCGATAATGATGCGACAGCCGAGCGGGTACGGTCCAGCACGGTGGTTTCCATGCGGCCCCTTCCCGTCTCGCGCAGTACATTGGCGGTCCGTTCCGCCTGCTGCGTCAGCTTATCTATTCTGCCGGCCGCGCGCAGGGAGACCCGCGGGATCGTTCGCCCGGGCGAGAGTTATTCGAGTGGGAGTTGTGGTGGTGGATCTGGTGGTCGGCCGGTAGGGTCCTCGTCGGCGTGGGTGGTCTTGTCCGCGTGGGTGTAGGTGTCCCCGTGGGGTTGTGTGTCGTCTCCGACTGCCCACGCGGGTGGTGGGTCGTGGCGTGTGAACAGGTGTTCGCCGATGAGTCGGCCGTCGGGGTGGGTGAATTGGAAGCCGCCTTGGATGGGGCTGATGGTGATGTCGTGGGAGTGGATGTAGTGGTGGTGGAAGGAGCAGACCAGAACGCCGTTGTCGATACTGGTGGTTCCGTTGTCGGCGGCCCATTCGTCGACGTGGTGGTCTTCGGTGTAGGTGCCGGGCATGGTGCAGCCGGGCCACGTGCAGTGCCTGTCGCGGAGCAGGAGTGCTTTGCGCTGGTAGGCGGTGAAGGTGCGCTTGTTCCGGCCGAGATCGACGGGTTGGCCGTCCGGGTCGAGGACGGCGCGCATGAGCGTGCAGTCACACAGTAGTGTGTCGATTTCGGACGGGGCGAGTGGAATATTATCGCCGATGGTCGCGCCCGGCGCCCGGGTGGGGGCCTTGCCGGACCGTTGCCAGTCGGCCCATTCGCTCGCGGACAGGGTGGCCATCACGTGGGGGCGGACGTTCCCGCCGGTCTTGTAGTCACCGGAGTCGAGCGCGTGCCTGGCGATCGCGGTCAGTGCGTCGGCGCGCCGGTTGCCGGGAGTGCGCGTGTCCTCGGCCGACGGCCGGGGTGTCGCGGCGTCCAGGGCCGCCCGCAGGTGTTCGCCGGCGACCGGGTCGACGAACCCGTCGATCTGGACCCCGCCGTTCCGATCGGACAGCTTCACAAACCGGCGCCGGCGCACCGCGTCCCGGTCGCGTTCAAGCTTCGCCGCGTCGATACGGGCGAGGTCTTGGTCGAGTTGTTTACCGAACGCGCCGGCGTCGGCCCGACCGGCCTTGTGGACCAGGTCCGCCTGCCCCTCCGCGCTCGACAAGGCCTCTTTTTGCGCGTCGGACCCGCGCGAGTACTTCCTGGACGTGACTCTCACGTGTTCGACCGTCACCTCGCCGTCTTCGAGTGCCTGGCCGAGAGCGGGAAGGTCTTCGAGAGTCGTGGCCATATCCACGTCGGATTTCGCCGGCCCGTACCCGGTGCCGGTGTGGTGGCCGAGCCACGATTCGAGCGTTTTGTCTCCGTCCGCGGCCCAATCCCCGGAAGCAGCCTCCGCGCCGACCAGGCGAGTCGTGAGTAACTTCACCCCGCCGGCAATCGTGTTCACCGCATGCATCGCCTGCCGGCGCTCCTGACGCGTCAGCCCTCTCACCACGCCAGGCCGGGCATCAGCCAGCAACGACCGCACCTCACGTTCCAGAACCTCAGTACGCTCAACAATCGACGCGGGAGCAGAGCCGGCAGCCGATTCTGATACCGGAGTCAGCGCTGGCGCGTGCTCGGAGTGCCGATCCGGTGCCGGGTCCTCCGGCTGAATCGCCGCCATCCCGATCACCTCCCGCGCTGACCGCCTACCGCTAAAAATCCATCTACAAACACCCTAAACGCCACCACCGACAACGCCCTCCCGACAACGAAACGCACGCCCTTCAACCACGTGAAGCGGCGCCTTCGGGTTTGCTTCAAATGCCGATTCCGGCACGAAACATGCGAGGATCGTGCCAGGCGCTCGGAGACGACGAAAGGGACAATTCATGCTTGGCCGGACGAATTTCACAGCCGCAGAAATCGAGCACGCGAAAACAACTATCGATGCTCAGCTGAAGGCCTACCGAGCGGTGGCGGACGCCGCCGAGATCAACCCGAACGATGAAGATCTCAACGCGGCAGTGGACGACTTCAATTCCGTGTTCTTCAACAATCTGGCGCTTGCGCTCGACCGCTTCTTCGTCCACCGGGTCCGCGCCGTGACGGGAACCGACGGGAACCCGCTCAACGAACTCGAACTGATCTGCCAATCGCTCATGACGAATAACGGAGTGTTCGACACTGGCACAGTCATCAAGTATTCGCAGGGCGCGTCAATCGTGAAACTCGCGCCGGGCGACACAATTCACTTGAGCGTCGACGACTTCACGCGTTTGTCGGCGGCAGCATTCATTGAGCTCGATGAAAAATTCGGGGAGAAAACGTCAGTAGACGATTGACACCTACCCGAGGCTGCCCCGTAGCCGAATCACCCGCCGCAGCGCATTCTTGAAATGACCCGGGTTCAGCCGATGGCTTTCATACGCCTTGGTCACTGCCGCAACGGTGTTCTCTCCTTGGCTCACGTCGCGTGCGGAGCACAGTAAGAGGTCCATACCTGCCTGCGCTGCCAAGACGCCGCGCTGCGCATAGGATCCGAATGGTTTCAACGCCCCGGCTTCAATGGCGTCCGTCATCGTCACGCCGCGGAAATGAAGCCGATCGCGCAACTCTCCTTGCACGATCCGCTGCGACAATCCGGCCGGGTACTTCGCGTCGAGCGCCGGGTACACGGCCCATGACGTCATCACGAGATCAACGCCTGCGGCGATGGACGGCGCGAACGCCGATTCGTCGACGTCCCGGATTTCCGACAGCGGCTGATCCAAGGTCACGACCTTCAGATCCGTGTTCTGTTCGCGGGTGGCCGCGCCGAGTCCCGGAAAATGCTTGGCTGTCGCGGCAACGCCGACGCCTTGTTGCGCGCGGACGAACGCCGCACCCAATTTTCCTGCCACAGCCGGGTCCGAGCTGTAGGAGCGACCCCACTGATCGTCGAAGTTTCCCGGCGTCCGGAACACGTCCAGCACCGGCGCCAAGTTCAAATTCATTCCGACGCCGGCAAGATTCTCGCCCGCTCCGGTTCCGGCTTTTGCCGCCTCGGCGAGCGGGTCGGCCGACTCGCCGACTTCCTTTTCCGACTTTTCCGGTGCGCCGGGAAGCCTGCGGACGACGCCGCCTTCTTGATCCGTGGTGAGGATCAGCGGGGCTCGCACATCACTCTTTGCATGCGCTTTCTTCAACTCGCGCACGACTTCGGCGATCTGAGTCAGGCTGGAAATGTTCTCACCAAAGAAGATGACTCCACCGACTTCGCCGGCCCGGATCTTTTTGAGCAGTCTTTCGGGCGGCGTCAGTCCCGGGTACGAGAAAATCACGCGCTGGCCGGCCTGCTGGGACGGCGTCAGCCGGACGTGCGCGGGCGGCCCGCCTCGCTGCGTCGTTGCCGCGTGCGCCGGTTGAATGAACTGCGTGCCGGCAAGCGCCGCGCCGGCGACCGCTATGCTTCCGGTGCGGAGAGCAGCGCGTCTCGAAATGGGATAGTGCGACTCGTTCATCGGTCCTCCTGGCCGGCCGCCGACGGGGAGCGACGGAACCGGCTGACCTCGTAACAGTCACATGCGGCCAGTCACACGGTCAAGGAAAACTGCAACATTCATTGTCGCCCCCGCAGCCCCTGCCGGGGCGGCGCCCTCACACGAAGCAGAACGTGTCGGTCGAGCAATCGCCGCCTTCCAGCCTCACTTGGTGCGCCCGGGCGCCGGGAAATTCGACGTGGAAGTTCGGATCGAGAGTCATTGCGCCGCTCGTCGAATCGACGTCGATTTTCAGCATGGCTCCCGGGATGCCTTCCGGGTAGAACTGGTCGTCCCACGTGCTATAGAGCGAATTCGTCGAATAAACGCGTCGCCCGTCCCTGCTGACTTCGACCATTTGCGGTCCGCCTGCCCAGGGTTTGCCGGACGCATGATCGGCTCGATGGGCGATTCCGCCGATCTCGACGGTCCCGGCCAGCACCGGATGCAATGGATCGCTCACATCGTATTGACGCAGTTCCCCGGTCCCCCAGCAGGCAACGTACAGATAGTGGTCGTCAAGCGACAGCCCGATATCCGTGATCACCGGCGGGGCGGCTCCAAACCCGGCAAGGAGCTCCGGCAGGTCGTCGGATTCCATCGGCACGGCCGGAATCGTGATCGTCTTTTCGGCTTTCCACGTCTCGCCGTCGAGGTACCACGTCCACACCGATCCGGAGAGGTCCGACACATCGATGACGACGCCGGCGAATCCGAACGTCTTCATCGGATTGTGCGACGGCCGCAGCTCGAGCACCATCTGGTTCTGGTCGCCCAAATCGATTTCCTGGATCCGCGAGCGAGATTTCATGTCGAAAAAGTGCAGCCGATGACCGTACTCGCGGCCCAACAGCGCCTCCGGCACGAGACCGTCCTCGTACAATCGCGGCGGGCCCCATTCGCTCGAAATCAGCACTCCGGCGTCCTGATGCCACCAGAAGTCGTAGGCCATCGACTGCGTGCCCCGATCGACCTCCCATGCCCCCGTGACGGAGAAATCGGAATGATCCATCGTGAAGATGCCCGCCGGCCCGTCGTTCCCGTCGTCGGTTCCCGAGCCCAGCCCGCTGACGAACACGCCGTCCGGCCCGCAATGGATCGTGTGCGGCCGGCTGTATCCGGACGCCATCACTTCGCTTGCCTCGACCGTGCGGATCAACTTCGGATTGCGCGGATCCGGCCCGGTGTCGAGCACGTAGATCCGCGACGACCGAATACCGGGCACCAACAGGTAACGTCTGTCGACGTCCTCATGACCGGCGTGGTTGCCGGCCAGCGCCGAACTGCATGTGCTCCACCCGTAGTGATGGAACTCGTCGGGAGTGTCGTGCGGCGGCGGATCCCACCTGCCCACGACGGAGCCGTAGTCCGGGGACGCTTCGTCGGTGTCGACCACCGCGATGGCGTCCGGATTCAATAACGCCACGTAGGCCAGTTTCTCGGCCGGTGCGGCGATCGCGTCGTCCACCGTGCGGTACAAGGTTGTGGTCCGGCGTCCTGAGTCATCTGTCTGCGCCATTGTCGCCGCCCCCTTTGATTTTGGTGACAGCTTCTATTTTATGTCCGGAACGACGGGCCGGCGCCTGTCCATCGTGCGAAAACCGAGGGCGGGCCGCCCGCACGGCACAGTGGGCTAGCGGGCGACCCACAACGCGTAAAAGACTCCGATGGCCACCGCATTGCACACCGCCATGATGGACCAGAACCGGACGACTATTGTGACCTCCGGCCAGCCCTTCAACTCGAAATGATGGTGAATCGGCGCCATGCGGAAAACTCGCCTGCCGTGCGTTGCCTTGAAATAACCGCGCTGAATGAGCACGGACGCCGTTTCCATCACAAAGAGCCCGCCGACCAGGATGAGCAGCAACTCGGTGCGAGTGAGAATCGCCAGCGCCGCTATTGCCCCTCCAATGCCGAGAGCGCCGGTGTCGCCCATGATGATCTTGGCGGGGTTCGTATTCCACCAGAGAAAGCCGATCAACGCTCCGCACAACGCCGCTGCGGCCGTGGCCAACCCCAGCGGGGATTGGCTTGTGTAGCACGCGCTGAGATTTTCGGGGGCGATCGCGGCGCTGAAGCACGATTGGTTGAACTGCCAGACGCCTATCAAAACGTAGGCACTGAGCGAAAAGATTGCTGCGCCGGTGGCCAAACCGTCGAGCCCGTCGGCAAGGTTGACCCCGTTCGTCGCCGATATTGCCAACAGATTGACCCAAATCAAATAGAGTATGAGCCCGATAGCCGGAACGGCAGTCCACTGCGCGAAATTCGCCCACGGAATATCCCGGTCGAGCGAGACCGCTTGCGTCGCCGCCGGGGTGCCGGACTCATCCCGATAAAACACGGCAAGCAACGCAAATGCGGTCCCGACCGCTGCCTGCCCAATGACTTTGGGCCACTCGGTCAATCCCAAACTGCGCTTTTTGTGGACCTTCAGAAAGTCGTCGAGAAATCCCACAAATGCCATGCCCACCATCATGAAAAGGACGAGCAGCACCGATACCGGCACGGTCGAGCGAAAGATGAGGGCCGAGCCGAAGACGCCGACCAGCGTCGCCAGCACGAAGATGATGCCGCCCATTGTGGGCAGCCCGCGCTTCACGTGGTGAGATCGCGGACCATCGTCCCGGATGAACTGTCCCCACTCGAGTTTCCGGAACAGCTTGACGAAGCTCGGGGTGAGCACCAGGGAAAAAATCAGCGAGATTACTCCCGCCGTCAGCAACATGACCACTCGGTGAAGTGTTTCACAGCACGGCCGTCAACCCATGGAGGACAAGCCGGACGCCGATGTTGCTCGCTAATCCTCGAGCGCATCGAGCACGCGGCGCAGCGGCGCATAGTGTGCGACGACGGCCGACCGGTAGCCGTCAAGGTCGCCGGCCTGCGCGCACCGGAGCATTTCCCCGTGAGCGGCGGCAGTATCGGCAATGTCGTCCGGCGGGGCGATGCCGAGCCGCGGGGTCACTATCGTGTGCACTTCCCACAACGCGGAGATGAGTTGACCGGCAAGGCTGTTGCCGACACGGGCGAGGAGACGGGAGTGAAATGCGCCGTCCTCGTCGGCGAACGTGCGCCCGCGACGCGCCTTTTCCTGCATCGCGCCGACAAGTTCGGCAAGTTCGGAATCCTCCGTGCCGTCCAGTGCGGCCACGACGTCGCGTGCCATCGCAAGATCGAGCGCTTGCCGGATCTCGACGACCTCGCGCAGCGCGGACATATCGCCCGACGCGTTCATCACGGCCTTGAACGCGAGACCCTCGACGAGTGGCGCCATCGACATCTTCCCGACGATCGTGCCGTACCCGTGCCGCACTTCGATGATGTCGAGAGCTACGAGAGTGCGAATGGCCTCGCGCAAACTCGACCGGCTGACGTCGAGCTGTTCGACAAGCGTCGATTCCGGCGGGAAAGGGTCGCCGGGCCGCAATTCGTGCGAGAGAATATAGTCTTTCAGCTCGGCAGTTACCGACCGGCCACGTCGCGAGTGCTGCGCGAAGACGGCGTCCGTGGGATGCTGCATCGTGTTTGACCTCTCGTCGAAGACTGGTAATTTGATTATCAAACATATGACGTCATATGTCTAGAACGAGCGGAGTCCTCCCATGACATTGGCAGTCGGCCTGGATCTCGGCGGTACGAAAATCGCCGGAGGTCTCGTGTCGCCGTCCGGCAGCGTGAGCGCGACCGCGTCGGTGCCCACCCCTGCCGACGACGGCCCCGCAGCAATCATCACTGCCGCTGCCCAACTAGTTGCCGCTATCGCCGGCCATGCCCGCGAGCCGGTCGCCGGTATCGGTATCGGCGCGGCGGGCGTGATCGACCCCGTCACCGGGCGCGTCATCGCCGCAACGAGTTCATTGCGCAATTGGGCCGGCACGGCTCTCGGCAGTGACCTGCAAGCGGCCACCGGACTGCCGGTGGCCTGCGATAACGACGTCCGCGTGCATGCGCTCGGCGAAGCCTGGCTCGGGGCCGGCGAGGGTGCCGAATCGATGTTGTTGATTGCTGCGGGAACCGGAATCGGCGGCGCGTACGTCACCGGCGACGGACCCACGATCGGCGCCCACGCCGCCGCCGGCCACTTCGGCCACATCCCCTCCCCCGAAGCCGCGGGCCTGCCCTGCACCTGCGGGCGCACCGGCCATCTCGAAGTCATCGCCTCGGGGCCGGCCATCCTGCAGGCCTACGAACGCGCGGCCACCGCGCCGACCGCGCCCGGCGCGCCCACGGACGGCCGGTTCACGTACCCGTCAACGACCCAGGACGTCGTCCGCCTCGCCGCCGAAGGCGACGCCACGGCTGCAGAGGCCGTCGCCGCGGGCGCCGGTGCACTCGGCCGCGCCGTGGCAGGCCTCGTCAACTCACTCGATCCGTCGCTCGTCGTAGTGACCGGCGGAATGGCCGACGCCGGACCGACCTGGTGGAACCCGTTGCATGCAGCCTTCGACGACGAATTGATGGACATCGTGCGCGACTGCCCGCTTCGGCCCGCAACGCTCGGCTCGAACGCGGCACTGATCGGCGCCGCCAAACTCGTATTCGACGAAAGGGCTCGCTCATGACGGAATCGACAACGGTCTTCGAGTCGCTTCGCGGCGGCCTGATCGTGTCGTGCCAGGCCTACCCGGGCGAACCGATGCGGCATGCCGAGACCATGACGCAGGTGGCCGAGGCAGCGGTCGCCGGTGGTGCGGTCGGGATTCGCGCACAAGGGCTCGCCGATATCGCGCTCATCCACGAGCGCGTGCGTTTACCGCAGATCGGACTGTGGAAGGACGGGAACGACGACGTCTTCATCACACCCACCCTGCGTCACGCTCTGGCGGTCGCCGAGGCCGGCGCCGAGGTGGTGGCGCTCGACGGCACACGACGGCGCCGTCCGGACGGGCTCACGCTCGCCGAGACTCTGACCAGGCTGCGCACGGAGACGAACGCGCTGATCATGGCCGATTGCGGAAGCTTGGACGACGCGATGGCGGCCGAGCAGGCCGGCGCGGATTGCGTCGGCACCACGCTGTCGGGCTATTCCGGCGAGCGCCCGAAACTGGACGGGCCCGACCTGGAGTTGATCGAGCAGATCGCGGGCAGCCTATCGGTTCCGGTGATTGCCGAAGGTCGAATTCACACGCCGGCCCAGGCAGCCGCGGCCAAAAGGGCGGGCGCACACGCCGTCGTGGTCGGAACGGCCATCACGCACCCGACCACCATCACGTCGTGGTTTACCGGCGCACTTGCCGATTAGTCCAATCGATTTCCTCTTCGTGCGATGAGTTCGCCCGTCTCGGCTCGTCTTACCAAGCGGAACGTCATCCACCCGCTCATCGAGGAGTCGCCATGGCCCGCGCCAGAATCCACAGCCTGAACGTTTCGCTCGACGGCTACGCCGCCGGCGCGGACGTCACGTTCGACGCCCCAATCGGCGGCGCCGAGCGCTTATTCAGCATGTACGACGGCCGCGTGATTCACGGGGTCGATGCAGTCGACGACGCCATCACCATCGATCGGGCCCTCACCAGCACCTGGGGCCAAGGCATCGGTGCCGAGATCATGGGACGACGTAAGTTCGGTCCCGCGGTCGGCGATTGGCCCGACGATGATTGGCGAGGCTGGTGGGGGCGACGAACCGCCGTTCCGCACGCCGGTATTTGTGATGACCCACTATCCGCACGAAACGATCGAGTTCGCCAACGGGACAAGCTTCCACTTCGTGTCCGGGTCTCCGCGCGAGATTCTCGACCGTGCCTACGAGGCCGCAGACGGCGGCGACGTCCGTATCGGCGGCGGCCCGTCGATGGTGCGTCAATTCCTGCAGGCGGGCCTCGTCGACTTCATGCACCTCGTGATCGTGCCGATCACGATCGGGCATGGAGTCTCGCTGTGGGACGGGCTGGACGGCGTCGAAAGCGGTTTTGCCGTCGAATCCGTTACGTCGCCGAGTGGTCTTGTCCATCAGTTCTGGAACAAGATCGACCACGAGTGATCCGGAAGTGCGCTCCCATATAATTCGACGATGGCTCATCAACCTCGCGGATTCGAATACGCAGTGGTCGGCAATGACGTGCTCATCACCCACAATGGGCGACGAGCGTCAACGCTGCGACATGCGGCAGCACGTCAATTCCTTGCTGACCTCGAATATGACGACCCGCAGGAACTGATGGCGCGCATCACGGGCAATTACAAACGCGGCAACGAGCGAGTTGCCAAGAATCATCCCCGCAATCGGCTGCGCTGATCATCGGTGGAAACCTCAGCGGCGGCAGCGAGAAAAGTCGCTGGAGCGTTATGCCCGGCGGATGATTCTCGCCGTTGACCGCCGGACCCGGCCACGGGTGATCAAGAGAATTACCGGTTACCTCTGTTCGCTCGGAGCCATCCTCGGTTATCTCGGCTTGATCACGTATCTGATCGCCACGCTGCCGATGACTACGTGCGGTCCGTCCGTCGGTTACGTATCAGTGATGCCGCCGCCGGCCGACTAATTTGATTAGTCGGCCGTTGCCCGATTGAACCGCCTTATTTAGGTGATAATCTCCTTGCGTAATTCGGTATTGAACGACAAAGGCGGTGACACGTGGAACGAGACCCGGCCCACACCGACCCGGTCGAGCGCACTCACGATGCCGGCTCGACGTCCGACGCTCTCACGAAAGTACTTGTGCGCGCGCTGCGGGCACTGGGCGAAGCCGGCCGTGCCGACCAAGCCAGCAGACTTGCTGCAGGGGCGTGGTCGGCGATGAGACACAGCGATCCCGCCATTGCCGAAAAGATCAACGGAACCATGCATTATCTTGCTCGGCTGCCCGATCCCGTCGATACCCCGCACTCGGACCACTCGGTCCGGGCATTCACGCACGAAGGAGACTAACTATGCCGGCAGCAGACTTGCAGCTCGATGTCCGTTCAGAGGTTCCGGCCAGGCGCCATCAACTGATTTTTGAGACGTATCAGGGCCTCGGCGACGGTGAGGCGTTTGTGCTGATCAATGATCACGATCCGAAGCCGCTCTACTACCAGTTCGAAGCCGAGCACACCGGCGAGTTCACCTGGGACTACCTCGAAGAGGGTCCGGAAGCCTGGCGCGTGCGTATCGGACGCATCGTATGTCCGTAACCGAATGGCTACACGGAGACGCCGACGTCTGGATGATCCAGGATCTTCTCCGCGGGGTGATCGACCCCGAAGTGGGAGTCGACATCGTGAATTTGGGGCTGATATACGGCTTGTCCGTGTCGCCGGACGGCGCGGCGACGATTCGCATGACGCTCACGACGCCGGGCTGCCCGTTGAGCGGCTATATGGACGACGCCGTCCACGACGTCTTGTGGGGCGCGCCGGGTATCAACTCGGTCGACTTGCAGATCGTGTGGGACCCACCGTGGGATACCTCCATGATGAGCGTTCAGGCTAAACGCGAGCTCGGCTGGATCCGGTGACGGGGCAGTCCATTGGTCTGACGACTGCCCGTCGGCGGCGCGGCGGCTGGGTTGCTCCGTTGATGATCGGAGCCGTGGTCATCCTCTTGGCCGCGTTGTGGTCGGGGCTCGTGCATTTGGGGCTGCCGCTTCCGAGCGGCGGAGTCAGCCTGCACAAGGGGCACGGGCCGATGATGATCCTCGGTTTCCTCGGCACGGTCATCGCACTGGAGCGCGCCGTGGCGCTTGGTGCCCGATGGGCGTACATCGGACCTGCCGCGGCGGCGCTCGGCGGACTCGGTGTCTTGTTCGCAGTGCCGGACGGCGTCCCGCAAATGCTCGTCACCGTCGGCGGGCTGGCACTGGTCGGAGTGTTCGTCGCAGTCGATCGGATTCAGCGGTCGCTGCACAATTTCGTACTGGCCTCCGGTGCCGTGTGTTGGGTAGTGGCCGGCTGTCTGTGGCTCAGCGGATGGGAAGTCTACGAGTTCCTGCCGTGGATGGCCGGATTCCTGGTTCTCACGATCACGGGTGAACGCCTCGAATTGTCCAGGCTGACGGGCACGTCGACGACCGGCAGGCGGCTGTTCATGGTCGCGGCGGCAGTTTTTGCGGCGGGGCTTGTCGTCTCGACGGTGACCGAAGACGCCGGAGTACGCTTGGCCGGCATCGGTCTCCTGTGCCTGGCGCTCTGGCTGGGCCGCTACGACATCGCGCGGCGGACCGTGCGCACCAAGGGACTCACCCGATACATGGCCGCGGCACTGTTAACCGGCTACGCATGGATGGCCGTGGCCGGAATTTTGTGGATCGTCTTCGGACGCCTGACGGCTGCCGTTTCCCACCAAGCGTCCTACGACGCCATGCTGCACGCGTTGTTCTTGGGTTTTGTGATCTCGATGATTTTTGCGCATGCGCCGATCATCATCCCCTCCGTGCTGGGTCGGCCCCTTCCGTATCACCCGGTACTTTACGTGCCGTTGGCCCTTCTCCATCTTTCCTTGTTGCTGCGGCTGATCCTCGGCGACGCCGTCGACAACACGGTGGCGTGGCAGTGGGGCGGCATCCTCAACGAAGTGGCGCTGCTGCTGTTCATGGTCATCGTGGTGTACCGATTGTTCTTGCACAAGCCGACTCGGCGGCGCACGCGATCCGCCGCGGCCTGAGGGTCGGCCGCCGAGCCGCGAGCAACGGCGACTTCAACACGGCGAGATCGCACAAAGTGGGTTGCGTTATTTTACTTAACCAAGTAATTTTTTACTTGTGCGAGTAACGAATGCGGATAAATCTGCCGCGGCAAGTGCTCGGCGCGCGCAGATCGTGGCTGCCACTATCACCGTGATCGCTGAAGAGGGGTACGGCCGGGCGTCGTTCGCGCGGATCGCAAAGCGTGCGGGCCTGTCCAGCACCCGGCTGATCTCGTACCATTTCGCCGGCAAGGACGAGTTGATCACTGCCGCGGCAAATGACGTGATGAGTACGATCGGGACCTTCATGGCCGAGCAGATGCGCGACCGGCACGCCGCTCCGGCGCGTTTACATGCCTATATCGAGGGAATAGTGGGCTTTATCGACTCCCATCGGACACAGATGAAGGCGCTGATGGCCATCTTGCTCGGGGGAGGTCTGAATTACGACGCCGATACCGACCGCAAGGTGATTTCCCCGGTCGAGCAGATCTTGCGCGACGGGCAGGCGGCCGGCGAGTTCGGCGAGTTCGACCCGGTCATCATGGCCGCCGTCGTGCAACGGGCGGTGGATGGGCTGCCGTTCCTGCTGGACTCGGAGCCGGACCTGGACTGCGCCCACTACGCCCGCGAGCTCGTAGCACTGTTCGACGCCGGCACTACCCGGACTCTGCCGTGAACCAGTCGACGACACAGGAGCAGGATCGCCGCACCGGTCGCGCATTGCTCGCGGCGGCACGAATGGTATTCGACTTGGTAGTTCCACTCACACTGTTCTACGTGCTGCGCGGCGCCGGAGCGAGCATCTACCTCGCACTGCTTGCGGGTACACTCGCCTCCGGGATCACCGCGGTCGTCATAGTGGCGACGCAACACCGGCTGGACGGTATCGCGGTATTCGTGATGAGCACGATGCTGTTGAGCGTCGGGGTGTCGCTGCTGACCGGCAGCGCCCGGTTCCTACTGGCCAAAGAAGGCTGGCTGACCGCCGTCACGGGGATCTGGTTCCTCGGCTCTCTCGGGGCGCGACGGCCGCTGGCCTATCAGTTCTCTCGCCCACTACTCGAAGGGCGGCTCGGCTGGCCGGCCAATTGGGACGCCACCTGGGACCGCGCGCCGCGCTTTCGGCGAATGTGGCAAATCTCCACGGCACTCTGGGGACTCGGCACACTACTCGATTCCGCCGCCCGGGTGATCATGGCGTATACCCTTCCCGTCGACGTCGTCCCCGCCCTGAGTACTGCAATGTACGCGATCACCTCGGCCGTCCTCATCGTCGTGACAAACGTCTACTATCGCGCCGCCGGTGCGCAGAACCCAACATCGGCGCTTTACCGTCCCAACCCCGCCCCGCTCACGCGAACGGGCGAAATAGGAGGTCTCGGTGTCTGAGCGGCCCCGTGCAATGCTGCCGGTCGTGGTCCTGATCGTGCTCTCTTGCCGTCGCCGTCGTCGTACTCGCGGTTTTGTGGCGTTCGTCGTTGCGCACGGGATGGAGTCGGCACCACAGTGTCGCAGTCGCCGGCAGTGCCCTGTTGGCACACACCGTTGTCGGCGCCTCCCTTTTCGCACTGACCAACCCGGCCGAGCTCATCACCCTTGCGGTGTTCGCTCTGCTCGAGGCGGTCTTGATCATCGCCCTCAACCACCGCCCGATCGATTCGCGGCCGGCATCGTCCGACCGGCGAGGGGCGCACCCGCCGTCTGCCGACCCAACCTCCGACGACACGCCAGAAAGGAGCACGAACGGTGCGCATCGGTCAGATAGTCCGCAGGACGCTCACGCGGAGCTTGGCCGGCCTGCAGTTTCGAACTGATCCGCACAAGGATCGCTTCTTCGCACTTCGAACTTTCCGACGTGACGGGTCCGCCAAGTCGACGCCGATCTGGTTCGCGCCGGCGAACGGGCGATGGTACGCCGTGACACCCGGCCGGTCGTGGAAAGTCAGACGCATTCGCCACAACGACCGCGTCGGAGTTGCAGCAGCCACGTTCCACGGCGAACCGCTCGGACGATGGCACTCAGGGCGCGCACGCGTCCTGCCCAGAGCGGAACTATGCACGGCCGCGCGCGCCATGACGGCCAAGTACGGCAATCAATTTCACCTGTTCCGTCTGATGCTCCTCATCGGCGCGTCCCGTCAATACGGTGGCCCGGCCGTCGGCCTGGAGATCACCCTCGACGAGGGGCCCCGAGCGGCCGGCGGGCGCGAATACGGCGCTTGAGTAGCCCGGCACCGCTGACCCTTCCGCCGAGTGGTGGCGAATGGCTTTACCGCCGCGTCGACACTTCTATGGTTGTGTCAAGCGGTGATGTGTTCGAGGTTTCGGTAGATTTCTCGGGCTATGTAGCGTTTGAGGCTTCGGTGGATGTCGCGGTTGCTGGCGTCGTGGGTGGTGCGTTTGTCGCGGTATGCCTGGGTGGCGGGGTCGTGGGCGAGTCGGGTCATGGCGATGCGGTGGAGTGCTGAGTTGAGTTGCCGGTCGCCGTAGCGTGATAGCCGGTGTCGGGTGGTGTTGCCGGAGGATGCTGGTAATGGGGCGGTGCCGGCGAGTTTGGCGAATGCGGCTTCGGTGCGGATGCGGCCGTGGTGGGAGTAGGCGTTGAGGATTTTCGCGCCGTTGATGGGGCCGACGCCGTTGATGTCGAGGAGGGCTGGCGTGGTGTCGGTGATGATGGTGGCCAGGCGTTCTCGGTTGGCGGCGAGTTCGGCGGTGAGGTGGTGGATTTCTTTGGCTATGCGGCGGGCTTCGTCGCGGCAGGTGGTGGTGTCGAGGTCGTCGGTGGTTCGGGTTCGCCAGGCGGCGATGGTGGTGATTTGAGCGTTGGTGATGCCGGTGCGGGCGTCGATGCCGAGGTTGGTGTCGCGGCATAGCGCGGTGAGTGAGTTTTTCAGCCGGGTGCGGTGGGCGTCGAGGCGTAGGCGGGCGGCGAGGAGCACTGCCAGGGCGTGGCGGGCGCCTGGCGCGCGGGGTGTGATGAGCTGGTCGGTGTCGGTGCCCAGAATCCCGCGGGCAGCGGTGCGGGCGTCGATGTTGTCGGTCTTACCGGTACCGACTCGGCTGGTTTTGGCTGGTGGGCGCACTTCGGTCACTTGCAGGCCGGCGTCGGCCAGCAGGAGGGCCAGTTGGCGCCCGTAGGAGCCGGTTCCCTCGCAGGCGATCAACACGGTGCCGGTGACTTGGCTGATCCAGGTCAGGGCTCGGGCTAGTCCGGCCGGGTGGGTCGGGAACGTTTTCGTTTTCTCAATGCCGCCGGTGCGGGCGTTGACGAGGGCATAGGTGTGCGTGCGGGCGTGGGTGTCCACGCCGATGACATGATCGTAGGTGTCTGCGACGATAGTCATGATGGTTACGTCTCCTTCACGGTTCGTGACTGTCACGGTGCCGGTCTGGAAATAGTGTGTGGAGGCATCTCCTTTAAGGGCCACACCCCCACATACGGGGTGGGCATACTTCTATCAAGCCTTCGACACGGTCAGGCCGGCACCGGCCTCTTATCGTGGTCAAGTCGACGCAAAGACACCTCAACAGAGGGGCCGAGTGGTGGAGAGACACGCCACAAGAGACCAGTTACCAGCCTGCCAGCTAACAACCAGGCCAGCCACACACCAGTAAAGGAGTGGTGGCGAATGGTGGCAAAATCGGCGATTTTGCCACCATTCGCCACCACTCGACGGGCCGGACTGGGTAGGAATGGTTAGTCCGCGGAATGGTCCGGCAGGAGCTGAGTCGCAAGTGATCGTGCGGTAGCGGTGAGAGTAGCGGTGTCCATTCCGGTTCGGCCCATGAAGACGATCCCTTGTTGCGCGGCCAGGAGTGCACGCGCGAGGAGGACCGGATCCGCATCGGCAGGGACGTCGCCTTCGCGTTGGGCCCGATCGACGCAGTTACTGATTAGTGCAGTGGACGTCTCGTACGCGCGACGGGCGTGGGCGAGAACGTCCGCATCGGAATTGCCGAGCTCACAGGTGCTGTTGGCCAGCAGGCAACCGCGTCGCACACCGCTGTCAGCCGGGCGGCGGGCGTGATCGCCGATCGGTGCCTCAAGGAGCATGCGCAGCGCGTCAATGGCCCGGCGTGCTTCGGTGAGCGCCCGACGAAGGAAGTCGTGGCTGGTGTCGGTGTAGTCCTGCAGGGCTCGGAGGAAGAGTTGGTGCTTGTCGCCATAGGCCGCATAGAGACTGCCCTTGCCCAGCCCGCTCACGCGCATCAGGTCCTCGACCGAGGTCGCGGCGTAGCCCGCGTCCCAGAACTGGTCCCGGACGGCGCTGACCACCGACTCCTCGTCGAACGCTCGCGGACGTGCCATGCACCCAGACTAGCGGTTCTTGACTGTTCAGTCCAGAATTTCTATTCTGGACCGAACGGTCAAGAACTCTCTTGACGCCGAACCTAGTGATGGGATGCACATGAGCAAGCTGGACAACAAGGTGGCGATCGTAACTGGCGGGTCCCGGGGCGTGGGGGCAGCGACTGCACTGGCACTGGCCGAGGAAGGCGCCAATGTCGCAATCAGCTACTCCTCCTCCACCGACCGAGCCGAGGCCATAGTCGCCGAGATGGAGGCGAAGGGGGTGCGCGCGGCGGCCTTCCGCGCCGACCAGGCGGACGCTAGGCAGGCTGTCGGTCTGATCAACAGCGTCGCACAGCGCTTCGGCAGGCTGGACGTCCTCGTCAACAACGCGGGTATCAGCGTCCGCGGACCGATCGACTCGGAGTCGGACGACGCTTCCGCCGTCGACCGCCAGCTGGCCGTGAACTACACCAGCGTGGTCGCCGCGATCCGGGCCGCATTCCCGCTCATGCCCGAAGGGGGTCGGATCGTCAGCATCACCTCGGGCGTGGCGACGCGGGTTGGCTTCCCGGGACTGACCGACTACGCCGGCACCAAGGCGGCCCTTGAGGGCTATAGTCGTGGCGCGGCGCGCGACCTGGCCCATCGGGGCATCACGGTCAACGTCATCGAGCCAGGGTTCATCGACACCGAGATGAACCCTGCAGACGGTCCGGCCGCGCAGGTTTTCCTGCCCACAACAGCGATGGGACGTTACGGCAGACCGGAGGAGATCGCCGCAGGCGTGGCCTTCCTCGTTAGCCCACAGGCCTCGTACGTCACCGGCGCAGTACTAAGGATCGACGGCGGCTACGCCGCGTAGAACGAGTGGGGACGTCGCCGGCGCGTGTCCCAAGGTATCGGCGTGATGGCGCGCGTCGCGATAATCACCGAATTGCAACTCGACGCTGGTCCCACCAATGGACTGCACCCGACAGGGTCCAAACATCCGTGCGCGGTCCCAGCCGGCAACCCTCGGTCGACGCGCGCATGGCCCTGCCCGGTGTCCACGATGGCGACGACGTGGAAGTCGTCCCGCTGCGTGCCGCCGTCGGCGTGTACCTGTGAGGCCTCAAGACAGTTACGAAAGGGCCCCTGGAGGGATTCGAACCCCCAACCTTCTGTTCTGGATCAGGCATTTTGTGCCGTTCGTTTGCGGCTTGCGTTAGCCCCCTACTTCCTTGCAACGGCGCGCATGGAGTGGTTTGCTGCTTTACAACGTTTTGCTCCAGATGCGGCCGGCTTTTCAATTTAAGTACGGGGTAAATACGGGGTCGACGTTAAGTACGCCATCGCGCTGGCCTCTAGGTTCATTCAGAAGGATTGACCAGCACGAGGGAGTGCCCGTCCACACCCTCCCGTGTGCGGATTTCAGGTAGATCGAAGTCTTCAAGCATCGCCATCTGCATTTGCGTCTTCGCTTGTTCGACCGCCGAGGCGACTGATTGTGCGGAGGCGATGGCGGCATAGAACTGAGTGGCGAAGTTCATGGCAGCAAGGTCGCTAATCGATTCCGACATTCCAATGATGGTCGGCACGGTCCTCAAGAGGTCACCGGCCCCTTCAAGACTTTCACAGGCGTTCAAGACAACTAAGCGTGGCGGCTCGTCAGTCGCCCCCAGGACACGCGCCAAAAGCGCAAACTCCATCCCGTTACCGTCCCGGGATCCTTCGTCGTCCTCCAGCAGGACGCCCAGCTCAGACGCATGACCCGAGAAATGGACAACATGCGGGCGATGATCGTTCAGGCCGTCCATCAGGTCCTGGCCCGTAGCAGCGGGCAGATGCTCGACGGTCACCAGATCCCGAAACTTCGACTTCTTTAGCGCCTGGTTGACCTTACGGACTTCCTGGTCAACCCGAAGCCAGACGCCGTTCGTCTCAACCGTCCCATCCGGGTGCTCTACAGTGGTCTCGGTGGCGTGTGGATTTGCCGTGAGATAGAGCACCCGCAATGGTTCGGGGTCCGGTGGTTGCACCTCCACGAAGCGCACGCGCGCGGGAGGATGACTCAACCTGGCGATCTCCTGCGCATGGCTCTTCTCCTTCCGCCGGCGACGATCGTCCTCGTGGTCCTTCGTTCTCTGCTCGCTCCGTTCAGCCGCGGCCAGCGAGGTCCGCTTAGCATTGACCGACTTCTCTTTCGCAGCGATTTTGACGCTGATGTCGCCAACCTTCTTCATCCCCGTGGATGCTTCCTTGTCTTTCCTTTCCGCCGTCGCCATTGCGGAACGTTTAGTCGAATCACTTTTCGTCTTATGTGCTCGGTCACGCTCATGGCGAGCCTTCGCTGCCGCGTCGTCGGCTTTCTTTTGCTGCCTCGCCAGTTCCTTCCTCAGGGCTGCGATCGAGCCATCCAGTCGTCCTATCTCTGATTTAATCTGGTCACTGCGAGTCATGGCGTGCCTCCTCAACTTCATACCCACGTCAGTCGTGGCGGTCGTGGATACAGTACCGGTCAGCACTGACGTAAGCGGATCAAATAGCCTGAGTTGGTCACAGCCTTGCCTAAGCACGACTCGAACCCACACTGAACAGATATGGTTTAAGCATTTTTCGATAGCCGTAAGCTGTGTGCATGAACCGTCAATTCTCCCCGAATTACGCGGATGGGGCGGGGTCAGCGCGTTGCATCGGTTTGCGCCAAATACGGGCCATTTTTCAACCAAAGTACGGGGTAAATACGGGGTGCGCCGCGGCGCTCTGCATTCGAGTCGCATCGGCGAGTATAGGTAGATATAAGTTTGGACGCGCATCCGCGCAGCTTCGGCCCGAGCGAAGTGTCGACTCACCTGAATTATTTCAATACAGCCGCGCATCGCCCGCCACTCGCGAAAAACGGAATGCCCCGTTATCTTTTTCGTGGTCCTTGATTGAGCGATGATTGAGGACAGGTAGCCAACCGGTCCCGGCATGATTGTTACCCCCAGTCGTTCATGATCCGGGGGTGTAGTCACCGGGACTGGTCTGGCGGTGGCGGATCGCTAATAGAAGCACGCCCAACATTCGGGGTCTACATAACGTGGATGTGAACGACGCGCCGGATTCGCGCATCGAGGACCTGATCCGGACAGAGTAAAAGTCAGATACGGGCTAGGGGATCACGCAAGCTAAAGCGTCGATGTGCTGACCAGCTCGAAACGCACCGCAACGTCACATCCCTCGCTGCGAGGTCGCAGCCGGCAACGTTTAAGTTGGGCATTGGGCAGCAAACATGTGGGAGTACCCCCTGCAAAGGCTCGATGATTCTGCCTCCCCGGGCGCAGTCATTCCCGACTGACGGCAGGGTGTTCAAGTGGCGCTCAAGCCCGTATTTACTCCGCATTTTCGTTGAAAAAACGCATCTATCCGGGCATGCGGATGAAAGCTGCCGTGACCGCTCTACAACCCGCGGGTTGCAGGGAAGTAACGCGTTCGTGCAAAGTCTCGACAGCTGCTGAAAATCGGGCTGCCTTTAACAATGGGTTCCGGGTCCAAGTCCCGCGGCCAGAGAGCCGATTCCGACCGGCGGCTTGAGCATCGTCGAGGTCGCGAACAACCCGAATACCGGCAAATTCGGTTTCCAGCGGACACCGCCGACCATTTCCAACAAAGCCATCCTCGGCTCCAAGCACCATCATTCCGCAGGCTTCACCTTGCAATCCCACATACTGAGCTGGCATCCGAAGAGGCTGGTATGTCGCCCTTGGGCATCGTGATTCGGTGACTTAGAATGAGATCGATCCCAGTAGAAAAAGTCAGCAAATTTCGGCGCAGAATGGAAAATAACATGTCCTCAGAAGACAATCGGCGTATCCGGACTGCAGTGATCGGGTTTGGAACGTCCGGGCACTACTTTCATGCACCGTTCATCGAGCGAAGCCCGGAATTCGAGCTGGCCGCGGTCGTAACCTCGAGTACTGATCGCAGTGCCCAAGTACGCAATGAGTACCCCAACACCGAAATCATCGCCGGCGCCGACGAACTCTTTGCACGTGCGCGTGAATTCGATTTGGTTATTGTGGGGAGTCCGCCCGAGACCCACGCGACGTTGGCTACCGAGACTCTGGCGTCCGGACTCGACGTCATTGTCGATAAGCCGTTCACCACCACATCCGACGAGGGCCGCGATTTGATCGCCGCCGCCCGAGACGCCGGCCGACGGTTGACGGTCTTTCAAAACCGCCGTCGCGACGGCGACTTTCTCACACTCAAGTCGCTTCTTCAGAGCGGACGGTTGACCGGTGTTAGCCGTTTCGAGTCGCGTTTCGAGGTCTATAATCCGGCCCCGAGACACTCCTGGAAGACCGCGACCCGGATGACGAACGGCGGTGGCGTCCTTTTCGATATCGGCTCCCATCTAATAGACCAGGCGATCGAACTTTTCGGACCCCTCGAAGTCTCTGCCGCCCCCTATATCGAACTGGCCTCGCGGCGCAAGGGGGCAGTGGCGCCGGACGACGCGTTCGTCGCGTTACGCCACGCTACCGGCACGATCTCGCACTTGTGGATGAATACGCTCGCAGCGCAGGTGGGGCCGCGTTATCGAGTTCTGACGCCGACCAGTGGATATACTTCGTGGGGCTTGGATCCGCAGGAGGCGCAGCTTAAGTCGGGAAAGCGACCCGGCGATGTGGGCTTCGCAGAAATCGCTCCGCAGAACTACGGAGTCCTCGGCACCGACGCCGTCTCGGAGCCCGTTCCGACTCTGGCCGGCGACTATGCAGGCTATTACGAGGCAGTTGCCGACTGGATCCTTCGCGACGGACCCGCGCCAGTCGACCCGGAGGACGCTGTCGCAGTCATCGCGCTCATCGAACGCCTGCACACCGTTGCTGTCCCGTAACACCACGCCATAGTGCCGTAACACTTCTGGCACCGCTCCCCCGAAAGGATCAGATCATGAGAATTCCTGAGCACGTCGTCGTCGTCGGCGGTGGTATCTTCGGAGCTTCTTCCGCTACTGAACTCGCACGTCGCGGTATAACCACCACATGGGTCACGAAGGGCCGTCTGGCCGATGGCGCGTCCGGCCGGTCCCTGGCGTGGCTCAACTCCGCAGGATTCCGTACCGAGGCCTACCATCGTATCCGAGTCGAGGGAATCTCTCGTTGGCGTGACTTTGCCAACCGAATCCCGGGCTCGGAGTCTTTTCTTCGCTTCGACGGGGGCCTTACTTGGGCCAAGCCTGGTTTGTCCCACAAGGAACGCTTTCGGCACGAGCGGGCGTTGGACTACCCTTCGGCGTGGGTGCCCCGCGATGCGATCTCCGAGGTCGCTCCGGCTGTCGACCCCGCTGCTGTTGCGTCCGAGGGCGCCATCTTCAATGCCAACGACGGCTGGGTGGACCTACCGAGCGTCATCTCTGTCCTCCGCCGCGAGTTCGAGATCTTTGGCGGCACTGTCATCGAAGACGCCGGACGCTGTGTGCCTGTGGTCGAAAACGGCAGAGCGACCGCCGTGCGTACCGGAGCCGGAGGCGTGCTGCCTGCCGACGCTGTAGTTGTCGCTGCCGGTCCCCAATCTCCAGGAGTTCTGCGCGATATCGACGTAACAATCAGCGACGATTCTCCCGCCGCGTTCGTGGCCTTCACTCAACCTCTCGATCACGGACTGAGCACCGTGCTGAACACCCCGCTGGTGGCGATTCGCCCGACAGTAGACGGCGGCCTTGCCATGGATTCGGGGTGGTCTGAGCGCTCCATCACTGTCGATGACGGTGGCACCACGCACGTCGCGGACCAGGTAATTGAACGACTACTAGCCGAAGCCACCAAGGTTCTTGCCGCACATCCCTCGCTCGAGCTCGACCACATCGGCATGGGTGAAAAACCGATCCCGGGCGACGGTGAGCCGTGCATTGGGGCAATAGACTCCGTAAGCGGCCTCTACGTCGCCTTCAGCCACTCCGGTGCGACACAGGGACTCCTGATGGGCGCACTCATCGCGGCGGAAGTCATTGATGGCAGCATTGACCCGCTCACAGAGCCGTTCCGCCCAGGCCGACTAACTGCCTGAATCCGGAGCAAGTCATCAGATCTCGCCGCTACTGCAGCGTCGAACAGCTTCTACGCGGATCCAGCTTAGTGATTAACCTGGCGGCCGAGCAATGGAGCCGCGTGGAATCCACCGATAGTCCATGACGAAGTTCTCAGGGGTAACTCCGCCGGAGAGTCGGGCGAGCAGTCGTTTCGCCGCCAACTCTCCGACTTCCTGGGAGGGCTGGGCGACTACCGATAATCCCGGGCGTACTACGCTCGCCCATTCCGGGTCGTCGATGGCGACGACCGAGACGTCCTCGGGCACGGAGAGGCCAGCCTGTTGAACACCCATTAAGGTTCCCAGAGCATGCTGTTCGTCTGTGGCAAACAACGCGGTCGGACGATTTCGATGGGACAGGAGCTGTGCGACGTCCGCGGCGACTTCGTCGAACTCGCGCGAGTTCCGAAGCACGTTGGGCGGGTATACGTCGATGCCGACGGAATTGAGCGCATCGACGTAGCCGCGGATGCGCTCGGTGCCCGGGGTAATGACCTCAGACCCCTCGGGCTGATGTAAGTGGGCGCTGCTACCGGTGATGATCGCGATGTTGCGGTGCCCGGCTACAGTCAAGTGCGAGACTGCCTCGAACGCGGCATGAACGGAGTCGAACACAATGCTGTCGACTGTCGTATCGGCGATCCTGCGGTCGATAGTCACAATCGGCACGTGGACGCTCTGTGCCGTGAAAAGGGACGCACTGGCGCCGTTCTGCGCAGGAGCGACCACCAGCCCGTCGACACGCCCCTGCTGCAGAACCTTGAATGCTTCGGATTCGACCTCGGCGTCGTCGTCGGTGTTGGCGATGATGACTTGGTAGCCTGCCGCGTGTGCGACGTCGCTGACCCCTCGTGCAACCGCTGAGAAGAATCGCTCTCCCACGTCGGCGACGACCAGTCCCAATGCTTCGGAACGTCCGGTGCGGGTGGATCGTGCGATCTGGTTCACTCGGTAGTCTAGGCGCTGAGCGGCATCGAGCACTTTCTCGCGAGCCTTGGCCGAGACCTGTCCGTACCCGCCGAGAGCACGCGAGACAGTGGAACGGGAGACGCCAGCCTCCGTGGCAACGTCATCAATGGTCGGCGCCGCCTGGGTCTCGCTCATGCTCACGTCTCTCTCCTCGCAATCGTGCGCCGTCGGTACCGGGCGCTGATAACTATGGCGCTGCGACGCCAATAGATGCAGGGCCAAGCCATGCATTGCTCCAGCAAAGCGGTCTCCTAGGATTTTCGGCGCACACACCGGAAATCGAGGGTTCCACAATTGAGTCTACGGCCGCGGCCCGGTGGATCCCGAAAGCCCACCCGCATGAAACTAAGCCACCAGCCCACCATGTGAGATCGATCTCAGAAACCTCTTGACACTCGAAGTTCACCGTCTGTAGATTCAATGACTGGGATCGATCTCAGTCACAACGGAAAGCGCGATGTTGCTCCGGCACGGACCGGGACAGGCCACCACAGTTCACGGATTCTCTCTTTAGGAGAAGTATATGCACATGCCACGCCCGACAAGGTCGGCTCTCGTCGTGACGGTCGCAGCATCCTTGCTCGCTCTTGGCGCATGCTCCACTCCCCCTGGCCCGGAAGCCGCCAAAGCCTCAGCCGCCGATTTCCAGCTCCCTGACGGCCCTAAGAAGGGCGAGCTGTCGATCATCACCAAGTACGGCAACGCGAAGTACTCTCCTTATTTCAACGGGATTGTGAAGGCCTACGAGAAGGCAAACCCCGGTGTCGACGTGACGATACAAAACGCAGGCGATCAGGCCTACAAGGACAAGGTCAAGGTCCTCGCTGCCGGAAAAAAGCTTCCGGACATCTACTTCTCCTGGCCCGGTGCTTTCGCCGAGCAATTTATCGACGCCGGTTATGCCGCTGACCTGTCGTCAGTGTTGAAGGGCACCAAGTGGGGTAAGTCTTTCGCACCGGCTGCCTTACGAGCCACTAAGCATGACGGCAAGATCTACGGCGTTCCGATCACGCTGGATGCCAAAGTCTGGATTTACAACAAGGAGGCCTTTCGCAAAGCCGGCCTCCAGCAGCCCAAGACTTTCCAAGACCTCATCGGTTCGTGCTCTGCCCTGCGCAAGGCCGGTTATCAGCCGGTGGCGTTCGGGAACCAGGACGGTTGGCCGGCCATCCAGTACCTCACGCAGCTCAACCCGCAACGCGTGCCCTACCAAACACTGCAGAAGGATTACGCGGGTGGACAGGGTGCGGACTTCTCCGACCCCGGATATGTCAAGGCTCTTAAGGACTTCAAGAAAGTTAACCAGGGCTGCATGACTAAAGGGTCCAACGCAATTTCCGATCAGACTGCGACTGCGAACTTCCTCAATCAGAAGGCAGCAATGTATTACACGGAATCTCTAGCCTTCGGGCAATTCTCCGAAGCCGGCGGCGCACCAAAAGGCTTCGAGAAAAAGTGGGGCTTTTTCCGCAATCCCCCAATTCAAGGGGCCAACGGCAACCAGAAGATTCTCGCCGGTGCGCCGGACACTTTCATGGTCAACTCGCAGTCGAAAAACAAGGCGCTGGCAGTCGATTTCCTGAAGTTCATGACGAGCCGGAAAAACGGCACCAAGATGATCGAGGAGCTCGGCTGGCTCTCGCCGATTGACGGCAGCGCCGCGGCCGCAGACACCATTCCCCAGCAGCAAAAGCTGTCGAACCTGATCGACCATACCGACACCATGGCAGTCTGGCTCGACACCGCCGCCGACCCCGACATCGCGCAGGCCTACCTAGCCGGCGTCGAGGGCATGCTGAGCGGCAACCTCAGCGCCACGGGCGTCATGAAAAATGTCAAGAGCGCGGCCAAAGGAGACGGCGATGCATCCCCCGAGAACTAACTCACGCACTCACCAACCAGGCCATCCACAATCGTGCCGTTACGCTTTCACCGCCTGCGAGGTCAACCCATGAGGTCCTCCCGAAAAGCGAGAATGAAAAACCTGGCATGGCTCGCGCCCGGCTTGTTGCTGGTGGCGATCTTTGTCTACTACCCTATCGTGTCCAATTTCGTGATGTCCACGTACGATTGGGGGGCGTTTCACAGCCCTAAATTCGTCGGTCTGGGCAACTATTCCAGGGCTTTCCATGATCCGGTATTTTTGCGGGCACTGCTCAACAATGTGGCGTTCGCCGCCGTGTCGTTGTTGGTGCAGGTCTTCGGGGCGCTTGCCCTTGCCGCGTGCCTCGAAACCTTCGTGGGACGCAGGCTCTCCGGAGTGTTGCGAATCCTGTATTTCGTACCGGCCACTGTCTCCATCACGGTCGGTGGCATCCTGTTCACCTTCATGCTCGACCCGAATATCGGCGTGTTCAACTCGTTCCTGGATGTCATCGGACTTGGAGACCTACAAAGAGCCTGGCTGGGCGACGGAAACACAGCAATGGGCTCAATCATCGCGATGAGCCAATGGATGAACTTCGGCTACACCACTATGTTGTTCGTGGTTGCCATGCAAAAAGTCCCCCGCGAACTCTATGAGGCAGTGGAAATCGAGGGCGCCGGCCCCGTCCGCGCCTTCTTCACGATCACTTTGCCATTGGTACGCCAGATGACCACGCTGATGATGATCGTGACCATCTCCGGCGCCTTCCTCGTATTCAATGAAGTCCAAGTGATGACCGGAGGCGGGCCGAATAATACCACGCAAGTATTGGGCACTTGGCTGTACTACAACGCGTTCACTGCCGATCGCATGGGTTATGCAGCAACAATCGCGACAATCATCTTCATCATCACGTTCGGTGCCGGACTCTTCCAGATTCTGCGCGCCAACAAGAAAAAGGTGGAACTGGTATGAGCATCACAAAATCATTGCCAGCCAAGGCGGCCGAGAAGACGCCCGAATTTACGGGTCAGGATCGGCACAAACACCAGCTTTCCCCAGTGAGCAAGTACGTCATCCGTCCGGCGATCTGGATCATTCTCGCAGCCTTGGTCGTGGCAGTGCTGTACCCGCTGATCTGGATGATCTTATCCAGTTTCAAGACCTCCCGGCAGATCTTCGGCGATCCGTTCGCACTCCCCACGCAGTTCAACTTCGACGCGTACCGCTCCGCGATCGATCAGGGCGTGATCGGGTTCTTCGGCAACTCATTGATAGTTACTGTCACGTCCATCGTTCTAGTCGTGCTGATCAGTTCGTTCGCCGCCTATGCCCTGTGCAGGCTGCATATCCCGTTCTCGGGCCCCCTGCTCATGTTTATTCTTGGTGGGCTCATGCTCGCCCCGACTGTGGCGCTTGTCCCGCTATTCAACCTTATGGCAGCTATCGGCCTGTACGACACGCGCACCGCACTGGTCATCCTTTACGTAGCCTTCCGTATTCCGTTCACCACGTTCTTGATCCGCTCGTACATGGTCGACCTGCCCAACGACATCGAAGAAGCAGCCACCATCGATGGTGCCGGGGCCTGGCGGGCCTTTTGGCAGATCATCATGCCACTGTGTAAACCGATCATCGCCGCAGCTGCAGTACTCCAAGTTATCTTTGCCTGGAACGAATATGCCTTCGCGCTGGTTTTCATCGACTCGCCTTCGAAGCTGACCCTCCCAGTAGGGCTGGACCAGATGGAAGGCAAGCTCACTACCGACTGGCCGGCGCTCTTTGCGGCCCTGGTTATCGCTGCCCTTCCTGTGATCATCACGTTCGTCATCGGGCAGAAGCAGTTCGTCCGTGGCCTCACAGCCGGATCCAACAAATGACACTAGGCTCCACCGATTCCGGCTCCAGCTCGGCAGCACGGGGTCGAATCCACACCCCGCAAGATTCCCAGCACCCCGCTTAAACACAAGACCACCCGCGTCAGCGCACGCGGGCCCCGCCGACCCCCGATGGGGGCGGCAGATCATTACCGAAAGGAACCCATGTCCGTAAACGACACAATCACCATCCAGGTTCAAGACGCAGTCGACGCCATCGCGGCCCGAGAGGCCGTACACACCGTGTTCCTTGCCGCGTGCGGAGGCTCGTTCGCCATGCTCGGACCAGCCAAGTACGTCCTGGATCATGAATCGGCCGACACCGCCGCACATCACTTGAACGCCCGCGAGTTCACCCACCGCGCGCCCAAGAGTCTCGGCAAGGGCTCGGTCGTCATCGCTGCCTCACACTCAGGCACAACCCCGGAGACGGTCGACGCCGCCGCGTACGGGCGCGATCACGGAGCACTAGTCATCGCAATCACCAACGACGGCGAGTCTCCCCTAGCCCAGAACGCCGATCACGTCGTCACATACGTGCACGGACCGGACATCGACCTGCACGACTCCTCCGAAGGCGTCCTCTACCGTGTCGTCTTTGGCTACCTCGCCGCTCGCGAAGGCAACACCGCCGGCAAAAATATCGATGCGTCGCTAAGCGCCCTCAACGGCACGTTGAAGAAGACCCGCGACGACAACGCCGGCGCTGCCGACACGTGGGCAGCTGCGCACAAGAAGCATGAACTGGTCTACACGATGGCGTCAGGGTCGAACTTCCATGAGGCTTATGCGTTTTCGATCTGCTTGCTACAAGAAATGCAGTGGGTACACTCGGCGGCCATCCATGCCGGGGAGTACTTCCACGGCCCCTTTGAGATCACCGACAAGGATGTACCGTTCATCGTGCTTGCCGGCATTGGCGAGACCCGCCCGCTGGATACCCGTGCAATCGACTTTGTGGCGAAGTACTCGGACGACGTCGTGGTGCTCGACGCCGACGAGATGGAGCTCACCGGCGTCGACGAATCACTGAGGGGGTACTTGGCAGTAATCATCTTCGGCAAATGGCTGCGGCTGTACGCCGATGCCCTCGCCGACTACCGAGGACACCCGCTCTCGGTACGTCGGTACATGTGGCGCATGGAATACTGATTCCCCGGCGAATCAGCGAAGGTACCTTCCCTCATCTTCGTCCGCAGGTGCGGCCGATCGAACCGATCGGCCGCATTCGCGACATCCTGTACCCGACTAATCCACAAGACATCCCCGTACCCTGGGCGTGCGCGGGACGCGGAACACATTGAGAAGAAAGAATTACCCACGCATGCGACTGCTCGGCATCGGCGACAACGTTCTGGACCACTACATGAATATCGGGATGCTTTATCCCGGAGGCAACGCCGTCAATGTCTCGGTCTACGCGGCTCAGCTCGGCGCGGACGCCGCAGGATACGTTGGAATCGTCGGCAGCGACGCGATGGGCGACCATTTGATGTCTGCCCTGGACGCCGAGGGACTCGATCTGGCGCAGGTCCGCCGCGCCATCGGACCGACCGGATCCCCGAAAGTCTCGATCGACGCTACCGGCAACCGCGTGTTCGTTGGCTCGAACAAGGGAGGCGTCCAGCACGGCCTGCGTCTACGCCTTACCGACGAGGATGTGTCACTTGCCTCCGCGGCCAATGTCGTGCACACCTCGGTTTACTCAGCCCTGGAGGATGCTCTCCCCGACCTGGCCGCGGTGGCTCCTGTGTCGTTTGATTTCTCCGACGAACGTGATCCCGCGTACGTCGGCAAGGTCGCGCCTCACGTGCAACATGCCTTCTTCTCCGGCTCCGGACTCGATGGTGCCGAAGTCCAGGCGCTTGCCACTTCGGCACTGAACGCAGGATGCGCGACGGCTGTCGTTACATTGGGGTCGGACGGGGCTTGGGTGACGGCCGACTCCGGCGAAGCATTCGCTGTGCCTACTGAGGCGGTCGAGATCGTGGACACTCTCGGCGCGGGCGACGGTTTCATCGCTGGTTTCCTCGTCGCGCACTACACGGGCGCCACGCTGTGCGAGGCCGCCGCAGCCGGTACCGCAGGGGCGGCCCGCGCATGCAGATTCAACGGCGCGTTCGGGCGTGCTATCAGCGAATCAGAACTAGTTCCCGCCGCAGCTGGCACAGCGGCCGACCGCAACGATCAGATGCAACCGCGTTGAGCGAGATTCGAAGATTGTCACTTCGACAAGGGGTCTTGCCTCCATCCTCCCCGATGGGTACACGTCCTAGCCGACGCGACTGATGCAGACTGAATACAATCGGTAATTGGCCGGCCATTCACGTACGAAGCGAGAAAGGCGGCGATGAACGTGTCGCCGGCTCCGGTAGTGTCGACTACTTTGACTGGTATGGCCTCCTGCCGCCACAAGTTCGTGCCGTCGAAGGCGACACTGCCGAATGCGCCGCGCGTGACGACCGCGAGTTTGGCTCCGCCTGTAATCGCGGTTTTCGCCAGTGCCAGAGCATCCTCGTCTGCGGGACTGTCGCGCGAGCAGAACGCGATTTCAAGATTGTCGAACCCCGTGCTAACCGCGCAGTCTTGGCTGACACGGCATCCACGTTCTGCAAGGTCACGGCGGAGTTCCGTGGCATCTCGGAGCATGCCGATGTGAACCCAGTCTCTCCTGGCGAGTTCATCGATAGTTCGTGAGTCGGGAAAATAGTCGTCGGATACGCCGAAAAATTCCTCCACGAATTCTCGGTCGCCGTCGTGGTGAAGCGCGATCGCTGAATAGGACGTCCTCCCAGGTAACTGCAACACGTGCTCAGTCGACACCCCAGCCCTGGCGAGAGCGTCGGTCGTCAAGACGCCGAGTCTGTCGGTGCCGACGGCCCCCGCGTACATCGACCTCGCTCCAGCTGTAGCTAGGTGGACCGCCACGTTCAGCGCATTTCCGCCGACGTACATGTGAGAGTCCGAGTAGCTATCGATTGTATTGTCGCCGACAGACGCTACGTCGAACATTCACCACTCCTTGACGCTTGGATCAACCACTTGCTCATGCGCCGCCCTAATAGTCAATTACTTTGTAGTACCGGCGGGTAGTCAGAGGATGGTCACGAATTACTTCCAGGTGGGAGCTCACGCGCTCCAGCATCGTCGCTAAGACTATTGGGGAGACATCTGCCTGCATTTCAGTGCTTAGACTCGGTACCAACGCTGCTCCCGAGTCGAGTGTTATCACTTCCGAACTGATCCGGTGTGCGAAATTCTCAGCACGATCTGCTATTGGGCGCGCAGCATCCTGCCCTTTCATGATGACGACTGGGGTATCGTCCTCCAGAAGTTCCAAGGCTCCGTGAAAAAAGTCGGAGGCATGGACGGGGCGAGTTCGGATCCACTGCATCTCTTCGAGGATGCACATGGCGTAGTAGTGTGTTTCCGGCCAAACATTTCCAGCACCGGTAAACATCACGTAGTCACGGCGAGACAGCCAATGCGCGACGCTGAGCGCCTGGTCGTCGTACGAGTCTCGAATATCCATGAGCGCGCTTGGCACCGCTTCGATTTCCTCGGCGAAAGTACTAAACGGCCTTCCGGATCCGCTGGCGCTGACGACGGCTTGAGCGACGACAAGAAAAGCTAAATAGAATATTTCCGACGACGTCGAGTCATCGAGCGACATTGCATAGTTGAAGTCAGCCTCGGTCGCTATCGGCGAGTCGGGATTTCCTGTGAATGTGACGACGCTGGCACCTTGGTTTTCAGCATGCCGAAGCGCCTCAATGGCCTCCGATGTCGTGCCCGATACAGATGGCATGAATACGAGTGACCTGTAGCCGAGATTGATGTTCCCGCGTTTAACGAGTTCCGCCCCCATTTCATAGAAGACCGGCACTCTGCTCCGTGTGCGTATGAGATCGTATGCAGGCTGTGTCAGAAATTGCACCCCGCCAGCGCCGAGGATAAATATATTTGCATCTGGGTGATTCTGAAGGTGTTGACTGACAACTTCGAATATTTGCCGTGAATGCGACAGCGGTTGTCGATAGACGGCTTCGAGATCATTGGACGTCGATGTAAGCATTGCTTCCTCTCGTTCCTGCGTACGTGCGGGTGGTCAGTACATTTTCAGTTGGCGGCGAGTTGACTAGAGCCAACGCCGAACCTGCGGTAGCCCTTTATCCCAAACCGATTCGGGATTGAGCGCGTATCGGCCATCGCCGAATGGTTCGAACGTCAATGACGCGTCGACGACGGACTCCGCGAGTTCCTTCATCCACGCATCGAGCGGCAGGTTGCCATCGCCCCATGCCAGGTGGCCGGTCGGGGTGCCGTCGACAATCTGAATGTGCCGGATACGGCTGCCAAGGCGCGCCAAGTAGGTGCCGATCGAGTCGCCGTTTGCCGACGCTGCGACAGTATCGAGTGTCACGCCTACACTGTCCTTGCCGATCTCCGACAGCATGCGTTCCACATCGGCGACAGTATTGACGAGGTTGCTCTCGGCGCGTTGCAGGGGTTCGATCAAGCACGCCACGCCAAGGGACTCAGCGAAAGCAACAATTTCCGTCAACGACGAGACAGACCGACGCCACGCAGCTTCCTTCGGTTCGTCTTCGAGGCCCCAGCCCGACGTCAGAAACAAGTAAGGGCTTTCTAGGTGTTCGGCAACTGCTGCTGCACGCCGGAAGTATTCGATGCTCTGCGCCCGAAGTTGTTCATCCGAAGCAGCAACGTTTACCGGGTAGATGACTTGTTCTGGGGTTACGCACCGCACGGACAGCGACCATTGATCCAGGCATGCGCGAATTCGATCCGTTTCGGCACCGAGATCACGAGCGAATAGATTTAGATGTGGTGCGATGCCCCACAATTCGATCGAGTGGATACCGCGTTTGGCCATCGCTGAAGAGAAATAGTCGAGCGAATAGCGATCAAAAGCGAAATTGGAGCCGACCACCGTCATCAGTGCCATAGTGCGTTGCCTTTCACGATCATACGAATTGAATTGGTCATTTACCGCTTCCTTCGGCCAGACCACGAACAAACAACCGTTGCGACACGAAGAACAGAATGATTATCGGAGCCGCAGCGATACACATAGCGGCGAAAATCTCGCCGAAGTTCGAGTTAACCCGTCCCATCAACGACGTCAAGCCGACAGGAAGCGGCTCGACTTTGGTGCTGCTTGTCAATACCAGCGCCATCGCATACTCGTTCCACGCGAACAGGACATGCAGAACTCCCGCGGAGTACAGAATCGGACGACACAGTGGAAAGATGATTCGCCAGAAGACGAGCCCCTTTGATGCCCCGTCGATCAGCGCTGCTTCGTCTAACTCTCGCGGCAGCGTGATCATGTACGACCGGAGTAGGAATGTCGTGAACGGTATCCGGAATGCCGTATAGACGACTATCAGTGCCCAAATGGTGTTGTACAGTCCGATGGCTTGAAATTCGTCGACCAGCGGCAGAAGCGCCGCGATCGGACTAATCATCAGTCCGCCCAGCACGATCCCGAGAATTACCGTATTGCCCTTGAGCCGCACCCGTGTCAGCCCGTAGGCTGCCCATGCACTGATTAATACCGTCGTGACAGTAGTGACGACAGTCACCACAACACTGACGAGCACGAAGTTCCGAGCGCCGTCGTTCCACGCATCGAAGAAGTTCTGCCAATTTAGCGACGTTGGAAGAGCGAACGGATTTCCAAAGATTCCGGCATTGTCTTTGAACGCACTGCTGAGCATCCAGAACAGTGGATAGACGACGATAAAGCCGAGACAAATCAGGAACGTGTAGAGCGTAGCCTTGGAAGTTGTCGAAAGGAATTTTTGCATTTTAAGTCCCGATCACCGAACGAGGCATGAGCTTCAGTACTCCACTCGGGTTCGTCGTGCATACATTTGTTGGATAACGCCGATCCCGAAGCTCAACACGAAGATCACGACGCCGATTGCCGTTGCCGCCCCGAAATCGTTCGCCTCAAACGCTTGGTGATAGAGCCACGTACCTAGGACGTGCGAACTGTTTCCCGGGCCGCCTGCGGTCATGACTTGGACCTCCGTGAATACCTGGAACGCCATCGTCGCGGTAAACAACGCCACGAATCCGGTCATCTCACGTACCAAAGGGAAGGTCACCGAGAACGCGCGCCGCACCGCCCCCGCGCCATCGACTTTGGCTGCGTCGAAGTACTCCTGTGGCACACGCCGGATCGCTATCGATAGGAGCAACGTCGAGTAACCAAAGCCCTGCCATTGGCTCATCAGAATGATCGCAAAGATGGCGGTACTTGAATTGCCGAGCCAAGGCAGCGCCAAGTCGCTAAGCCCGACAGCGTCCAAGAATCGATTTAAGATGCCGATATTAGGCTGATAAATGAAGTAGAAAAGCAGCCCGGATACCGGAATCGAGGTAGCCGACGGCACGAAGTACAGCGCCCGCCAAAACTTCCGCCAACCATCACTTCGCAACGACTCGATACAAGAAGCGACGAGAAGAGGGAAAAACACTTGGCCGACAATCGATAAGACGGCATAAAGAATATTATTGATTACCGCACGCCAGAATATCGGGTCAGCAAACAATATTCGGTAATTCTTTAGCCCGACAAACTTTGTTTCTTGCGTGAAGATGTCATGATCCGTGAAGCTCTGGCCGATATTGACTGCGATTGGATAGTAGACAAAAGCCAGAACGACTATAACGGCAAGTATTATCCATTTGTAGTCTGCAAGCGCCCGTAATACGCCGCGAGGCTGAGGTTTGAGACGAGGCGATCCCGGAGTGGCTCGATTTCGCCGAGCCACTCCGGAAATCCCGCTTCTATCTTCGGCGTTGACCGTCATTCTGCTTCCTTGGCGGCTTTCCGTACTTGTTCCATGACGTCTTTTGCCGATATGCTTCCGGAGACGAATTTCTGCAGACTGCTCTTCCACGTATTCGCAACATCGGGAGTATTCGCGGTGTCAAGCCACGGAACGAGGTACGTAGCGTTGTTGATGTCCTTCGTTGCCTGCGTGACGTATTTGGATGCAATGTCGGTCGATACGACGCCCTTCACCGCACTCGGCTGACCGTAAGGCGGTGCGGATAGAAGCCGCGCATTCTTCCGGTTTGTTAAGAATTTGAGGAAGTCCAACGCGAGCTTCGGATGCTTGGACGCCGAGCTGATCATGTACCCTTCGGGAGCCCCCTCCAGCACACCTTGGCGCTGTTGATCGCCGGCTGGAGCCGGCAGTTGGAAGTATCCGAAGCCGTCCTTACGCAGCTGCGTTCCCTTTGCGTTGCTCTGATCGAATTCGAGAATCTCCTGGTAATACATCGCAGCGTCACCGTTAATTGTCTCTTGAATGGCATTTGTATACGAAACACCATTCATACTTGCACCTTTGGTACAGTGATTGACGAATTTCTTCAATACACTCAAGCTTTTGACGTATCCCGAGTTACTATATTTTGCAGTCTTTGGATCGTAGTCTTTTTTCAGTACGTTATGCGGCACTGTATATCCGACGAGTTGGCCTTCGTAATGCAGTACTGGCCACCCTTCCTTGTTGCCCAGCGACACGGGAGTAATGTCGTGTTGCTTGAGCTTGTCGCAGGCTGTCAGCAAACCGTCGAACGTTTTCGGAACCTTAGCACCCGCACGTTTGAACAAGGTTTTGTTGTAGCCCATGAATTTTCCGTCGGTATACAAAGGCATGGTGTAGTATTTGCCGTGATATTTGAACGAATCCAGTGCAGCCTTGCCGAAAGTCTTTCCCCATTTGGTGTTCGGCGCGATCACCTTCGACAGGTCGATCGCGCGGTGCCCGCGGATGAATTGCTTTTGCCAGTCCCCGGTCCACGTAAAGTAGATGTCAGGTAGGGAATTCGATGAAACCAGACTCTTGGTCTTCGCTTTGATCGATTCGTCATTCTGCTGATCCAACTCGAACTTCACCTTCGGATGCAGCTTCTTATACTCCTTGGTCACAGTTTTGAAGTAGGGACTTAGCTCAGGAGTCCCGAACTTGGTCAACAGTGTCAACGTTCCGGAGTAGTCGGGCTTGCCCTTCAGTGACTGCTCGGTCTTAGCGCTTGCATTGCTGGAGCCGCCGCAAGCACTCAGTGAAAGACTCACGCACGCGAGTGCGCTAAATACCATTACTCGTCTGCTTCGCACGATCGATTACCTCCTTGTATCGCCGCCGTGCACTGGCTGGCAACTATCGGATTCATGCCTGTGCACGTTCGGAATGATGAAGTGGGCTTACCTCGCGTCCTCGCGGACTATCGAGTCATGGAGGCATCGGATGGTTGCCTCTCAATTTATTGATACCGATCTCTTTATCCGACGTTTTTCTGGGTACGTGCCGACCACGAGTCCGTTAGCCTCCTTTGTGCGTCCTCGTTCTCTCGCGGATCTCGTCTGTTTTAGCACGTGATTCAGGTCACGTCAAGATCCGCTTGCGCGCTTCGACATTGCGGTCTGTGTTGTCTTAAGCGACTTGGCGTGACATTATTCTGATACGTCTTGATACCGATATCACACCGAGAGGAACAACTCATGCTCGATTACGACTTGGACAAACACCTCAACGAACAGCGGAGTCTCGTCGCGCTCCGTCCACAGATCGAGGAAATCGCGGCGCTGATCCACGAGGGCCCATACAAGAACCTCTACTTCGTCGGAGCTGGCGGCACGTACGCGGCGGCACTCCCCTTTGAACGCCTCTTCCAGACCCGGTCGAGCTTTCCGGCGCGTGCGGTGATCGGCAAGGAATTCATCCTCGCGCCCGATCCGGACTTCGGCGCGGACTCCGTGGCGGTGTTCGGCTCGGAATCGGGCACGACGCCCGACATTCTCGAGTGCATCGACTTCGCCAAATCCAAAGGCGCGCTGACTATCGGCGTGACGGGACGCGCCGAGAACCCCTTCGCGAAAGCCGTCGATCGCGTTCTGCTGACGGAGCCGGGAGCATGGCCTATAGACGTTCCGTACCTCACGCTTTCCGCGAATTTGTTGCATCGCCGCGGCGAGTTCGACTCCTATGAGCGCCTGAGCACCGATCTGGATGCGCTCCCCGAAGCACTCACCGCGGTGGCTCGTGCGGCCGATCCGATCGGCCAGGCATTCGCCGAAAAGCACACGGAGACCGACTACCACTTCTTGACGGGCACGGGTTACCTCTGGGGATTCACCTACCTCTATTCCATGTGCATCCTCGAAGAGATGCAATGGTTGAAAACCACGCGCGTGCATGGAGCTGAATTTTTCCACGGCTCGCTCGAACTCCTCGAGAAGGACACCAGCGTCCTTCTCTTCTTGGGCGAGGACGAGACGCGCCCTCTCATGGATCGCGTGGAGAACTTTGTCACGTCATATAGCGACGACGTCACAGTGATCGACACGGCCGGATACGATTTGCCCGGCGTCAGCAGGGAAAACCGGGCTCTTCTCGCCCCGATGATCGCCAGCGCAGTGATGGACCGGTTCAGCCACCACCTCGCAAAGGTGCGCGACCACTCGCTTGACCTGCGACGCTACTACCGCGTGGTCTCGTACTGAGCGCCATGGAACACAGCACGCCGAGAATCCTCGGCTTCGGGGACAACATCGTTGACCGATTCGTCGACAGATTCGTTGAATATCCCGGTGGAAACTGCGTCAACGTTGCCGTCCTAGCCCGTTCACTGGGAGCCGATTGTGCTTACATGGGCGTGATCGGCAACGACGAACGCGGGCGATTTCTGAGTTCAGCAATCGCCGATTGCGGGATCGACACCTCACATGTCACCTCGCGGCACGGTCCCACCGGCTTGACTGAGATCGAGACGATTGACGGAGATCGCAGATTCCTCGGCGGAAATGACGGTGGCGTGACTGTGTCTGACGCGTACGTGCTGGAACCTGTTGATATTGAATTCGCGGCTGGCTTCGACCTCGTCCATTCAAGCGTCTACTCACAGAGCACCAACGAACTCGATAAGCTCAAAGCCACGGGTAGCCTCGTGTCGTATGACTTCTCGTCGGAGAGCGAGTTCCGCACGGACGAGTATCTGTCAGTCGTGGGGCCGTCGATAGATTTAGCCCTGCTCTCCTCCGCCGACGATAGCGGTGTCGATCCGGCAAGCGAACTGCCCCGGATCGCCGAGTTCGGCCCGTCTCTCGTCCTTGCCACCATGGGCGCATCGGGCGCTCTGCTGTACGACGGTGGCAGTGTGATCCGAGTGCCTGCCACCAAAGTGGAGGGCGAGTTCGTCGACACTATGGGATGCGGCGACGCCTATCTCGCAGCTTTCGTGGTTGAATTGCTTAGGGCAGGCTGGAGCCGTAAGTATCGTCCCGACGGCACGGTTCTCCGGCGAAGCATGAGCATTGCGGCGCAAGCCGCAGCAGATCAATGCACAGTCGAGGGTGCTTTCGGGTACGGCAGAGCCATCCCCGCGGACCAGTGAGGCCAACACATACGGGCAAAAGTTCGGGCCGACCACGCGCCACACGAAAGAGACTACTGAACCGTCTGAGGGGGGAGAGAGGTTGACAAAGCCCAAATCTTCACCAACAATCTCGGACGTAGCAACCGCTGCCGGTGTCGGACGAGCAACAGTCGCCCGATCACTCGGCGGATACGGGTCGGTAAGCGAGAAGACGCGTGCTAACGTCCTCGCTGCGGCACAGCGTATTGGTTACCGTCCAAATACTTTAGCCAAATCGATGAAGACGCGTACTACTCATACCATTGGCGTAGTACTGGCCGACATCGGTAACCCGTTCTTTACCGACGTCCTCCGTGGAGTCTCAAGCGTCGTACGCGAGGCAAGATACGACCTATTGCTGTCGACGTCCGACGAGGATACCGACAAAGAGGCAGCTTCAATTGACGTGCTTCTTAACAAACTGGTCGACGGGATTATCCTCGCGCCCGTGGCCGGCAAAGCCGAACCGCTAAGACATCTTGAGTCCTTGCTCGAACGGGAAGTTCCTTTGGTCATGGTAGACCGCAAGCTCAATGCGTTGGACGCCGATGCGATAGTCATCAACAATCGCGAAGCATCTTATGCCGCCGTGCAAGAGTTCATCAGACATGGTCACAAACGTATTGGCTTCGTGTGGGGCCCCACGACTAACCGGCCCGCTGCGGATGCGTCGGAAATGCGTGCCATCATCGAGAGGTCTATCTCAAGTGAAGGGGGACGTCTTCTCGGCTACATGGACGCGCTCGACGATGCCGGGATTGAATTCGATACCTCACTTGTCACACACGTCCACAACGACGAGCACCAGGCGATCCGGGCGGTGAATGGGATGATGGCGCTCAGCGATCCGCCGACTGCCATCCTCGCCACCGAGACCGAGGCGTTGACCGGCTCATTGCACGCGATGCAGCAACGGGGGCTTGAGTGCCCGCGAGATGTATCGCTGATAGGTTTCGATGACAGCGCATGGGCGTCAATTATGCAACCGCCCATGTCGATCGTTGCCCAACCGACGTTCGAGCTCGGTAGACTTGCAGCACGCAGGTTGATCGAACGTATCGACGGAGACGCTTCGCCGACCCGGGACTACGTTCTAGAGGCGACTTTTGTCCCAAGGGAATCGGTGACGACTACCGACCACGTCAATTCCTGAGCCGGAGCGCGCTCGATCATCGGCCCACATGTGCCAGGCCCTTCCGCGATGCGGCCGACGAGCGCTCCTTCAGCGTGCGGAGCGAACCAGCCGTAATAGCGATGTCAAGGTCCTCCGGCGATCGGCCGCGGGTCTCTGGCACAGTCGTGAATTCGAAGACCCATGACAGTGCGCCGAGTATCGCGAGCAATTGTTGGGCGTCGTGTTGTAAGCCGGTGGCCGCGGCAATCAGGATATGCGAGATAGTCGTTAAGGTGACTCCCAGCAAGAGCGTCGTCCGGCGATCCAAACGGTCCATCAACTTCAGAGCAATAATTGCTCCGATGACGGCGATGATGCCCGGCCCGATTTGAGCGATAGGCGCGCCGTTTCCCGCCAACCCTGTCCCAGTAAGCACTGCCTGCCCGTAATACATGATCACGTTGATCCCAGACGCCATCTGCACGGAACCTACACCAATTCCTATAAGCAGGATCTTCAGTAAATGCTTGTTCGCAGCAGCACGAAGCAGATCGTAGAAGTTGAAAACAGCTGAAAGCTATACGCAGACCTCGAATCATTCCCATCGCATAAAGGCCAGTATGCAGACATTACGAGAACCCATGACCATCTATCCGCTACTGACCGTCGACGACCTGGCGGCCTACCTATCGAAGCCGAAAGCCACCTTCTACGCCTGGCGTACCCGGCAACTCGACCCAAGGGCTGTACGTATCGGCGGCAACATCCGATACCGGTGGGAAGACGTCGAAGCCTGGATCGACCAGCACATCGAAGAATGACAATGCCGTCGTGCCAAAATGGGCATTGCCGATGTTCGCGGTCGACATGCTGCTCCGCCGTCGCGTCGATGATGACGCTTCCATCAATGAACTCGGTGTCGTTTTCCACACGAAAACGTCGAGCTACATTGCACCCCGCATTTTTGCCCGGACATGGCGGACAGTTCGATCGTTCGCCGGATTCGAGTGGGTAACCGGGCACACATTCAGAAAGACTGTGGCAACGATCTTGGAGTCGCAGGCCGACCTGCGCACCAGCTCGCTCCAGCTCGGTCATTCAAGCGAGGCGGTCACCAGCACTTACTAAGTCCAGCGACCTGACCGAACCCCGGATAGTAGCTCGATCTTGGATAAGTTGGCGTCAGAAACCTAGCGTCTGACTTCTACACTGACCCGTGACGAAAACGCGGCCACCCCAATTCACTGGGGTGGCCGCGTTTTCGCACCTGGAACGTCGAACGACACACGGGAAAATTTTGCCGATGTTCGCCGCATACACAACATTCGACGCGAGACCAGGTGGTCATCTTCGCCCGTGCTCGGCAACGCAAAAACTTCAGTAGATGCCTTCCGACTTGCACTATTTTGCACTCAAAGTACGGGGTAAATACGGGATTATGGAGTTATCAAGAAATTATCCGAGGCTGTGACCACTCGTTTTGCCTGGTCACAGCCTCGCGATGGTGCGCCTGGAGGGATTCGAACCCCCAACCTTCTGATCCGTAGTCAGATGCTCTATCCGTTAAGCTACAGGCGCATGCCCGAAAGTTCTCCGGGCGAAGCAATTAAGCCTCAACGATCATACCCATAACTGTCGTGATGAGCGAATCCGGGTGGTTGAGCGGGCGAACCCGGATGCACACGTCGTTCATCATGCAATATGACGTATAGCAGTCAACTATTTGTACAAATACGTCATTTAATTTACAGGATCGGTCATTTTGGTTGTCATTGTGATCTACGTCACAGCTTACTGACCAGTTTTTTCGGCTTCCGGCCGCGCTCACTTCCTAGCGTGGAATATGCCACCGACACCGGTGACTCGCTCTTAATATCTATCCGCCCGGGAGAGAGATTCATGACCCTTCTTGAAAACCGGCCATCCACCGATGCCCTCGCCGATGCGCCCACTTCGCATCCCGGACTTCTCAGCTGGGTTCGCGACGTCGCCCGGTTGACTTCCCCCGACCGCGTTCAGTGGGTTTCCGGTTCGACCGCCGAAAAGAAGGCATTGGAAGATGAGCTCGTCGAGGCCGGGACTCTCGTCCGCCTGACGAAGCAGAAAGACTCGTTCTACTGCGCCTCCGACCCCGAGGACGTCGCCCGCGTCGAAGGTCGCACCTTTATCTGCTCACGTAATGAGCGCGATGCCGGCCCGACAAACAATTGGGCCGCGCCGGACGAGATGAAAGCCACCATGACGGAGCTCTACCGGGACTGCATGCGCGGACGCACCATGTTCGTCATCCCGTTCGTCATGGGTCATCTGGACGCCGATCAGCCGATGTACGGCGTCGAAATCACCGACTCGCCCTACGTCGTGCTCTCGATGTTGATCATGGCCCGCGTCAATAGCGACGTTCTGGCGAAGATGTCGCGCACGAATGCGGACTTCGTCAAGTGCCTGCACTCCGTGGGCGCTCCGCTTGAGCCCGGTGAACAGGACGTCGTCTGGCCGTGCAATCCGACGAAGTACATCAGTCACTTCCCGGAAGACCGGACCGTGTGGAGCTTCGGCTCGGGCTACGGCGGCAACGCACTCTTGGGCAAAAAATGCTACGCACTTCGGATCGCGTCGGCCATCGCGCACGACGAAGGCTGGCTGGCCGAGCACATGCTCATCCTGAAGCTGACGAATCCCGAAGGTGAGTCCAAATTCATCGCGGCCGCCTTCCCTTCGGCATGCGGGAAGACCAACCTGGCCATGATCGAGCCGACGATCCCGGGGTGGAAGGCCGAGATGCTCGGCGACGATATCGCCTGGATGCGCTTTGGCGACGACGGACAGTTGTACGCAGTCAACCCGGAGTTCGGCATGTTCGGCGTGGCGCCGGGCACCGGCTGGTCGACAAACCCGAATGCCATGCGCGCCATCGAGGCCGGCGGCAACATCTTCACCAACGTCGCGCTGACCGACGACGGCGACGTGTGGTGGGAAGGCATGACCGATGAAACCCCTGAGCATTTGACGGACTGGCGCGGCAATGACTGGACTCCCGATTCCGGGCGCCCGGCCGCGCACCCGAATTCGCGGTTCTGCACGCCGATCGAGAACGTCCCGGTCGTTGCGCCCGAGTGGGACAACCCCAATGGCGTGCCGATCTCCGCCATCATGTTCGGCGGACGCCGCAAGACGACGATGCCTCTCGTCACCGAGACCCTCGACTGGGCGCACGGCGTCTTCATGGGCGCCACGCTCTCGTCCGAGACGACCGCAGCCGCCACCGGCCAGGTCGGTGTGGTTCGCCGCGATCCCATGGCGATGCTGCCCTTCATCGGCTACGACGCTGGCGACTACTTCGCCCATTGGCTGGCCCTGGGTGAGCGGGACGGCGCGGTGCTGCCGAAGATCTACTACGTCAATTGGTTCCGCCGGGACGAGAACAATAAGTTCATTTGGCCCGGCTTCGGCGAGAACTCGCGCGTGCTGAAGTGGATAGTCGACCGTATCGACGGCAAGGCGGACGCCGTCGAAACGGCGATCGGACGCATTCCGGCCCCCGGTTCGCTTGACGTCGCCGGACTCGACTTCTCCGACGACGAGCTGGCCAAATGCCTCGCTGTCGATCCCGCCGAATGGGATGCCGAACTTGACGACATCGCCGACTGGTTCGCTCGAATCGGCGACACGCTGCCCAGCGAACTGGCCGACCAACGCGACGCACTTCGCGGCCGGCTCGGCCTGGAGTAATCACCGCCCGGCGCACGACGCCGGTCACACGCCGAGAAGGGGCGCCGTCACGAGCCGGACGGCGCCCCTTCTCCATGCCGTGGTCGAGGCGACCACGGACCGGGCAGTGATCGACACCACGAAGTTCGACGAAATATTTTCCGCCCGTCTAGGCTTGTGCCCGTAGGGATTGCCGTGCACCGCCCGCGGGCGCGAGCCCGGCCGCGTAAGTCCCTCCCCTTTGTCCTCACCGGAATGCCGACGACGCCGACCGGACCCCGCCCGAATATCGGAAGGCAGATCTATGACTTCTTCGGCAACGGTCTCGCCAACGACCGAACAGCCGAACGCCTCACGCCGTACCGCCGGCTGGGCGATCCTGGCCCTGGCGCTCGGCGGCTTCGGCATCGGCACCACCGAATTCGCCACGATGGGCATCCTTCCGCTCATAGCGCACGGTCTCGGCACGTCCATTTCGACGGCCGGCCTTGTCATCACCGCCTATGCAATGGGCGTCGTGGTCGGTGCGCCGCTGATTTCGACACTGACTGCGCGATTGCCGCGCAAGACGCTGCTGCTCGCGCTCATGGGACTCTTCGTCATCGGCAACGCGGCGTCGGCGCTGGCCCCGAGCATCAGCATGCTCATCCTTGCCCGCTTTGTGGCCGGGCTTCCGCACGGCGCGTTCTTCGGCGTCGGATCCGTTGTCGGCTCGCATCTCGTCGGGCCGCAGCGCAAGGGGCGCGCCGTGTCGCTCATGATGGCGGGATTGACCGTCGCCAACATTCTCGGTGTTCCGGGCGCAACGTTGGTCGGGCAGCACTTCGGTTGGCGGGCCGCGTTCCTCATCGTCGGCGCCATTGGGCTGATCACCCTGTTGGCACTGATGCGGTGGGTGCCGAAGATCGATGCGCTCGGCGGCACCAGCATGCGCCGCGAGCTCACCGCGTTGAAGCGTCTGGACGTGTGGCTCACCGTACTGACCGGGGCAGTCGGCTTTGGCGGCATGTTCGCCGTCTACTCGTACATTGCGCCGATCATGACGCACGTCAGCGGCCTATCGGCCGATTGGCTGCCGCTGGTATTGGCGATCTTCGGCGTCGGGATGACCCTTGGCAATTTACTCGGCGGCCGGCTGACCGACCATTCGCTATCCACATCGCTGCTCGTCGGTTTCGCCTCGATCGCGGCGATCATGACGACGTTCGCGCTCGTGGCGCACAATCCGTGGCTGGCAATTCCGACGGTGTTCTTGATCGGAGTGTCGGCCCAGTTCATCGGACCGGCCATCCAGATCCGGCTGATCGAATCCTCCCCGGACGCCCCGTCGCTTGCCGCATCAATGTCGCACTCCGCGCTCAACATCGCCAATGCGGGCGGCGCCTGGCTCGGCGGAGCAGTCATTGCTGCCGGGTTCGGGCTGCTCTCCCCCGCATGGGTCGCCGTCATTCTCGGCTCAGCCGGCCTGCTCTTGGCGATCGGTACCGAGTGGCGTCACCGTCGGCCGGCCGTCCGCTAGCCGATTCCCCGCTGGCCCCCCGCAGCCGGTGATCGCACCCTGCCCAGTGGTGGCGAACGGCTGTCCCGCCTTGCCCAGTGGTGGCGAATGGCTGTGAAATCGGCGATTTCACAGCCATTCGCCACCACTGGATGGATGGGGCCGCCGGACGTCGACACCCTGGCCCGAGCGTCGTCCCGGGCGGTACCAACCATGCCAAACGGCGCGGCCTCGTGCATTCCGGGCGGAACGTACGAGGCTGCGCGACTTGCCGCAAGAAACGCGGTTGGTCCCGCCAGCCGACAAGAGCCCCCGTCGTCCGGATCAACGGACGACGGGGGCTCTTGTCGGCTGGCGGAGACGGAGGGATTTGAACCCTCGGTCCCCTTGCGGGGACTCCACCTTAGCAGGGTGGTGCACTAGGCCTGACTATGCGACGTCTCCAAGCAATTTCGCGTGCCGATCCAGCCTAGCGGTTCGGAGCCACTTGTCGCAAAACCTGTCCGCCGCCTACACCTCTTGCGGGTGGCCGAGCCCGTCCGGGGAAGCCGAGCGCCGCCTGGCCACCGCCAGAATGCTCACGACGACCCCGCCGATCAACCACCCCAGCAGGCCGCCGGCGGCCGAACCCACGCCGGTACCGCCGCCCGCAATGGCCTGCAGCCCGTCGATAGCGGGCGTCAGCGGCAAGAACGGAGTGATACTTGCGAAGAACTCCGGTATTGCCGACAAAATGTTCGCTGCGGCAGTGGCCACCACCAGCACGACGGAGATGAACCGGCCGATGCCTCCCAGCAATGCCACTAGCGCGTGGTTGACTGCGACGAATGCCGCCCCGGCCAACAGGCTGAACACGAAGAACTGGGTGAACACGCTCGCGGAGAAGTCCATTACCACGGCCAGCAGGCCCGACAGCAGGATCGCCTGCACGGCGACGACCAGCATGCCCGGCATCAGCCCGCGCAGGGCGAGCATCCACGAGGGCCTGCTCGACGTCAACACGCGACTCGTCACGGCACGCATCACCAAATACGCCACCAGGGCGCCGATCCACAAGGCGATCACGACCAGGAATCCGGAGGCCGACGCGTCGGCGAAGATCGACGAACCGCTCGCCCCGGAATCCTTCACCGGTGACGACACCACCTTCGACAGCTGGGCACGCTGCGATTTCGAGTAGCTGGGCACCGACTTTGCGCCCTTTTCCAGACCGTCGGCCAGCTTTTGAGTGCCGTCGGTGAGCTTGTCGCTGCCCTTTGACAGCTTGCCGACGCCGTGCGAGAGCTTGTGCGCGCCGTCCGCCGACTTGTTCGCGCCCGTGGCCAGCTTGTGCGCGCCGGTGCTGAGCCGGTTGGTTGCCGCGGCCAGCTTGTCCGCGCCCTGGGCCGACTGGGTAAGCCCCTTCGACAACGGACCCATACCGTCGGCCAGCTTTTGAGTGCCCGAGGCCAATGAGTCGGCGCCCGATGCGACGCCGTTTGCGCCGTTGGACAGTTTGCCCATGTTCTGATCGAGTTTCGTCACGCCGTCGGCGACCTGCGAGACTCCGCCCGTGTACGACTTCGTGCTGGACGCGAGACCGGCGGCACCGGCGGCAAGGCCCGGCTGCTGCTCCGATCCTTGCCCGGCCGCATCGGCCATCGCCTGGACCTGCGCACAATACCGTTGCATCCCCGGACTCTGCTTGGGGCAGTTCGCCGCAAGTTTCTGCATGTGTCCGGCATAGGCCTTGGCGCCGGCCGCGTACTTGCTCGCGCCGTCGGACAGCTGCTGGCCGCCGTTCTTCAGGGCCGGCATTTTCGAATCGAGCTGGTGGACGCCGCCGGCGGCTTTCTGAGTGCCGTCCGCGACCTGCCCCGCACCCGACGAGAGCTTTTTGGCGCCGTCGGCGAGCTTTTGCGTTTGGCCGGGCAGCTGGGACGCGCCGTCGGCAGCCTGGTGCAGCCCCGAGGCCAAGCCCTTTTGCCCCGTTGCCAGCTTATCCGTCCCGGACGCCAGCTCGTCGGCACCGGACCCGAGCTTGTCGAGCCCGTTCGCCAGTGACTGACTGCCGTGATGCGTCTTGTGGATGCCCTTGTTCAGCCCGTCCTGGCCGTCCGCAAGTTTGCTTGTCGCATCCGACACGTTCGAGAACTGGTCGCCGATCTTGTTGAATCCGACATAGATGTTCTTCAGATACGACCCGGTCAACTCCGAATTGAGAGTCTTCGTCGCCGTCGACGAAATCATGCTGCTGATGGCCGGATCGGCAAGCCCCGTCACGTTCGACGTCGTCACGTCGAGCGTTGCGTGCCGGGCTTTGTCACCGTCCTTCTTGGCATACGACGTCGCCGCTTTCGAGAAGTTCTTCGGGATGGTCACGACTGCCGCGTACTTGCCCGACTTCAACCCGGCCTCGGCGTCCGAGGAATCGGTGATCTGCCAGTCGTAGTTCTTCCCGTCGGACGACTGGGAGTCGCCGCCCTTGACCAGTCCCCCGGCCAGCTGCCGTCCCATCGGAACGGTCTGCCCGTTGACGGTGGCCGGCTCGTCGTTGTTGACGATCGCGGCGTCCACGTTGTCCAGCCGGTCGGTTGCGTGCCAGATCGCCCAGACGAAGCCGCCGGCCACGATCAACGGGACCAGGATAATCCCGATGATGGACAGGGGGCTGATCTTGCGCGTGCCGCCTGCGTGTTCGATGTTCATCATTCTTAGCGGGCTCCTTCAACGTTCAAAGCCGGGTTGTACATGGATATCCGAGTCGTGCCCGGAGGGAGCAGATCCGTCAGGATTTCGGGGTTCGTCGCCCCCAGAACGATGGCGGGCCCCTGACCGGAACCGGCGCGCTCGCTCATTTCGGCGATCTTCGCCCGGTCGGCATGCGCCAGCAACATATCGGCATCGTCGATGAACACGATGTCCGGACCGCGTCCGAGAACCCGCCTGGCAATACGTGTCAGGTCGTCCGCATCGCTTCCGGTGATGTATCCGGTGTGCCGGCGGACGCCCGTGGATTGTTCGGGCAGCACATTGCCGAGCACCTTGGCCCGGCCGCCTTGCAGCTTCATCCGCCCGGCAAGCGTCAACATCAATTGCGAGCGCCCCGAATCGCGGCTTCCATCGATCAAAAGAACGCCGCCGCGCTCCAATCGCATCGACACGCCCTCGAAGACGGTCTTACCGTGGACGTTCTGCAGGGACAGGCCGTCGGCGTAAATCGCCGAGTCGTCATCGGCGCTCGGCCAGTTCTGCAATTGGATTTGATGGTGCAAGGCTTCGCCTTCCACATCGAACGACGGCAGAACCCTGTCAAGCCATGCCGGCAGCCACCAGGCGTGTCTGCCCAGCAACGCCAACACGGCCGGTACCAGCGTCATCCGGACCAAGAACGCGTCGACGAACACGCCGACCGCCAGGCCCAGACCGATGGCCTTGATGGCCGGCTCCCCCTCGGGGACGAACGCCGCAAACACCGAGAACATGATGACGGCCGCGGCCGTCACGACCGTGGACGCGCCAAGGAACCCGGTGCGGATCGCGTGTTTGGCATCGCCGCCGTGCACGAAGTCCTCGCGGATCCGGGAGACCAGGAACACCTCGTAGTCCATGGCCAGGCCGAACAGGATGCCCATCAGGATGATCGGCAGGAAGCTGATCACCGGACCGGTGTGGCCGACGTTCAACGCGTCGGCAAACCAGCCGTGACCGAAGACCAGCGAGACAACTCCGAACGAGGCTCCCACGCTGAGCAGATAACCGACAGTGGCCTTGATGGGTACGGCTATCGACCGGAACACCATCGTGAGCAGCACTATCGACAGGCCGACGACGAGGATTCCGAACGGAAGGAGCGCGCTACCGAGTTTGTCGGACACGTCGATTCCGACGGCGGTGAATCCGGTGACGGCAGTCGTCACTCCGTACTTGTCCTCCCAATGTCCGGACTTGTCGCGGATCCTGTTGACGAGATCCTTGGTGGCCTGCGAGTCCGGCGCGGATTTGGGCGTGACCTGCACGATACCGGTGTCGGCGTCCTCGTTCGGAGTGGCGAGCGGCACCGCCGCAACGTCCGGCATCTTCTTGATATCGGATTCGATGCCGTCCATCACTCCCAGCGGGTCGTCCGAGCCCACGATATTGGCCGTCACGATGAGCGGGCCGTTGTACCCGGGACCGAAGTTCTTGGAAATCATGTCGTACGTGATCCGCGCCGGCGTCCCCTTGGCCGACGTGCCGTTGTCGGGAAGCGCCAGCTTCAGGCTCGTCGCCGGCAAGGACACGACCGCCAGCCCGACGACGACTATCGCGATAGTGAGCGGCGGCCATTTCGTGACGGCAGTGATCCATCCCCGGAAGAACGCGCGCTTCTCCCGCGGCTGCTTCGAGGTGTGCCCCCGCTTCTTCTTCGACACTCGCTTCACCTTCGGGCGCAGCTTGTCGCCGGCGAACCCGAGCAGCGCCGGCAACAGAGTCAGCGCGATCATGACGGCGATGGCGACGGCGGCCGCCGCAGCTATGCCCATGGTCGTGAGGAACGGAATACCGGCGACCGACAGACCCGCCAGGGCGATGATCACCGTCAGCCCGGCAAAGACGACTGCGGATCCCGCCGTCGCCACCGAACGCGCAGCGGACTCTTCGGTTTCCATCCCTTCACCCAACTGGTCGCGATGTCGGGAGAGGATGAAGAGTGCGTAGTCGATCCCCACGGCCAGTCCGAGCATGAGGGCCAGCATCGGCGTCGTCGACGACACCGTGGCGAACGCCGTGGCCCCGACGACAAGCATCATTGAAATCCCGACGCCGAGCAGCGCCGTCAAAAGCGGCATGCCCGCCGCCCGGAACGACCCCAATGTCAGGAAGAGGACGACAAGCGCAATGACGACGCCTATCGCTTCGGTCACGCTGACCTGCACCCCCGTCATGCCGAAGGCGTCGCCGCCGGCTTCCGCTTTCGACTGGGGGAATTTCTTTTCCAGCTCGGTGGCGACGTCTTGAAGTTTGTTCTTGGTGCCCTGCGTGATCTCGGCCCGCTCACCGTCCAATTGGACAGTGATGATGGCAGCCTTGCCGCCCGCCGCGATCGCGCCGTGGATGTGCTTGTCGTACGGCGAACTCACGTTCGACACCTGGTTGAACTGTTTAATCGATTTCACGTCCGCCTGGAGGGCGCTTTTGATATTCGATGAGCGCACCGAGTCGCCGTCAGGCGCCTGAAAGACGATCTGCGCATTTGAGCCGCTGGCCTGCGGGAACGTGTGACTGAGGGAGTCCATCGCCTCTTGGGACTGGGTTCCCGGCAACGTGAACTGATCATCGAACGCTTTGGAGAACGCGCCGGCAAAGCTGCCGATGACGACGAGCGCGCCGAGCCAGATGAACAGCACCATCTTGCGGTGGCGGAACGACGAACGCCCGAGAGCGTACAAGAACGAGGACACGGAGGACTCCTGAAAAATATATTCGGGTCGGCGTCACTGGATCGCATTTTGCATACAGGACTGTATTGCATACAGTAATGTATTGAAAATACTCACTGCAAATCGCTAGCCGGTTCCCGGCGAGAAGGACAAGCAATGGCTGAATCGGCACCCGTGACGAAGCGTCGTGCCCAGACCCGGGCGCGACTGATGGACGCCGCCATCGATGCATTTGCCGAACGCGGAGTGATGGCGGCAAGCGTGGAAGACATCTGCGAGCGGGCCGGCTACACGCGCGGCGCGTTCTATTCCAATTTCGCCGACAAGGAAGAACTCGTCCTTGCACTGCTCGATCAGCAGATTTCGGATGTCGTCGAGCGCGCACACCAAGTGATCGGCGACTCCTTGGCAGAGCCCTCGCAGGAGGATTCGGCGACACTCATCGAGCACGCGGCCGAAGCGTTCTCGCGTGCCGCCCGCCCGGTCACCCGCGAATGGATAATCGTCCAGGAAGAACTACGCCTTTACGCACTGCGCAATCCGGAGACTTTCGAAAAGTACAACGTCCTCGAGCGCGAGACGATCGGCAATGTCCGGGATCTGCTCACCGACGCACTTGCCAAGGTGGGCCGCGAATTCGCGCTGCCCACGAACGAAGCGATCGAAATCCTGGGCGCCGTCCAGAAACAACACAGCCTGGACGCGCTCATGCCCACCGAGCCCGGCGTCTACCGCGAGTCGGCGCCATCCTTGACTACCCTCTTGCTGTTACTCACCCGGCCCACCGGATAACCGGCTTGCCGGCGATCAGTGCACTCCGGACATGAGCGAGCGGATCGGCTTGATGAAGGCGAGCAACAGCAGTGCCACGACGATGCCGGCGCCGCCGATGATGCCGAAATAGGCCACCTCGTGGTCCGGCGAATACCACTTGGCCAGTTCGCCGGCCATTGCCGTGCCGATTGCCACCGACAAGAAGTACAAGGCGACCGTTTGGGTTTGGAAGATCGACGGCGAGAGCTTGGTGGTCAGCGACAGGCCCACCGGCGAAATGAACAGTTCCGCCACCGTGAAAACGAAGATGACGCCGACCAGGCCGAGCAGCGGGGCGCCGTGCATGCCGGTGCCGGACATCGTGATGAACAGCAAGAACGCTACGCCCATGATCGCCATGCCGACCACGAACTTCATCGGCGTCGAGGGCTGACGGCTCCCCAACTTCGTCCAGATCGCCGCAAAGACGCCGGCAAACACGATAATGAACACCGGGTTGATCGATTGCGACCATGACACGGGCATCTCCCAGCCGAAGAGGCTGCGGTCGAGCCGGACGTCCGTGTAGATCGTGACCACCGTGAACTGCTGCTGATACAGCGACCAAAAAGCCGAATTGGCGATCAGCATGGGAATGAACGCCAGCACCCGTCGGCGTTCGACATGCGTGATCCGGCGGCTGCGCAAGATCACGATGAAGTACACGACTGCAGCGGCGGCGGCCGCAATGATGACCACGACCGCCAGGTTCGCGGCCGTGATGACGTGCACCAGCGTGAGCACGACCAGCAACGCCAGTCCTGCCACGGCAATGCCGATCAGCTTGGGATAGGCCGACTTCGGCAGCGGGTTGGGCACGCGCTTGCCGGACTCGGGCAGGTTCTTCCGACCGATCGAATACTGCACGAGCCCGATGGCCATGCCCAGCGCGGCGAGCCCGAAGCCGAAATGGAAACCCCACTCCTTTTGCAGAATTCCGGTGAGGAACGGCCCGACGAGAGCTCCCACGTTGATGCCCATGTAGAACAGGGAGAACCCGGCGTCCCGCCGTTCATCGTCCGTTGAGTACAACGTGCCGACCAGGGAGGTGGCTGTCGTCTTGATGCCGCCGCTACCGACGGCGATGCAGATCAGCCCGGCGAACAGGCCCGCATATCCGGGCAACACCCCGAGGAAGATGTGGCCGAACATGACGACGATGGCGCTGAAGAACAAGACGCGCTCGGCGCCGAGCACGCGGTCGGCCAGCCATCCGCCGAGGATTGCGCAAATGTAGACGGTTCCGCCGTAGCCGCCGACGATTCCGGTGGCAATCGATTTGTCCAGCCCGAGACCGCCGCGCGTGGCGGAGTAATACATGTAGATGAGGACGATGCCCTGCATCCCGTAAAACGAAAATCTCTCCCAGACTTCGACGCCGAAGAGATTGGCGAGAACCTTGGGATGACCAAAGAACGAACGATCCCGAGATCCGGTTATTGTGTGATTGCCTCCAGACACCGTGGCAACTTTTCCATATCGGCTTCCCCGTTGTCCAAATGTTGCCCCCGCGGTGAACTACCTGTGAATCCGCCGAACAATTGCGCTTTGATGTGCATAACGAGCCGCCAAACGTCTATCGTCGTTACGTGCCTGTTGCCACGCGATGACGTCGTGCGCCTTTTCAGGCCCATCAGTACCCGATGACGAGGAGAGCGGTGCCGGATTCTTCCGAGCAGGCCACGCGGCGTTCGATCCGCGAGGCCGAGAAGCGCCGCCGTTCCGCCCGTCGTCCCGACGAGTCGGATTCATCGACCGAACGCCACGCCTCGTCCCGCGGTGACAGGTTCACCCACGTCCTGACGTGGACGACAGTCGGCACGTTGATCCCCGGAGCCGGGCTCATCGCTGCGGGCCGGCGCGTCCTGGGCGGCGTCATCCTCGCCGTGTTCATCGTGGGGCTGGCAGTCATTGCCGGCATCATCATTTTCGCCGATCCCATGGAGATCGGCCTGCACCTGGCCGTCTCACCGGCCTGGCTGACGACGATCGCCATCGTCTGCGCCGTCCTATTGCTGATATGGGCCGCGATCATCGTGGCCTCGTACGTCGAGTTGAAACGGCCGCTGTCGCTGCAGAGCCCGCAACGCGTGCTCGGCGGCGTCCTCGTGGTCTGCATGCTGGCATTTGCGGCAATGCCGACCGGGCTGGGCGCTTTTTACAGCCTGACCGAACGGTCGCTGCTGACCAACGTGTTCGGCAACTCCGGCCCGATCAAAAAGCACGGGCCGAACGTGGCCGCGGACGACCCGTGGGAGGACATGCCGCACATCAATGTGCTGCTCTTGGGCTCGGACGCCGGCAAATCCCGTATCGGCACCCGCCCCGACACGCTGATGGTCGCCTCGATCGACACGCATACGGGCGAGACGAAATTGATAGGGATCCCGCGAAACCTCGACTTCCCCATCTTTCCCAAGGGCACGAAGATGGCCAAGAAGTTCCCCGACGGGTTCAACGCGTTCGGCAAACAACAAAGCATGATCAATTCCGTGTGGACGTGGGCTGCTCAGCATCCGCAATACGTCGACGGACCCAAGAAACAGGCCGGGCTGACTGCGACGACGCATGCCGTTGAGGGTTCGCTCGGACTGTCGATCAACTATTTCGCGCTTGTGAACTTGCAAGGGTTCGAGGACGTCGTCAATTCGATCGGCGGCGTCGACATCAACGTCAACCGCAAGATTCCGATCGGCGGCGGACACGATCTCGGCACCGGCGGCAAGTACCCGATCCGCGGCTATATTCAGCCGGGCCAGCAGCATCTCGACGGCTTCCACGCCCTGTGGTACGTCCGCTCGCGCGAGGGCTCGAACAACTACGACCGCATGTGCCGTCAACAGCGGATGATCAAGACGGTGCTGGGGCAGGTCAACCCCGCCAAACTCGCCCTGGCGTTCCCGCAGCTGGCCGGCTCTGCCACCCGGAACGTCGAGACCGATATCCAGCAGGATCAGCTGAAGTCGTTCGTCATTTTGGCCCGCAAGGTGAAGGTCGCCGGTTTCCAGACCATCCAAATCGACAACAACGTGGTCAAGACGTGGCATCCGGATTACGACAAGCTGCACAAATTCATCGACAAGAAGACCAGCGAGAAGGCACCAAGCGGCACGGCGCCGACGGACACCAAGCCGTCAAAGACCAAGGACAAGCCGACACAGAGCTCGGACGAAGCGTCCAACGACCCGACCACGCAGTGCTATCCGCCCGAGGAGCGGCCGGACAGCTGAGGCCGCGGGAAGCAGCCGGGCCTATTCGTCGACGTCGGACAGCAGCCGTTCCACCACTGCGACACCGTCGCGAAGCGACTGCCGCTCCCTGCCGTCAAGCGATTCCATCCGATCGCGCAACGCGTTCGCCACGCCGTCCCGCAATTCCCCGAGTCGGCGCACGCCCTTTTCGGACAGCCGGATGCGAACCGCCCGCCGGTCCTCCGGGTCGGTGACGCGCTCGACCAGTCCGTGTCCTTCCAGTCGCTTGAACATTGCCGTCGCGGTCGGCTGCGAGCACCTGTCGCGGACGGCGAAGTCGCCGACGCGCATTTCGCCGTATTCGTCAAGGATCGCCAGTGCCCGCCACACGGCCGGCGGCACCTGTGTCTCGGACAGTCGAGCGGAGGCGCGAACCAGCTTGGACGACGCCACGATAAGGTCGATCGAAAGTTGGTCGACGGCGGCATGCATGCCGTTTTCGGTGGTGGAGACGTTCGGTGCCATGGCGCCAATTATACATAGTAACTCTATATTTTTAGGCTCGTATGTAAATATATGAGTATGCCGCGGCGAGGTCCGCGGCTCCTCCATCCGAAAGGTCTCAAGAACATCGACCCGTCGTACGCCGCCGACCCGCACGTACTCACCGTCGCCGTCATTGGTGCCGGGCCGCGCGGAACAAGTGTGATTGAACGCCTCGTCGCCCATGCGGCCGAGCTCGACGCGTCGTTGACCATCCACGTCGTCGACCCGCACCCCGCCGGGTCCGGCCAGGTGTGGCGCGACGACCAGAGCCCGCTGCTGCTCATGAACACTCAGCCGGGCGACCAAACCGTATACCCCGATTCGAGTACCACTTTCACGCCGCGGGACACCGGCCCGGACATGGCCGATTGGCTGCGCCAGGTCGCTGCCGGCAATTCCGACGAACCGGCGGACGTGGTGGCCGAGGCGCGGGCGCTCACCCCGAGTTCGTTCCCGTCCCGCCGGCTGTACGGCGCGTACCTGCGGGCGGCCTATCACCGCATTGCCCGCGAAGCACCGCCGTCGGTGCGCCTGCTGCGACACGCCACCCGTGCCCGGGCCCTGCGCGAGACCGCCGACGGCCGCCAAGTGATCTCATTGGCCGACGGCACCGAGTTGATGGCCACCCACGTCGTGCTGGCCCTGGGCCATTTGCCGGCCCAGCCGACCACCACGTCCCGGCGGTGGCGGGACTTCGCCGACGCCCACCAACTCGTGTACCAACCGCCCGCTCTGCCGGCCGACGTGGATTGGGATCGGATGGCCCCGCCCGGTGAACGCATCATTTTCCGCGGCATCGCGCTGAATTTTTTCGACATCTGCGCCATGGTCACCGAAGGCCGCGGCGGCCGGTTTGTGCCGGACGGCGCACGCCTGACCTATCTGCCGTCGGGACGCGAACCGGTGCTGATCGCCGGTTCCCGTCGCGGCGTGCCCTATCGCGCCAAACCAATCGTCGACGGCGTGCCGCTTCCGCGCTACCACCATCGGTTCTTCACTGCGTCGGCTCTCGAAGCGCGGCGCCGGCAAGCGCAGTCGGGGCAGCTGGCGTTCAACCGGGACGTGTTCGGCCTGCTACAGCGCGACGCGCTGTGGATTTATTATCAAACGCTGGCGCGCACCGATCCCGAGGCGATTCACGGCGACGTGCGGGAACTGCTCGATCACCTCGAGCATAGGGCGACGGACAGTGCGTGGGAGGCACTCGCCGCGCGACTCGTGCCGGACGAAAGCTACCGCTTCGACGTCCACCGGCTGATCGCCCCGGCCGCCGGCCTCACCTTCGACGGGTACGACGAGTGGCACAGGTGGGCGGTCGCCTACTTGGATGCGGACGCCGCCCAAGCTCGCCGCGGGGTCGATTCCCCCGTGAAGATGGCCGCACTGGCCATCTACACCGGGCGCGAGATGGTCAAACGGCTCGTGCTCGTCGGCGCGATCGAACCGGCGTCGTTCCTCGACGAGGTCCGGGGGTGGTTCGAGGATGTCGCACAGACTCTCGGTTCCGGCCCGCCACTGCGCAGGATCGAGGCACTGTCCGCGCTGGCCCGGTGCGGCCTCGTCAAATTCATCGGCCCGCGCATGCAGGTGGACACGCGCAACGACGGCAGCGCCCGGTTCGTCGCGACATCCCCGGCAGTTGCGGGCTCGGAATTCGCCGCCGAACGGCTGGCCGAAGCGTTGGCCCCCGCCAACCGCGTCAGCGTGGCGGCCGACGGGCTGCTGCGCGATCTGCTCGATACCGGCGCAGCCCGGCCGAAATCGTATCGATTGCCGGATCTGACAACCGTGCCCGGGACGGGTTTGGACGTCTCTGCCCGTCCGCATCGGTTGATTGATGGGGCCGGCCGCACGCATCCACGCCGGTACGTCATCGGTTTGCAGCTCTCCAGCGTTGAATGGGGCACCGCAATTGCAGCGACCCCCGGGACGAATGCGATCTCGCTGGGCGACGCCGACGCCATCGCCCGCGACATCCTCGGGTTGAAAACGTCCGCCCCGCAGTCGGTAGTCGATCTTGTCTCGCGAGTGAGGGACGTCACGTAACGCTTCGGGAAGATCATCGGCATTCCGGCGGTTGTGCCCAGTTGAAGATTCAACCGCAGAAATTGGAGTTCCATGTCGATCGATTCCGCCGCTCGCGCCGCCGATACCGCCGCCCCGATCCTCCCCGTACTGTCGGAACGCTGGTCGCCGCGCGCGTTCGATCCCGAGGCAGTCCTCCCGGAGGGCCGGCTGGCCGGAGCGCTCGAAGCCGCGCGCTGGTCGCCGTCCGCCGCCAATACACAGCCGTGGCGGTTCATCATCGGCCGACGCGGCACGAAGGCGTTCGACAAGATCTTCACGAACCTGGCCGAGGGGAACCGCAAGTGGGCCGGTTCGGTCTCCGCGCTCGTCGTCAATGTGGCCGAGCTTCGGCGCGATGACGGCACGGAACTTCGCTGGGCCGAGTACGACCTCGGGCAGGCCGTCGCGAACTTCAGCGTCCAAGCTCACCACGAAGGCCTGCACGTGCACCAGATGGGCGGTTTCGACGCCGAGGCCATTCGCACGGCCTTCGATCTACCGGACAGGTTCTGCGCCGTGTCGGTGACGGCAGTCGGCACGATTGGCGATCCGGCCGCGCTGCCCGAGCCGTACCGCGAGCGCGAAAGCGCGCCGCGCACCCGTCGACCGCTCAGCGACGTCGTGTCGACCGGCGACTGGGAGATTTAAAGCTTCCCGGCATAATTGGCGCATGCCCCCACCTCGTCAATCATTGCCGCGCATGGTTCCGCGACGTCGGGATGAACCCGGCCGCGGCGCCACCCCGCTCGAGCTGCTCTTCGACTTGGTCTTCGTCGTGGCGGTCTCGCAAGCGTCGTCCGGCCTGCATGCGGCTATCGCGCACGGACACTCCGGGCCGGGAATCGTCGGTTACCTGATGGCTTTCTTCGCCATCTGGTGGGCCTGGATGAACTTCACCTGGTTCGCCTCGGCCTATGACACCGACGATTGGCTCTATCGCATCACCACCATCGTCCAAATGGGCGGTGCCCTGGTGCTTGCCGCGGGCATTCCCGGTTTCTTGGCCGTCGAACACCGTACGTTCACGCTCGGAGTGCTCGGCTACGTCGTGATGCGGCTCTCGATGATCTTTCAGTGGTTGCGCGCCGCCCACGACCATCGGGACGCGCGTCCGACCACGCTGCGGTACGCCGTCGGCATCGCCATGGCGCAGGCCTATTGGGTGCTCATCCTGTTGCTGCCCGGCTCCATCACCCTCATACCGTTCCTCATTGGAGCGATCATCGAACTGTCGGTTCCGGTGATAGCCGAACGGCATGGGCAAACGAACTGGCATCCCGGCCACATCGCCGACCGCTATTCGTGTTTCACGATCATTGTGCTGGGCGAATCGATCCTGGCATCGACGCATACCGTGGTCGAGGCATTCGGGTCGCCCGGGCACGGACCCGAGCTGATAGTGCTGGCCGCAACGGCCCTCGTCGTCATCGCGTGTTTGTGGTGGGTCTACTTCGCCTTGCCGCAACAACACCTGCTCGTGCGGCTCAGTGTCGCGTTGCGGTGGGGGTATTTGCATGCGCTCATCTTTGCCTGCGTAGCGGCCGTGTCGGCCGGGATCGAGGTGCTTGTCGACTTCGATGCCGGCTCCGACCTCTCGCGCACTGCCGCACAGGCCGCGCTTTGCCTACCGGTCGCCATTTACGCGTTTCTGGTGTGGGTCATCATCGTGCGGCCGCAGTCCGCGCGCTGGGTCAATATCGCCGTCCCGATCGGCGCACTGCTGTTGGCCGCGGCCTCGCTGGCCCCGTTCGGCGTCCAGTTCGCTGCACTGATACTTGCCGCGCTGGCCGGAATGCTCACCCGCTTCGGCGGACGTCGTCCGCACCAGAGTCCCGCGCAAACTCCGCCGGCTTGAATTCGACGAGACTCCGGTGCCTGCTGGCCCGAATTACCGACTCGACGTGTGCATTCACCGCGCCCTCCCACACCGTGAGCATGTCGCCGAGCAGCCTGTCGAGTTCACCGGCTTTCCAATCGGCGGGCAGCAGCTCGGCCGGCAGGCCCGGGTCGGACAGGCGGACGTCGATCGACGCCAGGTAATTGTCGTGGAATTGCCGGAACGCTGCAGCGTTGTCCCTCGGCACGGCCGAGATCTGCGTGAGCTTTTCGGCCGCGCGGCATGCCCGCGCGAATTCGGCGGCCCTGCGGGGTAGATCCCAGGCACGAGCGGCAACGGCCCGGGCGGCCGCGGGGTCGAATTCCAAGGTTCCGGTCTCGAGCAGGCCGTTCCCGTCGTAGTGCCGGGGCGCCTGCCGCCACAGCTCGTCCCCGATGGCGATCAGGACACCGGGCCGCAGCGTGCCGAACCCGTAGCCCGCGGCCAACGCACGGAGCTTGTCCTTTTCCGCCCGCTCCGATTCGGGGATGTCGTAAACGATTGTGCGGAACTTTCCGTCCCAGGGCGCCTGCCGGGGCCCGTGTTCGACCCGTTCGAAACCGCGGAGCATTTCACCGGCCAACCGGTAGACGCCGGCGCGGCCGACCCGGGTGACGGTGAGGGCTCCGCGCTTTTTGAGCCGGGCCAGTACGGTCCGTGCGGCGGATTGCGTCATTCCGGTATCGACCAGCAGGGTCGTCAAAATCGTTCCGGGCAGCCCCACGGCTTCGGCAATGCCGAACATGAGCGGAACGCTGCTGACCGGCGACGGTGTGCGCGCCTCACCGGATTGCGCCATTTGATGTCGTTTTCCTTCCGAATCGTGAGTGCATGTGCCACAATACCGACATGAGCTCGCCAAGCGAAACAGGTTCGCATCCCCAACGCCCGGTTCAATCCCCGACTCATTCCCCGGCAACGGCGCCGGCCGGCCAGGACGCCGGTGCCCGCCATCTGAACGGCACGGCCATGCTCGGCAGCTTCCTGTTGACTGCGATCTTCGACGTCGGCGTCACCATCGCAGTGTTCCAGATCGCCGAAAACAACGGCGCCAGCACCCAACTGGCATTTGTCTTATCGGGAATCGGTCCGATCATCATGATGGTCATCACATGGATCCGGGCCCGTAAGATGTCCGGCGCCTCGCTCGTCATCTTGTTGTGGGTGCTGCTCTCCGCAGCAGTCGCGTACATCGGCAGCGGCGACGACCGGCTCCTCCTGGTCAAGGACTCGGCAGTCACGGGCGGGTTCGGATTGGCGTGCCTCGTGTCGATATTCTTCCCCAAGCCGATCATGTTCTACTTCGGCGCCAAGTTCGCCACCGACGGCACCAGGGCCGGCCTGGATTACTGGTACGGCCTCTGGCAGTACCCGCAATTCCGGCACGTGCAGTACAAGCTCAATTACGTGTGGGCGGTCGCCTTCATCCTGGAGGCGATCACGCGCATCGTTTTCGCTTACACGACAAGTTTCTCGACGGCGTTCACGGTGTCGAACATCTTGCCGATCATCGTGCTGGCAGGCTTGATCACCTACACCATCACGGTCGGGAAGAAGTCGCAAAAGGCCGGTGACGCCAGACGGGCCGCCGCAGTCGAGAAGGCCGCGTGACGACCAGTCCGGACGACGAGGGCCCCGACAGTTTGGCCGCGCACCGCAGCGCGCTGGGCCGGCTTTCCGGCTTCGCCGGCACATGGCACGGATCCGGCTGGACTCTCACCGAACGCGGCCGCGCGGAATTCGAGCAGACCGAGCACGTGACGTACGTGCTCGGCGGCGGGTTACTGACGATCGAGGGCACGGGAACTCATCCGGGAGCGCCGGACGACGTGCGGTTCCGCGCTTTCGCCGTCGTCCGGTTCGATGCCGACTCCGGGGACCTGAAGTGGCGTGCCTACTCGGGCGGGAATTCGATCGAGGTTCCGCTGGAGAGTACCGATTCCGGCTGGCGGTGGGGATTCGAGCCGGCTCCGGGGATCCTCATGCGCTTCGACATCACTCTCGACGATTCCGGCTGGCACGAAATCGGCCGGATGTCGATGGACGGCGGCCGCACCTGGCAGCCTTCGTTGGAAATGCGCCTCACCCGGGAGTAGTCCCGTCACTCGCGGGGCGACCACGGAACCCGGCCGCCGCAGCCCGGCGTTACCATGGGGGCATCCGTCACCACCCGAGGACGCATCATCGAATCGACAAGTCAGGCCCGCATCGACAGCTGGACGTGGGCCGTCCGCTTTTTCAAGACCCGCTCGGCCGCAACGGCGGCGTGCAAGGCCGGGCACGTGCGCGTCAACGGCGATCGCGCCAAACCCGCCCAGACCGTGCGCATCGGCGATGAAGTACGAGTGCGCAAAGAGCGCGAGCATCGAGTCATAGTCCGACAAATCCTCACCAAGCGCGTCGGCGCGCCGATCGCCGTCCAAGCCTACGAGGACAGAACTCCGCCCCCGCCGCCGCGAGTCGAACAACCGGCCGTCGTGCACCGCGAGCGCGGGGCCGGGCGGCCGACCAAACGCGACCGCCGTGCGCTCGACAAGCTGCACGGCCGCAAACGCTAGCCGCTTTTCTGCCCCGTCCCGGCGGCCCCAATCCGGCGCCGAGTGGTGGCGCAACGCCCAGCTGCTCGCCGCCACTCGAGGGATGGGAACATACCGGCGCGCGCCGTAGTTACGTCGGTAGATCCCTTCCACTCCCCCACGGCTGAAAGCAGCGGACGACACGATGAGCATGGACAACGCGGCATGGAACTCGTTGTACAACGCGATGTACGCCAAAAACGACAAACGCCCGTTTTCCAAGGCGACCTTGACGCGGATCTGGGCGTTCGTACGCCATCGCCGCGCGGCGCTCGGCGTTTTCTTGATCTTGAGCATTGCGGCGGCCTCGGTTGCCGTGGCCACGCCGGTGCTGGCCGGCCGCGTGGTCGATGCGATAGTCGCACACGACGAAGTGCGCACCGTCGTCTTCTTGGCGGTGCTGATCGCCGTCATCGCGCTGGCCGATGCGGCGTTGTCGATTTTCACGCGGCTGTACTCGTCGCGGATCGGCGAGGGGCTCATCTTCGATCTCCGTACCGCCGTCTACGACCACGTCCAACGGATGCCCGTCGCGTTTTTCACCCGCACCCGCACCGGTGCCCTGGTCAGCCGGTTGAACAATGACGTGATCGGCGCGCAGCGCGCATTCAGCGGTACTTTGTCCGGCGTCGTGGGCAATGTGGTGGCGCTCGTGCTGACCCTCGTCGTGATGCTCAGCGTGTCGTGGCAGATCACGCTCTTTGCCTTGATATTGCTGCCGATCTTCGCGGTGCCGGCTCGCCGCATGGGCGGACGCCTCGCACGGTTGCAACGCGAATCGGCAAATCACAACGCCACAATGAGCACGCAGATGACCGAACGGTTTTCGGCGCCCGGAGCCACGCTGATCAAACTGTTCGGGCATCCGGAGTCGGAGTCGGCCGAGTTCTCGGTGCGCGCCGCGCGGGTGCGCGATATCGGCGTCCGCACGGCCATGCTGCAGTCGGTGTTCGTCACTGCCTTGACCTTGGTGTCGGCTCTCGCCTTGGCGCTGGTCTACGGGCTGGGCGGGTTTTACGCGCTGATCGGACAACTCCAGGCCGGCTCGGTTGTCACCCTCGCCCTCCTGCTCACGCGCTTGTACGCGCCGCTGACGTCATTGGCCGGAGCCCGCGTCGAGGTCATGAGCGCCTTGGTGAGCTTCGAACGCGTTTTTGAAATCCTCGACCTGAAGCCGCTCGTCGCCGAAGCGCCCGATGCGCGGCCGATCCCCGACGGGCAAATCGGAGTGGAATTCGACTCGGTCCGGTTCGGCTACCCGGCCGCGGACAAGGTCTCGCTGGCTTCTCTCGAGGAGGTCGCCGTCCTCGACTCCCGCGGCGGTTCCGAAGTGATCCACGATGTGTCCTTCAGCGTCCGGCCCGGACAAACAGTTGCAATTGTCGGGTCTTCCGGAGCCGGAAAATCGACTATCGCCCAACTTCTCACCCGGTTGTACGACGTCGACGGCGGCAGCATCCGCGTCGGCGGCGTCGATGTACGGCAGGCCACGAAATCGTCATTGCAGGACACCGTGGCACTTGTGACGCAGGACGGTCACTTGTTCCATGAGTCGCTGCGCTCGAACCTCGCCCTGGCGCGGCCCGGTGCGACGGACGCCGAGCTCTGGGACGCGCTGGGAAAGGCTCGGCTGACCGAGCTTGCCGGTTCGCTTCCGGACGGGCTCGACACGATAGTCGGCGAACGCGGCTACCGGCTGTCCGGGGGCGAACGCCAACGGCTCACCATTGCCCGAATGCTGCTGGCCAAGCCGCGATTCGTGGTGTTGGACGAAGCGACCGCGCACCTCGACACGACGTCCGAAGCGGCGGTGCAGGCCGCACTGAGCGAGGCGCTCGTCGGCCGCTCGGCCATCGTGATCGCGCACCGTTTGTCCACTGTTCGCGCTGCCGATGCGATCCTCGTCGTCGAGTCCGGCCGAATCGTCGAACGCGGCACCCACGACGAGCTGCTGGCCCGCGGCGGCCGCTACCACGAGTTGTATCGGAGCCAATTCGCCGCAGTCGGGTGAACGCCGGCTCTTGTCAGAACAACACGAGCCGGGCCACCTCGAAATAGATCACGAGCCCCGTACCGTCGACGACGGTCGCAATCATGGGCGCCGAGACAACAGCCGGATCAAGCCGGATCTTGCGCAGTATCGGTGGAAGCACCGTCGCAATCACGGCGCTCCACACGACGATGGCCGCGATCGTCACCGTCACGACCACCCCGACCTCCGGACCGACCCCGAGCGTCCACGCTCGAATCCAGGCGGCAACGGCCATGGCGATAGCGATCAGGCCCGCCGCGGAAATTTCCTTGCCAAGGATGCGTCCCATATCGCGCATTCGTACTTCGCCGACGGCGAGCGCGCGGACGATGGTGGTCGTGATCTGGGTTCCGGTGTTACCGCCGGTTCCAATCAACAACGGGATGAAGAAGGACAGCGCAACCACCTGATCGAGCTCAGCTTCGAAATTTCGCAAAACGCTGCCGGTATAGGCCTCCGCGACAAAGAGGGCCAGCAGCCAGACAATGCGTTTGCGCCACAAGAGGAGCGGACTGGCACGAAGGTACGGGACCTCCAGCGGAGTCGACCCGCCCTGCCGTTCGGCATCCTCGGTCGATTCCGCCACGATGATGTCGGACACGTCGTCGGCACTGATGATGCCGAGGAGCTTGCCGTCCAAGACGACCGGCAGCGCCGCCAGCCGGTGGTTCACCAAGAGCTGCGCGGCTTGTTCTTGATCTTCGTCCGGCTCGACGGTCACCAATTTGGCTTCCATCAATTCCGAGATGCGCATCCGTGACGGCGCCAGCATGAGGTCGCGGAACGTCACGACGCCCAGCAGCGTGTCACGCGCATCGAGAACGAACACGTAAACGATAATCTCCGCCTGCTTCCATGCCGCCCGCACATGCGCCCGCGCCCCCATCGCCGACGAAGTGGACAGCACGGTGAGCACGTGCGGCGTCATTCGCGCGCCGGCCGTACCGTCCGGCCACCGGAGAATCGTGTCGACGGCTGCGCGCTGCGCGTCGGACAGGCCGGTTCGCAGATTCGACAGTTCGTCACCGCTGTGACGCAAGACGGCGGCGACGACGTCCGGAGCGAGTTCATCGAGAACCGCAGCGGCACGCGACGTGCCGAGTCGCGTCAAGATCGCGGCAGCGTGCCCGGCCCACAGCGTCCCGACAAGTTCCCCGGCGTCCTCCACCGGTAGCTCATCGAACAAACGCGCCAAATCAGCCGACGTGAGCGACGTGAGCTGCTCACCGCGATCGATCCGGTCCGGGGTCGCATCAAGCCACTCGCCGACAGTGGCGCACCCATCGGGAAAGACGGGTAGCGCGGGGGTGCCAATCTCGGAGTTCATCAGGGCCTTAGAAAAACGATAGGGTTTCGGCCCGCGACCCCGCTAGCCCGGAGTACGAGCCGCCGACTGGGGCTTCGTCAAAGATCGACTTTCGTCCACGGCGGCTCACCCCCTCATTGATTTCGACTCGAACACGCATTACAGCAGCTGCCGCGTCGAAACGCAATTTGTCCCGTCACCCGGGCGGGGCTGCGCCGGCGAGCATTTCAGGCCGGCCGCTCGGAGGCCTCACAGATGCGCACGGGCGAATTCGGCTCCGCGGGCGAGTTCCTCGTTCGCTTCGTCGAGCATCCGGCCGAAGTGCAGGAAGGAATGCAGGACGCCGGGCACCATTCGAAAGTCGACCTCGCGGCCGTTGCGGGCAAGCATCGCGGCAAGCGCCCTGCCGTCGTCGGCCAACGGGTCGAGCTCCGCTCCGACGATGAACGCGGCGGGCAGATCGCGCGACAAGTCGGCCGAGAGATGGTCGATGTACGGGCTCGAGCGTTCGGCGGCATCGTTGAAATGAAACGCGTCGACGTCCCCAAGCTCCCGCTTGCCCATTCCGTCCCAAAAGCCGCCGTACAACCGGCTGGTGGCGGAATCGCGGAGCCCGTGCCCGCCGTAGTACAAAAGCATCCCGCGAATCGACGCGAACGCCGCGGCCGCCGCGTCCGCCCGGAGCCCCGCTTCGGCGGGCCCGTCCCGGAGCAGCAACACCGTCCCCATCGACAGCATCGACCCGGCCGAGTCGCCGGCGACAACCAGCCGGGAGGGTTCGATGCCGTAGCGCTGCCCTTCGGCGGCCAGGTGCGCCACGACTCCGGCACATTCATGCAGCGCTTGCGGGAACCGGGCTTCGGGCGAAAGCGTGTAGTCGACGCCGACGACTGCGGCGCCGCTCTTGTCGGCGAGCACCCGCATGATCCGGTCGTGCGTGTCGAGATCGCCGACGTTGAAGCCCCCACCGTGGAAATACGCGATGGCCGGCAACGACTCGGCCGCCGTCGGCCGGTAGATCCTGATGGGCACGTCGACCCCCGCCGCATGCACGTGGCCGTCGTACGTCGAGGCCATTTGCGGACCTCCCTCGTTCCAGAAGGAGCGCTCGGCACGGTAATCGGCACGCATCACCGCCAGCCGGGCCGAGCGATCCCCGCCGGGCGCCGAGTCGACGCCGCGCCGTTCCGCGGCCCTGGCCAGCTGATGGTCGAGCACTTCGTACATGCCCGGTGTCAGGGCGTCCCGCACATAGGCCGGGACGGAAGCCATGCTCTGCTGCATCGGTCCTCTTCTAAATCGTGGGCACGTTGTCGAGAAGTTCCCGGGTGTACTCGTGCCGGGGATTGTCCAAGACCTCCGCAGTCGGGCCGTTGTCGACGATTTTGCCCTTTTGCAGGACCGCAAGTCGCTGCGAGATGTGCCGAGCCAACGCGATATTGTGCGTGACGAACAGCATGGCCATGCCGGTTTCGACTTGCAGGGTACGCAACAAGTCCACGATTGACGCCTGCACCGACACGTCGAGCGCCGACGTCACCTCGTCGCACACCAGCACCGACGGCGTGTTGACGAGTGCGCGGGCAATTGCCGCACGCTGTCGTTCACCACCGCTGAGCTCGCCCGGACGCCTGTCGACGAACTGCCGGCCCAGTCGGACCTGGTCGAGCGCTTCAAGCGTCTTGGCGCGGCGTTCGGCCCGGGTGCCGGCACTGTTCATCTCCAACGGCACCGCGATCGATTCGCCGATCGTGCGCCGTGGATTGAGCGACGAGAAGGGACTCTGGAAGACGTATTGAATACGTCGGCGATCGTCCTGCGTGCGTTGGCGGGTGCCGTTCTTCAACGTCTCGCCGGCCAACCGCACGCGCCCGGTGAACCCGGCGTTGAGCCCGGCGATGCACTGCGACAACGTCGTCTTCCCCGATCCGGATTCGCCCAACAGCATTGTCGACTCGCCCGGCGCCAGACTGAGCGTCACACCGTCCAGCACCCGATTCGACCCGTAGCTCAGGCTGATGTCCTCGGCGCAGACGACCGCATCATCGGTCTCGGGCGCCGTCGTGGACACCGAGCCCGCCGGCTCCCCGACCGCCGCCGGCCGGGAATTCTCGACGACCACCGCATGCTCGTCGGTGACGGCGTCCACCGTGCCGATATGATTCCGGCCGGCCAGATCGGGCACGGCGCGAAGCAGTTTGCGCGTATAGGAATGCGTCGGCGAGTACAGCACATCGCGGGCACGCCCCCGTTCCACGATGTCACCGCCCAGCATGACGACGACTTCGTCGGCGACCTCGGCCACAACCGCCAGGTCGTGTGTGATGTACAGGCCCGCCACATCGTGCCGACGAGTCAGCGTATCGATTGTCTCGAGTACGAGCGCCTGCGTGGTCACGTCGAGTCCCGTCGTCGGCTCGTCCAGCACTATCACCGACGGCCGGCACGCGAACGCCATGGCAATGCCGATTCGCTGCTGCTGCCCGCCGGACAGCTGATGCGGGAATCGACGCTGATAGTTCCGGTCGCCGGGCAGGCCGACTTCGGCTAGTACCTCCGCGACCCGCTTGCCGCGTTCGTGCTCGTCGGCGCCGAATCCATGAACCCGCATGACCTCCAGGATCTGCTCGCCCACCCGGATCGCGGGATTGAGCGACAGGGCCGGATCCTGCGGGACGTACGAGATCGATCCGCCGCGCAAGCCGCGGCGCGCCGGTTCGCTCATCGTCAGCACATCGGCCGGCCCCTCGGGGGTCTCGAGCCTCACCTCGCCGCCGCTCAGGCTGAGCCCGCGCCGGAAGTGCCCCATGCAGGCGAGCCCGGCAGTCGTCTTCCCGGACCCGGATTCGCCGACCAGCGACAGAATCTTGCCGGGCTGCAGCTCGAACGACACGCCGTGCAGGATCTCGGTGCCGTGCGCCGTGGTACTGATGCGCAGGTCGCGAACGGTCAGGACGGCGTCCGCCTGGGATTCGTCGGTCATTTACTCGTCCTCCACATTCAGATTGGCCGATGCCCTGGCCAGCGAATCGGTGATCAGGTTCGTTCCCACCGTCAGGATGGCGATCGCGGCCACCGGCAACAACACGCCCCACGGTTGAAGCAGCAGCGCAATCCGATTCTCGTTGATCATCAATCCCCAACCGGCCGTCGGCGGCTGCATGCCCAGTCCCAGGAAGGACAATGACGCGATATAGCCGATGGAGTACGTCATGCGCAGCCCGAGCTCGACCATGAGGGGTCCGGTGATATTGGGAAAGACCTCGCTGAGAAGAATCTTCCATCTCGGCATCGCATACATTTCCGCTGCCGCTATGTAGTCCTCGGTGATGACTGCAACAGTTGCGGAACGGGCCACGCGGGCGATCCGCGGAGCGTGCGTGACGCCGATGACGGTAATCAGCACCCACGCCTTGGGCCCCAGGACGGTGATGGCCAACAGCGCGAACACGATTTGCGGCAAGGCCAGCAAGACGTCGGATCCGCGCATGATGACGGAGTCCAGCCAGCCGCCCTGATAGGCGGCGACCATACCAGCGATCAGGCCCAACAGCATGCCGAGCAGGGTGGCGAGCGCCGCATAGATCAACAGCCGCAGACCGCCGGCCAGGAACCGGCTGGTGATGTCACGGCCGAGGTTGTCGGTACCGAACCACCCGTCCGGCTGGAATGGCCGCCCGGCGAATTCAGTGCTCGAATAGCCCGTCAGCCAGGGAAGCAGGAGCGGTCCGACGAGAGCGAGGACGACGATGACGCCGGCCAGCACAATGCCGATTTTCGCTTGCCGCTGGCGTACCATCCGCCGGAAGAGGCCCGGTGGTGCTTCGATTTCCTTGCCGACCTGCTCATCGGTCTCGATGGCGCTCATTTTGCCACCTCCGTGCGTAGCTTCGGATTCGTGACGATGCCGACGATGTCCGCCAGCAGGTTCACGACGACGTAAACCGCGGCGATCAGCATCGACAGGGTCTGAACGACCTGCACGTCGCGGTTGTCGACTGCATTGACAAGCGCCGCGCCGACTCCCGGGTACCGGAACAGGAATTCGACGACAACTATGCCGCCGACCAACCACGCAAGCTGGATCGCGATGACCTGCGCCACCGGTCCGAGTGCGTGCGGCACCGCGTGTTTGAGGATGGCCTGCCTTTCCGGCACACCCTTCAGCCTGGCCATTTCGACAAACCCGCTGTCGAGCACTTCGATCATCGTGGCCCGCATCATCCTGATGATGTACGGAGTGACGACGAGCACGAGCGTCACGATCGGCAAGATCAGTTGGGTCGGATGGTCCCACACGTGCTCGCCCGGCGGGTTCATCGTCACCGACGGCAGCAGATGCATGACGCTTGTCGACAGCAACGCAATCAGGCCGATGCCGATCACGAACTCGGGAAGGGCAGCCAGCACGAGGCTCACGCCCGTCGCCGCGTGATCGCCTGCACGTCCTCGCCGGATCGCGCCGTAGGTGCCGGCGGCGATGCCGACCGGCACACTGATCACCGCAGCGACCACCATCAGGACGAGCGAGTTCACGATGCGCGGGCCGAGCAGTGCGCCGACCGAGGAGCCGGTCGCTGTCGACGTGCCGAAGTTGCCGACGAACAAACCGCCGAACCAGGACAGATAACGCTGCCAAATGGGATCATTCAAGTGCATTTGCTCGCGCAGGGCATGCAGTCGTTCGGGGGTGGCCTGCTGGCCGAGGATGGCCCTGGCCGGGTCGCCCGGCAACAGCAGCGTGGCGAGGAACACGAGTATCGACACGATGATCAGAATGATGACGCTGATCGCGAGCCTGCGAACTATCAGACGAGTCATGAGTTGCTCCCTCCCAGCCATACGCGGCGGAATTGGAATCCGGACAGCGACAAACCGGTCCGGTTCGGCTTCAACCCCGCCACGTATTTCTGATAGGCGTCCGCCTGATCGGAGAACCCCCAGATGATGTATCCGCCTTCGTCGTAGAGAATCTTCTGCGCTTGCTCGATGAGCCGGTTACGCTGGCCTTCGTTGATGGTCTTCGTCGCTTCGGCCACGAGTTTCGTGAATTTGGCGTTCTTCCAATGCGTTTCGTTGAAGGGCGCGTCTTGAGCGGTACCGGAATTCACTTGCGGAAGAAAGTTGCGCGTGTACCAGAAATCCTGCGCAAACGTCCATTTCAAATAGTTGTCGCCAAAGAACGTCGTCGAATCGACGCGCCGAATATTGACGCGGATTCCGGCCTTTTTCGCTTGCTGCGCGAACACCTGCGCCGCCTCGACCGCGCCGGACTGAATCGGCGCCGTGACAAGTTCGACGTCCAGGCCGTTCGGATGCCCGGCGTCGGCCAGCAGCTTCTTCGCTTGACGGATGTCCTGACGGCGTTGCGGCAAGTCCTTGGAATAGGCGGGATCGAACGGCGCGTACATGTCGTTGCCGATTCGGCCGTGTCCGCTGTAGACCTGCTCGATCATTTGCTTCCGGTCCACTGCCAGCCGGAACGCCTGCCGTACTCGCTTGTCGTCGAACGGCTTCTTGTCGATCCGCATCGTGAACGGCATCCAGGAACCGGTGGGCGAGGTCAAAACGTTGACGCGGGGGTCGGAGCCGATGACTTGCGTGAGCGCCAGCGGAATCTGCCCAATCGCATCGACCTGGCTGGACAGCAGCGCGTTCACTATCGCGTCGTCGTCGCTGAAATCCAGGATGACGAGTTCGTCGAGGTACGGCTGACCTTGGCGCCAGTAATGGTCGTGGCGCGCAAAAACGCTTTGTTGACCGGCGGTGAAGGACTTCACCTTGAACGGCCCGGTGCCCACCGGGTGTTTCGGATCGTAATCGGCCGGGACGATGCCGTTCGCGTACTGGCCGAGCGAGTCGTCGAACGCGGCGTTCGGCGACTTGAGGTGGAATTCGACCTTGTGCTCACCCGCAACCACTACCTTGTCGAGGTCCGTCAGGCCGGCCGCGCCGCTTTTCGGGTCTTTCGGGTCGGTGATCCGCGCGAAAGTGGCCGCCACGTCCTTGCCGGTCATCGGACGGCCGTCGTGGAATACCACGTCGCGGCGCAAGTGCGCCGTCCAGACCTTTGCGTTGGGAGAGGATGTCACTTTGGTGGCCAGGAGCGGGGTGAGTACGTAGTCGTCGTTGTAATAGAGCAACGTCTCGTACAAGTTGATGCATCTGGCGATATCCGTCGTGTTGACCGGAAGATGCGCGTCCAGGGTATCGGAGGCGCCGCCGCCGGTCAGTCCGACGCGTAATCGGCCGCCGCGCTCGGGCTCGCCCTTCGGCGCTTCGATTTCGCCGGCGGGTCCGCCGCATGCAACGAGCATGGCGCCGGCGCCGGCAGTCATTCCCGCACCGAGCAGGCGTCGCCGGCTCAGCGAGGTGGCAGGTGGTGGATTGGGTGGCATGAGGTCAGTTCTCCAGGTAGTCGATCAGCTACGCCCTTGATTGGATTGCGCTGCGCCGGATTGCGCTGGGCCGGATTGCACTGCGCGCCCGATCCAGTCCGGAGGGTGACGATCGGGTCCCGGCAGCGCGCGGGCGATCTCGGCCGCGACTGCGCCGTCGAACGGCACGGTCTTGTCCCCCGCGCCCACGTGCAGGCCGAGCAGCTCCTCGGTGGCGGCAAGCTCGCCGCCGACGTGCATTTCGTGGGCCAAGTGGAGCTTCTTGGCACCGCTCCCGACCACTGACGTCGTCACTGTCAACTCGTCGCCCAGCACAGCCTGGCGCAGGTAGCGGATATGCGCTTCGACGGTGTAGAGCGAGTTGCCGGTACGCCTGCGGTAATCCTCGTCCATGCCGAGGGCATCCATGACGCGGTCGGTGGCGTAGCCGAAAACGAGAACGTAAAACGCTTCGGACATGTGGCCGTTGTAGTCGATCCATTCACGCCGGACGACGTCGCGATAAGTGTGCGGCTTCGTCACGCGGCCTCCCGGATTCCGGAGATGACGCGCTGGATCGCGATTATTGCGGCGTCCCGTTCGGCGATGAGGTCGGCGACCGACCTGTCACCGGCTTCGTCATCGCAACCGGCCACCACGGCGTCGCGCAGTTCACTCGTCAATTCGGGCGCGTCCAGCCGTGTCCAGGGGGACTTCAACGACGGTCCGAAATGGTCGAGCATATGTGCCATGCCGCCTTCGCCGCCGGCCAGGTGGAAGGTCAGCATCGGGCCTTGCACGGGCCAACGCAGGCCCGGCCCGTCGGTGATGGCCCTGTCGATCTGGTCGACTGTCGCTTCACCGGAGTCGATCATGTGCAAGGCTTCGCGCCAAAGAGCCTCTTGCAGCCGGTTGGCGATGAACCCGGGCACTTCCCGGTCCATGGCGATCACCGATTTACCGATGTGGTCGTACCAGTCGGCGGCCCACCGGACCGCTTCCGGGTCGGTCCGGTCGCCGCCGACGACCTCGACCAGCGGTATCAGGTACGGCGGGTTGAACGGATGACCGACGACGAGCCGGCCCGGCGAGGCGGCGTCGCCGGACATTTCAGTCATCGAATATCCCGACGTCGACGATCCGACCACAATGGTCGGGTCGGCTGCCGCATCGATGTCCGCAAGAAGCGAGCGTTTGAGGTCGAGCACTTCCGGAGCGCTCTCCTGGACGAACTGAACGTTCCGGACGGCGCCCGGTAACTCGGCGTGCACGCGCACGTTGTCCGGCGACGCGCCGTCGGCAAGCCCCAGCTCGGTCAGCGCCGGCCAGGCCGCCTCGATGAGCCTGCGTAGCTTGGGCTCGGCGTCCGGCGACGGGTCCCACGCCTCGACGCGGTAGCCGCGGGAGAGGAAGTACGCGGCCCAGCCGCCGCCGATCGTGCCGATGCCGACGCAGCCGACGGCTTCGACGTCCGCCGGCGCCGGGTAGGAGTCATAGCTCATGGATCAGCCCTTCTTGTTCAGGCCCAGGATGTCCCTGGCCTCGTCCGGTGTAGCGACCTGCGCTCCGAGGCTCTCGACGATGTCGACGGCCCGTTCGGTCAGCTCGGCGTTCGTTGCCTTGACGCCCTTGCGGAGGTACAGGTTGTCCTCGAGTCCGACGCGGACGTGTCCGCCCAAGAGCACCGACTGGGCGACCCAGGGCAGCTGATTGCGCCCGATCGCGAACGACGTCCACTCGGCGCCGTCCGGCAGCATGTTCACCATGGCCTGCAACAGGCCCGCGTCGACGGGCGCCCCGTACGGGATTCCCATGCACAGTTGATAGAGCGGCGGCGGATCGATCAGGCCTTCGCGGACCAGCACATTGCCGAACCACAGGTTGCCGGTGTCGAAGATCTCCATCTCGGGCTTCACGCCGAGTTCCTGGATCTTTGCGGCCCCCTCACGCAGCATGTCCGGCGTGGAGACGTAGATATTGCTGCCTTCGCCGAAGTTCAAGGTGCCGCAATCGATCGTGCAGATCTCCGGCAGCAACTCTTCCACGTGCGGCAGCCGGTCGATGCCGCTGACCAGGTCGGTACCCTCCAACTGCTTCGTCGGATCCTGCGGGTCGACGACAAGGTCGCCGCCCATGCCGGCGGTCAGGTTGATGACCGGGTCGACGTCGGATTCGCGGACGATCCGCACGACCTCGCGGTAGAGTCCGACGTCCCGCGAGCCTTGGCCGGTGGCGATATTGCGCACGTGGATGTGCACGGCCGAGGCGCCGGCGCGGGCTGCCGCGATGGCGTCGTCGGCAATTTGCTCGGGGGAAACCGGCACGAATTCGCTCTTGCCGGTCGTGTCACCGGCGCCGGTCAGGGCGCACGTGACAATGGTTTTTTTGGTCATGGTGTGATGCCTTTCTCGCGCCCTGCGTCGGTGAGCAGCGCACGGTCGATGAAGTCGATGAGCCGGCCCTTCATGGCCGCCACATCGATGATGCCGGTGAGAACTTTGATGCCGAGGCCGTCCATGATCGCGGTGAGTTCGAGCGCCAACCCGTCGAGCGGACCGTCGATGACGAGTCCTGCCTGCTGACCGGCCGCTATCGCGTCACGGACGGTTTGGAACCACCGTGCGTACCCTTGCCGGTGGTTTTCCGCCGCGCCGGCGCCGACCGCCACATCGGCCCACGTTTGCAGCCAGATCGACCATTCGGCACCGACGACCTCGTCATCGGGGGTTTGCAGGTCGACGAGTTTCTTCAGCCGCGCAACCGGGTCGTCGATGGCGTACAGGACGGCGACCTGCCTGTCGAATGCCAACTTGACCGAATAGCGCAGCGACTCTTCGAAAAGTTCGCGTTTGGACGGGAAGTAATAGTGCACCGTCGCGCTGGACGTGCCGCAAGCCGACGCGATGTCCGCGATCCGCACGGAGGCGTACCCGCGTGCGGCGATCAGCTTCCACGCGGTCTCGACGATGTCGCGGCGCTTTTTGGCATGCTCACTGTCTTCGCGATGAAGGGTGGGCATGGCCCGGGGAGCCGGTGTGGCCGATGCCGCGTCGTCGTCCGCCGTGGCAAGCAACCAGCTGACGGTGGCGCCCGTGACGTCCGCAAGCCGGATGAGCTCGGCCGGCATGAATCGGCGCGTACCGCGAAGTGATTTGGAAAGCTTCGTCTCGTCCAGTCCCATAGCCCGGGAAACCTCGCGCTGAGCCATCCCGCTGTCGGCGATCGCCGTCCTGACGCGCATGCGAGTACTCGGCACCGCAGCGGAATCCGGGCCGAGATCGTCGTCCGGGGACGGGGCGGGAGGCTCGGAGGCGGACGACATGACCCCGACCTTAAACCAAAACTTGCGATTTCCGCAAACACGCCGCGATCCTCGGTCAGCCGAAGATTGCGATTATGTGATCTAGATCTCTCTATCGGCCGGTGCCGGATACCGGTGCAGGTCTCAGCGCAGGTCTATGACATCGCGCCCGCGGTCGGCGTCCGATCGGCGACCAAAGATGCGCCGTTCGGACTCGATGATTGGTACGTCGTTGATACTGGATTCGCGCCGGCTGTTCAGTCCGGCGTCGTCGTATTCCCACAGCTCGTTGCCGTAACTGCGCCACCAGCGGCCCGCCGGATCGCGGCTTTCGTATTGGTACCGCACGGCGATCCGATTGCCGGTGAACGCCCACAGCTGTTTGCGCAACGAATAATCGAGTTCGCGCTGCCATTTTTGCCGCAAGAACGCGATGATTTGATCGCGCCCGACGATGAATGAATCTCGATTGCGCCATACCGAATCGTCGGTATAGCCCATCGCAACCTTCTCGGGGTCGCACGTATTCCACACGTCCTCGGCCGCTTGGACCTTGGCGGCAGCCGTCTCGGCATCGAACGGCGGCACCGGCATCGGCGACATCTGATACTCCTCTCGGCGAAGCGGGTCATCCGTACTTGCACTGTAGGCACGAACCGCGGAGCCGGACGCGGTCAGCGTACGAACAATTGCGAATCCCCGGTCGTCATCGCCCGGAAAACCCCGAAGGTTCCGTCATGTCCGCCTCGCCGCGCACCCATTCGATATACCGGCCGAGCGAGCGCTTGACGATGGCGGAAGCGCCGGCGGCAATATCGTTCTCGAACGATCCGTACAGTCGCTCGTACTCGTAATCGGCGAGCGCGCGCAGGATTGTGCGGATCGCCCGCTCGGGCAGCGGAATCTTATTGGGATAGGACCGCATGGCCGACACGGTTCCAGGGCCCGGGAAGATGGTGTCGCCGGTCAAAAGCGCGCCCCCGCCGATGCCGGGCACGTGGGCGACGCAGCTGCCGGCGAAATGGCCGCCGCACTGGACCAGTCGGATTCCGCCGCCCAATTCGGCGGTACCCGACCAAAGGCGGATACGTTCGTCCGGGCGCCTGATCCAGCCTGCGTCGTCCCGGCAAAAATACAACGGCACGTCGAACGTGCGCGCCCAGCTGACGGCGGCGCCCGTCATATGCGGATGACTGAGCGCTACTGCGGCGATCCCGCCCAGGTCGCGCACGGCATCGATCATCGACGCATCGATATATCCGCTCGGATCCCACAACAGGTTGCCGTCCGGCGTGGTCACGAGCAGCGATCGCTGGCCGATGGCGACGGCCGGGGCGACAATGATGCGGTGCAGGCTGGCGGCAACGCGCACGACACTGCTTGTCGTTCCGGACTTTTCCAACGTCGCCGACGTCGTCCAGGCCTGTCCCGATGCCGGCACGAATTGCCGCTCGTCCAGACAGATTTCGCACCGCACCGGAGGCCCGGCCGTGTCCGGATGTTCGATGCCGCATGCTGCGCAGATCCAAACTGCCATCGTCGTCCCTCCGATTTCCGGACCGACCGCTCGGCCGCCGGTATTGCACCAACCGTAGACCGGAATTCACGGTGCCGCGACAAGCCATTGACGGGCCGGATTAGGTCGACCTAAGCTGATGAGACGTGGCGGTTGCCACGGCGTCAGGATTGGTAGCCATGCTTATCGATTACGGTCATCTCCGGACGGGCGCTCGGTTCGCCCCCGATGATCGTCGCCGCTGGGCCGTAATCCGGTTTTTCCCGCCCCCGTTTCCCCGGTGAACTTGTCGCTCTTGGTGCCAAACCGGGCGGGGCACCGCTGATCGATTCATTGCCCGGATCGAGTAGCAGGAGGAAGACCAATGCCAGACAATCGCGTGATCGTATACAAAGGACCGCGCCAGGTAGGAATCGAATCCATTGACTATCCGAAGCTGGAAATCCCTGCCGAGGTCGCCAATGGGCTGGGAATGCAGCAAAAAGCGCCGCACGCCGTCATCTTGAAGCTCGTCACCACGAATATCTGCGGCAGCGACCAGCACATGGTGCGCGGCAGGACGACGGCCCCCGTCGGCCAGTCACTTGGCCACGAAATCACCGGCGAAGTGGTGGAAAAGGGCGACGACGTGTTGTTCGTGAAGGAAGGCGATATTTGTTCGGTGCCGTTCAATATCGCCTGCGGCCGGTGCCGGATGTGCAACGAAGGTAAGACCGGCGTGTGCCTGAACGTGAATCCGGCGCGGCCCGGCGCGGCCTACGGCTACGTCGACATGGGTGGATGGATCGGCGGACAGGCCGAATACGTCATGATCCCGTACGCCGACTTCAACTTGTTGAAGTTCCCGGACCGGGATCAGGCACTCGAGAAGATTCTCGATCTGACGATGTTGTCGGACATCTTCCCCACCGGATATCACGGCGCGGTGTCGGCCGGCGTGACAACCGGGTCGACGGTGTACGTCGCAGGGGCCGGTCCGGTCGGGCTTGCCGCGGCATACGCCTCGCACGTGCTGGGCGCATCGGTGGTGATAGTGGGCGACATGAACGCCGACCGGCTGGCGCAAGCCAGGTCGTTCGGCTGCGAGACTGTCGATCTCAGCAAACCGGGTGACCTTCCCGACAAGCTCGAGCAGATCCTCGGCGAGCCTGAGGTCGATGCCGCCGTCGACGCGGTGGGCTTTGAAGCCAAGGGCCACGGCGAGGGTGCGGCCGAACAGCCGGCCACGGTGCTCAACGACATCATGACGGCGACGAGAGTCGGCGCGTCACTGGGCATTCCCGGACTTTATGTCACGGGTGACCCGGGCGGGGTCGACGAGAATGCGAAGATCGGTCAGATCGGCGTCCGGCTCGGTTTGGGCTGGGCGAAGTCGCATTCGTTCACGACCGGCCAGTGCCCGGTGAAGCGGTACAACCGGCAGCTGATGAATCTGATCCTGGCGGGCAAGGCTGATATCGCCAAGGCCGTCAACGCCACGACCATCAGCCTGGACGAAGCGCCCGACGCGTATCAGCAGTTCGATCAGGGTGCTGCCAAGAAGTTCGTGATCGACCCGCACGGGATGGTCGCCGCGTAACTTCCGTTACCGCGCTTCCCCATCGCCGAGAGTGGAGTTGTTGTCGGTTCGACGGTCTCAAAACCGACAACGACTCCACTCTCGACGTGGCGGGCGGGGCGTGGTGGCGGATGCCGGACGGCGTCAGCGTTCGAGGCCGATGGCATCGAGCGTTGCCACGGTGTCCGCATCCAGTTGCAAGTCGGCCGCCGCGACGTTCTCGCGAAGATGGGCGCTTGACGACGTGCCGGGGATCACCGCGATAGCCGGCGAACGTTGCAGCAGCCACGCCAACGCAACTTGCTGGGCCGAGGCCCCGAGTGCGGAAGCCACCGAATCCAGTGTGGTCGACTGAATCGGCGAAAAACCGCCGAGCGGGAAAAACGGCACATACGCGATGCCCTCGCGGGCGGCGCGGTCCACGAGTGGATCGTCGTTCCGGTTGGCCACGTTGTAGTGGTTTTGCACGGTGACGATGGGCGCGATCGCTTTGGCTGCGGTGACTTGCTCATCGGTCGCACCGCTGATGCCGATATTCCGGATGAGCCCTTCGTCGCGCAGTTCGGCCAGGGCACCTACCTGATCGTCAAGATCGGCCGGATCGGCGGGCCCTTCTTCGACCGCCAAGCGCAAATTCACGACGTCCAGCGCCTCAAGACCCAAACGGCCGAGATTTTCGTGCACCTGAGCCTTCAATTCGGCCGGCTCAAGCGTGTGGATCCACGAACCGTCACTTCCGCGCCGCGCCCCGACCTTGGTGACGATGTGCACATCCGACGGATACGGATAGAGCGCCTCCTTGATGATCTCGTTCGTCACGAACGGACCGTAGAAGTCGGCGGTGTCGATATGCGTGATGCCGAGGTCGACTGCTTCACGCAGCACGGCCACCGCGGCATCGCGATCGGCCGGCGGCCCGCTGACCCCCGGTCCGGCCAACTGCATAGCCCCGTAGCCCATGCGTGAAATGCTCAAATCTCCGGCAAGCGAAATCGTTCCGCCGGGTGTACTCATGTGCTTGTTCCTTTCACAATTGTCCCGCCCTGAAGATTTCACGGCCCTCGTCGACGAGAATCTACAAATCCAACGGTGCGGTTGGTAATAGCTTTAGTGTAGGTGCCGGTCCAGCAAACTGCAACGTTTTGGTTGGAGTGGTTTATGGTGAGGGCATGGCTTGGGACACCGAAGGCACGCGGCGCCGGCTCAAGGAAGCCGCCACCATCGAGTTCGCGGAGCGGGGGCCCGACGGCACGACGATGGCGCGAATCGCCGAGCGTGCCGGAATCAACAAAGAACGCCTCTACAAGTACTTTGGCGACAAACGTGCCTTGTTCGAGACGGTGTTGACCGACGAGCTGGGCAAGCTGGCAGCCACCGTGCTCGTCGACGACCCCGGCACGCAGGGCGTTGGCGAATTCGCCGGACGCACCTTCGACTACCACACCGACCACCCGGAATTGATTCGGCTGCTGCAATGGGAAGGACTCAGCGGGGGGCCGGCCGCCGACGAGGCGAACCGTTCCGCCCATTACCGGAAGAAGGTCGAGGTGGTGATCGCCGAGCAACGAAACGGTGCCGTGACATCCGATCTCGACCCGGCGTATCTGACATTCATCTTCATGGCGCTTGCCGCGTGGTGGTATTCGGTACCGCAGCTTGCCCACATGCTCACCGGCGCCGACGCCGACGATCAGGACGAGCGTGCCCGCCGTCGGGCGTTCGTGGTCCGGGCCGCCGAACGGCTTTCCGCACCGCGCTGACCGCCTCAATTCCGCCTTCACCGAACTCCCCTCGTACGGAGACGGCCGACATCACGAAACTTCACGCCGTCCGGCTCTTTGGTTAGACTCGGCCCGGAGCGCTCTGATCTGACATTGTTTTCCGACCCTAGGACTTCATGACCTCGAAAACTGCTGAGAAGCCGGTGGCCAAACCGGAACGCGAAAGCCGCGTCAACCCGATAGTCTTCTTCACCTCTGCCGGGATCATCATCGCGCTGACCCTGTGGGCGTGGCTGGCTCCCGGCTCGGCCGAAACCGTCATCGGTGCGGTCGTCGAATGGGTGGCCACGTACTTTGGCTGGTACTACTTCCTCACGGCCGCCGTCATCATCGGTTTCATCCTCTTCATCGGTATTTCCCGATACGGGAAGGTCAAACTCGGCCCGGAGCAATCGAAACCGCAATTCAACATCTTCACGTGGGCGGCAATGCTGTTTGCAGCGGGCATCGGCACCGACCTCATGTTCTTTTCCGTCTCGGAGCCGGTCACCCAATACTTGGCACCACCGGACGGCGACGGGAAGAGTATCGAGGCGGCTCGCCAAGCCGTCGTGTGGACGCTGTTCCACTACGGCATCACCGGATGGGCCATGTACGCGCTGATGGGGATGGCGCTTGCCTATTTCGCCTACCGCCGCAATCTTCCCTTGAGCATTCGCGCTGCGCTCTACCCGATCTTCGGCAAGCGCATCTGGGGCCCGATCGGCCACTCGGTCGATATCGCCGCAGTGCTGGGCACCATCTTCGGCATCGCCACCAGCCTGGGCATCGGCGTCGTCCAGCTCAATTTCGGCCTGAAGTTCCTCTTCGATCTGCCGCAGAACGTCGGCATGCAGGCCGCGCTGATCGGATTGGCCGTCGTCATCGCCACCATTTCCACTGTCTCCGGCGTCGACAAGGGCATCCGACGGTTGTCCGAGATCAACGTGGTCCTGGCTCTGATGCTGACGATGTTCATCTTGTTCACCGGCAAGACGACCTTCTTGCTCAATTCGTTCGTGATGAATGTCGGCGACTACCTCACCGGCTTCGTGCATATGACGATGAACACTTTCGCATTCGACCACCCCGATGCCTGGCTGAACAGCTGGACGCTGTTCTTCTGGGCCTGGTGGATCGCCTGGGCGCCGTTCGTCGGACTGTTCTTGGCGCGCATCTCACGCGGCCGCTCGATCCGCCAGTTCGTGGCCGGCACCATGATCATTCCGTTCATCTACATCCTGCTGTGGGTGTGCATCTTCGGTAACAGCGCGCTGGACATCGTCATGAACTCCGGCGCCTCCGGAGCCCACTTCGGCCAGGTCGCCATGAATCACCCGGAAAAGGCGTTCTATTCGCTTTTGGCCGACTACCCCTGGGCCCCGGCCTCGGCAGGCGTCGCCACGTTCACCGGCCTGCTCTTTTACGTCACCTCCGCCGACTCGGGCGCGCTCGTGATGTCGAACTTCACGTCGTACCTGAAGACCTCCCGAGCGGACGGCGCGAAGTGGCTGCGTGTGTTTTGGGCGGTGGCGACCGGCCTGCTCACGCTCGTGATGCTGTCGATCGGCGGCATCACGACCTTGCAGAACGCGACAATCATCATGGGCCTGCCGTTCTCGTTCGTCCTGTATCTGATCATGCTGGGGCTCTACAAATCGCTGAAGGGCGAAGGACGCCACTACGACAGCGTGCGCGCCGCGTTGCCCGGCACCTTGTCGTCGCGCACATCGCCGGCGAAACCCGATGCGAAGCTGTGGCGCCGACGTCTCACGCGCATGATGAGCTATCCCGGCAAAAAGCAGACCGAACGGTTCATGCTCGAAACGTGCAAGCCCGCCGTCGAGGAAGTGCTCGCCGAATTCCGCGACCAATCGACCGACGCCGCACCCATCAACGGCACCGACCCGGAGTCGGGATTGTCGTTCACCGGACTCTCCGTCAACATGGGCGATGCCGAGGCGTTCACGTACACGTATTGGCCGGTCGAATGCCCCATCCCCGAATTTGCCACCGGCAGTGCGCGCGGAGACGACGTGTACTACCGGATCGAGGTGTACATTCCCGAGGGCACGCAGGGGTACAACGTGCAGGGATATTCAAAGGAACAGCTCATCAGCGACATCCTCGACTACTACGAGCGTCATCTGACCTACTTGCGGATCACCAGCGAAGACTCGATTGTCGCCGATCCGCCCGAAACCGACACGGCCGACGTCGTCGCCGAAAGCTAAGGAGCACGACATGCCAGACACTCAGACTTTGTACATCGACGGTCAGTGGCAGGCCGCCGCCGACGGCGCCACCCGGGAGATCCACTGCCCGGCCAACGGCGAGCTGGTCGCCAGCGTTTCGGAAGCCGGACGCGCGGACGTCGACGGCGCCGTCGCTGCTGCCCGGCGTGCCTTCGACTCCGGCGACTGGCCGGGCACGCCCGCAGCCGAACGGGGCGACGTCCTGCTCAAGGTCGCGGCCGGTCTTCGCGCGGCCAAGGACGAGTTCGCCCATGCCGAGTCGCTCGACACCGGCAAGCGGCTCGTCGAAAGCGAAATCGACATGGACGATATCGCGAACTGCTTCGACTACTTCGGCAAACTGGCCGGGCAGGATGCCGGGCGCCTTGTCGACGCCGGCAGTGCCGATGTGGTCAGCCGGATCGTGCACGAGCCGGTCGGGGTCTGCGCACTGATTACGCCGTGGAATTATCCGCTGCTGCAGGCCGCGTGGAAGGTCGCTCCGGCCCTGGCCGCCGGGAACACGTTCATCCTGAAGCCGAGCGAGCTGACACCGCACACCGCCGTTCTGCTCATGTCGCTGCTCGAGAACTGCGGAGTGCCGGCCGGCGTTGCGAACCTGGTGCTGGGCGCGGGTGCCGAGGCCGGTGCGCCCATGACGGAACATCCGGACGTCGACATGGTCTCGTTCACCGGTGGTTTTGAAACCGGACGGCATATTTCGTCGGCCGCCGCCTTGTCGGTGAAGAACGTCGCACTCGAACTCGGCGGAAAGAACCCGAACGTCGTGTTCGCCGATGCCGATTTCGACGCGGCCATCGACAATGCGCTCAATGCCGCATTCGTGCACTCCGGCCAGGTGTGCTCGGCCGGCGCCCGCCTCGTCGTCGAGAAGTCGCTGCACGACAAGTTCGTCGACGAGCTCGTCCGCCGCGCGAAGATGATCCGCCTGGGCGGGCCGTTCGACCCGCGAGCCGAGACCGGACCGCTCATCTCGGCAGCCCACCGGGAGAAGGTCAGCGCGTATGTGCAGCGCGGGATCCAGGAAGGCGCCGTGCTGCGGTGCGGCGGCGAAGCGCCGTCCGGCGATCTCGAGAACGGCTTCTACTACTTGCCCACGGTGCTCGACGACGTCAAGCAAGGCATGTCGGTGGTTGTCGATGAAGGCTTCGGCCCCGTCGTCACTGTCGAAACGTTCGACGACGAGGACGACGCCGTGCGCATCGCCAACGACACGAAATACGGGCTCGCCGCCGGAGTGTGGACGCAGGACGCCGGCAAGTCCCAACGCGTGGCGGGCCGGCTGCGCCACGGCACCGTGTGGATCAACGACTTCCACCCGTACCTGCCGCAAGCCGAATGGGGCGGCTACGGCCAGTCCGGCATCGGCCGCGAGCTCGGGCCGACGGGGCTTGACGAGTATCAGGAAGCCAAGCACATCTACCACAATCTCAGGCCGGCAGTCACGGGCTGGTTCGAGGACGGAGGAGACCAGTGAGCGAGAACGAATTCGATTACGTCGTCATTGGCGGCGGCTCAGGCGGGGCCGCCGTTGCGTCCCGACTGAGTGAGGACGCGGACGTTCAGGTCGCGCTGATCGAGGCCGGACCGTCCGACGTCGACGACGCCGCGATTTTGCAGGTGTCGCGGTGGATGGAGCTGCTCGAATCCGGGTACGACTGGGATTACCAGGTCGAGCCGCAGAAGAACGGAAACTCGTTCATGCGTCATGCCCGCGCCCGGGTGTTGGGCGGCTGCTCCTCGCATAACTCGTGCATTGCGTTCTGGGCCCCGCGCGAGGACTTGGACGAGTGGGAGGCACGCGGCGCCGAGGGCTGGCGCGCCGAGAACACGTATCCGCTGTACCGCCGTCTGGAAAACAATTCCGAGTCCGGCGACCACCACGGCCGAAGCGGCCCCGTCAGAATCCGCAACGTGCCGCCGGTCGACCCGTGCGGCGTCGCGCTACTGGACGCCTGCGAGCAGACAGGCATCCCGCGCGTGCAGTTCAACGACAACGAGACGGTCGTCAACGGTGCGAACTTCTTTCAGATCAATGTCCGGGAGGACGGCGTCCGGTCGTCGTCGTCGGTCAGCTATCTGCACCCGAATCTTGACCGGCAGAATCTGCACGTCCTCACCGGGCTGCGGGCCAAGAAGATCGTCATCGACGACGACGGCCGCGCGCGTGGCGTCGAAGTCCTCGATACCGACCTGATCCACAGCCGCACGATCGGGGCCAGGCGCGAAGTCATCCTCAGCGCCGGCGCTATCGATTCGCCGAAACTGCTGATGCTGTCGGGTATCGGCCCGGCCGACCACCTGCGCGAGGTCGGCATCGATGTGCGCGTCGACTCCCCCGGCGTCGGATCGAATCTGCAGGACCATCCGGAGGGCGTCATCCAGTGGGACGCCAAGCAGCCGATGGTGTCCGAATCGACGCAGTGGTGGGAGATCGGCATCTTCACTCCGACCGAGGACGGGCTGTCTCGGCCCGACCTCATGTTCCACTACGGATCGGTGCCGTTCGACATGCACACCGCCCGGCAGGGGTATCCGACAACGGAGAACGGCTTCTGCCTGACCCCGAACGTCACGCACGCCCGCTCCCGCGGCACAGTGCGGCTACGCACTATCGACTTTCGGGACAAGCCGAAGGTCGACCCGAACTACTTCTCGGATCCGCACGACATGCGCGTCATGGTCGCAGGGATCAAGAAAGCCCGCGAGATCGTGTCCCAGCCGGCCATGGCCGAGTGGGCCGGGCGGGAGCTGTATCCGGGGCCGGGCGTACAGACCGATGAGGAGATCGCCGACTACATCGCCAAGACCCACAACACCGTGTACCATCCGGCCGGCACGGTGCGGATGGGCGCGGCGGACGACGCAGGGTCGCCGCTCGATCCGCAGCTGCGGGTGAAGGGCGTGACGGGCCTGCGAGTCGCCGACGCCTCTGTGATGCCGGAGCTCACGACGGTGAACCCGAACATCACGACCATGATGATCGGCGAGCGGTGCTCGGATCTGATCAAGGAGGCCGCCTCCCAGTAGTTCCGCCCCGCCGAGTGGTGGCGAATGGCTGCGAAATCGCCGATTTCGCAGCCATTCGCCACCACTCCTTTACTGGTGTGTGGCTGGCCTGGTTGTTAGCTGGCAGGCTGGTAACTGGTCTCTTGTGGCGTGTCTCTCCACCACTCGGCCCCTCTGTTGAGGTGTCTTTGCGTCGACTTGACCACGATAAGAGGCCGGTGCCGGCCTGACCGTGTCGAAGGCTTGATAGAAGTATGCCCACCCCGTATGTGGGGGTGTGGCCCTTAAAGGAGATGCCTCCACACACTATTTCCAGACCGGCACCGTGACAGTCACGAACCGTGAAGGAGACGTAACCATCATGACTATCGTCGCAGACACCTACGATCATGTCATCGGCGTGGACACCCACGCCCGCACGCACACCTATGCCCTCGTCAACGCCCGCACCGGCGGCATTGAGAAAACGAAAACGTTCCCGACCCACCCGGCCGGACTAGCCCGAGCCCTGACCTGGATCAGCCAAGTCACCGGCACCGTGTTGATCGCCTGCGAGGGAACCGGCTCCTACGGGCGCCAACTGGCCCTCCTGCTGGCCGACGCCGGCCTGCAAGTGACCGAAGTGCGCCCACCAGCCAAAACCAGCCGAGTCGGTACCGGTAAGACCGACAACATCGACGCCCGCACCGCTGCCCGCGGGATTCTGGGCACCGACACCGACCAGCTCATCACACCCCGCGCGCCAGGCGCCCGCCACGCCCTGGCAGTGCTCCTCGCCGCCCGCCTACGCCTCGACGCCCACCGCACCCGGCTGAAAAACTCACTCACCGCGCTATGCCGCGACACCAACCTCGGCATCGACGCCCGCACCGGCATCACCAACGCTCAAATCACCACCATCGCCGCCTGGCGAACCCGAACCACCGACGACCTCGACACCACCACCTGCCGCGACGAAGCCCGCCGCATAGCCAAAGAAATCCACCACCTCACCGCCGAACTCGCCGCCAACCGAGAACGCCTGGCCACCATCATCACCGACACCACGCCAGCCCTCCTCGACATCAACGGCGTCGGCCCCATCAACGGCGCGAAAATCCTCAACGCCTACTCCCACCACGGCCGCATCCGCACCGAAGCCGCATTCGCCAAACTCGCCGGCACCGCCCCATTACCAGCATCCTCCGGCAACACCACCCGACACCGGCTATCACGCTACGGCGACCGGCAACTCAACTCAGCACTCCACCGCATCGCCATGACCCGACTCGCCCACGACCCCGCCACCCAGGCATACCGCGACAAACGCACCACCCACGACGCCAGCAACCGCGACATCCACCGAAGCCTCAAACGCTACATAGCCCGAGAAATCTACCGAAACCTCGAACACATCACCGCTTGACACAACCATAGAAGTGTCGGTGCGGTACGGGGCGCGGTGCGGCATGAGGCACGGTACGGGGTGCGGTGCGGCGCCTGCGGCGGAGAGCGAGGGATTCGAACCCTCGGTGCAGGGATCACCTGCACAGCGGTTTTCAAGACCGCCACCTTCGGCCGCTCGGTCAGCTCTCCCCGGCGTCCGGACGTTCACGCCGGACGCCGCCTTCATAGTTTTACATGCTTCGCTCCGGCGTGCATCCGGGGCCCTGCCGCCGGCCGGTACCGTTCGCGCTGCACCGGACGAAGGTTACTACCGAGTAAGGTTGCCTAGGGTCTTGCATCGTCGATACCAGGAGGATCGTTGGAAGTTCAGCCGGGAACGCCTTATCCGTTGGGTGCCACTTTCGACGGTTCGGGCACGAATTTCGCGTTGTACAGCGAGGCCGCGGAGTCGGTCGAGCTGTGCTTGTTCGACGATGACGGCGGCGAAGAGCGCATCGCCGTCACCGAGTGCGACGCGTATGTCTGGCATTGCTATATTCCGCAGATCGAGCCCGGCCAACACTATGGCTATCGAGTGGATGGGCCGTACGAGCCCGAGAACGGGCTCCGTTGTAATCCGAACAAGCTCCTCCTCGACCCGTACGCCAAATCGGTAGCGGGCGAGATCGAGTGGGGCCAGCCCATGTTTTCCTACGATTTCGGGGATCCGACGAGCCGTAACGATGACGATTCGGCAGCCAATACTATGCACGGCGTCGTCATCAATCCGTTCTTCGACTGGCACGGCGACCGCGCTCCAAAGACTCCGTACTACCAGAGCATCATTTACGAAGCCCACGTCAAGGGCCTGACCGCCTTGCATCCGGACGTCCCCGAGGAACAGCGCGGCACGTACGCAGGAGTCGCCCACCCATCGGTGATCGCGCATTTGCACAAGCTCGGCGTCACCGCAATCGAGCTCATGCCCGTCCACCAGTTCGTCAACGACGACACCCTCGCTCAGCAGGGCCTGACCAATTACTGGGGCTACAACACGATCGGCTTCTTCGCCCCGCACAACCGGTACTCGTCCACGGGTGATGCCGGCCAGCAGGTGCAGGAGTTCAAATCGATGGTCCGCACCCTGCATGACAAGGGCATCGAGGTCATCCTCGACGTGGTCTACAATCACACGGCCGAGGGCAACGATCTCGGGCCGACGCTTTCTTTCCGCGGCATCGACAATCTGCACTATTACCGCACCGTCGACGACGACCCGCAACACTATATGGACTACACCGGCACCGGCAACACTCTCAACGTCCGGCAACCGCACACGCTCCAGCTACTGATGGATTCGCTGCGCTATTGGGTCACCGAAATGCACGTCGACGGCTTCCGATTCGACCTGGCATCGGCCCTTGCCCGCGAGTTCTACGACGTCGACAGGCTCTCCACGTTCTTTGAAATGGTCCAGCAGGACCCGATCGTTTCGCAGGTCAAACTCATTGCCGAACCGTGGGACGTCGGCCCGGGCGGCTACCAGGTCGGCAACTTTCCGCCGCTCTGGACCGAATGGAACGGCAAATTCCGCGACTCGATCCGCGATTTCTGGCGCGGCGTACCGGCGACCATCGGCGAATTCGCCTCCCGCATCTCCGGCTCGTCGGACCTGTACGAAAATTCCGGACGACGTCCGTTCGCCTCGATCAATTTCGTCACGGCTCACGACGGCTTCACCATGGCCGACCTGGTGTCATACAACGACAAGCACAACGAATCCAATGGCGAAGACAACAACGACGGAGCCGATGACAACCGCTCGTGGAACTGCGGCGTCGAGGGCCAGACCGATGACGAGGAGATCAACGCGCTTCGAGCCCGCCAACAACGCAACTTCCTGGCAACGCTCCTGCTCTCGCAAGGCGTGCCGATGATTTCGCACGGCGACGAGCTCGGACGCACCCAGAACGGCAACAACAACGCGTATTGCCAGGACAATGAGCTCACGTGGATCGACTGGGAGAACGCCGACTCCCCGCTCATCGAATTCACTGCCGCCGTGGCGAAACTGCGCACCGACCATCCCACGTTCCGCCGCAGCCGCTTCTTCGACGGCCGGCCGGTGCGCAGCAGCACGGGCGATCCGTTGCCCGACCTCGTCTGGCTGAACCCGGACGGTGCCGAGATGATCACCGACGACTGGGATTCCGGCTTCGAGCGGTCGATCGGCGTCTTCCTCAACGGCGACGGCATCCGCGGGGTCAATTGGCGCGGCGAAGCAATCCGGGACGACCATTTCATGTTGTTCTTCAACGCGCACGACGACGGAGTGAACTTCACGCTCCCCGGCGACGATTATGCTCCCGCCTGGTCCGTAGTGATCGACACATCCGGCAGTGTCGACGTCGGCACCGAATGTCAGGCGAACGGCTCGCTCACCTTGGGCGGCAAATCGCTCATCGTGTTGCGCGCTCACGGCGACGACGAAGAGGAACCGGACCATTCGGTGCAAGCGTCGCTGGCCGGACGAGGCGGGCAACGCTAGCTATCGGCCGGCCGTTCGGTGCCCGCAAGCCCCCGTGTCGTCAGCCGTCTTGCCGCAAACCCGCGAGATAGTCGGCGTCCCGCTCGTACCCGTCGGCATCGCCGCGCAAATGCGGCTTTGACAGTTCCGCCGCCTTCCGGCGAGACATCCGCGCCAGATCGACGAGCCTGATGACGGCAATGCGCAGGACGTCGTCCCAGGTCGCCTCGGAGCCGTACGCGCGAAGCAGGATATCCACGCGGCGCCGGGCCTCGCCTCGTCCCGGAGCGCCGTCCGGCGTCAGTGCGGTCAGCGGCACGGCGCGCGTTGCGAAATGGGCGATGTCCCAGAGACGCGGGCCCGGCGCACACATGTCGAAATCGATGGCTCCGACGATCACCCCGTCGCGAAAGACCAGATTATGCGGTGCGAAATCGCCCACACAGATGACTTCGGCCGGGATCTTCGCCGTCGATTGCCACACTGCGCCGTCCATCGGAAAGCCGATACTTGCCTCGTGCAGCAGGCGCAGCCGGCGAGCACCGTCCCGCAGCACCCCGTCGTCCCACACCCAGCCGGGCAGCGGATAGACCGGAACGACGCCGTCGATGAAGGTCAGGCGCTCCCGATCACCCTCGATGCCCAGCGGCCGCGGCGCCCAATCGATACCGGCCCGGGCGAGGTATTCGAGATACCGGTGCACCGTCGGCGTCCAGGGCCCCGCATCGCGAAGCACCGTGTCGCCGCTTCGCCGGACGCGATTCATGTTTCCGCCGGTCAGCTCTGCGTCCATGCGCCAACCCTAGACCGGAAGAGCGCGGGGCGGCTCGGATTTTCTTCCCGCCGGCGGCCGCGGGCTATCCGGGCTCCGTTCTCGTAGTCTTACCGGGTGAGCCGCTACGCAGAAGATCGCAGCCGACGACTGTTACGTGCCCGGGACGCGATGGATCGCGCGTACGGCGGACCACTCGACGTGCGCGCGGTGGCCGCCGTGGCTCATATGTCCCCCGCTCATTTCAGTCGCTGCTTTCGCTTAGTCTTTGGCGAGCCGCCTCATCGCTACTTGCAGCGCCGGCGTGTCGAGCGCTCGATGTTTCTGCTCCGCGAGACTGACCGTACGGTGACCGCCGCACTGCGTCCAGCGCGCGGTCATGCGACCTCGGAATGGCGAAAGTCGCCCGGCATCGCAAGACAGCACGTTTGGATAAGTCGCTGCATTGAGCGACGACGTAAGATCTGAGAACATTCGCGACAACCGATTCCGAGGACACGATGATCACTGCGCTGAACGTCACTTCCATTTACGTACTGGACAAGGAGGAGGCGCTGGATTTTTACGTCACCAAGCTGGGCCTGGAGAAGGGCAACGACGTGAAGCAGGGTGAGTATCGATGGCTGACCGTTCGCGTTCCCGGCAATGGCGCCACCGAGATCTCTCTGGAGCAACCGGGTCCGCCGATTCACGACGAACAAACCGCAGCTCAGCTCCGCGAGTTGATTGCCAAGGGTGCTCTGGGAGGGCTCGTCTTCGTCACTGACGATGCGCACGCGCTGTACAAAACTCTCCGCGAGCGGGGCGTCACGGATTTTACTCAAGAGCCCACCGAGCACTTTTACGGCATTGATATGGGCGTGAGAGATCCCTTTGGCAATGCCATCCGGATCCTGCAACAAGGAAAGGCCCACGCTCCTGGCGCATGACCCGAGCCCGTGCCCGGATCGGCGTTCACGCGGCTTTCGCCAGCCGTGGTCGTTTTGACGTCCGCGGCCGGACGGGGGCAAAGCGCAGGACGTAGACGGCCCAGCCGGTGATCGCCACGAGAATCACGGCGATGATCGTCCATAGCAGGCCCGGGTCGCTGACCGCCAAGGACGGGATCTCCCGGCCGGGAACGATCGCGGCAAAGAGTCCGGCCGTCAGCGCACCAAGCCACGACCCGACCATCATGAAGATGTGCCGACGGACTTTCCCCTTGCGGATCGCCATCACACCGACGGTGGTAGTGCCGAATGTGAATATCGCCAGGGCGTGAAATACCGTGAACGACCCCGTGAGCGTGTAAATGAACATGCCGCTCGCGCATACGAGATACATGAGAATTACCCACGAGCGTCCGATCAGCTTGTGGCGGGCATCCTTCTTCTTGCGAATGATTTGGATGGGCGCCAACAGCACGACGCCCGAGGCGGCTGTGGCGTGGAGGGCTATGAACATCGTTGTCATACCGATAAGATAATTGGACTATCCGATCACGGCAACGTAGATAGTCACAGCACGCTCAACTATCCGATCGATGCACGGATCACATCACGGCGCATCAGTTCAGGAGCACGATGAAACTCAGCTCACTAGCCGTCACGACCGGAGTCTCGACCGCCAGCATCAAGTACTACATTCACGTGGGGATCCTTCCGGCCGGACGAAAAAGGAACGCCACCACGGCCGTCTATGACGACGTGCACGTCCATCGCCTCGCACTGGTGACCTGGCTCCGAGCGGAATTGCACACACCGCTCGGCTCGATCGCCGACCTCGCCCGCGCCATTGACGACGAAAATGTGCCGATGATCGAGCTCATGGGCGAATGCCAGCGCCTCGCGCTGAGTTCCGGCGGCACGGCGGCCCCGCGCCGCACGCCTGCCGGCGAGTCGTCACGCCACGATTTCAACGACGACGTTCTCAGCGCTCTCGAAGAACTGGGTTGGCCGGACATCTCACCGACAGCACGCAGGTCCGTCTCGGATGCCCTCGCGGACTTCGCCGCTGCGGGCTACGTAGTCGGGCCGGACACGATAATTCTTCACGCCCGGGCGTTGACGAAGATCGTCCGGGAGAACGTCGACCCCATCACCGACGGCCTCAGCCGAGACGAAGTCTGTTTACAAGTCATTCGCGGGGTCACGATGCACAACCGACTGCTCATTGCCACAAGCGCGCTCGTGCACGCGTCCATCTCGGCACTCGGGCACGAACGGCAGTCGTGACTGTCCGCTTAGACTGAAATCCGGAATTCCGACGAACGAGAGGCGGCAATGAGGACTCCCGTATCCACGTATCGCTTGCAGGTGCGCGAATCGTTCGATTTCGATGCCGCCGCGGCCGTGCTCGATTATGTCCGCGGTCTCGGTGCCGACTGGGTGTACCTCTCCCCCGTCCTTCAAGCCGAGCCCGGCTCGTCGCACGGCTACGACGTCGTCCGGCACGACACCGTTGACGTCGAACGCGGCGGGCGGGAAGGCCTCCGCCGACTCGCCGACGCGGCCCACGGCCTCGGGCTGGGTGTACTGATCGACATCGTGCCCAACCACATGGGCGTGGCCACGCCGGCCGTGAACGTTTGGTGGTGGGATCTGCTCACGCACGGCCGCGGCTCGCGGTACGCCGAGGCGTTCGACGTCGATTGGGACGCAGCCGGCGGCAAGATCCGCATCCCCGTGCTCGGCGACGACAGCGATCCCGGCTCCGAGCTCGGCAAGCTGCGGATCGACGAGTCGGGGGCAGAGCCGGTGCTGTGTTATTACGACAACCGGTACCCGATTAGCCCCGGCACGCTGACCGACCGGGAGGGCGCGCCGGACGACGCTCACGCGGCAGGCTCCGCCGTGGCCGTGCACGCCCGGCAACATTACGAGCTGGTGAATTGGCGCCGCGCCGACGACGAGCTGAACTACCGGCGCTTCTTCGCCGTCAATACGCTTGCCGGTGTGCGGGTGGAGGAGCCGTGGGTGCTGGGCGAAAGTCATAGTCAGATCGGCAGCTGGTTCGGACGCGGGCGCGATGGCGCCGGCCCGGACGGCGCCGGGCCGGCGGACGACTCATCGCTTGCCGACGGCCTGCGCGTCGACCATCCGGACGGTCTCGCCGATCCGAAGGGATATCTGGAATCGCTGCGGACGATCACCCGCGACGCGTACACGGTCGTGGAAAAGATCCTCGAACCCGGCGAACGACTGCCCGGCGATTGGGCGTGCGAGGGCACCACCGGATACGACGCGCTCGGCGACATCGACCGCGTGCTGATCGACCCGGCCGGCAAACCGGGACTCGACCGGCTGGACGCCGAACTGCGCGGCACGAAATCCGGCAAGCCCGTGGACTGGCACGACCTGACCCACGACACGAAACGCGCCGTCGCCGACGGAATTTTGCGCTCGGAAGTGCTCCGGCTCACCCGGCTGATCGACCGTCCACGAGGCGATGCGGCGGATGCCCTTGCCGAGCTGATGGCCAACTTTCCGGTTTACCGGAGCTACCTGCCGGCCGGGTCGGAGCATCTGGACGCCGCGGTAGCCGAGTCGACCCGCCGCCGTCCCGACCTCGCCGGCTCTCTCGACCGGCTGCTGCCGCTGCTGAGCGATCCGATGTCACCGCTCGCCCGCCGGTTTCAGCAAACCAGCGGCATGGTGATGGCCAAGGGGGTCGAGGACTGCGCGTTTTACCGGTATTCGCGCCTGACGTCGTTGACCGAGGTCGGCGGGGATCCGTCGGTGTTCTCCATCGAGCCGGCCGAATTCCACTCGCGGCAAGAGCTCCGCCTCTCCCGCTCCCCCAGGTCCATGACGACGCTGAGCACGCATGATACGAAACGCAGCGAGAATGTACGCGCGCGGATCGACGTGCTGTCCGAAATTCCGGGCGAGTGGACAGAACTCGTTCGGGCGGTGCGACCAGAGACGGCTCTGGACGACGGGCCGCTGGCAAACCTGCTCCTGCAAGCCGTCGTCGGCAGCTGGCCGGCGACCCCGGACCGACTGCACGCCTACGCGGAAAAGGCCGCACGTGAGGCCGGCGATTCGACGACGTGGACGGCACCGGACGCCGCATTCGAACAGTCGATGCACGATTTTGTCGACTACTGTCTGGGCTCCGCGGCGGTGAAGTCGTTCGCGGACCGGATTGCCGCGCCCGCAGCGTCCAATATCCTGACGGCCAAATTGTTACAGCTGGCCGCTCCCGGCGTTCCGGACGTGTACCAGGGCAGCGAATTCGGCGACGAGAACTCGCTTGTCGACCCGGACAATCGCCGCCCCGTCGATTTCGACGCCCGCCGCGCGGCCCTGGCCCGGCTCGACGCCGGCGAACTGGCCGATGTCACGGATCCCGCTGCCAAACTCCTTGTGACGAGCAGGTCGCTGCGCCTCCGCCGCGACAGGCCCGACCTGTTCGGCGGCTACCGGGCTGTTCACGCCGCCGGGCGGCGGGCATCCCACCTGCTCGGCTTCGATCGCGGCGGCGCCGTGGCACTGGGCACGCGGCTACCTGCCGGGCTGGCGGCGTCCGGCGGCTGGGCCGACACGGTTGTCGACCTCGGCGGCGGCTACGTGGACGTGTTCACGAGAAGGCGTCGCACCGGAACCGTGCCGGTGGCCGACCTCTTTGCCGACTACCCTGTCGCCTTGCTGCGGCCGGCCGAGGAGGACGACCAATGACCGACTTTTCCGTGTGGGCGCCCACCCCCGATCGTGTCCGCATGTGGACCTCCGGCGCCGAGGGCGAACGCATCCATGATCTGAGACGCGGCGTCGGCGGGTGGTGGCATGCAGCCGATCTCGAGGCGCTGGATCAGGTCGAGGACTATGCCTACCTGCTCGGCGACGACGAGACGCGGATTCCCGACCCGCGGTCGCGCCGTCAGCCCCGCGGCGTCCACGAGCCGTCGCGCGTCGTTGCTGCCGGGCCTCCGACCGGGGACGACGCGGCGTGGCGCGGCCGAGAGCCGGCCGGATCCGTCATCTACGAGCTGCACATCGGCACGTTCACGCCGGACGGCACATTCGACGGAGCAATCGGCAAACTCGACTATCTGGCGAATCTGGGCATCGATTTCGTCGAACTGCTACCCGTCAACGCTTTCAACGGGATGCGCGGATGGGGTTATGACGGCGTGCTCTGGTTCGCCGTCCACGAGCCCTACGGGGGCCCCGACGGATACCGGCGGTTCGTCGACGCGTGTCACGCCCACGGCATCGGCGTCATCCAAGATGTCGTGTACAACCACCTCGGCCCGAGCGGGAACTACCTGCCCCGATTCGGCCCCTACCTGTCCGGCGGGCCGGGTAATACGTGGGGCGAATCGGTCAATCTGGACGGTCCGGGCTCCGACGAAGTGCGGCGCTACATCATTGACAACGCGCTGATGTGGCTCGGCGAATATCACGTGGACGGATTACGGCTCGACGCCGTCCACGCCCTGCGCGACACCCGCGCCACGCACATCCTCGAAGAATTGGCCGCCGAAGTCGGCGTGCTGCAGGCTCGGACCGGGCGGCCGCTGACGCTGATCGCCGAATCGGATCTGAACGATCCGCGGCTCATCACGAGTCGTGAAGCCGGCGGCTACGGCTTGGACGGGCAATGGAGCGACGACTTTCATCACGCCGTCCACGTCGCGGTCACCGGCGAGACTGCCGGATACTACGCCGACTTCGAACCGTTCGACGCGGTGGCGAAGGTCCTCCGGCGCGGGTTCTTTCACGACGGCACGTATTCGTCGTTCCGCGGCCGCCACCACGGACGCCCCATCGATACGCTCCGGATACCGACCTCGAGGCTCGTCGTGTGCATCCAAGATCACGACCAGATCGGCAACCGGGCAGCCGGGGACCGCCTCCACGCCACGCTCGGCACCGATGAGTTCCGTTTCGGCAAACTTGCTGTTGCCGCGGTGCTCAATTTGTCCGGACCGTTCACGCCGATGCTCTTCATGGGCGAGGAATGGGGCGCCGGCACGCCATGGCAGTTCTTCACCTCGCATCCCGAACCCGAGCTTGCTGCTGCCACTGCGGAAGGACGCCTGCGCGAATTCGAGCAAATGGGCTGGGACCCGGCAATCGTGCCGGATCCACAGGCTGAGAAGACTTTCACCGACTCACGGCTCGACTGGACCGAGCCGGACACCGGTGATCATGCCCGGTTGCTGTCACTCTACGGCGAGCTCATCGCAACCCGGAAGCGGCTTCCCGGCCTCGCCGATCCGCGGTTTGCGGCAATCGACGTGGACTACGACGCCGCCCGGCGTGGGCTCCTGATACGGCGGCCCGGAGCCCTGGTGGCGGCAAACTTGTCGGGCGACGAACACGCCGTCCGCCTCGCACCTGCAGCGGCGGACGCGGCGGCTGCGCCGGACTCGGCTTTGCCCAATCGGGCACTGGTCGACGAGGTTGATGACGGCTCGCGGCCGCGGATCGAATTGGCGACGACGGACGGCTTCCGGCTCAGCGATACGGAAGTGGTGTTGCCGGCGTGGTCGGCCGCCGTTCTGTCCGTTCCCCCGGTGGGCGGCATAGGGTGAAGGGATGGACGCCAACACCGAAGCGATAGTGCGCCTGGCTTGGACCAGACGCCTCGGGCTCGCCGATGACGCCATGAACGTGCCCGGAGAGCGGCTGTATGCGATAAGCACGGACGCCGTCAGCTTCATTTCGATCTGGGGGCGTCACGTGATGGCCGGTCCGGAGTGGGCGCGGCAACGGGCGGTCTCGGTCGCGGACGACGAGTTGACTACCCACGCCGGTCTGCTGGCTCTCACTGCGGATCGCGGCGGACACGGATTGGGCCCGGCGGTGCTTGCCTACGCCGACGTCGATACCGCGGTCCGCGACGTCGCGGATGACAAACCGCTGATCTCGAACGATCACGCCGACGTCCGCCGGCTCGAGTCGTTGTGTCCGCCGGACGACGTCAACGAGGCCGGCCTTTCCGCGCGCGAATCCGTCTTCGTGCTGCTTGATGACGATGCCGCTCCGGTTGCCGCGGCCGGGTTCGACGAATGGAACGCCATAGTTGCCCACATGGCCGTGCTGACCGCGCCGAACCATCGCCATCTTGGCGCCGGCGCCACCATTGCGGCGATTGCCACGAGTGAGGCTCTGGACGCCGGCCTCGTACCCGGCTGGCGGTCGCACATCGATAACAAGGGCTCCCGCCGGCTTGCCGCATCGCTGGGCTATGAAGAGGTCGGCACGCAAACCACCGTGTTGCTCGCCTCCTAAACCTTCCCGTCTCGCCCCTTCCCACTTCGGTTATGAGGCGGACGGCGTCAAATACAGCACCCCGAGCGGCGGTATCCGGATATCGGCATAAGCGGGCTTGCCCAAATACGTTCCGGTGACGGCTTCGATGGGGCCGTCGTTGCCCACTCCCGATCCGCCGTACGCCTCGGCGTCGGAGTTCAACCGCTCGTCCCAGCTCCCGCCGAACGGCAACGCCACCCGGTATCCCTCGTACGGGAGGCCGGCGAAATTCGCGATGCACACGAGCGCTTGGCCGGTCCGGCTCCAGCGCACGAACGACACCACGTTGCGCTCGGCGTCGGCACCGTCGAGCCATTCGAAACCGGCAGCCGAATTGTCCTGACCGTAGAGCGCCGGCGAAGCGCTGTAGACGGCGTTCATATCGGCGACGAGGCGTTGCACGCCCGAATGCCGAGGATCGTCCGTCAGCCACCAATCGAGCCCGTGTTCTTCGGACCATTCGGCTTCCTGCCCGAACTCGGTTCCCATGAAGATGAGCTGTTTGCCCGGATGTGCCCATTGGTACGCCAGGAACGATCGGACGCCGGCCAGCTGCTTCCATCGGTCCCCCGGCATCTTCCGCAAGAGCGACCCCTTGCCGTGCACCACCTCGTCGTGGCTGATCGGCAGCACGAAGTTCTCGCTGAACGCGTACACGATCGAGAACGTCAGCTTGTCGTGGTGATAGCTGCGGTACATCGGGTCTTGCGCGACGTATTCGAGCGTGTCGTGCATCCAGCCCATATTCCATTTCAGTCCGAAGCCGAGCCCGCCGGCGTCCGTCGGGGCCGTCACGCCCGGGAATGCCGTCGATTCCTCGGCGATCATGACGGTACCCGGGTGCAGCCGGTAGCAGGTCGCCGTGACCTCCTTGAGGAAGTCGATGGCCTCGAGGTTTTCCCGGCCGCCGCGTGCGTTGGGCGTCCATTCGCCTTCGCCACGCGAATAGTCCAAGTACAGCATCGATGCCACGGCGTCGACCCGCAGCCCGTCGATGTGGAATTCACTCATCCAGTACAGGGCGTTGGCCACCAGGAAACCTCGTACCTCGCGCCGGCCGTAGTCGAAGATGAGCGTGCCCCAGTCGGGTTGTTCGCCGCGACGCGGATCGGGGTGTTCGTAGAGCGGGCCGCCATCGAATTTGGCAAGTGCGAAGTCGTCCTTGGGAAAATGCGCCGGCACCCAGTCGAGGATGACGCCGATCCCGGTCCGGTGCAGCGCATCGACAAGATGCCGGAATTCGTCCGGATGGCCGAACCGGGCGGTCGGCGCGTAATAGGACGTGACCTGGTATCCCCACGACCCGCCGAACGGGTGCTCGGCGACGGGCATGAACTCGACGTGCGTGAACCCGAGCCGGGTCACGTAATCGACGAGTTCGACGGCGAGCTGCCGATAGTCCAGACCGAGCCGCCACGATCCCAGATGCACTTCGTACGTGCTCATTGGCGCATTGTGCGGGTCCCGCGACGAGCGCGCGCTCATCCACTCGTCGTCCGCGAACTCGTACCGGCTCGCCGTCACGACCGAACCGGTGGCCGGCGGGACCTCGGTACCCTGCGCCATCGGATCGGCTTTTTGCTTCCATGTGCCGTCGGAGCCGAGGATCTCGTATTTGTACACGGTGCCGGCGCCGACTCCGGGGATGAAAAGCTCCCAGACGCCGGACGCCCCCAGCGAGCGCATCGGGTGGGTGATGCCGTTCCAGTCGTTGAACGCTCCGACCACGCGCACCGATTGCGCGGACGGCGCCCAGACGGCGAACGCCGTTCCGTCGACGTCGCCCAACACGCCGGGATAGCGGCGTACGTGCGCGCCCAACACCTCCCACAGCGTCTCGTGCCGGCCCTCACCGATCAGGTATCTGTCGACTTCGCCGACCGTGGGGAGGAACCGGTACGGGTCGTCGACCTCGTTCTCGGTGCCGTCCGGATACGTCACGCGCAGCCGATAGTCGGGGATCCGGCCGTCGTCGGGCCGGTACGACCCGGCCCACAGCCCGTCCTGCACGTGTTCAAGCGGAACGACGTCGTCCGGCGTCACGGCCGTCACTGTCGAGGCCAAATGCTTCACCGTGCGGAAGGTGACCACGCCGTCGTCCTGATGCGCACCAAGCAGCCGGTGCGGATCATGATGGTTGCCGCCGGCCAGCCGCGCCACCTCATGCGCGTCGAGCCGGTCGTCCTGGCGGTCCGTCATGCTCTTCTCCTCCAGTAGGTCGGTCAGCGCGCCAAGCGGAACGGGGAGCCATTTGGGGCGGTGTCGTTCCTCGTACACTACTTCGTACAGCGCCTTGTCGATCAGCAGCGCGTGCAGCAGCGGGTCGCCGGCGTCGATAGCCGTGCCGGACTCGGCCGAGTACCCGGCCAGGAATTCGCCCGCAGCGCGCGCCGGCAAGCCCGGATCGACCGGATGACCGTGCAACGCGCCGTACCCGGCCGCGTAATCGAACGACCGCAGCATTCCGGCGACGTCGCCGAGTGCCGGGGCCGGACGGCGGCGGGCCGCAAGCGGTCGGAGCGGTTCGCCTTCGAAGTCGAGCATCAGCCACCGGCCGTCCGCCGCCAGGAACTGGCCGAGGTGCAGGTCGCCGTGCACGCGTTGGACGTCGCCGACGTGCTCGAGGCCCTCGATGGCCCGCCGGTGCTCGTCCAGCGCCGCGGCGTGCGGGTCGAGCAGCGCTCCGGCTTCGCGGCGCGCCCAGTCGACGCGGTCCAGCAAGGACGCGCGGACGTCGTCCGGCTCGGCACGGCGGGCACCGAACGACGTTGCCAGATCGCGGTGGACGCGAGCCGTGACCACCCCGAGATCGTAGGCTCCCGGAAGTCCGCGGCCCTCCGCGAACGCATCGGTGGCGAGACTCCAGCCGTCGGAGGCCCCCGGAACGTACCGGCCGGCCGATGCCAGTGTCGCCCGCCCCTCTCCCGCGGGCAGGTCGATCTCGAACGCTCCCAAGCACGCCGGGGTGTCGACGCTCCCGGCGGCCGCCAACGCGGAAGCGATCTCGACGTCCGGGTTCGGGCCGGGAGCGACGACGCGAAAGAATTTGACTATCACGGCGTCCGGGCCGGTGCCCAGGACGGCGGAGCTGTTCGTTTGTTCGGCAGTGATCGGGCGGACCGCCGCATTGCCCGTCAGGGCCACGCCGGCCTCCTCGTCACCGGCATGGTCGCCGTCCGCGGTGATCGCACCGGCCACCCAACGCACCATTGCCGGGTCGACGGCGCCGTCGTACACCCACCGCGGGCCGAGCGTGAGGTCGTCCACGCGTCCCAGCAGCGCGGCGTCCGGCGTGTCGGCCAACCGGTGCCGCCGGAACGTCAACGGCACGTGAAGCAGCGCCCGGCCGCCCGGCCACGTCAGTTCGATCAGCAGCAGCCGCCCGGCCACCTCGTCGCCGTCGTCGAACAGCTCGCGGAATTCGGCCGGGTGCGAGAACGCCGTCCCGGAGCCCGGGTACCAGCGGCGTGCGGGCAGCCAGGCGTCGAGCAAACCGGCAAGTGCCCCGCTGATCCCCACTGCAGATTCGTTCCTACCGGCCGGAGCCGTCGGCCGCCGAGACGACGAGGATATGCGCCGGCTCGATGTACGGGTCGAGGCGCACGTAGTTGTGCGCGCCCCACTCCCACTCGCCGTCGCTGAGCTGATCTCGCACGCGGTACGTGCTGCCGGTCGGCAGGCCCAGGGCTTCGACATCGATGTCGACGGTTGTCTCGCGGACGGCGTGCGGGTCGAGGTTGACCACGACGATGACTCTGTCGTCCCCGGTGCGTTTGGAAAAGGCGAGGATGGAGTCGTCGTCCGCGCGGTGCAGTCGAATATTGCGCAGCTCTCCCGTGGCCGGGTGGGCGTGACGGATTTCGTTCAGCCGCGTCAGATACCCGGCCAGCGACCTGCCGTCGGCTTCGGCGGCGGCAAAGTCGCGGGGGCGGTATTCGTACTTCTCGTTGTCCATGTACTCTTCCGAGCCCGGCCGGGCCACGTGTTCGCACAGCTCGTATCCGGCGTACACGCCCCACAGCGGGCTGCCCATCGATGCCAGCACGGCGCGGATCTTGAACGCCGGCGGTCCCCCGAACTGCAAATATTCGGTCAGGATGTCCGGCGTGTTGACGAAGAAGTTCGGGCGGAGGAAATCGCCGGAGTCGTCGCGCAGCTCGATCAGGTATTCTTCCAGCTCTTCGCGCGTATTGCGCCACGTGAAGTACGAATACGATTGCTGGAAGCCGGCCTTGGCAAGTGCATGCATCATGGGCGGGCGAGTGAACGCTTCGGCCAGGAACACGACGTCCGGATGCCGCCGCGCGACTTCGCCGAGCAGCCACTCCCAGAATTTGACAGGTTTCGTGTGCGGATTGTCGACGCGGAAGATCGTGACGCCGTGGGCGATCCAGAGTTCGACGATGCGCAGGACTTCCCGACGCAGACCGTCGTAGTCGTTGTCGAAATTGAGCGGATAGATGTCCTGATACTTCTTCGGCGGGTTCTCGGCGTAGCGAATAGTCCCGTCGAGCTGCGTGGTGAACCATTCGGGGTGCTCGGTGACCCATGGGTGATCCGGCGCGGCTTGCAGAGCCAGGTCGAGGGCGACTTCCAGACCGAGGTCGCGGGCGCGCGCCACAAAAGCGTCGAAATCGTCGAAGTCGCCGAGGTCCGGGTGGATCGCGTCATGACCGCCCTGGGCCGACCCGACCGCCCACGGCGATCCCGGGTCGCCCGGGGCCGGGTCGAGCGTGTTGTTGGGGCCCTTCCGGTTCACCGTGCCGATCGGGTGCACGGGCGGAAGATAAATCACGTCGAACCCCATGGCCGCGACGTCGTCGAGCCGCTCGGCCGCCGTCCGCAACGTGCCCGACGTCCAGGTTTTCGCGATCCGGTCGAACCGCGCGCCTTCCGATCGGGGGAAGAATTCGTACCAGGCGGCATTTCCGGCCATCCGCCGTTCGACTTTCACCGGCAGCGCTTCGGACGCCGTCACGAAATCACGGACCGGCAGCGCGGCCACGACGGCCCGCACTTCGGCTCCGAGCGCCGGCCCGAGCCGTTCGGCGGCGCCCAGGTCGGTGCGGTTCAGCTGATCCTTTGCCCGGCGCAACACCGCTTGGTCCGCGTCGCTCCGGCCCGCCACGGCGAGAGCCCGATCGAGCGCAACAACGCCCTCGGCGAGCATCAGATCGACGTCGACGCCGGCCGGGACCTTCGAAGTCGCGTCCCGCGCCCATGTGGCATACGCATCGGCCCATCCTTCGATGACGATCTTGGCGGGGCCGACCCGGGCCGGATGCACCGTGCCGGTGAACCTGTCGGTTCCCGGAACTTCTTCGACAAGGCGCACCCGTTCGATTTCCTCGCCGGTAGCTCCCAGCAGGACGGCGTGCGCGCCGACCAGGTCGTGGCCCTCCCGAAACACTGTGGCCCCGACCGGCACGCTTTCCCCGGCGATCGCCTTGGCCGGGAAGGCGCCGGCTTCGACGAGCGGGCGCGGGTCGGTCACGACGATGCGTCCGTAATGGCCCGGTGCGGCGTGGCGGGGCATTGTGACGAGACGGCGGGATTCGGACGATTGGGCCTCGGGGCGTTGAGTGGTCACGCTCTATTATGATCAGTCTTCGTCATCGTCGTCGATCACGTGCACGGCGGCCTCTTCCGCACCGGCCGCGCCGCCGTCGATTCCCATATCGGTCGCGTACACGTCGCCGATCGTTTCGCCGCCGTCAGCGCCGCTGCCGTTCTGCAACCGGCCGGCACGCCGGAGCCCGACTTCGCCGCCCACGCATTCGCCTTCGTCCTCGACCAGACTCATCTCGTAGTCGTCGGGCTCTTCCTGCGCCAGCCGATAGTCGAGATTCTGGCCGTACCAGTCGTCGTCGGTCGAATAGCCGCGACGCCAACCGACCGACGGGCGCTCCGGCGGGGAATACCCCTCATCGAGCAAATCGACCACGCCCCGGTCGTCGAGGGTGTCGCCGACCTGCAATTGATCCGAATCACCGGCGGCAGCCTGCCCCGGAATATTGTGCGTTTCCATTGCCTCGGACATCGCCGGCCTCCTTCGGCTCTCGCTTACCGCTCAGTATGGCCGATTGTCGCCGGGGATAAAAGCATCTTTGGCCACTTTGCCGGCTGCGATGCATGATTGAGACATGACCCGTGCACATATTCTCCGCGATGTGCTCGGGGTGATCGTGCTGGCCGGCGGGCAAAGTTCCCGGATGCGCGGGCAGGACAAGATGACCGCCCGATTCGGTTCGGACACTGTCTTGAACATGTGCCTGACGAACGTTGCCGGGCAATTCCCGGATTCGCCCATCATCGTAGTGGGCCCGTATCGCGAGCTACCGGCCGAGATGCCGGAATCTCGGGTGACGCGAGTCCGCGAAGACCCGCCCGGCGGCGGTCCGGTCCCCGCCATTCGCGCAGGAATGGACGCCGTTCCGTCGGACGCCGCGCTGGTAGCCGTGCTGGCCGGCGATATGCCCGAAGCGCCGGCGGTGCTCGGCGACCTCGTGCAGCCGCTTGCCACGTACGACAACCTCGACGTCGCGGTGGCTCGGGCCGGCGGCGCGGTACAACCGCTGCTGGCCGTTTACCGGCGTCGCACCCTGGCCGGCGTGCTGGCAGCCGACTCGTCGCTTCGGACGGCGCGCAGTTTGCTGACCGGCTTGCGCCACCGATTTGTCGAGGTACCCGAGCGGCTGTGCTACGACATCGACACACCCGAAGATTTGTCGGCGGCCCGTTCACGCATCGGGCCAACGCGACGGCGACGCCGATGAGGCACGATTTCCTTGACGGACCGAACGAAAGGACTGACCAGCCGTGCAGGCAATTGAAATCGATGAGACCGCGAAAACGTTGCGACCTTGCGAAATGGCGGAGCCGGAGTACGGCGAGCGCGATGTGCTCATCGACGTTGTCGCGGCGGGGATCAACCGTGCCGACGTGATGCAGCGGCAGGGCCTTTACCCCAATCCACACGGCGGCCCGAACGTGCCGGGTCTCGAGGTCTCCGGCAGGATCGCCGCAGTCGGCCGCGCCGTGCACCAGTGGAAGGTCGGCGACGAGGTGTGCGCGCTGCTGTCCGGCGGCGGATACGCCGAGAAGGTCGCCGTCGATGCCGGGCACGTGCTTCCGGTGCCGGCTGGCGTACCGCTCGAGGATGCCGCGGCCCTTCCCGAGGTGATGTGCACCGTGTATTCGAACGTGTTCATGACGGCGAATTTGCGCCCCGGCGAGTGGTTGCTGGTGCACGGCGGCGGTTCGGGGATCGGCACCGCGGCCATCCAGGTTGCCCGAGCGTTCAACGCGCATGTGGCAGTGACTGCCGGCAGCCAGGAGAAGCTGGACGCCGTCCGGCCGCTGGGTGTCGAACTGGCCATCAATTACCGTACCGACGATTTCGTCGAACGGATGCGCGACCGGACGGGTGACGGGGCCGATGTGATTCTTGACGTGGTCGGGGCAAAATATTTGGCCCGTAACGTCGAAGCGTTGGCGCCGTCCGGGCGTCTGGTCGTCATCGGGCTCTTGGGCGGGCGCAAGGCGGAACTCGACCTGAACAAGTTGATGGGCAAGCGGGCGGCGGTGATCGGGACGACGCTGCGGGCACGCCCCGATCAGGAAAAGGCGTCGATTGTTGCCGAGGTGACTGCCGAAGTGTGGCCGCTGATCGAGTCCGGGCGGGTTGCCCCGACGATCCACGCCCGGCTGCCGTTGGACGAGGCCGCGCGCGGGCAGCAAATGCTGGAGGATTCGACAAGTGTCGGCAAGGTCCTGCTCACGCTCGGCTCGTAGGATTCCGGTCGAACGACGGCACCTCTCGTCGAGTGACACAATGGGATCATGACTGATTCCGAGGAGGCATTGACCGGCAGGACTATCGATGGCGAGCCTGAGAAGGCCGAGGACGCCGAACGCGCCGAGGCCAGCCCGGTCGACGATGTGTCGCAACCCGCCAAGGTGATGCGCATCGGCACAATGATCAAGCAGCTGCTCGACGAGGTACGCGGTGCGCCGCTCGACGACAAGGGCCGCGCGCGCCTGGCCGAAGTGCACGAGCGTTCGCTCAAGGAGCTCGAAGAGGGCTTGTCGCCGGACCTGGTCGATGAATTGCATCGCATCACGCTACCGTTCGGCGACGATGCGACCCCGTCGGACGCGGAGTTGCGGATCGCTCAAGCACAGCTCGTCGGCTGGTTGGAAGGGCTTTTCCACGGCATCCAGACGGCTCTTGTCGCGCAGCAGATGGCCGCTCAGACGCAGCTGAATCAAATGCGCCAGCTCCCGCCGGGGGTCGACCCGGCCATGGCGGCGGCCGCAGCTCGGAAGCAAAAGGCCGGGGCGGACTCCGAGCATCCGTCCGGCACCGGGCAGTACCTGTAGCCGCAGGTCAATCGCGCCGGCGGCTTCCCGGGGTGCCGACGGGGCGGTAGGACGGCGGGGCGCCGGGCAGCGGCGCAAACACCGGCAGGAGACATATGGCATTATTCGGCAAACGGCGCCGGGACGAGCTCGGGCGTGGAGCGTGGCGGCACGATCACGACCGGTTCGGCCGCGCCGTCGACCGGTTCTATGCCATCGTCGGCGGCATCGACACCGACCGGAAGCCCGACGGCACGTGCGCTTCCCGCGAAGCGCTTGCCGCGTTGACGGGCGACTTGGGTCAGGCGGCGGACCGGGTGCACGGCATCTGTGTGCGGGCCGAGCGGCTTGCACCGACCGATGGAATGGCGTTGCCGGGCGGCGCACCGGAGTTCATGGACGTCCAGCGAAACCTGTCCCGGGCCGCGACTGCCGTGGCGCAAGCCGCCCAGGCAGCGTTCATGGTGCGAGCGGCGCTGCGCACCGGCGAGCCTGCGGACGCCGAGCCGGCCGTGCGCGCCGTCCGCGAGGCTCTGGACCTCGTCGACCGCGCCGAACGGCTGTTGAACACCGGTGATTAGCCGGGCTCGACGTCGCCGTTCCGAACCGACACGCACGCGGAGCGAACGGGGCTAGCCGACGTTTTCGGCAAGCAGCCCTTCGAGCACTTGCGCCACGCCGTCCTCATCGATCGGAGGCGCCAACCCCGGGGCCGCGGAGATCGCTTCGGGGTGGCCGCCGGCCATGGCGTAGCCGCGTCCGGCCCAGCGGAGCATTTCGATGTCGTTGGGCATATCGCCGAACGCGATCGTCTCGTCGGCGGAAAGCCCCAACGTCTTGGCGTACCCGGCCAGCGCGTGCGCCTTGTCGACGCCGAGGGGCGACATCTCCAGCAAGGCCTCGCGCGGGCTCGAATGGGTAGGCGTCACGAGGTCGGTCAACATTTGACGGGCACGGGTGAGGAATTCGTCGCCGTCACCGGTCCAGCGCGCCAGCATCTTCACAATGCGCGGCGAATCGGCAAGCAACTCGTCGATCTGCCCGACGCGGCACTTGACGCCCGGCGGGAAGTTGCGCGAGTAGACCGGGTCGACGCGGTATCCGTCGAGTGTTTCCAGGCCGAACCCGAGTTCGGTGAACTCGCTGCGCAGCCGCTCGGCCACAGCGCGAGCGGCCGCCGCCGGAATCGTTTGCGCCGACACGATTCGCCGGGCTTCCATGTCGTACAGCACGCTGCCGTTCGAACAGATCACCATGCCGGCGTGGCCGATCTGCTCCTCGATGGGCCCCAGCCACCTGGTCGGCCGTCCGGTGACGAACACCAGCGCCATGCCGGCGTCCCGTGCCGAGTGCAGCGCTTCGATCACGCGCGGGCGGATGAGGCCGGACGACGTCAGAATGGTGCCGTCGATGTCGCTGGCTACCAGCCGCACGGGTCCGGGCATATCAGAGATACGGCCCCAGCACGTCGACCAGGCCGTCCTGGTCGATGGTGCCGGTGATCTCCGCGGCCGCCTCCTTGAGGACGTCGGGAGCCTGCCCCATGGCGACGCTGCGGCCGGCCCAACGGATCATCTCCAAATCGTTGGTGCCGTCGCCCGCCGCAAACGTGTGCCCGGCGTCGATCTGCAGCCAATCGCGTACCGTTTCCAGGGCGCTGGCTTTCGACACGCCTTCCGGCGCGATGTCGAGCCACGCCGTCCAGCCCACCGAATAGCTCACCCCGTGCAATCCGCTTGCCTCCACCACGTCGTCGAACTCGGCGGCGGTCTTGGTGGGATCGCGCATCACGATGCGGGTGACGCGCTTGTCCAGCATCTCCTCGAACGGCATCGTGTCAATGGCGCCGGACAGCTCGTTGTTGGGGAAGGCTTGCGTCACCCACCGGTGCAGGTCGCCGTCCTCGATCATGAACCGCGACATCGGGGCGATCTCCCGCAGCCGAAGCAGTGCGGCCCGCGGGTCGAACGTCGTCACCTGCACCGCTTCCCAGCCGGAGTCGTATTCCGGGTCGAGCCTGAGAATCATCGACCCGTTCGCGCACACTGCGTATCCGGACGTCAGCGACAGGCTGTCGAGCACCGGCAGCGTGCCGGCCACCGAACGCCCCGTCGAGATCACTACGTGGTGTCCGGCGCCGGCCACGCCTTGCACGGCATCGCGGACGGCCTCGCTCAACGCTCCGTCGTAGCCGACGAGTGTTCCGTCGACGTCGAGCGCGATCAGATACGCGTCGGCGGCCGGTATTCCGGACTCGTCCACGGCCAGGCTCATGCGGTCGGCTCCAATACGCTCATGCCGCCCAGATACGGCTGCAAGGCGGCCGGCACCTTGACCGATCCGTCGGCTTGTTGGTGGTTTTCCAAAAGGGCAACGAGCCAGCGGGTGTTCGCCATGGTGCCGTTGAGCGTGGCGACCGGTTCGGTGCCGTGCTCGGTGCGTTCGCGGATACCCAACCGGCGGGCTTGGAATGTCGTGCAGTTCGACGTCGACGTCAGCTCGCGGTACGTGTGCTGGCTCGGCACCCACGCCTCGCAGTCGTATTTGCGGGCGGCCGACGACCCGAGATCGCCGGCAGCCGTGTCGATCACGCGGTAGGGCAGTTCGCACTTGGCGAGCATCTGCTCTTGCCAGGCCAGCATGCGCTCGTGTTCGGCGGCGGCGTCCGCGGCATGCACGTAGCTGAACATCTCCACCTTCTGGAACTGATGCACCCGGATGATGCCCTTGGTGTCCTTGCCGTACGACCCGGCTTCGCGCCGATAGCACGACGACCATCCGGCGTACCGGAGCGGCCCCGAGTCCAGGTCAACGATCTCGCCGGAGTGATAGCCGGCCAGCGCCACCTCGGACGTGCCGGTGAGGAACAAGTCGTCGGCCTCCAACCGGTACACCTCGTCGGAATGCTCGCCCAAGAACCCAGTGCCGGCCATCACCTCGGGTTTGACCAGCGTCGGAGTGATCATCGGCACGAATCCGTTGGCGATTGCCTGGTCCAGTGCCATGGTCAGCAGCGCCAGTTCGAGGCGCGCGCCCACACCCAGCAGGTAGTGGAACCGGGCACCAGACACCTTCACGCCGCGTTCGGTGTCGATCGCGTGCAGCTCCGTGCCGATGTCGAGATGGTCGCGCGGGGTGAACCCCTCGGCGTCGAAATCGCGCGGCTCGCCGACCGTCTTCACAACGGCGAAGTTCTCCTCGCCGCCGGACGGCACTCCGACGGCCACCAGATTGGGCAGTTTGAAGAGCAGCCGGTCGAGCGCGTCTTGGGCGTCGTCGGCGTCCGACTGCAACGTCTTGACCTTTTCGCTCATGCCCTTGGCAGCCGCCACGAGGTCCTTCTTCTCGTCGCCGGAGGCCTGCGCCACGCGCTTGCCGAACGATTTCTGCTCGGCGCGCAGGCTCTCGTACTCGGACAGCGTCGTCCGCCGTGCCTTGTCGGCACGCAGTATCGAGTCGACGAGAGAGTCGTCCTCGCCGCGGGCCCGCTGCGAAGCGCGGAATTTGTCGGGGTCGTCGCGCAAGAGTTGAAGATCGATCACCCTCATAGCCTACCGAGAGAGCACCGCCTCATCAGAATCCGCTCAGCCAAGCGGGTTACTGTTGCATCACCATGATTACCGTCCCCCTCGTACTCGTGATCGCCATCGCAGTCGTTGTGGCGATCCTGGGTGTGCTTGCGGGCAGCGTCGTCACGCGTCGCCGACTGGTCGGCCGCGGCGGCCCGACGAGCTTGCGTCGCGCCGTGCATACCGACACGTCGACCATCGAGATCGGCGGAAATCGGACGGGCCGGCGCGCCGCCGTCATCATGAATCCGACGAAGCGCGACGCAAAGCAGCTGCGTGCCACGGTCGAGGCCATCTGCCGGCAAGAGGGCTGGCAGGATCCGCTGTGGCTGGAAACGACGGTCGACGATCCGGGCGGCGGACAGACCCGCGAAGCGCTCGAGGCAGGGGTGGACGTCGTGATCGCCGCCGGCGGGGACGGCACGGTGCGCGTTGTGGCCGAGCAACTGGCGGGTACGGACGTCGCGCTCGGCCTGCTCCCGCTGGGCACCGGGAATCTGTTGGCACGCAATCTTGACGTGACTGTCGACCGGCACGAATGGGCAATTCGCACGGCACTGTGGGGACAGAATCGGCGCATCGACGTCGGCCTGGCCAAGCTGGACGGCGGCACGGGCGAGCCGGGCGGTACGGGCGACCCGGCGCACGTGTTCTTGGTGTTGGCCGGGATCGGATTCGATGCGACGGTCATGGCCGGCACGCGAAGCGACTTGAAGCAGATCGTCGGCTGGTGGGCGTATCTCGAAGCGGGCATGCGCAACCTGGGCGGCCCGCGTACCAAGGTCGAGTTGCGCTTGGACGACGGCGAACCGATGTCCCGCAAGATCCGCACGGTGTTGGGCGGCAATTGCGCCCGTCTGCCCGGCGGTATCGACTTGATGCCCGACGCCAAGATCGACGACGGCATCCTCGACGTCATGGCCGTCTCCCCGCCCGGCTACTTCGGTTGGGTCGGGGTGGCCGCCCGCGTGCTCTTCCGCACGCGGCGCGGCCTGCCGGTGGTCGAGCACTATCAGGGCGCCAAAGTCGTCATTGACGCCGAACAGCCGCTTGACGTGCAACTGGACGGCGACATGATCGGCAGCACCTCGACCCTGACCATGCAGGTCGAACCCGGCGCCTTGTTGGTGCGGGTGCCCACTCCCGAACAACGTCGGCAAATGCGACTCGACATGTGGCCGAACCTGGGCACTCTCGGGCCGCGCCCCGCGCCAAAGAGCACGCCGGCGACGTCCCGGCAATAAGGCGCGGCGCGGCCGGAACCGGGTCGGCGGCTTAGCGCGAGGCGCGGGCCAGCATCGACGACGATTTCGTTTCCGGCAGCCCGAGGATGCACACCAGTGAGATGAGCGCTAGCACGGAGATCATCGCCCCGATCGTCCAACTGGAGAAGTTGGCCGACAGTTCGGTGGCGATCAGCGGCGGCAGTGCTCCGCCGAAGACGCCGCCCAGGCTGTATGACAGGGACGCGCCGGTGTAGCGGTACCGGGTTTCGAACAGCTCCGGCAGGAAGGCGCCCATCGGCCCGAATCCGAGTCCCATCAGCGCCAGACATCCGGCCAATGCCAGCCACATCAGCACGTAGTTGCCGGTGTCGAGCAGCGGGAACGTCGCAAGCCCCCAGACGACGGCGAGTCCGCACGAGATGAGCAGGACGCGTTTGCGGCCGATCCGGTCGGACAGGATCGAGCTGAACACCGTGGCGACGCCGAGCATGACGACCGCGAGCATCACGATGACGAGCATCGTCGACTGTTTCACGCCCAGGGTGGTGGTGGCGTACGCCAGACAGAACGTGGTGGCCGTGTAGAACAGCGTGTACTGGATGATCATGCCGCCGGCACCCAGCAACAGCGCCTTCCACTGATTTTTGACAAGCTCGACGAGCGGGGCTCGCACGATCTCGTGATTGGCGGTGGCTTCCTTGAAGATCGGTGTCTCGGCGATCTTCAACCGCACGTAGAGGCCGACAAGCACCAGGACGAAACTGACGAGGAACGGGATGCGCCAGCCGATCGTGTTGAATGCGTGGTCGGACATGCTCACGCGGCAGGCAAGGAACGTCAGGTTCGCCAGGATGAACCCGATGGCCGGGCCGAGTTGCGGGAACATGGCGTACAGCCCGCGCTTGCCTTCCGGCGCGTGTTCGGTCGCGATCAGCGCGGCTCCGCCCCACTCGCCGCCGAGCCCGATCCCCTGGATGATGCGCAGGACGACGAGCAGGATCGGCGCCCAGAGGCCGATGGTGGCGAACGACGGCAGCAGCCCGACCGCGAACGTGGCGAGCCCCATCATGAGCAACGACACGACGAGGATCTTCTTCCGGCCGATCCGGTCGCCCCAATGACCGAACAGCGCGGCTCCGACCGGCCTGGCCACGAAGGCCACGCCGAACGTGGCGAACGCGGCGAGCGTACCGGCCGCCGGGCTGAGGTCGGGGAAGAACGCCTTGTTGAGCACGAGCGCCGCGGCAAGGCCGTAGGCGTAATAGTCGAAGAATTCAATTGTCGTACCGGCGAAACTCGCCACCGCGATACGGAAGACGGATTCGCGCGGCGGGCCGGACGTCGTGCGATCGTCGGCGGGGATGTTCTGGCTTGTCACGTGGGGACTCCTTCGGACCGATCCGCCGGGCGGCGCCGGTGGGCGGCTGGGGACGGGTGCCCGGGTGACGGGCATCACGCAAAAACGATACGCCCGCGCTCAACGGAATGAGACGGAAGTCTCACACTGTGAAACGTCCGGCGTCAGGACGGCTCGCAGCCGTGCGAGACGGCGTCCAGCCACGCATCCGCCCGGCCGAACGCATCGTCCGTCGTCTGCTCGGTGATGAGCGGACGACGCCCGTCGGCGCGCGGATACGACCCGAGGAACCGGACGCTGCGAGCCGTGCGGTGCACGCCGGACAAGGCTTCGGCGACGCGGGCTTCGCTGATGTGGCCGTCGACGTCGAGCGAGAACTGGTACAGGCCGAGGCCGTCGCCAGTCGGGCGGGATTCGATCCGGGTGAGATTGACGCCGCGGGCCGCGAATTGTTCGAGAAGTTCCAGCAGCGCACCGGGTGCTTCAGTGCGCAGGCCCGCAACTATCGACGTACGGTCGGCGCCGGTGGGCGGCGGCACGGGGCTCGGCTTCGACACCAGAACGAACCGGGTCTCGGCGTCCGCGATGTCGCCGACGTTATCGGCCACCACGTGCAGGCCGTAGCGCCATGCCGCCAATTCGTTGCACACTGCCGCTTCATACGGCGCGCCGACCAGATCGGCGCCGAGGCCGGCCGCCGCGGCAGCCGTCGACGCGGCCTGCAGGTACGTCACGCCCGGCAGCAGTTTGCCGATTGTGCGTCGGGTTTGGGCCTCCGCATGCGGATGGGTGGCGTACGTGCGGATATCGCTCAGCTTCACGCCCGGGCGCGCGGCCAGCACGAACTTGATGGGCACCACGAATTCGCGCATGATCTGCAGCGGCATGTCACTGATCAAGGCATCGAGAGTGGCGCTGACACCGCCCTCGACCGAGTTCTCGATGGGAGCCACGGCCGCCGATACTTCGCCAGTGCGTACCGCTTCGAGCGCTTCGATGACGCCGGGCATCGGTACCCGCTCGGCGTCCGCTGCCTCCGGCAACTGGAGCAGTGCGGACTCCGTGAACGTCGCCGACGGGCCAAGATAGGCATAGCGCGACCGGGTGCCGTCATTCATGAGTTCTCTTTTCCGTGTGTCCGTTTGCTGCCGATTGATTGACGCGGCGCCCGGCGCCGGGCCGACATCCGGCGAACGGCAAGTGCCCGCCAGACGTCCCGATACTGGGCGGCGCGGTGCAGCTGCGCACGCAGGTCGCGTCCGGTCACCCGGTGTTGCAGCGCGCATTCGACTTCGCGCACCCGAAACCCCGCCGACACCAGATCGATCGTCATGGCCGTCTCGACGCCCCATCCGGCGGCAAACGGCTGGGCGGCGTCGTAGGCGGCGCGGGTCAGGCACCGCATTCCCGACAACGGCTGGGTGGCGGTGAAGCCGCTGAGTTCGGCGATGCCGCGCCGGGCCAAGCCGACGACAAGGCCGAACCCGCCGCCGTCCGTGCTCTGGCGTGGAAGGACGGCGATGGTCATGTCGGCCCGGCCGGCCACGACAGGCTCGGTCAACGGGGCTGTTTCGGCTGCCGTGTCGCCCAGATCGGCATCGATGAAGAGCAGAGCGCGCGGCGGCTTGCTGGTGTCCGCCGATGAGATCTCCCGATTGTGCACGGCCAGCGCGCCCGACATCATGGCGGCGGCCTTGCCCTTGTTGCGCGGGTGGGTCAGAACGCCGGCGCCGGCGCCGCGGGCGACCCGGCCCGTGTCGTCGGCGCTGCCGTCATCGACGACTATGACGAGGTCGACTCCGGAAATGGACCGCGCCGAGCGCACCGTGGCGGCAATTGTCGCCGACTCGTCCTTGGCCGGGATGACTACTGCAACATGCTGGTCGTTCACTCGGCCTAGCCTACTTGTCCCCGGTTTTTTAACGCAGGGTCAACTGGCGCGAGACGACTCCGGCGCGGGCGCGGCGCTCTTCCACCGTGAGGTCGGACGGCGCGGCAAGGGCGTCGTCGAGAGCGGCTCCGAACGCTGCGGCCGGTTCTTCGACATCGTCGGCCTGGGTGCCCTGTTGGAGTTCCCACACCGGCACGATCAGTCCATCGGCCCGGAAGCAGCCCAGGTACCGGCTGCCTTCTCCCATGCTGTTCTTGCCGGCGGCGTGCAGTTTGGCGAACGCGTCGAGCAACGGCTCCTCGTCGTGCGCCATCGACCAGCGAAGATACGTGCGCCCGCCGATGACCGTCCAATACGCCGATTCAACTCCCGCAAGACGCTCGGTCGGGGCGACGGCCTCGTTGGCTTGTTCGAGCGACGCCTTGACCTCTTCATCGTGGTCGCCGTCCTCGGGCAGCCAATAGTCGAACGTCTCCTGGACGCGGACCGTCCACGGGTGGGAGGTGTCCAGAATGTCTTGCAGGCGCGGCCCCGGGCCGGGGCGCGATCCGCCGCCCGACTGCGTACCCGCATCGCGGTCCTTGACGTCCAGCAGTGCGGCAGCAGCGTCGCGGGACAGATCGGCCGACGACGCCGCCGTCTGCAAGCCGATGAAGAGTTTGCCGTCGTTGCGTTTCAGCGCCTGCCACGCGCCGGGAAGCAGGGTGGCGATGGTGACTTCCTCGCCGCCGTACTCGTCACGCAGTTTGGCCGTCGCAGTGGCGGCGGGCACGAGCTCGCGCATGGCCACCCAATCGGCTTCGCCGGGAAGCCCTTCATACGGGCGGGGCACCAGGTCGGCCTCTTCGGCATGCACCTTGCGGCCGTGGCACTGCTTGTACCGCTTTCCCGAACCGCACGGGCACGGCTCGCGCATTCCGACGACCGGTAGATCTTCGGCGGCGACGTCGGTGCGCCCGACAGGTTTGCGCGACTTTTTACCCATGGGGCCCAAGCCTACTGGGCGCGCCTTTTGCGGCAAAACGCGCTCGTCCCTCGCCGGGGGTGCAGCGGTTAGCCGGCCGAGCGGAGATAGCGGCCGAAATGCGGAACCGTGAAGGCGATTCGCCCGCGCTCGGCCGAATAGACGAGCCCTTTCTTCAGCAGGCCGTCTCGGGCCGGCGACAGCGATTGCGGCTTGCGCTTCAAATGATCGGCCACCGAGGACGTCGTGACGATCAGGGTGCCGTCCTCGCTATCGTGTTCGAGATCTGCGACGGCGCGCATGTATTCGCGTTCGGCCGGCGTCGCCCGCTCATAGCGGGAACCGAAGAATCCCACGGCGAGTTCGGCCTGGGCCCCGGGCGAGGCGACGCGCACGTCGTCCGCCGTGATGGGCGACTTCGGGGCAACGTCCCATGCACCTTTGCCGTAGGCCTGCACGAAATAGGGGTACCCGTCGGTGGCTTCGTAGAGCGCGTCAAGGGCTTCGATCGTGTAATCGGCGTCTTCGTCGATTGCCGGGGTGCGAAACGCCCGATCGGCTTGTTCCCGGTCCAGACGGTCGATGCGCACGTAGCTGAACAACCGTTCGCTGTACGATTTCGATGCCGAGAGTACTGCCGGTAAATGCGGCAGGCCCGCGCCGACGACGATCAGCGGCAGCCCGAGCTGGCTGAGCTCATGGCACGCGGCACACAGGGCCGACACGTCGTCCGGCCGGAGATCTTGCATCTCGTCGATGAAGATCGCCACGCCGTGCCCCGCGTCCCCGGCCAGGCCGGCGATGTCGGTGAACAACTCGACGAGATCGATCTCGATATCGCCCGTGTCGGCGCGGCCGGTCGTCGCCGGCACATCGATGCCCGGCTGCCATCGATCGCGCAGCTTCGCCGGCGGTTTGCCCGGTTCCTGGCCACTGCGCATGGCGAACGCCTTCAGCGTGCCGAGCACCTGGTCGCGCTGGTCGGCGTCCTTCAGCCCCAGCTCACGGACTGCCAAATGCAGCGCAGCCGACAAGGGACGACGCAGGTCCGTGTCGGGCCTTGCCTCGATTTTTCCGGTGCCCCACCCGCGGCGCACCGCCGTTGACCGCATGCTGTTGAGCAGCACCGTCTTTCCGACTCCGCGCAACCCCGTCAACACGAGCGAGCGTTCGGGTCGGCCGCGGGAAATTCGCTCCAGCACGACGTCGAACGAGCGCAGCTCGCTGTCGCGGCCGGCCAATTCGGGCGGCCGTTGCCCGGCGCCGGGCGCGTAGGGGTTACGGATGGGATCCATGCCTTAACGCTATCGGCGTATTGCCGTTTCTAGCTGCAGCGACATACGTGTGACATCCGTGTACTTCAGCAGTGATTTTGCAGCGGCCGGCTCGCCACGCAGACATTTCCGCCGACTTCGTCCGCGGGCGGCGGGGAGGCGCAGCGGCGACGGCGTGGCCACGCCGGCCGGGCCTGGTTTAGCCTGGAATCATGAGCGATCTACCCAGTATCAGCGCCACCGAGGTTCCGCCCGGAGCGCCGATTGTCGACGTCCGTGAAGACGATGAATGGCAGGCCGGCCACATCAACGGGGCAGTGCACATTCCGCTCGGCCAGTTGATGGAACGATACGGCGAGGTGCCGATGGACGGTGACGACGACGTCGTGGTCGTGTGCCGGTCCGGCGGCCGCTCGGCGCGAGCCGTCCAATGGCTGAACGACAACGGCATCGACGCGGTCAACCTGACCGGCGGGATGGGCTCCTGGTCACTCGACAACGGTCTGCCGATCGTCTCCGACGGCCCGGACGAACCGTACGTGAAATAGCTCAGGCCGGCGCCAGGATGCCGGCGAGCGCTGCCGGATCCACGTTTCCGCCCGAGACGACCACGCCGACCCGTTGACCCGCGAGGTCCAACTGGTTCCCGGACGCTGCGGCAGCGGCCAGCGCGCCCGTCGGCTCGACGACGACGTTCATTCGGGAGGCGAAAAAGCGCACCTGGGCGGCCAGCTCGTCGTCCGACGCCGTCACGACGTCGTCGACCAGGTCGCGAATGATCGGAAACGTCAGTTCACCCAATGCGGTGGTCTGAGCGCCGTCCGCAATCGTCTTCGGCGTCGGGATCGTCACGATGCGCCCCGCCCGGAAACTTTGCCGCCCGTCGTCCCCGGCTTCGGGCTCGACACCGTAAATCCGCGCACCGGGCGACAATTCGCGGGCCGACAGCGCGCTGCCCGACAGCAGCCCTCCCCCGCCGAGCGGCACGACGACGGCGTCCAGCACGCCGACCTCGCCGATGAGCTCGGCAACTGCCGTTCCCTGGCCGGCAATGATGTCGGGATGATCGAACGGAGGGATCATCGTGTAACCGTGCTCGGCCGCAAGCTCGGCGCCGACATCCCTGCGGTCTTGCGAGTACCTGTCGTATTGCACGATTTCGGCGCCGTAGCCGCGCGTGGCCTCGAGTTTGGCGGCGGGGGCGTCAAAGGGCATCACTATTGTCGCCTTGATGCCCAGTATCCGCGCCGCCAGCGCAACCGCTTGTGCGTGATTTCCACTGGAGAAGGCGATGACGCCGCGAGCACGCCGGTCGGCATCGATCCGTGACAACGCGTTGTACGCACCGCGGAACTTGAAGGCGCCGACACGTTGGAAATTCTCCATCTTGAAGAACACCTCGGCACCGGTCAACTCATCGAAAGTGCGCGACGTGAACACGGGTGTGTGGTGCGCGATCCCCGCAATGCGCCGGCGGGCCGCCAGCACGTCGTCATAAGCAAGTGTCATGCGGTCCATAGTGGCACGGCCGGCCCTTCCGCACGACCCCGCTCGTCGAGTGGTGGCGAATGGCTGCGAAATCAGAGATTTCGCAGCCATTCGCCACCACTCGGCGGGTTACTTGAGGAATTTGGATGTGCGCCGGTCGGCAAGGATCTTGCCGCGAGTCTGACACGTCGGGCAATATTGCAGCGCGGAATCGGCAAAGGAGACCTCGCGCACGGTGTCGCCGCACACCGGGCAGGGCTCGCCGGCACGGCCGTGAACGCGCATGCCGGACCTCTTGGCGTCCTTGAGTGCCTTGGCCGGCTTGCCGTCCGCCGCCGCGACCGCGCCGGCCAGTATCTCGTGCATCCGGTCGAACAGGTTCCGGACGGCGTCGGCGTCCAACGTATCGGCCATGGCGAACGGCGAAAGCTTCGCCGCATGCAAAATCTCGTCGCTGTAGGCATTGCCGACGCCGGCGATCAGGTTTTGGTCGCGCAGCACTCCCTTGATCTGCGCGTGCGAGCTGCGCACGAGACCGTCGAATTCGGGCAACGCCATAGCGAGCGGGTCCGGGCCGAGGGCCGCAATGGCGGGTATGTCCCGGGGGTTCCGGACGACGTACACGGCCAGTCGGCGCTTTGTTCCGGCCTCGGTCAGGTCGAACCCGTACGGCTCGCCGCCTTCAATGCTGTCGAGCCGCACGCGCATGGCGATGGGGCCCTTTCCGGGGCGAAGCGGGGTAGCCGGGATCGAGTCGTACCAACGCAACCAGCCGGCCTTTCCCAGGTGAAACACGAGGTGCAGCCCGTCGACGTCGAGGTCGATGAATTTTCCGTGCCGGGCGGCACCCGTGACGCTGAGCCCGGCCAGTGCCGTGACGGGAGGGTCGACCGTCTTCAACGCCGCTATCGACGCCATCGTCACAGTGGCCACGACGCTCCCCACCGCCTCGGCACGTAAGAATCGCGCCAAGCCTTCGACTTCGGGCAGCTCCGGCATCGGCTTATCCCGTCTCCGAGCCCGAGTCGGCGCCCGCAAGCACCATGATGTCCATTCGACCGGATTGCACGGTTTCGCCGTGCTGGTTGCGCAGCGTCAGCATGCGTTCGACGATCCCGTAGCCGCCTTTGCTGGTCGGCCGCGCGGAGAGGATGTCGACGGTGCACGTCACGGTGTCGCCGATGAACACCGGGGCGCTGAACTTCCACCCGTCAATACCCAGCAGCGCGACGGCGCTGCCTTCAAACACCCCCGTGCGAGCAATGAGACCCAGACACAGCGAGGCGCCGAGCATGCCGTGGACGACGCGCTGCCCGTACCTGGTGCCCTTGGCGAATTCCACATCGGTATGCACCTGGTTGTTGTCGTTCGTCCATGCCGCAAACGACATCACGTCGGCCTCCGTGATGGTGCGCCCGGGCGTTTCAAAGGACTGCCCGGCATGCAGATCTTCCAAGTACAGCGGCATCGGCTCTCCAATCATTCGCGGCTACCTCCCCTACGGTAGCCGCCCTCGCCCACCACCGCACCGCACACGCGCCGGCGCAGACAGCCGGTCCGGGCCGTCAATCCGGCCGCGGCGACGGATCGCGCAGCACGTCCCGCAGGATCGGCCGCGAGGCGGCCGACGCGGCCAGCACCATGGCAATGCCGACGAGCAGACAGCCGGCGAGCATGAACAGACCGGCCGGCTGAGCGACGAGGCTGCCCAGCATCGGCAACGTAAAGAACAGGCCCAACCCGGCCGACACGGCGACTGTCAGCAACAACGGCCACAAAGTCGTCTTGAAGCGAACTGCGTCGAGAACGCGCCGTTCGGTTCCGGCCAGCCGCATCAGCCCGTACAGTTGCCGGCGATCGAGGGTGGACGCCGCGCTGGTGATGCCCACGGACGAGGCCGCGATCACGAACGTGATGAGCAGCGTGAACAGCACCCCCGTGCGGATGTCGGACATGAGTTCGGCGTCGGATGCGGCCCGCGTTGCGGTCGACGTGACCGGCGCGCCGTCCGCCGACTTCGCGGCAATAGTGGTGACCTCGTCTTCGGCCGCCGGGGTATCGGCCTTCGGTCGAATGACCACCCTGTCCTTCGCGGTTGTCACCGCCGCGGCCACCTGTGCATCGTCCAACCGGTCCCGGGCCGTCGCGGCGAGTTGCCCCGCGGCAGCCGAGCTCGATGCGGTCACGCTCACGGACGACGGCGGGGCCGACACCGCGGACGTCAATGCCGGCATCACCGACACGATTGCCGCGACGAAACCGGCAAGCGCCAGTCCGGACACGCCCCGCCACGCTCCCTTCGGGTCGTCGAGCAGACGGCGGGCCGCCAGCAGATTCACCGGCCCGGTTGCGCTCCGGGCTCGGATCTTCGCCATCATCGCCACCAGCCACGGGCCGATCACGCCGATGACCGAGAACACGCAGAACAGGGCTATCAGCACCATCGAGATACCGAATCCGGCCGGCGACCGCGCCAGCACGTTCCACCCGATGATGACGGCGAAGAAAACGAGTGCACGGATCCAGGAAACGCCCGGCGGCGTCGTCCGTGCCGCGACGCCGAGCGGCGACACGACCACGCGGCGCAGTCCGAGCACCGAACTGACCCCGGCCAGAATGACGACGCCAGCCAGCACGGCAAGCAACGGCACCACACCGATCCAGAGGCCGGCGAATCCGAAACCGGACCCCTGGAACGGCACCACGCCGGCTATCGGCAGCAACACGATCGACAGGACGGCGCCGATCACGGCACCCGTCCCGGCGTGCACCATCGATTCGACGGCTGTCATGCCGACGACCTGTCGCGGCGTGGCCCCGGCCAACCGCAGCGCGGCCAACCGAGCGTTGCGGCGGGACACGCCGAGCCGGGCCGCCGCGCCGCCGAGCGTGACAAGAGGAACGGCCATGAGCAGCACTGCCAGCCAGGCGAGCCCGTAATACAGTGACGCGTCGTCGTCGACGCCGAGCGATGATGCGTCGGCGTCGATCGCCAGCGATGCCTGCGGCTCGGCAAACGACGTGTAATGGTGCGGCTCCAGCCCGTCCCACGACCCGGTTGCGGAATTCCCGGAAAGCGCGCCGTCGTCCCGTCCCACGACCGCGACGAGACTTCCCGGAGTCGGCATGCTGTCCGTTGGCAGCACGCCCGCGACAGCCGGGAACCTGTCGGCCAGTTGCGCATCCGGGAGCGTGCGCATCAACGTGGCGAGCGCCGGTGACACGAACACCTCACCGGGCTTCGGCGCGCGAGTCATGCCGGGAGGCGCCGACTCGCCCGGCGCATTCTTTGGCGCACCGGCAATCTCGACAACGGTCATGCTCTTGCCGCCGGCCGGCTCATGATGGGCGGCAATTATCGGCCCCTGCCTGCCGTGTTCCGCAGCGCTCGACACTCCGGTGACCGACCAGGCCGATGCCCGCTCGGCCCTGTCGTGGAAGGCGAAAAGTCCGCCGAGGATCACTATCAGCAGCGCGGTGGTCACCGCGTATGCGACAACCGCCAAGACCACCGACTGATAGTCGCGTCGTCCGCCGCCGCGCAGCAACCGCATGGACAGCCCCACAGTTGCCGTCAACCGGTTTCCTTTGAGCTCGGTCGTATTCATCGTGTCGCTGCCCGGCCCGATCCGATGCCGGACGCCGCGCGGACGCCGGGCGCGGTGTCGCCGGCTTCCGTCCCGGGGCGTCGGTATTCCCCGCTGACCAGACCGTCCCGCATGGTGATGGTGCGCTCGCACCAGCCGGCGATCTGCCGGTCGTGCGTGACCAGGACGAGGGCGGCGCCTTGGCCGCGACAAGCGTCCGTGAGCAGGTTCATCACTTCGACGCCGGACCGGGAATCGAGCGATCCGGTCGGCTCGTCGGCAAAGATGACGTCGGGCGCCGTCACGAGTGCGCGGGCGACCGCGACGCGCTGCGATTGCCCGCCGGACAATTCGCCGGGCCGGCGCGCTTCCAGCCCGGCCAGCCCGAGCGGGCCGAACAGTCCGGTCGCCCGCGCTTCGGCGTCGCGTCTGGGTACCCCGCCGAGCATCAACGGCAGCGCTACGTTTTCGATCGCCGGGAGCTCGGGAAGCAGCTGCCCGAACTGGAACACGAAGCCGAAACGACGGCGCCGGAGCGAGGTGCGAGCCCGTTCGGACAATCCGCTGATCGTGTCGCCGTACAAGGCAACCGTGCCGGCGTCCGGCGTCATGATGCCGGCCAGCACGTGCAAAAGTGTCGATTTGCCCGAGCCCGACGGTCCCATCACCGCCAGGGATTCGCCCGGACCGATCGCGACGTCGACCCCGGCGAGCGCGCGTGCCGGGCCGAAAGTCTTGACGAGCCCGGAGGCGGTCAGCGCCGGTCCCCTCCGCCCGGCGTCCGGATTTTGTACGGGTTGCGGCTGGTTGTCGAACAGCGAAGGTGTCATGGACCAAGCTTGTCGCGCCGCGGGCGGTCCGCGCGTCGGCGCCGGGCCGGATCTTGGCGGATGCGGAGTCCTCCCGGAGGATGATCTGCTCCACCCCGTAGTCGGACACCGGCCGAGACGGCGTCCCACCATATGGCGTACCCCTGTTGCGGTTCCGGCAGGGCTGGCAAGATCGAGCCATGAACTCATCCGCAGGAAAACCGGCCCGCGCCGAAGACCTCGTCGATATCCCCGAATTGCTCGATGCCTATCACGACATCACGCCGGACGCGGGCGACCCGGACCAAAAAGTCGTCTTCGGCACGTCCGGGCACCGAGGCAGCAGCCTGAACGGCTCGTTCAACGAAGCGCACATAGTTGCCACGACCGCGGCGATAGTGGATTACCGCGAGGGCCAAGGCATCACCGGGCCGCTCTTCATCGGCCGCGACACGCACGCGCTGAGCGAGCCGGCGTGGGCCACCGCGCTCGAGGTGCTTGCGGCACGCGGCGTCCGGGTGATGATTGACGACCGGGACGGTTATACGCCGACGCCTGCCGTTTCGCACGCCATCCTGACGTTCAACGCCGGCAAAACGTCTGGGCCGGCCGACGGAATCGTCGTCACCCCGAGCCACAATCCGCCCAGCGACGGCGGGTTCAAATACAACCCGCCGAACGGCGGCCCGGCCGACACCTCGGTGACGTCGTGGATCGCCGGCCGCGCGAACGAGCTGCTGGCCGCGGGCATCGGAGCGATTCCGCGCACCCCGTTCACCAGGGCCCGGCAGTTGGACGGCGTGAGCGGTTACGACTATCTGGCCCGCTACCTCGACGATCTGGACAGCGTGCTCGACATGGACGCGATCGCCGGCTCGGATCTGCATATCGGCGCCGATCCGCTCGGCGGCGCAAGCGTCGACTACTGGTCCGCGATCGCCGACCGGCACGATATCAACCTGTCGGTCGTCAATCCCGTCGTCGATCCGACATGGGCGTTCATGACGCTCGATTGGGACGGCAAGATCCGCATGGATTGCTCGTCGCCGTGGGCCATGCGCTCACTCATCGACAGGCGCGACGACTACGACATTTCCACCGGCAACGATGCGGACGCCGACCGGCACGGCATCGTGACGCCGGACGCCGGACTGATGAACCCGAATCATTACCTCGCCGTGGCGATCGACTACCTGCTGCGTCATCGCCCGGATTGGCCGGCCGACGCCGCCGTCGGCAAGACTCTCGTGTCGTCGTCGATCATCGACAAGGTCACTGCGGCGAACTCGCGCACGCTGCTCGAGGTGCCGGTGGGGTTCAAATGGTTCGTGCCCGGCCTACTCGACGGTTCCGTGGCGTTCGGCGGCGAGGAATCGGCCGGTGCCAGTTTCTTGACGCGCGCCGGACGGCCGTGGACGACGGATAAGGACGGCATCCTGCTTGCGCTCTTGGCCGGCGAAATCACTGCCGTGACGGGCAAGACGCCCAGCAAACATTACGACGAACTGGCCGAGCGGTTCGGACGGGCCGCCTACGCCCGCGTGGACGCCCCGGCCACGAAGGCGCAAAAGAAGGTACTCGGCGAGTTGCGTCCCGAGCAGGTCACGGCCGATTCGCTGGCCGGTGAGTCGATCACTGCCAAACTGACGCGGGCACCCGGCAATGACGCGCCGATCGGCGGGCTCAAGGTGACTACCGAGAACGCGTGGTTCGCTGCGCGCCCGTCGGGTACCGAGGACGTGTACAAGATCTACGCGGAGTCGTTGCGCGGCGAGGACCATCTGGCCCAGGTGCAGGACGCCGCGCGGCAGGTAGTCGCCGACGTCCTGGACTCCTAAGGCGCCGGGTCGCGGACAGCGGCGCCGGGTCGATAGACTGGCCCGGGCGCGGGAGTCCGTCGCCGTATTGCACGCCGACCACCCGATGTGAGGTGTCATCGACGTGTTCGACCTGACAAGGGCCGTCAGTGCCACCACATCGTTCTTCCTTTGCGCGCGCCGGAGCGCCGGCCATTGCGACAGCTTTCGTACTCGTCGTCGGAATGGCCATGGCCGGGTGCGCCGGCTCATCCGGCCGCTCGTCGGACGACTCATCGAGCGGGACCGGCGCTTCGCCCGCCCCGACCGGTGCAAAGCTCTCCACCTGGTCGGCGAAGCCGAAGGCCGCCATCGACTCGTTCAGCTGGGCTCTGTCGGGTGAACCGTCGACATTCGATTGGACCAAGGACAACAGCTCGCACAGCGGCCGCGTGTTGCCCAACGTCGTCGAACGGCTCTTTTTCAAGGACCCCGACGGCGGCCGCTCCCCCGGGCTCGCCGTGAAACTTCGCACGCCGTCCCCGCGGACCATCGATGTGAAACTGCGCCGACACGTGCGCTTCCACGACGGGTCGGCCATGACGGCGCGGGACGTCGTGGCGAGCCTCGACAGGTCACGGGCCAAGGGCTCCGTCTGGTCGTACGCCTTGAGGTCCATCGACGACGTGACGGCGCGCGGGCCGTATCGCGTGCGGATCTCGCTGTCCAGACCGGATTCGCTGGTCGGCAGCTACCTGTCGACCGCCGCCGGCACCGTCGAATCGGCGTCGTTTTTGAAAAAGGCCGGCGACAAGTACGGTTCGGCGCCGCAGTACCTTGACGGCACGGGAGCCTTCACAATGACCCGGTGGACGCGCGGGACGGAGATCGATTTGCGCCGCGCCCCGAACTACTGGGGCACCCCGGCTCTCGCCCGGCACGTGCAGATGAAGATCATCGAAGACTCCGAGACGCGCGACCAAGCTCTCGCATCCGGAGAGATCGACGGGTCGTCGGCAGTGGGTTCGGGCTCCGCACCCGAAATCAAGAGCCCGGGCGGGCACATGTATTACGGCGCCGGCACCTCCACGTGGTCGGTGGCTTTGTTCAACTCCCACGGCGTGCTGGGAGATCCGCGAGTACGCCGCGCCTTGTCGCTTGCCATCAACCGTGCCGGCCTCGTTGCCGCGGCGTCGAACGGCACCGCGGTCCCGGCCGGCGATTTCGCCGCACCGGGTCTCTGGCCGCGGGGGTCCGACCGGCTGCCGCCGCTACGCAAAGATACCGCCAAGGCCACAAAGCTCATTGACGCGGCCGGCGCACAAGGGAAAAAACTCGTGCTTTCGTACTCGGCGCAATCGTCGACCGTCACTCCAATGGCCACGGCGGTTCGGGCGGCCGGACAATCGATTGGCCTGAATATCCAGCTCAAAGAGGTCAGCACGGCCGTCACGAACGCCTTTGTGTCCGATCCGAAGTCACGGCGCGGTACCGACTTGTCGCTGGCCATGATCGGCAGTCAGAGCGGAGACCCGCTCGAGGTCTACCGCGAATTCACCCCCGGAGGCTTCCTCAACTTTGCCGGATACTCGAACGCGAAGCTGAACGCGCTCGTGAAGTCCGCAGCACGCAGCGAGTCCGGGGCAAAGCGGATTGCCGCGCTGAAGAAGGCGCGCGGAATCCTGCTGCACGATATGCCGTGGATCCCGCTGATCTCCTCACCCGTCGCCGTGTACTTCGGCAAACGCGTCACGGGCGGGCCGACCAATGCGGCAGGCACCCAGAACTTCCCGTGGGCGAAATACGTCGGAGGGCGGTGACCGGTGGCCCGACGCCGTCCCGCCCGGACCGTCCGCGCCGCCCTGTTGCGGTTCGGCGGGCTGGTGCTGACGGCCCTGCTGGCATCATTGTTCGTCTTCCTGCTGCTTGATTCGACCCCCGGCAACGCGGCAGTGCTCGGCAGCGGCGGCGAAGGCAGTTCGCTGCGGCCGGACGCGATCGCCGCACGGGAGCGACAATTCGGACTCACTCATTCGGTCTGGGTCCGGTTCGCCCTGTGGCTGGCCGGCGTGGCGCACGGCGATTTGGGCGTGTCGATCCAATACCGGATGCCCGTCTCGCAGCTGCTGCTGGAACGGGCCGGCGTCACAGCGCAACTCGCCGTCCTTGCCACGGTGTTCGCGGTCGCCGTCGGTCTGGCGGCCGGATTCGCGGCGGTGCGCTTTCGTCGTGCCGACAAGGCTGTCGTAGCAGGCACGGCGCTGGTGTCGGCGGTGCCGAGCTACGCGGTGGGCACCCTGTTGGTGGCGGTGTTGGCCGTGCAGCTGGGGTGGTTCCCCAGTTACGGCGGCGGAGCCGGTCTCGGGGACGGCGTGTGGTCCCGGTTGCACCATCTTTTCCTGCCGGCCTTCACGCTCGGGCTCGGAGGCAGCGCCGTCATTGCTCGGATCACCCGGGCTTCGCTGGCGAGCGAACTGGCACGACCGCACGCCCGGCTGGCCGAGGCGCGCGGTGTGGATCGCGGCCGGATCGTCGTCCGGCATCTGCTGCCGGGAGGCTGGCCGCCGATTGCCATGATCACCGGATTGGAAATCGCCGGATTCCTGGGCGGCGCCGCCATCGTCGAATCGTTGTTCGCCATTCCGGGGCTCGGGATGCTGCTCGTCGACAGCGTGCAGACCAAGGATTTCGCGGTCGTCCAAGCACTCATCCTGATCAGCCTGATCGGCTACGCGCTCGTGACGACGGCCGTCGACCTGGCAGGGCTCGCGGCACGGCGCAGGGCCGGCCTGCAATCGGCGGCGGGCGCCGGTGCGGCCGAAGGATCGGGGCCGGTGTGGACGCGTTGAGGCCGCGACTCGTACTGCCTGGCGCAGTGCTCTTCGTGTTTCTCGGCATGGCGGTGGCCGGCCCGCTCATCGCGCCGCATTCGCCGACGGCGCCCGATTTGTTCCACACCTATGCGCCGCCCACGCTCGGCCATCCGCTGGGAACGGACGGTTCGGGCCGCGATGTACTGTCCCGCACCATTGCGGCAACGCGGCTCAGCCTGCTGCTGCCCGTGTGCGTCGTCCTCATCTCATCGGTTCTCGGATCGGTCATCGGGGTACTCAGCGCAGCAGCGGGCGGCTGGATGGACGCGCTCTCGCATCGGGCCATGACGGTGCTGATGGCGCTTCCCGGCATGCTGCTGGGCATCGTCGTCGTCGCCCGGTTCGGTTCGGGGACCGTCGCACCGGTGTGTGCCGTGGCCCTCGGCACCATTCCGCATATCGCGTTGCTGGTCCGGTCGACGTCGCACGAACTGCTCAGTCGGCAATTCATGACGGCGTACCGGCTCGCCGGGTTCAGCAGACGGTGGATCATGCTGCGCCGCGGCGCCCGGCATCTGCTTCCGGTCATTGGCACCCAGTCGCTCATGAACGTTGGCTCGTCGTTGCTGTGGCTGGCCGGGCTGTCGTTCCTCGGCCTCGGCGTGCAACCGCCGGACGCCGATTGGGGAGTTCTCATCCACGACGGCCGGCAAGCCGCACTACGCGGGCAATGGTGGCAGGCCCTGGCCCCGGCGGTCTGCCTTGCCGCATTCGTGCTTGCCACCCACGCGCTTGCCGAACCCGCTGCTCGTTCCGCCAAAATTCCCGCAAAACGCGGCGCGGCGGATAGAACGCGCCGTCATGACGGCGCGTTCTCGACGCGGCGCCGCGTTTTGCGGAAGGAAGAGCAGGGGGCGGCGGAGCTGTTGACCCTGCGCGACTACCGTCTCGAGGTCGACGGCCGCCCTCTCATCAGCGGCAGCGACTTGGACGTCCGCTCCGGCGAGATCGTTTGCCTGGTCGGCCCGTCCGGCAGCGGAAAGTCCCTGTTGCTCGCCTCACTCACGGGGCGGCTGCCGGAATCGGCGAACGCGTCCGGGGCCGCCCTTGCGGGTTTCGGCAGGCTGCCGGCCCACGACCGGCCCGGCGATCGCCGCCTCCGCGAATTGCGGCGACGCCATGTCGGAGTGATCTGGCAGGAATCGCGTGCCGGGCTGAATCCGATGCGTCGGATCGGCGCGCACATGACGGAAGTCGTGTGCGACGACGGCCTGCCCCGAGGCGCTGCGCGGGCGCGCGCCGAAAAGTTGCTGGCGGACGTCGGCTTGCCGCCGTCCACCATGCGCGCCTACCCCGGCCGACTGTCCGGCGGCATGGCCGCGCGAGTCGCCATCGCCGGGGCGCTGATGGCGCGGCCGCGTCTGCTCCTGGCCGATGAGCCAACCGCGGCGCTGGACGTCGTCACGGGTGCGGCCGTGGCGGACATGCTGCGCGCCGCATGCCGCGAATACGGCACCGGCCTGCTCATGACCACCCATGACGAGGGGCTTGCCCATGCCATTGCCGACCGGGTCGTCCGGCTCGGCGATCTGGCCCTCACCGAGGACACCGCGCCCACCGCAGCCCGAACGATTCCGGCGCCGTCCGCAGTCACGACCACAGGCGACGCACCGGGCCGGGCCGGCACGCCGCAGCCGGTCGTCACGGTGCGCGCGGCCGGCAAGGTCTACGGCGGGGCCATGGCGCTGGACGACGTGTCCTTCGCCCTCGACCGCAATATCGGGCTGCTCGGGCGGTCCGGCAGCGGCAAAAGCACCGTGGCGAAGCTCGTCGTCGGGCTGGAAGCGCCGACGTCCGGCGCCATCGAGTGGACAAGGGCCGGCGCATGGACAACGACACGGCCGCCCAGGCTCAAGCGAGCCAAGGCAGCCCAACTGGTGTGGCAGGATCCGGATCTGGCGCTCGATCCGCTGTGCCCGGTCGGCCCGGATTTGGAGGCCCTCGTGCGATTGCACGCCGCCCGGGATTCGGCTGCCGCGAGCCCGCGGTCCATCACGCGCGATCTGCTGCACGCCGTCGGACTTCCGCCGGAGACCTACGAGGCACTGCCTGCGGAGCTGTCCGGCGGCATGCGCCAGCGCGTCGTCCTGGCCAGGGCGCTGGCGGCGCGGCCCCGGGTGCTGGTCCTCGATGAACCGACCGCCCAGCTGGACAGGGAAACGGCTGCGCGTCTCATCGACGTGATCCGCGCCCTGCAGATTGAATACGGGATCACACTGCTCGTCATCAGCCACGACGTCAGCGTGCTGGCCGGCCTCGCCGAACGGATAGTCGTGCTGGACCGCGGCAAGGTCGTCGAATTCGGCGACACGGGAACCGTGCTCGGCGCGCCAAAGCATCCGCGGACCCTCGAACTGGTCGAGGCCGGGAACCGTCTCAGCCTGGGCCGAACCGTCGGATCGCCGCATCGTCGTGGGCAAGACGTCGAAGAGCAAGAATCAACGGTTCGATGAGGATGGTGCCGAGGACGACGTAGCGCACTGCCTCTTCGCGCGAGCCATTCGGAATTCCGGCGATCTCGGTCTGTGCCATCGCCTCCATGCTGCGCCCGTAGGCGATCAGTTCGTTCTCGGAAATGGGGAAGTCTGCGGCGTCGAGCGCATAGAGCGCGGCCGACGCATCATCCAGCGCTTGCTGATCCAAGCCGTCGATCCACCACCCCAACTTCTCCAGCAACGGCATGACGGACGGGTGCGGCCGCGCCTCGGGCCCTTTCTCCGGCGTTCCGAGCGGCGTGCCGAGCGCCCGATGCGCGGTGCCGAGCACTTCGGCAACCGACTCGGGCGGCTGGTCGATGCCGGCCAAGACGTCGCGGATGGCCGCAACGCTCAGCCCGCCCGCGCCGGCCAGCGCTCGAATCAGATTCAGCCGTGCCACATGCGTCGTGTCGTACTGCGCCTGCGTCGCCGACGTCAGCCTGCCTGCCGGGAGCAAGCCTTCGCGCAAGTAGTACTTCACGGTGGCGACCGGAACCCCGCAGACAGTGCTCAATTCGGAGATGCGCACAAAACCCCTTGCATTGGATACTTAAACTCTCTAATAATAGCTAGTGTCAGTATCTAACTTTATCTCCGTGGAGAACGGTATGCGCATCGACCGCCGCACTCACCACCATGACGGCGACCTCGTCGTCTTCCTGATCGGCATGACAATCAACAAGGTCTGGCGACCGGACCTCTGGATGCCGTCTTTCGCGGCAATGCCGCGCATGTTGCGCGAACTTGCCGGCGAACGCGACTCGGGCCTGCTCGGATACCGCTATCTCCTCGAAGGGCTGAATCCCGTCGTCATCCAGTACTGGGACTCCCTGGACAAGCTGTACGCCTACGCGAGCAATCCGGACGCCGAACACCGGCCCGCGTGGGGAGCATTCAACCGGCGCGCCGCGAAGGCCCCGAACGCCGTCGGCATCTGGCATGAAACGTTCAGCGTCGACCGCGCCGAATCGGTCTACAACGGAACACCACCGCTCGGCTTGGCCAAGTTCACCTCCAGCACGCCGATCAGCCGCGGAAACCGTGCCCGGTCCCGGCTGGCCGCCGTCCGAAACAGTGCGCCGCACCCCGACGGATCGGCGGAGTCGGCGCCTGGGCCATGATGGATGCGTGAGTCAAGGCAGTCCGGTGCACGGCGTTTTCCGCAGGCTTGCACCGGGACTTGTCGCCGCCGGCGCCGGCGCCGCCGTGGCTTACGCAGTTCATTCGCGCGCACCGGGGCTGCCGCCGCTCAGCGTGGCAATCGTGCTCGGACTCGTGCTGGGCAATGTCACGGGGTTCCGTCAGTACGCCAATCGGTCGCTGAGGGCCGGCCTGGACGCAGCCGCGCGGTACCTGTTGCCGGCCGGACTGATCCTGTCCGGCCTCACCGTGCAGATCACCGAAGCTGCCGCGCCGCCCGTGCCGGCAGCCGTCGCAGTGGCGGCCGTGTCCTTTGCGGCGGTCTTCCTGATCGGCCTGGCGTTTCGCTTGCCGGCCGGGGAGCCGCTCGCGCTGGCCGGCGGGTTCGCCCTCGCCTCCGGATCATTCGACACCGGCGGCAAAAAAACACGGCCGTCACGCACCCGGTCCGGCGATATCTCCGTGCTTGCCACGGCCGGTGCGCTCATTGCGGTCCTGCTGCTGCCCGCGCTGACGGGTGCCTTGGGCCTGGACGCCGTGAGCGCCGGCTTTTGGGCGGGCACCGGCGTGCCGGGAGCCGGGCAGGCAATCGCGGCAGGAGCCGCCCTTGGTCCGGGTGGACAGCCGGCAACGGCGTCGGCGGTGTCCGTCGCCGTGCTGGTGCGGCTGTTCTTCGCGGCAGTCCTCGCGGCAGTGACGGGCAAATACGCTGCGGCACGGCTGCCTGCCATTGCGGTGGTCGGGTTCGCCGTCGCGGTCGCGGTCGCCGCAGCCGGCCCGGTGCCGCGCGGCGCCGCGGACGTGCTCGGCATCGTGGCAGACGTATTCGTCGCCGCCGCCCTCATCGCCTTGGGAGCGGCAGTCAAGCTCAGTTCACTCACCCGGCTGCGCCCGCGCGCGCTGACGGCCGGGGCCGCTGCGCTGGTGATCACCGCCGCACTGGCGTGGGCCGGCGCGGCGCTTCTTTAAGCTGCGGCGCTTCTTGAAGCAGCTATCCCCGACCCGGCCGCCTCTCGCCGGCGTCGCCCGCTCGGCCCCATGATCGGCTGCGGGAGACGGCAACCATTTCTTCGCGTCCGACGACCTTGATCCGTTCCCGCGGCATATCGAAGGCCTGTCCGAGCGCACGCTCGTGCTCGTCGAGAGTCAGCCAGCCCCGCCACGTCGTAAAGGGGATGCCGGCGCCGGCCAGATACTCGTCGACGTCGCCGGGGTGCGGCCGGGCCGGCGCGGTGAGACCACCGGCGTCCGCAAGCAAGTTCGTGACGGTCTCGAGGGCATCGCCCTTGGTGTGCCCGATCAGACCGACCGGTCCGCGTTTGATCCACCCTGTCGCGTAGAGGCCGGCGACCGGGCCGTCATCGCTCACGACCCGGCCGGCCTCGTTCGCGATCACTCCGGCCGCATCGTCGAACGGCACGTCCTTGACCGGCGTGCCGAAATATCCGACTGCCCGGTAGACGGCGCCCACCGGCCAGTCCGTGAACGTTCCGGTCCCTCGCACGTGGGCGGTGCCGTCGAGTTCCATCCGTTCGGTGCGCAATCCCCGGACGTGCGAGTCGCCGAGCACCCGGACGGGCGATTGCAGAAAGTGCAGGTGCAGTCGACGTTCGGCCGTTCCCGGATCGCGCAACGTCCAGTCGGTCAGCGTCTTGGTGACCTGCTTCGTTTGATTGTTCGAATGGATCTGCCGCATCGATTCGTCGTCGAACTCGATGTCCTCGGGATACAGCACGATATCGACGTCCGGGACCTTGCCGAGCTCGCGCAATTCCAGCGGCGTGAATTTCACCTGCGCCGGCCCGCGCCGGCCGAACACGTGCACGTCGGTGACCGCCGATGATTTCAACCCGGCATACACGTGGTCGGGAATCTCCGTCGAGAGCAGATCGTCGGCGTGTTTGGCAAGCATGCGGGCCACGTCCAGCGCCACGTTGCCGTTGCCGATCACGGCCACTTCGCGCGCATCCAGCGGCCACTCGCGCGGGTAGTCCGGGTGCCCGTCGTACCAATTCACGAACTCGGCGGCGCCGTGCGATCCGGCCAAGTCGATGCCGGGAATGTCGAGCCCGGCATCGTCGATGCATCCGGTCGCGAAGATTATCGCGTCATAGAATTCCCGAAGCCGATCAAGCGTGATGTCGGTGCCGTAGTCGATATTGCCCAGGAACCGGATCTCGTCCTTCCCCATCACCCGGTGCAATGCGCTCACGATCCCCTTGATGCGCGGATGGTCGGGCGCCACGCCGTACCGGATCAGCCCGAACGGCGTCGGCAGGCGGTCGAGGATGTCGATGGACACTGCGGTGTCGGTGTGCGTGAGCACTTCGGCTTTCGTGAGTTGATCGGCTGCGTAAATGCCTGCCGGGCCGGCTCCGATGATGCCGATGCGCAATACGCGGTTCGGTTCCGTGCGGGTCATAGCAGGGCCTCCGTCTCGTGGTGGGTTTCGAGTTGGTCGGCGAACGGGCTGAGCCGGACGACGTCGCCGACGACTATGACGGCCGGCGGCCGGACGCCGATTCGATCCGCCTTGCCGGCGATATCGGTCAGCGTGCCGATTGTGACGCGTTGGTCGGGTCCGAATCCGTCCTCGACGACTGCGACCGGAGTCGCCGGCGGCCGCCCGGCGTCGAGGAGGCTCCGAGCCGACCGGCTCAGCGTCGCCACCCCCATCAGCAGCACGAGCGTGTGGTCGCCGCCGGTCGGCGCAGTGACCAGTTCGTCGTGGCCGGTGACGACGGTGAACCCGCGCGCCACACCGCGGTGGGTGACGGGGATCCCGGCGGCAGCCGGCACCGACACGGCGCTGGTGACGCCCGGCACGACTTCGACGTCGATTCCGTGGCTGCGGCAATGGGCCTGCTCTTCGCCACCCCGTCCCAGCACGTACGGGTCGCCGCCCTTGAGCCGGACGACGCGCCGGCCCGCTTCGGCGCGGCTGACGAGAATGTCGTTGATCTCGGCTTGCGGGACCGGATGGCGGCCGGGCCGTTTGCCCACGTCGATCACCTCGGCGGCCAGGCCGTCCAGTAGCGTCCGGGGCCCGAGCCGGTCGGCAACGACGACATCGGCCTCGGCAAGTAGCCGGCGTCCGCGCGCCGTGATCAGCCCCGGATCCCCCGGGCCTCCGCCGACCAGCGCCACGGTTCCGGGGCCTCGCCGCCGGAATCGGCGCATTGGCAAGTCTCCCGAATCGAGGGCCGCTTGGATGCCGTCGCGCAGGGTTGCAGCTCGGCGCGGATCGCCTCCGGCGTTGACCGCCACGCTCACGTCGCCGGCCTGCGCGACCGCCGGCGTCCACGCCGCCGACGTCACGGCGTCCGATGCATTGATGCACCAGGTACGAGCTGCGTCGGCCTCGGCCGCAACTGCCGCATCGACGTCCGGATTGCCCGTTGCCGTGTGCACCAGCCACGCGCCGTCCAGATCGCCGTGCCGGTAAGGCCGAGGCAACCATGCGATCTCGCCGTCTCGGGCCGGCCGTCGGAGCGAGTCGTCGATGGACGGCGCGATCACCGTGACGGCCGCGCCGGCGCCGGAAAGCGACCGGATGCGCCGAACGCTCGCCGCGCCGCCGCCTACTGCGACGACCGACTTGCCGGCCAGGTGCAAGGCAAGCGGGTAAGTGTGTGGCATTGTCGATGTCCTTCGAGTCATTGGTGAATTCCGCATTCGGTCTTGGTCCGCCCTGCCCAACGGCCGGACCGGGGGTCGGCGCCGGCGGCGACCGGCAGTGTGCAGGGCGCGCAGCCAATCGAGAGGTAACCTTCGGCCACCAGCGGGTTGACCGGCACATCGTGGCGGGCCGCGTAGCCGGTGAGATCGTCGAGGGTCCATGCGGCAAGCGGATTGACCTTGATCAGTCCGTGCGCGTCATCGAACGAGATCAATGGCGCGTTTGCCCTCGTCGGGGACTCCTCGCGGCGAACCCCGGTCAACCAGAGGCGGTATCCCGCGAGCGCGCGGTTCAGCGGGGCGACCTTCCGCAGCGCGCAGCAGAGCGATGGGTTGCGCTCGTAGAGCCGCGGGCCATATTCCGCGTCCTGCTCGGCAACGCTGTGCTCCGGTTGCAGGTCGACGACGCGCACGTCGAGGCGCCTTGCCACGTCGTCACGGGTCCACCGGGTTTCAGCGAAATGGTAGCCGGTGTCGAGGAACAGGACGTCGACGCCGGGCAGCTGCGCCGACACGATGTGCGGCAGCACGCCGTTGGCCATCGAGCAGGCGACTGCCACGTCACGCGTGTCGAAGCGCTCGGCAACCCAGCGAATGGCGTCGACGGCGCTCATGTCGCCGGCACCGGCGCCGTCGCCGGCGATGTCGCGGAGCAGCGCGGTATCGGCGGTCATCGCAACGATTCCTCGTCGGCGCGGTGCGCCCACTGGGCGAACGTTTCGCTGCCCTCACGTTCGGCCAGGAACGTGCGCACGAGGCGCTCGACGTAGTCGGCGAGCTCGGCGGCGGGGATTTTCAGGCCGCGCACCGTGCGGCCCAAGCCGGCTTCGTCCCGGTTGGCTGAGGCGAGTCCGCCTCCCACGTGCACCTGAAATCCGGGTTGGTGGCCGCCGTCGCCGTCCGGCAGCAACTGTCCCTTCAACCCGATGTCGGCCGTTTGGATGCGGGCGCACGAGTTCGGGCATCCGTTGATGTGCAGGGCGATCGGCGCGGGCAGCGGGACGCCGTCCAGCCGCTGCTCGAGTTCGGCGATGACGTCGGCGGCCGTGTCCTTGGTGTCGACGATGGCGAGTTTGCAGAATTCCAGCCCGGTGCACGCCATTGTCGTTCGCCGAAACGGGCTGGGCCGTGCTTGCAGGCCGAGCTCGGCGGCACCGGCGATCACGTCGTCGACGTCGCTTTCGTCGATGTCGAGGAGCAGAATCTTCTGGTGCGGAGTCGTGCGCAGCCGGCCGGAGCCGTACTTGTCCAGCAGGTCCGCCAACGCCGTGAGAGTGGTCCCCGACGAACGGCCGACGGTAGGGGCGAGACCGATGTAGAACTTGCCGTCCTTTTGCCGGTGGACGCCGATATGGTCACCGGGCGTGTCCGGCTTCTCCGCGGCGGGGCCGTCGGGCAGCGGCGCGCCCAGATATTCGCCCTCGAGCACGTCGCGGAATTTCTCCGGCCCCCAGTCGGCGACAAGGTATTTCAACCGCGCCTTGTTGCGCAGCCTGCGGTACCCGTAGTCCCGGAAGATCGACGTCACGCCGATCCAGACCTCCGCAACCCGGTCTTCAGGGACGAAGGTGCCAAGACGTTGTGCCAAGTGCGCCGACGTGGACAAGCCCCCGCCGACCCACAGATCGTAGCCGGGGCCGAGGGCGGGATGACGCACGCCGACAAAGGCCACGTCGTTGATTTCATGGACAACGTCCTGACTGGGATGTCCGGTCAGGGCCGTCTTGTATTTGCGGGGCAGATTGGAAAACCGCGGATCGCCGATGTAATTGTCCGAGATCTCCTTCAAGGCAGGAGTCGGATCGATGATCTCGTCGGCTGCGATCCCAGCGACGGGGCTTCCCAGGATGACGCGGGGCACGTCTCCGCACGCCTCGGTGGTCCGAAGCCCGACGGATTCCAGCCGGCGCCAGATCTCCGGCACGTCTTCGATGCGCACCCAGTGCAGTTGAATGTTCTGTCGGTCGGTGAGATCGGCCGTGTCGCGGGCAAAATCGGTCGAGATGCCGCCGATGGCGCGTAGCTGTCGGGCGTTCAGCACGCCGCCGTCGATGCGAATGCGCATCATGAAGTACCGGTCTTCGAGTTCGTGCGGCTCAAGCGTCGCGGTCTTGCCGCCATCGATGCCGGGGCGACGTTGCGTGTAAAGGCCCCACCAGCGGAAACGGCCATGCAAATCGTCGCCGGCGATACTGTCGAAGCCGTTTTTCGCATAAACGGTTTCAATGCGTTCGCGCACGTTCAGCCCGTCGTCGTCCGCTTTGAAGATTTCGGTGGCGTTGAGCGGCTCCCTGCCGTCGATCACCCACTGACCGTTCGGCTTGCGCGTGCGGGCTGTCGATGAGGCGGGCGGTGCTGCGGTGGAAGTAGGCATGACGACCTTTCTGGCGCAAGAGAATGCGCCGGGATCGGGACAAGCGGGCGAGCCATTGGCCGGGCGGGGCTCGCCCGAGAGAAAATTGGCGGCGGACGGCGTGAGCCGGCCGGATCGCGAAATAAAAGAGATCGGTGCGACAGGGCCGGAGTGGCAGCGTGCGCGGCGACTACCGCGGGGCGGTTAGCGCAAGCGAAGTGAGCGCAGCGACGGACGGCACATCAGATTGCTGGCGACGCGCATGAGGTCGACGTGCAGTCGAGTCCACAGGCTCCAGGTGCCGGAAGTCATGGCTTCATGGTTGCCGACGGGCCCGGATTCCGGCTTTCGTCACGTCATTTCCCGTCACATTCCCGGTTTTCTGTCGCCCGCGCACTGCCCGGACCGGCCGGAACCCGTACTATCGCCGAATGACCGCCCCAACGAATTCGCCGGTATTCATCGGCTGCTCACACGGCACCGACGATCCGGCGGGCCGTGCGTCGGTGCGGCGGCTGTTGGACGCGGTACGCCGCCAAAGACCGGGGCTCGATGTGCGCGAAGCATTCGTCGATGTGCAAGTCCCGGGGGTCGCAGAAGTCGTGGCGAGCATCGGCCCGGGTCGGCCGGCCGTGATCGTGCCGTTGTTGTTGTCGGCCGGGTATCACGTGCACGTCGATATCGCCGGCGCAGCCGATTCCAGGCCGGACACCGTAGTGGCGTCCGCGCTCGGCCCGGATCCACGACTTGCCGACCTTGTGACCGGCGCCTTGGTGAGCGCGCACGCGGGGGCCGCGGACGACGTCGTGCTGGCCGCCGCCGGCAGCTCGGATCCGCGGGCGCTCGCCGACGTGCATGCCGCGGCGCGGCTTGTCGACGATGCGTTGCGCACGCGATTCGGCGAAGGCCGCTCCGGACGGACGACGGTTGCGTACGCGGCAGGCGGCACGCCGGGCGTGCGCGACGCGGTCGCCGACCTGCGCAACGCCCCCGGCCGCATCGCCGTTGCCTCGTATTTGCTGGCGCCCGGCTACTTTGCCTCGCTGCTGGAGCGCACCGGCGCCGACGTCGTCACTCCCCCGCTGCTCGCTGCCGACGTGCGGGGCGACTCGATTGTCGACTCACCCGCCGACGTGGTCGCCCGGGTCGCTCTCGACAGGTTCGATGCCGCACGCTCGACTTGAGCCGGCGCAGGGGGCGCAGTCATTCCGCTGCCCCGCCGTCGACGATCCGTTGCCAGCCAAGTGCTTCGCGGTCGGCCCGAGGTAGCGATGACACGACGAGATCGTACGAGTCTTCGATCATCTCCACGATCATCCGGTCGGTCAGCTGCCCCGTGCAGTCCACGCCGTTCCAATGCTTCTTGTTCATATGGTAGGCACCGGTGATCTCGGGATAGGCGCCGCGCAGCTGGTCTGCGACGACCGGATCGCATTTGAGGCTGATGGTGAGCCGAGGCGCGCTCAGGGCCGACAGCGCAAACATCTTTTCCCGGCCGGATCTGCCGCGAATTTTGAAGACGGACGACTCCGGGCCGAACGGGAAGTCTTCAAAGCTTCCGGGCATCGACAAACATGCGGCCTTCAGGTCTCGGGCGTCCATGCTCACACCCTAACCGGCAGCGCCGACAACGTCTCAGCGTCGGCGCGAGGCCTGCACGTAGTCGATGATTCCGGGGAGACCGGTTTCGAGCTGATCCATCACTGTTTCGTAATCGCCGTCGTCCCCGTACCACGGATCCGCAATATCCAGATCGCCGGTCGCCGCGTCGTCGAACTCACGATACCGATGGACGCGTGCCGCGACGTCCGGCCGGTACGCCTCGGCCAGCCGAGCCACAGCCCGTTCATGCGCGGCGGTCATCACCAGCACGAGATCCCGCTCCGGCAACCACTCGGCACTGACCCGCCGGGCGGTATGCGCGCCCGGCGCGTAGCCGCGGCGGCGCAAGGCCCGCTGGGCCCGCTCGTCCATCGGGTTGCCGCTCTCCTCCGCACTGACGCCGGCCGAATCGATGACGACGTCGATGCCCAGGTCGGCGAAGCGATCGCGCAGCAGCACTTCGGCCATCGGCGATCGACAAATGTTGCCGGTGCACACGGTCAGGATGCGATATGCGTCGGGGCGATAGCTCATACCGACGAATCCTACCCGTCGCGCCCGTCCCGGCGGCCCGGGAGCGGCGGGCATAAAATGGAACCTCACGACCGACCCCGCCGGGAGCGCCTATGCATATCGAGCACCTCCTGGCATTGTTGGCGGGCTCGTTGGCGCTCACCGCCTTCGCCCGGTGGCGGGGCTGGCCCGCTCCGCTCTTGGTCACGGCCGCCGCCCTAGCCGCGTCGTATATTCCCGGCATCCCGCAATTCACCATCGACTCGAACACGATCTTGACTCTGGTGTTGCCGCCGTTGTTGTTCTCCTCGGCGCTCGGAGTCTCGTATCAGGATTTCCATCAAAGCCTGCGGCCCATCCGCCGGCTCGGCGTCACGCTCGTGCTCGCCACGGCCTTGGCCGCCGGATTCGTCGCGTACGCCCTGGTACCCGACTTGACCTTGCCGGCCGCCTTCCTCATCGGCGCCGTCGTCGCACCGCCGGACGCCGTGTCGGCAATGGCCATCGGCCGGAAACTCGGCTTGCCGCGCAAGCTCATGACGGTGCTTGCCGGGGAGAGCCTGATCAACGATGCGACGTCGCTGACCTTGTTCAAGGTGTTCTTGGCGGCGGCGACCGGCGCATCGATGACACTTGGCCAAGGGCTTTTCGTCTTCGCCGATGCGGTGGTGGTCGGGGTCGTCGTCGGCGTGGCGCTGGGCATCGCGGCGCACTGGCTCCGCATGCATTTGGACGATCCGACGGTCAACGTCGTCGTCGGGCTGCTGCTGCCGTTCGTCGGCTACGTGCTTGCCGAAGAGATCGGCGGCTCCGGCGTGTTGGCCGTCGTGGCGGCCGGTCTGCTGCTCGGCTACAACGCGCCGAAGACCGGGTACGCGTCGCGCCTGCAGGAGCAGCCGGTCTGGTCGTCCCTGGACATTTTGCTCGAGGGATTCGTCTTCGGGTTGATCGGAATCCAGCTCAAGACGGTCATCAGCGATGTCGCTTCCGGTCCGCGCGGCTTGCTCGCAAGTATCGCAGTGGCGTTCATCGTGTTCGCCGTGGTGCTCGTCGTCCGGCCGCTGTATGTTTTCTCCTCCCATGCCTGGCATCTGACGCTGCTGCGGATCCGCGGTCGCTTCCTGCCGCGCCGGTTCAAACGGCGGAAGCCTCCGCGCTGGGGTCCGCTGGCGGACAAGCCGGACCCCGAGCTCGACATGACCGGACGTGATCTCATGGTGATGTCGTGGACAGGCATGCGCGGCGTGGTCACGCTTGCGGCAGCGGCCTCCGTGCCGGCCGTCACCGACGCCGGCGAGCCGTTCCCGGCACGCGACCTGGTGTTCTTGATCGCCTTCACGGTGACGGTGGGAACTCTGTTGTTGCAAGGACTGACATTGCCGGCCCTGATCACCAGGTTGCGGGTGCGCAATCCGCAACAGCGGACCGAGGATCAGCAGGCCGAAACCCGCTTGTACCGGCTCACGAGCGAGGCCGCGATGGCGAAACTCGAGCAAGACAAGCCCGAGTGGGCCGCGCAGTACGGCGAAAAACTCACGGACGCCGCGATCGAGCGCGTTACAAGGACTCTCAACCCGCAAAACCGGTTGATGGAGCTCGTCGCCGATGAGACGGACCGTGACGACGATCCGCACGCAGTCGAGTTGAAGAACCGGTCCCGGCTGATGGGGCTGCTGCGCCGGGAAATGCTGGCGGTGCGGCGCAGCGTGCTGGTCGCCGAGCGGGACGCCGGAAGACTCGACGAAGAGGTCATGCTCAAAATCCAGCGCGAACTCGACGCCGAAGAGCTCGCCATGGACAATTCCTGGGCCGCTCGTATGCGCTCATAAGACAGTCGGACCGGCGCGTTACCGTAGAGCACATGACAACTGACATTCCCACGGAGTCGGGTATCGAGACCCGGTACGTCGACGAGACCGTGCGCGTGCAAGACGATTTGTTCACCCATGTGAACGGCCGGTGGCTGGCGGACGCTCCGATTCCGGCTGACCGTGCCATGGACGGCGCCATGCGGATGTTGCGCGACCTGTCGGAGCACAACGTCCATGCCCTCATTGAAGAGGCGGCGGCGTCCGACCCCGAGCCCGGAAGCGAAGCGCAAAAAGTCGGCGACCTGTATTCGTCGTTCATGGATTCCGCAAAGCTCGACGAGCTCGGAATCGGCCCGCTGTACGCCGATCTGCACGCCGTCGCCTCCGCCGGCGACAAGGCTGAGCTGACGACGCTGCTCGGCCGGCTCGACCGTGAGGGATCGGGCGGTCTGTTTCCGGCGGGAGTCGAGCCGGATGCCAAGAAGTCCGACGAATACATCGTCTACATGATGCAAGGCGGGCTGCACCTTCCCGACGAGTCGTACTACCGCGAAGACAAGTACGCCGATATCCGTACGGCGTATGTCGCGCATGTTGCCGCCATGTCGAAGCTCGCCGGGCTCGCTCCGTTGGCCGGGTTCGACGATGACGGCGCGTTTGCCGATGCCGTCATGTCGCTCGAGACCGAGCTGGCCGCCTCGCATTGGGACGTCGTTGCCTGCCGCGATATGGAAAAGGCCTACAACAAGATGACGAGGGCCGAGCTCGCCGCATCGGCGCCCGGCTTCGATTGGAACGCCTGGATCGACTCCATGGAGGTGCCGGCCGGAAGTTTTGACACAGTCGTCGCGATGCAGCCGAGTTTCTTCTCGGCGGCAGCCGAGGTCTGGCGAAACCGCCCGCTCAACGAGTGGAAGGCATGGCTGCTGTTCACGATTGTGCACACTGCCGCCCCCACGATGAGCGCTGAATTCGTCGACGAGAACTTCGACTTCTACGGGCACACGCTCTCGGGCACCGAAACGATCAGGGATCGGTGGAAGCGCGGCGTCTCGCTGGTGGAGGGCTTGATCGGCGAAGCCGTCGGCAAGGTCTACGTCGAGCGTCACTTTCCGCCCGAGTCGAAAGCGCGCATCGATGAGCTCGTCGGTAATCTCATCGCCGCTTACCGGCAGAGCATCAAAGGCCTGACGTGGATGGGTGAGGAGACCAAGGCCCGCGCGCTGACCAAGCTGGAGAAGTTCACGCCGAAGGTCGGGTACCCGGACAAGTGGCGTGACTATTCGAAGTTGGAGATCCTGCCGGACGATCTGGTCGGCAACGTGCGCCGGGCCAGCGTGTACGAGCACGAGCGCGAGCTCGGCAAGGTCGGCAAGCCGATCGATCGCAGCGAATGGTTCATGACGCCGCAAACCGTCAACGCCTATTTCAACCCGCTGATGAACGAGATAGTGTTCCCGGCCGCCATTTTGCAGCCGCCGTTCTTCTCGGCCGATGCGGACGACGCGGTCAACTACGGCGGAATGGGCGCGATCATCGGCCACGAGATCGGCCACGGTTTCGACGATCAGGGCGCCAAATTCGACGGCGACGGCAATATGGTCGACTGGTGGACGGCCGAGGACAAGGAAGCGTTCGAGGCGCTGACCAAATCGCTCATCGATCAGTACGACGCGCTGGTGCCGAAGGGTTTGGAGCCGACCGACCACGTCAACGGCGCACTCACCATCGGCGAGAACATCGGCGACCTGGGCGGGCTCGGCATTGCACACCAGGCGTACCGCATCGCGTTGAACGGCGCGGAGCCGCCGACGATGGACGGGCTGAGCGCCGATCAGCGATTCTTCATGGCGTGGGCCGCCGCATGGCGGTCAAAGGCACGGGTCGAGGAGCGCAAGCGCCGCCTGGCCACCGACCCGCATTCACCGGAAGAATTTCGCTGCAATCAGATTGTGAAAAACCTCGACGCGTTTTACGCGGCTTTCGATGTGTCGCCGGACGACGGCATGTATCTGGAGCCCGTTGCTCGCGTTGCGATCTGGTAACGCGAGCAGCCGGCGTCGCAGCGCGCTGTTAACGTCAGTGGCATGTCCAATCTCCCTGACGAAACCCCGCGCATCCCCGTACAGCCGGATCACCCGCCCGTGAACCGGTCGACGATCGATCCCCTGCCGAACAACGGGCCGGCGCCGATCAATCCGATTGTTCCGGCGCCGGCCGAACCGTCGACCCCCGCGCCGCCACTCGTCACAATCGGCGACATCACCGTGACTCGGGAGGCCGTGATCACTCCGGTGGGTACCGTACCGCTGCACCGGGCGCAATTCACGTTCAGCGACATGTCCCGCACCGACAGAGTGACTCCGGCCTGGGCTATCGTCCTGGCAATCATCGGCTTCTTTTTCTTCCTGCTCGGCCTACTCTTCTTGCTGGCCAAGGAGGAGCGCACTTCGGGGGCCGTCCAGGTGATCGTGACGGGTCCCGGCTTTATGCACACCTTCCAGACGCCCGTGGCGAGTTCGGCAATCGTGCGCGACTTCGCCGGACGGGTGAATTACGCATCGTCGCTGGCCGCCTCGGCCCGCGCGCGCTAACCGGTCAGCGCGCTGCCAAAGCCCGCCCCATCCGTTCGAGCGCGGCAGTCAACACGGGCCGCGGCGTGGCGAAATTGAATCGAATATGGCACTTGCCCGCCTCCCCGCACAATGCGCCGTCCGTGCAGGCCACCCCCGCGTTCTCCATGAAGAATTCAAACGGGTGATCGCCGAGATCAAGGTCGCGGCAATCCAGCCACGCCAAATAAGTACCGGACGGCGGCAGGAAGCCCACGCCCGGCAGCTGCTCGGCCACGAGATCGACCATGGCTTTCCGGTTGCCGTCGAGATAGTCCAGGGTTCCGGCGAGCCACTCGCTGCCCTGCGTGTAGGCGGCGACGTTCGCCACCACGCCGAGATTCGACGCGCCGTGCTCGTACGGGTGCCCGATTCGTGCCCACGTTGTGGCGTCGGCGTCGTTCGACAGGATGAGCTGCGCGCATTTGAGCCCCGGAAGATTGAACGCCTTTGACGCCGAGGCCGCCGTGACGGTGTGGCCGGCTGCCACCTCCGACACTGACGCGTACGGGATGTGCCGAGAGCCGGACCCCGGGTAGATGAGCGGCGCATGTATCTCGTCGGAGAACACCCGGCCGCCGTGCCGGTCGACGACTTCGGCGACGGCCAGCATCTCTTCTTTGGAGTAAACCTTGCCGATCGGATTGTGCGGATTACAGAAAATCAGCAAGTCTCCGCCGTCGTCGAACGCCTTGTCGATAGCGTCGAGATCAAGATTCCACCCGTCGTCCGTGCGCGACATCGGCACTTGGATGATGTCCCGGTGGTGCGCACCCGGCACCGTCATGAAGGGCATGTACGCAGGCGTCGGCAGGATCACTTTCGAGCCGGGCACGCTGAAATGATCGATTGCCGCATCAAGTCCGGTCAGCACGTCGGGTAGCGGACGGATCCGCTCAGGCGCCACGTTCCAGCCGTACCGGCTCGTGTACCAGTCGGCGGCCGCGGCCGAGAGCTCGACCTCCATGGCCGGCGGCAGGTATCCGAATCCCCCGGCATCGACTGCCTTGTGCAGTGCGTCGGTGATGGGCCCAGCGACGCCGAAATCCATTTCGGCAACCCAGGCACCCGTGACGTCCGGATATCTCGTCCATTTCATCGATCCTTGGGCTCGCAGATCGGATTCGGTGACGGCATCGATTTGTGACACGTGCGTTGCTCCTCGCTTGTCGGTCAGGGCGGCGCCCGAGTGTGGTTAGCGCCGGCCTCGGTGTCCAGTCTGTCACCGTGTCCGTCGCTTGCGGCCGACGGTTTGACGGCGATGCCGTCACTGGCATATATTCCAACTGGACTAATTCACACGGAGTACTCGACAAGGAATAAGCAAATGATCGATGCCGCCAAGCCGTTATCGGCACTGGGCATTTCGGTTTTAGCGCTTCTCACGGAAGGCCCGCTCCATCCGTACGAAATGCATCAGACCTTCGTCGAGCGGCACGAAGATCAGATAGTGAATATCAAGCCCGGCACCTTGTACCACACCGTCAACCGACTGGCGGCAAGCGAGCTGATCGAGATTTCCGGCACCGACAGGGCCGGCAATCGTCCGGAGCGCACGACATACGCCATTACCGCAACCGGCCGCAGCCGCCTGCAGGCCGACGTGGTCGGCCTGCTCGGGACACCGGTGAACGAGTATCCGCGGTTCCCGCAGGCCATTGCCGAAGCGCATAATCTCCCGCGCGAAATTGTTCTGGATCAGCTGCGCTCGAGGATCGATGCGTTTCGTGAACGTTTGGACGAGTTCGCATTGGCCCGTGCCGCGGTCGTCGGCAAAAACCTGCCCGAGCGATTTTGGCTCGATATCGATTACCTCGAAAAAATGTCCGCGGCGGAAATGAACTGGCTGACTTCGCTTGTTGAAAGGTTGCAGTCACATGAGCTCGATTGGCCCGACAACAACGAGTCGCTCCAGCCGCCGACGTCCGACATCCACAGCGACTCTCCGACAAGGACCCACCGATGAACACCACCACCCGTCCCTGGCCCGCTCTCTGGGCGCTCTGCCTGGGATTCTTCATGATCCTCGTCGATTCGACGATCGTGTCGGTCGCAACTCCGGCGATCATGAAAGGACTGAACGCCGACATCGACTCGGTGATTTGGGTAACCAGCTCGTATCTGTTGGCCTACGCCGTCCCGCTGCTCATCACCGGTCGGCTGGGCGATCGTTTCGGCCCCAAGAACATCTATCTGACCGGCCTGGCGATTTTCACGCTGTCGTCGATCTGGTGCGGCATGTCGGGCGATATCAACATGTTGATTTTGGCCCGCGTGTTCCAGGGACTCGGCGCAGCCCTCATGACCCCGCAGACCATGGCGGTCATCACCCGCACCTTCGCACCGGACAAGCGCGGCGCCGCCATGGGAATGTGGGGATCCGTGGCCGGTGTCGCAACGCTCGTCGGCCCGCTGCTTGGCGGCGTCCTGGTCGACGCCGTCGGATGGGAATGGATCTTTTACGTCAACGTTCCGGTCGGAGTGGTCGGCTTCATCCTGGCATTGCGTCTCGTGCCGGAGCTTCCCACTCATTCGCACAAGTTCGACATCCCCGGCGTGGTCCTCAGCGCGGCCGGCATGTTCTGCCTGGTCTTCGGCATCCAGGAAGGCGAGAGCTATGACTGGGGCACCATCACCGGCGTCATCTCGGTGTGGAGCCTCATCATCACCGGTTTGGTGATTCTGGCCGCATTCGTGGTCTGGCAAGCACGCAACAAGTCCGAACCGCTGCTGCCCCTCGGGCTCTTCAAGGACCGCAACTTCTCCTTGGCCAATATCGGCATCACGACCGTCGGCTTCGCAGTGATCAGCATGGCGCTGCCGTTGATGCTGTTCGCTCAGAACGTGCGCGGCTTGTCACCAACCGAGTCCGCCCTGCTCATGGTGCCGATGGCCGTCATCAGCGGCGGCATGGCACCAGTGGTCGGCAAACTCGTCGACACGATCAATCCGAAGTACGTCGTGACGATCGGGCTGCTCCTCTTTCCGATCTCGCTGATCTGGCTCGGCAGCATCTTGTCCCCGGACATCGCGATTTGGAAATTACTCCTGCCGATCGCCTTGCTCGGCTTGGCCAGCTCCGGCGTGTGGGCGCCGCTTTCGACGACCGCCACCCGCAACCTGCCGATGAAGAGCGCCGGCGCGGGCTCGGGTGTCTACAACACGACCCGCCAAATCGGCGCCGTCCTGGGCAGCGCCGGAATTGCAGCAATCATGGAAGCGCGCATCACCGCGAACTTCCCTGCTGCGCCCGGCGCGGCGCAGGCGGACACCTCCGGTCTGGGCACTCTGCCGCAGTTCCTGCACGACCCGTTCGCCACGGCAATGGGCCAGTCGCTCTACCTGCCGGCCGGAGTCCTGCTGATCGGCTTCATCGCAGTGTTGTTCTTGGGCAAGCCCAAGCCGCACAACTGGACTCAGCCGGACGGCGCTCCCGGGTCGACCGACATTGTCGCGCCGGACGCCGGGCCGAAACACGCGGCGGTCTCTCGACTCGATTCCTGAGCGCTACCGGGCCGGGCCGTCCAGTGCCACTGCCGCGATCCTCTCGATCAACGCGTCAAAGAACGCCTCCGGATCGGTATCGGCCGCAACGTCCGCGTTCGGCGGCCGGCCCCAGATCCCCGCACCGCTCGGGCCCGGCCAATCGGCGACGATCTGGCCGCGCGTGAGCCGGCCCGCCAGCTCGACATCGAGTGTCGCGGGTCGGTACTGCGCACGGCCGGGGTCAAGAGCCACGGCGGCGGCAAACGGGTCATGCATGTGCGCTATGAACCCTTGCCCCATATCGCGGTGGAATTCCATATAAAAGCGGATGGCATCCGAGAGCTGTCTGATCAATTCGACGTCGGCGCTCGACCGTCGTCCGCGGTCGTCGCTCGGCAGGATCCGTTCGGGAGCCGCGCATCCGGACGCCGCGGCAAGACGTTCGACGTGTGCGCTCGTCATGACGATCCGCTCGGTCAGGTCGAGCGGGCAGAGGATTGGACGGCGTTCCGCCGGCAGGCCCGCGAACCTGTCGAACACGATTTTCGCAGCGTCCGGATCGACTGCGGTGTTCCATTCCACAGTCGGGCGCGTGTTGCCCGGGTGATTGAGCGCACCGCCCATGACGACGAGTCTTCCGAGGAGCTGCGGCAGCTCCGGGTCGAGCTGGACTGCCAGCGCCAGGTTCGTCAGCGGGCCCGTGACCAGACCGGTGACTTCCCCCGGGTGCGAGCGCGCCGCCTCCGACCACACCGACGCGGCATGCCTGCCGGAGATGGTCCTGCCGTGCGGCGGGAGCTCGGCGTAGCCGACGCCCAGTGGTCCGTGAGTGTCCTCGGTGGTCTGCAACGGCTGCGACAGCGGGACCTCGGCCCCCAGCGCGACCTCGATGGCTCCCGCCCCGGCCAGCGCAAGCCAGCCGAGCGTGTTGTCGGCGACTTGCCGAGCCGGCACGTTTCCGGCAGTGCAGACTATCGCCTCGAGTTGCGCACGCGAATCGCCGAGCAGATAGAGCAGGGCCAGCGAGTCGTCGATTCCGGTGTCGACGTCCATCACGAGATGAGTCACGTCTCCAACCTACCGGTGTGCCGAATTGCGGGCCGACGTCGCCGGGTCGGCCGCCGTGGAGCATCGATCGATGAAAGCTAGTGCACATTGGCTCCGAACAGCAGCCCGAGCAGGTAAGTCGCCGCGGCGGCGCCGAATCCGATGATCAGCTGCCGCAATGCCCGCCCTCCCGGGGACCCGCCGGAAAGCAGCCCGACGATGGCGCCGGTGATGAGCAACGCGATACCGACAAGACCGGCGGCCACGACGACGGCTGCCGGCCCGGAGAGTCCGAACAGGTATGGGATGACCGGGATGATCGCTCCGGAGGCAAAGAAGCAAAAGCTCGAAAGGGCCGCCCCGATCGCCGTACCGACGACCTCGTGATCCTCGCCTCCGTCCTCGACCGAGGACACGTGGTCGATCCTACTCACTTCCGCGAGTGCCTCGGCGGCACGTGCCTCGGCGGCGTCCGGCGCCAACCCACGGGCACGGTAGACGAGTGCGAGTTCGTTGGCATCGACATCCAGGTGCCCTATAGCGTGCTTCGCCTCGGGGTTCGGCGACGATGCTGCAAGCAATTCACGTTGCGAGCGGACCGACACGAACTCACCTGCGCCCATCGACAAGGCACCGGCAAGCAGGCCCGCCACGCCGGTCATCAGCACAATGGAACTCGAGACGCCGCTGGCGCCGATGCCCATGATCAGGGCGAGGTTGCTGACGAGCCCGTCGTTCGCGCCGAATACTGCGGCGCGGAATGTACCCGACAGCCGGTTTCTCCCCCGTGCCGCCAGCCCGCGCACCACTTCTTCGTGAATCTGCTCATCGGCAGCCATGGCGCCGGTGGCGTCGTCATCCCGCGCATACGGCGAACGCCCCTCGGCACGCTGTGCCAGAGCCAGCACGAAAATCGATCCGAACCTGCGGGCCAAGAAGCCGAGCGCGCGCGTGCGAATATCGCCTCGGCGAGGTTTGCCGATGTCATCACCCAGCAACTCAAGCCAGTGGGCTTCGTGTCGCCCCTCCGCATCGGCCAACGCCAAGAGAATCTCGCGCTCTTCCCCATGCCGCCGGCCGGCCAAATCACGGTAGACGGCAGCCTCGGCACGCTCGTCGGCGAGATATTTGCGCCATTTGCGCAAGGTCGCAGACCGGGAGCGTCCGGACGTCGCTTGGTTCATCGAGGAAGTCTCCAAATAATTGGCGAGACTCCATCATACCCTAATAGTTGCACAACTGCGCAACTATCTAACTCATCGGTCAACGTCAGCGCGGTCGAAGACCCGCTCTTCCCAGCGGATTACCGGGATCGGACGCGGAGGCGACGATGTCACGGGCAAAGGACTCGGCGTCTTTGAGTCGATCGAAATAGGAGTTCCGGACCCAGTGGCCGTCGCGCGAACGAGTTCCGTACGACCTGGCGACGAGCCCGCGAACCTTGACGGCCCGCACTTCCGGCCCCGGCCTGACATAGGGCACCCCGCAAATCATCGTGACTTCCCATTGGCCGGTGTGGACCAGCGTGTGGTGCGTGGGGCACAGCAAGCAGAGGTTATCCACGTTCGTTGGCCCGCCTCGGCTGAACCACAGCACATGATGGGCATCGCACCAGCTCGGCGGTCTATTGCACCCCGGGAAAACGCAGCCCATATCGCGAGCCGCGATTGCCCGCTTTTGCCTCGGCGTGGCAAGGCGCACCCCTACCCCGAGGTCGAGCACCGCGCCCTTGGCGTCCATGATCAGCCGTTCGGCCGTCGCGTCGCATTGCAATCGCTTCAAGGCGCCCGGCCGGATCCGGCCGATTTGAAAGCAATGCGACGGGGTCGGGTCGGCACCCGAAAGTTTTTCCGGAGTCGTCACGACTGTCACGCGTGCCGGGCGGTGTCCCGAGCGCAGTTTCGCGGCTTTTCCGGCGTGAACGCTGCCGTCGGGCTCGCCGACCAGGCCAAATAGTTTCTCGACCGCGTCCTGCACGGACGCGGCGTCGCGCGTCCGGGCGGACGACTGAGCGGAAGGCCGGCCCACCGACGTGCCCGCACCAACGACCCCGGTACCCAGCCCGGACGCCGCTCCGACGAGTTCCAGCAGGCCGTCGGCGCGTCGCTGCACGGCCGTGCGACAGTCTCTGACTGCAACGTTGCCGTTCTCGTCACACTGCATCGGCCGCGGTGCCGACAGCGGATCGAGAATTGCCCGCAACTGTGCTCCCGCCACGGGGTCGAGTTGATACGTGCCGAACACCATGCCGGTGATGTCGGTGCTCATGGTCATCGAGCGCCTATTGAAGGAATCCGGGTCGAAGTGATCGTCGGTGTCCGGGTCGAGCACTTGGATGAGATGCTTGGCAAGGTGGCGCATATCGTCGGTTGAAGTCGTTGGCGCAGTTGACGCGAAATAGTCGGCAATGCTCTGCCGTACCGTCACGGGTTCGAACTTCTCGGACTCGTCGCGATCAGCGGGTGGCCCGCCTTCATCGCACTCCGCGCCCGGCGCCATCGAGGCTTCGAGGATCTCGGTCGGCAGCTTGGCGAGCGTCCGCACGGCAGTATCGACATGGTTCATTGAGATCCGGCCGTCCACCAGCAACTTGCCGAGCCCGTGCAAAGGCGCCTTCGACCCGGTGGGCACCGACGTGAGGCCGGCCGTCCCGGACCCCTCGTCGCCGTGGACGGCCCTGGCGGCCGCAACATCCGCCTTGGCCCGTCCCGGCGCAAGCCCGACAAGCGATTTCAACAAGCCTTCGGTCGATTGAACACCGAGACCGGACTCCCCTGCCGCGCCCAGCCTGTCAATGAGCGCAACGAGCCCTAAATAGACCGCGTCAAAGCGCCGCCGCGCCGTCACGACATCGGAAAACAGTTGGACGATCTCACCCTTGCACAACCGAGTGTCGTCCAGTCCGCCGATGGCAAGCAGTCCGCTATTGACGGCGTCCATCGCGGCATCGACCTCGTGGTCACCGACGCTCGTGGCATTCCCCGGCCGGTTTGCTTCGGGCGAGCGATTCGCGGGGGCAGACCGTGCGGCGGCCCGAAACGTCATCGTCTGCTGGTCCTTCGTCATTGAGGACACCCCCTCGCTGCTAGTTCCAGTTTAAGGGTTCGTGCGAATCAATTCAATAGGTTCTTCGTTTTTTATCGAACAATTACGACGCGTTTTGTCGTTTTATCGCCAAACGCGTCAGCCGCTCGCGCGCGGCAAGTTCACTCGGGCCCTGCGGGCCCAACGCGCGTCCAACCGCTTTCAATGCCGAACCGGCCGCGCACGTCGCCACCGGTTCAAGCGGCACGCTCAAGCCCAACATGCGTCGGTACTTCGGTTCGATCGACGCCGCGGCTCCGGCGAAAACCGCCTGATAACCAGGCCGAAGCGCCTTTGCCAAGGGCGGGTGCTTCAAAAAATGCACCACCTCCGCGACGCGATCGTCCGCGCACAAATCACCGGCGTCATAGACGGCGTCCATATCGGCCCTCAACTCGCGCATTGACCGGGGCGGCCCGGCCACGCCCATCAGCTCGGCCGAAATCGCCCACTGCCGCACGTATGCGTTTTCTCCCCCGGGAATCTCGCCGCCCCACCTCCGGTGTGCCGCAAGGAACGAGTCGGTGAACGCCAGATGCACCCATTCCAGGAGTTCTTGATCGTTCGCGGAATACGGCCGGGAGACGCCGTGCGCGTCCACGTACCGCCCATGTACCCGGTCGTGGATACGCCTGACGAATTCGGTAGCCTCGTTGGCCGCAGCCGTATCGCCGTACGTCACGGTGAAGATCCACCGGATCGTACCGGCTAGCCGGGCCAACGGATCCGACCGATAGTCGGACCAGTCGTACACGCCGGCCATCGCCCCCGGATGCAATGCCTGCATGAGCAGCGAGCGCACGCCCGCCACTATCGACGCCATTCCGCCGTGCACTGCCCAGACGGCCGAATCGGGTGCGAAATACCCTTCGTCGCGTCCGTCGGCGAGCCGGCGCTCCCACTCGGGCACTTCCTCGACCTGCCCGGCAAACGTCATCCGCAATCGATCTCGGAACGGATGCGGCCCACGGCGCCCGCCTACCCCGGCCATGCAACGAGCCTCCGCCGACTGTCGAACCGGCGCGCCCGGCCGGTGAACGGGTCGTCGAATTCGAGCGTGCGGGCCAGCAGTTGCAACGGCTGCGAATAGTCGTCGATAGCCCGTGGCGCCATTTCCGGATAGAAGTCGTCACCGATGATCGGCATTCCCAGGGCGTTCATATGAGCCCGTAGCTGATGCGTTTTACCGGTCCGCGGCCGCAGGAGGAATCGGCCGAGTCCGCCCGCGGACTCGACAAGTTCGATCTCGGTTTCGGCATTCGGCGCACCCGGGACTTCGAAAGCCGCGAGAATGCCGTCCTGCTTCACGAGCCGGCTGCGATGGACAAACGGGAAGGTCAGGTCGGTGTTCACCGGTGCGATGGCCTCATAAGTCTTGCTCACCTCGCGACGCTCGAACAGCAGTTGATAGGCAGCACGGGCGTCGGGACGCGCAGTGAACAGCAGCACGCCTGCCGTGAGCCGGTCCAAGCGGTGCGCCGGACTGAGATCGGGGTTGCCGAGCGTGCGCCGCAGCCGCACAAGCGCGGTCTGAACGACGTGGGCGCCGCGCGGAGTGCTGGCCAGAAAGTGCGGCTTGTCGGCGACCACGAGCGTCTCGTCACGGTGAATGAGCTCGATAGCAAACGGAACCTCGGCTTCGTCCGGCGGATCCCGGTAGAGATAAACGACGGCACCGGAGGAATACGTCGTGGAGTGCGTGACCGGCCCTCCGCCGGCGTCCACGATCTCGCCGGCGTCGATCTTGCGCCGCACGTCGGCCACGCCGAACCGATGAGTCAGATAGTCGGCGACAGTGTGCCAGTGCCCGCCGTCCGGCATCGTGATTCGGCTCGGGTTCAATCCGTCGCGCACCGGCAGCGGAGGCCGCGTCATTTTCCTTGCCAGTGTGGCTCCCGTTTGTCTAAAAAGGCTTGCATGCCTTCTTGGGCATCGCATGTTTGAGCATTGATCGCCATCGTGCTGCCCATCCGGCGATAGGCCTCCGACTGCGGCAGGTCGACTTGTTCGTAAAAGGCGCGTTTGCCGATCGTCAACGTCGAGGTGCTGGCGCCGGTGATCTTTGCGGCAAGACTCCGTACTGCGTCTTCGAGATCGGCGGGATCGACGGCTTCGTTGATCAGTCCCCAATCGGCCGCAGTGCGCGCATCGATCGTCTCCCCGGTCAAGAGCATCTGCATGGCGCGCTTGCGGCCGACGGCGCGCACCACCGCCACGCCCGGCGTCGAGCAGAACAAACCGATCTTGACTCCGGGCGTGCCGAAGACGGCGGATGTCGACGCGATCGCCAAATCACAGCTGGCGACAAGCTGGCAGCCGGCTGCGATGGCATGGCCCGCCACTTCGGCTATCACGGGCTGCGGCACAGTCTGCACCGTTTCCATGAGCTCGGTGCAGACATCGAACACATATTGTTCGTCCGCCCGAGTCCTGTCAATCATTTCGGCAAGGTTGTGGCCTGCCGAAAAGACGGTGCCGGCTGCACGAATCACTATGACGTGGACGCCGGATTTGCTGAGCTCGTGCAATGCGCCGGTCATCCGAAGCATGGTATCCACCGACAACGGATTCCGTCGCTCGGCGTCATTCAACGTCAGATAGCCGATCGCACCGTCGATGTCGGCAGCGACCGGCGCCGTCATGGTGTTCGGTTCCATCATTCACCCCGCCGTGGTTGTCTGCTTCTACGGTAACGCCGACCACCGACGACCGGGGTATCGACGATTCGCTTCAGCAGTTGCTTGCGCGTTTGATAAACACGTTATATCGTGAATCCATGACACGCGATATAACGCAAATTGGAGGAACAGTGAGTACCGACCATTGGGAGGTCTCGGAGCCGGGCACATTGGAGATCGAAGATGTCGACGCGCTCAAGGTGATGCTGATGGGCGGCCAAGTGGACGTCATCGCTCACGACGAAAAGGTTGCCCGTATCGAGGTATCGGACATCCACGGCGAGCCGGTTCGCATCGAAAGTGTGGACGGACTGCTCAGCATCAAACATCCGAACGTGCGATGGGACAATTTCTGGGAAAAATTCCGGACGTTCCGGTCAAAGGAGTCGGCGGTCATCAGCATTGCCGTCCCCCGCGGAATCACTGTCTCGGTCAGCACGGTGAGCGCTGACGGGCTGGTGTCCGAAGCGGCCGGCAAATGTTCGATCGCCACGGTCTCCGGCTCGCTTGTCGCCGATGCCCTGCGCGGGGACCTCAAAGCCAACACCGTGTCGGGCGAGCTGACCATTCGTCATCTGAGCGGCACGCTGAATGCCAATGCCGTATCGGGTGAGATCACGGCGTCCGGCGAAATCACCGATCTCAAGGCGAACACGGTGGACGGCGACTTGATGTTCGACTTGTTCAACCCGGCCGGCACGCTGCGGTCGAACAGTGTTTCGGGCGCCATGACAATGCGCATCCCGCCGGAATCCGACGTCGAATTGAAGGCCAATTCCGCCGGCGGCACAGTCATGATCGACGGAGAGCGGTACCGGGCCGGTGTCGGATCCGGGGTGTCTCGGGCGGCCACGGGCGATCCGCGCTGGACGGTGGCCGCCAACTCCGCCAGCGGGGATGTCACAGTACTTCGGCAGGAAGGTGAAAAGTAATGCCACCGGTATTTGCCCACGGTGCGCTGCGGTTGTACTTGTTGGCACTGCTGAGCGATGGGCCCAAACACGGGTACGAGCTGATCGGCGAGCTCTCGGATCGGTTCGGCGGCACGTACAAGCCGAGCGCCGGTACCATTTACCCTCGCCTGGCAAAGCTTCAAGAGGAGGGCTTGGTCGAGACCGAGCAGGCCGGACGGCGCACCGTGTATCGAATCACGGACGCCGGGCAGGCCGAAGTCGATGCACGCCGGGACGACCTCGAGAGTGTCGAAGACGGCATCGCCGAATCCGTCAAGCGGATGGCCGACGATATCCGCACGGACATCTCCGCCACGATGCGCAGCATGCGAGCCGATATGGCAGCTGCCGCGCAGTCGGCTCGCAGTTCCGCAACTACGGCATGGGCGACGGGCGGCGATGCCGACCGCACGCCGAGCGGTAACCGACTCCGGCAGTTGAAAGAAGCCGAAGCGCAGTTCACGGCGTTCCGGAACGACATGCGGGCGGAATTGCGCACGCACGCGGCCCGCACCGGCCTCGACGATTTGACGGTGGAGACCATCAAGACCGTGCTGTCTCAAGCAAAGGCGTCCATCGTCGCCACCTTGAAGGATTGAGTCAGGCGATTACGGGGCCGCGGCCGTCTTGCCGCCGTCGTTCCGCGTGGGCGACGGCGTTCCGCGTGAGCCTACAACGTGTCATATGCTCACGCGGAGCGGTCGATCATGCTCTACGTCGCAGCCGAGACCGCCGCCGTGGTGGCAACTGTCGTCGCGGCAACGATCGCCGCATGCATTCCGTCGATAGTGCCCTTGACTGCCTTGCCGAGCGGCGCGGCGTCCGCGATCTCCTCAACCCGCTTCTTCGGCACTTCCGGATAGAGCCGGCCGGCCAAACCCGTCGCGTGCATGAGCGCCACTAGTACTCCGAGGTGTTCGTCGGCACTCGCGCCGGCGAACACGGAATCCAACCTCCTGCGCAATGCCGCTTCGGGCGCCGGATTGTTCTCCGGATAAGTCGCACGATGGAAGATGCCGAGGAACGACACGACCTCTTCTTTGAGCAGTCCCCTGTCCACGAGCGATTCGATCCGCTCGTTGACGAGTTTGGTCGACTGCAGCTTTTCCACCCACCACGCGGCCTTATGCGGTTTGGTCTGCTCCAGGATCCGGTTATATAAATCGTCGTGGGGGCCGGACGTCGGCGGGCCGTCGGCCTGCTCCGCCGCGGGCACCACCTTGTTCTCCTCGATCGTGACGAGGCCGTCGAGAACCAGATCCGCCAGCGTCGCGCCGGCGAGCCCGCACGCCAGCTCGGTGCCGCCGATCAGGCGCTTGCCGTCGCCGTCGCGCATGGACAGGAGCAACAGTTCGTCGACAAGCGAAAGTTTCATATCGTCACAGTAACCAGAGATCCTCCGGTGTGGCCAGAGCCGGGTTCGGAGCCGGAGACTTCGCGTCGCGACCTCGTTGGCCGGCTATTGCGCGAGCTGCCGGCGTAGTTCGGCCGGATCGGACGTTGGCAGATCGCAAACGAATCCCCGGCATACATACGCGGTATCCAGACCGTCGCGAGCGGTCCGGTTCTCGACGAGCGGCACGGACGGCGGTGCCCCTGCCTGCCGTACGGCGACGACGCCGCCGGCGGTGGCGTTGTTCCAAGCCTCGATTTGGAGGCGATGATCCGATCCGGCTGCTTCCACGATGGCGATCTGCCGCGGGCCGTCGGCCAGCGCCTCGGCTGCAGCGAGGCCCCATCCGGCAAAACGCGGGTAACCGAGTGCCAACGACGCATACACGGCGAGCGCGCTGTGTGCTGCCGTCCGATGGCGCTCCGATCCGGTCAGGGCGGCAGAGGCCACGAGTGCTTCGGCAAGGGCCGACCGTCCGCTCGGAGTTGCGTTGTCCGTCGGGTCCGCGCCGCGCACTATCAGCTGCTCGGCGTCATCAGCGGTATCGAAGAACTCAGTTGGAGGATCCGGCGCGAAATGGGTCAGTGCGGCATCCAGGAGCATCTCGCCGTCACGCAGCCGGGTGCCGTCGCCCGTCGCCTGATACAGGTCGAGGAACGCCCCTGCCATTGCGCCGTAGTCCTCGAGGACGCCGGCGCTCGTCCCCGCCGTGCCGAGCCGCGACGTCCGGACCAATCGGTCGCCGCTCATATGGACCCTGCGGACGAATTCCGCGGCGCCCTCGGCCGCGGACAGGAAATCCGGGTCGTCGAATACTTTGCCGGCGCGGGCAAGTGCTGAGATGGCCAATCCGTTCCACGCGGCGACGATCTTGTCGTCGCGTCCGGGCCGGGTACGGCCATGTCGTGATTCGCCAAGCGTTGCACGCACGCGTGCCCACCGGGCATCGTCCTCGGGATCCGCACGCAATTGCAACACCGAGGCGCCGCCCTCGAAAGTACCGGTCTCGGTGACGCCCAGCAGGTCCGCCGCCCAAGCGCCGTCCGCTGCCCCGAGTACATCGGCCAGTTCGGCGGCAGTCCACACGTAGTAGGCGCCTTCGACGCCGTCCGAGTCGGCGTCCAGGGACGATGCGAAAGCGCCGTCGTCGGTGCGCAGCTCGGCGATCATCCAGTGCGCAGTCTCGCGGGCAATGCGTTCGGCAAGGGAGTCGCGGTCGGCGAGCCACCATTCCGTGTACGCGCGCAGCAACAGGGCGTTGTCGTAGAGCATTTTTTCAAAGTGCGGCACCGTCCAGGTCGCATCGGTCGAATAGCGACAAAAGCCGCCCGCGAGCTGGTCGTAGATGCCGCCGCGCGCCATGGAACGGCAGGTCGACGACACAATAGTGCGCGCTTCGGCCGATTCCTCGGCGTCCGGAAGCCTTGCCACATGCCGCATGAGCTGAATGAGCGTCATGGGCGGCGGAAATTTCGGCGCACCGCCGAATCCGCCGTTGACGGCGTCGAAATCGGCCGCCAGCCGCGGGATCGCCCCGGACAGCAGTGCATTGCCGGGCGGGGCTTCGCCGGCCTCGGGCGCGGACGCCGCGAGGTGCTCGACAATCCGCACCGCACTGTCTTCGAGCTGATCGCGCCTGTCGTCCCACGCTTCCTTGCACGCCGCCAGCACCTGGCGGAAAGACGGGCTGCCGTACCGCGGAGTTGCCGGGTAGTAGGTACCGGCGTAATAGGGCGCCCGCGTCGTCGGAGTGAGGAAGACCGTCATGGGCCAGCCGCCTTGCCGGGTCATCAGCTGCAACGCGTTCATATAGACGGCGTCGACATCGGGGCGTTCCTCCCTGTCGACCTTGATGCACACGAAGTTCTCGTTCATCAGGCGCGCCGTCGCTTCGTCTTCAAACGACTCGTGCGCCATCACGTGGCACCAATGGCACGCGGCATAGCCGACCGATAGCAGCACCGGGACATCGCGTCGCACGGCCTCGTCGAACGCGTCGTCGTCCCATTCGCGCCAATCCACCGGGTTGTCGGCGTGCTGGAGCAAGTACGGGGACTGCGAAAACTGGAGTCGATTCGTCACAATTCAACCGTAGGCGCACAACGCGCCGGGGCGGCAGCCCGGTCAAGCCGAGAGCAACTTCTCGCTCAGCTCCCAGAGCCGCCGCGCGGACTGCGAATGCCGTCTTCGGCCCAACGGTGGCTACGTGCGTTGACCGACAGACGATTGCAACCGGCGCTCACCCTCATGCACCCGGTGTCCCCTCTTCGCTATCGGTCCCGGATGCGCGAGTGCGATTGAAGCAGGGCTGATTGAAGCAGGGCTGCTTGAAGTAAACGTTGTCGGCACCGCCAACGTATTCGCAGTGGCGCTAAAGTGAAAATGAGCGAGCATTCGCCCTCCGGAGCACGCATGCCCGAGAGGAGCTATCACCAAAGAGTTGTCGGCACCTGACGAAGCCTTCGCAGCCTCTCATCGGCACGCGGGACGGCGACACGCGCCCGCGCATCGCACCGATTCACAGGGTCATCATGCGTGGGTGCTTGCCGTCCTGGCGCTGTCGCAGCTAATGATCGTCCTCGATGCCACGGTTGTCACCATCGCGCTGCCGTCGGCGCAAAAGTCACTGGGGTTCACCACTGCCGACCGGCAGTGGATCATCACTGCCTATGCGCTGGCGTTCGGCAGCTTGCTCTTGTTCTGCGGCAAGCTGACCGATTTGCTCGGCCGCAAGAACACGCTCATGATCGGACTCGCGGGGTTCGCGGCCGTGTCGGCGGTCGGCGGCGCAGCGGGGAGCTTCGCCATGCTCGTCACGGCCCGCGCCGTTCAAGGGTGCTTTGCGGCGCTACTTGCCCCATCGGTACTCTCGCTGCTCACGACAACGTTCACCGACCCCAAGGAACGTGGGCGGGCGTTCGGTGTCTTCGGCGCGGTTGCCGGCGGAGGCGCCTCGGTCGGACTGCTCCTGGGCGGCTTTCTCACCGAATACCTGTCCTGGCGCTGGTGCCTGTACGTGAACATCGTGTTCGCGGTATTGGCTCTGCTCGGCGCGCTCGTGTTGTTTCATGGGCATCACTCGACGACGGCGGCGCACTTGGATGCGCCCGGCGTTTTGACGGTGTCCGGTGGCTTGTTTGCGTTGGTGTACGGGTTCTCGAACGCCGTCAAGGGAAACACGAACAACTGGGACGACCCTGTCACCATCGGCTTCTTGATCGCGGCTCTCGTGTTGCTGTCGGCATTTGTGGTGATCCAGACCCGTGTACGACACCCGTTGCTGCCGCTTCGCATCCTCGGCCACCGATATCGCGGGCCGGCATTTGTGGCGCTATTTCTGGCCGGCGCCGGCCTGTTCGGGGCTCTGTTGTTCGTGACCTATTACGTGCAGCAGACCCTCGGATACAGTGCGCTGCAAGCGGGCGTCGCATTCTTGCCGACCGTCGGCGGCATGGTGTTGGCATCGATCACCGGAAATGTCGTTCTTGTTCGGCGAGTGAGTCCGAGGATTCTGTTGCCGACGGGCCTCCTGCTCGCGGCGATCGGGCTGGCGCTTTTGACGCGAATCGACCTCGGCAGCAGCTACGTGGGCGTCTTGCTGCTTCCACTCGTTCTCCTCGGGTTGGGTCTCGGCCTGGCATTCCCGACGAGTATCAACCTGGCCACCCTTGATGTCGACCCCGCGGATGCCGGAGCGGCGTCCGCGTCGGTGAACACGAGCCAGCAAGTCGGCGGCGCAGTCGGCACGGCGGTGTTGAACACGTTGGCCATCCAAGCCGCCTCCGCGTACTTGAGCACGAACCGTCTTTCGGTGGCCCTTCCGATCGCGCATGCCGCAATCGCGAGCTATATCGCCGCTTTTTGGTGGGGTTCGGCGTTATTTCTCGTCGGCGCCGTCGTCACGGTACTGCTCTTGCGCACTGCAGTTCCCGACGCGCTGAAACACGTGAAGGACGAAGCGCCGCCGGACGGTCGCTGAATCGGCATCGCGTACCTGGATACGATGCTTGAAGTCAATCTCCACCTGTGAAAGGCCGATTCAACGACCATGCGCCATGTCAGTGCGCAGCAAAAAGGGTCCCACCGGGGCCTGATAGTGCTCTTGGGCCTCATGTCAGCGCTCGGCCCCATGACTGTCGACATGTATCTGCCGGCGCTTCCGCAGATCACGCACGACTTTGCGACGTCCGAAGCCGCGGTTCAAACCACGTTGACCGGCTCGCTTCTCGGAATGGCGGCCGGACAACTCGTGCTCAGCCCGATCACGGACGCGCTCGGCCGGCGCTGGCCGCTCATTGCGGGGCTCGGGATTCACGTGGTGTTTTCGGTGCTTTCGGCACTCGCCCCCGGAATCGGCACACTCATCATTTTCCGCGCGCTCCAGGGGGCCGGTTCGGCCGCGGCGCCGGCTATTGCCGTAGCGATCATCCGCGATATTTCAACGGGACGGGAGGCATCGATCCGCTATTCGGCGATCATGTTCGTCTCCATGGTCGCCCCGATCGTCGCACCCTTGATCGGCTCGGGCCTACTGCTGTGGACCGACTGGCACGGGATCTTCCTCGTTCAGGCGGCCATGTCGATGGCATTGGCCGTGACGGCGCTTTTCGCATTGCCGGAGACGCAGCCGCATCGGCAGTCAATCCGGCAGGCAAAATTGGCGACGGGTCTGAAAATCGTGACTGCGGACCGGGTTTTCGTCGGTTCGGCGCTGTCACAGGCCGCGATGATGGCGGCAAGCTTTTGCTACATCTCGGGACTGAGCTTCGTCGCGCAAGACTGGTACGGCGTGTCCGAGCAGTCATACGGGCTCATTTTGACCGGAGGCGCGGTCGTGATGCTGTTCATGAACCGTCTCGGGCCGCTCCTGATCAGACGATTCTCGTCGCACCGGGTAGCCCTCATCGGACTGGCCGGCGCGCTGACGTCGTCCTGCCTGATGATGATTGCCGCGCCGACGGTCGGCCTCGCCGGTGTTGCGGCGTTCTCGTGGCTGTGTATCGGCTTCCAGCAGCTCGTCACTCCGAACAATCGGACGATGGGGCTGGCCAGGCATCCGTCGAATGCGGGTATCGCCGCTGCACTGATGGGAGCGTCCGCCTTGAGCGCTGCAGCAATTTCGTCACCGCTCATGGGCCTGATGGGCGTCGACAACGGTTTCATGATGGCCCTGGGAATGTTCTCGTTCTATGGGCTGTCACTCATCGCCTCAACGGTGATCATCGGTTTCCGCCACGAGCATGTGGAATGAGCAACTTGTGCAGGCGGCGGACGCGTCGTCCGGTAGCGTGAAGCCATGAGCGCACCAATCGTGTTCGGTCTCCTCACCGCCGTCGCAGGATTCGCTGCCATGATCGTCTTGTTGATAGTTGTCGTGCGCCTGTTCTTCCGCCGGTAGGCGACTTTGTGCAGTTCGAATACCCGTCCCGTCGTCCGAACCTTCGAAACGCCCGCCGGATCAGCAGGCTCAACCGGAAGACGCGGCTGGACTCATGGCGAACCGCCGCTTCCGCGTCGTAACGACCGAGTCCCCTTGGGCAACGCCTTCAGCGTCTCCTTGGCGAAGGCGCGCCGCCGTCTCACGATGAGTACGCCGGCACGGGTACTGCGAACCACCCCTTATGCTCGCTCGTATGGCACACGTTAATGAAGACGCTGCTCACTCCCCGCGTATTGTCGTCGCCCCGGACAAATTCAAAGGCTCGCTGGATGCCGCGCACGTGTGCGCCGCCGTGGCTGCCGGCATCCGCGAAATCGCGCCGAACGCCCGTATCGCATCGGTGCCGATCGCGGACGGCGGCGACGGCACGGTGGCTGCCGCTCTGGCCGCCGGATACGTGTCGAAATCCGAGACCGTGACCGGGCCGGTCGGCACTCCGGTCGAAGCCGAATACGCGTTACTGGGCGACACGGCAGTCATCGAGATGGCTACGGCGTCGGGGCTCGCCCTCCTGTCCCGCGACGGTCTGGACGCGCTGGGAGCCACCAGCCGCGGCACCGGCGAGCTCATCAAGGCCGCGCTCGACGCCGGCGCTCGCACTCTGGTACTCGGCATCGGCGGAAGCGCCACGACGGACGCCGGCGCCGGGATGCTCGAAGCGCTCGGCGTCCGGATCGTGACTGGGGACGGCTCCCCGGTTCCGCCGGGCGGCGGCGGCCTCGCCCAAGCCGGCCGGGTGGACCTCACCGGGCTCGACTCCCGCCTCACCGACACCGAGATCGTACTGGCCACCGACGTGAACAATCCCTTGACCGGCCCGGACGGCGCGGCTGCGGTCTACGGGCCGCAAAAGGGCGCCGACCCGCACGACGTGGCTTTGCTCGACGACTCGTTGGAACGATTCGCCGGCCTGGTGGATGCCGCCGCCGCGGATCGTCCCGGCGCCGGCGCGGCCGGGGGCATGGGGTACGCCGCCATGACGGTGCTCGGTGCCACTATGCGCCAGGGCGTGGACGTCGTGCTCGAGCTCGTCGGGTTCGCTGAGAAGTTCGACGGTGCCGACCTGCTCGTCACGGGGGAAGGCAAACTGGATCGCCAGACCCTGAGCGGCAAGGCCCCTGCCGGTGCCGCGGCGTTTGCCCGAGACCGCGGCGTCCCCGTCGTGGCGGTGTGCGGCGCCAATGAACTGGGTGATGACGATCTGGCCGGCGCGTCTATTCGTGCCGTCTACTCGCTCGTCGACGTCGAGCCGGATCTCGACGTGTGCTTGGCCGAGCCGACCCGGCTACTCACCGAGCTGGGACGGCGGATTGCCCGGGAGCAGCTGCGCGCGTGAGGCGCGCTCGCTCAACCGACCGAGGATGCGGTCAGGGCCGCCAGTAGCTCGGCGGCCACACCCACGGCTATCGCGGCGGGATCCTTACCGGCGATGTCGCGGCGTCCGATCGGCGTGGTGATCCGCGCCAAGTCGTCGTCACCATGTCCTTCGGCCCGGAGCTGCACCTGAAAACGTGCCCATTTCGCGCTCGACCCGATGAGCCCGATCGATGCCAGGTCGGGCCGCCGCAACGCTGCATCGCACACGGCGATGTCCTCGGCGTGATCATGCGTCATGATGACTACGTGCGCCGACGCCGGCAGCTCGGCAAGTACGGACTCGGGCACCGGAGCGTTGCGTACTTCGATAGTGGCCGGACCGTCCATGATCGGAGCCAGCCGCTCCCCGGTGAGCATGTCCTCCCGCGAGTCGACAAGGAACAAGTCGATTTCGTGCCGCGACAAAATCCTTGCCAATTCGATGCCGACGTGTCCGACGCCGAAGATCGCGATGGTCGGCGGAACCCGCACCGGTTCGAGCATGATCGTCACCTCACCTCCGCAGCATTGCCGGCCGTACTCGGTACGCACCTTGTCGTTCAGCGGAATCACCATCATCGCGGGCTCGACGGCGCCGCCGGCGATCATGCTGCGGGCCCGCGCAATGGTGGTCGCCTCGAGGTTACCGCCGCCGACGGTGCCGCTGACGCTGCCCGACGACACGATCATCTTGGCGCCGGCATTCCTTGGACTGTGACCGCGGACGCCGGCCAGCGTCACTATCACGCAGGGCTCCCGCCGCGCGCGCAGTTCGCGGACGGCAGCGAGCCAATCGTAGTCAGCCTCCGGCAAGGATTTCGTCACCGACATTGCTCGCCTCCGTTTCCGCCGGGTCGGCGGCCCCGCGCGCCTCGTGCAGCGCCCAGAACACGGCTTCGGGCGTCGTCGGGTGCGCAAGCTCGGTCTCCCGGCCGGCAGGTCCAAATGCCGCGACGGCCTGGCGCAACGCTTCGCGTACGCTGAACGCCAGCATGAGCGGCGGCTCCCCGACGGCCTTGGAGCCGTAGACGACGCCGTCCTCATGTGCCCGTTCGAAGAGCGTCACATTGAATTCGCCGGGCATTTCGGAAAAGCTCGGCAGCTTGTACGTGCTCGCCGACTGGGTGAGCAGCCTGCCGCGGCCGTTGCCGTCGGAGGTGTCCCATCGGAGGTCTTCCAGCGTAAGCCAGCCGGCGCCCTGCACGAATCCGCCTTCGACCTGGCCGATGTCGATCAACGGGGACAGCGAGTCGCCCACGTCGTGCACGATGTCGACGCGCCTGGTCCGGTACGCCCCGGTGAACCCGTCGACCTCGACTTCGGACGCCGCTGCCCCGTAGGCGAAATACTTGAACGGCGAGCCGTGCCAGGACTCGGCGTCCCAATGCAACCCTTCGGTCCGGTAGTAGCCGGACGCCGACAGTTGCACCCGCTGGTTATAGGCGGCGTTCACGACGTCGTCGAATTTCAGCTCCTTGTCGTGCACTCCCAGTGCCATCACAGTTCCGCCGGAAAACCGCACGTCGGACGGATTCGCCCCGAGCATTCCGCCGGCCACGCCGGCAAGGCGTTCGCGGATCTGTTCGCATGCGTTCTTCACGGCGCCCCCGTTCAGATCGGCGCCGGTGCTTGCGGCAGTAGCCGACGTATTGGGCACCTTGTCGGTTCTGGTCGGTACCAGCCGCACCCGTGACCGCTCGACGCCGAGCGCCGTGGCCGCCACCTGGATCATCTTGGTGTGCAGCCCTTGCCCCATCTCGGTGCCGCCGTGATTGATCAACACCGAGCCGTCCTTGTACACGAGTACGAGCGCGCCGGCCTGATTGAACGCGGCCACGTTGAACGAAATGCCGAATTTGATGGGGGTGACTGCCAGCGCCCGCTTGGTGTGCGGACTGCCGGCGTTGAACGCCTCGATCTCGGCGCTGCGCCGGTCGAAGCCGGAGTCGGCCAGCAGCTGCGACCAGATGTCGTGCATCCTTGCCGCATGCCGGACCGGCTGCCCGTACGGGGTCGTCTGGCCGGGTCGGTAGAAGTTGCGGCGGCGCAGTTCGGCCGGGTCGAAACCGAGGGGCGCCGCGCACCGGCCGAGGATGTCTTCGATCACGAAGACGCCTTGCGGCCCGCCGAACCCGCGGAATGCCGTTTGGGAGGTCTTGTTCGTCTTGGCCACTCGGCCGGACGCTTCCACGTTCGGGATCCAGTACGCATTGTCCAGGTGACAAAGCGCCCGGGCGAGCACCGGCTCGGACAGGTCCAGGCTCCACCCGCCGTCCGCCGTCAACTCGGCCTTGAGCGCGACGATATGCCCGTCACCGTCGAAACCGGCCGTCCACGGCACGTGAAAGCCGTGGCGTTTGCCGGTCATCGTCAGGTCCTGGTTGCGGTTCAGCGACAGCCGGACCGGACGCCCCGTGCACATCGACCCGAGCGCCGCGACAGCGGCCAGCCCGTGCGGCTGCCATTCCTTGCCGCCGAACCCGCCGCCCATCCGCACGTTTTGGACGGTGACGGCGTTGCTGGGCAGACCAAGCACGTGCGCCACGATCTCTTGCGTCTCGGTGGGGTGCTGCGTGCCGGCCTGTACGTACATTTGGCCGCCTTCGTCGACGTAGGCGAGCGATGCCTGCGTCTCGAGGTAAAAATGCTCTTGGCCGCTCATCTCGGTCAGTCCCTCGAAGACATGGGCGGCCGACGCCAGCGCCTCGTCGGCGTCGCCGCGCCGAGTCACGCGGTGTGCTCCCTGGAAGCTGCCGGCCGCTATCGCTTCGGGAAGCGTCATGATGGACGGCAACGGATCGTAGTCGACCTCGACGGCGGCGGCGCCGAGCCGCGCCGACTCGGCCGTCTCCCCCAGAACCCAGCACACCGCTTGGCCGTAGTACCGCACTTCTCCGGGGAAAAGCGGTTCGTCGCCGGAGACCCCGGAATCATTGACGCCCGGCACGTCGGACGCCGTCAAGACGTACGCGACGCCGGAGACAGCGAGCGCGGCCTCGGTACGGATCGCCGTCACAGCGGCGTGGGCGTGCGGCGCTTGCACGGGCCACGCGGTCAACGCGTCTTTTCGGGCCATGGCGATGTCGTCGGTGTAGAGGGCACGCCCCGTCACGTGGAGATCCGCGCTTTCGTGCGGTTCACGGGTGCCGACGACGGCGCCGTCTGGGCGTTCGGACAAGGCGCTCATGGGGTGACTCCGATCGTTGTCGGTGCGGATCCTGACTCCGCGAAGAATTTCAGCATGGCTTGCGACAGCATGATGCTGCGATATTCGCTGCTGGCGCGGTGGTCGCTCATTGGCGTGCCTTCGCGGCCGAGAGCGGCAGCGGCGTCCCGAGCGGTGTCGGAGTTCCACGGGCGGCCGACCAGCTCCTGTTCGGTGTGCACGGCCCGGATCGGCGTGGCGGCCACCCCGCCCAGTCCGATTCGCGCGGCGGTGATCTGCCCGTCGTCGATGTCGAGCGCAAACCCGATAGCGACGCTGGAGATGTCGTCGAACCTGCGCTTGGCGACCTTGTGGAAGGCCGTCATCGGTGCGCACGGCAGCGGGATCCGGACGGCGCGAATGAGTTCTCCGTCGGCTCGTACCGTTTGCCGGTACCCGGTGAAGTAATCGCCCAGCGGAACGACGCGTTCGCCGTCGCGCGATGCCAGCACAACGGATGCTCCAAGCGCCAGCAGAGCCGGCGGCGTATCGCCGATCGGCGATCCGGTGCCGAGATTGCCGCCCAGGGTGGCACGGTTGCGAATGAGCCGGGAGGCGAACTGCGGCACAAGTTGCGACAGGAGCCGGACGCGGCCGTGTGCCCACTGCTCGATCTGCGTCAACGGCACCGCAGCGCCGATATCGACGTGGGTGTCGGACTCGTCGATAGCGCACAGCTCGGGCAGCCTGTCGATGGCGACGACGAGGGATTCGCGGCGTCCGCGAATGTTCACGTCGACTCCCCAGTCCGTGCACCCGGCGACCGGGAGCGCACCAGGGTTGTCGGCAAGCAGCGTCAGCGCGTTCTCCAGGCCGGCCGGGCGGACGAACCGGCCGTCGGACTTTTTCAGATCGGTGCCTACCGGCCCGGGGGCCGGGTCGTTCATCCGCCGCGCCAGCACGTCGCCGGCGTCCGGCGCGCCCAGCGCGTACGCGGCGTCGCGGATCGGCCGGTACCCGGTGCAACGGCACAAGTTGCCGCTGAGCGATTCGAGGTCGAATCCGTTGGGCCCGTGCTCGTTGCAGGGCCGGCCCATGGCGTCGCTTTGCCGGTCGGGGCGATAGAACTCGGCAGCCATGCTGCACACGAATCCCGGCGTGCAATACCCGCACTGGGACCCGCCGCGCTCGGCCATCTCCTCTTGCACCGGATGCAGACGCTCGGAGGTACCGACGCCTTCGGCCGTGACGATCTCTTGCCCGTCGAGCGCGGCAATGGGGATCAGGCACGCATTCATCGACGTCCATGCCGTCCCGCCGTCACCGTCCGGGGTCGCGACCATCACGGCGCACGCACCGCATTCGCCCTCGGCGCACCCTTCCTTGACGCCCGTGAGACCGTCCGAGCGCAGCCATTGCAGCGCCGTCGTATGAACACCGGCCGGGTCGACCCGTCGCAGCCGGCCGTTCACTGTGAGACTGGGGCGTTCCATGGCGACTCCGATCTTCCGGTAGCTGCCGCTCCGCCGCAGGCGAACGCCGACGCGCCCACTCACGCGGTGAACCGGCCGCTACTTAGTAGTTCTCGATTAAGTGCGCCCGGTAGATAGCTCTCCGTCATCGAAAGAGCCCGCCTTAGGCTTATTTGAGATTAGCATCACACCCGACTCCCGACAACCACAATTTCCACCATGTGAAGTACATATTTCAAAATTTCGCTTTTTACTATGGCGCAGCTCACATTTCGCTGCTAGTGTCGTGGCAGCCCACGGCGGGCACCGCTAGACCCGGTGCTATCTACCAGGCGTAACTGGACCTACACCACGTGCAGGGTCGTAGCGATGCCGGCGCTTTGGCCGCCTCCGCCCCGGCCCTGCCCCGAGGCAAGGAAGTCGCCATGATGAACACCACCGATCCCGGGGCCGAATCGCATTTGGCCCGGGCCGTGCACTTGGCCGTCGAAAACGTCCGCAATGACGGCGGACCGTTCGGAGCAGTCGTCGTCGACGCCTCCGGCCGAGTTTTCGAAGGCACGAATCGTGTCACGGCCAATAACGATCCGACCGCCCACGCCGAAGTCTCGGCAATCCGCAATGCGTGCGCGGCACTTGGCACATTCGATCTCTCCGGAGCCATGCTCTATACGAGCTGCGAACCGTGCCCCATGTGCCTGGCGTCGTCACTGTGGGCCCGGGTGGACGGCATAGTCTTTGCGGCCGACAGGCACGACGCCGCGGCCGGGGGCTTTGACGACGCGGTCTTTTACGACTACTTCGACACTCCCGTGGAAGAGCGATCGCTACAGGTCACGCGCGCGGTTCCCGACGACATCCCGGCAGTAGCGCCATTCGATGAATGGAATGCTTCGGCCACGCGGACCGCATACTAAGGGGGTCGGATCATGGCATTGACATCACGTTCGTCCGGCTCGCCGAACGCCGGGCCGTCCGCCCCGGAATCTTTCGACCCCGCATCAAAGGACCCCGCATCAAACGACCCGGGCCGGAAGACCAAGCGCCCCGGACCGATCGACAGATATTTCAAGATCACCGAGCTCGGCTCGACGTTCTTCCGCGAGATACGCGGAGGCTTGGCCACGTTCTTTGCGATGTGCTACATCGTGGTGCTCAATCCCCTCATCTTGAGCGGGCCGGACGGATCGGGTCAGACTCTCGGCGTCCCGCAGGTGGCAGCGGTCACTGCCATTGTTGCCGGCGTGACGACGATCCTGATGGGTGCATGGGCCAGGTATCCGTTCGCACTGGCGGCCGGGTTGGGGGTGACGGCCTTCGTTTCGGCGACAATCGCCACCACCAAGGGACTGACCTGGCCGGATGTGATGGGTCTCGTGTTGATCTCGGGCGTCATCATGTTCCTCTTGGTGCTCAGTGGATTCCGCGAAGCGGTTTTCAGAGCGGTACCGGCCGGGCTGAAGACCGCCATAGTAGTCGGGATTGGCTTGTTTGTGGCGATTATCGGCCTGGTGAACGCCGGCTTCGTCCGCCGGGTCCCGGACGCCGCCGGGACGACGGTTCCGGTGCAACTCGGGCAAAGCGGGCTGCTCGTGGGTTGGCCGACCCTCGTCTTCGTCTTCGGGCTGGTACTCACCATCATTTTGCAGGTTCGCAAGATCAAGGGCGCCATTTTGATCGGCATCGTGGCGTCGACGGTGTTCGCCATGATCCTGCAGGCGCTCACCGACACTCCGCCGAGTTCGCAAAGCCCGAGCGGTTGGTCGCTCATGGTGCCGAACATGCCGCACGACTTCTTTTCAGTCCCGGACCTGTCCTTGTTCGGAAAGATCAGTCTGTTCGGCGCGTTTGCCGACATCGGATTCATCTCGGCCGTGCTGTTGACGTTCACCATTCTGCTCAGCGTTTTCTTCGACGCTATGGGCACGATGACGGGCCTGGCCAGCGAAGCGCATCTGCTCGACAAGGACAATAACTTCCCGAATGCCAACCGCGTACTGCTGGTCGATGCCATCGGGTCCATGTCCGGCGGGTTCGGCTCGGTGTCCTCGAACGAGATCTTCGTCGAGTCCGCGGCAGGCATCGCCGAGGGTGCCCGCACGGGGTTCGCCAGCGTCGTCACGGGGCTGTTGTTCCTGGCGTCGGCCTTCATCGCACCGCTGGTGTCGGTAGTGCCGTTCGAAGCGGTGGCGCCGGCTCTGGTGGTCGTCGGCTTCATGATGGTGTCGCAAATCCGCACCATCGATTGGTCCGATATCGGGATCACGCTCCCGGCGTTTCTCACGTTCACCCTGATGCCGTTCACCTATTCGATCGCAAACGGGTTGGGCGCCGGATTCATCGCGTTCTCGATCATTCGGACAGTTCAGGGTCGCGCCCGAGAGGTCCATCCGCTGATGTGGGTGGTGTCGGCCGCGTTCGTCGTGTACTTCTGTGTCGGACCGATCCAACAAATCCTCGGGATCAGCTGATTTCACTGCTGCGACGCCGCTTACCCCTGTTGAGCCAGGGTCTTCGAGATCTTGGCGGCGGCGTCACGCAGGGTCGGCACTGCCCGCTCGGCAAATGTGTCGTCGACGCGGGAAACGGGCCCCGACACCGAAATCGCCATCGGCGTCGGGGCGTCCGGCACGATCATGGAAAAGCAGCGGACGCCGAGTTCTTGTTCTTCTTCATCGATCGAGTACCCGCGTTCGCGCACGCGAGCCAGTTCATCCAGCAAAGCATCGATGGTGCCCAGACTCTTGGGAGTGGGAGTCGGCATGCCGGTGCGCTCGACAATGCGGCGCACTTCGGCATCGTCGAGTTCACCCAAAATTGCCTTGCCCACGCCGGTGTCGTGCAGGTGAGCACGGTGCCCGACCTCGGTGAACATCCGCATCGAATGCTTCGATGGCACTTGAGCGATGTAGACGACCATGTCGGATTCCAAAATCGCCATGTTCGCCGTTTCATCAAGCGTGTCGACGATTTCCTTGAGGTACGGTGTAGCGGCCCCGCCCAACTGACTGCCCGCCACCTCGCCCAGCCGGATCAGCTTGGCCCCGAGCGAATAGCGCCGGTTGGGAAGCTGGCGGGCATATCCTCGCCCAACAAGCGTACGAAGCAGCCGGTGAATGGTCGGCAACGGCAGATCCGTATGCGCGGACAACTCGCTCAACGTCACTTCCCCGCCCACATCGGTGATGAGCTCGAGGATTTCCAGCGCCCGCTCAACGGACTGCACCCCACGGGCACCGTTTTGCGCCATATCGATACTCTCCAGTTCCTTGGTTCGTTTTCCGACGCGCGGAAATTCAATTCCAACATACCGCAACCCCTACCGAGATTTTCACCAGACGAAAAGGTTGTGATTTCACTTTGTAGATAATAATATCCGTATTGTGAAATTTATAAGCTCCGAGAGGGCTCTCGACAACGACGGAGGCTCCATGGCCAACCCCAGTCCCGGCTACTCGATCACCATGCGGCTCGAGGCCCCGCCCAGTTACAACGCCACCACGCAGATAGCCGCGGCCGTCGCCTCGGCGGGCGGCTCGATCACGGCACTCGACGTGATCGAGTCGAGCCACCGCTCGCTCGTCGTCGATGTGAGCGCCGATGCCGGAGACACCCGGCACGCCGAGCAGATTGCCGGGAAACTCGATGAGCTGGACGGCGTGAGCGTTCGCAAGACGAGCGACAGGACGTTTTTGCTGCATGTGGGCGGAAAGCTCGAAGTCACGCCAAAGGTCACGCTGCTGGGTCGCGACGATTTATCCCGTGCGTACACGCCCGGGGTGGCGCGAGTGTGCCGCGCCATCGCCGACAACCCGGACGATGCCAAACGGCTGACCATCAAACGCAACACGATTGCCGTGCTCACCGACGGTTCCGCAGTGCTCGGTCTCGGCAATATCGGCCCGGCCGCCGCCCTCCCCGTAATGGAGGGCAAGGCGGCGCTGTTCAAGCAGTTTGCCGATGTCGATGCATGGCCGGTGTGCGTGGACACCCAGGACACTGAGCAGATCATTGCCGTGGCCAAGGCCGTCGCTCCGGTGTACGGGGGAATCAACCTCGAGGACATCGCAGCGCCCCGGTGCTTCGAGATCGAGGCGCGCTTGCGCGATGAACTCGATATCCCGGTCTTCCACGACGATCAGCACGGCACCGCCATCGTGACCCTTGCGGCGTTGACGAATGCGCTGCGCGTCGTGAACAAGAAGATCGCCGACGTGCGGGTAGTCGTTTCGGGCGTCGGCGCGGCGGGTTCGGCAGTCGTCGAACTGCTCCAGGCCCGCGGCGCCACCGACATCATCGCCGGCGGGCGCAGCGGCGCCTTGAACCACCACGAGACCTACGACGACCCGCAACGGGCCAGGCTTGCCGAGACGACGAACCCGCGGAACTTCACGGGCACGCTGCACGAAGCACTCGTGGACGCCGACGTGTTCATTGGCGTGAGCGCGCCGAACGTCCTCACCGAAGAACACGTCGCTTCGATGGCCCCGGGCGCCATCGTGTTCGCCATGGCCAATCCGGACCCGGAAATCGATCCGCTCGCCGCGTCGAAGCATGCGGCGGTCGTCGCCACGGGACGCAGCGACTTTCCCAACCAAATCAACAACGTACTGGCGTTCCCCGGGTTCTTCCGCGGCCTTCTCGATGCCGACGCCACCGACATCGTGCCGGAGATGCTCACTGCGGCGGCAGCGGCCATCGCCGACAGGATCGGCCCGGACGAGCTCATGCCCGGCTACATCATCCCGAGCGTGTTCGATCCACAGGTGGCAGCCGACGTGGCCGCCGCAGTGGCGAATGCCGCCGGCCCAACTACCGCGAATTAGAAAGGCGATCACACAATGCCCATCACCGTCACCGATATCAATCCCACTCCGGGCGCCGACACCATCCTGACCGACGACGCCTTGGCGTTCGTCGAGAAACTGCAGCGGAATTTCGCCGCCACCCGCGACGAACTCTTGACGAAGCGCGCGACCGATCGCGAAGCCGCCGCCCGCACCGGCCGGCTGGACTTCTTACCCGAAACCGCCGACGTCCGCGACGGGGACTGGACGGTCGCCGAGACGCCCGAGGCGCTGCGCGACCGGCGGGTCGAGATGACCGGACCGGCCACCCCCGCGAAAATGGCGATCAATGCGCTGAACTCCGGCGCCAAAGTGTGGTTGGCCGACCTCGAAGACGCGTCCACGCCGTCCTGGCCGGGAGTCGTCGACGCCGAATACAACCTGTACCGCGCCGCCCGCGGGGATTTGAGCTTCACCAGCGACGCCGGCAAGATCTATTCGCTGCGCACCGATGCCCCGCTGGCAACTGTCGTCATGCGCCCGCGCGGTTGGCACCTGCCCGAGCGGCATGTGCTCGTCGACGGCAAACCCACCGTGGGCGCGCTGGTCGATTTCGGCCTGCACTTCTTTCACAATGCGCAGGCGCTGCTCGAATCGGGTTCGGGCCCCTATTACTACCTGCCGAAGACGGAGAGCTACCTCGAGGCACGCTTGTGGAACGACGTCTTCTCGTTCGCCGAGGACGAGTTGGGCATCCCGCACGGCACGATCCGGGCCACAATGCTGATCGAGACGATTCCTGCCGCATTTCAGATGGAGGAGATTCTCTACGAGCTGCGCGAGCACGCGTCCGGGCTCAACGCCGGCCGGTGGGACTACCTGTTCAGCATCATCAAATATTTCCGGACGTCGGGCGAGAAGTTCGTGTTGCCCGACAGGTCGGACGTGTCGATGACCGCGCCGTTCATGCGCGCGTACACCGAGCAGCTCGTCAAGGTCTGCCACGCCCGCGGCGCCCATGCCATGGGCGGCATGGCCGCGTTCATCCCGAATCGCCGGGAACCGGAAGTGACTGCCGCGGCATTCGACAAGGTGCGCGAGGACAAGTTGCGCGAAGCCCGCGACGGTTTCGACGGCTCATGGGTGGCTCACCCGGATCTGGTGCCGATCTGCCGGGAGGTGTTCGACGACGTCCTGGGCGATGAGCCGAACCAGGTAGCCAAGAAGCGCGATGACGTCACGGTCGCGCCGGATGATTTGCTGGACTTCCAATCGGCCGGCGGCAGCGTCACGGAGGCCGGCGTCCGGCTCAATCTGTACGTGGCGGTGGCGTATATCGCGGTCTGGCTGTCGGGCAACGGCGCCGTGGCCATCCATAATCTGATGGAGGACGCCGCAACGGCCGAGATCTCACGCAGCCAGGTGTGGCAGCAGCTGCACAATAATGTGGCGCTGGCCGACACCGGCGAGAAGGTGACCATCGATCTGGTCTCGAGGCTCTTGGAGGAGGAGACCGAACGGCTTCGCGGCGAGGTCGACGGTGCACTGTTCGACGAGTACTACGTTCCGGCCGCCGATCTGGTGCGCCGGCTTGTCACTGACGACGAGTTCACGGACTTCCTCACGCTGCCGGCGTATGAGATGGTGCCGTAAATGGGAGCACACACGGTTTTGACCGACTCGATCGCGGCAGAGATCGATGCCCGGTTGGCCGACACCGATGAACTGCTGAGCACCGCATACCCGGGCGAGCGCGGATCGCGTCAGCCCGTGCACACGGTCTACGTGCCGGCCGATCAGTTCCACCCGGGACTTTGCGCCGAGTGGGGCCGGGACGCGCTGGCCGTCGCGGACGGTCACGGCGGGATCGGCGGCGTTTCCCGGGCGGCGGCCATCGAGACGCCGGACGCCGTTGCCGACGCCGTCCGGCGCAAGCTCGAAACCGAACCCATCGAGGATTTGCGGCTGGATTTCGAGGACGGGTACGGGGACCGGGGTGACGCCGTCGAGGACGATGACGCCGAGAGAGCGGCCGCCGGGGTGGCCGAAGCGGTGTGCGCCGGCACGACCCCGCCCTTCATCGGCATCCGGTTCAAATGCTTCGAGGAGCCGACCCGGCGGCGTGGCCTTCGCACTCTTGATCTGTTCATTTCCGCACTGATGGACGCCGGGGGCCTGCCGGACGGGCTCGTGTTGACCCTTCCGAAAGTCAGTACCGGCGCACAGGTCGAGGCGATGGTCGCGGTCTGCGCCGCCCTTGAAGCGGCACACGGCCTGGACCACGGCCGGCTCCGGTTCGAGGTGCAGGTCGAGACGCCGCAGCTGATCCTCGGGGCCGACGGCACCGTTCCGCTGGCTCGCGCCGTGCACGCCGGCAACGGGAGGGTCAGCGGCCTGCACTACGGCACGTACGACTACAGCGCCTCGCTGCAGATTGCAGCCGGGCACCAGTCCATGGACCATCCAGCCGCCGATTTCGCCAAGCAGATCATGCAAGTGGTCGCGGCCGGTACCGGCGTCCGGCTGTCCGACGGGTCGTCCAATGTGCTGCCGGTAGGCGATCCGGACGCCGTCGCCGCAGCGTGGCGGCTGCACGGTCGGCTTGTCGGCCGGTCATTGGCGGCGGGCTTCTACCAGGGCTGGGACATGCACCCGGCACAGCTTCTCACCAGGTATCTTGCCACCTACCGGTTTTACCGGTCCGGATTCGAAGCGGCTGCCGGCAGGCTGCACGATTACATTCATCAAGTGGCCGGCGCGGTACTCGACGAGCCGGCAACGGCCAAGGCGCTTGCGGACTTCCTGCGCCGCGGCGTCTCGTGCGGCGCCGTGGGCGAGGCCGAAATCGCCGATAAGGTGGGCATTCCGGCAGGCGATCTGTCCGGGATCGGAACGACGAAAGGACAATCATGACCGACGGCGCCGGCCCGCAGTATTACAGCCCGACCGGGGGCCTACCGGGTCAGACCGAGCTGTTGACCTCCCGGGCCGTGGTGACGCAAGGCTACACGGTCATCCCGCGCGGCGTCCTGCGCGATATCGTCACGAGCGTCCTGCCGGGCTGGACGTCGGCGCGTACGTGGATCTTGAACCGCCCGGTTTCCGGCGGCGCCACCACTTTCGCGCAGTATCTCGTCGAGCTGGGCCCCGGCGGCGGTTCGACCGATCCGGAGCCGCAGCCGGAGGTCGAGGGGTTCCTTTTCGTGCTCGCCGGCACCGTGAGCGTGATACTGGACGGGGCTGCTCATGACCTGGCACCGGGCGGTTTCGCGTTCGTGCCGCCCGGCACCGACTGGTCCATCCGGGCAGGCGATCGGGCGGCGACGTTCCAGTGGATCCGCAAGCGCTACGAGCCGTTGGACGGGCACCCCCCGCACGCGGTGGTCGGCAATGAGCGCGAGATCGAACCCGCATCGATGCCGGAGACGAACGGAACCTGGCGGACCACCCGAATGCTCGCGCCGGACGATTTGTCGTTCGATATGCACGTCAACGTTGTGACGTTCTCGCCGGGCGCCGTCATCCCGTTCGCCGAGACCCACGTGATGGAGCACGGACTGTACGTACTGGAGGGTAAGGCCGTTTACCGGCTGAACGACGACTGGGTGGAGGTCGAGGCGGGTGACTACCTCTCGCTGCGCGCCTTTTGCCCGCAGGCCTGTTACGCCGGCGGCCCCGGCGAGTTCCGGTACTTGCTCTACAAGGACGTCAATCGCCATGTGACGCTCTAATTCCCCTCCTCTCCCTGTTGCCGAGTGGTGGATGGATGCCATCCACCACTCGGCGAGTTTTTTGCTTGACACGATCACTGCACTCCCTCTACGCTTTTCATATCGCAACATTATTTTTTCATTCTACGAAATTTAAGGGAGATGCGATGACGTACACGGTGAACTGTTCAATCCTGCTGACCGAGTTGCCCTTGCTGCAGCGCCCGGCAGCTGCCAAGGCGGCCGGATTCGACAACGTCGAATTCTGGTGGCCGTTTTCCTCGTCGGTGCCGACGGACCGTGAGGTGGACGAATTCACGTCGGCCGTTCGCGATGCCGGAGTGCAGCTGACGGGCCTGAATTTCAACGCCGGCGACATGCCGGCCGGCGAGCGCGGCCTGGTCTCGATTCCGAGCCGGTCGACGGAATTCCGCGACAATCTGGACGTCGTGGCCGGCATCGGCGGTCAGCTCGGCTGCACGGGTTTCAACGCACTCTACGGCAACCGCACGGACGATGCGTCCGACGCCGATCAGGACCTCCTGGCGATCGAAAACCTCTCCCTGGCCGGCAAGGCCATCGCTGCCATCGGCGGCACAGTGCTGCTCGAGCCCGTCAGCGGAGCGCCCGCCTATCCGATCACCACCGTGGCCGATGCCCTGAGCGTGATCGAGACCGTACGCTCCACCGGCGCCGCGAACATCGGTCTCTTGGCCGATTTCTACCACCTGGCAGTCAACGGCGACGACGTCGAAGCCGCAATCGCGAACCACGCTGCGGCGTTCGCTCATATCCAGATCGCCGACAACCCCGGTCGCGGGGCGCCCGGCACCGGATCACTGCCCTTGCACGACTGGGTCGAGAAGGCCCATCGAGGCGGTTACGAAGGCTTCATCGGCCTGGAATACAAAGCGCCAAAGGCCGAGGCGTTCGCCTGGGTCGCCGATTGCCCGGTCGCCGGCCATTCCGGCGCCCGATAGCACCTCACCCACAGCTGAAGGAGACATTCCCATGACATCCATCGCGTTCATCGGTCTGGGCATTATGGGCCTGCCGATGGCCACCAACCTCGCCAACGCCGGGCACGACGTGACCGGCTACAACCGCTCGCCGGAAAAGACCGAGAAGTTCAAGGCTGCCGGCGGCAAGGCTGCCCGCAGCATCGCCGAAACGGTGGACGGCGCCGACGTCATTGTCACGATGGTGCCCGACTCCCCCGACGTCGAGGCGGTCGTCACGGGCGACGACGGCGCCTTAGCCCATGCCGGGGCCGGCGCATTGTGGATCGATTTCTCCACCATCCGGCCCGATGTGGCAACGAACCTCGCCGCACGGGCCAGGGACGCCGGCGTTCGCCCACTGGACGCGCCGGTATCGGGCGGCGAAGCCGGAGCCATCGACGGCGCCCTGTCGGTGATGGTCGGCGGCGCCCCGGAAGACTTCGACGCTGCCGGCGAGGTCTTCGACGCGGTCGGCACCACAATCGTGCACGTCGGCCCCTCCGGCTCGGGCCAAACGGTGAAAGCGGCTAACCAGCTGATCGTTGCGGCCAATATCGAGGCACTTGCCGAGGCGGTCGTGTTCCTGGAGGCGTACGGCGTCGACACCGAAGCCGGGCTGAAGGTGCTCGGCGGAGGACTGGCCGGCTCCAAAGTGCTTGACCAAAAGGGACAAAAAATGCTTGACCGCGACTTCAAGCCGGGCTTCCGCTTGCAGTTGCATCACAAGGATCTCGGTATCGTCAACGCCGCCGCCCGCGAGGCGGGCGTCGCCATCCCTCTCGGATCGACGGTCGCCGGGCTGGTCGGCAACATCGTCGCTCAAGGAGACGGCGGGCTCGACCACTCGGGTCTCTTGACCGAGGTCGCACGCACGTCCGGGCGCCAATAATCCATTCACGCATAGGAGAAGACAATGACAAAGATGCGCACCGTTGACGCTGCCGTCCTGATCCTCGAAAAAGAAGGTGCCACCGAAACTTTCGGCTTACCCGGCGCCGCCATCAATCCCCTGTACGCAGCGATGAAGGCCCACGGCGGCCTCCGGCACACGCTCGCCCGGCACGTTGAAGGCGCCGCGCACATGGCCGACGGCTACAGTCGCAGCGGCCCCGGCAACATCGGGGTGTGCCTGGGAACGTCCGGGCCGGCGGGCACCGATATGATCACCGGTTTGTACGCCGCATGGGCAGATTCGATCCCGATCCTCGCCATCACCGGCCAAGCCCCGGTGGCCAAACTGCACAAAGAGGATTTCCAAGCCGTCGACATCCAGTCCATCGCCACCCCCGTGACGAAGATGGCGATGACTGTGCTGGAGCCGGCCCAGGTGCCCGGCGCCCTGCAAAAGGCGTTCGGTCTGATGCGATCGGGCCGCCCCGGGCCCGTGCTGATCGATCTGCCGCTCGACGTCCAAATGGCCGAAATCGACTTCGATCCCGACGCCTATGCGCCGCTGACGCCGGCGAAACCGCGGGCAACCCGCGCCCAGGCCGAGAAGACGCTCGACATGCTGCTGGCAGCCGAGCGACCGCTCATCGTGGCCGGCGGCGGCGTCGTCAATTCGGACGCCTCCGACAAGCTCGTCCAGTTTGCCGAACTGCTTGGCGTGCCCGTCGTGCCGACCCTGATGGGGTGGGGTGCGCTGGCCGATGATCATCCGCTCAATGCCGGAATGGTGGGAATTCAAACGGCACACCGGTACGGCAACGAATCGATGCTGGCTTCGGACTTCGTTCTGGGCATCGGCAACCGGTGGGCCAATCGCCACACCGGCGGACTCGACACGTACCGGGCCGGGCGCACCTTTGTGCACATTGATATCGAGCCGACGCAGATCGGCCGCGTGTTCGCACCGGACTTCGGCATTACGTCGGACGCCGGCGCCGCACTTGACGAACTCATCGCGGCTGCGCGCAAGCGGACTCTGCCGGACTATTCCGGCTGGGCCGGCGACTGCGCTGCTCGCAAGGGCACCCTGCAGCGGAAGACACATTTCGACACCGTTCCGATCAAACCGCAACGCGTGTACGAAGAAATGAATCGAGCATTCGGCCCGGACACGACCTATGTGTCCACCATCGGCTTGTCGCAAATCGCCGGCGCGCAAATGCTGCACGTGTTCGGCCCGCGCAAGTGGATCAATGCCGGCCAGGCCGGGCCGCTCGGCTGGACGGTGCCGGCAGCTCTCGGCGTCGTCCGGGCCAAGCCGAAAGAAACTGTCGTGGCACTGTCGGGCGATTACGATTTCCAGTTCATGATCGAGGAACTGGCCGTCGGCGCGCAGTTCCGGCTTCCCTACGTGCACGTGGTCGTGAACAACTCGTATTTGGGGCTGATCCGTCAGTCGCAACGCGCGTTCGACATGGATTATCAGGTGTCCCTCGCGTTCGAGAACGTGAACTCTCCGGACGTGGACGGCTACGGTGTCGACCATGTGAAGGTTGCCGAGGGGCTCGGCTGCAAGGCCGTGCGCGTGAAGGACCCCACCGATCTGGCCGCGGCACTGGAAAAAGCGACCGCGCTGGCGCACGAGTTCGAGGTGCCGGTTATCGTCGAGGTCATCTTGGAACGCATCACGAACATCTCGATGGGAACCGAGCTGGACAACGTCAACGAGATCGAAGAACTCGCCGGCACGGCTGCCGACGCGCCGACGGCGCTGACGCCGCTGACCGTGTAGCGCAAGGAGTGATCATGCAAAGCGACTCCCCCGAAGAATCCGGAGCCGTCCACGATCTCGTGGCACGCGGGCCGCGCGTGCTCGGTCCGGACGGCGTCCGGCCCCTCGAGGTCGGGGTCGATGACGGGGTGATCACTGTAATAGCGCCGGCCGGCGCGGGCCTGGCCGGCCGGCGCGCGGTCGAGGTCGGCGCCGACGCCGTCCTGATGCCGGGCCTTGTCGATGCGCACGTGCACGTCAACGAGCCGGGCCGCACCGAGTGGGAGGGTTTCGCGTCGGCGACCCGTGCGGCCGCGGCCGGCGGCGTGACGACGATAGTGGACATGCCGCTCAACTCGATCCCGCCAACCGTCGACGTGCCGGCGCTGGCCGCCAAGCGCGCCGTCGCCCGCGATCAGGTATTCGTCGACGTCGGGTTCTGGGGCGGGGCGGTTCCGGGAAATACCCGGCGTCTCGCCGAACTCGACGACGCCGGCGTGTTCGGCTTCAAATGCTTCCTCATCGATTCCGGAGTTCCGGAATTCCCGCCGATCGGCGACACTGAGCTGGAACGCGATATGGCCGAGATCGCTCGCATCGGCTCGATGGTGATCGTGCACGCCGAGAACGCCCGCGTCATTGCAAGTTCGCCGCCGCCGTCCGGCCGCAAGTACGCGTCGTTCCTGGGCTCGCGCCCGCACGAGGCCGAGGACAGTGCCATTGCCACTGTCATCGAGACGGCCCGCCGTACCGGTGCTCGCGCGCACATTCTGCACTTGTCGTCGTCCGATGCGCTGCCCGAGATCGCTCGAGCCAAGCGGGACGGCGTGCAGCTCACCGTCGAGACGTGCCCGCACTATTTGACGCTGGACGCCGAGCGGGTCCCGGACGGCGCGACGGCCTACAAATGCTGTCCGCCGATCCGCGGTCAGGCGAACCGGGAGGCGCTGTGGCAGGCACTCGGCGACGGCGTGATCGACTCGATAGTCTCCGACCACTCGCCCAGCACCGTTGAACTGAAGAATCCCCCGGACGGCGATTTCGGCACTGCCTGGGGCGGGGTGTCCTCGCTACAGCTGGGCTTGCCGCTGATCTGGTCCGAGGCCAGGCGTCGCGGCTTCGATTTGGCCCGGGTGGCCGGCTGGATGGGCAGCGGCCCGGCGGGAGTGGCGGGCGTCCGGGGCAAGGGACGTCTCGCCGTCGGTTACGACGCCGACTTCTCGGTGTTCGCCGACGACCACACCCTGACAGTCGATGCGGAGGCCCTTCTGCACAAGAACGCCGTGACACCGTACGACGGGCTCGAACTCAGCGGCGTTGTGCAACGCACGTTCGTGCGGGGACGGGAAGTGGATTTCCGGACGCCGTCCGGCACCCTGCTCCGCCGGTAACGAGCCGGATTTGGCTACCCCGGCACCGGTTTTGGACCGAATCCGGTGCCTACTTGATCCAATAGCGGTATTTGGACGGTGCCGTGCCGGTCAGCGGCCAGTCGCTGTCGAGAATGCCGCCGCAGCGTTCAATCACGGTCTTTGACGCGACGTTGTCCGCATCGCACGTGAGAAGGACGCCATCGACGCCGAACGCACGAGCGATGATCACTGACTGCCGGCAGATCTCGGTGGCAAAACCTTGACGTCGAAATTGGGGCAAAACACAGTAACCGACATGTTCCCCGACAATGCGGAGCTCGTCATTGAGACGGTGTCGGATTGAACTGCGGCCGACAACCACGCCATCACTGACTGCCGCCAGGAAGCTGGCCGGCACCGAGCCCGGTGGGAGATCGATGCCGAATTGACGATGTGAGAGTTCGGTGACGTAGCTCGGCCAGTCGGTCTCGTCGGTAAGGCCGAAGGCGAACTCGAAGCCTTCTCGCGCCATCGATAACTGCGCCGTGCGCACGGCGTGCTCATCGTCCACCCCCAAGGGGCGTAAGCGTACGGCGGTTTCGGGATGAAGATCATGCTCGACGGGAACCACTCGGTCATCCTTGCATACCGGACCCGCGATTGTTAACCATTGGTTGACAGATGCGTCAACCAATGGTTGACTTGCGGCATGAACACGATCCGCGAAGCACAAGCAGCCGTCGAGGCAGCCCGACGCCGGTTAAACGAGGCCGTGGGTGAAGCTCGCGATCAAGGACAGACATGGGCCGAAATCGGAAAGGTACTTGGTATGACTCGACAGGCAGCGTTTAAACGGTTCGGCAAACCCATCGATCCCGTCAGCGGCGCCGAAATTGCCCGACGCTCCGTTGCCGCGGTCATCGATGTGACCGAGCAGGTGATGCAGCTGATGTCACAGGGCGACTATCGGCGTGTGCACGGGCTCATGGAACCGCGCACACGCGAGGAGCTCCCCGCCTCGCTGCTGTCCGAAACGTGGCAGAAGGTCCTCAGCGAGGTCGGAACACTGCAGGCATGTCGCAACACCCGTGCCGAGCTTCCCGACGGGACCCTGATCGAGGTCGACGAAGAGATTCTGGGCGGCGTCGTCATCGGGCAAACGATTCTCGAATGCGAGGCCGGCGAAATTGTCGGACGCGTCGCGGTGAATGACCGCCTCAGCGTCGTCGGCGTCTTGCTCGTGCCGACGGACCACGGCCCTCTGCCCTTTTAAAGCGCCGGCGATTGAACCACGCGTAGCGCCACCGCGAGCGCCGGGGCGCAGTTGTGCGCCGGGCCGGGCAGCGAGCTACGCCGCAAGCTGCTCACGTAGCCGAGCTACGTGACCATTGGCATCGACGCGGTATTCCGCCCGGGCCACCCTGCCGTCCGAGCCGATGACGAACGTCGAGCGAAGGACGCCATTGAACGTCTTGTCGCCGAACGTCATCTCGCCGTACGCACCATAGGCCTTGGCCACCGATGCATCGGGATCGGCGAGCAGCGGGAACGTCAGGTGCTCGTTCCGGGCGAATTCGGCGATCGACGCCCGGTCGTCCGGTGAGATGCCGACGACGTCGTAGCCGATCGCGGACAGCGAGGCCAGATTGTCACGGAAGTCACAGGCTTCGGTCGTACATCCGGGAGTACCGGCTTTTGGATAAAAGTAGACGACGACGTTCCGTCCGGCATAGTCGGCCGGCGATACCGTCTCGCCGTCCGCATTCTCCAGCGAAAATGCCGGCGCCTTGTCCCCAACTGCCAACTGCTGTGTCATCCGTTTCTCCTTCATCGAGCTGTCGTCGTACTCTTACGGGAATCACCCGCGTGCCCGGAACGGCATCCCGGTGGCGGTGATCGTCAATTCGTGGATTGTCGCCGCGCGCGGCAGCGAGGCCATCATGGCCACGGTGCGAGCCGCGTCGGCCACGTCGAACGTCGGCTCAAGCCGCCGCCCTCCATCCGGCTGCAACGCCCCGGCCCCGGATCCGATTCCCGCCATCATGTCGGTTGCCGCATTGCCGATATCGATTTGGCCCGCTTGGATCCCCAAGGCCCGCCCGTCCAGATCGATCGATTTGGTCAGCCCCGTGACGGCGTGCTTGGTGGCGGTGTACGCGGCCGAGAGCGGTCTGGGCGCATGTGCCGAGACCGAGCCGTTGTTGATGATCCGTCCCCCGGAAGGATCCTGGGCGGCCATCGCGGCGAAGGCGTATTTCGAGCACAACATCGTGCCGGTGAGGTTCACTTCGACGGTTCGACGCCAGTCCGTCGCATCGATTCCGTCGATGCGGGCGGCCTCGCCGAATCCGCCGGCGTTGTTGAACAGCAGGCCGAGCACGCCCCACGCGTCCGCGACGGCTCCGAACAGCGCGGCAACAGATGCCTCGTCGGTGATGTCCGTCGGCACCGTGATGGCATCGCGGTTCGAGGCGGCCGCCTCGTCCAGCGGCTCGGCCCTGCGCCCGGCCAACGCCACTTTCCAGCCACCGGCCAAGAGTTCCCGGGCGACGGCTCGGCCTATTCCCGTACCGGCCCCCGTGACGACTGCGACTTTCGGATAGTAGGCGTCCGGTGACGCGTCGGGCTGGCTCATGGGACTCCTCTTCGTGCGGACTGCTCATTCCAACCCTAGCCGGAGGGGCACGCTGAATTCGATTGCCTCATCGGGGCGAGGTGAAAGCCCGCAGGACGCGTCGCCAGGTTCGCGACTCTTCTCGAACCGGCACACTTAAATCCGGATCGGCATTGACCGAGCCATAAATCTCGGAGACAAAGATTTCGGATTCCTCCAGCTCCGGCGAGTCTTCGTTGCAACCGGTTACCGTCATGTCGGACCTCCTTGCCGTTCAGCCGATCTCCAGCTTGATATTTCGTATTGTGATAATTAATTTTCTTCGGTTGAAATTAGGTTAAACGCGACACTCGCTGCGGTCAACCACCGGTCGACGGAAAAATTTTTTGCAATGTGACGTGCGCCACGGAGAAATGTGGGCTAGTGTGATCACCACGTTCGCGGTTCGCCGCGACCCTGGGAGCAGCGGGCAGGGAAAAAATGAGCTGACATCACACCGATGTCGGCTCTTTTTTATTGGGCCGGCACGGGTCCATCCACAAACGTCCCGGGTTGGAGGCTTCATGCAAGTCGACGAGTTCAACGCGATGCCCCGCAGCGAGGTGATTTCACTTTTATTGCCGTGCGTCGACATCGAACGCTGGGCGGCCGAGGTCGCCGACCGGCGACCCTATACCGGTCCGGACGACGTCTCCCGGGCCGGCCGCACGGCCGCCCAACCGTGGACCGACGCCGAACTCGACAAGGCGCTCACCCACCACCCTCCGATCGGACGGCGCGCCGACGGCGACAGTGCCGAAGCAGCACTCTCCCGGGCCGAACAGGGGTCTCTCGGCGATACCGATGCCGACCTGGCTGCCCGACTCGACGCGGGTAACGCCGCCTACGAGGACAAATTCGGGCACGTGTTCTTGATTCGCGCTGCCGGCCGGACGCGGGCGGAGATTCTCGCCAATCTGAGTGAACGCATGACCAACGATCCGGCAACCGAGCGCGAGGTCATGGCCGAGCAACTCCGCCAGATCGCCGTGCTCCGACTGGGAGGACTGTTTCAATGAGTCAGATCACCACCCATGTGCTCGACACGGCGTCCGGCACGCCTGCCCGAGGAGTACCCGTCACGCTGCTGACGACGGACGGCAGGGTCCTGGCCGAGGCGATCACGAACGACGATGGCCGCGTGCCGGATCTCGGTCCGGACGCGGTGCCGCCCGGCACCTACCGGATCGCCTTCGACACCGCCTCCTATTTTCGCGCATGCGGTGTCGATTCCTTCTTTCCCAGCGTCACCATCGATTTCCTGCTCACGGATTCGAGCCAGCACTACCACGTGCCGTTGCTGCTGAGTCCATTTGCCTATTCCACCTACCGAGGGAGCTGAATCACCATGAATTCCAAGATCGTTCTGGGCCCGAACCAGTACGGAAAAGCCGAGGTCCGCCTCGTCAAAGTCACCCGCGATACCGCTCGCCACACGATCGAGGACCTGTCCGTCACCTCCGAGTTACGCGGCGACTTCGAAGCTGCGCATTTGGACGGCGACAACGCCCACGTGATTGCCACGGACACGCAAAAGAACACCATCTACTCGTTTGCACGCGACGGCGTGGGCTCTCCCGAGGAGTTTTTGCGCCGGCTTGCCGATCACTTCACCGGAGATTTCGACTGGGTACGCGGCGGTCGCTGGTCGGCCGAGTCGTACGCCTGGGACCGGATCGACGCCCACGGCGCATCGCACGACCACTCGTTCGTGCGGAATGGTCGCTGCGTGCGTACCGCCACTCTGACCCGGGACGGCGACAGGGACTGGCTGCTCGGCGGGGTGAAGGGTCTCACGGTGCTGAAATCCACCGAATCCGGATTCGTCGGGTACCCGAAGGACAAATACACGACGCTTCCGGAAACGACGGACCGGATCCTTGCCACCGATGTGGCAGCAAAATGGCGGTACCGCAACGCCGGCGCGGACGTCGACTTCAACAAGACGTTCGACAGCGTGACGGCCCTCTTGCTCGAAGGCTTCTCGGACGGCTACTCGTCGGCGTTGCAGAACACCCTGTATCAAATGGGCAGCAAGGTGCTCGAAGCGCACGATTCGATCGACGAGATCAAGTTCTCGATGCCGAACAAGCACCATTTCCTCGTGGATCTGTCGCCGTTCGGCCAGGACAACCCGAATGAGGTGTTCTTTGCCGCCGACCGACCCTACGGGCTGATTGAAGGCACAGTGCAACGCGAAGGTATGCCACCCCAGCCCGAGGCCTGGGAAGGCATTGCCGGATTCTGCTGAGTCGATCGCCACAGCAAAGCGAGGACACTGATGAAACTGTCAAATGCACACGGCCGTCCGCCACCGCACCGCCCCGAGGATGAGCGATTGGGGATCGGCGCGAGTTTCGCCTACGGCTTCCAACACGTCCTGACCATGTACGGCGGCATCATTGCGGTGCCGCTCATCATCGGTCAGGCGGCCGGGCTGAGCGGCGCCGACACCGGCATTCTGATTGCGGCAGCACTGTTCATGTGCGGTCTGGCCACGCTGCTGCAATCGCTGGGCGTGCCGTTCCTCGGTGCCAAGCTGCCGCTGGTGCAGGGAGTCACGTTCGCATCGGTGGCGACGATGCTGGCGATCGTGACGAAGGGCGGCGGCCTGCCGTCGGTCTTCGGCGCCATCCTCGTCTCGGCCGCGTTCGGCTTCGTGATCGCCCCATACTTTTCCAAGGTCGTCCGATTCTTCCCTCCCGTGGTCACGGGCAGCGTCATCGCCACTATCGGACTGTCGCTGCTGCCGACGGCCGGAAACTGGGCGATGGGCGGCGACGCGGACGCCACGGGTTACGGCAGCATGGGCAACATCGGCTTGGCCGGGCTGACACTCGCCATCGTGTTGGCGCTCAGCAAGGTCAAGAGCGCCGCCATCTCGCGCCTGTCGATCTTGCTGGCGATGGTGCTGGGCACGCTCATTGCCGTGGCGTTCGGGATGACGGATTTCTCGGACGTCGGGGAAGGCGCGATCTTTGCGTTCCCGACGCCGTTCCACTTCGGGGCGCCGACATTCCACGTCTCGGCCATCATCTCCATGGTCATAGTGGTCATCGTCACGCTGACGGAGACCACTGCCGATCTTCTCGCTATCGGCGAGATCGTCGGCACCAAGGTCGACTCGCGCCGCATTGCCAACGGCCTGCGCGCCGATATGCTCTCCAGCACGATCTCCCCGATCTTCGGCTCGTTCACGCAGACGGCGTTTGCGCAAAACGTCGGACTCGTGGCCGTCACCAAGATCAAGAGCCGCTTCGTCGTAGCGGCCGGCGGCCTCATCATGATCGCCATCGGTCTCTTCCCGGTTCTCGGGCGTGTGGTGGCCGACGTGCCGATGCCGGTTCTTGGTGGGGCGGGGCTCGTGTTGTTCGGTACCGTCGCAGCAAGCGGCATCCGCACGCTGAGCACCGTGAAGTACGACAACACCATGAACTTGATAATCGTGGCGTCGTCGATCGGATTCGGCATGATCCCGATCGCCAACCCCGATTTCTACGACAAGTTCCCCGACTGGTTCGCCACCATCTTCGACTCGGGAATCAGTTCGGCAGCGATCATGGCAATCGTGCTCAATCTGCTGTTCAACCACCTCAGGGCCGGCAACACCGACGACCAATCGGTATTCGTGGCGGCCGGAAGCGCACGCACAGTCTGCCCGGCCGACGTCGCAAACCTGGTCGACGGCGACCACGTCAAGGACGGCAAGCTCATCGATGCGGACGGCGAAGAGGTACCGGTGGTCGATGACGTTTGAGCGCCGAATGGTCGGCAAGCACGGTGGGGCTCAGATGGGCTGAGCCCTACCGTGCTTGCCGCGGCCGGTAGACGGCGAGGCCGAGCCCCGCAAGCGCCGCCAGGAGACCGGTCGCCACTATCACCGTGAAGAAGCCGGCCCGTGCGTCGTAGGTTTGGACGATGGTCCCGGTCACGGTCGAGGCAATGGCCTGCCCGATGACGACTCCGGTGGAGAGCATTGTCATCACCGTCGTCGACTTGCCGACCGGCGCGACCTTGGAGCCGATCGAGAACAGGGTGACGAGGCTGGGGCCGATGCCGACCCCGGCCAACACGAGCGCCGGAATCATCGCTCCGATCGATCCGATCCACGGGTAGATCAACGAAGCAACGAACGGCAGTGCTGCTGCGGCGATCCAGCGCTGACGCAATTCGAAGCGTTCCGGAAGAGCAGCGACCGCCAGGGCGCATATCGCAGAGCCGACGCCCATGGCGCCGTACAGGATTCCGGTCTTCGGCTCTTGCCCGAAATCCCCCATGAAGGCCGTCAATGCGGTCAGCGTCGACCCGAAGAACAACCCGATCGCCGTCATGCCGAACGCAGGAAGCAGCACCCGGATCGTCAAGAGTTTGCCGCTCCTGGCGGGGCCGGCCGCACGATGGTTTTCGATGTGCGCTTCGTTGGCGGTGCGGTGCAGCGCCAACCAGCCAACGAAGACGAACACGACGCCGGCCGCCACAATGACGGGGGTGCCCGGCGACACCGCCCATGCGAGCACCCCGACCAGGACCGGACCCAATACGAAGACGAGCTCATCGGCCATCGATTCATAGCTCATGGCGGCACTGAGCGGTTTAGCGGCCCGATGACCCGGCAGATGCTTCGGGATCAGGGCCAGCCATCGGGCTCTCGCCAGCGGTCCGACCTGCGGGGCGCTGGCACCGGTCAGGAATGCCGCAACCAGCAACATGATCACGCCGTCACCCGCATAAGCCAACCACACGATCGCCAACAGAAAAGCGGTGTTGGCAATCGCGCATGCGCTCATCACGATCCGCTGTCCCCATTTGTCGGCTGCGGCGCCGACGAATGGTCCGAATACCGCCGATCCAAAACCGACGACTCCGGACGTCAGACCGGCAAGCGAATACGATTCACGCACGCCGGCCACGAGCGTCAACACGCCGACGACGGTCATGGCCAGCGGCAGCCTGCCGAGGAATGCGACGGGGAAAAAGAGCGCGCCGGAAATGTCGACGAGCGATTTGAAGGGGTTGCGCGGCGGGGATTTCAGGTCGGTTTCGGGCACGTCTGCTCACTTGCTCTGCGCCCGTCCCACCCCCGAAGCGCCGACCCTGGATGACTGCGTCCCAGTGTACCGGCTCGAAGGCGCCGTGCCCGCGACCGGTTAGTCTTCACACATGCAGTCCCTGGTGCAGAAGTATCTCGAGCAGATCTATTCCTCGGTGCTTCCCGATTCGTCCGGCTGGCTCGCCGATTACATTCCGGAACTCGCAGTGGTCAACCCGGAGAAATTCGGCATTTGCATCGCCACCATCGACGGCACCGTGTACGAGGTCGGCGACGCGGAATGGCCGTTCACCATCCAGTCGGTGTCGAAACCGTTCACTTACGGAATGGCGCTTGCCGACAACGGGGAACAGGCCGTGGACGCCAAGATCGACGTCGAACCGTCGGGGGACGCGTACAACGAGATCAGTCTGGAGCGCGGCACCGGCCGTCCGCTCAATCCCATGATCAACGCCGGTGCCATCCTGGCGGCGTCGCTGGTGAACGGTGCCGAGCCGGAAGAGCAGTTCGAACGGCTGCGGGATTTCTACTCCCGGTTCGCCGGCCGCGAGCTGCCGCTGGATTACAACGTATTCACCTCCGAGCACGACGCCGGCGACCGCAACCGTGCCATCGCGTACATGCTGCGCACGGTCGGCGTCCTCGACCAGCTGCCGGAGGACGCGCTCGACGTGTACTTCCGGCAATGCTCGGTGCAGGTCACGGCGCGGGATCTCGCACTGATGGCCGCAACGCTCGCCAATACCGGAATGCAGCCGCTCACCGGCGAGCAAGTGCTTTCTCCGCAGCTGGTGCGGCGCGTGCTGTCCGTCATGACGACGTGCGGCATGTACGACGCCGCCGGCGACTGGGTGAGCGCCGTCGGTCTTCCGGCGAAGAGCGGCGTGGGCGGCGGCATCCTGGCCGTGTTGCCCGGCCAGATCGGCATTGCGGCGTACTCGCCGCGGATCGACAGACACAGCCACAGCGTCCGCGGCGTGAAGGCGTGCCGCGCGCTCTCGGACACTTTCGACCTTCACTTCCTCAACGTCACGCGCGGATCGCGGTCGATAGTGCGCGCCCGCTACGACTTGAAACGCCGGACGTCGACTGCTGCCCGTACGCCGGCCCAGCGCGGCATCTTGGCAGCACACGGCGATCGCGTCCAATTTTTCGAGCTGCACGGCGACCTGCTCTTTGGCGGCGCCGAGGCGGTCGCGCGCGGCCTTGCCGACGAGGCCGGCTCCTTCGATATCGTCGTCATCGAGATCGGCGGCGTCGACCAAATCTCGGACGTCGCGCGGCGGCTCCTGCTCGACGCCCGAGGCGCCCTTGCCGTCGAAGGAAAGACCGGCATCCTCGTCGACCCGGAAAACCGGCTCGTCGATGAGGAGGACATCGACGATTCCAATGCCTTCACCGAACTCGCCGACGCCGTCACGTGGTGCGAAGAAGAACTACTCAAGCGCTACGGCACCTAAGAAGAGTTGAGACATCCACGAGGAGAAGCTCATGTCCCGCTACCCCAGCCCGTCCATCGACGAGGTCCCCGCCGATATCCGGGATCGCATCCTGCACGTGCAGGAAAAGACCGGGTTCATTCCGAACGTCTTCCTGGCACTGGCGCGTCGTCCTGCCGAATGGCGTGCGTTCTTCGCTTATTACGACGCGTTGATGGAGTCCGAGACCGGATCGCTGACGAAGGCCGATCGCGAAATGATCGTGACGGCCACGTCGGCCCGCAACAAATGCCTGTACTGCGTGGTCGCCCACGGCGCGGTGTTGCGAATCCGAGAAAAGAACCCGCTGGTGGCCGACCAGGTCGCCGTCAATTACCGCACGGCCGATATCACGGGTCGCCAGCGCGCCATGCTGGATTTCGCCTTCAAGGTGCAGGCCGAATCGGACGCCGTGACGGATGACGACTTCGCGCAGCTCGCCCAGCACGGCTTTGACGACGAGGACGCTTGGGACATCGCCTCGATCACCGCATTCTTCGGATTGTCGAACCGTATCTCCAGCGTCTTCGGCATCGCACCGAACCCAGAGTTCTACCTGATGGGCCGCGTTCCGCGGGAGAAGAAATGATCGAACGGCTCACCGTCGCACACGTCGGCCGGTACAAGGCGATCCGGCTGCGCGCGCTCACCAGCGACCCGGACCCGTTTTGGCGCACCGCCGCCGAAGAAGAAGCATTCTCGCCGGAGCAGTGGACGTCGCGCCTGGCCAATGAGGGGCGTGCAACTTTCGTGGCGACGTCCGGCGGTGGCGCGGACGTGGGGCTGGTCAGCATCGGCCCGCCGTCCTGGAACGTCTCTGCGGACCCACTCGACTACGACCTGTCGAGCATGTGGGTGGCGGCCGAGGCAAGGGGATCCGCGGCCGCCCGCGAGCTTGTGACTGCGGCTGTCGACTTCGCCCGTGGAGCGGGCGCCCGGCGGGTCACGTTGTGGGTCCTCGACGGCAACGCACGGGCAAACGCCTTTTACGACAAGTGCGGCTTCACGCCGACCGGCCGCACCGGCATGTTTCCCCCGCCCCGAAACCTTGCCGAACACGAACGGGAACTCTCGCTGTAAACAAAAGATTCTTTAAATAACTCTTGTTTTATATAACTCAATGTGTAAATAATGAGTCATGGACGCGCTCGAAGCCATTGGAGACCCGGTTCGCCGGCGTATCGTCGAACTGCTGACCGACGGTGAACGAACCGCCGGCGATCTGGCCCGCGCCGTCGGCGACGAATACGGCATCAGCCAGCCGGCAACGTCCCGGCATCTTCGCATCTTGCGCGAAAGCGGAGTTGTCGCCAGCGCGGTCAACGGCCAGCAACGGCAGTATTCGCTGCAGCGCGAGCCGCTCGACGAGATCGCCGATTGGCTGAGCGACGTCCGCGCGTTTTGGAATCAACGTCTCGATGCCCTGGACACCGAGCTTCGCCGCGGCCGCAGAAACTCGGCAGCGCGCGACCATCACAACCCGGAATCCACCCCGGGTTCCACTCCCGCTCTCCCGGAGATTCGATCATGACCAACACCCTTTACGGCGTCGTCACCCGCAAGACCACGAGCGCCGACGTCCGTATTGAACGCATTTACAACTATTCGGCCGCCGAGCTCTGGTCGGCGTTGACGGACCCGCGCCGATTGGCCGGATGGCTCGGCGACCTCTCCGGCGATCTTCGCGTCGGCGGTACGTATCGCGCCGAGCTCGGCACCGAGGTAGGCACATCGACCGGGCGGATTCTCATTTGCGAGCCGGAATCGCGCCTGCTCGCGTCATGGCAGTTCGTCGGCGGCCAGGAGACCGAACTCGAAGCGCTGCTGGAAGATGCCGGCCCCGGCAAGACACGGCTCACGCTGGAAAACCGGGGAATCGCCATGGCCGACGCTCCAGCCGGCTACTCGGCCGGCTGGCACGTGTTCTTCGACAGGCTGGGCGAGATGCTCGACACCGGTTCGGCAGTGTCGTTCCTCGACGCGTATTCGGCCGCTTACTGCGTGTACGACGATCAGCTGAACGCACTCGGCGTCCTTGACGCCGGTCTGGATGACGACCCGAGCGGCGGGCAGCACGGATCGGTCCGATTCGAGCGCACATACGAAGCCCCGCCCGAGGACGTCTGGTCGGCCCTGACCGAGTCGAACCGGCTCGCCCGGTGGCTCGGTACCGTGACCGGCGACCTCCGGACGGGCGGACGCTACCGGCTCGATTTCGGCGACGGCGACGAGGCGGCCGGGCGGGTTGTCGCCTGCGAAAAACCCTCGCGACTCGAAGTCACATGGGAATTCCCGGGCGAAGGCACGACGAGACTCGAAGCGACACTGACTGCCATGGACGACGGCACGCTCGTGACGCTCAGCCACACGCGACTGCGCCGGGCGGATTTGTCGCAGTACGGTGCCGGGTGGCACACATTTCTCGACCACCTGGATGTCGTGCTCGCGGGTCGGGAGCCCTCCGGGTGGCAAACCCGGTACGAAGAGCTTCATCCTCGGTATCTGGCACAAATCCCCGAGCCGCACTAGCCCATTCCCTGTTGCCCCCGCGCCGAGTGGTGGGACGGAAGCGGGACGGAAACAGGGACGGGAGCGGGACGGGAACAGGAACGCGGCGGGGCGCGAAACGAGAAGAGCCCGGCGACGACGCGGGAATTCATTGCACTTTCATCTCAACTATTGACCGGGCGGTCAATCAAGAGTAAACCGGGACTTGTCAGCAAAAGGAACCTTCACGAGGAGGTTGGGAAAGATGAAGAAATGGGCACGCTGGCAAGACTGGGTAGCCGTAGTCGTCGGGCTCTATGCGGCGCTATCGCCGATCTGGACGGCTACTGACACAACAGCGACAACCGTACTGATAGTGCTGGGCGTCCTGACCATACTCGCGGCGCTGTCGAATCTGTCGCAGCCGGGAGTTCGTACTACCGAATGGGTCGAAGTGGCCTTCGGCATCTTGATGTTCATCTCGCCGTGGGTGATGGGATTCTCCGGGATGACGGGCGTCGCCACCACCGCATGGGTCGTCGGAGCGATTACGATCATTGTGGGTGCTTGGGCGGTACCGAGCGCGATGAAATTGCACGGAAGCCATCACCGTCCGGTTTCGGCCTGACGGTGATCGGACGCATCATGGAGGCGGGGCGTCGTTCGGCGCCCCGCTAGGAGGCCGACATGAGACATTCGCATCGCCGATCGGCAAAGGCCGACGGCGAGGCTCGCGAATTGATTTTGGACGCCGCCGAGGATTTGATTGCTCGAGGCGGCTTCGACGCCACGTCGACGTCGGCCATCGCCAAATCAGCCGATGTGCCCAAGGGCCTGCTTTTCTACTATTTCCCCAGCAAGCCGGAGATCCTCACGGCTCTCATCACCGAGAGACTTCCGGCAGAACGCCTTGACGCCAATGAACTCGCGGTCCCGGGAGATCCGGCCGCCAGCCTGCTTGCCACGTACACGCGTCTCAACCTCAGCGATCACGACTCCGGGGTGTTGCGCGTCATTCTGTGGCGCGAGGCCGAGACCCACCCGCACGTGCGTAGCCGATTGCGCAAAGTTCAAGCCAACGTGGAGCACGATATCGCCGCCGTCCTGACCGCATGCCTGGGCGGCAAAGCGAACCGCAAGGCCATTGCAGCGTGCGCATCCGCGTGGGCCGCCGCCGTATACGCCTTCGCCAGCGCAGACCGGCTGGCCGATCTGGACGGTCTTCCCAGGCAGAGTTCGGCGCGTCTGCGTGATGTCGCCCGCATGCTCGCTGCCGGACTCGGCACTCCCCTCGCGTTCGCTTAAACGAAGTCGTTCGAATACGCGTCCGACGCTTTCACGGGATGCTTGACGAGACCGGCTTTGTGCATGAACGCGGCCATGTCACGCCACTCCGACGGATCGTTGTGCCCGGTGGTGCCGCGCACTAGCGGGATCGTCGCTCTCAGTGTGGCCAGCGCGTCGGACTTCGCCTTCTCGTCCGTCATGGTCGGGACGAACTTGGCGCTCAAGTCCACGGTTTTGGTCGGATGACGCGTCATGAAGTCGACACCCTTCAGCGTCGCCAGGACGAACCGGCGTGCTTGCCGCGGCCGCTGCTTCAACGTTTTTTCCATGGCGCCGATGCCGAGTCCGACCAGTGGCAACTGCCCCGAGCCGTCCGGACCTATCGAACGCGTCCGGATTCCGGCCAGTTTGAATTGGACGGCGTCATTGTTGACAAATCCCATCACGCCGTCGACCTTGTGCCCGGCCAGCGCAGCTTGCTGCGTGAATCCGATGTATTTGACGGTGACGTCTTTTTTTGACAACCCGGCCTGACGCAGCATCGCCAGCAGCGCAAAATACGTCTCCCCATACGGGCCGGGCGTGCCAATCGTGCGTCCTTTCATATCGGCGGCCTTCTTGATGGGCGAATCGGCCGGCACGATCAGGGCGACGGGATATTTGGCGTACAGAGTGGCGATGTCCACCACCGGGGTGCCGGCGGCTCGGGCTTGCATGATTTCGTCGCCGCCCGCGTTGATGAAGTCCTCGGCGCCCGAACTCAATGCCCCGAATTCGCTTTCCGAGGCACCATGGTGGCGTAGCGTCACGTCGAGGCCCGCGTCGGAATAGTAGCCGAGAGATTTGGCTGCGTAGAACGGCGCGAATTGGATGTTGGGCGTGTAGGTCAGCCCGACCGTGACGGAGGAGTGCCCGCCCGTTGTGCCGCCGGTCGGCGAGTTCTCCTTCCGTCCTGCCGGAGAATTCGAGCATGCGGCTAATGTGAACGGCCCTGTCGCAGCGGCCAGCAGCATCAGGCGCCTGGATATCGTGTTCATCTCGTCCTATTCCTCGGTCAGTCCCACAAGTGCCCGCACACGCCGTTCGAACAGTCGCACGAGCAGATACATCGCTATCGCCAGCGCCGAGAGCATCACGAGCGTGGCGAACAAGCCCACCGTGTCGACGCTGTCCCGCTGTGCGTTGAGCAGTAAGCCGAGCCCATCGCCGCCCATCACGAATTCGCCGACGACCGCGCCCGTGACCGACAACGTCAGGCCGTTACGGACGCCGGCAAGCACACTGGGCATGGCCAGCGGGAACTCGATGTACCACAACATCGAGGCGGCGCTCACGCCGTCCATACGGGCGGCGTCGAGCACTTCCCGGTCAAGTGTTTGCAGACCGAGCACGGTCGTGACATAGATCGGGAAGAAGACGAGCAGCGCACACAAGATCGCAATCGGGAAGAGGCCGTATCCGAGCCACAACACGAGCAACGGCGCCAGCGCGACCGCCGGGATCGCCTGGGAAGCGGCGAAATACGGTTCGACGGCTGCGGAGAACAACGGCTTGCGCGCCACGAGATATCCCAGCGGCAAGGCGACGATTATTCCCAGTGCGCTGCCGGCCAAGCTTTCGACCAGTGTGCGGCCGGTGAACGTCAAGAGCGAGCTGTGCGCCACTTGCCCGACGAATTCCCCCGCGATGGCCACCGGCGACGGGAGGAAATAAGCCGAGACGACGCCGCTGCCGGTCACTGCTTGCCAGACCGCAAGCACGACGATTCCCAGGACGACCGGTGCCAGGACCCTGGCTGCCCGGGTCGTCCGGGTGGTCTTGCCCGAGGCTCGAATGGTGGCCACCTCGTCCTTCCCCTTCACAATTTCCGGGGCGACGGCAGCCAATGCGAGGCGGCGCGTCAATGGACGAGCCGTACTCGCCGTGCTTCCTCCCATCCGGACTATTACCGTCGGTCCCGGAATTCCACCGAGTCAACCGCCATGGGGCGGGTCGCGGACTATCACCGCCGGTTCGGATTCTCACCGACCCCGGAGCACGTATTTGCGTCCCTATTCTACCCCCACCCGTGCCACCGCTCCGCGCCGAGTGGCGGCGAATGGTGCCCGCCCAGCGCCGAGTGACGGGAGGACGGGCAGGGCGTCAGCCGGCCGCAGGGAGGCATTCCACCCGGCCATCGGGCACGAACGACGTCATGACCCGGCTGGTGACGGCCTGACGGAAGAACGGCGGCGACGTACGCACCCGGTACGTGTATCTGGTGCCGGTGGGGTACAAGATCTCCGTGATGCCGTTCCCGGACGAGCCGCACACCGCGGAGACGTCGACCTGTCCGGGCAGCTCGATGCCGAGTTTTGCGGCAACCACGTCTTCGGGCACGTCGTCCGGCGTCTCGATCTGCGGCAGCAAGCGCACGAACACCCCCGGGCAGCCGCCGTCCGCCGTTGACGGCCTGCAGGTGCCCACACCCGAGTGATAGTTGACGACATGCCTGGTCTGCACATTGTCCAGGCGCACCCGAACGGTGGTGGCAGCGCGGACGAACGTGATGGCACCGACCGCTGCCGCGACGATCAGGCACGCCACGACGACCTGGCGGGCAGTGCTCTGCCGGGCAGTATCGGACCGCAACGGTGCGGCAGCGTGGTTCTGCGCTTCCACGGTGTCAAGATTACGCGTTTTCCGGGTTGTCCGCGCCTTCCCTCTGTCGCGGTCCGAGGTGCCCCGGGCAGAATGGTCGTATGCCTAATACCGATGCGCCCAATACCGATGCCATGCCGACTTTCAGCCCCAACGACTCCCCTGCTCACGCCCACGCCATCGACTTGGGCGACTTCGTTTCATCGTCGCCTTCGTCGTTCCATGCCGCGGCCGAAGCGGCCCGGCGGCTTTCGGCTGCCGGGTTCGTACGGGTGTCCGAGACGGACGAGTGGCCGCGATCCGGGCGCTTTTATTGTGTGCGGGACGGCGCGATCATCGCCTGGGCAGTGCCGGACGCCGCGAGCGCGCGGACCGGGTTCCGCGTGCTGGGCTCGCACACCGATTCCCCCACGTTCAAGCTCAAACCGCGACCGACCACCGGCAAATACGGGTGGCTGCAAGCAGGCGTCGAGGTCTACGGCGGCCCGCTGCTCAATTCATGGCTGGATCGCGAGCTGGCGTTGGCCGGCAGCATCGTCACGCGCGCCGGCGTACGGCATTTGACCCGCACCGGGCCGCTGCTGCGTTTCCCGCAGCTGGCGATCCATTTGGATCGCGGCGCGAACGATGGTCTGAAACTCGACAAACAACAGCATATGAACCCGGTGTGGGGGCTCGGCGATCCGTCCGAGGCCGACCTGGTCGGGGTGCTTGCCGAGCACGCCGACGTCGACCCGAGCGATGTGGCCGGCTACGACGTGGTTCTCGCGGATACGCAGGCTCCCAGGCTGTTCGGCGGCGAGAACGAATTCCTGGCCTCCAGCCGGTTGGACAATCTTTCATCGGTGCATGCCGGCGTGCGGGCCCTGGAAGCGCTGGACGTCGAGAGCGCCGACCGGATCGCCGTGCTCGCCGCATTCGATCACGAGGAAGTCGGAAGCTCGTCCCGGTCGGGCGCGTGCGGGCCGTTCCTCGACGACGTCCTGAGCCGCATCTCCGGCGGGCTCGGCGCCACCGACGCGCAGTACCGGCAAGCGCTGGCGTCGTCGGTCTGCGTATCGGCAGACGCCGGGCATTCGGTGCACCCGAACTACCCGGGGCATCATGATCCGGCAAACCTGCCGATAGCCGGCGGCGGCCCCCTGCTGAAGATCAACGCCAATCAGCGTTACGCCACCGATGGGCCCGGCGCCGCCATCTGGCAGCGGGTGTGTGCGGCAGCCGGCGTTCCGACTCAAGAGTTCGTGTCGAACAACCAGGTTCCGTGCGGGTCGACCATCGGACCGTTGACGGCCACCCGCATCGGCATCCGCACCATCGATGTCGGGGTGCCGCTATTGTCCATGCATTCGGCGCGCGAACTCACGGCCGTCACGGATCCCTACTTCCTCGGGCTTGCCGCGGCCGAGTTCTTGAGGTCGGCTAACACTCCACCACGTTGACGGCGAGGCCGCCCATCGCGGTTTCCTTGTATTTCGACGACATATCGGCGCCGGTCTGCCGCATCGTCTCGATCACCTGATCAAGCGACACGCGGTGCACGCCGTCGCCCCGCAGCGCCATTGTCGCCGCGTTGATCGCCTTGCCGGCGCCTATCGCATTGCGTTCGATGCACGGGATCTGCACGAGTCCCCCAATGGGGTCGCACGTCAGTCCGAGGTTGTGCTCCATGGCGATCTCGGCCGCGTTCTCGACTTGCGCCGGGTTGCCGCCCAGCAGTTCGGCAAGTCCGGCGGCGGCCATGCTGGACGCCGATCCGACCTCGCCCTGGCAGCCGACTTCGGCTCCCGAAATGGACGCCTGCTCGCGGTAGAGCACGCCGATGGCACCCGCCGTCAGCAGAAACCGGACGACGCCGTCCATCCGGGTGTCCATATCGCTGCCGCGCAGGCCGCGCACGTACCGGGTGGCGTAGAACAGCACTGCCGGCACGATACCTGCCGCGCCGTTCGTCGGGGCCGTGACGACCCTGCCGCCCGAGGCGTTCTCTTCGTTGACGGCCAGCGCGGCAAGGTTGACCCAGTCCAGGTAAAGGCTCGGATCGCGGTCGGGGTCTTCGGCTTTCAGCTTGTCGTACCAGCCCTTGGCCCGCCGCCGCACCGTCAGGCCGCCGGGCAGATCGCCGGTGCGCGTGACGGAGATGTTCATGCATTCCTCCATCACGTGCCAGATCTCGATCAAACCCGCCCGGACGTCGTCCTCGGACCGGGCGGCCAACTCGTTCGCCAACATGATCTGCGAGATCGGCAGGCCCGTGTCGGCGCAGTGGCCGAGCAGTTCGGACGCCGTGCGGAACGGGTACGGAGGTTCGGGCAGCGACCCGACGCCGACGCTTTCCTGCGGCCCCGGCGCGGAAGTGAATTCGCCGTCGCGTTCGACGAAGCCGCCGCCGACCGAGAAGTAGGTTGCCGCATGCAGCTCGGTACCCGCGGCGTCCGCCACGGTGAAGGTGACCCCGTTGGTGTGCCGTTCGAGCACAGTGCGCGGGTGCAGCTCAATGGCGTCTTCGCCGGCTGCGATCGTGCGGGAACCGGCGAATTCGATCTTTCCGGTGTCGCGGATTGCAGCCAGCCGCGACTCGACCTGGTCCGGGAGGATCGTCTCCGGGTGCCGCCCCTCCAGGCCCAGCAACACCGCGGTCAACGTACCGTGGCCGCGACCGGTCGCCGCCAATGAGCCGTACAGGTCGATGCGGATCGATGCCGCGTCGCCGACGACGCCGAGGCTCGTGACCTCATCGGCAAATGTCGCGGCCGCGCGCATGGGACCGACCGTGTGTGAACTCGACGGTCCGATCCCGATGGAGAACAGGTCGAAGACGCCTACTGCCATGGTTATTGGGCCTCGCTCAATGGTTCGATAGTGGAATACAGCGGGTGGTCGGCGGCCAGCTTCGCCACGCGACCGGACAGCGCTTCGATGTCGTCGCCCAGCAAGCACTGCGCAATGATGTCGGCGACTTCTTTGAACGCGTCGGTGTCGAATCCGCGGGTGGCCAGTGCCGGCGTGCCAATCCGCAGGCCCGACGTGACCATGGGCGGGCGCGGGTCGAACGGGACGGCGTTGCGGTTGACGGTGATGCCGATCCGGGCAAGCCGATCCTCGGCCTGTTGCCCGTCCAGTTCGGAGTCGCGCAAGTCCACCAGCACGAGGTGCACGTCGGTGCCGCCCGTCAGCACGGTGATGCCGGCGTCCGTCACATCATCGGCCGTCAAACGCTCGGCAAGGATGCCGGCGCCGTCCAGACACCGGCGTTGCCGGTCGGCGAAACCGGGCTCGGAAGCGATCTTGAACGCCGTGGCCTTCGCAGCGATCACATGTTCGAGGGGCCCGCCCTGCTGGCCCGGGAACACCGCCGAGTTGATCTTCTTGGCCAGATCCGCCTCGTTCGTCAGGATGAACCCGCCGCGCGGCCCGCCAAGCGTCTTATGCGTCGTCGACGTCGTCACATGCGCATGCGGCACCGGGTTCGGATGCAGCCCGGCCGCCACCAGCCCGGCGAAATGGGCCATGTCCACCATCAGATAAGCCCCGACCTTGTCGGCGATCCGCCGGAACTCGGCAAAGTCCAACTGCCGCGGATACGCCGACCAGCCCGCGATGATCAACTTCGGCTCATTCTCCACCGCCAGCCGCTCGACCTCGGCCATGTCCACCCGGTAGTCCGAATCAGCCACGTGATACGCCACCACGTTGTAGAGCTTGCCGGAGAAATTGATCCGCATGCCGTGCGTCAAATGCCCGCCATGAGCCAAATCAAGGCCCAGGATCGTATCCCCCGGCTTCAGCAATGCGGCCATGGCCGCAGCATTGGCCTGCGCACCCGAATGCGGCTGCACATTAGCGAACCCCGCTCCGAACAGGTCCTTGATCCGCTGAATGGCCAACCGTTCAATCACGTCAACGTGCTCGCACCCGCCGTAATACCGGCGACCCGGATATCCTTCCGCGTACTTATTCGTCAGTACCGACCCCTGCGCCGCCATCACGGCGGCCGCCGCATGGTTTTCCGAGGCGATCATCTCCAGGCCGTCTCGTTGACGTGCAAGCTCGGCATCGATCTCGCGGGCAACTTCGGGATCGATCTCCGACAACGGCGAATTCAGATCGGTCATGCTCAGTCCTTCTTTCTGGAATAGAACGGCAGTGCTGTGACTTCGAACGGTTGGGGTTTGCCGCGCAAGTCGACGTTGACGGCCGTGCCGGGCTCGCTGTGCGCAACGTCGACGTACGCAAGTGCTATCGGGTACCCCAGAGTCGGCGACGGCGCACCGGACGTGACTTCGCCGATCCTGTTGCCGTCGGTGGCCGACTGTACCGCGTACCCTGCGCGTCCGGCCCGTCGCCCCGCGCTTTTCAGGCCGACGAGCACCCGGGCCGGCACGTCGTCCTTGAGCTTTTCAAGCGCGGATCGTCCGACGAAGTCGCTGGGCTTGGCCATACTGACGACCTTGCCGAGTCCGGCGGCGAACGGCGTCAGGTCGACTGTCAGTTCATGGCCGTAGAGCGGCATCCCGGCCTCGAGGCGCAGCGAGTCGCGACTGGCCAGACCGGCGGGGGCGGCCCCGACGTCCGCGCCGGCTTCCAACGCCTTCCGCCATAGATCGCCGGCGTCCGCATTCGGCACGTAGATCTCGAAGCCGTCCTCGCCGGTGTATCCGGTGCGCGCCAGCAATGCGTCATGGCCGGCGACCTGCAGGCGGATGCCCGCGTAATAGCGAAGCCCGGTCACGGCGTCGGCGTCGGTGTCATTGGTGAGACGCAGCAGGATCTTTTCGGCCTCGGGGCCTTGGATCGCCACCAGCGCGGTGTCTTCGGATTCGTTGACGACTTGCACATCGAAGTTCGCGGCACGCTCGGTCAAAGCCGCCGTGACGGCGTCGACGTTCGACGCGTTCGGCACTATCAGGAACTCGTCGTCGGCCAGCCGGTACGTGATGAGGTCGTCGACGATGCCGCCGCCCGGCGTCAGGACGAACGAATATTTGGCACGGCCGACCTTCATCGCCGACATCTTGCCGGCAAGCGCGTAGTCCAGGTATTCGGCTGCGGCCGGTCCACTCACGCGCACTTCGCCCATGTGGCTGAGGTCGAAGACGCCGGCGGCCGTGCGGACGGCACGGTGCTCGGCAAGTTCGCTGTCGTATTTCAGCGGCATCTCCCAGCCGCCGAAATCGGTGAACGATGCGCCGAGCTTTTCGTGCTCGGCATGCAGCGGCGTGTGCTTACTCATTTCGGCTCTCAAACTGTCGGGGCTATCGGATCAGACTAACGCGCGTGACTGATTCCTCCCCCCTCTGTATCGAACCTGAGAGATTTGCGTCATATTGCACTGGCGCTTGCACCGTCGGTGAGCCGGCGAAGCCGGCTGCTCTTCAGAGTTGCCTGGTCGAAACGGTACGTGTGCCTGAGAGATTCCCGGGGAGGAGTTGCTCCTACGGCGTCCGTCACCTGGCTGGCACGGACTCTCCCGCTTCGATTTGTCGGCTATGAAATTGGATTCTTCAAGTGAACCACATCACGGCAGACAAACGATAGTCGTACGGGCGGTCGCCGGCAGAAAGCCACCGTCAGGTCAGCACGATGCTCGCCATCGCCACGAGCGCGGCCCCGACCACCATGAGCGATATTGCGGCATGCGGCAGCGGGTTTCCGGCCGCCCGGCTCTCGGAATGTTCGGACGGCGCTTCCCGGAAGTGGTTGCGTCGGTGCGAGGAGTATAAGGTGACGCCGGCCGCCAGAAGTCCGAGCGCCAGGGCTGCCGTCGTGATGAACCCGTTGTGGCCGGTGATGCCGCTGCGCAGCAACAGCGCACTGTTCACGCCGATGGCCAATGCCGTCCGATTCCAGGCAAGCGCAGTCCGTTCGGGTTGCAGGCCCGGATCACGGTTTTTGCTCATTGCCGCATTACCCCTGCATCAGCACGGGCCGTAACAAGATGACCGCCACAAACACGACGCCGATGGCAAGTGCGGCACCGGCCAGGATGGACAGGACGGGACTGTGCGGCATCGCCCGCCGCCGGCGCATGGCGATCTCGTTGGCCTTCCATCGGACGTAGGCAACGGCGCTGAGCAAGATGGCCAGCAGCCCGAGGCCCACGGCCAGCGCGACGATGATCCATCGGGGAGCGAGCCCGCCGGCGAACTGGTCGATGGCGACGGCGCCGGCCAACAGCGCCAGGGCCGTGCGGATCCACGACAGAAAGGTGCGCTCGTTGGCCAAGGTGAACCGGTAGTCCGGATCGTCTCCTTGCTCACGCCACCGCGGGGTCACCTGCTGATTCCACATCCTTCTTCAGTCGCTGCCGGTTCAAGATTACCGGCCGATCGACTTCCGGCCACCGGCCGCCCGGCCCGGTACTGTTGTCCGGTGGAGTTTCTTCGCACGCCCGTTGCGCTCGCCGAGGCCGAGATCGAGGTCAAACGATCCCGGTTCATCGCGGTGGTCGGCCCGGCGCAGGACGAGGACGCCGCCGGGCGCCGGATCGCCGAGCAACGGCTGGCGCATCCGCGGGCCCGTCATCATTGTTCGGCTTTCCGAGTCGCGGACGGAAGCGTCGAACGTTCGGACGACGACGGCGAACCCGCCGGCACTGCCGGCGGCCCGATGCTCGGCGCGCTGGACGGCGCACACGTCGTCAATGCCGTAGCGGTCGTGACGCGGTATTTCGGCGGTGTCCTGCTGGGAACCGGCGGGCTGGTCCGGGCGTACAGCGGCGCCGTGCGGGAGGCGCTGGCAGCGGCGTCCCTCCGTGACTTGACTCGCTTGCAGACGCTCACCGTGGTCGTGGACTACGCGATAGCGGCACGGGTGGAAGCCGCCGGGAATCCGTGGCGCGTTCTCGGCGCACAGTACGGCGCGAGTGTGACGATGCGCCTCGGCGTGCCCGGAGATCCGGACGCCGCACGCGCCCGGTTGCGCGATCTGTCTGCCGGAACCGCGTCGATCGAGCTCGGCGGCGTCACGTACGCCTGACGCGCGCGCCGATGACCTGCCGAAATGGGCCGGTCCGATCTCTACCCTTTCCCGGGCGATTGTGGTTGAGTTTGGGAATGGGAGAGGAAATCGCCGCCGAATCGTTCAGCCGCGAAGACCGGCGGCGCTACCGTGAGCGGTTGTTGCAAAACCTCGACACGTTCGACGAATACCTGTCGAACGCGCATTTCGCCGATGACCGGTCAATAGGGCTGGAAGTCGAACTGAACCTCACCGACGAGCACTTCGACCCGGCGCTGCGCAATGCCGACGTGTTGGCCAGCGTGGCCGATCCGTCATTCCAAACCGAGATCGGCGCCTACAATATCGAGCTGAACTACCCGGCGTTGGCGATCGAATGCGATGGGTTGCGCCGGCTGGAAGACGGCCTGCGGAGCAGGCTCGATGCCGCCGACGAGCGGGCCCGTGCCGTCGGCGCCCATCTCCTGATGACCGGAATCCTGCCGACCATCGACGAGAACCTGCTCGCCGACGACGCGTGGATGAGCCCGGAGACCCGGTATGCCGCGCTGAACGAATCGGTATTGCAGGCCCGCGGCGAAGACGTACTGCTCGACATCGAAGGACACGAGTCGTTGCACCTGTACGTGCAGAGCCTGGCACCGGAAGCCGCCTGCACAAGCGTCCAGCTGCACGTGCAGGTCTCCCCGGGCGGGTTCGCTTCGGCGTGGAACGCGGCGCAGATCATTGCGGGGCCGCAAATCGCGCTTGCCGCGAATTCGCCCACATTCATCGGCAAGAAACTGTGGCACGAGACGCGCATTGAATTGTTCGGTCAAGCCGTCGACTCCCGTCCGCCCGAAATGCGCAATCAGGGCGTCCGGCCGCGAGCGTGGTTCGGCGAGCGCTGGATCACGTCCATCTTCGATCTGTTCGAAGAAAACGTACGATACTTCCCGGCGCTGATTCCGGAAATGGCCGAGGCCGGCAAACACCAGCCCGGCCGGCTGGACGGCCCGCCGAGCCTGTACGAGTTGCGGTTGCACAACGGCACGGTGTGGCGATGGAACCGACCGATCTACGACCCGCACGGCAAACTTCCGCATTTGCGCGTGGAGAATCGCCTACTGCCGGCCGGCCCGACGGTCATCGACACGGTGGCGAACGCCGCCTTCTACTACGGACTGGTCGAAATCCTGCAGGCGGCCGACCGTCCGTTGTGGTCGCGCATGGCGTTCTCCACCGCCGCCGACAACTTCTATGCATGCGCCAAGCACGGCTTGGAGGCGCAAGTATATTGGCCGGGCGCCGGCGACGTGCCCGTCGACGAGTTGATAGTGCGCCGGCTACTGCCGTTGGCGGCCGAGGGGCTCGACAGGCTACACGTCGACAGCGGTACCCGCGACAGGTACATGGATGTACTGCGCGAACGCGCCACCAGCAACCAGAACGGCGCGGGATGGCAGCTGGAAACCATAGCCGCGTATGAACGCGAGGGCCACAACCGCGACAGCGCCGTGCACTCGATGGTCGCCGATTACGCGCGCGGCATGCATTCGAACGAGCCCGTCCACGCCTGGAAGATTCCGGGAACACATTCGGTCTCCCACACGTTGTAAGGGCATGTCCACACGCCAGCAGTCAACAAAGTCTCAGACACAGGCGCCTGCAGCCCGACCGGCCGAGGCGGAGCAATCGCGCACGCGGCTCAAATCGGCCCGCGCCGATGTCGAGGCACGGATCACCGCGTTGCAGCGCAGCCACGACGACCTGGTCGCCTCGGCAGCCGATGCCCCGAATGACGATGAGCACGACCCCGAGGGAGTGACCGTCGCTTTCGAACGCGCGCAAATCGATTCGCTGTTGCACGAATCCCAGCGCGAACTGTTGGAAATCGACGACGCGTTGACTGCTTTGGATGCCGGCGGCTACGGCATATGCCGCGAATGCGGCGACACGATCCCGCAGGCGCGTCTCGAAGCGCTCCCCGGCGTTGCGCTGTGCATGACGTGTGCGGCAAAGCGGTACCGCGAGGCGTCTTAGGCGACGCGCACGCCGTCCTGATACACGCCGTCGATGTGCTCCCGTAACGTGGCCAGCTGATCGTTGCCGATCAGCTTCGTGTCGACAACTACCACGTCGCCGCGGAAGCCCTCGGCCAGGCGGCCGACCCGCAGCTGCTCGCCGAGGAGTTCTCCGGCCACCGACGTGGTCGCGGCAAGCACCTGTTCGAGGTCCATGCCCCCGTCGGCCATCAGCTGCAGCTCTTCGAGGTTTTGTCCGTGCGGTCCGACGCCGGAGTCGGTGCCCATCGCGATCTTGACGCCGGACGCCGCGGCCTTGGCGAACGAGTTCTTGTGATCGCCCGCTACGCGCACGGCCTTTTCCAGCATGGCCGGCGGAATCGAGTTGCCGGCTTCGGCAGCCCGCATGACGGCGAGCGGCGCGACAAGAGTGGGCACCAGATACGAGTCGTTTTGGATCATCATCTCGATCGCTTCGTCGTCAAGGTAGATCCCGTGCTCAATGGACCGCACCCCCGATACGAGGGCATTTTTAATTCCCGCATTCCCTTGTGCGTGCGCCATCACGTACGTGCCCTGCGTGGCGGCCTCTTCGACTATCACTTCGATCTCCGCCCGCGTGAACTGCGAATGCCGTGGATCGTCGGACGGCGAGAGCACACCACCGGTCGAACAGATCTTGATCTGATCGGCGCCGGCCCGCAACAGGGTTCGCGCCGTGCGGCGGGCCTCGTCCGGGCCGTCGGCAATGCCGGACGGCCGACCCGGATGTGAAGGTAGCAGCGGCACTTCGGTGCCCGACGGCAGGTGCCCGTCGCCGTGCCCGCCGGTCTGACTCATGATGGTGACGGCGATCTGCAGCCGCGGCCCGGCGATGAGCCCCTGCTCAAGAGCCGTTTTCACACCCAGATCGGCGCCGCCGGCGTCCCGCGCGGTCGTGATGCCGCAGGCCAGCGTGTCCTTCAAACGACCGATGGCGTCGTAGTACGGCAGCGAAAACGGCTTGACGGCGTTTTCGAACGGACCGGCGATGCCGACGAGGCTGTGAATATGGCAGTCGATGAATCCCGGCAGTACCGTCTTCCCGGTGCAATCGACTACCTCGTCGGATTCGCCCGCGTCGGCGGTGCCGCCGGGGTACACCCCCGTCACGGTTCCGTCCGTGACGACCACATCGCATGGGTCGAGGCGGAAGACCTCACCATCGAACACGGTGCCGTTCCGGAAGATCACTGTTTGGGCTGCTGCTTCATGGTCGACGCTCATGACGGCACGCTATCACCGCGGCACCGGTAGCGCTCCGGTCACCAGCCGGCCGGCTTGATGACGTTCGGCGGTGTACCGGCGAACAGCGGAGCGACTTCCTCTTCGGTGTACCCGGCGATGCCGCAGCCGACCTTCGTCAGGTAGAACGTCAGTTCCGGGTGCCGACCGGCGAAGTCGACGAACGCCGCCGCTTCTCGCTGGAGCTCGCTCCGCCCGCCCATCGTCGGCAACGCGTAGGTCCGCCCCGTCAGCCCGGCGCCCACTCCCCATTCGGCGCCGAACTTCTCGTACGCCACGAGCGCCGCCCCGGCCCCGTGCGTGCCTGCCGCATTCGAGCCGAAAACGAAGATCTCGCCCGGCGCCAGTTCGCTGATCCGGTCCGGCGTGACCCGGGGACGGTCGGGAGTCATACTGCGCGCTTTTCCAATCGGCCGGCCAGGCCGTCGAGGACGATGTCGAATCGTTCGTGCATCCAGGTGCGTGCCTTGGCATGCAGCAGTTGCTGCATGTCCTCGCGCAGTTCGTGGTTCGCTTGGCTTTCCCATTTCCGCTGTTGCGCGGCGATCATTTTGCCTTGGCCATCCGGCATGGGCTGCTCGTTCTTGTCGAGCCTGTCGACGGTATCGAGACAGATCACGGAAATCAGGTTGACCGCGACGTTTGCCTCGCGCGGCGACAAGCCCTGCTTGACGACGTATTCGGCGGTGATCGTGGCGATGTTCACCAGCGCGGTCGGCGACGGGTTCAGTTCGAGCAGCGCCCGGCACGATCCCGGGTACTGGGTGAGGAAATCCAAGAACGCATCGGCGGTGCGCTCCAGAAAGTCCCGCCACGCGCCTTCCTTCGCCGGCCATTGATGGGCGTCGAGCGCCTTGTCCACTGCCAGTCGCGCAAGATCGTCGCTGCGGGTGATGTGCCGGTACAGGGAGCTTTGGCCGACTCCGAGCCGTTCAGCCACCTTCGTCGACGTGATGCCGTCCAGCTCGAGTATCGCCGCATCGGCGATCTGATCAAGCGTGATCATCGCCGGCCGGCCGACCTTGCGCTTTTCGTGCACAGGCCCACCCTGGTTTCCGAAAGTCATAGTGCCATTCTGCCCATCGAACCTGAGAACTTTGCGAACGCTTTACGCCTGCCGTCTGAATGTCGTGACGTACGGCGCATGCTCGACCGGATCGTCCGGCCGTTCCGCGGACCGCTCGGCAAGTGCCGCGGCGCCATCGAGTGCCGATCCCGCCGCGTCGACGACGTCGGCGTCCGGGCGTCGTTCGGAGAGTTCCCCGGCCAGCGCGTCGGCGTACAAGTCGCTCGAGCCGGTGATGCCGCCGGTGAACGCGACGATGGGAGCGACGCCGCCGTTCAATGCCGCCGCCGCGCACCGGGCCAGCCGGACCCCGGCCTCCGCCCAGATCCGCCGAGCCGCGTCGTCGCCGGCCCGGGCGGCATCCGCCGTGTCGGTGGCAAACGCGGCAAGCATGCCGGCCCGGTCCGTCGCCGAGTACAAGGCGGACGTGAGTGCGTCCGGCGGGCCGAACCGTTCAAGCATGCAACGGCGCAACTCGGGCGATCCGTCCGGCCGGCCGTCGTGAGCGCGAAGTGCTGCTTGCAGGCCCTTTTTGCCGATCCAGCTACCGCCGCCTTCGTCACCCAGCACATGGCCCCATCCGTCGACGCGGTTCCATACGCTTGCCAGGTCGGTGCCGAAGCCGATACATCCGGTACCGGCCGCCACGACGGCGCCGGGCCGGTAGCCGACGGCCCCCACCAGCGAAGTCAGCGCGTCCGAGGCCACGACCGTCACCCGGGCTCCCGTGATCCGGGCCAGCCCGGCATGCACGTCCGGGCTGCGCCGGCCCAACATGAGCAGGCCGCTTTGTCCGACCGCCGCAGCGTCGACGGCGCGCAGCGCCAGTCGATCCAGAGCGTCGCGGACAGGCTGCCGCAACGCGGCAACCAGGCCGGCTATATCGGGGCCGCCGGCAGCGACGTGAATGCCCGGCCCGGCGAATTCGATCCGACGACCCGCACCGCCGTCGATGCGGATGCGGCTGCCGGTGCCGCCGACGTCGATGGCACAAATGCTCATGTGATTCCTTTCCCGTGGCCACGACTCTATCGGCAGGCCGGATTGACTGCCCCGGTGCTCGGTGATGTTCTTTGACCGTGACTCCAGCCGATAACGACGCCCTCCGTTCCCAACTCTTCAGCTTCTCGACCGAACGCATTGATGCCGACCTGGCCGACGTGGACACGTGGCCGACAATCGACATGGTGCGGGCCATGAACGAACGGGACTCCGCTGTGCCGGCGGCCGTCGCGGTCGCGGCCGACCGGATTGCGGACGCCGTCGACGGCATCACCGCGCGAATGCGACGCGGTGGCCGGCTCATCTATGTGGGCGCCGGAACTCCCGGGCGTCTTGGGATCCTCGACGCCAGCGAGTGCCCGCCGACTTTCGGCACCGATCCGGAGCTGGTGGTCGGCGTCATTGCGGGCGGCGATCGGGCCGTCCGAACCGCCGTCGAGAATTCCGAAGACGACACGGCTGCCGGCGCCGACGATCTACGTGCTTTGGGGCTGACCGAGCGTGACGCCGTTGTCGGTCTGTCGGCGTCCGGTCGCACCCCGTACGTGACGGCGGCGCTCGAATTCGCCCGGTCGGTCGGTGCGTTGACGGTCGGCGTGGCATCGAATCCGGGCGCCGTGCTGTCGGCGAACGCCGATATCGGCATCGAAGTCGTCGTGGGACCCGAGTTCGTGGCAGGCTCGACGAGGCTCAAGGCCGGCACCGCGCAAAAACTCGTGTTGAACATGCTCAGCACCCTCACCATGGTCAAGCTGGGAAAAACGTACGGCACCGTCATGGTCGACTTGCAGGCGACGAACGCCAAGTTGCGCGCCCGGTCGGAACGCACCGTCATGGAGGTCACGGGGGTGGACGCCGCTTCGGCGTCCGAGGTGCTCGGACGGGCCGGCGGTTCGGTCAAGCTCGCTATTGCCATGACGCTGGGCGGGCTCGATGCTCCCGCTGCCCGGGCCGCTCTCGACAGGGCCGGCGGGAATCTCCGAACGGCTCTTGAACGCGGTTGACGGCAAGAGCCCGGGTACCGCGACGATTCAGCCCTCGAACAGCCCGCGCACGTCGTCCGCAGTTAGCTTGTTCGACAGGAACTCGCCGTCGTCGAGCACGCCGGCGAACAGCTTGGCCTTGCGTTCCTTGAGCTCCATCACCTTGTCTTCGATGGTGTCGGAGGCGACGAGACGGTAGACCATGACGTTCTTGGTCTGGCCGATCCGGTGCGTGCGGTCGACGGCTTGCGCTTCGGTGGCCGGATTCCACCAGGGATCCATGATGAAGCAGTAATCGGCTTCGGTGAGGTTGAGGCCGACGCCGCCGGCCTTGAGGCTGATGAGGAAGACGGGGTTATCGCCGTTCTTGAACCCGTCGATGACGGTCTTTCGGTTCCGGGTGCTGCCGGACAGGTAGCTGTACGCAATGCCTTCGGCTTCGAGACGAGACTTGATGAGCCCGAGAAACCCGGTGAACTGGCTGAACACGAGGGCGCGATGCCCTTCGGCGGCGAGATCGCCCAATTGCTCGAGCAGGGCGTCGATCTTGGCGGACGGCACCCCGGCGTGGTCGTCGTCGATCAGGACGGGCGCCAGGCTCAGCTGCCGCAGTAACGTCAGCGACCGGAAGATGGCTACCCGGTTCTTGTCCATATCGGCGATCAGGCCGAGCACCTTTTTGCGTTCGCGCTGCAGGTGCGTTTGATAAAGGCGCCGATGGGCCGTGTCGAGGTCGAGTTCAATGACCTGTTCTTGCTTTTCGGGAAGGTCCGTGACGACTTGCTGCTTCCGGCGGCGCATGATGAACGGCCGGATCCGCCTGCGCAACCGGGCCAGCCGCTCGGCGTCGCCGTTCTTCTCGATTGCCCTGCGGTAGTAGTGGGCGAAGTCCTTGTTTCCCGGGAGTAGGCCGGGGGCGACGATGGAAAAGATCGACCACAACTCCATCAAGTTGTTCTCCATGGGGGTGCCGGTGATCGCAATTTTGAACCGGGTATCGAGGCGGCGCGCGCATTGATAAAGACGCGCTTGATGATTCTTGGCCGCTTGCGCTTCATCGAGGATGAGGCCCGCCCAGTCTTCGGCACGGTATTCATCGAAGTCGAGCCGAAAGAGCGTGTACGACGTGACGACTACATCGGCGCCGCGAATCAGGTCCGCCAGAGACGAGCCACGCTTCGTCGACGTCTCCCCGATTGCGACGACGCGAAGGCCGGGGGTGAATTTCTCCGCTTCCGATGCCCAGCCGGACACCACCGAAGTGGGTGCGGCCACGAGGAACGGTCGGGCTTCGGCGGACGTGGATTTGGCATGTTGGATAAGCGCGAGCGCTTGGAGCGTTTTACCGAGACCCATATCATCGGCCAGCACGCCTCCGAGCCGGTAGCGCCACAGCATGGCAAGCCAACGGAATCCCTCGAGCTGATAGGGACGCAGCGTGGCGTCCAGACCGTCCGGAACCGCCGCCTCGGGCATGTCCGTCATGCCGGCCAGCTGTTTCAGCGAATCACGCCATACGGAAGTCTGCTGTTCGATGATGCCCAGTTTTTCAAATTCTTCCCAGAGCCCGGCCTGGAATTTGCTGATCCGCATGCCGTCCGGTGGTTGGTCTTCCAACGTGGCGGCTTCGTCGATTAGTTCGCGCAGCCGCGCAAGTTCGGGGACGTTCAGCGGGAAGTATTTACCGCTGGGCAAGATGAAATTATGGCGTCTGGCCGACAGGGCTTCGAAGAGCGAGGCGAAGGCAACGATCTCGCCGTCAATGGACACCGTGACGGTCAGATCGAGCCAGTCTCCGTCTTCCGCTTCGGTCTTTTGCTCGACGTGCACGAGCGGGGCACTTTCGGCCGGGTGGTAGTCGGGCCGCTCGCCGGTGATCTCGACGCGCACGTGCTCGAGGTCGATGAGCTTGTCCAGGACGTCGCGGGTGAAGTCGATGGCGTGGGTGCCGGTGAGCGTTTGTTCGGGGACGAGCTTCTCGGACGGGATCGGCAGCGATCCGAGGACGGATTGTTCGAAGTCGGTCATCCGGAATTCGCCCGGCCTCGGCCGCAGTGATTTCTTCACGTCGCCCGAGTAGATCCAGCTCCAGTTCAGCTCGAGTTTCCGGCTGTCGACGTAAGCCGCTTCAAGCAGGAGCACCGGAAGGACGACGTCCGGAGCCTGATACGAATCGTCGCTGCTGATGACGTCGAGCCGCTGCGACAAGACGGGGTAATAACGGGTCGCGAAATCCGGCTCATCGTCGGGCGGGACGCGGAGTGCTGCCCCGGTGAGCAAGAGCGACATGACGTCGGACGAGATGGGATTGCTCAGCGGAGCAACTTCGATTTGCGCGGCGTTGTCCGGCTGCCACGTATAGATTCCGTGCGCCGTACCGCCGATGAATCCGAGCCGGTCGGGCGCCACCGGCGCACCGGCCATCATGACTGTCGGCGACACCGTCAGCTCGGCGCCGCGTCTGATATCGAAGGTCGGGGCGGTGGGCTCGTGGACCGTCACGGACCCCCTGGACTTTGTGCTGATGAGTTCGACGCCGATCTCGGCTGCTTCGGCGAGCATCTGCCACAGTTTGGGGTTGGCGAAGTCGTCAAGGAACAAGCGTTGTTCGTTGGGGTAGTAGACGCTGGCTTGCGATTTGAACAAGGCGTAGAACTCGGTGAACCAGCGGAAGTGGTCCGGCCGGTAATTCGCCGAGCCTCCGTAATAGTTCAGCTCGCGCCACGACACTCCGCCGACGACCCACCGGCCGGCGTCGCCCTTCCGGGCCGGACGCACACCGAGCCGCCACCGCGGCACCGGTTCGCTGCTGCGCCGCCACCGGTTGCCCGGACGTTCGACAAGCTCGAACTGCAGTGCCAACGGCACGGTGGTGGCCGTGCTCGGGGCGAGCAGGCTGTCGAGCGCCTGCCGCCACGAGATTGCCTTTTCGGGCTGGGCCGACTCGGGCTGGGCTGCTTCGTGTCGGGCTGCTTCGCGCCGGGCGGCTTCGGGACGGCGTTCCCACGGGGCGGGGTCGGCCGAGGCCGGCGAGGATTGCGCATGCAACTCCGCAGGCATGCCGTTGTACCCGGCTTCGTAGTAGTCACTCGTGTCGAAGAGCATGGCTGCCACGTGCTTGCAGTTGATAGTGACGGGACAGCTGCAATGACCGAAGTTGTATTCGAGCGGGCCGCCGGCGCGAGCGTTGAATTTGGCCATGGCCCGATACGGCTTTGCCTCCGTACCCTTCACCAGCGAGCGCAACACGAGACGGTCGTCGTCCCATTTCACTTCGGTCACGCGATTTTGTTCCGCATACCGCAGACCGCGCTCGGCCGTCTCGCGGCCCAGCAGCCGAGCGATCATTCCGAAGTCCATTGCACCCCCACCCACGATCGCCGTTTCCTCGGGCAACGATATCGCCGCGGACCGACAGCCGCCGAAATCAGTGCACGGGAATAGCACCGACAGCCCCGTGGTTACAACTGGCATCAGATTACTTGAGTGTGTTAAACTCAAGATTATTCAGCAGTACGAACTCTAAGGAGTGAACGACATGACTTTTGATCCGTTCCGCGAACTGGACCGTTTGGCCGGCACAGTGCTGGATACCCGTAGCGGGCCACGGCAAATGCCGATGGACCTCTACCGGGACGGCGACCACTACGTCCTGAACGCCGAACTTCCCGGAATCGATCCGGGTTCGGTGGACATCGACGTCGATGGTCAGTTGCTGAGCATCCGCGCCGAGCGAACCGTCGGCAATCCGGAAGGCGCCAAGTGGATAGTGCGCGAGCGCCAGAACCGGTCGTTCCTGCGCCAGCTCAATCTCGGACAGGGAGTCGACACCGAGAAGATCACCGCGCACTATGAAAACGGTGTGCTGGGCGTCATCATCCCGGTCAGCGAGAAGGCCAAGCCGCGCAAGATCGCCGTCTCGGAGGGTTCGGCACGCGGCATCGAGACGCCGGTCGCGAGCGTCGAGCACGCCGACGCCGACGCGTAAAGTTCAATTCCTCCAGCGGGAGGTCCGCCCACCAGGCGGGCCTCCCGCTTTTTTCCTATTACGCACTTCACAGATAGCTTTCAGCCGTCAATAATGAACACGGCTGCCTACCCCAAGCAGTCACCCGAACCGGCCGGGCAGCATCGCTCTGTCGGCATCAACGATGAATTGAGGGCAATCATGGGAGTGAAGGCTAAACTCGCCGCCGCGGTCGTCGGCGCGTTCGTCGTCTCGACAATGGGGCCCACGATGGCAGCTGCCGCATCTGACGACGGATACGTTCCGCTCGCCGGCACCGCGCCATCGTGGGCTGCACCGAGTCAAAACGGCACTGTGTCCCCGCGTGATTTACGCGCCGGCCAGCAGACGAAAGCCACAATGCGTGTTCAAGTGTGGTTGCCGCAGCGTCACCGGGCAAAGTTAGCGAAGCTCGCTTCAGCGTTCGCCGATCCGGACAGTCCGCAATACGGCCGTTCAGTGTCGCTGTCGACGTACCAAAAGGAGTTCGCCCCCACAAAGTCCAGTGTCGCCAAGGTCGAGAAGTACCTGGCCAAACAGGGGCTCAAGAACGCCACGGTGTTGCCGCACCGCGCCGCTATCCAAGTCACGGCACCGAGCACGCGCGTGGCCAAGGCGTTCCGCACACCCATCAAGCGCGTATCGAACCACGGCAAGAAGATCGTGACCGCCACGAAGAACGCACGCGTGAAGTCGTCGATTGCGCCGTTGATCTCCACCATCACCGGCTTGACTCAGAATCCGGTGCACACCATGCGCGTCTCGAAGCATGTTGACCGCAACGGCAAGTCGCAGCCGTCGGCCGCCAAGCCCCCCAAGCAGGGTACGCAGTATTGGAAGCAGGCCAAGCCGAAGGGCAAAAAGGCCAAATTCGACCATCAGAGCCGGATCTTGTCGGGCTACCGTCCGGCCGACATCAAGAAGATCTACGGCATTCCGACGAAGCTGCAAAAGAAGTCGCCAACCCTGGGCATCGTCGATGCCTATGACGGCATCAACACCGTTCCCCAGACGAAGGACGGCGTAAAGGGCGACAAGAAGCAGACCATGAAGGACACGCGCAAGTACTTCAAGGGCCTGGGTCTCAAACCGCCGAAGTGGGATCAGTACGTCGATCACACGCCTGCCAAGGTCAAGGCGAACAGTGGCTGGTACGGCGAGCAGATTCTTGACGTGCAGTCGTCGTTCGCCGTCGCACCGAACGCGACGATTCACTACTGGGGCGCACCTGCCGCATACAACGCCGATCTGGACACGGCCTTGTACCAGGCCATCGTGTCCGGCGAAGTCACGACCGTCAGCAATTCCTACGGCGATATCGAAGCCAACGAGAGCAAAGCCGAAAATCGCACGTTCAACATGATCGGTCAGACCGCGTCGGTGCTCGGCGTCAGCATTTTCGCCTCCTCCGGCGATGACGGCGATTACTCGGCATTGGGCTACAAGCCGATGGCGTCGTCGGCCCCGGCAAACAGCCCGTGGGTCACCTCGGTCGGCGGTACGTCGGTCGGCTTGAACAAGCACGGCAAGACCGTTGTGCGGACCGGTTGGGAAGACGATCAGAGCTCGAACGGCAAGAAGAAGAACGCAACGTTCGTCTTCGGCGCCGGCGGCGGCTTGTCGACGCTGAACAAGGCGCCGGGCTACCAGTACATGGTCACCGACGTAAAGCAGCTCGCCATCCCGACTGCCGCCGCCTTGGCCGATCCGTACACGGGCTTCTTGGACTACCAAACCGGGAACTACAAGAAGCAGACCGGCAAATACGAAAGTTGGGGCGGCACCAGCCTCGCCTCGCCGTTGCTGGCCGCCATGGTCGGCCTGGCAAAGGTCAAGCACCATTCGCACTGGGGCCTGGCCAATCCGCGCCTGTTCCAGCTGTACAAGACGAAGGCTCTGAGCGATCCGCGTCAGTACAACGCCGCCGAATGGGGCCACGCGGCCGATGGCAGTCTCGCATACATCGCCTTTGACCGCGGACTGCAAACGCTGCAATCAACTGTCGGCTTCGACAACGTGACGGGGGTCGGCGCTCCGCACGGCAGGAAGTTCTTCAAGTTGATGAGCTGAACCGCCGGTTTCAATTGACAGGGGCCGGGCCCGCTCCAGCGGACCCGGCCCCTGCGCGTGTTTTCAGCGCGGCATGTGCACAATCAGATCCGCTCGACGGGCAGCGGCCTCGATCAGCACGGCATTTGCCTCGTCGCTGCCATTTGTCCATTCGCGAGCTGCCGCCGGAGATTTACCGAACCGGATGTGACGTGCCTCGAGCCGGCGACGCCGCTCCACGCCGTCCAGCTCCAAATGCCAGACGGTATCGATTGCGGACCTGGCCGCCCGCCACTCCCCCTCGCCCTCGCCCTCGAGCAAGAGGTAATTTCCCTCCGTGACGACGAGCGGGATTTCGGCGGGCACGTAGCGGGCGGCCGCGAGAGGTTCATCGATGTCGCGCCGAAACTCCGGAACGACGACCGGATCGCCGCGGCGAATGCGGCCGAGCATCACTGCATATCCGGCCGCGTCGAACGTGTCGGGTGCCCCTTTCCGCTCGGCCCGGCCGAACTCGGCAAGCAGGCTGTCGGCCAGGTGAAATCCGTCCATGGCCACCAGTCGGGCCGAGTCCGGCCCAAGTCGCCCCACTAGGTCGGCAGCAAGTGTCGACTTGCCCGATCCCGGCGCCCCGGTGATTCCCAGGATGTTCCGGGCGCCCGGAACGATCATGGCCTTTGCGCGCCGCACGAGCTCGTCGATGTCGTAGTTCAATTGCTCGGGCTCGGCCATGCTGCCCGCCTTCCTGATCGGCGCTCGACGCTACAGTTTCCTTCAAGGAGACTATCTGTGGACACCAACTGGGGCGGCACCGTGAAGTACGCAGCCGCCCGGCGCGACTATCCGGAAACGCCCGATGCGCTGCGTGAACTGGTGCGCGGCGCCCGACACGTCAAGGCGCTGGGGTCGCGGCATTCGTTCAATGGAATCGCGGACACGTCCGGAGTGCAGATTTCGTTGGAGCGGATGCGCACCAAGATCGAGATCGACGAGGTCGGCCGGGCCGTGAGCGTCTCGGGCGGGGTGCGCTACGGCGAACTGGCGGCAGCGCTGCACGAGCGCGGACTCGCGCTTGCCAACTTGGCGTCACTGCCGCACGTCACCGTGGCGGGAGCCTGCGCAACCGGCACGCACGGGTCCGGGAGCACGCAGCCACCGTTGTCGGACGCCGTCCGCAGCATCGACTTGGTGACGGCGGACGGCGATCTGGTGCGCATTGGCGCGGATGATCCGGAGTTGGCTGGAGCGGTGGTGAATCTGGGCTTGCTCGGCGTTGTCACACGGTTGACGCTGGACGTCGTGCCGGCGTTCGACGTGTGCCAGCATGTTTTCCTGGATTTGCCCCGGAAAATTGCCTGCGAGTCGTTCGACGGCGTGATGGCATCGGGGTACAGCGTGAGCCTCATGACCGATTGGTCCGGCGACGCATTCAGCCGGCTCTGGGTGAAATCAGTGAGTTCTACCGCCGTGGAATCGTTCGGTGCCCGCGCGGCCTCCATCCCGGTGCATCCGGTGGCCGGTGCGCCCGCAGAAGGGTGTACCGAACAGCTCGGCGTGCCCGGCGCGTGGCATTACCGACTTCCGCATTTCCGGCCGGACTTCACTCCCAGCAGTGGCCGGGAGATCCAGACCGAATACCTGCTGCCCCGGCGATACGCGCCGGACGCGATATCGGCACTTGAACGGCTCGGCCCTCGCCTGGCGAACGTGCTCTTCGTCAGCGAGGTGCGCACGGTAGCGGCCGACCGGCAATGGATGAGCCCGGCGCATGGCCGCGACAGCGCTGCATTTCACTTCACGTGGAGACCGGACGCCGACGCGGTAGCCGCCGTCCTTCCGGCGCTGGACGACGTGCTTCGGCCATTCGGTGCGCGGCCGCACCTGGGCAAGGCCTTTCACGTCCGCCCAGGGCAAATCGCCGATCTCTACCCCCGATTCGCGGACTTCCTGGCACTGCGAGAACAGCTCGACCCCAGGGGCAAGTTCGACAACCAGTTCGCGCGGGCGCTGTTCGGCTAAGCCACGGCGACCGGCTGGCCGGATTGCACGGAGAGATAGGCGGCCTCAACGATTTGAGTCGTACGAATGCCGGACCCGAAGCCCGGTTCGGCGACACGGCCTTCTCGGACGGCACTCACGAATTCGGCGAGCATCAAAGAATTGACGTCGGTGCCGAACGGAAGCCAGACCGGCCGGCGTCCGGATTCGGTGAATCCTTCGACGCGCGCGGCGAACGCGTCAAGTGCGGCGAGACCGCCGGTTCCCGTGACGTGCATGGTCAAGCCGCCCCACGTTGGGTAGTGGCGGGGCCGCGACCAGCTGCAATCGATGGTGGCGATCAGCCCGTCCTCGTAGTCAATAGTGACCACACCGCCGGTCTCGACTTCGTGCTCGCCGAACAGGTGATTGGCAACAGCGTGCACGCGTACCGGGGCCAGTCCGAACAGCGCATCGACCAGATCGGCGATATGCACGGTGTGGTCGATGATCGCTCCCCCGCCGGCGAGTTCTTTGTCGATGAACCAACGCCGCGTGTCGATGGGGATCCGGCCGTTGTTGGTGCCCGACACGGCAACAATGTCCCCCAACCGGCCGGCGTCGACAGCAGAGCGCAGGTCGCTGAAGTCCGGATTGAAACGCACCGGAAACGCGACCATCAGGTTGACGCCTGCCCCGTTGCAGATTTCCCGGGCGGCTCTCGCATCATGCACCGTCGTGGCAAGTGGTTTTTCGCACAAGATCTGAGCGCCCGCTCCGGCCGCCAAGCGGATCGCGTCGAGGTGCCTGGAGTTTTCGGTTGCGATGATGACGCCGTCCGGCTTCCATGCCAGCAGCTCGCCGTACGTCTCCGCGTAGTCGATGCCCAGGTCGGCTGCGAGTTCGCGGCCGCGCTTCTCGCCCCCGGCCGCGTCGGCTTCGTCAGTGGACGGGTCCGCCGCACGCACTTCGACGCCGGTCATCTCGCGCAGCACCGCCGCGTACCCGGCCGCATGGTGATGGGCGAACGACATGATGCCGATCTTGGTGTTGGGAATGCCGGTCATGTCGCTACCTCCTGCTCTGCGAGCTCGATGCGTTGCCCGGTTTCCAGCGACTTCATTCCGGCGAGAGCCAAATCGACGGCCGCGATTCCATCGGCGGCAGTGACCGACACCGCCGCCCCCGTCGTGATCGCCGTAGCGAATTCCCTGATCTCGGCCGCGTACGGAGTCTCGGCACTCGTCATCGGCGGCAGATATGCCGTCTCCGGCCGCTCGGAGGATCGCGCGCCGTCGAACTCCAGTCCGGGATGGGCCGTCGAATCGTACGACAGAATCCCGTCCGAGCCCGCGAGGTCGAACGTCGTCCTGAACGTCGTGCCCGGCGGCGACCACACGCTTGCACAATGACTGATGGCACCGGAGGCGTGAGTGACAACGGCATGCGCGGCGCCGACTATCCGATCGCCGGCCCCGCGCTGACGGCGAACGGCATAGATCGAGGCGGCGGGCCCCGCAAGACGGCGCGCCTGATCAAGGTCGTGGATCATCAGGTCCATGAGGATGCCTCCGGACTGTGCCTCGTCGGCGTACCAGCCCGAGCGGCCCGGAAACTCCGCAATGCGGCTGAAACGTAGAACTCCCGGAGCACCGATATCGCCGCGCTGAACTGCCTCGTTCGCTGCGCGGTAAGCGGGAAAGAACCGGACGACGTGGGCGGGGAATAGCAGGACGCCGGCCTCGGCACACGCTGCTACCGCGGCCCGGGCATCCGCCGACGTCCGAGCCAGCGGCTTTTCACACATGACGTGTACGCCGGCCGCCGCCGCTTGTTCGACTATCGCGCGATGGGTGGGCGTCGGCGTGCAGACATCGGCGGCGTCGCACCACGCCAGCACGTCATCGAACGAGTCTGCGACGGTTCCGCCAAAACGCCCGACGAGGTCGGCGGCTTTACCATCCGCCGTGTAGACCCGCACGTCGTGCCCTTGCTCCACCCACGCGGGCAGGTGGGCAGTCGCGATTCCGCCGGCACCAATCAGGCCAATCTTCATGTGCTTTCTTCTCTCAGGTAGCCGGCGCCTCGACTTTTGGCTCGTAGTTTGTTGCGGCGACGTAGTTCATTGCGGCGTTTGGCGTGGTGGCGGCGGGCGTGGTCTTGTTTGGCGATGGTTTTGTCGGCTTGGGTTGCGACGAAGTCGAGGTAGGCGAGTTCTTCGGCGGTGGCGTCGGGGTCGGTGTCTTCGTAGGTGTCGTATTGGTGTCCGGTGGGCAGGGTCCAGCGGATGATTCGTGGTCCGCCGGGGGTGTCCGGCGGGAGGGGTATCGAGTGGAATCGGCGTGTTGTTTTGGCTTGGTGATGTGATTTGCAGACCGGTTGAAGGTTGTCCGGGTCCGAGTCGCCTTCGGGCCAGGGTTTCAGATGGTCGAGTTCGCATTGTTCGGCGGGTTTGCTGCAGGCCGGGAGGGTGCAGGTGGTGTTGCGGGCGCGGATGTATTGTTGCGCGCCGGTCGTGAGTCGGTAGTGGCCGCGTTCGGCGTCGATGGGCCTGCTGGTGATCGGGTCGGTGAGGATGCGTTCGATCCATCCGGCTCCGGCGGCCAGGCGGCGGGCCATGGCCGCGGGGATCGGCCCGTACCCGTTCATGTGCCCGGGTAGCGTGCCGCCGAGGAGCGTGGTGACCGGGATGGTCACGCCGATCCGCCACCGCGACCCGTCCGCGACCGAGTTATCGTCGCTCGTACTCTCGTCGGCGCCGGTATCCTCGTCGGCGCTGGGGCGGGTGCCGGCGAGGAGGTCGAAGCGTTTTTGCGGGCTCGTGCGCGTGTCGGCGCCGTCGGTGGCGTGCGCGGCCTTGTCGAGGCGCCGGTAGAGCAGGGCGAGACGGTCGGCCGGCCCGTACGCCATCAACCAGGCCGCGCCGGCAGCGTCGGGCATGAACTCCACGCGCCGGTCGGTGATTACGCGCGCGTGATCCTCTTCAGTCCGGTCGGGCTGGTGGGCCATGATCCACCGTTTGAGCCGCCGAGAAAACGCGTCGAAACTAATTCCGTCATCCCACCCGTCGACCGTGTCGTCCAGCTGCCGGGCCAAGGCCGCGGGAAGGTGCCCGGCCTGGTCGAGGATCTTCCGGTACCGGCGCGCCGAGATCCGCCCGGCCTTGAACGCTGCCAGCGTGCGCGGCAGACACATCACGGCCAATTCCGACTCGATGAGCCGAGACGCTCCGGTCCGCCCGGCAATATCGAGCTCACACCCGACCTCGTCCCCAGCCCACCGGACCAGACTCTCGGCAAAAATGTCACGAGCAGTGATTCCCGCACAGTCGGCCGGGCCGACAGCGTTCGCCGCAGCGATCGGATCAGCCACGCCGGCATTCGCCACGCCGGCGTTCGCCGCACGGGCCCTGGAAGTGTCGGCGTCTGCCGCGCCGGCGTTCGTCGTTTCGGGACTGCTCGCAGCGGGTTTGTCATCGTCCGTGCCTGGGACGCCCGACGCCTCAGTGAACGCCCCGTCCGCGTCAAACGCCTTATCCGGATCCGTACGATACGAGCCGAACGCGGCAAGAAACTCCGTCTGCCGCGCCTGGACGAACGCCGCCAACTGTGCACACCGACCCGCATATTCCAGGCACTCCCCGGCATCCAGGGTTGCAACGTTGACATCCGCAACCCCGGCGAACATGCTCGCATCGGGCATATCGGCCGAGTGCTCGGGGCCGGGAACACCGCCTGCCTTCTTCATACTGCACACGATACGGGCCCGCACTGACAGTCACCCCGACGAAAACAGCCGATTTACCCAACCCAACATCACAAAACAATAACGGTTCCAATTTTCGGAAAAACCGCGGAAAAATATCGGATATATCCCCACGACCGAGCCGGGCGTGGCAGGATGGGATCCGGAATCCCCGAATCCCAACTGCACGTCATGATCGACAGCACGGCTGCTCGACGGCAAAAAACTCATACCAGCCCAAAGCCCGCACGCATCCATAGAAGGAGAACCTTTTGGGTACTCTCGGCCGCGTCAACGCGGCGGCGTCCTACCTGGCCGCCGACGACAACACAGTCAAGCAACTGCACCAGCCTTGGGCTTCGCACGACACCCAAGTCCTGATCATCGCAGCCCTTGGCATCGCCATCGTCGTCTTGCTGATCGTGTGGCTGAAGATGCACGCATTCTTGGCGCTGACTATCGGCTCGCTGTTCGTCGGCATCGGGTCTGGCATCGGATTGACGGACGTCGCAACCTCCTATGAAACGGGAGTCGGGGCGGTACTCGGCAATGTTGGCGTCCTGATCGTGCTGGGAGCAATTCTCGGCAAGCTCCTTGCCGATTCCGGCGGCGCCGACGAGATAGTCGACACGCTGCTCAAGGGCGGCGGGAGATCCCTACCGTGGAAGATGGCGCTTGTCGCGTTCATCATCGGCATTCCCATGTTCTTCGAGATCGGCTTGGTTCTGCTGATTCCCGTCATCATGCTGGCCGTCAAGCGTGCCAAGCGCCCGGCCATGCTGCTGGCCATTCCGGCGCTGGCCGGCCTATCCGTGCTGCACGGGTTCATCCCGCCACACCCGGGGCCCCTCGCCGCGATCGCCAATTTGCACGCGGATCTCGGCATCACCCTTGCCATCGGACTGGCCATCGCAGTTCCCACCGTCATCATCGCGGGACCGCTGTTTTCACTCGTGGCAGCGAAATGGGTGCCCATCGGCGCCGCGGGAGCCGGCGGAGCCCTGGTCGGCGCGACAGCCGGCAACGGCGGCGGAACCGGCAGCCAACGCGACGATACCGACACCACAGAAGTTCAATCCACCCGCGGCAGCCGCGACCCGGAGGCCAAGCGCAGCCCCACGTTCACGTGGACGCTGATCACTATCCTCTCCCCCGTCTTCTTGATGCTCGTGCGTGCGGCCGCTGAAGTCTGGATGAGCGACAAGGCATGGATCTATCCGCTGATCGAGTTCGTCGGCGAGCCGGTCGTTGCGCTTCTCATCGCCGTCCTCCTTGCCATGATCACGTTCGGCACGTCGGTCGGCTTCAGTGGATCGTCGATTGCCGACAGGATGAGCAAAAGCCTGATGCCGATCGTGTCGGCCACATTCATCGTCGGCGCCGGCGGCGGCTTCAAACAGGTGCTGGTGGACGGCGGCACCGGCGTGGCCATCGGCAAGATCGCCATCGCCGCGAGCCTTTCGGTAATCCTGTTGGGCTGGCTGGTTGCCGTCATGATCCGCTTGGCGACCGGTTCGGCCACCGTGGCAACCGTCACGGCATCCGGAATCGTTGCCCCGCTCGCCTCGACGCTGCCGCCCACGCACTTGGCTCTCGTCGTCCTCGCGGTCGGCGCCGGATCGCTGTTCTTCTCGCACGTGAACGACGCGGGCTTCTGGCTGGTGAAGGAGTACTTCGGCATGACTGTCGGCCAGACCATCAAGACCTGGTCGGTCATGGAAACGCTGATCTCGGTGGTCGGGCTCGGGCTCGTCTCGCTGATCGCGCTCTTCTTGTAGCGGGACCGTCAGCAGACAGGACAGTAGTCCCTCAGTCCCCGGACACCGCACTAGTTCGATTCCGTGCCTCGTCGAGGTACGCGTACGCGGTAACGCGTGAGATTCCAAGCCGGGCGCCGATGCGCTCAACCGATTTCTTCATCTGCAGCGCGCCTTGCTTATCGAGTCGCATCAGCACGTTCATGCGGTCGTCCCGGTTCATCTGCTCGACGGGCTTGCCGACGAGACGGATCGCCTCGGCGATCATGGCGTCCATGACGGATACCAAATCGCTCTCGATGAACTCATGCGGCCGGTCACCCGCACCGGGCGGATCCGACGGGGCCAGGCCGTCGAGCAGCGCCTTCGCCTGTTGTATCGGGCTGAGATCGACATTGATGCACAGCGCCGCAATGACGGCGCCCGACGTGTTGCGGAAGTAGATCGACGAACAGCGCAGCTCCCGCCCGTCCCGGGCAACTCCACGGTAACCGAAAGCGTCGTGATCGGCCGATTGATCGTGAAGTACTCCTACGCCGAGGTTTGTGGAGGGCCCGCCCACGTCACGACCGGTGACCTGCCCGTTCTCGATCGCGATGATCGTATGCCCCAGGTCGACATCTGCACCTGACAAATCATGCAACACGACCTCGCAAGACGGCCCGCCGGCCGCCGCGATGGCGCGCATAACCGGACGGAACACCTCGATCACCTCGTCCGTGGACTCGTAGGTGCGGGCATACGGCGAATGAGCGGACGGCGTCACTTCGGATCCGGTGGACATGCAACCTTCCTTTAACGCACGACTCGAACTTTTTGTATTAGACATAGACATTATGTCTATAGAACGTCTAGTCTAACAGTGCTCCACCCCGAACATCCTGGGCCGCCGACGCCGTCCAGCGAATGCACTGCAGCATTCCGCAGATACGCACCAAGAGTAAGGAGGCTCTGATGGGCCAGGTAGAAAAATCGGCTTCATTGAGGTCGGCAATACCGCCACGACGGCGCCGCGCGGTTGTCGGCGGCGCGATCGGCACACTGATGGAGTACTACGACTATTACCTCTACGGGCTCGCCTCGGCCACAGTATTCCCCGCCGTGTTTTTCCCGAGCGAGAGCGCCGTGACCGGAACTCTTGAATCATTCGCCAGTTTTGCCTTCGGCTTTCTACTACGACCAATCGGCGGCCTCGTCTTCGGCGATATCGGCGACCGGCTGGGACGTAAGGCCTCTCTGATGATCACCGTCATCGGCATGGGATTGTCGACGGCAGCCATCGGGTTGATTCCGTCCGCGTCGTCCATCGGGATTGCCGCGCCGATACTTCTTTTAACGTTCCGAATGCTGCAGGGATTGTTCGTGGGCGGTGAGATGGGCAGCGCGGCGGCTCTCGTCGTCGAACACGCACCCGTCGGACGGCGCGGCCTGTTCGGCGCACTGCTGATCAGCGGCGCCGGCATCGCCAACGTCGCATCCGCCGGATTCATGGCCGCGCTCGGCACAGGCTCACACTCCTTCTTCATGACCTGGGGATGGCGCATACCGTTTGTCTTTGCGCTGGTGCTTGCCGTGATCGCCGTTATCCTGCGATCGAAGCTGGAAGAATCCGACGAGTTCAAGGAGTTCTCGGCCAAGAGCAAAACCAAGCAGACACGCCGCAAGTTCCCGTTGCGGGAAGTATTCCGGCACCCGAAGAACACGATCCTCGGCATTCTGATCGGCCTGCCGCAAAGCATCGCCGGCTACGTCGTTCTGACGTTCGGGCTGGCATACATGGTCTCCAAGGGCACCGAGGCGCAAGTCGGATTCATCGGCACGATGATTGTCGGCGTCTTGCAAATCTTCGCGGCGCCGCTCTGGGGCAGCCTGTCCGACAAGATCGGGCGACGAAAGCTCTACATCGGCGCCTGTGCGACATTCGCGCTCTTGATATATCCGGTGCTTGCGCTCTACAGCACGGAAGTCGCTGTACTCATCTGGCTCGGCATGGTCATCGGTTTCGTCATCCCGGGCGTCTGCATGCAAGGAACGCTGCAAACGATGCTCAGCGAGATGTTCGACGTCGAAGCCCGCACCACCGGCGTCAACATCGGCTACCAGATCTCCAATACGCTTGGCGGCGGCTTCGCTCCGCTGATCTGCGTTGCGCTGGCCACCGCGGCAGGCAGCATCTGGCCGGTAGTGGTCTACGTGGCGGTGATCGCCCTCATCGGCGTGGTTGCCACAGCTTATGCCTCGTTCCGACCGGACATCGCCGGCGCGGCTCGGTTGCACGAGGTCGCCTGACTCACCGGGCGAGTGCTCCGGCTTCCGTCAGCCTCTTAAGAAGCCGACGGAAGCCGGGGCACCATGATGAACGGAAGTCTCGACGTCGGGTAATTACCGTCCGTCGGGGATTGCGGCAACCGCGTCGATTTCCACGAGGATGTTCGCCAATTGCGACCCCACGGTCGTGCGAACCGGATACGGCTCGGAAAAGAACTCCTTGTACGCTTCGTTGAACTCCGCGAAGTTCGCCAGGTCCGACAAGTGCACCGTCATTTTGACGCAGTCGTCCAGGCTGAGTCCGCGCTCGACCAGGACTGCTTTCACGTTGTTCAATACCTGCCGCGTCTGGTCGCCGACCGAATCGGCGACCTCACCGGTGCTCGGCACCTGGGGCCCGAATCCGGCAGTATAGAAGAATCCGTTCGCCTCGATGCCCTGGCTGTACGGGCCGGCCGGCTGCGGGGCGTTTGCTGTGTGCGTTGCTGATTTAGCCATGGGTTTTCCTTTCCTGGTGGCTTGTCATTTTCTCCGGGTCTCGATGCCGCTGGGGGCGGCGAGCGAGTTTATCCCAACTCACGCGAGATGCGCGCGGCGGTTTGTTGCATCAGCGGGATGCGGGTTTTGAGTTGGTCGAGGTCTTCGCGCATCCGGATCGCGGTCAACGACAGCGCGCCGACGACGCCGACCGAGCTGTGAATCGGGACGGCGACGCAATTGACGAAGTCTTCGAACTCGCCGTCGTCGGCCGCCCACCCTTGACGCGCCACGTCGACGAGCGCGGCGTCCAGTTCCGCACGCGTCGTGATCGTCGAGTCCGTGTATTTCGTCCATGTCGCCGTTTGCAGGACGGCGTCGCGCTGCCGGTCGTCGAGGCCGGCCAAGATGGCCTTGCCGGCGCCGCTGCAATTCGGGTGGACCCGGGCGCCCACGCTCGAATACATGCGGGTGCCGCCGGCGTCCTCGATCTTGACGGCGTAAATGATGGCGCTCTCCATCAGCGCGGCAATATGCACTGTGTTGCCGACGGCCTGTTGCAGTCGACGCGCGTGTTCCGTACCGGCCTCGCGCAGATCGATGCTGTCGAGGGAGGCCTGCGCCAGGGCGGCAAGGTGCAGGCCGAGGCTGTACGTGCCGTCGTGGCGGCGTCGAACGTAGCCGACCTCTTCGAGCGACTGCAGTTCACGGAACATCGTCGACCGGTGCAGGTCGAATTCAGTGGCGAGTTGCACGACCGTTTTCGGCTCGGCCGCGATTGAATCGACGATTCGGGCCGCTCGCCGCACGCTTTGGGACATCAGCGGCCCTTTCCCGGCGCCCGGGCGTCGTCCCGCCTCAGCCCGGCTCCCGGCGTGCAGTCGGTCATCACACCGGAGCGCAGCACGGGGCGGCCGGCGACGAGCACGTCGTCGATTCCGACCGCTTCGCCGAGCGGAGCGTCGTACGTGGCGGTATCGGCGACGGATGCCGGATCGACGACTATCAAGTCGGCGACCCACCCTTGCCGAACTTTGCCGCGTCGTCCGAGTCCGAACCGTTCGGCCGGCGCCGTCGCCAAGTGCGCGGCGGCTTGTCCCCAGGTCCACGTCGATCGCTCGCGCACGAATTCGCGCAAGTAGCGGGCAAAAGTGCCGCGAGCACGCGGGTGTGGATGATCGCCGATGAAGATGCCGTCGGATCCGCCCATATGGCCGGGGTGGGCGAAAATGCGCGCCAAGTCGTCGGCCGATCGGTCGTGCCGAACGGCCATGACGGCGTTGACCTCCAGCCGGGACGCGGCCAGCACGTCGAGGACGAAGTCGATCGCATCGAGCCCGGCCCGGTCCGCAGCTTGCTCGACGCTCAGGCCGCAAGCCCAGGTGAACTCGACGGCCGCGATATGGGAGAGCGTGACCATGGCGGGCCATTCCGGCCCGAGGCTGGCATTGCGTTCGACGGCCGGGAACCAATCGCGTCGCAGCGTTGCCCGTTCGATCGGATCGCTGAGCGTGTCAACGACCGTGTCGACCGGCTGTGCGGACAGCCCCGGCGGCAGGAGCGGCATGCCGAGGAGCGTGCACCCGCGCATATAGGGATAGGCATCGAACGTCGCGTCGACGCCGGCCCGGTCGAGCGTGCTCATCCCGGCCAGGACGACGTCCGGATCGGCATGGAAGTGCGAGACGTGGGCGCGGACGCCGGCGGCCTGCGCAATGGACCTGATCTCGTCGATGCCGGAGTCCGAGTTGGCTTCGTATCCGCCGCGCATATGGGAGACGTATACGCCGCCGGCTGCGGCGACCGGGGCGCACAATGCGGCGATCTCGGACGACGGGGCAAAGATGCCGGGAACGTAGTCGAGTCCCGTCGACAAGCCGACAGCGCCGTCTTGCATGCCGGCGTCGACAAGTGCGGCCATCGCCTCGACTTGGGAGCCGTCTGCCGGCGCGGTGGAGCGGCCGCACACTTCCCACCGCACGGTGCCGGCCGGCACGAGATAGGCGACATTGAGCCGCGACTCACGGTCCGCCGCGGCGAGATAGCCGGCCACGCCGCCGCCGGAATAGGTCCGATGCGGGCCGTTGATGGCGGCAAAGTATTCGCCGGCGTATTGTCCGTCACCCGGGGCGTAGGACACGCCGTCCTGCCCGGCGATCACACTGGTGACTCCCTGTGTGAGCAAAGCGCGTTGAACGCCACCGTCGCGCAGCAGTCCGTCGGCATGCGAATGGACATCGATGAAGCCGGGCAACACCATCCGGCCGCGGCAGTCGATGATCGCATCGGCCTCGTTGACGACGCCCCGGTCGCTCTCCGAGTCCGCGACGATTTCCGCAATGATCCCGTCATCCACCACGACGTTCGCGTAGCGCGCGGCGTCGCCGTCGACGACGGTTCCGCCCTGCAACACGATTCGCATGCGGCGTCCTTTCCGTGCGGGGAGCGCTCCTTCTATGCATTATATGCACACATTGTTGCACGAACGGCACAGATTCGACATAGTTGACTCATGACGCCCGCACGCATGCCCCGGCTGATCTCCATCGGTGAGACGATGGCGCTCGTCACGCCGGCGACCACGATGCCGCTGGCCGCCGCCGTCGATTTCCACCTCGATGCGGGAGGTGCCGAATCCAATGTCGCCGCTCACGCCGCGCAGCTCGGAGTGCCGTCGGCTTGGGTGAGCGCGCTCGGCGATGACGCGCTCGGGCAGCGCATCCGCTCGACGCTCGAACGCCGGGGCGTGGACGTCCGCTGGGTCGCGATCGACCCCGACGCCCCAACCGGCGTGTATTTCAAAGACCCCGGTCACGGCGTCCTTTATTACCGCCGCGGCTCCGCAGCCTCGAAGATGAGCCCGGCCGGCATCGCCGACATTCGGCTCGAGGATGCCGACGTCGTGTACATTTCCGGCATCACGCCGGCGCTGTCCGCGTCGTGCCGCGCACTCACCGATTCGGTGTTCGAACGCGCTGCGGCAGCCGGTACTACGCTCAGCTTCGACATCAACCATCGTCCCGCCTTGTGGAAGAACGGCGACGCAGGTACCACGCTGCTCGAATTCGCCCGCCGCGCCGATATCGTCTTCGTCGGGCTCGATGAGGCGGCCGCCCTGTGGGAGTGCGTCACTCCGGACGACGTCCACGCCCTGCTACCCGAGCCCGGGCACTTGATCGTGAAGGACGGCGACGTTGGTGCCACCGAGTTCCGCCGGACCGGGGGAAATTCCATTTTCGTCCCGGCCATTCCGACTCGCGTTGTCGAAGCGGTGGGCGCCGGTGACGCATTTGCCGCCGGATATCTGGCCGCCGCGCTCGAAGGACTGCCGCCGGCGGAAAGGCTTCAGGCCGGCCACGAACGAGCTCGACAGGTCTTGACGTCCACCAGCGACTTCATTGTCGAACCGCCGGCGCCGATCGCCGAACCAAGCGAACCAGTCTCCGAACCAACACCGTGAAAGGGCCGTCCATGGTCGACAACTCTGCATTTGAAACGATCTTCGGCGCGGTACCGCTGATGGCAATCATGCGCGGCATGGGAGCGGATCGCAGCCTTGCCCTCGCAACATCCGCATGGGATCTCGGCATCGATGTCGTCGAACTGCCGATCCAGTCGCCCGAAGATATCGAGGCGCTGCGCATCGTTGCCACCGAAGGGCGCAGCCGCGGCAAACACGTCGGTGCCGGCACCGTCGTCACCACCGACCATGTGGAGCAGGCCGCCGAAGCCGGTGCGACGTTCACGGTGAGCCCGGGCCTCGATTTGGACGTTGTCCGGGCCTCGGCGGACGCCGGGTTGCCGCCGATGCCCGGCGTCGCCACCGCCTCGGAAGTGCAGCTGGCCATGCGCGAAGGTCTCACGTGGCTCAAGGCGTTCCCGGCGTCCCTGTTGGGCCGCTCCTGGTTCGGCGCAATGCACGGACCGTTCCCGACTGCCACGTTCGTGGCGACCGGCGGCATGAATGCGGCAAATGCCGGCGAATTTCTCGACGCCGGCGTAGCGGTCGTCGCAGTCGGATCGGCGCTCGAGGACGAGACGCAGCTGCCCAAACTCGCCGCCTTGTTGGAAAGGAAAGCGTGAACGTGGCCTACGCCGGGCCGAAACGACAACCACCAACCCACGAGGAGTCAACCGTGAGCGCACAGCAAGAAAATTCCTATGACGCCGGCCGGATCGCGGCCTTGGGCGATGAAGTCCTCGCCGCGGACGAGAAGTCGATCCCGGTGGCGGCGGACGGGGTGAGCGTGCGCGATTTCCTGGCCTCCGGCCCGCATCTGTCGGACTTCTCGACTCCGCTGCTGACACTCGACAGGCAAACACTCACCGACAACACCGAGCATTTGGCCCGTTGGTGCGCAGCGGCCGGCGTCGAACTCGAACCGCACGGCAAGACGACAATGGCACCGGCACTGTGGGCCGAACAAGCGGACGCCGGGGCACGCGGCATCACGCTCGCCAACTTCCCGCAGCTGCGGGTCGGCCGCGAATTCGGGTTCCGGCGGCTCCAGCTGGCCAACGAACTGACCGATCCGCATGCCATCGAATGGGTGGTCGCGGCGCGAACAGTCGACCCGGAATTCGAGTTCGCCTGCTGGGTTGACTCCGATCAAGGCGTGAACCTGTTACAGGCCGCCCTCGACCGCCTCGACACCGATCAGACGATCGATCTCATCATCGACTTCGGCAGGACCGGCGGACGATCGGGTGCCCGCACGCCGGACGAAGCACTTGCCGTGGCCCGTGCCGTGCGTGCCGCCCCGAGCCTGCGACTTGTCGGAATCGGCGGATACGAAGGCGCGTTGGCGCATCACGCCGACGATGCCGGGCTCTCGGCCGTCACCGACTATCTCCGCGTCATGCGCGGCGTACACGAGCAGATCGAGTCGGAAGATCTCTATGCCGAGGGCGCGGAGCGGATCCTCACTGCCGGCGGCAGCGCCTTCTTCGACCTGGTGGTGGCCGAGTTGGGCCCGTGCATCAAACCGGCGACCGGCAGCGATCCCGGCACCGCCGTCGTCCTGCGTTCGGGAGCGTACATCGTGCACGACGACGGTTTCTACCGCGGTATCTCGCCGTTCTCGCGCGGCGTTGACAATCCGTTCCGGTCGGCCATGCACGCATGGGTGCGTGTCGTGTCGCAGCCGGAAGAAGGACTTGCTCTGCTCGACGCCGGCAAACGCGACGTGCCCTACGACGAAGGACTGCCGGAGCCGCACGCCATCGCGTCCGGTTTGGGCCGTCCGGCCACCGCTTTGCACGATACGAGCATTTCGGCGGTCAACGACCAGCACGCGTTCTTCCGGTTCGATCCGGCCACGACGAACGTGCGCGTCGGCGACGTCGTGAAGCTCGGCCTGTCTCATCCGTGCACGGCCATGCAGACGTGGCGGTACATTCCGGTACTCGACGGCAGCGGGGACGATCCGCGCGTGACGGACCTGGTCCGCACGTTCTTCTAGGACTATCAAGTAGACGGAACACACAATCAAATGTTCCGAGATTGTCGAAATCTATAATCCCGCCATGGGTGAATCCAGCTATCTTTACAAGTAAAGAGATAGTCACCGGAACCTAAGGGATGGGGCCAATGACGGCGTCAACAATCGATACCGAACTGGGCGAGAAGGCAGTCGCACTTGTCGAGAAATGGCTGGCGGCCGGCGACGGCGCCGAGGCCACCGGATCGGCTGCCCTGTTGGCCGAGGTCCTCAAGGACAAGGACGGGCTCGACTTCACGCTGGGCTTCGTCGATCGCGTCATCAGGCCCGAAGACGACAAGGTCGCTGCCGACAGTTTGAAGCACCTGGCACGCCACACGCCCGGGTTCCTGCCCTGGTACATGCGCTCGGCCGTCAAGCTCGGCGGGGCCATGGGCCAAGTGCTGCCGTCGGTCGTGATCCCCATCGCCCGGCGGGCAATGCGCGATATGGTCGGCCACCTCATCATCGACTCCCGGCCGGGCAAACTCGGCAAGGCGATCGCAAAGTTGAAGACGCCCGGAATCAGGCTCAATTTGAACCTCTTGGGCGAAGCGGTGCTGGGAAATGACGAATCGGATAGCCGGCTCGAGGGCACCCGGAAGATGTTGGCCCGCGACGACGTCGACTACGTCTCGATCAAGGTCTCCTCCATCGTCAACGAGGTGTCGTTGTGGGGATTTGACGAAACCGTCGAGCGGGTGACCCGGCGCCTGACTCCGCTGTACGAACTCGCCGCGAACTCGCCGCTGCCCAAATTCATCAATTTGGACATGGAGGAATACCACGATCTCGATCTGACGATCGCCGTGTTCGAACGGATCCTCGATCAGCCGCAGTTGCTTCATCTCGAGGCCGGCATCGTGCTGCAGGCGTATCTGCCCGATGCGCTGGGCGCCCTGCAGGGCCTCACCGAATGGTCGAAGGCGCGCCGGGCCCGCGGCGGCGCCGCGATCAAGGTCCGCCTGGTCAAGGGCGCCAATCTGGCCATGGAACACGTCGAAGCAGCAGTGCGCGGTTGGCCGCTGGCGCCGTACGGCCGCAAGCAGGACACCGACACCAACTACAAGCGCGTGCTGCAGTGGGCGCTGACCCCCGAGGTCGCGGACGCCGTCCGGCTCGGCGTGGCGGGGCACAATTTGTTCGACATTGCGTATGCCCGGCTGCTCTCGGTCGAACGGGGCGTCACCGACCAAATCGAGTTCGAGATGCTGCTCGGCATGGCCGAAGGACAGGCGGCCGCGATCTCGGACGAAGTCGGCGGACTGCTGCTCTACACGCCCGTCGTCCACCCGGATCACTTCGATGCGGCAATCAGCTATCTGGTTCGCCGGCTCGAAGAAAACTCCAGCACCGAGAACTTCATGTCGGCAGTCTTCGAGCTGACGACGCACCGCGAGCTGTTCGAACGTGAACGCGACAGATTCCTTGCGTCGCTGGCGGAGGTCGATACCGAAGCTCCGGCCCGCAACCGGCAGCAAAACCGACTCGAGACGCCGAACGAGCCGCCGGCGACCACGTTCGCCAACGAACCGGACACCGACCCGTCGCTACCCGACAACCGCGCGTGGGGCCGGCAGATCTTGTCTCGAGCCAAGTCGTCAACACTCGGCAATGCCACTATCGAGGCTGCCGCCGTCACCGATGCGAAGACGCTGGACGACATACTGGCCGGCCTCGTGGCCGCCCAGCCCAAGTGGGCCGCACTGGGCGGATCCGGGCGCGCCGACGTGCTGCACCGGGCTGCCCGGGGGCTTGCCGCCGCCCGCGGCGACCTCATTGAAGTGGCGGCCGTCGAAACCGGCAAGACCATCGACCAGTCCGATCCGGAAGTGTCCGAAGCCACCGACTTCGCAAGCTTCTACGCCGAATGCGCACGCGAGCTGGACAGCGTCGACGGCGCCGAGTTCGTGCCGTCGAAGCTGACGGTCGTCACGCCGCCGTGGAATTTTCCCATCGCCATCCCGACCGGGTCGATGCTCTCGGCACTGGCGGCCGGCAGCGCCGTCGTCGTCAAACCGGCGCCGCAGGCCCGCCGGTGCGCCGCAGTCATCGTCGACACGCTACACGCCGCCGGCATCCCCCGCGACGTCCTGCGCCTTGTCGACGTCGACGAGGGCGAACTCGGCAAACAACTCGTTTCCGACAGCCGTGTCGACCGAGTCATCCTGACGGGCGGCTACGAGACGGCCAAACTGTTCCGATCCTGGCGGCCCGACCTGCCGCTGCTTGCCGAGACGAGCGGGAAGAACTCGATAATCGTCACGCCGAGCGCCGACCTCGACCTGGCCGTCGCCGACGTCGTCCATTCGGCGTTCGGGCATGCCGGCCAGAAGTGCTCGGCGGCCAGCACCGTGATCCTGGTCGGCTCGGTCGCGACATCGACGCGGTTCCGCAATCAGCTGGTGGACGCCGTGTCGAGCCTGCGCGTGGACTATCCGACGAACCCGGTCAGCCAAATGGGCCCGGTGGTCGAGCCGGTCTCCGGCAAATTGAAGGAGGTGCTGACCACACTGGACGACGGTGAGACGTGGGCAGTGGAGCCCCGGCAGCTCGACGACACCGGACGGCTGTGGTCCCCCGGCGTCAAGGCCGGTGTGAAACCGGGCAGCGCCTACCACTTGACCGAGTACTTCGGTCCGGTGCTCGGCGTGATGACTGCCGAGACGCTGAAGGAGGCTATCGAGCTGCAAAATGCGCCGGTCTACGGGCTCACCGCCGGCCTGCACACTCTCGACCCGGACGACCTGGCCTATTGGCTGCCGCGGGTCCAGGCCGGCAACCTGTACGTCAATCGCGGCATCACCGGCGCGATAGTACGGCGGCAGCCGTTCGGCGGCTGGAAGAGGTCGTCCGTGGGCGCCGGCGCCAAGGCGGGCGGGCCGAATTACGTGGTCCACCTCGGTTCGTGGCACCCGGCCGAGCGGCGGTCGACGCCCGCGGCGCGGCCGGAGGGGCGAGCGGCGGCCTTGCTCGCGGCGTCCGGCACTCCCCAATCGGACGGCTATCTGGCGGTCTCGGCGGCCGACGATCAAGCCGAATGGGAACGCGAATTCGGCGTGGCTTCGGATGTGTCGGCACTCGGGCTGGAGCGAAACGTGTTCCGGTACCTGCCGATGGAGATCACCGTGCGTCTTGGCGAGAACGGGTCGCCGACCGAGTTGACTCGCGTCCTGCTGGCCGGCGCCCGCGCCGGAAGCACGGTGCACGTGAGTACCGGCGTGCCGCTGCCGGACGGATTCGTCAAGACCTTGACCGCGTCCGGCGCGTCCTACGTCGAAATGTCCGACCGAAAATGGTTGGACTCGCTGGCCGCGACGGGTCCGGGCACCGGGCGCATCCGCCTGATCGGCATGTCGGCCGCGGACGTGGCCGATGCACTGGGCGGCGATCCCGACGTCGCGGTATTCGCCGACCCCGTGACGACTGCCGGGCGGCTCGAACTGTTGCCGTTCATGCACGAACAAGCAGTGACCATCGCGGCGCACCGATTCGGTAACCCCGATGCCTGGTCGGATGGCATCATCTGACGTATGCCTACTTCGCCAACCCCAGCAATTACCGCCAGGATCGATGCGGCCCGCGCCGACATGGCCCGCGCCGGCCTGGACGCCATGCTCATCACGCCGGGCAGCGACCTGTTCTATCTGACCGGATATGCGGCATTGCCGCTCGAACGGTTGACGTGCCTGGTGCTGACGGACGGCGCCGCCGCCCTTGTGGTCCCGACCCTCGAGCGTCCGGCGGCCGAAGAAGCCGTCGACGACGCGTTGGGGCTCGACATCGTCGACCTGGGTGAGACCGACGACGTGGCGTCCCGGATCCGTTCACTGCTCGACGGCCGGATGAGCCGGGTCGCCGTCGACGACCACATGTGGGCGTCGCGCGTGTTGTGGCTGCAAGACGACGTCGGCGTCGGGCGGGTCCGTTTGGCCGGCGAGGTGCTTGCTCCGCTGCGCGAGATCAAGGACGATTACGAACTCGGCGAATTGCGCCGGGCCGGCGAGGCCATCGACCGCGTGCACGCGCGGGTGCCGGAAATGCTCACAGCCGGGCGCACCGAGGTCGAGGTGTCGGCGGCCATCAGCGCGGCGATCGTGGACGCCGGGCACGCGCGCACCGACTTCGCAATTGTGGCGGCAGGACCGAACGGCGCCAGCCCGCACCATGAACCCGGTAGCCGGGTCCTCCGGGACGGGGACGCGGTAGTCGTCGACATCGGCGGCACCCTGCCCTCCGGATATGCCTCGGATTGCACCCGCACCTATGTGGTCGGCCATGCCGATCCGGAACTTCAACGCATGTACGACGTGCTGTACCGGTCGCAGGCCGCAGCACGCGATCATGCCCGGCCCGGCGTCACGTGCGCGTCGGTGGACGCAGCGGCGCGGGACGTCATCGAACAGGCGGGATACGGCGAGTTCTTCACCCATCGCACCGGCCACGGCATCGGCTTGGAAACGCACGAGGACCCGTACATCGTGGACGGTAACGAACGCCGGGTCGAGCCCGGCATGGCGTTTTCGATCGAGCCGGGGATTTACCTGCCCGGCCTGTTCGGGGCCCGGATCGAAGACATCATGATCACGCTGCCAAGCGGTTGTCAGCCGGTGAACAATCAGCCGCGCACGCTTCGCTAACCCGCAAAACGCCCCGCGGCGTACAGAGCGCGTGGTTATGACGGGGCGGGCTATACGCGCCGGGGCGTTTTGCGGAGGACGGGTGGGTCAGCCCCGCAGGTCGGCGAGCACGGCATCGGTGAACGGCGGCCATACGTCGGCCGCCCACGGCCCGAAATCCCTGTCCGTCAATGCAACTGCTGCGGCGCCGGTATCCGGATCGACCCACAGGAAAGTGCCCGACTGGCCGAAGTGGCCGAATGTGGACGGCGAACTGTTCGCTCCGGTCCAGTGGGGATCCTTGTGATCGCGCAATTCGAATCCGAGTCCCCAATCGTTGGGCCGCTGCCTGCCGAAACCGGGTAGGACGCCGTCCAGTCCTTCGAAGGCCACGCGGGTGGCGGATGCGACAATGCCGGGGTCCAACAGCGTCGGCGCCTGCAGCTCGGCCGCGAACAGCGAGAGGTCTCGTGCCGACGAGACGGCCCCGGCGGCCGGCGATCCGGTGAACTCGGTGTCGGTCATGCCGAGCGGCTCCAACACGCCCTCGGCGACGTAATCGGCAAATGCGATGTCGGTGCTGTCGGCCACGAAGTCGGCGAGCACTTCGATACCGGCGTTCGAGTAGATCCGCCGGGTGCCGGCCGGCGCCCGCACCTTCCGTTCGGTCATGTCGAGGCCGGAGGCGTGAGAAAGCAGGTGGCGCACCGTCGACCCTTCCGGTCCCGCCGCATCGTCGAGCTCGAACGCTCCCTCCCGGCACGCCATCAGCGTTGCGTATGCCGACAGCAGCTTGGTCACCGACGCCAGCGGGTACGCTCGTCGTTGGTCCCCGGCCGTGCCGAGAACCTCGCCGCCGGCCGATACGACGGCCGCGCTGACGTGTTCGACGGGCCATTCGGATACCAGGGTCAAGGATTGCATGCCACGATACTAGGGCACCTGTTCGGACTCCGGATGCATGCCGCCGGCCGTCCGGCGCATGCGATGATGAACTCGAGAAGTGAATTTCCGTCAAGGGAGTACGTAATGTCCAATGACGAGTCCATTGAAATCAATGAGACCGCTTTGCCCGGGATCGGGCTACGGCACGATTTCATGACCGCGAAGGGCCAGCGCATCGGTGTCGTGTCGCATCGGAGCGGACGTCGCGACATCCTTGTCTATGACCGGGACGACCCCGATGCGTGCTCCAATACGATGACGCTGTCGCCCGAGGAGGCCGACACGGTGGCGGAATTCCTCGGCACCCACCGAGTGACCGAGCGATTGGCAACCTTGTCCGACCAGGTCTCGAGCCTGCGCACGCACAAGGTCAAGGTGGCGCACGGATCACCCTATGACGGTCACCCGCTGGGAGACGCCAAGGTACGCACCCGCACCGGCGCGTCGATTGTGGCTGTGCTGCGCGAGCAAGAGGCGATTGCCTCACCCACCCCGGATTTCTCCCTTGAAGGCGGCGACGTGCTGATTGTGGTCGGAACCGACGACGCCTTGTCCAGCGTTGACCAGATCATTGCCGGTTAGGGCCGCGTATGGGCTCCCCCATTCTCATTCTCGAGCTGGGCGCGATAATCCTCGGACTCGGTATCCTCGGCAGGCTCGCCGCACTGATCCAACTGTCGCCGATCCCGCTGTATCTGCTTGCCGGGCTGATGTTCGGCGTCGGCGGTGCCGCCCCGCTCGAAACAAGCGAGGAGTTCATCTCGGTCGGCGCCGAGATCGGCGTCATCCTGCTGCTGCTCCTTCTCGGACTTGAATATTCCGCCGACGAGCTGATCACGAATCTCCGCCGCAACTATCCGGGCGGCATCGTCGACTTCGTCGTCAACGCCGCCCCCGGAGCCATCGTCGGCATCATCCTGGGCTGGCCGATCCCCGGAATCCTGGCCATGGCCGGCGTCACGTACGCGACGTCGTCCGGCATCGCCGCAAAGCTGCTGACCGACTTGGGTCGTCTCGGTAACCGCGAAACGCCCATCGTGCTGTCCTTACTGGTCTTCGAAGACCTCACGATGGCAATTTATCTGCCGATCCTGACGGCGCTGCTGGCCGGCGTCGGCTTCTTGGGCGGATCGCTGACCGTGTTGATCGCCGTGGCAGCCGTCTCGGTCGCGCTCATCGTCGCGTTGAAGTTCGGCCGCGCAATCAACAAGATCATCTTCACCAACAGCGACGAACTGTTGCTCTTGGGCGTCTTCGGCATCGTCTTGATCATTGCCGGTATCGCGCAGCAGTTGCAGGTGTCGGACGCCGTCGGCGCGTTCCTCGTCGGCATCGCCCTGTCCGGCAAGGTCGCCGAAAGCGCGCGTGCCGTGCTGACGCCGCTGCGTGACCTGTTCGCCGCCGTTTTCTTCGTCTTCTTCGGCCTGCGGACCGATCCGCGCGACATCCCGTCGGTTCTGCTGATTGCCTTGGTACTCGTCCTCGTCACGGCCGCCACCAAGATCGGCGTCGGTGCCTGGTCGGCAGGGCGAGCCGGCATTGCTTTGCCCGGCCGTGTTCGTGCCGGCATGATGCTTGTACCGCGCGGTGAATTCAATATCGTCATCGCGGGTCTGGCCACCACTGCCGGACTGAACCAAATCGGCCCCCTGGCAGCCACCTACGTCATGATGATGGCAGTCCTGGGGCCGTTGCTGGCCCGATTCGCCGCCCCCTTGTTCCGGGCATTCGGCAAGATCCGAGATAGCGTGCGCGGCCCGGCAGGCAGTCCCGACTGACCGCTTCCTTGTCCAATAGCACAACACTTTGCTACCGGGATCGTGCGGGCGCACCATGGCTGCGGATGTCGCCGACCGTAAAGTGGCAGTCATGGCCTTGGATGTATTGCTGACCGGCGGACGTGTCATCGACCCCGAATCGGGGTTGGACGGCGTCCGGAACGTTGGAATCCGCGGCGGCACCGTCGCGTACATCGGCGACGACCGCGCGGACGCCGCACGCACCATCGACGTCTCCGGCCACGTCGTCGCCCCGGGGTTCATCGATATGCACAGTCACGCTCAAACCATTTCGGGGCATCGGTTACAAGCGCTGGACGGCGTCACCACCTCCCTCGAACTCGAAGGCGGCGCGCTGCCGGTGGCCGACCATTACGAATGGGCCGAAAGCGAGGGCCGCCCACTCAATTTCGGCTTTTCGGCCGGATGGGTCTACTCCAGGATGCACGTGCTGGACGGCGCGCCGGCGGTGCGGCCGCAGGACGACCGCGAATTCCGCATCCCCCTGGGCATGTTCGAACAGTTCCAGGACGGCGCCCGCTGGCGCGGACCGGCGGACGGCCGGGATATCGGGCGAATCCTCGACCTCGTCGAGAGGCAACTGCGCCACGGCGCCATCGGCATCGGCATGCTCGCCGGATACGCTCCCGACTTCACCGCGGAGGAATTCGGACGGTTGGCCGATTTGGCCGCCGAGACGACCCAGCCGATGTTCATCCATGCCCGATCCATGTCGGCGGAGCCGCCCGGCAGCGCTCTCGATGCCGCGCAGGAGATCATTGCCGAGGCCGAAGCCCATTCCGCGCCAATGCACCTGTGTCATATGAACTCGACCTCGGGGCACTTGGCGGACTCCGTCGCCGAGTCGCTGGCGGCCGCCAGGGCGCGCGGCGTACCGGTGACCACCGAGGCGTATCCCTATGCGGCAGGATCGACGGTGATCGGCGCGTCGTTCCTCGCCCCCGACGAGTTGCGCCGCAACCGGATGACCCCGTCGTCGATCACGTACCTGCCGACCGGCGAACGCGTGGCCAGCGAAGAACGTCTCGTCGAAATCCGTGCCAATGATCCGGGCGGTCTGTGCGTCTTGGAGTCGTTCGACCTGTGCGACCCTGCCGATAAAGCGATGCTGCTGCGTGCTCAAACGGTCCCGGACGCCGCTATCGCATCGGATGCGATGCCGCTGACGTTCTTCGGCACCGAATCACAGCGCCACGCCGCCGAGTGCGCCGCCACCGGCGACGTATGGCCGCTGCCGCCCGGACTCATCGCCCATCCGCGCAGCACCGGGTGCTTTGCTCGTGCGCTGAGCTGGCTGGTGCGCGACACCGGCGTGCTGACGCTCCCCGAGGCAATCCGTCGCTGCACGCTCATTCCCGCGCAGATCCTCGAAGAGGCGGCGCCGGCCATGCGCGCCAAGGGCCGTCTCCGAGTGGGAGCGGACGCCGATCTCACGGTATTCGACCCGGCGACCGTGGCAGCGCGCGGGGACTACACCTCCTTGCGCCCATCAACCGGGTTCCGGCACGTGTTCGTGGGCGGGACGCCGGTCGTGGCGGACGGCGAATTGGACGCCGCCGCGTTCCCCGGCAAGGCCGTTCGCGGGGCCGGAGCGCGGGCGGCATAGGACCATGGCCGGATCGGCGACTCTCGGCAGCCTGCTCGACCGAATCGGGCTGACCCTGCTGACGCCCGTTGCCGGCCCCGGCGACATGTCGACGGCCGTGTCATCGGTCACCGTCTACGATCCGCTCGATCCGGCCCCGCCCGGCGATGATTCCCTGGTGCTGGGCGTCGGAGTCGCCGACTCGGCCACCGCCGTCAAGCTGATCGACACGGTCGCCGGCACGCGGGCCGCCGGCATCGTCTTACGCGACCGGCTGACCGATGACGCCGATGTCGCTGCGGCAGCAGACAGGGCCGGCGTGGCATTGCTGGAATTGATTCGCGGCGCCTCCTGGATGCAGGTCACCTCGATCCTGTCGTCGATGTTGGACGTCGCCGACGTCTCGCCGACGGCGCCCGAGTCGCCCGAGGACCTGTTCGCCCTTGCCAATTCGGTCGCGGCGATAGTGGGAGGGCCCGTCACGATCGAAGACACGTCGTCGCACATCGTGGCCTTCTCGCCCGACCAGGGCCAATCCGATCCGGCACGCAAGGCGAGCGTGTTGAGCCACGAAGTGCCCGACGACCTCAAGGCGCGAATGCGCGACGACGGCACATTCCGGCGCGTGTACGCCTCCCCCGAGCCGGTCTTCGTCGACGCCATCGGGAACAACATCCGTGCCCGGGTGGTCATGCGATTGCAGGCGGGCGGCGAAATCCTCGGATCGATCTGGGTGGTCGCCGATGCGCCGCTGCCGTCCGTGCGCGCCAGGGCGCTGGCCGAGGCGGCCGGCGTCGTGGCCATGACCATGCTGCGGGCCCGCGTCACCCGTGATTCGGCGGCGCGTCTGCAAACGTCGCTGGTCTCGGGGTTGTTGGCGGGAGGCGCCGATGCTCGCGCCGCTGCCGCACAGGCCGGCGTCACCGGCGGACCGGTGTGCGTCATGGCCGTCGGCCAGGGCGATACGGATCCGGACGACACGGCGTCCGAGCAGAACTTGCAACACTTGTTCGGCGTCTTCACCATGCACTTGAAAACGGCGCACGCCCGCGCGCAGGCAGCATTGCTCGGCCGGACCATCTATGCGGTGCTGCCGGCCGCGGACGTCGGCCAGGTACGGGACGGCGCTCGGGATTTCGTCCGGCGCATCCGCTCCTCGCCGCGAGTATTCATCGGTATCGGCAGGCCCGTCGACGACGTCGCCCGGCTGCAAGCGTCGCGGCGCGAGGCCGATTGGACGCTCCGGGTATTGCGCGGCCGGCCGGGCGGCTCGGCCGTCGCGGCGTCCGACGACGTCCAGGTCGACATGCTGCTGCTGAAGATGTCGGATTTCCTTGGCGAATTCGGCCAGGAGCTCACCGGCCCGCTCGTGACATTAAACGGATACGACGGCGCCCACGGGACCGAATTGGTCGCCACGCTGCGCGCGTGGCTCGATTACTTCGGCGACGTCGGCTGTGCGGCCGATTCGATGCACATTCACAAGAACACGTTCCGCTACCGCATGCGCCGAATCGAGGAGGTCGCCGCGATCGACCTCGGCGACGTCGACCAGCGGTTCGCGTTGATGCTGCAACTCCGATTGTTCCCGGCCAGTAAGGATTCCCCATGACGTATGAAACCGACGGCTCGCTACTCGACAAGGCCCGCGCGGCCCTGCCGGACATGCTGGCCGATCTTCGGCAATTGGTTCTCTGCGAGTCGCCGACGTCCGATTTCGAGGCCGGACGCCGCAGCGCGGACCTGGTGGCGCAAGTCGGCTCGGAGCATCTCGGCACGGTTCCGGAGCGCGTCGAGAACGGCGGACGCGTCCACCTGCGCTGGCGGCTGGGCACGGGGCCGCGGCGCGTCGTCATCCTGACTCATCACGACACGGTGTGGCCGATCGGCTCGCTTGAAACGCATCCGTGGGTCTGCGCCGACGGCATTGTCCGCGGCCCCGGCTGCTTCGATATGAAGACCGGGCTCGTGCAAGCGTTCTACGCGCTGGGCGGGCTCATGGCCGATGGGGCCCCGCTGGACGGCGTCACGCTGCTGGTCACGGGCGACGAGGAGATCGGCTCGCCGACGTCGCGCGAGTTGATCGAAGCCGAGGCGGCCGACGCGGACGCCGTCTTCGTCCTCGAAGCCTCGGGGCCGGGCGGGGCCATCAAGACCCAGCGCAAGGGCACCTCCAATTACACAGTCACCGCGACGGGCCTTGCTGCGCATGCCGGTCTCGAGCCGGAGAACGGGGTGAACGCCGGCCTCGAGCTGGCCGCGCACATGCTCGCGATCGCCGAGTTCGGCGATGCGGACGCCGGAACGACGGTGACCCCGACAATGCTGGGTGGCGGCACGACGTCCAACACGGTTCCGGATTCCGCCTGGGTCGCCGTCGACGTGCGGGCCGCAACCATCGCCGAGCAAGACCGCGTGGATGAGCAAATGCACGGACTCGTCGCGCAGCTTCCCGGCGCCCGGGTGAGCGTGGACGGCGGGCCGAATCGTCCGCCGCTGGAAGCGGCCAGCTCCGGCGACTTGTTCACGCGGGCGTGCGGCCTTGCCGACCGGATCGGCGCCGGCCCGCTGTCCCGGGTGGCTGTCGGCGGCGCTTCCGACGGCAACTTCACCGCCGGGATGGGGGTGCCGACGCTTGACGGGCTCGGTGCCGTCGGCGGCGGCGCGCACGCCGATGACGAGCACGTCGTCATCGATCCGATCCCGGGGCGCACGGCACTGCTGGCCGCGCTCGTCGCCGATGTCCTGGATGGGGCGGGTGCCCGATGATGCACGCGCCCGGGGACGATGCTGCAGCGGAAGCGCGCGAGGCTGCCGACTCCGCAGGCGTCGTCGTCCGCGCGCTCGACACTGCGACGCCGATGGCGCCGGTGTCCCGCATGTTGTCGGCCGTGTGGAATCTCGGCCCGAACGAGACCCATGTGCCGGCCGAGCTGATGACCGCGATGGCGCACACCGGCAATTATCTGTCCGCCGCCTATCGCGACGGCGAGCCGGTCGGCGGGTGTATCGGTTTCTTTGCCGAGCCGCTCGGACGTCGCCTGCATTCGCATATTGCCGGCGTCGTGCCGCGTCTGGCCGGTCGCGGCATCGGGCGCGCGCTCAAGCTGCATCAGCGGGCCTGGTGTCTGGCGCGCGGCATCGACGAAGTCTCCTGGACGTTTGACCCGCTCGTTGCCCGCAACGCCTATTTCGACATTGCCCGTCTCGGAGCCCGGCCGGCCGAGTATTTGACCGATTTCTACGGGTCGCTGGACGACGTGTTCAATGCCGGGCAGCCGACCGACAGGCTGTTGCTGGTGTGGGATCTGCATGCGGCGTCCGCCACTGCCGCGGCGGCTCGCCCCGCCCCCGCCGACGCGCCCGCCGTCCTGAGAATTTCCGACGGCGAACCGGACGTGCGGCTCGAGTGCGGCGAGGGGGCCGACGTCGTGACCGCGGCAATCCCGCCGGATATCGATGCAGTGCGCGCGGCGGACCCGGCGCGGGCGGGCCGGTGGCGGCTGGCGCTGCGCCACGTGCTCACGTCGTTGCTCGAGTCGGGGCGGCACGTGCAGGGATTCGACAAATCCGGGTTTTATCTAGTGGGAGAGGGCTGACCATGCACATCGAGGAAATACGTCTGCACACGGTTCGGCTGCCGCTGGTGGCGCCGTTCACGACGTCGTTCAGCACGCAGACCGAGCGCAATGCGCTGCTTGTCGAGGTGCGCGGGACGTTCCGCACGGCCGACGGCGTGCGCGACGTCCTGGGCTGGGGTGAGTGCGTGTCCGGCTCCGATCCGTTCTACTCCAGCGAGTACGTCGACGGGTCGCGGCACGTCATCGAACACTATTTGGCGCCGGCGTTGCTGGAGCGGCAATCGCACACCGAAGTCACTGCCGAGACGGTCTCGGAGATCCTCGGGCACGTCGTGGGACACCCGATGGCCAAGGCGGCGTTGGAAATCGCGATTTTGGACGCGGAGCTGCACGGACGGGGTGAATCATTGGCGCGGTATCTGGGCGCGACTCGTACGTCCGTCCCGTCGGCCGTCTCCGTCGGCATCCAAGATTCGATTCCCGAACTGCTCGACCGGGTCGGCGGCTATCTCGACGAGGGTTATGCGCGTATCAAGATCAAGATCAAGCCGGGCTGGGACATCGAGCCGGTGCGCGCCATCCGTGAGCGATTCGGCTACCGGTTGCCGCTGCAGGTGGATGCGAATGCCGCGTTCACGCTGGTGGATGCGCCGCTGCTCCGCAGGCTCGACGAGTTCAACCTGCTCTTGATCGAGCAGCCCCTCGGCGAAGCGGATATTCGCCAGCACGCCAAGCTGGCCGCGGAAATGTCGACGCCCATGTGTTTGGACGAGTCGATAGTGTCGGCCGAGTCGGCGGCGGATGCCATCAGCCTCGGCGCAGCAGCGGTCATCAACATCAAGGCCGGGCGAGTCGGCGGCTACCTGGAAGCACGCAAGATCCACGATCTGGCCCGTGCGCTCGGAGTGGCCGTGTGGTGCGGCGGCATGCTCGAGACGGGCATCGGGCGCGCCGCCAATATCGCTCTGGCCGCATTGCCCGGTTTCACCTTGCCCGGCGACATCTCGTCGTCGTCCAGGTTTTATGCCACGGACATCACCGAGCCGTTCGTCGCCTCGGGCGGGCGGATGCAGGTGCCGACAGGTCCGGGCATCGGCGCCGAGCCGTTGCCGGAGGTGATGCGCGAGGTCACGACCGACGTCCGCGTCCTCTGAGGATCGGCACTCCGACCGCGATGATCGCTATCAGAAACAGCAGCCCGATAGCGGTCCCGGCCACTGCGGGAGCGCGATACCGTCCGCCGCGGCCGGACTGCGCATCGGACGAGTGCGTGGCCGCGGCGGGTTTCACCGTCGGCTCGGACGTGTCGACGTAGCGGGGACCCCGTTCGACATGCCCCACGGCGTCACCCGGGCGCAAGAGGCGCTGTACGGCGAGCCGCTCAGCGAACGCTTCGGCAGGGTCAAGGCCGGTCTGTCGTTGACTCAGGCACGGCTTGCAGAAATTCTCGGGCTCTCGGCTCCGATGCTCAGCCAACTGACCGGCGCCAGGCGGGTGAAGATCGGAAACCCGGCCGTCTACGAACGACTCGTCATGCTCGAAGAGCTCCTCGACGGGGCCGAGGGTCGATCGCCGGATGCCGCCGAAGAATTGCTGGCCCGGATTCAAGCGAGCCGCCCGGTCATGCGGCAAAGCCAACTGCACGCCGTCCGCCCGTCACCGTCCGATCTGCGGGCCGCCGCCCGTTCGATCGATGACGATTATCCGGCGGTGGCCGAGTTTTTACGTGCTCAGGCCGCGATGTGAACGGGCGGACTCATGCCTGCGCGAACCAACTGCGACCGGCGCTGCGACAATCGAAACGTGATACCAGCGAATTCCGGCCCGGCCGAGCTTGACGCAGAGCTCGCCCGACTGCTCGGCGATGCCGCCGCACTGGCTCCGGCCGCCGCCGTCCAGTACGCGGTGCGCGGGGAGTTGTCGGACGTCGTCACTGCCGGTTCGCTGCAGACCGTCGACGCGGCCGGCGCGCACATCCCCGCCGGCGACCGCGACCCCGTCCCCCCGGAATCCCTCTTCGACCTGGCCTCGGTGACGAAGGTCGTCTCGGCCATGACGCTGCTGACGCTCGTCGACGACGGTCTTGTCGACCTGGACGAGCCGATCGGCGCGTACCTCGACCAGTTCGCGGGCGGCGACAAGATGGCCGTCACGCTCCGTCATCTGCTCACCCACACGTCGGGACTCCCCGCGACCTGGTCGGGCTGGCAGGGCGTCCTCGGCACACGCTTCAGCCCCGCGGACTTCACCGCCGGAACGGCCCGGCGCGAGCTGCTCGCGGACTTGCTGGCCACTCCCTTGGCGCATCGGCCGGGCACGTATTGGGAGTATTCGTGCGTCGGATTCATCACTGCGATGGCGGCGGCCGAGCAGGCGGCGAACGCTCCGTGGCCGCTCCTCGTCCGCTCCCGCGTGCTGGAACCGCTCGAGCTGTCCGGCATCACCTTCTCGCCGGACCCCGCCCGAACAGCCGCGACCGAGCTGCAGCCCGACGCGGGCCGCGGCGTCGTCCGAGGAATCGTGCACGACGAGACGGCGTGGTCGCTGGGCGGCGCGTGCGCCAACGCGGGCCTGTTCGCCGCCGTGACCGACGTCGTCCGACTCGGCGAAGTCATCCGCGTACCGGGCGAGGGCAGGGTCGGCCGCGCCGCGACCCGGATGTGGCCCGAAGAGGTGCCCGCGACGTTCCGTCCTGCCGACGGGCCGGGGCAAGATCTCGCGCACGGGCACACGTTGGGCCTGCGCATCGGGCAGACGGAATGGATGACCGACGCCGGCGCCCGGGCGCGCGGACACAGCGGATTCACCGGGACGAGCTTGCACGTCGACCGGGAAAAGGGGTTGACTGTCGCAATACTGACCAATCGGGTCCACCCGCTGCGAACAACGGCCGACCCGGCTTCGGGCATTCACGCACTACGCCGTGCCATTACGTCGGCGATTTACGAGAGGACCTAGCTCGTGTCTGTGACATCGGAGTACAGCGACGGCAAACCGGCAGTCAGCTTTTGTTTGCTGGACGGCGGCGGCCGCGTCGTGGCCGAACGCGATTCGGGGACGCGATACTACCCCGCATCGACAATCAAACTCGCCGTCCTGCTGGCCGTGATGCGCGATATCGACGCCGGTCTTCGCAGTCTGGACGACACGGTCGTGGTTCGGCGCACGTTCACCAGCGCTCAACCCGGCGCCGACCCTTTCACTCTCGAAACCGATGACGCGGATGAGCGCTTCCCCGACGACGGCACGGCCATGCAGTTGCGCGACGTGCTCGACCGGATGATTTACCGGTCGTCGAACGAAGCCACCAACTTGGCACTCGAGCTCATCGGCTTGGACGCGGTGAACGACACGATCACCGATGCCGGACTGGTGTCGACAAAGATGAAACGCCTCATTGGCGATATCGCAGCACGCGACGGCGGCCTGACCAATCAGACGACGGCGTCCGATCTTGCCCGGCTGATGCGCGTCATCGTGTCCGGCATGCTCACGTCGGCCGGCAGCACCCGGTTCATGATCACCGCCCTCGAACACCAGGATTTCGCCTATATTGCGCCGGGCCTGCCGGCCGGAGTCCGGTGGGGCTCGAAATCGGGCTGGGTCGAGGGCATCACGCACGATGTGGCGTTCATCGGCACGCCCGGGACTGCTGCCACCCTGTATTTGGCAGTGTGCACGCGAGGGTACGACGAACGGCAGGGCATTGAAGCGGTCGGCGCCATGGCGGCCGGGATCACCACCCCGCTGTTGATCGCTGCCCCCGAAGACTTCGACGCCTGACTTCCTCCGGGGCAACCAGAGGCCCCACGCGGAACCTCCGTCGGCTTGTGCGATCGTTACCGATTCGTTGCCGCCAAGCAGTGGTGTGACGCACGTTACCCTGTAACATGAAATTGATTTTCGCCAGAATCCAATCAAGGACGAATGAATTCTCTATGACGGCTCAGACCCCTGACACGACGGCACCGACCATCGGTGTCGCGAACCGGGTGCGGGCAAAACTGCCCGAGATGTCGACGGTCATGACGAAAATCGCCCAGTTCCTGTTGGACAATCCGCAAGCGCCGCTGAAAATGAGTATCGGCGAACTGGCCGGTCGGGCCGGCACCTCCCCGGCCACCGTGACGAGGTTCTGCCGGCTGCTCGGCTTTGCCGGGTACTCGCCGCTTCGCGTGAGCATTGCCACCGACCTGGGCCGCGCAGCGGGCCGGGAGACCTGGACCATCGACATCGGCCGGGCATTCGGACCCGACGATTCACCGCGAGCCGTACTCAGCACCCTCGTCAACGCGCACACCAGATCGCTGCAAGAGACCGCCGCCATCATGGACCTGCCGCTGTTGAAGCGCGTGGCACACAAGATCGCCGTCAGCACGCACGTCGACATCTACGGCGTCGGCGGCAGTTCGATGCTTGCCGCCGAAATGCAGGCCCGGCTCTACCGGATCGGCATCAACACGCACTATTGGGCCGAGGTCCATGCCGGGCTCACGAGCGCGGCCGTCCAGGGTCGGACATGCGTGGCGATCGGGATCTCCAACACCGGTCACACCGACGAGACAATCCAAATGCTGCGGCAGGCCGGTCACGCGGGTGCGCTGACCGTCGCGATCAGCAACAACCCGACGTCCCCGCTTGCCGAAGAAGCGGACGTGCGCATCATCACCTCGGTGTACGAGCAATACCTCCAACCCGACGACTTGTCGGCCAAGCACGTACAACTGCTCGTGCTCGACTTGTTGTACCTGTTGGTCGCACAGGAGGACTTCCAGCAATCGACGACGAATCTGGCATTGACGGCAGAAGCGGTGTCCACGCACCGGGTGGCCTCCGAAGGAGCGATGCCGGCCAGGCCGCGGCATTCGCAGCAATGAGTAACAACCCCTCTAGGAGAAGGCAAACGAAATGAAGATACAAGATCAGCCCTTAGCGCGGCGCAACGTCATGCGCGCCGCCCTGGCTTCGGCCGTGGCGGTGCCGATTGGCGCCTCGATGGCGTCGTGCGCCACCGGCGGCGGAAGCGATAAGAGCGACAAGAAGGGGTCTTCCGGCAAGAAGTCGGAAAAGAACCCCTTCGGCATGGCTGCCGATTCGACAATCGACGCGGTCATCTTCAAGGGCGGCTATGGCATCGAATACGCCAAATTCGCCGGGAAAATCGTCAAGAAGGACTTCCCCAAGGCGACGGTCAAGGTGTCTCCGCAGACGAACATCGCACAAACGCTGCAACCGCGCTTCGTCAGCGGCAATCCGCCGGACCTGATCGACAACTCCGGCGCCAATCTGATCAGCTTCCAGGCGATCCTCGACCAGCTCGAGGACCTGACCGACGTCACCGAGGCCAAGAACCTCGAGGGCAAGGTCATCAAGGACACGCTGTACGGCGGCGCGCTCGCACCGGGCATGTTCGGCGACAAGCTCGCCTCCATCAACTACGTGCTCACCGTTTACGGCATCTGGTATTCCAAGACGCTGTTCGACAAGCACGGGTGGAAGACGCCAAAGACCTGGGACGAGATGTTCGAACTGGGCAAGAAGGCCAAAAAGGCGAACAAGTACCTGTTCTGCTGGGGCAAGGAAGCCGCCACCTACTATCTGACCATGTGCATCGCGTCGGCCATCAAAGAAGGCGGCGACCCGGTCCGGCTGAAGCTCGGCAATCTCAAACCGAACTGCTGGTCGGATGACTCGGTGCAGGGCGTGCTGAAGGCGATGAAGAAGATCATCGACGCCGATATGGTCAAACCGGGCGGCGCCGGCACGCAGTTCACCGCCGCGCAGGCGCAGTGGAGCAATGCCGAAGATGCGATCCTCTACCCCTCGGGCGGCTGGATCGAAAACGAGATGAAGGATCAGACCAAGAAGAACTTCAAGATGACGGGGTTCACCGAGCCGACCCTGACCTCGGATTCGAAGTTTCCGTACGATTCACTGCACAGCGCCGGCGGCGAAGGCTATATCGTCCCGTCGCAGGGCAAGAACGTTCCGGGCGGCAAGGAATTCCTGCGCACCATGTTGTCGAAGCAGGCAGCGACAAACTTCTCGAAGACCGTCCTGTCTCCCACCATCGTCAAGGATTTGGTGCCGCCGGACGGATTCGGCTCGACCGCGCTCGTGTCGCAGACGAAGATGCTCGATGCTGCCGGCGACAACGTGTTCACGTGGAAGTTCGTCGACAATTACGGCATGAACGACGACCTGCTGACATTGTGGAACGCGTTCCTGGCCGGCAAGTCGTCGGTCGCCAAGCTGACTGCGGGCATGCAAAAGATCACCGACAAGGTCCGCAATGACAAGTCGGTCAAGAAGATCAAGGTCACATGAGCGCATTACGCACACAGCCGAAGGCGGGGAAGGCGGCACCGGCCGCCCCCCGCCGCCGGCGCTTGAAGAAGTGGCTGACTTTCGACCGGATCAGCTTTCTCGTGGTGTTTTTGGGTATCCCGGTCGCCATCTACGCGATCTTCGTGGTGTCTCCGTTCGTCCAGGCTTTCAACTATTCGCTGACGAATTGGTCGGGATTCTCTCCCGATATGGACTACATCGGTCTGTCGAACTACACGACGATCTTCGCCGACGACAAGTTCACTACGTCGCTGCGCAACAGCATCGTGCTGTTGATTGTGCTGCCGCTCGTGACGGTCGTCCTGGCACTCATCCTTGCGTCGTTCGTGACGGTGGGCGGCAGCAGCAAGGGGCAGATCCGCGGTTTGCGGAACTCGAGTTTCTACCGCGTCATCTCATTCTTCCCCTATGTTGTGCCGGCCATCGTCATCGGACTCATTTGGGGCCAGGTGTACGACCCGAGCGCCGGGTTGATCAACGGGATCCTCACGAACCTCGGCTTCGATGGTTTCAAGTCCTTTGCGTGGCTGGGTACTCAGCTCACTGCGCTTCCGGCCACGATGTTCGTGATCGTGTGGGGGCTCGTCGGCTTTTACATGGTGCTGTTCGTGGCGGCCATCAAGGGAATTCCTTCGGAATTGTACGAAGCCGCCCGTATTGACGGAGCCGGACGATTCCGCACGCTTGTCACTATCACGATTCCGCTCATCCGCGACAATATTCAAACCGCGTACATCTACATGGGCATCTTGGCCCTTGACGCGTTCGTGTACATGCAAGCGCTCGAACCCGGAGGCGGGCCGAACAACTCGACGCTCGTCATCTCGCAAGAGCTGTTCCAAACCGCATTCACGAAGGGGAAGTTCGGCGAGGCGTGCGCCATGGGCGTCGTGCTGGCCATCATCACCCTGATCTTCTCGGCGGTGGTCTTCATGGTCAACCGTTTCTCCGGCGGAACGAATGAGGCGGCGGAATGAGCACACCGACTACCGACATACTCCGCGAAACGCCCGTGGCGCCGCCCGAGAAATCGTCGCGCAGCGACAAAGTCGTCGCCGGGCTGTCCCATACGGCGCTCACCATCTGGTCCATCTTGATCATCGTGCCGCTGGCGTGGACCCTGATGTCGTCGTTCAAGACGTCCAAGGAGATCTTCGCGTCTCCGTTCGCACTGCCCAAGCACTGGAACTTCGACAACTACGCGCACGCGTGGACGACTGCCGGCATCGGCAGCTTCTTCCTCAATACCGTGATAGTCGTCGGATGCGCGCTGATCTTGACCATGTTGCTCGGCTCGATGTGCGCATACGTGCTGGCTCGGTTCCAGTTCCCCGGCCGGATGTGGATCTACTACGCCATGCTTGCCGGGCTGACGTTCCCGATCTTCCTCGCCATCGTGCCGCTGTTCTTCATCTTGAAGAACTTCGGCATCTTGAACAGCCTGCCCGGTCTGATCATCACGTACACGGCGTTCGCCTTGCCGTTCACGGTGTTCTTCCTGTTCGCGTTCTTCAAGTCGCTCCCCGGGTCGATCGGCGAGGCGGCCGAGCTTGACGGCGCCGGCGACTGGCGGACGTTTTTCCAAGTCATGCTGCCGATGGCGAAGCCCGGGCTCGCCACTGTCACGATTCTCAACTTCGTGGGCCTGTGGAACCAGTTCCTGCTGCCGATCGCGCTCAATACGAACGTGGACGACTACGTGTTGACGCAAGGCATGGCCAGGTTCGCCTCGCAAGCCGGCTACTCGGTCGATTACGGCGCGTTGAACGCCGCCGCCATCATCGTGATAGTCCCCGTGCTCATCGTGTATCTGATCTTCCAGCGGCAGCTGCAGGGGTCGGTCACGCAGGGGGCGATGAAGTAGCGGCTCACCCCATCACGAAGAACATGCTCGCCATGCCGGCCGCCATCAGGACCTCGTAAATGCGTTCGACCACGCAGTGTCTTTCGCGCGGCCGGCGGACGGCAGCCGCGATCCACCGGATCGCGGCAAATGCGAAGATCGCGGCCACCGCGACGGCAGTCGGCGCGATCCATTCGCCGGCCCTGCCCATCATGACGACCATGAGCACCATGGCGCCCATCATGAAAGCGTGATACCAGAGGGCGATGGGGTGCTGGTGGGTGCCGTGTGCGCCCTTCATCCACGGGCGCCGGGCCAATAGCGCTTGAACCACCAGCCACACGGCGGCCAGTCCGAAGACGACGACCTGCGGGCCGGCCGGCACCCCCATCCCGGACGGCCACGCCATCGCGATCATGGCGATGGCCATCAACAGGTGCGCGAACAAGTTGAACTGTTCGATGCGGCCGCCGCGGATGACCAAGCGCGACGTGCAGTACCCGCTGCACGCCACGAAGACGCCCGTGACGACCCAGCGCAGGACGACGTCGGCAATCACGAGTCGTCCTCGTCCGGCACGCTGCCGGCGACGTTCTTCAGCCGCAGGCTGTTCGTCACCACCAGCAATGACGACAGCGACATGGCGGCCCCGGCGATCAGCGGGTTCAGCAGTCCGAACGCGGCCAGCGGAATCGCCGCCACGTTGTACCCGAATGCCCACAACAAGTTCAGGCGGATGGTGCGCAGCGTGCGCCCGGCAAGCCGGACGGCGTCCGGCACCACGCTGAGGTCTTCGCGCACCAAGATCATGTCGGCGCTTTTCAAGGCGATGTCGGTGGCTTTGCCGACGGCCAGGCCGAGGTTTGCCGTGGCCAGAGCGGCCGCATCGTTGATCCCGTCGCCCACCATTGCCACCCGGCGTCCGTCGTCCTGCAGGGAGCGGATTGCGTCGACCTTGCCGGCAGGCAGCACGCCGGCAATCACCTCGTCGACGCCGATCCGGTCGGCCACGGCGCGCGCCGTCCGTTCGCTGTCGCCCGTGAGCAGCACGGTGCGCAGCTTCATCGATGCCAGCTGCTCCATGGCGTGCACTGCGGACGGGCGCACCTTGTCGCCGAGCCCGAGCACCCCGGCCAGGCGTCCGTCGATTCCGACAAGGACGGCGATGGTGCCGGACTTTTCGTACCCGTCGATCAGCTCGGCCGCATCGTTCGGAACGTCGATGCTCTCGCCGGCCAGGAACGTGCGGCTGCCGACCAGCACCCGGCGGCCGTCGACAGTGCCGGAGACGCCCAATCCCGGATGCACGGCGAAATCGGCTGCCGCCGGCACGGCATCCAGATTACGATCGGCGTACCGGGTCACTGCCGCCCCGAGCGGATGCTCGGAGAGGCGTTCCAGGGCCGCGGCCGAGCGGATGACCTCAGTTTTGTCCCGGCCGGGCGCCCACACGCGGGTGAGCAGCACCGAGCCGCTCGTCACGGTGCCGGTCTTGTCGAACACGACTGTGTCGATGCTGCCGCTGGCCTCGAGCGCCTCGTGGCTCTTGATGAGGATGCCCAGTTGTGAGCCGCGGCCGACGCCCACCATGAGCGCGGTCGGCGTGGCGAGTCCGAGTGCGCACGGGCAGGCGATGATGAGCACTGCCAGGCCGGTGCCGAACGCGGTGCGAAGTTCGGCGCCGCTCAGCAGCCAGGCCCCGAACGTGATGAGCGCGATGGCCATCACGACCGGCACGAACACCGACGCGATCCGATCGGCCAGGCGTTGGATCCGGGCCTTGCCTTCTTGCGCGCGACCGGCCAGGGCGGCCATTTGCGCGAGTTCGGTCTGTCGTCCGACGCGGGTGGCCGTGACGACCAGTCGCCCGTTTGTGCTGATGGTGCCGGCAAGGACTTCGTCGCCGGGACCGAGTTCGCGCGGCGCCGGCTCGCCGGTCATCATCGAGGTGTCGATATCGGCACTCCCCTCGTCGATGGTGCCGTCGGCAGGGACCGTTTCGCCCGCTTTGACAACTATGTGCTCGCCGGGCATCAGCATGTCGATGGGCCGCACCGTTTCAACCCCGTCGGCGATGATGCGTGCCGTGTCGGCACCCAATGCGTTCAGCGCGTTCAGCACGTCGGACGCCGCACGGCGCGAGCGCGCTTCGAAGTAGCGACCGGCCAGCAGGAACGTCGTCACGCCTGCCGCGACGTCCAGATAGATCGAGTCGGCGCCGGCCGGGGTGACGCCGAAGCCCAGCCAGTAGCCCGCCTCGGTGGACGGTGAGATCAGCAAGGTCCAGGTCGACCAGACGAAGGAGGCCATGACGCCTATCGACACGAGAGCGTCCATGCCGAACGACATCTGCCTGATATCGCGCAGTGTTGCCTTGTGGAACGGCCAGGCCGACCAGAACACCACCGGCACGGCCATCAAGACGGACACCCACGTCCAGCCGGTGAACCGCAGCGACGGCACCAACGCCAGGGTGATTGTCAGGTCGCCGAGCGGCAGCGCCAGCAGTGCCGCAACGATCAGCCGCCACAGCAGCATGCGCGAGCGGGCTTGCGACTCGGCGGCCCCGGCTTCTTCGGATTCATGCAGGGACGCCGTATAGCCGGTCCGCTCGACACAGGCCACGATGTCGGCGGCTGACAATTCGGGCAGCCCCGTCACCGCTGCGCGCTCGGTGGCGAAGTTGACGCGAGCTTCGCTCACGCCCTCCAGCTTGCTCACCTTGCGCTCGATCCGGCTGGCGCAGGCCGCACAGCTCATCCCGCCGATGTCGAACACGAGCGGTGCCGATGCGGCAGCCCCCGGGTCGGGTGCGCCGTCAGTGCGTGGGTTGTCGGTTGCGGTGGTCATCGGCGTCCTTCGAGCACGGAGACGGTGTCGGGTGAGAATTCGGTCCGCTGCCGGTCTTGCCGCATCCACACGAGGAGCAGGCCGGCGATCACGAAGACCAGCGGCGCTTCGCCGCCGATCCAGTCGATGATCCCGCCGGCGAATTGATCGGCCTTCAGGCCGCCCCTCCACTTCGCGTCCAGATACGTGAAGTAGGTGTATCCGATGATGGTGCGCATCGACATGATCACGATGGCGAAGACGGCGTGGAAGGGCATCATGGCGAACACGAACGCCAGCTTGCCGAGCGCCGGCAGCGACTTCGGCGGTTTGTCGGCGCCGACGACAAGCCAAAAGAACAAGTAGCCGATCACCAAAAAGAACAGTCTGACGACTTGGTGTCCCCAGTGGAAGATCATCAGGTGAGTGAAGGCCGGCGTCATGTAGAAGCCGAAGTAGCCGACGATGTAGATGACGAACACGACTGCCGGGTTGGCAAGTACCCGCATCATTGGTGAGTTGACGCATCCGGTGATCCACTCCCGGGGGCCGGCGAACGGCCCGGCACGACCGGATGTCGAAGCAAGAGTCAACGTGATCGGCGCACCAAGCACCAGCAGCAGCGGTGAGATCATTCCCAGCACCATGTGCGTGGCCATGTGCATGCTGAAGGTCGCCGGCGAATACACGCCGGGTCCGGCAGTGGTGACTGCCACGACCGACGCCCAGCCGGCGATCCAGGAGACTGTGCGGTGAAGCGGCCACGCGTGCGTCGTCCGGATGCGAAGGCGCCGCACGCCCCACAGATAGACGGCGACCCCGGCCACGGCGATCGTCAGGAACAAGATGTTGACCCGCCACGTGAGCAGCAGGTTCAGCGAAGTCGGCGGATCGGGCAGGGTGTAGCCGAGCAGGGTCTTTTGGATCGTGACGTCGGAAGCGAAATAACGCGGCGGCGGGATCCTGTCCATTGCGGCGGTGAGTCCGAAGTAGCCGAGCCCCAGCATGATCCAGACGGCCGGCATGAATGCGGCCGGTCCGGCCGTTCGGCGCCCGGCGCTGCGCGTATCAGCGCGACGTCCGATCGCGCCGGGCGCCGCCGTCAGCACGCCGAGCGCCACCAGCACCAGCATGCGGGCAATCATGATCCGGCCGGACACGCTGGCCAGAGGATTGGTGCCCGCCAGTTCGAACACGTCGACGATGAGGTCGGTCAGGCCCACAATGCCGAACGCCCACCACGACAGCCTGCGGAACCTCAGCGCCGCCGGGTCCGCCAGCGGGCGGGTCGAGCGCCTGGTGCTGAGCACCATTGCCGAACCGATCCATACGGCCACGGCGATGGAGCCGAACATGGCGGCGTCCGTTTCCCAGTCGTGATTGGCGGCAACTGCCACATGGCCCGTCACGACGGGCGGAAGCACGCTCAGACCCGCGACGACCAGGAGCAGGACCGCCGCGCGCCACGTGCGCACGGCGCCGGCCGTGAACCCGACCACCCCGGCGCCGATGGTCACGAGAATCCACGCCTTGGGCAGGTTGGCCGCGCCGATCATCGTCATGAGCGCTTCGGGGCTGATCCCGCGCGCCACGGACAGTCCGTTGGTGTCTGCCGCATCGACCACGATGAGGATGCAGGCCGTCAGCGCCCAGAGCAAGCCGAAGGAACCGGCAGTGCCGAAGGCCCGCGCCGCAGGCGGGGTGATCCGCCCGCTCCTCCGGGCCGGGATCATGGCCAGGCCGACGACGAGCGCGCCAATTGTCACGGCACCGGTGAGATAGGAAATCAGTCGCAGCACGCTCGACGTCACAGCCGTGGGCAAGCCCGGAAAGTTCTCGTTCACACTCGAGTAATTGGCCTCACCCGGCACCGTGACCGCAGCGACTGCGAGCACGACTGCGGCCGCCGCCCCCACGAGCACGGGCAGCCACGAAAACTTGCCTCTGGAATCGATACGCATATCCACGGCAATTCTACAGCGCGTGGAAAGACGCGAACCACCGCGGATTCACCCCGCCGCGCCAGGTCGGCGGACAATGAGAACCTCCTACAACATTAGTCATAGACCATGACTACATCGGGAATCATCGTGCGTACGGGTCGGTTATCTCGCGAAGCTGGTCCAGGATCTGCCGCAGCAGCGTGAAGTTACGGGTGCCCAGGTAGGTCTTCCACTCCGAGAGAATTTCGTCGAGTGTCGACTGAGCCGTTTCCGACGCCCGTAAGCCACGTCCCTCGATGACGATTAATCGCGCGCGGCCATCCGCGGGATCAGGAACCCGGCGAACATAGCCGAGGCGTTCCAATTGATCGACCATTACCCCGGCGCTCTGCTTGCTCATCTGCGCCTGGTCAGCGAGATCCGTGAGCCGCGAGCCATCCGGGGCGACGCGTTGAAACACGCGGCACTGAGCAAGGGTCCAATCGTCGAACCCGGCATTCTGAAGAGCCCGGAACATTCGGTCCTCGCTGTACCGCCACGGGATGAACAACAACACGCCGAGGTTGATCTGCTCATCGTCGTCCATGCCGCTCTCGACTCCCTTCATCCCGTCCGGTCCCACGGGTTCACACTCTACGTCAATCCTGTCGCACCGAGTCGTCACTGCGTATCCGCAGCGTTTGTTTTCTGTAGCGCTGATGATTATAGTAAAGATTATTGACTATTTCAGCAACATCTATCGAAAGGAAACATCATGTCCATAGTCGTCACCGGAGCATCAGGTCACCTCGGCCGGCTAGTCGTCGATCAGCTCCTCGCCACGGGAACACCACCGACGCAGATCGTGGCCACGGGTCGACGCACTGACAAACTCGCCGATCTCGCCCAGCGCGACGTCACGGTCCGGCGGGCAGACTTCGCCGATCCGGCCACGCTCGACGACGCTCTCGTGGGCACCGACGCGATGCTGCTGGTCTCCACGAGCACGGTCGGTGAACGATTCGACAATGCCCGCACCGCCATCGACGCGGCCGTTCGAGCGGGGGTGTCCAAGATCGTGTACACCAGCATGGTCAACGCCTCGACCGCACGGATGACGCTCGCCGACGCACATCGTCGTACCGAGGAGTACCTGCGTAACAGCGGTGCGGCCTTCGTCATCCTGCGCAATGGGTGGTACTTGGAGAACTACACCGACCAACTCCCGGTGATCGCGCAATATCACGCATTGATGGGCAGCGCGCGCGATGGCCGCGTCAGCGCCGTCAGCCGACGCGATCTCGCAGCAGCCGCCGCCGCAGTACTCACGCAGGACGGGCACCTCGGAGCGACCTACGAACTCGGCGGAACGGCGTTGACCCTGGCCGAACTCGCCGCCACATTCAGCGACGTCCTCGGCTCCCCCATCGCCTATCAAGACATGTCGGTTGCGGATTTCACCGGCACTCTGACTGCTGCGGGGCTGCCCGCAGAGATGGCTGCCTCCGTCGCCGACGCCGACGCCGGCCTGGCTCGCGGAGAGTTGTTCACCGCTAGCGACGACCTGGCGAAGCTCATTGGCCGGCCGGCGATCACGGCGCACGAAGCCGTCCGGGAAGCCGTGACGGCGGCGAAGTCGCGATGACCGCCGGCGGACCGCGCGTCACTATCGTTCACTCGGCCTCAGGAACCTCATGATTCACGTTGCGCTGTTCGTACACCTGTTGGGCGTCGCTCTTCTTGTCGGTTCCGTGACCGCCACCGTGCTGACGATGCTGCGCATACAGACTGCCGGGACCGTACGCGAGCTGCGATCACTGATCGCGGGGACGACGCGCGTCGAAGTCGTGATCATCCCGGCCATGCTCGTGATCATCGGGTCCGGTCTCTACCTGGTCGCGCAGAATGGATACGGCATCCCCTGGACCGCCGGCTGGGTCGTCACTTCCTTGGTCGTCACTGCGATATTGGCGGCAATGGGGCCCACCGTGGAGGCAAGTGACGACAGGCGCCTCCGGACGGCGATTGCCGGCGCATCGGGCGAGATACCGCAAGCCGATCTCCGCGCAATCCAGCTGGCTGCCAGACCGACCTATGTGGTCTTTTTCGGCACGTCACAGGTTGTGGCGTTGCTGTACCTGATGACGAACAGGCCGGACCTCGCCGCCGCGATTGCGGCTTGTGCCGTCGCGGCTGCCGCGTCGGCCATTGCCGCGTTCTTCAGACTCCGAACAGTGCGTCGAGCCTCGACGACCGCCGCGAACCACGCGTAGCGTGGTCGGCATGACGGGCACACGCGGCGATGCCGGCCGGATGACTTTAGCGTTCACCGGCCCGTTGTGGTTTTGGCGCGGGCCGGCCCCGTTCTACTTCGTCACGGTGCCGGACGCCGAAAGCGCGGAACTCCACGACATCTCCGCGCTCGTGTGCCGATCAAAGCCGCAGTGCGCCGGGCGGAGGCATTGGACGAAGGCGACTTCGCCCACATGACCCTTACGCCGATTTCCCCGCATTAGACCCCGCTTCGCCGGGAAGCTGGGAGCCCGTGAACGCGACTTGCGGGTCGACGTCCGCAAAATGACAGGCCACCGGGTGCCCTTGTCCGCGTTCGACGAGTTCGGGCACCTTCTCGGCGCAAATCGATTGCGCCTTGGGGCACCGCGTGCGGAACCGGCATCCGGACGGCGGATCGACGGCGCTCGGCACGTCGCCCTGCAGCACTATCCGCTTTCGCGACGAACGGGCCGCCGGGTCCGGCATCGGCGCTGCCGAGAGCAGTGCCTGCGTGTACGGGTGGCTCGGCGAGCCGTACACCTGATCACGGGTGCCGGTCTCCATCACCTTGCCCAGGTACATGACCGACACGCGGTCCGAGATATGCCGGACGACGGTGAGATCGTGCGCAATGAACAAATAGGTCAACTGGAATTCGTCTTGAATCTTCTTCAGCAAGTTGATCACTTGCGCTTGAATCGACACGTCCAGCGCCGACACGGGCTCATCGAGCACCAGCAGCCGAGGATTCAACGCCAATGCCCGGGCGATGCCGATGCGTTGGCGCTGCCCGCCGGAAAATTCATGCGGATACCGTTTGGAATGGTCCGGACTGAGACCGACGACCTCCATCAGTTCGGCGATCTTCTTGTATCCGCCGCTTTTGGCGTACAGGCCGTGGACGCGCAGCGGCTCGGCGATCAAATTAAGGACCGTCATGCGCGGGTCCAAGGAGGCAAAGGGATCTTGGAAGACGATCTGGATGTCCCGGCGCAGCTCGCGCATACGCCCGCGGCCGAGCGTGGTGATGTCTTCGCCGTTGAACTCGATGGACCCGCTTGTCGGCTCGGTCAGTCGGATGCTCGTGCGCCCAAGACTCGTCTTGCCGCAGCCGGACTCGCCGACAACGCCGTGCGTCTGCCCGGTGACGAGGTCGAGGTCGACGCCGTCGACCGCGTGGACGGCGCCGGTCTGCCGTTTGATCAGTCCGCTCGTGATCGGAAAATGCTTCACGAGCCCTCGGATGCGCATGATCGATTCGTCGGCTGCCGGCGCCCGGTCGGTGCTCGGCGGATTCTGGGTGCTCATTGGATGTTCTCGGCCTCCTCAAGCAAATGCGATGATTCGGCGGCCAGCTCGTCTTTGAAATGGCACGCCGACGAGTGTCCGGCGATACCGGCCGGTTCGAGAACGGGTGGCGTCGTCCGGCAGACCTCACGGTCCTTGGCGAGCAGACAGCGCGGATGGAACGGGCAGCCGGGCGGCACGTGGGCCAGATCGGGCGGATTGCCGGGAATCGGTTTGAGCCATTCCTCGTCGCCGCCGGCCGTGGGCAGGCTGCCCAGCAAGCCGAGAGTGTAGGGATGGCGCGGGTTCGTGAAAATCGTCTCCACGTCGCCGGTCTCGACGACGTGGCCGGCGTACATGACGACGACGCGGTCGGCCATTTCGGCGATGAGGCCCAGGTCGTGGGTGATCATCAACAAACCGGCGTCGGTTTCGGCTTGCGCGGCCTTCAACACGTCCATGATCTGCGCTTGGATCGTCACGTCGAGGGCGGTCGTGGGCTCATCGGCGATCAGCAACGCCGGATCGTTGGCGATTCCCATGGCGATCATGGCGCGCTGGCGCATGCCGCCGGAGTACTCGTGCGGGTACTGCGAATATTGCTGCTCGGGTTGCGGCAGTCCGACCAGCCGGAGCAGGTCGACCGCCTTGGCCCGCAGAGTGGCTCGGCCGGCCGGGTGATGGGCTTTGATGGCCTCGACGATTTGCGGACCGACGCGCAGCACCGGATCGAGACACGTCATCGGGTCCTGCGGGATCAATGCGACATCCCTGCCGCGGATCCGCCGCAATTCCTTGTTGGACAGTTGCAGCAGATCCTGGCCGCGGAACATCGCCTGGCCCGAGGTACGTACCCGGGCCGATGCCGGGATGAGTTTGAGCAGCGACAGCATCGTCACGCTCTTGCCCGAACCCGATTCGCCCACGACGCCGAGCGTCTCTCCCGGATACACGTCAAAGCTCACGTGATCGACTGCCCGCACGACGTCCGTCCGAGTATGGAAGCTCACCGACAGATCTTTGATCGACAGTACCGGTTCAGCCACTGTGGCTCCTTTCAGGCAAGTCCGTCACTCGCGAAGGTTGGGGTCGAGGGCGTCGCGGAGACCGTCGCCGGCAAGGTTGAAGCCGAGAACGACAAGAAAGATCGCCAGCCCGGGGAAGGTCGACGTGTAGGAAGCGTGAAAGATGTACGACCGGCCTTCGCCGAGCATGGTGCCCCATTCCGGCAGCGGCGGCTGCACGCCGAGCCCGAGGAATCCCAGGCCAGCGGCCACCAGGATCGTGAGTCCGACGTTCAGCGTGGCGAACACGACGATGGGCGTCAGCGAGTTGCGCAGCAGGTGCCTGCGCAAAATCGTCATTCGCATCGACCCGAATGCTTCGGCGGCCTCGACATAGACCGACTCGCGCAGGGAGAGCGCCTGGCCGCGGGCCAGTCGGATGAATTGCGGAATGACGCCGATCCCCGCCGCAATGATGACGCTCTTCATTCCAACGCCCATGACGGCCACCAGTACCAACGCCAACAGGAATGCGTTGAACGAGAGCATGATGTCGGCGACGCGTTGGATTCCCATGTCGAACCAGCTGCCGAAATAGCCCGAGATGAGTCCGAGCGGCACGCCGATGGCGACGGCCAGCAGCGTGGCGACCACGCCGATCATGAGCGTGTAGCGGCCGCCGTACATGATGCGCGCCAGGATGTCGCGTCCGAGGTCGTCGGTGCCGAGCGGATGGACCAGCGACGGCGTCTGGAACGACTGGGACAGCACCTGGTGCGTCGGATCGTACGGCGTCAGCAGCGGTGCGAATATTGCCGCGAGAATGAAGACCGCGAGAATGCCGACACCCGTGACTGCCGCCTTGTTCCGAAAGAAGACGCGCAGGTTCTTGTTCACCGGGCGCTCGCCTTTTTGCACGCGCTGCGCGCCCGCGTTGTCCCCGGCTGCCGTATCAGTCATAAATCCTCACTCGTGGGTCGACGACGCCGTAGAGCAGGTCGGTGATGATGTTCACGACGATGAACATCGCCGCGAAGACGAAGACGATGCCCTGCACCATTGGGAAGTCCCGGGCCTGGATCGACGTCACAAGCAGTTGGCCGATCCCGGGCCAGGAGAACACCGTCTCGGTCAGCACGGCGCCGCCCAAGAGCGTGCCGAACTGCAAGCCGATCACGGTGAGAATCGGGACGAACGAATTGCGCAGCGCGTGCTTGTACACCACGAGCCATTCGACGACGCCCTTGGCACGCACCGTGCGGACGAAGTCCTGACCCAAGGTGTCCAGCATCGTCGACCGGGTCATTCGGGAGACTATCGCCATGGAGAACACGCCCAGCGTGACGACTGGAAGTATCAGGCTCGACAAGGTCTGCGCCCCTCCGGTGGGCAGCAGCTTCAAGTTCACCGAGAAGAGAACGATGAGCAGGATGCCGAGCCAGTACACGGGCATCGAGATGCCCATGACTCCGATCATCGAGCCGATGGTGTCGGCGAGCTTGTTCTTGTGAGTTGCCGACATCACGCCGAGCAAGATGCCCGCGATGACTCCGACGAGCGTGCCCAAGATCGCCAGCTCCAGCGTGAACGGAAGCCGGTTCCCGATCTCGGCGAGCACCGGCGTGCCCATCCGGGCCGAGAAGCCCATGTTTCCTTGCACCAGGTGCCCGAGGAACGTCAAGTACTGCACGATCACCGGCTGATCGAGACCCATCGAATGCCTGATCTGATCGACCTCGGCCTGCGAGGCCTGCATTCCCGCGATCACCCGTGCCGGGTCGCCCGGAAGGAACTGGATGAGTATCACCAGCACCAAGGCGACGCCGAGCAACGTGATGATCGAGGCAATGATCCGCCGAACCAGGTATGCCCAGAATCCGCTCACTCGTGCCTCTTCTTCAAGTCAGTGGTCGCTTGCATGGCCGCCCGTGGGTCAGCTCGCCGGATGCGCGTAGATCGTGTTGAACTTCTCGTTCGGGATATACGACACTCCGGCGACCTTCGTCGAGTAGGCGAGGATCAGCGTCTGGCTCCACAGGAACAGCCACGGCGCATCGCCCCAGATGAGCTTTTGCGCCTGGCAGTAGTCATCGTTGCGCTTGGACGTGTTCAGTTCCTTGTTGCCCGACGCGATCAGCTTCTCGACCTTCGGGTTGGTGTAGAACGCGGTAGCCAATCCGTTCGGCGGCCAATCCGATTTCTGGAACATCTCGAACTGCGTCGGTGCGTCCAACGCGCCGGGGGCCCAGCCGAGAATGTGCATGTCGAAGCCGCCCTTTTTCAGGTTCGTCTTGGCTTGGTACGACGGCCAGTCCATGGTTTGCACCTTGACCTTGACACCGACGTCCCGCAGATTCGACGCAATGGCTTCGGCCGCTTGCTTGTCTTGCAGGTACCTGCCGGTCGGCGTGCCGAACTTGATGGACAAATTCGTGGCGCCGGCTTCCTTCAGGAGCTTCTTGGCCTTTTTCGGGTTGTACGGATAGGAACCGACCGAACAATAGCCGGTCAGGCTCTTGGCCAACGGCGAATCCATCAAATCGACGGCACCAAAGAGCACATGCTTGATGATGCTTTTCTTGTTGACCGCGTAGTTGAACGCCTTCCGGACCTTTGCGTTGTTGAACGGCGGCTTCGAGTTGTTGAACGCAATGAACACGGACCTGTCGCTCGGAGCCTTGAGCACCTTGAGGTCGGAGCCCGAATCGAGCGATTTCAAATCGCTGACCGGCGGGTTCATGATCATTTGCAGTTGTCCCGAGCGAAGCCCGGCTTCGCGGGAGTTCGCTTCGGGCATGATGTGGAAGTCGACCTCGCCGTAATACGGCTTCTTGCCCCAGTAGTCCTTTGCCTTCTTATAGACGACAAGGCTTCCCTTGTCGAACTTCTGGAACGCGTACGGCCCGGTACCGACCGGTTTGACGACGTTCTTGTAGCTGTTGCCGTCCTTCTTCACCGATGTGGGCGAGAGCATCGACGACGTCGTGATACCGAGATTATTGATCAACAGCGGATCGGCATATTTCAATTCGAGCTTGACCGTCGAATCGTCGACGACGTCGACCTTCGTGATCACCTCGAAGGCGCTGCGCAGCGGCACCTTGACCTTCGGGTCGAGAATGCGGTCGAGGTTGAATTTCACGGCTTTGGCATTGAACGGCGTTCCGTCATGGAACTTCACGCCCTTGCGCAAGTGGAAAGTGATGGCCTTGCCGTCCTTGGACGTGTCCCACGACTTGGCCAGGCCGGGCGCCGTCTTACCCTGCTTGGTCAGCTTGACCAGAGGTTCCAGCCCGTAGTCGATCACGTTCTGCACAGTGGTCGTCGTCTGCTGTGCCGGATCGACGGAGTCCAGATCAACGCCGATGCCGATATTGAACGTCTCACTCGACCCGCCGCCGGAGCCGGATTTATCGGGGCCGCCGCCACCGGTCGTGCAGCCGGCCAGAGCCATTGCCGCTGTGACGACTATCGCCGTGACGGTGGTGCGGGCTTTGCCCCTCGATCGCGCCGAACTGCGGCGCGTGGAGGCGGGAACCGATAGCGAACGCATCTACTTCTCCCTTGAAAAAGATCACGAAGCGATTGTGAAGTTTGTCGGCTGCGTCTCTGACGAGCGGTCGGCACACGAGTGACAGCCTGATAGGCAAGAAACGCCGGCGACTGGTGATCGCCGGCGTGGCTTGACTCGAAGTGTTCCATGTCACATTGAGCAAGTCAATAGATTTGTTCAACAATCCAAACCGCGGCTTGCGGTTTCGGTTTCCCCCTCCCCGTTCGCCGTCAGCGGCTCGCGTCGGCGAGGGCGCGGTCGATCGGCGTGTCGCCACCCGTGAACTGCAGGAATTTGCCTGCCGACTCCGGCATCCGCAGCACCGTTGCGGCCACGCCTGCCACGTCGTCGCGGGTCACTTCGCCGGAGTCGGCCCCGATCTCGATCAACCCGGTGGCCGGTCCGTCGGTGAGTTTGCCGGGCCCCAGAATGGTCCACGCCAACGAGGTTGCCGCAAGGTGCGCATCGGCCGCCGCCTTGGACTCGGCGTAGGCATAAAACGGATTGTCCGGGTCGACACCGTGCTGCGGCGAGGCACCGAAATACGACACCATGACGTACCGCGGAACTCCTGCCTGCTCGGCCGCGTCCATCGATCGGATCGCCGCGTCCCTGTCGACCGCGTAGGTTCGTTCGGGGTCGCCGCCGCCGGCCCCCGCCGACCACACGACCGCGTCCTGCCCGGCCATTGCAGCAGCCATGGCGCCCACGTCCATGCGCTCGACATCCGCCATGACCGGCGACGCGCCGGTCCGCTCGACGTCCGCGGTGTGGTCCGGATTGCGAATCAATGAGCTGACGGAATGTCCGTCGCCGGTCAAGATGCGCGCCAGCTGCAAAGCGATCTTGCCGTGTCCTCCGATAATGGCGATCTTCGACACCTGATGTCTCACTTTCTTCACGTTGCGGTGCATTGTCTTGTGGTGTCGGCAACGCCGCGGCGCCGGGGAGTATTTCTCGGCAGGCCTGAGTCCTCGGCGCGTTTATGACGGAATGCGACAGCGTCCCGGCAGCCGTTCCCCATCTTTCACTTCGCACTCACCGAGGATCTTCTATGCTCATTTCCGGACTGATTGTCGGCGCGATACTCGGCTTCGCGGTACGCAGCGTGGCCATCGACTCCAGCACCATTTACGGCGCTTTGGGCGTCTCTCCGTGGATAGTCGTCGGCGTTCTGGTCATCGGCGTCGGCCTCGGCGGCGGCGCCCTGATGGGCATCGGCGCCTCGCTGGCCGGCGGGTGCACTGTCGGCAACGGGCTGGCCGCCAAGCTCACCATCACCCCGCACCGGAATCGTCCCGTGGCGCCGGGCGATCCCGCATCCGTTCCGGCACCCCGGACTGCCGCGCACCGCTGACACCATTAAGGAGTTCCCCTGATGCAAAAGACACTGGAAACCGACGGCCAAGTCTGCCCGTTCCCGCTCGAAGAAGCGAAAGCGGCAATTGGCGACCTTGCGGCCGGCGACGAGTTGATCATCAACTTCGACTGCACGCAGGCCACCGACGCGCTCCCCCGCTGGGCCGCCGAGAACGGGTACCCGGTGACCAATTTCGCCAAGGTGACGAACGCGTCGTGGACGATCACGGTGCAAAAACCCTGATATCCCGGGCCCCGCGGGGCCTCACGCCGAGAGCGAAAATCCAGTTTGACTGTTGCGTACCGCCCCGTGGTTACGAAACGGTGGAGACTGCCGCATTTTCAATCGGATTGGAGCTCTTCATGCTCACCCTGACCCCGAACGCCAGCACGATCGTCAAGACCATCGCCGATCAGTCGGCGCAGGAAAGCGAAACGGCCCAGGCCGATCAAGTCGGTCTGCGGATCAGCAGCGAAGAAAGCACGCCCGAAGAATTCACTGTCGCCACGGCCGACGCGCCGGCTGAGGGCGACGAGGTAGTGGAAAGCGAAGGCGCTCGCGTCTTCTTGTCCGAGACCGCATCAACGGTTTTGGCCGACAAGGTGCTCGATGCCCAGGTCGACGAGGCCGGAGCGGTCACGTTCCAGCTCGGCGAACTTGCCGAATAGCTCAACCGGCTCCGCGGGGTAGTTCGTCCCCGACGAGCACACAAGTTTCAGCCCCGTGCCGGACAGATCACCCCGGCGCGGGGCTGAACTTGTGACCGGCTCGCGTCATTTTTCTGCAAGCAGTTCGACCAGACAGTCGACGGCAAGACCGTATCCGGCCACTCCGGCCCCGGCAATGACTGCTTCGGCCGCCGCCGAGAGATAGGAATGATGCCGGAATTCCTCACGCCGGTACACGTTCGTCACGTGCACTTCGATCGTCGGAAGTGCCACCGAACGGATCGCGTCGGCCAAGGCGACCGAGGTGTGCGCCAGACCGCCCGGGTTGATCACGATTCCGGCGTGAGTGGTCCTCGCCTGGTGAATCCGGTCGATCAGCGCGCCTTCGTGATTGCTTTGCAACGCGTCGAGACCGAAACCGGCGGACGCGGCACGCCCCTGCGCCAGCTGCTCCGCGTCGTCCAGCGTGTGCCGCCCGTACAGCTCGGGCTCGCGCAGGCCCAGGGCGTTCAAGTTCGGGCCGTTGAGCAGCAGGATTCGCGGTAGTGCGTCGGTCATCGGGGCCCTTTCATCGTCGTGCGCGGGGTCGTCTCGCCGGTGCTCACACGATACCGCGCAGCACGAATTGTCACCGAATGCTCTCGAATCAATGACGTTTTGGCAGGCGGCGTCATCGGGGGCCGAGCCGTCGGTATTATCGATACGCCGCAGTGCTTTCGCCGTATTCGTCCTCGACACGTCGATTCGGCGGCGCTGGAGGTTATGTGAATACGCGACGTGCGCGCTGGTACCGGTATGTCCGCCACTTCTCGCTGCCGGCATTCCTAGCCGCCGTGGTCGTGGCGGTCCTTGTCATGACCACTACCGGCCCCCTGGACTCCGGGGCTCGGGCGGCCCGGGCCACGACACACAGCGACGCGGAGCCGCAGCTCGCCCGCGTTTCTCTCTCCTCGAACATCCGCTACGGCACTGCCTCGCCCAATCAGTCGCTCACCGTGTGCTCACCGGCCGCTTCGGCGGATTCCGCAGCCGGCAACCGGCCGGCCGTCCTCGAGATCCATGGTGGCGGCTGGGCACACGGCGACAAGTCCGGCGCAGGCTGGACGGACGTCTGCCGCTGGCTCGCAACACAGGGATACGTCGCCTTTTCCCTCAACTACCGGCTCGTGCCCGCCGCCCGCTTCCCCGCGCAACTCGACGACGTGACTGCAGCGCTGCGCTGGATCCGCACGCCGAAAAACGCCAAACGGTTCGCCGTCGATCCGCACCGCTTGGGGGTCTTCGGCGGGTCCGCCGGCGGGAATCTCGCCGCGCTCCTCGGCATGCGCGGGACCGGCGATCTCCATTCGGGCACGCGCGTCGCCGCCGTCGTCGACTTGTCGGGGCCGATCGATCTGACGGCAGCGGGGCAGCGCCGCGGCCGCCCCGGCGCTTACCTGCAGCGCCTCGAGCTTGCATACCTGCACTGCCGCACGTTCGCGCGGTGCGCCCAGAGCAAGGCCGCTTCGCCGCTCTACGCCGTCGACCCGTCCGACCCGCCGGTCTTCATCGGCGGGTCCGAGAACGAACTCGTGCCGTCCGCGCAAGGCAAGGCGTTCGCATCGGCGCTGCGCGCCGCGCGGGTGCCTCACACGCTCGACCTCGTCCCCGGTCATCGGCACTCGATCAAGGCGTTCGATCGACGAATGCGCGCCAAGGTCGCCGCGTTCTTGAACCGTTGGCTCGGCTGACGAAGCACCGACGGCCTGGCGGCCCCATCCAGTGCACCACCGGATAAACTACTCGTGAGTAACATAGCGGGGGTACCCGGCAAAGGAGCACATCGGCCATGACGCACGACGCATTCATTTACGAGGCGATCAGAACGCCTCGCGGCAAGGGAAAGAACGGGGCGCTGCACGCCACCAGGCCCATCGATCTGGTCGTCGGACTGATCGGGGAAATCCGGGACAGGTTCCCCGACCTGGACCCCGCCGTCATCGACGACATAATCCTCGGGGTCGTCTCCCCCGTCGCCGAACAAGGCGCCGATATCGCCCGGACCGCCGCCATTGCGGCGGGGCTTCCCGACACCGTGGCCGGCGTCCAGCTCAACCGGTTCTGCGCGTCGGGCCTGGAAGCGGTGAACCAGGCAGCCCAGCGCATCGTCTCCGGATGGGATTCGTTGATAATGGCCGGCGGCGTCGAATCGATGTCGCGCGTACCGATCGGTTCGGACGGCGGCGCGTGGCCGAGCGATGCCGGCACGAACTACGACACCTACTTCGTGCCGCAAGGCATCAGTGCCGACTTGATCGCCACGGTGCAGGGGTTCACCCGCGAGCAGGTCGACCAGTACGCCGTCACCAGCCAGCAACGCGCCGACCACGCGTGGAAATCCGGCTACTTCGCACGATCCGTCGTGCCCGTGAAGGACATCAACGGCGTGACGGTTCTCGATCACGACGAGCACCGCCGTCCGGAATCAACGCTCGAGTCGCTCGCCGGGCTGAAGCCGTCGTTTGCAAAGCTCGGTCGGATCGGCGGGTTCGACGCCGTCGCGTTGCAAAAGTACTACTCCGTCGAAGCCATCAACCACGTGCACCATCCGGGCAACTCGTCGGGCATAGTGGACGGGTCGGCGCTCGTGCTGGTCGGCAGCGAAGAGGCCGGCGCGGCACAGGGCCTGACGCCGCGCGCCCGCGTCGTCGCCACCGCGGTCACCGGTTCCGATCCGACGATCATGCTGACCGGCCCGACCCCCGCCACCGAGAAGGTGCTGAAGACCGCCGGCCTGACGACTGGCGACATCGACCTGTTCGAGATCAACGAAGCGTTCGCTTCGGTCGTCATGAAGTGGGTGCGTGATTTCGACCTGCCCGCCGACAAGGTGAACGTCAACGGCGGCGCAATCGCCATGGGCCATCCGCTCGGGGCGACGGGCGCCATGCTGGTGGGCACCATGGTCGACGAACACGAACGCCGGAATCTCCGCCGCGCACTCATCACCTTGTGCATTGGCGGCGGCATGGGCGTGGCAACGATCATCGAACGCGTGTGAACGACGAAATGGGAAACGAGAACATGGACAACATCATCCGGTGGTCGGGCCCCGACTCCGACGGCATCGTCACGCTGACGATCGACGACCCGACCCAAAAGGTCAACACCATGAACGACTCGTACCGCGCCTCGATGCATGCGAGCGTCGAACGACTGGAATCGGAGCGTGACTCGATCTCGGGTGTCGTGCTGACGTCGGCGAAGTCGAGTTTCTTTGCCGGCGGCGATCTGAAGCAGCTCTCCGCGGTCGGGCCGGCGGACGCCGCCGCTCTCACCGAGACTGTCCAATCCACCAAAGCGGATCTGCGCCGGTTGGAAACTCTCGGCGTACCTGTCGTGGCCGCGCTGAACGGCGCGGCACTGGGCGGCGGCCTCGAGATCGCGCTTGCTGCGCACCACCGGATCGCCGCGGACGTGCCCGGCGCCAAGTTCGGCTTCCCCGAGGTCGGACTTGGTCTGTTGCCGGGCGGCGGGGGCATCGTGCGTACCGTGCGCATGATCGGCATCGTGGAGGCCGTGTCCAAGATTTTGGCCACCGGTAAACAATTCGGGCCGGCAGCGGCCAAGGATGCCGGACTGATCGACGACGTCGTGCCGGCCGACCGGCTCATCGATGCGGCGCGCGACTGGATCGCGGCCAACCCGGGCGCCGTACAACCATGGGACGTGCCCGGCTTCCGCATTCCCGGCGGGACGGCGTTCAGCGGACGGCTGGCCGCCGACTTTCCCGGGGTGGTCGGCAACGTGCGCAAGCAGGTCAAGGGCGCGAACATGCCGGCGCCGAAGGCGATCCTGGCAGCCGCCGGCGAAGGCGCGCTCGTCGATTTCGACACGGCCGCGCTGATCGAGACCCGGTACTTCGTGCACTTGTTGACCGGGCAGGTCGCACACAACATGATCCGCGCGTTCTTCTTCGACGCGCAGGCCATCAAGGCCGGCAAATCGCGCCCCGACGGCTTCGAGAAGTACACGGCCCGCAAGGTCGGCGTGATCGGCGCCGGCATGATGGGCGCGGCGATCGCGTACGTCAGCGCAAAGGCCGGCATCGACGTCGTCCTGAAGGACGTCTCGGACGAAGCCGCCGCCAAGGGCAAGGCCTACGCCGAATCGCTGGAGCAGAAGGCGCTCGCCGCCGGCAAGACCACGGAAGAGAAGTCCGCGGCGCTGCTCGGGCGCATCACGCCGTCCGGCGATCCGTCCGCGCTGGCCGGCGTCGACTTCGTGATCGAGGCCGTGTTCGAAAGTGTCGAGGTCAAGCACGCGGTGTTTGCGGAGCTCGAACCGATTGTCCAGCCGGACGCCGTGCTGGGCTCGAACACGTCGTCGTTGCCGATCACGACGCTGGCCGAGGGCGTGAGCCGGCAAGAGGACTTCATCGGGATTCATTTCTTCTCGCCGGTCGACAAAATGCCGCTCGTCGAGATCATTCGCGGCGCAAACACGTCGGACGCCGTACTCGCCAAGACAATCGACTTCGCCATGCAGATTCACAAGACGCCGATAGTCGTGAACGATTCGCGCGGGTTCTTCACCTCGCGCGTGATCGGCGGTTTCGTGAACGAGGCGATGGCCGCCCTTGCCGCGGGGGTCGAACCGGCAGCCATCGAGCAGGCCGGCCTGCAGGCCGGATACCCGGCTCCCCCGCTGCAGTTGATGGACGAGCTCACGCTCACGCTGCCGCGCAAGATCCGCGACGAGGGCAGACAAGCCGAACGCGCCGCCGGGCGGGAACCGGAGTCGCACGCCTCGGACGTCGTGATCGACCGAATGCTTGATGAATTCGGGCGCACCGGCAGGTCCGGCGGCGCCGGCTTTTACGAGTACTTCGACGGCAAGAGGGTGCGGCTGTGGCCGGGCCTGCGCCAAGCGTTCGGTTCGGGAAGCGTCACCCTGACCGATGACGATTTCGTCGAATTGCAAGAGCGCATGCTGTTCGCCGAATCTCTCGACACCGTGCGGTGCTTTGACGAAGGCGTGCTCATGTCGTATCCGGATGCGAACCTCGGGTCGATCCTTGGAATCGGGTTCCCGGCGTGGACCGGCGGCGTGCTGCAATACATCAACCAGTACAAGGGCGGCCTTGCCGGATTTGTCGCGCGCGCCGACGACCTGGCCGGCAAATACGGCCCGCAGTTCGACGTGCCGCAGTCGCTGCGGGACAAGGCGGCCGCCGGCGAGGTGTACGAGTGAACGCCGGACCGGCGACGATCGAAACGTCGACGGCCGGCGGCGTCCGCACTTTGCGTATTGCGCGTCCGGAGCGGCTCTGCGCGGTCGACGTACCAACGATGTGCGATCTCATCGACGGCCTCCAGGGGGCAGTTGACGATCCGGAAGTGCGCTGCGTCGTCCTGACCGGAACGGGCCGTGCCTTTTCGGCGGGCGCGGACCTGCGCGAACTTGCTCAGCCGTCGCCTGCGCCGCGGGCCGCCGAGCTGCTGGCGACACACGACGGGCTGGGCGGGCAGGCGCCGGGCACGCGCGGCAAGGCCGTGATCATCGATGTGTGCAACAGGTTCGTGTTGGCGATCACCGAGGCGCCCGTCCCGGTGATCGCCGCCGTCAACGGTCTCGTGGTCGGCGTCGGCAATGCGTTTGCCCTGGCCGGCGATCTGGTGCTGGCATCGTCGTGCGCAACGATGTCCTTCGGTTTTTCCAAGATCGGGCTGATGCCGGACGGCGGCGCGACGGCGTTGGCACCGGCGCGCATGGGCCGCGGCGCGGTGGCCAGGATGCTGTACGCGCACGAAACTTTGGACGCCGCCGAAGCGATGCGGGTCGGCTGGGCCGACGAGGTGGTGCCGGCCGAAGAGTTCGACGCCGTGGTCGCCGAGCGCGCAGCGGAGTTGGCGTCCGGGCCCACGCGTGCGTGGGCCGCGTCGAAGGCGTCATTGGCGGCGGGGCTGCGCCCGGAGCTGCTGCGCGCCATGCAGGCCGAGGCCGACGGACAGGTTGCGCTGGCCGAAACCGACGATCACCGCGGGGCTGCCCGGGCATTTGCCGCCGGCGAGGCCCCGACGTTTCGGGGCCGTTGATTTCAGTGCCGTTGAATTCAGTGCCGTTGATTTCAGGGCCGTAACACCTACTCCCAAGTAAGGAGCAGCATGTCGATTCACGTGACCGGAACCGCACAAAAGAGGGCATGGGCCGATAAGGTCATGCCGCCGGTCGAGCGGGTCCGCGAACACGTCTGGTCGGTGCCGGTGGATTTCCACGGCTCCCCGGTGCGGTACACGTCGTGTTATCTCGTGACGAACGATGCCGGCCACTGCGTCGTCATCGACCCCGGGTGGGACAGTCGGCACGGCTGGGGCCAGTTCACCGACGGCTTGGCCACCGCCGGGATCGCCTTGTCCTCGGTGGTCGGGGTCGTATCGACCCATTTGCACCCCGATCATCTGGGCATGGTCAAACGCCTCGTCGACGAGACCGGGGCCTGGTTCGGCATGCACCCGGCGGATGCCGAAGTGCTGGACGGCGGGTTCGATGCGGTCGATGAGGCACGCGCCACCGACCGTGCGTGGCTTGATAGCTTCGGCGTTCCGGACAGCTGGTTGGATGCGCTCACCGCTCAGTCCGCAATTGTCGAGTTATTGAGCAATCTGGCTCGGCCGACGGTGCTGTTGAATGACGGCGACGAGCTGCAACTGCCCGGACGACGGCTGCGGGTCATCGCAACGCCCGGGCACACGGCCGGACACATCTGCCTGGTCGACGACGACAGCGAAGTGATCTTCACGGGCGACCACGTGTTGCCGCGCATCACGCCGAACGTCGGCCTGTCGTCGCTGGACACCGGGCGCAATCCGTTACGCGAATACTTCTCGTCACTCGAGCCGATGCCGCTGTGGGACGGGTTCGAGGTGTGCCCGGCGCACGAGTACCGGTTCACCGGGCTTGCCGAACGGGCCGAACAGCTGGCCCTCCATCATGAGGAGCGCGCCGGCGAGATCCTAGCCGTCTTGGCGGGCCGCGATGCGACGGTGTGGCAAATCGCCGAGAATATTTCCTGGTCGCGCGGCTGGTCGAGCCTCGACGGGCTGAACTTGCGGTCGGCGCTCGCCGAGACAGGTGCCCATGTGGAATACCTCGCGGGCACGGGCAAGGTCGACTGGACGGCTGCCAACGGTTCGCCCCGGGTGGCTCGGCTGCTCTGACTCGCCGAGTGGTGGATGCGCCCGAGACCCGGCCACCGGTTAACCCCCGCCCAAGTCGGATGGCAACCGCATGGCGGCTGCAATTGATCGCGGCGAGGCTGGAGAGTGTCACAAACTCTCGGGGCCCGACGTTGCCGAACGGCACTCGATCGGACCGCCCTTTTGGAAGGAACCCTCATCGCGATGAACACTCGTACCCGTTTTCGGCGCGCGACCGGCGCCGTAGCTGCCGTTGCAATGGCCGCCGGCGTTCTTGCAGCATGTGCCCCCACGTCCTCGGCTTCGGCTCCCGCCAGTCACGCAGCGGACGCCGGGCTGCACATGATTTCGAACGACGGCCACCGGCTTGCTTTCCACGTCACTCCCGGACATCGACCCGCAGTCGTCTTGGATGCCGGGGGTGGAAACGATTCGACGTACTGGAAGAAGTTGGTGCCTGTCCTTTCACAGCGTACGGGCGCTGAAATCATCACCTACGACCGTGCAGGTATGGGCAAGAGCGACCGCGTCCCAGGGCCGTACGGCAATAAAGACGCCGCGTCGGATCTGGAAGCCGGGTTGAAAGCGCTCGAGGTTTCGCACGACGCCGTCTTGGTCTCACATTCCCAGGCCGGGGAGGTCGCAACGAACCTGGTCAACGAATATCCCGGCTCGGTCTCCGGCGCGGTTCTCGTGGACGCCAGTTTGCCGCAGTTCTACTCGACTGATGAAATAGCGCGAATCGTGTCCGCAAACGCTCCGAAGATTGCGGCCCTGAAGAAGCACAAGCCGACAAAGGCAAGCCGCCAGCTCATCGCGATGGCGAAAAACTACGCTCCGGCACACCGCAGGTACGCTCAGTTGTCCTGGCCGGCAAGTGTTCCGGCGATCGCCGTCGTATCGGCCTCCACCCCGTACCCGGCGGGGCTCGACGCCAGACGCTGGCGCGACGCGCAGGCGAAATTCGTCAACGCCGCCTCCAATCGGCGACTGGTCACGGCCGCGCATAGTTCGCACGACGTCCCGATCGACCGGCCGGGGCTTGTCGTTCGGCAGACACGGGAGATGCTGGGGCGAGTCGGTCGCCCAAACGGCTCGTGAGAAGTCGATCGATTAATGGTGTGTTGGTCGCGATAGGTGTCGGTGGCGGCTGCCTACACTTGCCTCATGTACGGCGATGAGCTCTGGTACGTCTCATTCGGTTCCAATACGTCGGAATCGCGATTCCGGAAGTATCTTCCCGACTGGCCGGCGGCCAAATGCGGTGCGCACGACTACCGGCGATTCCGCCGTGACCTGACCATCCCGCACCAGTTGTATTTTGCCGGTGCGTCGGCAGTGTGGGAGGACAGTTCCGTCGCCTTCGTCTCGTTGCGTCCCGATCCCGGCAGCGTGGCCTATTGCCGCGCCTACCGGGTGACGCCCGGCGAGTTCTGTCGCGTCATCACCGGTGAGAACGGTGCCCCGGCAGTGCCGTGGTCCGACGACATGATCCCGCCGGATCACGGCGGCTATACGGAGCTGCCGCTGCACCCGGACGGCGATCCGCGGCGCGGAAAATACAACGCGATCGTGCGGGTCGGGACCGTGGACGGTCTGCCGGCGGTCACTCTGACCACCGCGCGGCAGTTGGCGCGCAATGCACCCTCGGCACGTTATCTGGCAACCGTCGCCGCGGGGTTGGGCGGCTTGGCACCGGACGGCTATTTGGCCGGTGCCGTCCAACGGTCCACCCCGATCGCGGTCTGACGACCGTTCACCGCTGCCGGAGCAACCTAAGCGAGTCCTTAGGTTGCTCTTGACATCCCCGGGGGTCCGGCCGACTCTGAGCCTAAGAGGATAGACGTCCAACGAGGGGATCTTTCCGATGCAGGTTCCGGCACCTTTCGAATACGAACGAGCGACAAGCGTCGACCAGGCGGTCGATCTGCTTGAACGACTGGGCGACGAGGCCCGACTGGTGGCCGGCGGACACAGCCTGCTGCCGATGATGAAGCTTCGCCTTGCCAATCTCGAATATCTGATCGACATCGGCGACCTGCGCGACGAACTGGGGTATATCCGGATCGGCGTCGACGAGGTGCGCATTGGGGCACTGACCCGGCACCGCGAACTGCTCGAATCCGACGACCTTGCCGAATTCTTCCCGATCGTCCGTGACGCAGAACGAGTCATCGCGGACCCAACCGTGAGAAATCGCGGCACGATCGGCGGATCTCTGTGCCAGGCCGACCCGTCCGAAGACCTCTCGGCCGTCTGCACGACAGTGGACGCGCGCTGCGTCATCCGCGGCACCGGCGGCGAACGCGTCGTGACGATGGAGGAATTTCACCGCGGTCCGTACGAGACGGCCGTCGAACACGGGGAGATGCTCACCGAGATCCGGATTCCCATTCGCCCGGGCGGCTCCAGCGCCTACGAAAAGGTGGAACGCCGCGCCGGCGATTGGGCGGTCGTGTCCGCCGGCGCCGCCGTCTGGCTCGAGCACGGCAAGATCGTCGACGCCCGGGTGGGGCTTGCCGCAGTCGGGCCGAATACGACTGGCATCCCGGCGATTTCGCAGCGGCTGCGCGGCGCCGAGCCGTCCGATGCCGCGTACGCGGAAGCGGGCGAGATCGCCGCGGACAGTTGTTCGCCGACCGAGGACGGACGCGGCTCCGTTCTCTATAAGAAGCATTTGGCCGCCGAGCTGACCGCCAGGGCGCTACGACGCGCCGTCGCCCGGGCGCAGGACGCGGCATCCGGGGAATGAGGCCGGCGGGGACGAGGGCCGGGAACACGTAATCGGCGCAGGGACCAGGGACAAGTACACAGGCCGGGGCAGCAGCTGGGAGGCACACGCCATGCAGGTATCGATGACCGTCAACGGCGACGAGGTCACGGAGGAAGTGGAGCCGCGACTCCTACTCGTGCATTTCTTACGGGACACGCTGGGACTGACCGGCACGCACTGGGGCTGCGATACGTCCAATTGCGGGACATGCGTGGTCTGGCTCGACGGCGAACCGGTCAAATCGTGTACCGTGCTGGCCGCTATGGCCGACGGGCACGACGTCCGCACCGTCGAGAGTCTCGAACAAGACGGCGTGCTCGACCCTATTCAACAAGGGTTCATGGAGTGCCACGGTCTGCAGTGCGGATTTTGCACGCCCGGCATGATGATGACCGGGCGCGCGCTCTTGGACCGCGACCCGCATCCGAGCGAGGACACGATCCGCGAAGCCATTTCCGGGCAGATCTGCCGCTGTACCGGCTACACGACAATCGTCCGTTCGATCGAATGGGCGGCCGACCATCCGGCCGGCGACGGCGCGGACAATACGGAAGGCCGGCCGGACGCCGCGGACGCCAAGCAAGTGGAGGAAGTGTCATGACGGTCACGGAAAACGCGGCCCCGGATCTGGTCAATAACGACGAGCACCCGCTCGGCCACGGCCGGATGCTGCGCAAAGAAGACCCCCGGTTCATTCGCGGACTGGGAAAGTACTGCGACGACGTGCAATTGCGCGGCATGCTGCATTTGGCAATTCTGCGGTCTCCGATGGCGCACGCCCGCATCGTGAATATCGATACCAGCGCCGCCGAGGCCCATCCCAAGGTCAAGGCGGTGGTGACGGGCGCGGCGTTGGCGGACAAGGGACTTGCCTGGATGCCGACCCTCTCGAACGACGTCCAAGCGGTGCTGGCCACCGATAAGGTCCGATTCCAAGGGCAAGAGGTCGCCTTCGTCGTGGCCGAAGACAGGTACGCCGCACGCGACGCCCTCGAACTGATCGACGTGGACTACGAGCCGCTGGAGGCCGTGGCCGACGTCCGCACGGCTTTGGCGCCGGACGCGCCGGTCATTCGCGACGATCTGGAAGGCAAGGAGAACAACCACTGCTTTGATTGGGAGACCGGCGACGCCGCCGCGACACAGGCGGTCTTCGATCGCGCCGATGTCGTCGTCAAGCAGGAAATGGTGTACCCGCGCGTGCATCCGGCGCCCATGGAAACGTGCGGCTGCGTAGCCGATTTCGACCGTGTCGACGGCGGGCTCACCCTGTGGTCGACAAGCCAGGCACCGCACGCACACCGCACGCTGTATGCGCTCGTCGCCGGCCTGCCCGAGCACAAGATCCGCGTGATATCGCCGGACATCGGCGGCGGGTTCGGCAACAAGGTGCCGATTTATCCGGGCTACGTATGCTCCATCGTCGGATCGATGCTGACCGGCAAACCGGTGAAGTGGATGGAAGACAGGTCGGAAAACCTCATCAGCACCGGCTTCGCTCGCGACTACGTGATGCAAGGCGAGATCGCCGCGACCAAGGACGGCAAGATTCTGGCAATCCGCACCGACGTGCTCGCCGATCACGGAGCGTTCAACGGCACTGCGGCACCGGTGAAATATCCGGCCGGGTTCTTCGGCGTATTCACCGGCAGTTACGACCTCGAAGCCGCCTACTGCCATATGACGGCCGTCTACACCAACAAGGCGCCCGGCGGCGTCGCCTATGCGTGTTCGTTCCGAATCACGGAGGCCGTCTACCTCGTCGAACGCCTCGTCGATTGCCTGGCCTATGAACTGGACGTCGATCCGGCTGACCTGCGGTTGAACAACTTCATCAAACCCGAGCAATTCCCGTACGCCACGAAGACCGGATGGGTGTACGACTCGGGAAATTACGAACCCGCAATGCGTCAGTCGATGGAGCTTGTCGGCTACGCCGACTTGCGCCGGGAACAGGCCGACAAGCGTACGCGCGGCGAGCTGATGGGGATCGGCTGCTCGTTCTTCACCGAAGCGGTGGGAGCCGGGCCGCGCAAGGACATGGACATCCTCGGCCTCGGCATGGCCGACGGCTGCGAGCTGCGAGTGCATCCGACCGGAAAGGCGGTCGTCCGGCTATCGGTGCAATCGCAAGGACAGGGGCACGAAACAACTTTCGCGCAAATAGTCGCCGAAGAAATAGGCATCCCTCCCGGCGACATCGAGGTCGTCCACGGCGACACCGACAATACGCCGTTCGGCCTTGGCACGTACGGCAGCAGGTCGACGCCGGTGTCGGGCGCGGCTGCCGCCCTGGTGGCCCGAAAGGTGCGCGACAAGGCAAAGATCATCGCCTCGGGGATGCTTGAGGTATCGGTGGCCGATCTCGACTGGGACAAGGGGTCCTTCCGCGTCAAAGGCGACCCCACGTCGTCCGTGACGATCCAGGACATCGCAATGCGCGCCCACGGCGCCGGCGACCTGCCGGAAGGCCTCGAGGGCGGCCTGGAGGCCCAGATCTGTTACAACCCGTCAAACCTGACGTATCCGTTCGGCGCGTACATCTGCGTGGTCGACATCGACCCGGGGACCGGCGCCGTGAAGGTCCGCCGGTTCGTCGCGGTGGACGATTGCGGCACCCGGATCAATCCCATGATCATCGAGGGCCAAGTGCATGGCGGACTCACGGACGGCGTCGGCATGGCCTTGATGGAAATGATCTCGTTCGACCCCGACGGCAACTGTTTGAGCAGCAGCTTCATGGACTATCTGATTCCGACGGCGCTCGAAGTGCCGCACTGGGAGACCGGGTTCACGGTCACGCCGTCACCGCATCATCCGATCGGGGCAAAGGGCGTCGGCGAATCGGCGACTGTCGGCTCGCCCCCGGCCGTCGTCAATGCGGTGATCGACGCCCTGCGGCCGTACGGGGTGCGGCACGCCGACATGCCGCTCACGCCGTCCCGCGTTTGGGAAGCCATGCAGGGCACGTTGAAGCCGTCGTTCTAACGCCCGCCCGCCACACCAACGACGAAAACCTACGATGAAAGGAGTCATCAAGTGACCGGCCGGCGAATACCCGCGCGGATCGCCGAGCTGACGGCGCGGCGCGTTCCGTTCGTCCATGTCACAGTCGTCCGCTCCCAGCCGCCCAGCTCGGCCAAGACCGGCGACGAGGCAATAGTGCTGCCCGGCGGCGACATCGAAGGCTTCGTCGGCGGCCAATGCACCATCGAGTCGGTGCGCCGGACGGCGCTCGGTGTCATCCGCGACGGCGAAGGCGTCCTGCTGCGGGTGCTGCCGGGCGGCCAAGAGCGGTTCCCGGACGCGCCCGGCGCCGTGACAGTCGTCAACCCGTGCCTGTCGGGAGGCGCTATGGAACTCTTCCTCCGTCCGGAGCTGCCCGCGCCGACGCTGCACGTCGCCGGGGCCACGCCCATCGCGGACGCCGTGACGGACATGGCGGAAATGCTCGGGTTCGCCGTCACGCGCGGCACGGACGATTTGCCGCCGGACTCCATCGCCGGCGTCATTTCAACGCACGGCGACGAAGAGCTCCTCGTGCGCGCCGCCCTCGACGCGCACATCCCGTTCATCGCGCTCGTCGCAAGCCCGAAACGCGGCACCGAGCTTGTGACGGCCATGGGCTTGAACGACAGCGAGCGCGCAGCCATCCACACGCCGGCCGGCCTCTGGATCGGGGCACGCACCGCCCCGGAAATCGCCCTGTCGATCATGACCGAGATCGTGAAGGCCATCCGCTTGGACGGCTTGGTCGGCGCCGAGACCGCCGGCGCCGTGCGCGCGCCGGACGTGCAGGTGCCCGCCGATGCGACCGACCCGGTATGCGGCATGAGCGTGACGATCCGGGCGGACACGCCACACCTGACCGCCGGCGGGACCGACTACTGGTTCTGCTCGGCCGGCTGCCGCGACACGTACGCGAAAGCGGCGTCGTGACGGGGCGGTTCACCGGCACTGCCGACGTCCGGCGCAGGCTTGCCGATCGCGACTACCTGGTCGACGAGGGGATGGCCACGGCGATTTTCCTCGCCGGCGAATTGGAAATGCCGCTGCTGCTCGAGGGCGAGCCCGGCGTCGGCAAGACGACCGCGGCCAAGGCCATGGCGGACGCGCTCGGCACCGAGCTGATCCGGCTGCAGTGCTACGAGGGCCTGTCCGTGAGCGAATCGCTCTACGAATGGAACTACCAGCGCCAGCTGCTCGCCATCCGGCTTGCCGAATCACGCAACGACACGCTGACCGATGCCGACCTGTTCACTGCCGAATTTCTTCAAGACAGGCCAATCCTGCAGTGCGTGCGTTACGGAGGCCCGCAGCCGCCCGTCCTGTTGATTGACGAAGTCGATCGCGCCGACGACGAGTTCGAGGCGCTGCTGCTGGAATTCCTCGGCGAATGGTCGGTGAGCGTCCCCGAACTCGGCACGATCGTCGCCGCGCGCACCCCGACAGTGGTGCTGACCTCCAACCGCAGCCGAGAGCTGCACGATGCGTTGCGCCGGCGCTGCCTGTACCACTGGATCGAGTTCCCGCCGCCGGAGCGAGCGGTGGCCATCCTGCGCTGCCGCGTACCCGAGGCCAACGAATCGCTGATCGCGCGCGCCGCCGAATTCACTGGCCGGGCTCGCGGACTCGATCTTGACAAGACGCCGGGCATGGCCGAAACGATCGACTGGGTATCGGCCATGTCCGTGCTCGGCGTGACCGAACTCGGCAAAGACCAAATCCTGCCGACGCTCGGCACACTGGTCAAGACGCCGGACGACCGCGAGACGATCGCCGGCCGTCTCGACGAGCTACTCGACCCCCTGAGCGAAACTCGGACGTGACCGGCCAGAGCCGGCGCGGCGGCGAATGCGCTCAGACGACCGTCGGACTGTTCCGCGCCATCGACGTGGCGGCGTTCGTCACCGCGCTCGTCGCCCGGTTACGCGCGGCAGGCGTGCGTGTCGACGTGACCGGATCCGAGGCGTTCGCACGCGGATGGCACGCGTCGGAGACCGGCACGTCGCCCGGCGGGTCGCCGCGTTCGCGCTTGTACTGGGTCGCTCGAATCACCCTGGTGCGCGATTCGGCCGATCTGCCGACGTTCGACGCGGTGTTCGCCGCGATATTCGACTTGAGCTCGACGGCCGAAGGGCACACTCACGCTCAGCCGGCCGGCCGGTCCGGAAGCACGAACGACGTGTACGTTCCGGTGCGGCCGGACACTCGCCGGGCCGATCAGCGGGACGAACCCCGCGAGGAAACCGGAGCCGGGCTGCCGTGGGCGACCCTGCCGGCCGTCACCGGCCCCGCCGATCACGGCACGGCGCGGCTCACGATCCGCAGCCCGAGTGGGGCCGAAGCGACGTCCGGCGCACCGTTCGGCGGAGTGAACGACGAGGAACTCGCCCGTCTGATCGGGGCGCTGGCCAGGTCGCGTTGGCCGGTGCGGCGCTCGCGGCGACGCAGGACGTCGTCCGGCGGCACCCGCATCGCGCTGCGGGAGACGCTTGCTCGCGCACGACGGTACGGATGGGAGCCGATGGAGCTCGCGCGCGACAGGCCGGTACACCGGCCGCGGCCGGTCGTGTTTTTGTGCGACGTCAGCCAGTCGATGCAACCGCACGCCGCCATGTACCTGCAATTCATGCGGGCGCTGGCACTCACCACGGACTGCGAAGTGTTCGCGTTCGCCACGTCGTTGACCCGGCTGACGCCGGCCATGCGGCGCCGCTCGGCAGCGGAGGCGGTCGCGGAGGCCGCCGACGAGGTCGTCGACAGGTTCGGCGGCACTCGGATCGCGACAAACATCACGGCGATGCTGCGATCGGTACACGGCTGCCGGACGCGCGGCGGCGTGGTCATCATCGCGTCCGACGGCTGGGATCACGACGACCCCGACGAGCTCGGAGCAGCGATGGTGCGGCTGCATCGTCGCGCCCACACGGTCGTTTGGATGAATCCGCGGGCCGACGCGCCCGGGTTCGCTCCCCTGGTCGGCTCGATGCGGGCCGCATTGCCCTATTGCGACAGCTTTCTCCCGGCCGGAGATCTGGGCGGTCTTGCCGACGTCATTGACGCCGTCGCCGCTACTGCGTGACCGGTACTGTTCCCCATCGGGCAGCTGACGGCTTCTCGGGGACGGCCCGGATCTGTCGTCTTGCGATAGTTCGCACCTGCCGAGTACGTTGAAAACCATGACGTCGACGAAACCGCAGGAACCCGAATCGACGTCGCAGGCAATACCGCGCAAAAGACTCATCACGATCTTCATCGGGTTGATCCTCGGCATCTTGATGGCCGCGCTCGACCAGACGATCGTGGCAACCGCGCTGCCGACGATTGCCGGGCAACTCGACGGACTCGAGTTGATTTCCTGGATCATCACGGCGTATCTCCTCGGCCAAGCCGTCGCCATGCCGCTCTACGGCAAGGTCGGCGATTACATCGGACGACGCAACTCGTTTCACCTGGCGATCTTGATCTTCCTGGGCGGTTCGATCGTGGCGGGGCTCTCCCAGTCGATGGAAATGCTCATCGTGTTCCGAGCCGTGCAAGGCATCGGGGCCGGCGGGCTGATGATCGGCGCGCAAACGATCATGGCCGCCATCGTCAACCCGCGCGAACGCGCCAAATACATGTCGGTGATGGGGCCCATGATCGGCGTCGCCACGGTCCTGGGCCCCTTGTTGGGCGGATACTTGACGCAACACGTGAACTGGCGCTGGATCTTCTACATCAACGTGCCGATCGGCGCTGCGGCGCTGATCGTCACGGCGATCACGTTGAAGCTGCCGCGTGAAGCAACGTCCAAGAAGGTCGACTACTGGGGTTCGCTGTTCATGGCCGCTGCGATCACGTGCCTGATGCTCATGCTCACCTGGGGCGGACGCCGCTACGACTGGACGTCGCCGACCATCCTCTGGCTGATCGCCGGCGCCGTCGTGTTCACCCCGGTGTGGCTGTGGATCGAGCACAAGACAAGCGAACCGATCCTGCCGCTGCACTTGTTCCGCGATCCGGTGTTCAAGATCAACGCGCCGCTGGCGTTCATTCTCGGCGTCGCCATGTTCGGCGCCGTCAGCTACTTGCCCACCTACTTGCAGCTGTCCCGCGGCGCCTCGGCGACGACGTCGGGACTGCTGATGCTTCCGCTGATGGGCGGCCTGATGGCCGCGGCAGTGACAACCGGCCAATTGATCAGCCGTACCGGGCGGTACAAGGTCTTCCCCATCGTCGGCACCGCGCTGGCGGCGGTCGGCATGTACTTGCTGTCGCTGATGGATGCCTCGACCGGCGAATGGGTGTCCGGCTTTTACATGGCGATCCTCGGGTTCGGAATCGGACTGATCATGCCGACCCTGGTGTTGACGGTGCAGAATTCCGTCGCGCACCACGACGTCGGCCCGGCCACTGCCGGCGTGAACTTCTTCCGGCAAGTCGGGGCATCGTTCGGCACTGCGCTGATCGGCTCGCTGTTCGTCGGACGTCTGACCGACGAACTGGCAAAAAACATGCCCGCCGGTGCGGCGTCCAAAATCGGGCAGCACGCCACCGGCATCACGCCCGACGAGCTGGCCAAATTGCCGGTGTCCCTGGCGCACGACGTCGTCATTTCGTACGCGGACGCGCTGATTCCGCTGTACCGGTACTTGGTGCCGCTCTTGGTGGTCGGCTTCATCCTTGTCTGGTTCATCAAAGAAATACCGCTGACGTTGACTCGGGGCGGCCCGCCGCGCCCCGGCGACGACGCGCCGTCCTCGGCCCACGAGTCGGCGCACGCCGCGGACCGCGTGCATCACGGCGCGCATGCCGCGGACGTGCCGCCCGATTTGAAGCCGCACGGCAACCATTCCGCCGGCGCGACCAACACGGACCCGGCCGGCTAACGATTCGATTCAGCTGTCTTGCCGCCCCGAGAACGCCCGGGTACGTTGACGACTATGACACCCACCCAGTTGACCGCCTACGCGGCCGTGGTGCGGCTGGGATCGGTCAAGGAAGCGGCACGCGAGCTCGAAGTGACCGAGGCGGCCGTGTCGATGCACGTGGCGAGATTGCGCAAAGAACTCGATGACCAACTGTTCACCAGGACGTATTCCGGTTTGGCATTCACGCCGGGAGGGTTGCGACTTGCCAGCCGGGCCACCGAGATCCTTGGCCTGCAGAACCGTACGGTGCTCGAAGTGGGGCAGGCCGGCCGAGGGCGCCGGCTGCTGCGGATGGCGTCCACCGCCTTATTTGCCGAACACGCCGCCCCCGGACTCATCGAGCTGTTCGCCAATAGGGCCAAGGACCTGGACGTCGAACTGAGCGTACGGCCCGCCGACCAGTTCGAGCCGGCCCTTGCCTCGCGCGAGGTCGACGTGGCAATCGGGCCCCGGCCGCCGACGTCCGGGCTCGATTGCCGCACATTCTTGAATTTCAAGATCCATGTGGTCGCCGGGCCGGAACATCCGCTGGCGAACATCCCCGTCGTCCCCGGCCAACTCGCCGATCAGCCCTGGCTGCTCGGCCCGTCCGCAGTGGGCTCCGCCGGAGGGTTCGGGGCGATGCTCGACCGTTTGAACATCGCCGAAAGCAGGCAACGCATCTTTCAAAGCGATGCGGCAGCCATCGAAGAGACAAAACGGGCAAACGGCATTTCGCTGGGCGTCGGTTTCGTCGTGGCCGACGACCTTGCCGCGGGCCGCTTGGTGAAGATCACCGGGCCGGGGATGGAGGAGATCGGCAGTTGGACGGCGATGGCGCTCGGCCAACAATCGGACCCGGCAGCGCCGGCCGCCGAATTGCTGCGGTTCATCACCACGCCTCGGGCGACCCAGGCGATGCTTCGCGGTTCGGGCGTGAACATCGGCAGATTCCGCCCCTCGGTGTACGTCACCTTGTGGAGTTGAGCGTCGGCCGGCGCGGTATCGTTCGACAATGAGTTCACCATCATCCGACTCCGGAACGATCGCGCACGTCCACTACTTCGGCGGAACGGCCCTGAGCGGCCCGGCCACCGTGACGTTCGACGGTGGACGGATCGTCCGCGTCACACCGGACGACTCCGGCGACGTGCCGCCCGGCGCCGTCGACGGAAGCGGTCTCACACTCCTGCCGGGGCTCATCGACGCCCACGTCCACCTCGACGGCCGAAAGAACCTCGAGGACGCCGCGCATTGGGGCATCACGACGATGCTCGGGATGGGCACGCCGTCGCCGGACCTGGTCGCGAAGCTGCGCGGCCTGCCGGGCCTGACGGACATTCGCAGCTCGGAAAGCCCGGCATCGGCGCCGGGCGGCATGCAAACGACCGCGATGGGGTTCGATCCCGCAACCGCCGTCGCAACGTCGGACGACGCCGAACCGTTCGTGGCCGCGCGTGTGGCCGAGGGCGCCGACTATCTCAAGATCATTGTGGAAGACCCCGATGTGATGGGGGCGGCGGCGTTGGACGTCGAACGGGCGACCGCTCTGGTGGAGGCCGCCCATGCCCGAGACCTACTCGTGTATGCGCATGTGACGACGGTTCCGGCGGTCCGGATCGCCGTCGATGCCGGTGTCGACGTGCTCACGCACGTTCCGCTCGATGCCGTGTTGGACGACGGGCTCGTCGAGTCGATTGTGGCGGATGGCCAAGTGTCGGTTCCCACACTCGTGATGATGCGCGGCGCCGTCCGGTTCGCCCGGTCGCGCACCCACGGAGCCGAGGTGGACTTCCGTAATGCCGAGCTTTCCGTCGCGGCCATGGATCGCGCAAACGTGCCGATCCTCGTCGGCACGGACTCGAACGCGGCCCCGGGAGCACCGCTCCAGGTCGCGCACGGTGAGTCCTTGCACGATGAACTCGAACTGCTCGTCGCGGCCGGGATGGCGCCGCTGGATGCCCTGCGCGGAGCGACAGTCATGCCGGCCCGGCATCTGGGGCTCGGCGACCGCGGCAGCATCGAGGCCGGACGGCGCGCCGATCTCGTCCTCATCGACGGCGATCCGCTCGCCGACATCTCCGCGACCAAAAACATTCGCGGCGTTTGGATCGCCGGCGAGCGCGTCCGTTAGTCGACGGCGAGTTCGCCCATCCGCGACCATTCTTCGCCGTCGACATTTGTGTTGATGATGTGCGGCGTCTCGGCCAGAGCCGGCAGCATGTCCTTCATCGCCTGCTGGAAGTGAGCGCTCGTCACATGCGACTCGGCCGCATCGTCCTTGAACGCTTCGACAAGCACGAACTCGTCCGCATTCTCCACGCTGCGCGACCAGTCAAACCACAGATTGCCCGGCTCGGACCGGGTCGCTTTCGTGAACCCGTCGACAAGGTCCAACCACTTCTCCGTCCACTCGGGCTTCGTGTGGAATTTGACGACTATGAGAATCACGCCGCCACCGCCTTTCTGATTCCGTGGCCGATGCCGACCTTGTCTCCCACAATAGTTCGCTTCCGCCGCCGACGTACTCCCCCGGCTCGGCGGGTATGCTGCGGCTTGACACCCCCGTCTCCTCGACAGGGTTTTATATTTCCTATACGATCTGGGGAAAGTTGGCTAGCGCCGCGTGCGCACTCGAAGAAGGACCCGATTTTCAATGGCTTACACCTCACAAACTTGGCCGATGGGCGCGGCAATGTTGCAGTACGGCGCCACGCTTCCCGATGGCACGTCCGTCCAAGATGCCGACCGCTCGGTCTGGGACAAGGTGTTCGCCGAACTCGTGCACGAAGGGTTCGACCACGTCGACTTCACCGACAGTTGGCTCCGCCCCGGCGATCTGTCCCCCGACCGGCTTGCCGAATTGAAGTCGTCGCTCGACGACGCGGGCCTCGGCGTGACGGCGATCTCCGTCGTCCGGCGCAGCGTCATCGCACCCGATCCACAGGTCGCGCAGGACAACTTCGATTACGCGCTGCGCACTATCGACGCCGTGAAATACCTCGGCTCGTCGGTCCTGTCCATCGGCCTGCACATGCCGCTGACCGACGAGCAAAAGCAGGCCCATTGGTTCTGGCTCGTTGACGGCCACAAGGACCCCGCCGACGACCCGGACACCTGGGCCCTGGCGGTCGAACGGTTGCAGAAGATCAGCGACGCCGCTGCCATTCAGGGAATCAACGTGTCCCTCGAGATGTACGAGGACACGTACGTCGGCACGGCGGACTCCGCCGTCCAGCTGGTCAAGGACATCGACCGCAGCAACTGCGGACTGAATCCCGATATCGGCAATATCGTGCGGCTGCATCGAGAAATCGAGAGCCCCGAGTCCATGCTGGCCAAAATGCTGCCGTACACGAACTATTGGCACATCAAGAATTACCTGCGCGACTACGACCCGGCCACCGGTGCTTATTTCTCGGCGCCCGCACCGCTGTCGTCCGGGTTCATCTCGTACCGGCGCGCCATCGAGATGGCGCTCGAGGTCGGGTTCGACGGCCCCATCTGCTTGGAGAACTACGGCGGCGACGGCCTGTCCGTGTGCGCGCAGAATCGCGAATATCTGCGCGGAATTCTGAAGTTCAACCTCGGCGCGTAGCGCCCGCACATTCCGGGGATGACTGACTGGGGGAACGCGCCATGACCGCTATGCCGGACGACACGCCGGTGCTGACGATTCCGGACGCCGCGCAGCTCATCCGTGCGGCCAACAAGAGCTCCGGACGTCGGATTGCGTTGCTGGACGACGATCCGACCGGCTCACAGACCGTCCACGACGTTGACGTGGTGATGGCGTTGGATGCTGTCGAATACCGCCGCGCCCTGGCCGAGCCCGGTTCGGAATGTTTCATTTTGACGAATACGCGCGCTCTCGACGAGTCGGACGCCGTCGCTTTGAGCACGGCTGTCGCGGACGACGTGTATTCCGTGGCACTGGAGCTGAACGTGCCGCTATCACTCGTCTCCCGCAGCGATTCGACGCTCCGCGGGCACGTGATCGCCGAGATGGACGCTCTGACGCGTTCGGCGACGCGGGCCGGGCGGCCGCTGGACGCCGTCCTCTTTGCCCCGGCATTTTTTGAAGCCGGCAGGTTCACGGCGGGCAATGTGCATTACGCACGTGTCGGCGACGACGTTTTGCCGGTTGGCGAGACCGAGTTCGCCCGCGATGCGACGTTCGGCTATACGGCGTCCGATCTGCGTGAATTCCTTGCCGAGAAGTCGGCGGGCCGGATCGCCGTGGACGATGTGGCGAGCCTGTCGCTGGACGATATCCGCGTGGGCGGGCCGGACCGCGTCGCCGAGGTACTTGCCGGCACCCGGGATGCGCAGCCGGTCGTTGTCAACGCGGCGTGCTACCAGGATCTCGAAGTCGTCGTCCTCGGCGTCATCGAAGCGGAGCAGCGCGGCAAGAGGGTTGGGTACCGTGCCGGCCCGTCGTTGGCGCGGCCGCTGGCGGGTCTGGATGCCAAGGCGCCTCTGACGGCGTCCGATATCCGCACTAATTCACCGGCCGGAAACGGTCTCGTGGTCGTCGGCTCGCACGTCGGCCTGACGAGCCGTCAGGTCGAGGCGGCCCGGCGCCGACTCGGGCTGACCGAGCACGAGCTCGACGCCGAACGCCTGCTCAGCGATGACGCGGCAACGTACATCGACGACGCGGCCTCGGCGGTCCGGGAGTCGCTTGCCGCAGGACACACTCTGATCTACACGAGCCGCACGCTGATTCGCGGCATCGATGAGCAGGATTCGCTGCGGATCGCCCGCACCGTGTCGGCGGGCGTCAACGCGGTCGTGCGCGCGGCCATGGTTGCCCGTCCCGGCTGGGTGATCGCCAAGGGCGGCATCACGAGTCATGAGGTGGCCGTCTCCGGTCTCGGCATCCGGCGCGCCCGCGTGCTTGGCCAGCTCTTCGAAGGCATCGTGTCCGTGTTGAATCCGACGGCTGCCGGCGACGACGCAGTGGGCGTTCCCTACGTGGTCTTCGCCGGCAACGTGGGCAACGAGGAAACGCTGGCCGACGCGATAGAGATCATGAGCGGCAGCTGAGACGACAGTCCTCGTCGCTCCTAGCCGTCAACTCGTCGGAGCGTCTCGGCCTCGCCGGACTCGACGGTGTTCGCCTTCCTGAACACGCCGGTCAATGCGAACAGGATGGCCGCCAGGATCGCGCCGGCCGCAAGCGAATATGTGCCCGCATTCGGGCCGATGGAGGACTTGAACGCATTGCGCATGATCGGTGCCAGAAAGCCGCCGAGGTTGCCGAGCGAATTGATCAGCGCGATACCGGCTGCCGCGGCGTAGCCCGTCATGTATTCGGTCGGCAGCGTCCAGAATATGGGCTGTGCCGCCACGAACCCGATGGCCGCCAGCGACAATCCGCCAATGGCGAGCACCGGATGAGCGCTCAGTGCGCCGGAGGCGATCAGACCGACCGCCGTCGCCGCCAGCAACACCGTGAAGAGCAGGCGGTGCTTGCGCGTCCTGTCTGCCAGCTTCGGGAAAATCGCCACGGCGATCAACGAGAACACCCAGGGAATGGCTGTGACGAGTGCGGCGGCGAAACCGAGCTTCTGGCCCGTGATGCCCGTGACTTGCGTGGGCAGGAAGAACGTGAATCCGTACACGGCGATCTGGATGCAGAAGTAGATGAGCGAGAAGTACCAGACCCGCCAGTTACCGAGGGCCCGCAACGCCTTCTTCGGCCCGTGCCCCTCGGACTTTGCGGTGTCTTCCTCGGCTATCGTCTCGGACAGTGCCCGGCGTTCGTCCTCGGGCAGCCACTTGGCGTCCGACGGCTTGTCGGTCAGGAAGAAGAACGACCAGATTCCAACGATGATCGCAATGACGCCCTCGATCAGGAACATCCACTGCGTCCCGTGCATGCCGAGCAGCCCGTCCAGCTCGAGCAAACTTCCCGACAGTGGATTGCCGATGATGCCGGCGATCGCGATTCCGGCGTAGAAGTAGCCGCGCGCACGGCTGAGGTCACGCGCCGGCACCCAGTAGGTCAGATAGAGGATGACGCCCGGAAAGAAGCCGGCTTCCGTGATACCGAGCAGCAGTCGCAGCACGTAAAAGCTGACCGGCCCCTGCACGAACATGAAGAGGGTGGCGACGATGCCCCAACTGACCATGATCCGGGCCAGCCACCAGCGAGCGCCCACACGGTGCATCAGCAGGTTGCTCGGTACCTCGAAGACCGCGTAGCCGACGAAGAACAGGCCGGCGCCGAGCGCGTACGCGGCAGTGCTCATGCCCAGATTCGCGTTCCACTCCTGCTCGGCGAATGCGACGTTGCTGCGGTCCAAGAACGCAACGACATACATGAGCAGCAGGAATGGAATGAGCCTGCGGAAGACCTTCTTGGTCGCCAGCTGGCTGAGCTCGGCGCGCCTGATATTCGGTGCCATGATTTCCTCTCGAAAAACTACTGGGTTTCTGGTGTGACGCGGGCCTTGGGCCGGTTACGTGCGCGTGTACGGTCGATGCAACGGAACATCCGGATTCAACTCGACGCCGAAGCCCGGGCGGTCGGGTACCGTCAGGCGGCCCGATTCCGGCACCGGCTCGCCCAGCAGCAACGGGGAGAACATGGGGACGACTTCGCCCGCATCCGGCGCCATCATGAGGAATTCGGTGAACTGACTTCCGGGCCGCGTGACCACGAAATGGTACGAATACACCGACGAGCCGTGCGGAACGACCGGAGTGCCGTGCGCGTCCGCCAGCGCGCTGATCTTGAGCAGCTCGGTCAGACCGCCGCACCAGCCGACGTCCGGCTGGATGATGTCGACCCCCGTTTCGAGAAGCTGGCGGAAACCCCACCGCGTCGCCTCGTGTTCCCCCGAGGTGAGCAGGACGGTGGACGGCATCCGGCGGCGGAGCTCCGCGTGCCCCCAGTAGTCGTCGGGCGGGAGCGGCTCTTCGATCCATTTGAGGCCGAGCTCGGCCGCGGCATGCGCCAGCCGGGTGGCGTAGTCCACGTCGAGCGACATCCAGCAGTCGTACATCAGCCAGAAGTCGTCCCCCGTCGCATCGCGCATCCGGCCCAGCAGATCGAGGTTCGCCGCCATCCCCTGCTGTCCTTCGGCCGGGCCGTGGTGCAGCGGCATCTTGCCGCCGACGAAGCCGAGGGACTTCGCAACGTCCGGACGCGCACCGGTGGCGTAAAACGTGAGCTCGTCGCGCACGGTGCCGCCGAGCGTCGCGTAGACCGGTTCGCCGCGCACCTTGCCAAGCAGGTCGTACAACGCCAGGTCGACGCCGCTGATTGCGTTGAGCACGAGGCCCCGGCGCCCGTAGAACAACGTCGAGCGGTACATCTGATCCCAGATCCGTTCGATGTTCGTCACGGCGGCGCCTTCGACAAAGCGGGACAAATGATTCTCGACGATGAAGGCGGCCGGCTCACCGCCCGTGGTGACGGCGAAACCGGTGGTGCCGTCGCTGGCCTCGAGGACGACCACGAGCGTCCCGAGCACGTTCAAACCGAAGCTCTGGCGTGATTTCCGATATTCGGGGTAGATCGACATGGGCGTGGCGATGTGATCGTCGATCCAATGTCCCGTGCCTTGATCGTGATAGTCCGCGCCGCCGCCGGAAACCGTGTACGCGCGAACGGACGTGATTGTCGGTGTCATGAGTCTTCCGAGAAATCGACGAGGATCTTGCCCGCCGGCGGGGCGCCGTGGGCGAGGGTGTCGAACGCCGCCATGGCCCGATCGGGCGTGACGACTTCGCTGATCAGGTGCGCGAGAAGCTCGGGGGCCCCGCCCACGTACCGGGCGGCATCGCGGAAATCGGCCATCGAATACGTAAAGCTCCCGGTGAGCGTGCGTTCGGCCGTGCTGACGCGGAAGGCGTCGAGATCCAGTCGGGGCGACCCCATTCCGACTAACGCGACCCTGCCGCCGAGTTCGGTCGCGCCGAGCGCATCATCGACCGTGCGGGTGACCCCGACGGCGTCCACGGCCACCGGCACGGGGCCGCCGTGTCCGGCGAGGTGCTCGGCGGGAGTCGCGGACGTCGGATCGAACGCGGTCCCGCCGAGCTGCCGGCACAACTCGCGGCGTCCGGCGTCGACTTCACTGACGTAGATCGAGCGGACGCCCATGCTCGTCAACGCGACGACTGCGGATTGCCCGATCGGGCCGCCGCCGACCACGAGCACGCGGTCGTCCGCCGGCGTGAGGGCCCGGCGGACGGCGTGCAAGGCCACGGCGATCGGCTCGATCAATGCGCCGTAATGCGGTGGCATCGTTTCCGGTAGCGGCACGATGTTCCGGGCAGGCACCAGTACGCAGTCGGCAAATGCGGCGGGCACTTCCGGTGCAACGCCGATCACCGTCTTGTCCGGGCAATGCTGTTCGCGCCCCTCGAAGACGCTCGCCTGCGAGACCGGCACGACGACGGGATTGAAGGTGGCAAGTACGCCGATCTCCGGCTCCGTGACGTCCGGCCCTCGTGCGGCAACGCGTCCGACGGATTCGTGGCCCATGATCTGGCCCGGGGACCGGCGCCCGTTCTCACCGGTGTAGCCGTGCACGTCGGACCCGCAGATCCCGGTGGCGAGCACGCGCAGGAGTACCTCGCCGTCCCCGGGTTCGGGAGTCGGGCGAGTCTCGACGCTCAAGGCGTCGAAGTCCGTCAGGACGAGAGATCGCATTGTGTTCCTTATGTGTGGGCGGGTGGACGATGGGTCCGCACGGGGGACCGCGCCGTTAGCTTGCCGACCCGGCGACGGTATTGCGCTTCAGCGCCTTCTTCCAGTCCTCGGACGAGATCGGCTTGCGCAAAATGAGCAGATAGCACAGGGCCGCGCACGCCGCGATGATTCCGCCGCTGATGAACGCCAGCGAGTAGGAACCGGTTGAGTCGACGATAAATCCGGCGAGGATCGGCGAGAAAGTCCCGCCGAAGTAGCCCCCGAAATTCTGCAAACCGCCGAGCGAGGCGACCTTGGAGGCAGGCGCGACGTCGCCGGCCAGACCCCAGGCGTTTCCGGTGATGCTCGCGATGAAGGCGAGTGAGATCGTGAGTAGCCCGATCGCCACCGGAAGCGAGTGGTTGAACGGGACGATGACGACGCAAACGCCCGCGGCTACCGCGCAGATCGCAATGACGATGCGCTTGGAATGGAACGACGAGGTAATACCTCGCGCGGCAATAGTCTTGGTGATGTAGCCGCTGATCAGCTCGCCGACGGCACCGCCGATCCATGGGATGCCGGCGAGCACGCCCATCTGGGCCAACGTGATGTCGAAGGCGTGGAGCAGATACAACGGCAGAAAGACGAGGTAGATGTTCCAGATCCAGATCGTACAGAAGTACCCGAGCATCATGCCCCACGTGGCACGGAACCGGAACAGCGCCAGATATTCCTTCGTCGTGGTCTTGGTGTCGGCGGTGTGCTCGACGCCTCCGCCGCCCGCGATGATGTAGTCGCGTTCGGGCTTTTTCAACGCGCGAGATTTATCCGGGTTCTTGTAGAAGAAGTAGAAGATCACGGCGAAAATGATGCCCGCGACACCGGTGACGGCGAACATCTCGCGCCAGCCGAACATCAGCATGATCGCGGTCAGCAGGGCCGGGGCAAAGGCGGGTGCCCATTTCGACGCCGAATCCCAGATGCTTGAGGCGAATCCGCGTTCGCGAGCCGGGAACCAAAAGGACGTCGCTTTGGCCGACGACGGCATGCAGGGCGACTCGCCGACGCCGAGCAGCAGCCGGAGCAGGATGAACACCCAGAGCATTGAGGCAAATCCGGTGAAGAATTCGGCAACGCTCCACACCAGCAGGCCCGCACTGAAGACGATCTTGACGCCGTAGCGGTCGATCAGCCATCCGGCCGGCAACTGCATGATGGCGTACGCCCATGAGAATGCGGATCCGAGAATGCCGATATCGACATTGGAGAACGAGAGTTCGTCGATCATCTTCGGCGCCGCAATGGATAGTGCCGAGCGATCAACGTAGTTGATGATGCCGCCGATGAGGAACCAAGCAAGGATTGCGTACCGCACTTTTTGCCGGGGCGCGGCCACGTCCGCTCCACGGCCCAATTTATCCGTCATTCTCTCCCCCTTGAGTTACACGTGCCTGGCGTCGCCCGGCTTGTGCGCGCATGCGTCGCCGACGGTATTCCCGTCGTTTGCGGTGAGGCGGCTCACATCAAGCCGAGACTGATAATACAGAAAATAGGATCCACGATCAAGGAACGGACTGCAGGCTGCGGCAGCGTTTGCTATATCCTATAGTGACAGCGTGACAGCTATCGATTGGGGAGCCAGTATGTTTCGTACCGCACTCACCGCCGATTCGGCACGTCCGGACGGCGGGACGATCTTCGGAAATTTAGGCCTCGGCCGACTCGACGACGCAGGCATCCCCTGGCATGTGCTGGCCAGGTATCTCGACCCGATTCCGCCGGAGGATTTGAACGGCGTCGCGGCGGTCCTGTCGCTGGGCCACATCACGTTCGACGCCGAGACCGTCGCTGCCGCCGACGACCTCGAGCTCATCGCGCGATTCGGTGCCGGCTACGAGACAATCGACGTGGAAGCGTGCACCCATGCGGGCGTTGCCGTCACAAACACTTCCGGAGCAATCCGCCGTCCGCTCGCGCTTGCCTCGCTGACCATGCTGCTGGCCGTCGGCCACAAGCTGCGGATGAAGGATCACATCACCCGCACCGGCCGGTGGGACGAGCGCGAAGATTTCCGCGGCGCCGCTTTCGACGGCAAGACGGTCGGCATCGTCGGATTCGGGTCGGTCGGGTCCGAATTGGCAAAACTCCTCGCCCCGCTCGGAATGACGGTACTTGGCACCAATCGCAGCGGGCACAGCCGCGCCGCGGACGCACTCGGCGTGCGAATGGTCGAGCTGGACGATCTGCTGCGCCAATCGGACTACGTGGTCGTCACCGCCTCGCTGAACGCATCCAGCCGGCACCTCGTCGATGCCGGCAAGCTGGCGCTGATGAAGCAGTCCGCATTCATCGTCAATATGGGTCGCGGTGCACTGATCGATCAGGAAGCACTGCGCACGGCCTTGCGCGACGGGAAAATCAGCGGCGCCGGTCTCGATGTCTTCGATCCCGAACCGATCGCGGCCGACGATGAGCTCTTGTCGTTCGACAACGTCACGCTGGCGCCGCACTCGCTCAACTGGACCGACGATTTCACCCGTGCCGTGTCGTCATCGGCGCTCGGGGCCATTATCGAGGTGGCGCACGGACGTCGTCCCGAGACGACGTTGAATCCGGAAGTCTTCGACACCGAGGCTTTTCGGGCCAAACAACGGCGCCGGCTCGACTGAGCGGCACCAGCCTGCGTGAGCGCGGGTTGCCGATTACCCCTCGTTTTGCCTGATCTCGGCGAGTTCGTCGGCGGCGCGATCGGCCACGTTCGTCAAATGCGTGCGCATGGCCTCCGCGGTCTCGTCGGGCGAGCCGCCGCGCATGGCCTCGAAGATTCCTTGATGTTCGGCGACCGCCTGTTCGGCGTCGATGACGCCTTGTCCGGCAAAGAGTCGGAACCGTTGCACCTGGCCGCCCAGTGCCGTATACGCGGTGCCGAGGAATTGGTTGCCGGATTGCTCGGCGATGGCGGCGTGGAAAGCTTCGTCCGAGCGGAGGAAATCCTGATAGTTTTCAAAGCTCGGCCCGCGCCCGGCGTGATCCTGGGATTCCATCAAGCGCTCCAGTTCGGCAATGAACTCGGGAGTCGACCGCTCGCAGGCGCGCGCGGCCAGTACCGGCTCGAGAACCAGTCGGGCCTCCATCAGGTCGCGCAACTCGCTCTCCGTCAAGAGCGGCGCCACCCGGTAGCCCTTGAGCGCCGTCCGGCGGACAAGTCCGGGCGCCTCCAGCCGGGCCAGCGCCTCCCGCACCGGTGTCGGGGACACCCCGAGTTCGCGCGCCAGTCCGTCAATGCTCAAGGAATCGTCGGGTTCGAGTTGCCTGTCCATGAGCATGGCCAGGACGGCGTCGTACACGCTGTCGGAGAGGCTACGCCGGGCCAACGGCGGTCGGCCGCCCGCCGGCGCTTTCGTCTTACTGACCATGTCCGTCTCCCGCCTCATCGACAATCCTTCTCACCGCGCCCGGATCGTGAGCGAATCTGCCCAGGAACAGGCCATCCGCTTCGCCGGCCAACTGGGACAGTAGACCCACACGCGCACTTCCACCGTAGATTATCGTGCCGCGAATTCCGGTCAATTCGGCAATGAAGGCCTTCAGACCGCTGCACACGGCTCGAATATGGTCCGCGCCGGCCGGCGCGGGGGCGCCAATGGCCCACACCGGTTCGTAGGCCACGACCAGGCGCTTGTCGCCACTCGTTCGATCCTGATCGCCGAGCGCATCGGCAATCTGCCCCTTGCAGATGTCGGCCGCCTTGCCCGGGTCACCTTTCTCGGTCTCGCCGACGCACAGGATCGGCGTCAGACCGGCCCGGTACGCCGTCGCGGTTTTGGCCCGCACCACATCGAGAGTCTCGCCGAACAACGAACGTCGCTCGGCATGCCCGATCTCCACATACGTGCAACCGAGTTCGGCAAGCATCCGACCGCTCACCTCGCCCGTAAAAGCGCCCGAATCGGCAAACGCCAGGTTTTGCGCGCCGTAGGTCACGGGCGTTCCGCGCAATGCGGACGCCGCGCCTTCCAACGCCGGGAAGCCCGGCAGGACGGCAAGCTCGACCCCGCCGGCTTGCACCGCCGGGCTCTCGCGGGCGATTTCGGCCACACTTCGCACCCAGTCGAGCGTTTGCCGGTACCCGAAATACATCTTCAGGCTTGTCGCAATGAGCACGGCGCCCCCTTTGTCAGTCGAACGGTTCGCTGTCCGGGCAGCCCGGCGTGCCGGGCGCGCGGGGTCACCGGAACTGCAGACCGCCGTTGACGTCGTACGTTTGTCCCGTGATGAACGAGGTCTCCTCTTTCACCAGGTAATTGATCATGGACGCGATATCGGCTTGCGTGCCGACGCGTCCCACCAGCAGGCCGGCGGCCAGCTCCACCTTACGTTCGTCGCTGAGAGTCCCGCCCATGATGTCGGTGTCGATCGGGCCCGGCGCGACGGCGTTGACGGTGATTCCCATCGGGCTGAGTTCGCGTGCCGTGGCACGGGTGAGGCCCTCGATGCCGGCCTTTGCCGTGGAGTACGCAGTCTTTGAATAAGTGCCTCCGCCCATCGGTGCCGAGCATGAGGAGATGTTGACGATACGCCCGACGCCGTTCTTCACCATCGACCGCGCCGACCGCTGGGTCACAAAGTGCGGCCCGCGCAGGTTCACGGCCATGACGAGGTCCCATTCGGCAGGCGTGATGTCGAGATAGGGCGTCGGATTCGAAATTCCCGCGATGTTCACTGCTGCGACAAGTTGGGGCAGGTTGGCCTCGATGTCGTCGATGCCGGCGTTCACTTGGTCGACATCGGCCACGTTCATGCCGACCCCGAAGGTCTTGACGCCGTACGTGTCGCTGATCTCGGCCGCCACTTCCTTGGAGGCGGAGCCGTCCAGATCCGCAATCGCGACGGCCCAACCGTCGCCGGCCAGTCGTTCGGCGGTCACGCGGCCGATACCGCGTGCGGACGCCGCCCCGGTGACCAAAGCGGTCCGCTCGGCCGGGAACGCTGCTGCTGTGCTCATGATGTGTCCTTACGTCGTGGAATGGATTACTTCGTCGCCGTGGGCGGCGGACCGAGCTCGGCGAGAAGTTCGGAAAGCTTGGCGTAGGCCTTGTTCCGGTAGGCGATCAACTCGTCCGTCTGGTCGCCGTCCAGCTCAGTAAACCCACCACCGCTCTTCGTGCCGAGCTTTCCGGAGGCCACCAGATCGGTGAGCATCTTCGGCGGGGCGAACTTGTCGCCGAAATGCGGCTCGAGCTCGTCGAAGCAGAACTTGTACACGTCGAGCCCGGCCATGTCGGCAATGACGAACGGGCCGAAGAACGGCGTGCGGAATCCAAAGGTCGTCGACACGATCATGTCCACGTCCTCGGCCGAAGCGATCCCCTCGTCGACGATCTCGATGGCTTCCTTGAACAAGACGTATTGCAGTCTGTTGAGCACGAAACCGGGGTTGTCCTTGATACGCGCGCCTTGTTTGCCGACCCGGGTGACGAGCTCGGCCACGCTATCGACGACGTCCGGCGCGGTTCCGGGATGCGCAATGATCTCAACGCCCGGAATGAAGGGCGCCGGATTGGAAAAGTGCACACCCAGGAACGTCGAGGCGTCCGCGAACGATCCCGTCATCGATTCGATTTGAATTGTCGAAGTATTCGACCCGACTATCGCATCGGAACGTTTGGCAGCGTCGATGCGGGTGTGCACGTCGGCCTTGATCGATGAGACTTCCGGGACGGCTTCGGCGATGTAGTCGACGTCGGCCACTGCTTCTTCGATCGATGCGGCGGCCGAGAGGTTTGCGGCGATGGTCTCGGCGCTGCCCGGCTGAAACAGCCCGGCGTCCTCGAATTTCCCCGCTTCGGCTTTCAGCCGCTCGAGGTTCGTCACCGACAGTTCCGGCGACGCATCGGCAAGGGCGACCGGAATTCCGGCCTTGGCAAGTACTTGGGCGATGCCGCCGCCCATGTACCCGCTGCCTACTACTGCAGCTGTCGTGATGGGCATCAGTCACACTCCGTTCCAACCGATTCCGGCAGAGAGCTGTCGGCCTGGTCGTAGTTGTCGATGGCCGCGACTTTCTCGGCGGACGCCGATGAGGTGTCGAAGCGGTAAGTGAGCCATTCGGCGGCGAGCTTGCGTGCCAGCTCCAGGCCGACGACGCGCTGGCCCATGCAGAGCACTTGCGCGTTGTTGGACTTGATGGCGCGCTCGACCGAGTATCCGTCGTGGGCCGTCACGGCGCGGATGCCCTTGACCTTGTTGGCCGAGATCGCTACGCCGAGCCCGGTGCCGCAAATCAGCAATGCCCGGTCGGCCTCGCCGGCGGCCACTGTGCGCGCGGCCGCGACTGCGACGTGCGGATACGCGGTGTGGGACTGCGCGTCGACGCCCACGTCGGTCACCGATTCGACGAGGTCACTGGCTTCGAGATCCGCTTTCAATGCCTCTTTGTAGTCGAAGCCGGCGTCGTCGGAGCCGACAACGATTGTCAGCTTGTCACTCATGCGTTTTCTCCTTGCTGCGAGTCGTTCCGTGCGTCGTTCAAGACGGCGGCCACCGCGCCGACGATGCGTGCCAGCGACACGGCTCCGGCGTCCGGGGTGCCGATGCTCTTGTCGGCGAGCGGGCGGGCGCGGCCGATCTTGGGCGTCAAGTCGGCCGTGGCTGCGGCGGCGGCGTCGGCAACTGCTGCGCCGGCCGTCCAGGCTTCGGCGGCAGTGTTGCCGGCGCCGATCCGGTCGGTCACGGCCTGCGAAAACGGCACGAGCACGTCAACCATTGTCTTGTCGCCGAGTTCGGCCTTGCCGAGTCTCATGACGGCGTCCGTGCCTGCCTCGAGAGCGGTTGCCGCGTCGCGTCGATGGACGGCCTCGGTATCGCCGAAGGTCTGGGCCACGGCTCCGAGCAGGACGCCCCATAATGCGCCGGACGTGCCGCCTGCCTTATCGGCCCACGCATCGGCCGCCCATTGCAGTACCGTTCCGGCGCCCGCGCCGGCGCTGGCTGCCGATTCGGCGGCATCGACGCCGGCACGGGCGCCGCGTTCCATGCCGATTCCGTGGTCGCCGTCGCCCGCCACCGCGTCGATACGGCCGAATTCCTGCGAGCCGTCGATGGTGACTTGCCGGATGGCGCGCAGCACATCGAGCAGCAGCGGCACGACACGTCGAGACTCCTCCGAGGCTGCGGGGATCTCAGCGGACGCGGACACCGCGGTTCCCCGTGCATCATCCATCTGCGCGTCGCCCATACTGCCTTTGCGGAATGCCGGCGCGTCCGCCGGCGCCGTCCAGAGTCGTTCGAGTTCGTCGTCGAGCCAGCACAAGGTCAGCGAGGCGCCGGCCATGTCGAGACTCGTGCACAGCTCGCCGACCTCGGGCTCGACAATTGTCAGACCGGCGTCGGCCAACCGTTTGCTCACGCGGCGATAGACGACGAAGAGCTCTTCGTATTTCACCGTGCCCAATCCGTTCAGGACGGCGGCAACCCGCGCGTCGGCGCCGTCGGGACGTTCGGCCAACAGCTTGTCGACAAAGAGGTCGGCAAGCCCGTCGGCGGTGGGAATGTCTGCCTCGGAAATGCCGGGCTCGCCGTGAATTCCCAGTCCGAGAGACATTCTGCCCTCCGGCACCGTGAAGAGCGGTTCGTCCGCACCGGGAAGCGTGCATCCCGCAAAGGCGACGCCGAACGAGCGGGTACGGTCGTTGGCCTGCCGTGCCACACGCACGACCTCGTCGAAGTCGTATCCGGCGTCGGCGGCCGCGCCGGCCACCTTGAAGACCGTCAGATCGCCGGCGATGCCGCGCCGTTTGGCGATTTCATCCGGAGGCGCGCTTGCCACGTCATCGGTGACGGTCACGATTTCGGTGCGGATGCCCTCGGCGTTCAGGCGTTCGGCCGCCTGGCCGAAATGCAGTACGTCGCCGGCGTAATTGCCGAAACTGAGAATGACGCCGCCGCCATGCTCGGCCGCCCTTGCCACATCGTAGACCTGGTGGGCCGAGGGCGAGGCAAAGATATTTCCCATTGCCGCGCCGTGCGCCATGCCGCGTCCGACGAGTCCGGCAAAGGCCGGATAGTGCCCGGATCCCCCGCCGACCACCACCGCGACACTGCCGCCCGCGGTCTTCGTGGCACGAACCACACCGCCGGGCACCTTCCGCACGTATGCCGGGTTCGCGGCGACGAATCCTTCGGCGAGTTCGTCAGAGAACGCGCTCGGTTCATTGAACAGCCGTGTCATTGCGCTCCGATCTCGGCCATTTTTCATTGTCCCAATTTCCTATAGGATTACCCGGCACGATGCTGAAAGTCAAACGAACCGCCTCGTGCCCCGGCCGACGGGCGCTTTGCTGCTCGAAACCCCGCGCATTCACCGTCTTGCCGGTCACCGCCGGCGGTACATCACAAAGCGGTCTCGAGGTATTGACGTATCCCCGGATACCACCCATACTCATTAAAACCCTATTGGATACAGGATTGGCAATGTCGACAGCTCCCGATTCCGCACCCACTCGCGACCCCTACACGCTCACGGCCGACGGGGTGAAAGAACCGCCCGTCGGTTGGAAGGCCAGTCTGAGATATCTCGGGCCCGGCATGATCTTGAGCGCCTCCATCGTCGGATCGGGCGAGCTCATCGCCACGACCGCACTGGGCGCCAAGGTCGGCTTCGCCATCTTGTGGATGGTCATCTTCAGCACGCTCGTCAAAGTCGCGGTGCAGGTCGAACTCGCACGGTGGACAATCGTGACGGGCAATCCGGCCCTGACCGGCTACAACAAGGTGCCGCCGAAGATCGGCCGCGTCAGCTGGATCAACATCCTCTGGATCGTGCTGGCGTTGTCCAAATTCCTGCAGTTCGGCGGGATCGTCGGCGGCGTCTCCGTGGCTGCCAGCATTCTCATTCCGCTGGGCGGCCCGCCGCTTGGAACGACGTCGGTGACCATTTGGACGATCTTCATGGTGATCCTCAGCATCGTGTTGTTGTACAAGAACAGTTACCGGCTGATCGAACGCGGCGCGTTCGCACTCGTCGTGATCTTCGTGTTCGCCACAGTCGTGATCGCCCTCGGCTTGCCCATGACCCCGTTCGGCTACGGCGCCGACGACCTCCTCGGCGGCCTGACCTTCACGATCCCGGCGGGAGCTGTCGGCGCGGCAATCGCCATGTTCGGCATCACCGGCGTCGGCGCCGATGAGATCACCTACTACACGTACTGGTGCGTGGAAAAGGGATATGCCCGCTGGGTCGGCCCCAATGACGGCACCAAGGACTGGGAGCGCCGCGCCAAGGGTTGGATCCGCGTCATGTACAAGGACGCCATCATCTCGTGGGTGATCTACACCTTCGGCACCGTCGCGTTCTTCATCATGGGCGCCGCAGTGTTGCACCCGCAGGGCCTCGCGCCCGAGGGCAACAAGATGATCACCACCTTGTCGCGTATGTACACGGACACGCTCGGTCAGTGGGCAAGCATCGGCTTCCTCATCGGCGCCATCGCCGTACTGGGATCGACCATGTGGGCGGCCATTCCGAGCTGGGCGCGCATGTACACGAACATTCTTGCCACGTTCGGCGCCTTCGACTGGCACCGGAGTCCCGTCGTGCGACTGCGGTGGATCCGCTTCTTCACGGTCATCATGCCGATCATTTGGGGCGTGGCGTTCTTGGTTCTGCGCGTACCGGTGCTGATGGTGCAGATCGGCGGCGTCGTCACGGGCGTCTTCCTGGTCGCAGTGGTGGTGGCAGTGTGGTACCTGCGCAAACAGGAAGTCGACAAGCGTCTGCACGGCGGCAATTGGTTCAACGCGGCCCTCGTGATCAGTAGCGTCGCGATCGGGCTGCTCGGGATCTATACGCTATTGAACGTCTTCGGCTTCTCGATCGGAAGCTCGTGACGCACGGCGTCGGCGGGCCTGCCGCCGGCGCCGGCCGGTAGGGCGGCCCGTCAGCTGCGGACGCCGGCCCGGCCGCCGCTCCATTCGGACGGGAAATGGACCACCGACCTGTCGATCTGGTCGACCGACGTCTTGCCGAGCAAGATCATCGTCTCGCGCAATTCGGACCGGTAGATGTCGATGACGCGTTCGACGCCGCGCTCCCCCGCAGCGGCGGCTCCCCAGACCCAGCTACGGCCGAGGGCTGCAGCGTCCGCACCGATGGCCTTGGCCTTGAGTACGTCGCCGCCGCTGCGGACGCCGCCGTCGAAGATGATACTGAGGCGGTCGCCGAAGGAATCGACCATGCGCGGCAACACGCTGATCGAGCTCGGCAAACTGTCGAGTTGCCGTCCGCCGTGGTTGCTGACGAAGATGCCGTCGGCCCCGACGCGCGCAGCTTGTTCGGCGTCGTCCAGGCTCATCACGCCCTTGACGAAGAGCGGCCCGTCCCATTCGCGGCGCAACCACGCAATGTCGTCCCAGGTGGCGGAGAGATTGACGAGCTCGGTGTTGATGTATTCCTGATGGGACATGGCACTTGACCCCTCGGCGATTCCCTGGAGGTTACGGAATCCGATGGCGGGGCCGCGCAACAGGCTGGCCAGCCAGGCGGGGTGGCGAATGGCTCCTGCCGCGTTGCGGAGCGTGACCTGCGGCGGAATCGACATGCCGTTGCGCTGATCGCGGGCGCGCTTACCGTTGACCGGAACGTCGATTGTGACGACGAGCGCCGTGCACCCGACGTCGGCCGCGCGTTTCACCAGGTTCCGAACGATGTCCGGGCTGCGCCACATGTAGAGCTGGAACCAGAGCGGTCCCGTTGCTTCGGCGGCGATTTCTTCAATCGACCAGCTGGACGCCGTGCTGATCGTGTAGGTCAGTCCGGCCTTGCCTGCGGCCCGCACTGCCGAAAGTTCGCCGTCGCCGCCGAAAATCCGCACGGAGCCCGCGGGCCCGAGCAGTAGCGGCATCGGCATCCGTTCGCCGGTCACTGTCGTCGACAGGTCGCCGGTCGACACGTCGACCAGCGAGCGCGGGTCGAACGTCACCTTTGCCAAGTCGGCCACATTGGCGCGCAACGTGTTCTCGGCGTCGGCTCCCCCGTCGACGAAGTCGAAGGCCATCCGAGGCAGTCGCCGCCGCGCCAGCAGCCGAATGTCGGCAATTGTCGGGGCGGCCGCGAGCGAATCGACGGACACTCCTCCGGCAATGAGCATCTTGACCAGTTCGGTGGCGGCATTCCCGCGAGGCGCGCTACGCATCGTGTTCCTTTCGACGGTCTACGGATCATCTCTTGGAACAATATCCTATAGGCGACGCCGGAGACAGTCCTCCCGGACGGCCGGCCTCCGGGGTGGTTTGTCCCTCGTGGTGCTGTAATTGCAGCCCCACGGGGGACAAACTACCCCGCACGCGTCGAGCAAACGCACTCAAACGGTCTGCGCCATCAGGCCAGCCGCAGCTCGCGGCAGTCCGAGGCGCATCCTTCGCCGGGCGGATCGACTTGCGGCGCGCGGCCGGGCCGATGCAGGACCGCCCGGCTCGGGGCCACGACTATCGCTCCGCCGTCGCCGACCGCTGCAACGCCGTCCGCGATCAACGAATACTCGTCGACGGCCCGCGGCGGCCACACGAACGACACGTCGGGACGCGCCGCCAGATTGCGCAAGCTCCGAGACCCGACGTCGTCGACCTGGAGGTGCCCGTCGGCAAGCCGCGGGGTGACCGCCACCGCGTGCGGCCGGCCGTCGTCGCCGACAGTCAAGAGGTACGCGAACCCGTAATCGACAACCGCATCTTGCAGACTGTCGACCCGCTGCACATCATCCATGTCTCGATAGTAGGCACGAAATCGTTTAGAGGAATCGCTGAGCGCCGGCAAATTCGTTCGAGGTGTCCCACTGCCGCCAATCGACGATCTGCACCCGGGTCGACGCATTCGGGGCGTGGATCATCCGGCCGCCGCCGATGTACATGCCGACGTGGTGCACCGCCCCGGTGCCGCCGGGCTGGGCGAAGAAGAGCAGATCGCCGGGCTTCAGGTGGTTTTTGTCGACGGGCCTGCCGTTCGCCGCCTCGGCCTGGGCGCCGGCATCGCGCGGAATGGCGATTCCGTGCGCGCGATAGATCGACGACGTGAAGCCCGAGCAGTCGAACCCCCATGCGGAGACTCCGGCCCAGAGATATCGCAAGCCGAGAAACTTCTTGCCGGTGCGCACGAGATCGGCGCCCGTGGGCGCGGGCGGCTGTTGACCGGGCGCGTAGACCGCGACGGAGTCGGAGTCCACCCACGCTTTCTTCCCGTCGGGCGTGGCCACGCGGACGGCACTGCTTTCCCGGTCGAGCACCGGCAGCTTCGTGTTGAAGCCGATCCGCACCATGCGGTGCTCGCCGGACGCCTTCTTCGTCAGCCAGGTCTTCTTGGCCGTCACGACGGCGCGATCGCTCGTCTTGACCCGTTCGGAAAATGCGTCGTTCTTCACCAGCTGGCGGACCGGCACCCAGCCGGGGTAGCCGCGGTCGTTCCGCGGCGTTTTTTGGCCGGCCACGGCAACGTGGGCCCACGAGCCGTCGATTCCCAGTACCGTGACCTTTGCGCCGTACGACGCCTGGGTTTCGAGTTTTCCGGTCAACCAACGGCGGGTTTGCGTATCCTCCATGGACCGGTTCCACGCGTCCAGGTCGACCGGATTGGTCGTCGACGGTTTGTCGATCGACCGGGTCATGCGCGGCCCCACCCACAGAGTCGCCACCGACACGTCGACGAATGCAGTGTCGCCGGCTTCGATTCCGCCGTGTGCTCCGGCGGTCTTCGGCGATTGGGCGGCCGCGGTCGTAGCCCCAACCGGCAGAAGCAGCGCGGTGACCAATGCGGCGCCGATCACGGTGCGGGAGCGAAAGCGTGACTTCATTGTTCTTTCCTTTCGGTGCGGGAGTGGGGCCGGGGTGTTTGGTGTCCGTTGTCGGCGTTGCGGGCGGGGTCGATGCCGAGACCGGGGCCGCCGCAGAGGTGCAGAACCCCGTCGACGGTGACGCTTCCGCCGGTGCCGGAGTCGGCAAACCAGTCGGCCGAGTCGAGGTCGATCACGGTGATGTTGGGATGTGCCGCCGCGACGTGGGCGGCGGCAGTGATGGCGATCCGAGGTTCCATCATGGCGCCGACCATGCATTCGATTCCGGCGGCTTCGGCGATATCCGCGATCTGCAGTGCCTGCCGGATGCCGCCGCACTTGGCGAGCTTGATGTTGAACAAGTCCGCAGCGCCGCGACGGGCCAGTTCGAACGCATCGTGCGGGCTCGCAAGGGACTCATCCGCCATGATGGGCAGCCCGGCGGCGCGCGTGACCGCCGCGAGCCCGTCGAGATCCCATTTGGGCACGGGCTGCTCGACCAAGTCGACGGGTAGGTCGGCGTCCTCGATTCGGCGGATCACTCTCACCGCGTCCTTTGCGTTCCATCCCTGGTTTGCGTCCAAGCGCAGCCGGGCGTGCGGCGCCGCGTCGCACACCGCTCGCAGCCGGTCGAGGTCACGGGCGGTGTCGTTGCCGAGCTTGACCTTGATGCAGGTGAATCCGGACTCCGCGGCGTCGGCCGCGTGCCGGGCCATCACGTCGGGCTCGTCGAGGCTGACGGTCATGTCGCCCGCCATTGCGGCGCGGACGTCGCCACCCAGCAACGTGGTGAGCGGGACGCCGAGCGCGCGGGCGTGCGCGTCGTGAATGGCCATGTCGACAGCCGCCTTGGCTGAGGCGTTACCGACCGCCGATGCCCCGACGGCGCGCGCCAGGTCCGCCAGCGACGCCGGCGACCCCGTGACGGCGTCCGCGATTTGCCCCGTGACGAGCGCCGTGATGGAGTCCACCGTCTCGCCCGTGACCGCCGGGTTCTCCGAAGCGGCGCCGATCCCCACCGTGCCGTCGGCGAGTTCGACCTCGACCACGACGGTTGCCACGGTATCGACCCGGCGCCTGGATGTGATGAACGGTCGGGTGAGCGCAGCCGCTTCGACATGGGTGCGGATGCGTGCCACGGGCATCAGATCACCGCCAGGATCTGGGCGATCAACAGGCCGACGATTGTGCCCATGAACGCGCCGATGAGGGCGAACAGGACGCCGACCGGCACGAGCTGGCGGTTGAACGCGCCGGCCACGACGGGCGCCGAGGCGACGCCGCCGACGTGTGCCGTGCTGGCCACGGCCAGGCTGAACAGTTCGGTCTTCGTCAATTTCGCGTAGATCGTCATGAGCCCTGCGTGAACGACAAGCACGAGGGCTCCGATCAACAGGTATGCCGGGGCATCGGCGATCGAGGTGAAATCGGACCCGGAGGCGATGATCCCGATGATCATGTAGAGCATGATTTGCGCGACGTCCGCCGAACCGGCGGTCTTGCCGATCGGAGTCGTGGCCAGGACGAGACCGAGCACGCTGACTATTAAGATCGTCCAGGTGGTCGAATTGATGACGATGCCGATATCGGGCAGCATCGTGCCGATCCAGGTCGCGGCGGCCGAGATCATAATCGAGAAGCCGATCAGCGAGAGCAGCGACGCCAGATCCATCGGCTTGTCCGCCTCGCCGGCCTCCGACCCGGTGTGAGCGTTCAGATAGGTGACGTCCGCCTTGGTCCAGCGGTTGAACTTGTCGGACCACGCCACCGAGCCGAACATGATCAGCAGCCAAATCGAGTACATCAGCGTGTCGACGATGAGGACGTAACCGAAAATGTCCTGCGGCGCGTGCAGGATGCCCTGGACGGCGACCATATTGGCCGAGCCGCCCGTCCACGAGGCCGAAAGCGCGCCCACGCCCTTCCAGGCTTCGTCGCCGACGAGTCCTTGGAAGACGAAGAAGACCGCGGTGAACGCCACGATCATACTGACGGTGGTCATGAAGAAGGTGATGAGCAGCTTGGGGCCGAGCTTCACGATTTTGCGCAAGTCGCATTTGAACAAGAACAACAAAATCATGGCCGGCAGCAGCAGGTCCCGGATGCTGCCGCCGACGTTCTCGATCTCTTTCGAGTCGCCGAAGGCGCCAAACGTGTTGAGCAGTGCTGCGCCGATGTACAGCAGCACGAATCCCGGAACGTATTTGAATAACTTCCAGGCCTTGCGTTTTTCAAACCAGACGATGAGGGCGGCCAGGCCCAGTAATACGCCGACGAAGGCGTACCCGGAGGTGATCATGAATGTCTCCCTTGAGATTCAGGTGCCGATCACGCGCCAAACAAGAAAAAAGCCGGAAACAGGCAGGGGCGTCGTGCCCCGAGGTCTGTTTCCGACTGGGTCTCGTCCGGTGAGGGACCAGGCAATCAGATGATGTCGGCTACTGATGCGCGCACGGCCGCTATTCCGGTGCTTCGGCGATGCCGCGGTACTTGGCGACGGCGCCGTGCAGCGCCGCGGCAAGTGCACGCTGCGACGAACCGTGGTACCGGGACGCGACGCGTTCTTGCAGTCGACCTTCCTCCGTGATGCGCTCTCCCACGAACAAGCTCTTGACGAACCGGTTCGTCAAAGCCAACGTCGCCGAGCATTCGGCATCCTGGATCAGGTGCGTGTCCGTGTCGATGACGAAAGCCACGTAGAACAACCCGAACTTATTGGTGATCGGATTGTTGGCCGGTGCTTTCGCTTCGCCCGTGACGAGTACCGACGTGGACACAGAAAGCAGACTATCAGCCCGCTATGAGCGGTCAAGAGTCCGAGCGGACGGCGCCGACCGGCCCGAGCTGCGTGTGAAAGGAAGTACGATTGGCGACAACCGTTGGCCGCAAGTCCGGCACCGCCCGGCTCAACCGACGGCTTTCCGGTGGAGGAGCCCATGACTGAATTCGGCATCGCAGTCCCGCAAGACGTCGGCGAGCTGGAGTCGATGACGCTGCGCGAATACCTCGAGACCGCCGAGTCGCTCGGATTCGATGGCCTGTGGGTGTCCGAAAGCAGCGGTGTGAGCGCCGTCGATCCGCTGGCCACGCTGAGTTTCGCGGCCGCCGTCACCACGCGGGCGCGGCTCGGCACCGCGGTCCTGATCACGAATCGGCGTACGCCGATGCAGCTGGCGGGCGATCTGGCGTCGATCGACCGGCTGAGCGCGGGCAGACTGATCGCGGGCGTCGGCATCGGCAACGGCACTGCCGAGTACCCAAGTTACGGATTGGACCCGGCGCACCGCGCAGCCCGGTTCGAAGACGGCATCGCGTTGGTGAAACGGCTGTGGACCGAGGACCGGGTCACGTTCGCCAATCGCTGGTGGACGCTGGACGACGTCCGCGTCCCGGTCCGTCCGGTGCGGGTGCCGCATCCGCCGATCTGGTTCGGCGCGCGGGCGCGGCCGGCATTGGACCGTGCCGCGCGCCTTGGCAACGGATGGATCGGGGCCGGCTCGGCCTCCCCCGAATCGTTCGAGGAGTCGTTGCACACACTGCTGCCGCTACTTGACGCTCACGGGCGCACGGCTGATGATTTCACGATTGCCAAACGCGTGTATCTGCATGTGGGCGACGAGACGCCGGACGTCGCCGAGCGGGTCCGCGAATTTTTCGGCAGCCACTACGGCAATGCCGATCTCGCCGCGACGATCCCGGTCGTCGGCAGCGCCGCACGGATCGGCGAGCACGTCGAATGGCTCGAATCGCTAGGCGTCACCCACATCATCGTCCACCCGATGGTGGAGCCGGCCGAGCAAATGGAGAGGGTGGCGCGCGACGTCGTCCGGAACTGACTGCGGACGCAGGCAAAACGGCTTAACGGTCGTGCCGGGCGACCGGGTGCTTCGGCGATTCGTCGACGGTGAGGGTAAAGACGTCGGGACGGGCGTAGTGGCCGGCGGCATCGAAGTCGAACTTCGACCTGTCCAGATCGTCGAGATCGAGTTCGGCCGTGAGCACTGTTTCCCCGCCGCGTTCGGGCCCGGCCAGCACCTCTCCCAGCGGTGAGATGATCACGGAGCCGCCGCTGATCAGCACCGTGCCGGGTTCGTCGCCCTGCACCGGATGCACGTCGTCCGGCATGCCGTCCCTGGTGAGGAACTGGCACGCAGCGATCACGAAGCATCGGCCTTCGAGGGCGATGTGGCGCATTGTGGACTGCCATTGCTCGCGTTCGTCGACAGTTGGAGCGCACCAGATCTCGACGCCTTTGGAGTACATGGTCTGCCGAAGCAACGGCATGTAGTTCTCCCAGCAGATGGCCGCTCCCAACACGCCGGCGTCGCAGGGCACGGCCGGCAGCGTGGACCCGTCGCCTTGCCCCCAGAGATAACGTTCGGCGGCGGTCGGCATGAGTTTGCGGTGCTTTGCGACAAGTCCGCGACCCGGAGCGATGAAGACGGCGGTGCAATACAACGTGCCGCCGTCGCGCTCGATCACGCCGCCCACGATCATGACACCCAATTCGGTGCTGAGTTCGGCGAGATGGTCGGTTTCCGGTCCGGGGAGCCGGACGGCCGACTGAGCGTACCGCCGGAACACGTCTCGGCCCTCCGGCGCTCGCCCGCCGACCGTGATACCGAAGTCCAGCCCCTTCGGATAGCCGCCGAGAAAGGCTTCGGGGAGGACGACGAGCGTGGCGCCGGTTGCAGCGGCCTCGCGGATCAGCCGCTCCGCCTTGAGGAGTGTGGCCGGGGTGTCGAAGAGGACCGATCCGGCTTGAACCGCTGCAACCGTCACACGAGTCATAGAACTCATTGTGTCAGGCGGCCGGGTTGATGACCCTGCCCCACGTGCTCTTATTGCCCCAGATGTTCTGGCGCAGGCCCTCGAGTTGCAGGATCTGACTGTGGTCGACGAAGAGGTTGACCTCGTTGCCGTAGTTCTTGATGTACCACTCGAAGACGGGACCGTCGGCGGCTTCGAACATCACGTTTTCCAGGCCGACGCCGTTGATGATCGAGGCGGCGGCTCCGGTGTTCCACTCGGTGACGTTCTCGGTGATGCCCTCGGACTCGATCATCACGATCGAGGCGCCGGCGTCCAGGCATTTCTGTGCCCGATCGACGAGGTCGCCGATGTCCTTCTTGCTTTCGGCCGCGAGCTCGGCCTCGCCGGAATCGCCGCCGGAGCCGATTTGGATGCCCAGCTCGGGCTTGGCCTTCAAACCGGCCTTCGTGACCTTCTCGACGAGCCGGACCAGGCCCGACGTCGGCAGCATGATGAACCCGGTCGAGATCTCGATGACGTCGAATCCGGATTCCTTGGCCTCCTTCAGGTAGTGGTCGACCGCGTCGTCGCCGTAGCGCAGGATCGTTTCGATCCAGCCGCCGGACGAGACATAGGCGTCGTTCTTGTGGGCGATATCGCTGAACGCGCGAACCTGTTCGCTCGGCAACAGGGCGAACGAGCCGCCCGCCCACTTGATGCCGTCGACCCACTGGCCGGCGACGTCGAAGACGTCCTCGAGGTGCCGGGTACCGAAGGTGCTGTAATACGGCGCGCGGATTTCGGTGATGCCGCGGGTGCGCGGTTTGGCAGGGCGGTGTGCCCGCGGAATGAAGTTGAACGAAACGTCATACGGAATTTCGTTGGACATGATCTGTCTCCTTTTTCTTGTGCGATGGCCGGCGGCCATCACTGGGGGCGATGGCGGGTGGCCATCAAGCGTTGCGTGTCCGGCTGACCCTGGCGAGCGCTGCAGTGAGCGCCGTGACGGGTTCCCGGTCGAGTCGATGGATGATGTCGGCGATCTCATCGCGCAATTGCTCTGACGCGAACGGCGCCGTGACAGCATCGAACTTGGCGCGGGCGCCCTCCCAATCGAGCGGCTGCGAGTGAAAGCCGTCATAGGCGGCGCGTTCGGCGTGAAAGCGGGTGCCGTCGCGCAGGACGATCTCGAGCTCGGCGGGCATCTCGTTCGGGAAGCGAGCCGAATATGCGTCGTCCGGCGCGATTGTCACGCGCGTCATGAGCTGTTGGACATCGGCTGCGACGACGCGCTCGTGCGCGTATTGTTCGGGACCGAGCCGCCCGTCGAGCAGCGTGACGGCGAGCATCCACGGCAGCGAGTGGTCGGCTTCTTCCTTCGTGCGGACGGTGCGTTTGTCGCCTTCTTCGCCGCCGCCGATGATGGAGTAGGCCACATCGAAGGTCGTGAGCTTGATCGATTCGATCTCGGCCGCGTCGAATCCGTCTTGCGCCCGGATGTCGAGTGCTGCGTCGAGCGCCGATTGCGAGTGGATCTCGGCGTTGTGTTTTTTGATGATGGTGCGCAGGACGCTTTCCAGGTTCTCGGCGGACCAGTCGATGTCGAAGTCGCCGGCAACGGAGTCCTTGAAGCCCTTGTTTCCCTCGAAGACCTCTTCCGGCCCGGTGATTCCGCGGGATGCCAGCATTGCGGCAAAGGTGCCCTCCTTGGACACGTGCGGGTAGGCCAGGCCCTTCCAATGAGAAAGATTGCCGGTGCGCGTCACTCGTAGTGCGACGTTGGCCGTGCCGGCCATCGCGATGGCGTTCGCGGTCTGTTCCGCAGACAGGCCGAAGGCCTTGGCCGCCGATGCGGCTGCAGCGAAAGCGCCCTGCGTGGTGTGGTCGAATCCTTTGGCGCGAACCGGAGCGACATCCGACAGCCGCGTTTGCACCTGATAGGCCACGGCGAGCGCAGTGAGGAATTCCGCGCCGGATGCGTTGGCGGTCTCGGCAGCGGCGAGCACGGCACCGAGGTTGTCGGACGGATGTCCCGTCTCCCCTGCCGCCAGGTACGCGTCCATGAAATCGAGATATCTGCTGAGAGCGCTGTTGAAGAATGCTGCGCGTTCGGGAGTGGTGCGTCCGCCGCCGATCAGTGTGGCCATCTCGGTGCCGCCCAGATCGTCCATGAGGCCGCGGATCGCCGTCATCGGCTCGGCGTCCAGCGCGCCGATCGCCACTCCAATGGTGTCGAGCACCCGGATCTTCAGCTGTTCGAGCGCTTCGGGGCTGATGGATTCGAATTGTGCCTCGTCTACGAAAGCAGCCAACTCGTGTACTTCGGTCATGTCGTTCCCCTTTCGGAGCAAAGTCCGCCTGCAGCATCACCTCTTAGGTATGCCTTACCTCTAGTATCCCACAATTTATCTTGATATCAAGATACTTTTTGAAAGTCTTTCTCCCCGCAAAACGCGGCACCCCGTATAGCCCGCGCCGTCATGACTTCGCGTTCTCGACGCCGCGCCGCGTTTTGCGGCCGATGCGAGAGCGAGACGCGATGCGCCGGCCGAGCCGAGCAAAAAATTAAGGTATTGACGGACGGCGGCAAATTCGCCATCATATAGGAAATATTACGTGGTCTCTCCCGTGCACTTCAGGATCGAGGAGAAGTGCGGACTGGGCACTTCATCACGAAAGGCACGATGCATCATGGCGGAAACCGCCCGACCACGCCGGATCATTGATCTGACGTTGCTCCTTGCCGAAGAGTTGCCTGCTGCCTGGGCCAAGCACATGCCGTATCAGCAGAAGACGTTCAATTACTTCGCAAACGTCGACAGTCAGGCCTCGCCGTTGAAAAGCGCGACCGGCCCCTATCAAACGCGCTGGCTGCTCATCGACGAGCACACCGGAACTCACGTGGATGCTCCGGCACATTTCATCCCGGAGCCGGATACCGGATTGCCGCACGCGGCCGACGTCGGCTCAGTCACTGTTGAGCAGATCCCCCTCGACCAACTCATGGGTCCTGCCGTCGTCGTCGACATCCCGGAGGATCTTCCGGGGGCCGGCCCAGGTATCTCGCCGATGATCACCGCGGACTTCCTGACGGCATGGGAGACCGAGAACGGAGCGATCGAGCCGAATGACGTCGTCCTATTTCGGACAAATTGGGACAAGCACTATGTCGCCGGCCCCAATGGCTTCGCCTATTGCCACGACCCGCTCGTCACGCGGAAGGGGCCGGGATGGCCGGCCCCGGACGAAGAAGCGATCCGCTTGTTGATGGATCGCGGCGTCCGATGTGTTGGGACGGACGGCGCCAGCATGGGTTCGTCCCATGACGGCGCCGGCGTGCACCATCTGGGTCTCGCGGCCAGGGTGGCCTATATCGAGGCATTGGGAAATTTGAAAGAACTTCCCGTCCGCGGAGCCATGTTCTGCTTCGCTCCGCTGAAAGTTGCACGCGGTACCGGTGCGCCGGGCCGCGCATTCGCCTGGCTCTGACCGGGCAGGTAATCGACGGCGCCGCGATGCAGCGGCGACGAAAGAATTAACTGAAAGGCCGCTATGTCCGACCGCTCGCTCGCTACGCAAGAGGAAAAAGACCGCCGCTACACGATCTACCTGGTGATCATCGCCGTACTCGGATGGTCGCTCGCCTCATACGATTCCAACCTGTTGACGCTGACGATGCCGGCCATCGCCGACGACTTCAACCTGTCTTCCGGCATCTTGGGCGTCCTGGGATTCATCGTCTTCGGGGCTGAATTCGTCATCGCATTATTCGTCGGCTGGGGCATGGATCGCAAAGGCCGCAAATGGATGTGGATGTTCTGCCTCATCATGGCCGCCCTTTTCACCGGGTTGACGTACTTCGTTCAGGAGTTCTGGCAGCTTGCACTCGTCCGCGCATTGGCCTCCGGGTTCGCTCAAGCCGAGCTCGCCGTCTCGATCACTCTGGTCAATGAGCAGGTTCCGTCGAAGCATCGCGGGTTCTTGTATTCCATTGTCCAAGGCGGATGGCCGATCGGTGTCTTCATGGCATCCGGCCTGTACCTCCTCGTCGGCGGGCTTGGCTGGCGGACCGTCTATCTCTTCGGAGTCATTCCGCTCGTCCTGGTGGCAATCGGCCGATACAAGGTCCGCGAATCGGAGCGCTACCTCCACCTGAAAGCCATGCGGAAGGCGGTGGCGGCAAACGATCAGCCGGAAGTCGCGCGCTTGAGCGCGGAGCGTCCCATGAACGCCGACGATCTGAAGAAGGGGTCCGTCCGGCAGCTCTTTGCCACGCCCGGCCCCGTCCGCTCGGTTCTCACCAGGCTCACGGTCACCTGGCTTTTTTATGCGACGTCGTACGTCGCCACAAACCTCTACATCGCGTACTGGCTGACGGCGGAAAAGGGCTGGACGTCGGACCAAGCCGCAGTCCTGCTGCTCTTTTGCGGCGGCATCGGTTTCTTCTTCTATCTGCTTGGCGGGGTACTCGGCGAGAAATTCGGACGCCGCAATGTGCTTGTCATCTCAGGAGTACTCGTCGGCCCGCTGAACCTCGCTCTGTTACTGATCATGAACTACGTCTGGGTGGCCATCGTCTTCTTCCTCATCTACCAAGCGACGAACGGAACCTGGTCGGGTGCCGGCTACGCCTATCAAGGAGAAAGCTTCCCCACCCGGGTGCGGGCCATCGCCATCGGATGGATGGGCGCCATGTTCGTGGGTGGACTGATGCTCGGCAGCCTGTTCTGGACGGTGCTGTCGTCAACGACGAACCTGACGGTCACCTGGATCGTGATCGGAGTGGTCTTGGGATGCGGGCAGGGCATTGCGACGTTCTGGCTTCCGAACATCAAGCCCGGGCAGGAGCTGGAAGAGATCGCTACCTGACGTCGTCCGGCCTACGGCGTCGTTCCGATGCGGCGATCCGCGCGCCTGTCCGCACGCCTGTCCGCACGTCGATCGCGTCGAGATCGCGAACCGCATAGCGATGGTGCTCCCACTCCTCCTCGAGGATCGTGTGCAGGCACGACAGCACCGTTTCCTCATGTTCCGGCGCGTGCGGGTTCTTTCGAGGAGCAGCCAGCTCGTCGGCAGTGGCGGCGGCGAGGAAGTCGCGCATCATTGCGACTCGACCCGCCCGCACATCGAGCACATCGGAGTATGTCGGACGCTCCGTTTGAAAGGGTGACCGACCGTCGTCCTCGTAGCTGGAATCCGGCTGACCGATCGGGTGGTACGGCTGGTCTTTTTCGAGAATGGCCCGTCCCAGCCACGTATCGGTCGCCATGATCAGATGCCGCAGAGTTTGCGCAAATGACCACTCGCCGTCGATCGAAATATCGACAGTGCCCGTCGGCATCGTTTGAACCCGCTCAAGGGTGGCCGACCAGGTGCGTTCGAGCGCGGACCACGCCGAACGCAAGCCTGCCGGGTCGTCGGCATGCCGTTCCACGCGACCGGGAAAGCGCCGGTTCAGCTCGGCGTCAACCAATGGAACGACGTCCACGCCATTGACGAGCAGGTAGTTCTCGGCCTCGAACAGCCACGGGGCATCGATCTCGGAATCGCGGACGTCGACGGCGCGCATCCGCACCTTGCACAAGTCCGCTTCGCGTATCACGGCTTCGGACAGATCGACTCCGGTGAACCGGGCACCGCGAAGGCTCGTGTGGACGAACTCGGCAGCGCGAAGATCGTCGGCCCCGGCGAACTTTGTCATGACTTCTCCTCGATGAGCAGGTTGTGCCGTAGTCTAGCCGCGCGGCAGGACATCACGCCGATGCCATGTCCAAGGCGGTCCAGGCCAAGGCTGTTGCCCCATCGAGCAACGCTTTCTCGGCAACGAGGCCGATGCAGTGGTCGGCGAACTCTTTTTGGTGGTTCAACACCGGGAATGAGTCGACGCCAATGTAGGGATGAATGGCCGGCACGATCTGCGAGACGTTTCCCATGTCGGTCGAGGCAGTGGCCATCTGCGTGGCGGGGCCCTCACTTTCCAGCTTCCGACCCAGGGTCTCGGCGTTCGCACGGTAGAAGTCCAGAGCCGCCCGGTCCGTCCGGAATTCCGCATACGGCTTGCTTTCCGGGGTGATGGTCAGTTCGCACCCGGTAGCAAGCGCTCCGGCATGGAAGCATTTCTCGACGCGCTCTTGCACGTCGTCCAGCTCTGCCAGGCTTGCAGCCCGCACGTACCAACGACCCTCGGTTCTTTCCGGAATGGCGTTCGGCGCCTCACCGGCATTCGTCATCACTCCGTGCACGCGCACGGTGGGCGGCAGCTGTTGCCGCAGCAAGGCGATTGACGTTTGCGCGATGGTGAAAGCATCGGCCGCGTTAATCCCCAGAGTTGGGAACGCCGCGGCGTGAGCAGCCTTTCCCACGTACTCGATATGCGAATGCGCGACGGCGAATGGCCGCGCTTCGGCCACGTCGACCGGCGCGGGATGTGCCATCATGGCCAAATCCAACCCCGCAAACGCCCCGCGCTCGAGCATCTCGATCTTTCCCCCGCCGCCTTCTTCGGCCGGCGTCCCGTAGACCTCGACCGTCAGGCCTGCGGCATCGGCGACCTGCGCCAACGCGTAGGCCGCACCCACCGACATCGCCGTAATCAGATTGTGTCCGCATGCGTGTCCCAGCCCCGGCAAAGCATCGTATTCGGCCATCAGTCCGATGCGAAACGGCCCGGCTCCGTAGGTGGCGCGTAGTGCCGTGGGCAATCCCAGATACCCGCGTTCGATGCCAAACCCCATGCCCGCGAGGACTTCGGCAACGTCTCGGCTCGAGTCGAACTCGTGCCAACCGATCTCGGGGCTGTCGTGCAGACGCTGGGATAACTCGATCAGGGCTCGGGCTCGCGAGTCAATTGATTCGCGAGCCGCCTCCTTGAAGTCACTCATGGGTTCACTCGTCACCGGGCACGCCGTAGGACGGCGCGAGCTCGGGGTGGATGCCGCGCGTGACGTAGTCATCTCGTTGCGGCATCCAGACGTCGAGCAACTCACCGAGCGCCTCGATCGGTTTCGGGTGCCAGTCGATACGCAGGTCTGTCACCCGCCATCCGGCTTCACGGACGACGGACAGGCCACAGGAGGCTATGTCGCCTTCTTCGCCGCCCGCCTTTTCGCCTGCCGCGAGCGCGGCCAGGAGGCGGTATTCCAAATCGCCCGCAGTCGATTCATACGCCTCGAGCATGCGGCTGGGTACCGAGTCGTTCGACAGCAGGTTGCCCGCGGCCACAACGCCGTCCGACGTCACTACGCGATTTCGGCCGAGCGTGTGCTCGCCGGAGTGGGCCGCCGTTCGGCCCGCCGCATCGACGACCGTGATCTGTCGGTAGGCGACGGTTGAATCATGTGAGAGCAGTTTCTCCAATGCCTGTGTCGCATCGTCCCCGGACGCAAGGGAATCAAGGATGATGTCGCCAAACCGCGGGTCGGTGATGTTTTGCGATGCGACGCCGCCGACGTCGGAGCGTAAGTGGATGCACCGGGCGCCGACGCAGGGCGACGACGAGGTGACGACCATGCCGATGGCGCCGGATTCGTCGCGGGCCACAAGTGAGAACGTCATGCTCTAGGACTCCTTTGAACTGATCACTGCGGTGGCATCGATCTCCACTACCCATTCCGGCCGGGCCAGGCCATCGACGATGATGCCCGTCGAGACCGGATAGACGCCCTTCAGCCATTTGCCCATGACGCGATAGACGGTCTCGCGATAGCGGATATCGGTCACGTAGACGGTGACTTTCACGATGTCGGCCAGTGAACTTCCCGCTTCGTCGAGCAGCATCTTGATATTCGCCATCGCCTTGTCGGCCTGTGCTTCCGCATCGCCGACGCCCACGCTTTCTCTGGTTTCGAGATCCTGGCCGATTTGTCCGCGCAAGTAGACGGTGTTGCCGGCCACGACCGCCTGGCAGAGGTCGTTGTCGAGATCCTGCTCGGGATAGGTATCACGTGTGTTGAACGGACGGATGCGCGTGTGATTGGTCATTGGGCCACTCCAGTAGATTTGCCCGCGAGCACCTCACAGGTGTCGCGGTGGACTTCGTCGGGCATATTCGCATTCTCGGTCGGCAACGCATTCTCGGGCCGATAGGTTTGGTATCCCCGCTGGATGACTATATGGTCGGCCAAATATTTGGCGTCGTGCCACACTCCCCAAATGAAGCTGGAACCACGGCGTGACAACCACGGCAATCCCAAGAAGTAGACACCGGGTTCGGACGACACGCCGCGTTGATGCCGCGGCTTGCCGTCGTCATCGAATGCGTCGACGTCCAGCCAGTTGTAGTCAACGCCGAAGCCGGTCGCCCAGACGATCGAAGTTATGCCGGCGTCCTCCAAGTCGACCTCAAGCACGGGGTTCATCATGCATTCCGGGTCAGCCAAAAAATCGCGGGCTTCCGGTTCCTCCGGCAGATCAAGCCCGTTGCGTTCAATGTACTCATCGGCCTCGTCGAGCAATGAGAGGTAGTTGGCGTCACCTTGGGCAATGCGTTCCCCGACGTTTGGCGCGAAGCGCATAATGCCGGCATCGAAGTCGGCCGTCCTGCCGACTAGTTCGATGCCGTTCGATGCCAGATCGCGAAAGTCGACGGTGTGTCCGCCGTTCGCGCCGCTGACAGCGATCGTGACATGTTCTGCGCCGACGGGAGGAGCCGAGGCCTCCCATTTGCCGAGGACGCCGAGCCACCAGACGAAGTCGCGTCCACGATATCGCCGCGGGGGGCGATCGTGGGCACCGACGGACAGATAGACCTGTCGGCCGGATTTTTGGAGCTCATCGGCGATTTGGACACCCGATGAGCCGGCGCCGACTACAAGGACGTTTCCCTCCGGGAGGCGCGACGGATTGCGATACGAACTGGAGTGAATCTGTTCCCGCACCGCCGCATCGGGAACGATGTTCGGTACGAGCGGCCGCTGAAACGGCCCAGTCGCAGCCACGACGTAGCGTGCGTCGATAACGCCCTCCGACGTTTCCACTCGGAAACCTGTGCGGCCGACGTTCTTACGCACGTTTGTCACCTCGACGCCGCAACGAATGGGCGCCTTGAACTTCTCGGCATACGCCGTCAAGTACTCAGCGATCTGATCCTTCGTCGCAAAGCCGTCTTGCGCGACGTCTGCGAATTCCATGTTCGGGAACCGGTCGTGCCAAGCCGGGCCGTTAGCGACCAGCGAGTCCCATCGCTCCGAGCGCCACCGCTCGGCGATCCGCGCACGTTCCAGAACGAGATGCGGTATGCCGCGAGCGCTCAGGTGTTCACTCATCGCGACCCCGGCCTGGCCGGCGCCGACAATCAAAACCTCGATCTCTTGATTCGACATCCAGTCTCCAATCGGCATGCTGCGCACGGCCTGTGCGCCAGCGGGTTCCTAATGAGGCTCACGCTACGTCCCTCAAAGACACCTGTAAATCAGAATAAAATGTTAAATAGCATCGCTTTTTTAGATACCTCATCAAGACGAGTTGCTCGACGGTATGTATCAGTTTAACCGATAGCTGAAGTCAGAAATATCTGTTTTACGAAAGATGACGTGACACAGCACACTTAATGCATGAAACGACGGGACATGCTGACAAGCGACAACAGTCGGATGAGCGGACGGACGAAAACTCTTCTTCGGTCAGCCGAAGAGAAGACGCACGCGAGCAATTTGAAGAACAGCTTGTCGAACCGTCACGTGACGATGATTGCTCTTGGCGGCATCATTGGCGCCGGGCTCTTCGTTGGCTCCGGCCCGGCAATCAACGAGGCCGGCCCGGCCGTCATTCTCAGCTACCTACTTTCCGGTGTTCTGATCATCCTGGTTATTCGCGCGATCGGAGAAATGGCAGTCGCGCGCCCGGCGGCCGGCTCCGTTGCCGAATATCCCCGATTGGCCTTGGGTAATTGGGCAGGATTCAGCGTCGGCTGGCTTTATTGGTATTTCTGGGTAGTCATTGCCGCAGTCGAAGCCGTCGGTGGTGCGGGAATCCTCTCCAACCACTTGCCATCGGTGCCGAGTTGGGCGATCTGCCTGGGGTTGATGCTCATTATGACCGGCGTCAACCTGTTTTCCGTCAAGATGTATGGCGAAACCGAATTCTGGTTCGCGTCCATCAAGATCGTCGCGATAGTCGCCTTCCTGGCGATTTGTGTCCTTTACTTGCTCGGACTCTGGGACGTCTCACCCGGCACGGCGAATATTCTGCACCATGGCGGCTTCTTCCCGAATGGCGGGCTTGCCGTTGTCGTCGCCGGCGTCAGCATCATGTTTTCGATGGGTGGCGCGGAAATCGCCACCATCGCCGCGGCCGAGTCGAAGGAGCCGGCGAAGTCCGCCGGGCGAGCAACCCGTCAGGTGATGACCCGCGTCATGATCTTCTACGTGGCCTCGGTCTCCTTGATCGTCCTGGTCATTCCGTGGAACGGCACGAACTTCACCGGCGAAGGCATCCAGAGCCCTTTCACCGTCGCACTGAAGCAAATGGGTATCCCGTTTGCTTCGGTCGCCATGGAGATCGTCGTCATCACTGCCGTGTTGAGTTCACTGAACTCGTGCCTGTACATCACCTCCCGGACGCTCTTTGCGCTCGGCCGCTTCCATGACGCCCCGAAAAAGTGGACGACCGTTAACAAGCGCGGCGTGCCGACTTGGGCAATTCTTGCAGGAACGATGGGCGGGTATGTGGCAGTCATCTTCAACTACTTCTTCCCGGATCAAGTATTCGCGTTCCTGCTGAGTTCGTCGGGCGCCTTGATGCTGATCTACTACATCATCCTGGTGGCAGCCGAGATCCGGTTCCGGCGGCGTCTCGAAAAGACGGACCCCGGCAGTCTCAAACTGAAGATGTGGGCCTTTCCCTACCTGTCGTACATCGCGATTGGCTGGATGGTGGCCGTGCTGATTCTGATGATCTGGTTACCGTCGACGCGCGCCCAGGTGCTACTGAGCGTGGCAAGCTTGATCGTCGTGCTGATCGCCTACGTCGTGCGGCGAAAATTCGGCCACACCGTGCCCGGCGAACGCGTCTGACCCTAAGCGTGACAATTACGCATTATCATCGGACGTCAACACCGGCGAGCACGCAACCTGTCGCGTTTTCGGCGTTGGCGACAATCAAGTTGTACGCCTCATCGGCACCGAGCGGCGTGCCACCGAGAATATGAAGGCCATAGGCGTCCTCGAGCGCCACGAGGTTGCGCGCGATCGTCAGACTGGACGCGCGTAGAGTAAACAGCCCCTGCTCCGCGCCCGATTCGAGGATCGGCAGGTACAACGAGACTTCTCGCTCGAACAGATTCGCCATCAGACGCGCATGAAACGGGTCGCGAAATGCTTGCACGTGCATTTCGTTGAGCACTTGATAGTCCACGTCGTCGGCGGCATGGGGAATTCCGCTGCGGATAGTGCAGCACAGCTTGACGCGCGGATCATCGGCGAACTCGGCGTCACGCAGCCGCGACCAGTAGAACCTGTCGAGTTCCTGACTATGGACGTCGCGGATGAGGCCGGCCAAATCGGGATAGTAATACGAGACAGCCCCGGCCGACAGCTGGCTTTGAGCCGCCACATCTTTCGTCCGCAGCCCGGTCAGCCCGTGGATCGCAATTGCCCTTTTGGCGGCCCCGATCAATTGCTGGCGCCGTGCTCCTTGATTCTTTGGTCTGGCCATTAATTAATTATCTATGCAACCAATCGAAAAATGCCATAGGTCAGCGTCCATTTTTCCCTTTCCATGGACGCTGTTGCGTGCAATTCTATGAGCTACGCCACAAAGAACTCTCGTTGAGGAGGTGGGACTGGTGAGCGACGGTGATTCAACAGCCCTGGCAAATGAACAAACCAAGAATCTGAAAAAGACGCTCGGCCGTTTCGACATCGTTTTTCTCGTCATGTCGGCGGTCCTCGGTATTGAAACACTTGCCGAGACAGCATCGTTCGGCAGCGAGACGTTCACATGGACCCTCGTCCTGGCCGTCGTGTTCTTGGTCCCGTACGGCTTCATCTTCGCCGAGACCGGCAGCACGTTCATCGGCGAAGGCGGCGCATACTTGTGGGTCCGGCAGGCATTTGGCCGGCCGGCCGGCGCTCTGGCTTCGATCCTCAGTTGGATCACGCAGCCCGTCTGGGTCGGCGGATCCATGGCATTTCTGGCTTCGGCCACGTGGGATCAGTTCATCTCTCCCCTGCCGGCCGGCTCGGTCGCCGACTACGTGTTCAAGATCGTGTTCATCTGGGTCACCGTCATTGCCGCGATACTCTCGCTGAGCCGCGCCAAATGGATCCCGAGCCTCGGGGCGATCTTGAAGATCGTTTTCCTGGCATTCTTTCTCTTCACGACGGTGCTCTATGCCGTCAAGCACGGCGTTGCCCAACTCAGCCTGGGAAGTTTCAGCCCGACCATGACGGGGTTCCTCGGGCTCACGCCACTCCTGCTTTTCGCGTACCTCGGTTTTGAGTCGACAAACAGCGCATCCGGGGAGATGAAGGATCCCAAGAAGGACATCCCAGTGTCCATCCTCCGATCCGGCGTCACGGCGGCAGCCTGCTATTTACTGCCGATCCTCGCCATGTTGTTAGTGCTGCCGAAGACCAAAATCACCGGCATCGGCGGACTCATGGACGCCGTCCGCACCGTATTCGGCGTGTATGGCCCGGCCGCGAACGCCATGGTGTTCATCGCTGCCGTCATATTCGTGGTCGCACTGGCATCGCAGGGAGCAGCCTGGATGATCATCAGCGACAGGATGCAGGCACTGGCCGCCGCCGACGGTTCATTCTTTGGCGGGTTCTTCGGAAAGTTCCACCGCACGCTGGGTACACCCATCCACGTCAATTTGCTGTCAGGCGCCGTCGCCACCGGGTTCATGCTCGTTGCCATCCAACTGACCGGCACGTCGGCAGCGGTCTTCGGCGTCGTTTTGTCCATCTCGATCTCAACGTTCCTGCTCAGCTACCTGCTGATAATCCCGGCGGCAATCAAACTCCGGACGGCGTATCCGGACGTCGAGCGGCCGTTCCGGGCACCGGTGAACGACACGGGATTCCGCATCCTCGGCATCATTTGCTTCGCTTGGGTAGTGCTCGGCTCCTGGGTAACGGTCTTCCCGGGGACCCTGGAACCGCTATTCGGCCTGTCTTATGACTTCAAGGACAATTGGGGCGTCGGCCGGCTGCCCTTCGAGATTCTGACACTCGGTACCCTCGCGTTCCTCATCATTCTGGGACTCGTCGGATACGTCCGCGGCAAGCATATACGCGCCCACAAGCCCAACCCCGAAGCGTCCGAGCTCTTGGACGATAACGAACCATACGAAGGAGCATCATGAACACCGCCCCAGTGACCTCGACAACCATCCGGCATCCACTGGCCCGGCTGACGTCAGCCGAAATCGAGGCCAACCGGGAAATCCTCACACGATCCGGATACGTCACCGACCACACCCGGTTTACTCTGGTCAGTCTCGTCGAGCCTGCCAAACATCTTATCCTCGCACACGCGGCCAATATCGATCGGCAAGTGAAAACGCTCTTGCTCGAGCGCGGCACCGGCCAAGTCACTGAGCTCGTCGTGTCACTCACCGGCGAAGCCGTCGTGTCGGCCAGAACGGTCGACGTCGTCGGCGAAGGGCAGCCGCCCATCATCGCCGAGGAATTCGAGCTGGCCGAGGAAATGATCCGTCAGGACGCCGGTTGGCGTGCCGCAATCGAGCGTCGCGGAATCACCGACTTCTCGCTGGTGCGGATTTGCGCGCTGAGCGCCGGCTGCTTCGACATTCCTGGCGAATCGGGACGCCGTCTCATTCGAGGCTCGTCGTTCCTTCAGCTGGATGAGAACGACAATGCCTGGGCGCACCCGATCGAAGGTTTGGTGGCGTACCTGGACCTGAACACCGGCAAAGTCGTGCACCTTGTCGAGACCGATGCCGCGCCGATTCCCGGGCAAACGTTCAACTTCCACCTGGACGAGGGGCTTCCGGCACCGCGCACCACCCAAAAGCCGATCGAGATTACCCAGCCCGACGGCGCGAGCTTCACGCTTGACGGCGACGTGCTCACGTGGGAGAAGTGGCAGGTCCGGCTCGGTTTCGACCCCGTCGAGGGTCTCGTGCTGCATCAGCTCGGGTTCGATGACGGCGGGAGGCTCCGACCGATCATTTACCGGGCCTCGATCGCCGAAATGGTCGTGCCGTACGGCGATCCCAGTCCAGTCCGCTTCTGGCAGAACTATTTCGACGCCGGCGAGTACTCCCTCGGCAAGAGTGCCAATTCACTCGAGCTTGGCTGCGATTGCCTCGGCGAGATCCACTACGCCGATGCGGTACTTTCCGACGACGACGGCCATGCTCGGACGATCACCAATGCAATCTGCATGCACGAGGAGGACGCTGGCATCCTGTGGAAGCACACGGACGACTACACGAGGTCTGTCGACGTGCGCCGGCAGCGCCGCATGGTGATCTCGTTCTTCGTCACAGTCGGCAATTACGACTACGGGTTTTACTGGTACCTCTATCTGGACGGCACCATTGAACTCGAATGCAAGGCGACGGGCGTCGTATACACCGCCGCCTACGGCGACGCGGGCACTGACAACCCATGGGCCACGATGCTCGGGGACGAAGGTCTTGGCGCGCCGTACCACCAGCACCTATTTTCGGCACGACTCGACATGAACGTCGACGGGCCAACGAACGCCGTCGATGAGGTGAATGTCGAGCGTGTGTCGACCGGTCCGGGGAACCCGTACGGAAATGCGTTCACCAAGTCGGTGACGAGACTGGCCCGGGAATCGGACGGCGTCCGGCTCGCCGACAACGCGCACGGTCGGGTGTGGCAGATCGTCAACCCGGGGAAACTCAATGCTCACCACAAACCGGTGGCCTACGAATTGCGTCCGGAAGGAAAGCCGACCCTGATGGCCGACCAGGGCTCGTCGATCTCGAAGCGAGCAGCTTTCGCGACCAAGCATCTGTGGGTCACACAGTGTGACGAGACCGAACGGTTCCCCTCCGGCACGTATGTCAATCAGAACCCCGGCAACGGCACCATCGTCGACTGGGTCGGAGCCGATCGCGACATCGACAACGCGGACATCGTTGTGTGGCACTCGTTTGGCATGACGCATTTCCCGCGGCCGGAGGATTGGCCGATCATGCCGGTCGATACGTGTGGGTTCACGCTCACACCGTCCGGCTTCTTCGACCAGAACCCAACGCTGGACGTGCCACGGCCGGTCTCGGCGCACTGCTGCACGGGCGATTCCGAATACCAAGACGTGAAAGACGAGCAACCAAACAGCAAAGGATGTGAGTGCTGATCATGGCACCCGGCAACACGGACTCGTGGCACGATCTCGCCGCTGCCCTGGCGATCGATGGTCGCGCCGTCATCGACGGGGAACGCACGAACGCCACCAACGGACGGACCGTCGCCGACGTCAACCCGGCCACCGGCAACACGATCACCGAGGTGGCGTCGGTGAACGCCGACGACATCGATCGCGCCGTCCGCGCCGCACGGGCAGCGTTCGACGGTGGCCGATGGAGCCGGATCGCCGCCGGTGAGCGAAAGGCCGTTCTACTCCGCCTTGCCGATCTGATGGAGGAGAACGCCGACGAGCTCGCTCTCTTGGACAGCCTCGACATGGGCAAACCGGTCGCGGAGGCGCGCAATGCGGACGTGCCCGGGGCCGCCGACACGTTCCGATGGTACGCCGAGGCGATCGACAAGCTCACTGACGAGATCCCGTCGACGGATCCGGGTTCAACCGCGCTTGTCACGCGCGAGGCTCTCGGCGTAGTCGGGGCCATCACACCGTGGAACTATCCGCTCGAGATCGCCAGCTGGAAGCTCGCGCCAGCGCTCGTGATGGGCAACTCCGTCGTCCACAAGCCGGCGACAGGATCGCCGCTGTCGGTGCTCCGGCTGGCCGATCTGGCTCGGCAGGCCGGCCTGCCGGCCGGCGTCCTCAATGTGGTGCCCGGTCCAGGCGGCGAGGCCGGTGAAGCGATGGGCATGCATCCGGATATCGATGTGCTCACCTTCACGGGCTCGACCGAGGTTGCGAAAACGCTGCTCGGATATTCGGGCAAGTCGAATATGAAGCGCCTCAGTCTGGAGGCCGGCGGCAAGAGCGCGAACGTCGTCTTCGCCGATACCGACGATTTGAAGGTAGCCGCAGACATGGCAGCGGCCGGCGCGTTCTACAACCAGGGCGAGGTGTGCTCGGCCAATTGCCGAGTGCTCGTCGAACGGGCCGTCCATGACGAGTTCGTCCGGCTGGTTGCCGAAGCGAGCGTCGCATATCTTCCCGGCGACCCCTTGGACGAAACCAGCGGTACCGGCTCGCTCGTCAGCAAGTCCCATGCGGACGATGTGTGGAGCGCCATTGAGAAGGCGAAGGCAGACGGCGAACTGTTCCACGGCGGTGAGCGCCGGACGATCAACGGATCCGACGCCTTCATTACCCCGACGATCATCGGCAACCTGCCCAGCGATCACGCGGTACTGCGTGACGAAATCTTCGGGCCACTGCTCACCGTCGAAGCATTCGACAGCGAAGAGGAGGCAGTGCGAATTGCCAACGGCACCCCCTACGGACTCGCCGCATCTCTCTGGACCGGATCGCTGGCCCGCGCACACCGAGTGGCCGGAGCGCTTGTGGCAGGCACAGTGTCGGTGAACACTGTCGACGCGCTCGGAGTAACGACTCCGTTCGGCGGATTCAAACAATCCGGATTCGGTCGCGACTTGTCGCTGCACGCCATCGACACGTACTCGGCGCTCAAAACCACGTGGATCCAATTCGGATGACCACATACTTGTGACGGGGACCGGCTGGTGAACAGTCGGCACGATTGTGCGGTAAAATCTTTCAAACCCAAAGAAGCGTTTGGAGAAATCGATGGCCCGCGTGACACTGCGACAGCTCGAGTATTTTGTCGCTGCCGCCGAGACGGGAAGCGTGACGGCCGCTGCGGGCCGAGTGTATTTGTCGCAATCCGCGATCTCGACGGCGCTGGCCGAGCTCGAGGAAACGCTGGGCGTGCAGCTATTCATTCGCCATGCCCGCGGGCTGACGGTGACGACGGTCGGGAGGCAGATACTCCTCGAGGCGCGGCAACTGCTAGGACAGGTCGACGAATTACACAGCAACGCGCAGGATCTGAGCGGATCGTTCTCCGGCAAATTGTCGATCGGGTGCTACAGCACACTGGCCCCGCTTTTGTTGCCGCCGATCATTGATGCCTTCCTGACCGAGCATCCCGGCGTCGATTTGGATTTCACCGTCGGTTCGCATGCCGACTTGTGCGACAAGCTGCGCGATGGCACCTGCGATGTGGCATTGTTGTACGACTACGATTTCGCCACCGATCTCTTCCCGGCCGACTTGACCAAGCTGAGATTGCAAAGCATCCCGCCGCACGTCGTCCTGCATCCCGACCACAAACTGGCGAAATTGAAGAGTGTCCCGCTGGAAAAACTTGTCGACGAGCCGATGATCTTGTTCGACCTACCACCCGGCGGCGATTACTTCAAATCGTTGTTCGAGCGTCGCGGCATGTCCCCGACGATCCGATTCCGCACAACCGAGTTCGAACTCGTCCGCTCGCTCGTTGCACGCGGGCTCGGATACTCGATCCTCACTCAGCACACCGAAACCGGCGTCAGCTACGAAAACCGGCCGTTCGTGACCAGGCCGGTTAAAGACGCGTCCATTGGGCTCGCCGTCGTCGCCGCCCATTTGGCCGGCGCCCGGCTGACGCGCCGAGCTTCGGCGTTCATCGAGGAGTGCGATAGGACGCTCGGCGAGCGACGGCAGCAATCAGCGTTGAATTAGGGTAGGCTCACCTTAATTATTCTCAAGTGATCGGCTGATGCATGACGATGCTCCGCAAGGCGCTGCGTGAGACGGCGCGTAGTCATTCGATGAGCCATTACGACGTCGCCTTCGAGTCCGCCCGGCTCGTGACCACAAACTTCATGCGCGTTCGGCTCACAAGTGACAATTTCGATCAGCAACGCCCGATCGCCCCCGCCGATGCGTTCAAGCTGGGGCTCATCCCTCGTCACGAATCCAACGTGATCACTCGAGTCTTTCGAATGCGTGCACTCACCGTCCGCAGATTCAACGCCTCGGCCGCAACCCTAGACTTCGACGTCGTCCTGCATCCCGGCCTCATCAAGGAGTGGCTCGGTCGTACTGAGCGAGGCGACGTCGTTACGCTATATGGCTTTCGGCACGAGTGGGCGCAGGACAACTGTCTGTCTCACGCCGTCTTCATTGGCGATTCGTCGTCAATGCCGGCGATCGCCGCCATCGTCGAATCGCTGCCTGATGAGTGGACGGCGACGGTTCTCGCGGCCGTGCCACCGGGCGATCGGTCGCTACTGTCTCTGCGCGACGGGGTCGACGTGCACTGGACCGAAAGCGACGCCGAACTTTTACCGCTGATGCGCGAGCTTCCGGTACCGGCGGTCCGCTGCAATGTCTGGATCGCCGCTGAGGCAGGAGTGACCCGCGAGCTCCGACACCATGCGACGTCAGCCTGGGGCGTTGCGCGCGACGACCTTCACGCCGCCGCATACTGGAAACGGTGAGGGCGGGCTTCGACAAGCTCAACCAGCGGAATGCGCCGCCCACTCGATCTCACGACAAAACGCGCCGCGGCGTAGGGAACGCGCAGTCATGACTGCGCGTTCCCTACGCCGCGGGGCGTTTTGCGGAAGGAAGGGAGGGGGAAGGTGAGGTCAGCCCGCGAGGACGGTGCTGAGGAACACCTTCACGACCGCATCCACGTCGGCGCCGAGGATGACGTCGGCCGTCGGCCACGGCCCGGCAAGTCCGTGCACGACGTCCTCACCGGCATGATCACGCCGATCGACGATTGTCTGCCCGCGAGCATATCCGGCCGCCGTCTCCACTTGAAGGGCGTGCGTCTGGCAATTCATGAATTCACGTGCAACGAGCGAGCAGACGGCGCCGGCATCGCCGATCCGGCTGAACGCGTTGTCGGGTCCGCCGTCGACGCCTTCCATCCTGAATCCGAGCAACGCGCCGAGCGTGGAGGCGATCGGATCGTCCGAGGCCGTGAGCCGCGCGACGTCGTCGGGCTCGACGATGACCGAGTTGAACACATCGAGCCCGTACATGGTCAGCGGCACGCCGGAATTCACCACGATGCTCGCCGCTTCCGGATCGTGCCAGATGTTGAACTCGGCGACTGCCGTCGCGTTGCCAACCGATGCCGACCCGCCCATGAACAGGATCCGCTCGATCTTGTCGGCGCATTCGGGATACATGCGCAGCAGCAGCGCGACGTTCGTCAGCGGCGCGAGCGCCACGATTGTCAGCTTCTCCGCCGATTCGACGAGCATCCGGCGCATCATCTCCACCGAGTGTTCCGGCACTACCGCCCGGCTGCTCACCGGCAGGCTCGAGTTGCCCAGCCCGTCGGCACCGTGCACGTACGAGGCATCCCGCGGCTCTTCGATCAACGGTCGTGTCGCACCGGCCGCGACCGGGATGTCCGGGGCGTCCACGACGTCCAAAATCTTCAGCGTATTGGCCACCACATTGTCCAGCCCGGTATTGCCGGACACGCAGCTGATTGCTCGCACGTCCACGTCCGGATGTTTGACGGCGAACATGATCGCCATGGCGTCGTCGATTCCCGTGTCGACGTCCAAAATGATCGAATGATTCATTGTGTCTCTTTCTTGTTGCTCAGTCGTGGATGATTACGGAACCAGCGCTGCGACGTCGCCGAGTCGCAAGGCCGTGTCGCTGAGCCCAAGATCGCGCGCCAGCTGCGACACTTCCGGGCGCTTCAGCTTGGCCTCGCGCATCACCGAGTCGTCGGCGAACACGTCATGGACATCGCCGTCCGCGATTACCGTGCGGTGTGCCATGGCGACCACCCGGTCGAACGTGTCGGCAACGAACCGCATGTCGTGGGTGATGGTGATGACCCCGATGCCGTCCGCGCCCAGCTGGTCGATCATCCTGTTCAACAGCTTCAGCCCGCGCCCGTCGAGACCGGCAGTCGGTTCGTCCAGGATCACGTAGCGGCATTCGCCAACGAGAATCGCGCCGATTGCCACGAACTTCTTGATGGCGAACGGCAGATCGTTCGGGTTCAGCTGCATGAAATGGCCGATGCCCGTCATCATGGCGGCCCGCTTCACGCGCTCGGTCCTCTTGACGGCGTCCCACCGGTAATACTTCGGCATGTACTCGAGCTCGCCTTGCACGTCGCTGCCGAAGATCTGGTCGTCCGGGTTTTGAAAAACGTAGCCGACGGACTTGGCGATATCGGCCGCCGAACGGTCCGCCGTCAATTCGCCGTCGACGCTGACTGTTCCGGACGTCGGCCGCAGCAGTCCGTTCATCATCTTCACGGTCGTCGTCTTGCCGGCACCGTTCTGCCCGACTATCGCGACCCGTTCACCGTCGCCGATGGTCAGGTTCACGTTCTCGACGGCTGGAGTGCCGTTGGGATACGTAAACGACGCATCACTGAGTTGAATCGGCATTTCACGCCTCCTGCATGCGCGCCGCGACAAGCTCCCTGGCTTCGGCGCGGGTGATCGGAATGGATGACAACGGTTTACCGGCGCGCTCCAGGGCCAGTCCCAGTTCGGTGACCTCGGGGCGCGGGATCTCCGCGACAGCGAGTTCTTCGGACACCAACACGTCACGGGCCGGCCCGTGTGCGAGCACCTCGCCGCGCTTCATCACAATGAGCTCGTCCGCGTATTCGGCCAGCAGGTCGATCTTGTGCTCAACCAGCACAATGGTCTTGCCGCCCGCCTTCAACGACTCGATGATGCCGAAGACCGCCTCGGATGCTTCCGGGTCGAGCTGCGACGTCGGCTCGTCGATGACGATGAAGTCAGCGTCCATGGCGATGATCGATGCAAACGCGACGAGCTGGCGTTGCCCTCCTGAGAGCTGGTTCGGGTCCTTGTCGACGAGCTTGTCGATTCCGACCTGGTCGATGACGGCACGCACCCGGTCGATCAACTCTTCACGTTCGACTCCGAGATTTTCCAGGCCGAGCGCGATCTCTTCGAAGACCGTGTCCTTGATGCCGCTGATCTGCGTGAACGGATTCTGAAACACGTACCCGATCCGGTTGGACAACTCCGCCGGATCCCAGTCCACGGTGTCGCGTCCGTAAATCAGCACGTCGCCGGATAATTCTCCCGGGTGAAAATGCGGAATAGTGCCGCGGATGACGCTGCACAGCGTGCTTTTTCCGCTCCCGTTGGGCCCGATGACGCCGTACAGCTTGCCGGGTTCGATATCGAGAGTGATCCCGCGCAATGCCGGCTTCTCGGCGTAGGCATACGAAAAGCCCACGTTTTTCAACGAGATCAGTTCCATAACGTGTACACCCCTACTATCGAAAAGACGGCAACCGCGGCAAGCACCGCCGTGATGATGGCTTCACCAGCCGATACCGGTTTCAGCTTGGCCAAATGCGTGTGCCGCTGCCGCGAGTTGAACGCGCGGGCGTCCAGCGCCAGGGCGCGTTCCTCGGTCTGGTTCATAGCGGCCAGAAAGACCGGAGCCAGGATCGGCGCGAACGCTTTGAGCCGGATGCGCAGCGATCCTTCCGTTTCGACCCCGCGCGACCGTTGCGCGTCCATCACCGTGCGAGAGTTCTTTCCCAGGTCGATGATCGCTTGGAACGACGCAAGGATGACGTAGGTCGCGCGCGGCGTCACGCCCCGGGTTTCCAACGCAAGCATCAGGTTCTTCATCGGCGTCATGGCAAAGAACAAGGTCAACGCTCCGCACAGCGCCATCACGAGCAGGCTGAACCGCAGCGCCTGCATGAGGCCGCCGGTGCTGATCACGAACGGGCCGAACGTCAGCAGCTGGTGGCCGATGTCCAAGAAGATGGCGCGCAATACGAAAAGGATCACGCCGACGATTGCGTACAGCTTGCCGAAGGTCGACGAGAACTGCCGCCCGACCCCGGCTGCGAACGCAATGACGACGTAGGCCACGCTGACCGCGATGGCCGGGACGATGCCGGGCAGCGCCAACGACATCACGGCCAGACTCGCCAGCATGATAATGATGTTGATCGGGTTGAAATCGCGGATCACGTTGCCGCTGGACACCGGGCGCCGAAACCGCTCGATAAATTCTTCGGTCGTTGTCGCGGTGTGCACTGAATTCGTCATTGTCACAGCTCCAACGCCAGCTCGTCGTCCGGAATGTCGATGACGTCCCGCTTCGTCCGGCCGATGTAAGCCCGGCCGAGCGGGACTTTCACGAACAACCTGGTCGGGATGCGACTCAAGATCAAGAACACGATGAGCACCGTGACGATCTTGTCGACGAAGTCGGCGGGCAAGCCGGACACGAAGACCGCCGTGTTCAAATCCATGCCCAGGGCGTGCAGGGCGCCCGTGATGATGGCCACGCCGTTGCCGCCGAGTCCGCCAAACACCCATATGGTGATTAGCCCGCCGAGGCCTCCCCCGATCAGGGCGAACGGCACTGCCGAGACGATCGTCTTCCACAGGCTGCGGAACACGCCCATGCGCGAGAGCAGGCCGGCGAGCAGACCCAAGAAGATGCTGACCAGTGCAAACGGCATCAGCGTCGGCGTTGTGATCGAGTTGATGAAGTTCGAGATGAACCCGACGAGCGCGCCCGGCAGGCCTCCGCACAGCGCGCCGACCAAGATGGTGCCGATGCTGTCGAGGTACATGGGCAGCTTCAGCAGGCTGGCGATCTGCCCGCCGATGAAGTTGGTCGCGATGCCGATCGGGATCAGGAAGATCGTCAACCGACCGTAGCCGCGCAGGAAGCGGGCGAATCGGCTTTGATTTCGCACTGTGTCACCTAGTTTCTTTCCGTGAATGATGTGCCCCGCATGACTGGCGAAGCCGCAGCGTATATGTGCAGGTTCTGTGCACGGCCGTGCCGCTCGGTTGTGTGAGCAGGTCGAACGCCGATTTGGCGGTCTCTTCGAGCGGCTGGACGACTGTCGAAAGCGCGGGATTGGCGAATTCGGAGTCGTCGGTGCCGTCAATGGTGATGACGGCCAGGTCGTCGGGTATGCGGATACCGCGCACCGCCGCGGCGTGGACCAGTCCGAGCGCTTGCTGTTCATTTGAGGCAAACAGAGCGTCGGGCCGGTGGCCCCGCTCGAAGATGGCGGACGCCGCGCTCTCGCCTCCGCGGCGCGAAAACGGGGCTTCGTATCGCCACGCCCGGTCGATGGGCAGACCGGCGGATTCCATCGCCTGCCGCCAGCCCGTCGTCCGGTCGTCGGCCGTGGACAATTGGGGTGGGCCGGCGATGATCCCGATACGCGTGTGCCCGTGCCCGATGAGGTGCTCGGTGGCGGCACGCGCGGCAGCAACGTTGTCGATGGCGATCGACGAGACCGGCTTGGCCCGGTCCACGCGGTCAAGCATGACGACCGGGACGGAGGCGTCCAGTGCGATTTGCACGCACGGGTCGTCGTCGACGCCGATATAGAGGATTCCGTCGATATTGCGCTGCACGAATTGCCGGACCAGTTCGTTTTCCCGGTCCTTGCTTTCAGCCGAATCGCCGAGCAGCAGTACGGTGCCGAGCGCGGCAACGGCGTCCTCGAGCTTGTGCGCCATTGCCGCGAAGAACGCATTCGAGATGTCCGGCACTATCAATCCGTAGGCGCCGCTGACGCCGGATGCCAGTGCTCGGGCGATGGAGTTGGGGCTGTAGCCGACGGCCTCGATGGCGTCGAGCACGCGTCGGCGGGTCGCCATTGCCACGGGGCGCGGGCCGTCATTGACGACGTAGCTGACGACGGCGACCGACGTGCCGGCCTCGCGGGCGACATCGGCGCGGGTCGCCGGACGCTTCTTGGTGATCATCCGCGCGGCTTGGTCGGTCCGGCTCCGGCGGAGCCGGCAGACCGCAGCTCGGCAAGCGCCTCGCGATCCGGATAAGAGTCGGTGGTGCCCTTTTTCGTGACGGCGGCCGATCCGGCGGCTGCCGCCCACCGGACTGCGTCCTTCAAGTCCGTGCCGCCGGAAAGCAGTGCGACGAGCGCGCCGACGAACGCGTCGCCGGCGCCGGTGGTGTCGACGACGCCGGCCGGGGCAGGCGATGGCTCGTGCCACGCGTCGACCGCGTCCCCGGGTTCCGCACCGTCCGCGCGGCGGGCCACTACCGCGCCGTCCGCTCCCAGCGTGATGACGATGGATTCCGCGAGACCGTCGGCAAGCATGCGGCGCGCGGCGGTCAACGCGTCGTCCGTCGTTTCGACGGCGATCGGGCCGGAGCCCAGACGGCCGTGCACGGCGCGCGCTTCGCCTTCATTGACGATGAGCGGGTCGGCCAGGGCGATAGTTGCCCTGTCGAGTTCGATGGCCGGTGCCAGGTTGACAACGAAACGCACGCCGGCCGTACGGCACCGGCGGGCGAACGCGGCGGTCATGCGCGCCGGCGTTTCGCCTTGCGCCAGCCCGACGACGTCGGCGGCGCCGCTGGGCAGCCGCCCGATCACGCCGTCGACGGCCCGGGTGAGGGACTCGATATCGACATCGGCGTTTGCCCCCGACACGACTGCCACGGTGTTCTCGCCGGACGATTCGACGGTGATGTACGCGGCGCCGCTCGAGTTATCGGCCGAGACGGCCAGCTCCCCCGCGTCGATACCAAAATGTTCCAGCCGCGAGCGGATGAAACCAGCCGCTTCATCGTCGCCGACGCGGCCGAGCAGATGGACTGTGGCACCGAGCAGGGACGCGGCAGCCGATTGATTCGCGCCCTTGCCGCCCAGGCCCTTGGCGCCGGCTCGGGCCAGGATCGTTTCGCCGGGTTCGGGGAAGGCATCCACATAAATGGAGTGGTCGACATTGATCGATCCCAGAACAATGACGTCCCCGGTGCGAGGTGCGTCGGTCATGGACTGCTCCACCAAGTCTCCCCTTCGAGATGCTGTGTCGGCATGGCATCTATCTACGCGCGTAGATGCGTGATGGCAATCACTGTAGGCCGCGGAAGCGGACGAGTCAAAACCGGGCCGAGTCACTACCCGACAATGCCTCGGCCCCGCGGTTTCACTGCGGCAGTTGCAGTTCGGCCAAGTTCGGCTCGATTGTCTTGACGACGCATTAACTTCGCAGGACTATTTAATTAACTCGATTGCGAATTGGAGGCTGATCAAGGAGTAGTTCCCGAGCAGCGAGGAGGCAAAGCCACGAGACGAACGAGCAGCGTCACGGCTAATCCTTCGCTATCGACCGCTTCGACTGGCAGTCGGATCGCGTCGCGATATGACCCATGACGAAACGGACCCGATTGCCGCATCCGGCGTGCGGCGACAATCGCAGGTAGAGATCGAATTCCGGAACGCCACCAAGCGCTACCCCGGCCAAGAAGCACCGGCGATCAGCAACTTGTCGTTCACTATCCCGGCCGGCGTGATCTGCTGCTTGGTCGGCCCGTCCGGCGGCGGCAAGACCACGACTATGATGCTCGTCAACCGGCTCATCGACTTGACCGACGGAGACATCCTGATCGGCGGGGCGAGCGTCCGCTCGGCAAATACCACCGAACTGCGCCGCGCGATCGGCTATGTGATCCAACAAATCGGCCTGTTCCCGCATATGACCATTGCCGGCAATATCGCAGTCGTGCCAAAGTTGCTCGGGTGGCCACGGGCCCGGATCCGCGAACGCGTGCTGGAGCTCCTGAACCTGGTACAGCTCGACCGGAGTTACGCCGGCCGTTATCCGGCTCAGCTGTCGGGCGGTCAACAGCAACGCATCGGGCTAGCCCGCGCACTGGCCGTCGACCCGCCACTGATGCTGATGGACGAGCCGTTCGGCGCGCTCGATCCGATCACCCGTTCCGCACTCCAGGACGAGTTCTTGAAACTCCAGGAACGGATCAATAAGACAGTCATCTTCGTCACCCACGACATCGACGAAGCCATCAAGATGGGCGACCGAATCGCGGTGCTGCGCGAAGGCGGCATACTTGCCCAGTTCGGCACGGCCGACGATCTGCTGGCCCACCCGGTGGACGACTATGTGGCGGACTTCGTCGGCGCCGACCGCGGCTTGAAACGGTTGTCGTTGCGCCGAATGCGCGACATCGTGCACCCCGACCCGTCGCTCGAGGCCAAGCCGAATGTTCCGACCATCAGCGCGGACGCCTCGCTGCGCGTCGGGCTGTCGAGACTCTTCACCACCGACGCCAGCGCGGTGCGCGTCACCGAGAACGACGGGACGACGCTCGGCGCGGTCACACTCGACGAGTTGCGCGAGGCGGTTGCCGCCCATCGCCGGACGGACGGCGCGCCGTGACCTCCGCGGCAGCGTCCATCGTTCTGCCGGCTTGGCAGGCGGGCCCTGTCATCCCGTCGTTCGGATCGTCGAGCTGTACGTCCAGCCAGACATTTTGCTGGAGTTGGGTCCGCACCAATTGGGCCGGCGTGTTGGAGCCGGCCTTGGTGCAGCACATCTACATCACCGTGATCGCCGTGGTCTGCGGCTTGATCATCTCGTTGGCCGCGGCGCTGCTGGCCTACCGCGTGGGCTGGTTCGAACGCGGCTTCACCGCGTTTTCGACATTGTTGTACACGATCCCGTCGCTGGCATTCTTCCTGCTCTTCGTGCCGGTGACGGGGTTGGGCCTGATGACCATCGAGATCGGTCTGACCGGGTACACGTTCTTGTTGATGTTCCGCAATGCGCTCACCGGTCTGCGATCGGTGCCGGCCGATGCCATCAAGGTGGCCACCGGAATGGGCATGACCCCGCGACAGGTGCTATTGCGCGTCAATCTGCCGTTGGCGATCCCGTCGATCATGGCCGGCGTGCGGATCTCGGCGGTGACGGTGATTTCGCTGGCTACCATCGCCGCCGACGTCACGCCGCTGGGTCTTGGCAATCCGATCTTCTTTGCACTGCACACCACGTTCACCACCGAGCTGATCGCCGCGGGCGTCCTTGCCATTTTGTTGGCGTTCGCCGCCGACCTGGTGTTGGTGATCGTGCAGCGCTCAATCACCCCGTGGATACGGGCCCGGGCGAAGGGGTGAGCCGACGTGCACGTCATAGCGGCCGGTCTTGTAGTGGACATCGGCACGTTCTTCACCCAGCAGGGTCGGATGCTGGTAGCCGAGGGAGTGAAACAGATCGAGCTATCGGCGCTGGCCGTGGCGATCGCGATAGTCATCGGACTGCCGATCGGCGCCATGGTCGGACATATCCACAAACTGTCGTTCATCGCCGTGAACGGCGGCAACGTGTTGCGTGCCTTGCCGACCCTGTCGATCATCGCCATCGGCATTGGCATCTACGGCTTCGGTCTGGTGAACATCACCGTGGCGCTGGTGATTTTGGCATTGCCGCTGATCCTGACGAACGCCTTCGTCGCGGTTGACGGCGTGGACCCGGGAACCGTGAAAGCGGCACAGGGCATGGGGATGACCGGCCGACAAATCCTGCTGAGAGTGGAGCTGCCCAGCTGTGTGCCGCTCGTGATGGCGGGCGTGCGCACCGCATGGGTGTATGTGGTGGCCACCGCGTACCTGGCGGCGTTCTCCGGCTACTCGGGCACGCTCGGCGACGTCATCGTCGATATCGGCAGCTTCGGCTTGGGCGGCGTGCTTGCCGCGACGGCCGTGGCCGTCGTCATTGCCTTGGTCGGCGAACTCGTGCTGGCCGGCGCCGAACGACTGCTCACGCCGCGCGGACTGAAACTGGCCGCGAACGCAAATCCCGGATGACGCTCCGGACTCTTGAACCCGTACTCCTCTCGCGTATCTCGCTGAAAGTTGAAAGGAAGCGAGTAACTAATGTTGACCATGTTCAACAGAACGGGCGGGGCCGGGTCGCGTCCGTGGCGGGGCGCAATTGCCACAGCGACCCTCGTCGCATTGTCACTGGGGGCCGCCGGATGCAGCGGCAACTCCAAATCCAACGCCGCATCGACGAGTAGCTCATCATCGTCGTCGAAGTCATCGAATGCGTCGTCGAATTCATCAAAGAGCAGTGGCAGCGGGTTGTCGCCGGTCACCGCGCACAACGTTTCTCTGCCCAACGGAACACCGGGACAGGGCAAGCCGTCGGTCACGATCGGCGACAAGAATTTCCCGGAAGAGTTTCTACTCGGCGACCTTTACCAAATCGCGTTGAAGGCAAAGGGGTACACGGTCACGGTGAAGCCGAATATCGGCGGATCGGAGATCATCGACACCAGCTTCAAGTCCGGGCAGATCGATCTGTACCCGGAATATTTGGGAGAGATCGTCAGCAGCGTGGCCAAGAAGAGCCCGCAAAAGAGCGACGTCGCAACATACAACGCGGCAAAGAAGTTCGAACAGTCGCACCGCAATGCCACATTGCTCAAGCAGACACCGTTCCAAGATGTTGACGTCTTGTTTGTGAAGACCGCGTTTGCCAAGGCGAACAATTTGAAGTCGGTCGGCGATCTGACGAACGTCGGCGCAAAGGGGCAAGGAGTCACTTACGTGGCCCAGCCGCCGAGCCGCACCCGGTTCGCCGGTTTGAAGGGGCTGCAAAAGGCGTACGGACTGACCAAGGTCAACTTCGTCGGAGCTCCTCCGGGCCAGCAGTACAAGGCCATCAACAAAGGCCAGGGCAACGTGGGTGACGCGTTCAGCACCGATCCGGCCTTTGCCAGCGGGGTGAACGCCGGTAAATACCTGGCGTTGAACGACACCAAGCACATCATGGGATTCCAGCATGTGGCGCCCGTCGTGAAGCAGTCGGTGGTCAAGGCGGAAGGGCCGCAATTCACGAAGACGTTGAACTGGGTGTCGTCGCTGCTGACCTTGAAAGCCGTTCAAACAATGGACATCGCCGTGCAAACGCACCACAAGGACGCGTCCACAGTCGCCCAAAAATTCCTGGAGGCCAATGGGCTCAACTCCTGATCACTTCTCGCGCCAGGCGCGCTCGAACGGCAGCCGCCAGGCATACGGAGCAATGAGTTGGTGAATGGCGTTGGGCCCCCAGGAGCCCGGCGCATACGGCCGCACCGGCGGCGGATCGGCGAGAAGCGGCGCCGACTTCTCCCACAGGCTTTCTATTCCTTCCGCGGAATTGAACAGCGTGTGGTCGCCGCGCATGGCGTCGAGAAGCAAGCGCTCGTACGCTTCGAGGACGTCGCCGGCCCGGTCTGTTTCTTCGGTAGAGAACTGCATGCTGAGCTTGTCGAGCTTCATGCCGGGCCCCGGCCGTTTGCCGTAGAACGACAATGACACCTTCGACTCGTCTGCCAGGTCGAAAGTCAGGTGGTCCGGGCCCATCGACTCGACGCCGGATCCCGGCGGGAACATGCTCTTTGGCGCTTCTTTGTACGCAATGGAAATGATCCGCTGTCCCTCGGCCAGCTGCTTGCCGGTGCGCAAATAAAACGGCACGCCCGCCCAGCGCCAGTTGTCCACAAAACATTTGAGGGCGATGAAGGTCTCGGTGTCGGAATCCCGGGCGACTGCCGCGTCGTCCCGATATCCGGAGAACTGGCCGCGCACGACATGGTTCGGGTCGATCGGCAACAGCGAACGGAACACCTTGTTCTTTTCCTCGCTGATTGATTGCGGCTCGAGCGCCGTGGGCGGCTCCATGGCCACGAACGCCAATACCTGGAACAGGTGGGTGACCACCATGTCCTTGTAGGCGCCAGTCGCTTCGTAGAACCCTGCCCGGTTTTCCAACCCTAGCGTTTCGGGCACGTCGATCTGCACGTGATCGATGAAGTTGCGGTTCCAGATCGGCTCGAAGAGCCCGTTGGCGAAGCGGAACGCCAGGATGTTCTGTGCGGCTTCCTTCCCCAGGAAGTGGTCGATGCGGAAGAGCTGCTTCTCGTCGAACGTCCGATGCACGAAGGCGTTCAAGTCGCGCGCGCTGGCCAAGTCGGTGCCGAACGGCTTCTCCATCACGACTCGCGAGCGCTCGACCAGTCCGGCGTCATTGAGCATCGTGATCACGTCGAGGGCAGCCGAGGGCGGCACGCTGAGGTAATGCAACAGCTGCGCGTCGCCATCGAGGTGATGCTCGGCGGCGCGGACCGCGGCAGCCAGCGCATCGGCACCGGCAGTTTGCGGCACGTAACTGAGTTTGGTCGCGAACGCGTTCCACGCTTCGTCGGTCATGGCATGATGGCCGAATTCAGCGACCGCCCGCCGGGCAAGATCGTGGAATTGCTCGTCATTGATGTCGTCAAGTCCGCTGCCGATGATCCGGACGTCGGGTGCGAGCCCGGAAAGCTCCAGATGAGCCAGCCCGGGAAGCAGTTTGCGCCTCGCCAAATCGCCGGTGGCGCCGAACAGCACTATCACGAACGGCGGCAGCGATTCTTCCGTGTGCCCGTACGGGCGCGCTCCGGTAGCGGGATGGGCGATGGGAAATTCGGCATATTCGGGCATATCGGCATAGTTCCACGACTGCTCGTCTCCGACAACCGTCAGGTCCGCTTGCCGGCCCCGGTCATCGGCCGCGTAGAGCACCTCGAGCGCGGCATCGAGCGGCGGCCCCTGGCCGCTACGTAGCCAGCAAATAGTCCGCCGGAATAATTCTCTCCCCATCTTGTTACCTTGAGTGAAAGACGCTCAAGAAACTTATTGGAGGCTACATGCCCACGTTCTTCGGTCCGGCCGATCAGGGCGGAAACTTCGAAGACTTCCTTGCCCGGTTCCTGCAGGGCCGGCAAGCCGATGCGCCGGGCGGCCCGGTCGACATCACCAAGCTCCTCACCCGCAGCACTCACGAATTGCTCGGAGACGCCGCGCAGTACGCTATCGCTCACGGCCACGCCGATGTCGACGTCCTGCACGTGCTGTACGCCATGACCCAGCACGAGGCCATCGCCGGCCACATTCGCACGGCCGGCGGCTCGCCCGAAGCCGTCGCCCTGGCCGCCGAAAAGCGCCTCCCGGAAACCTCCGAAGGCCCGGCATCGGGCAATCCGTCGCTCACACCGGCCATGCAACGATCGTTGTTCGACGCCTACCGGGTTGCCCGCGGCTATGGATCCACGTATATCGAACCGGAGCACTTGTTCTTGGCATTCCTGTTCGGTCAGGAGTCCTCGGCCGGTCGGGTCCTCGCGGCCGAAGGGGTGACGCCGCAAAACCTCGCTGCCGGACAGCAGCAAGAAGCGACCGGTGAACGGCCAGGCGCCGGCAACGACTCGAACACGCCCACTCTCGACCAGTTCGGCGTGGATCTGACGGCCTTGGCCGAGAGCGACCAACTCGATCCCGTCATCGGCCGCGCCGATGAGATCGACCAGGCCGTCGAGGTGCTGGCACGTCGTACCAAGAACAATCCGGTGCTGATCGGCGAAGCCGGTGTCGGCAAGACCGCAATCGTGGAAGGGCTCGCCCAGTTGATTGCCGCCGGCGATGTACCGGCCCAATTACAGGACAAGCGCGTCATCTCCCTCGATCTGCCGGCCATGCTGGCGGGCACCAAGTACCGCGGCGACTTCGAAGAACGACTGACGAAGGCCATTGACGAAATCACGGCAGGCAAGGGCAAATACATCGTCTTCATTGACGAGGTTCACTCGGTGCTGGGCGCCGGGGCCGGCGGTGACGGCGGAATGGATGCCGGCAATATTCTCAAGCCCCGGCTTGCCCGCGGCGACCTGCACCTGGTCGGCGCGACGACGCTCGCCGAATACCGCAAGGTCGAAAAGGATCAGGCTCTTGAACGCCGATTCCAGCCCATTCACGTCGACGAACCGAACGTCGAGGATGCGGTTCAAATCCTTGCCGGTCTCGCCGGCCGGTACGCCGACCACCACGGCGTCCACTACACCGATGAAGCAGTGCGCGCAGCCGTCGAGCTGTCGAACCGGTACATTTCGGACCGATTCCTTCCGGACAAGGCGATCGACTTGATCGACCAGGCCGGTGCACGGCTCACGTTGCGACGAGGCCCACGCGTCGACGTGGCCGCACTGAACAGCGAGATCGAGTCGCTGGAATCCGCGAAATCGGCGGCGGTGGCTGAAGAAAACTACGAAGAGGCGTCGCGGCTGCGCGACGAGGCCCTGCGCGTGAGCGCGAAAATCGCCGAGGCTGATACCGCTGCCGACGACGGGAACCGTACCGTCGACGTGCAGCAGATCGCCGAAGTCATCTCCCGGACGACGGGAATTCCGGCGGCGCAGCTGACCGAGACCGACCGTGCCCGGCTGGCGCATCTGGAAGACGATCTGCATGGCCGCGTCATTGGTCAGGACGACGCCGTCACGGCCATCGCAAAATCGGTGCGCCGCAGCCGCACCGGCATGAGTGACGAGAATCGGCCGGTCGGCTCGTTCTTGTTCCTCGGACCGACGGGCGTCGGGAAGACCGAACTGGCCCGGGCGCTCGCGCAATCCCTCTTTGGCGACGAAGACGCCATGACGCGTTTTGATATGAGCGAGTTCGGCGAGCGCCACACCGTCAGCCGCCTGGTCGGGGCCCCTCCCGGCTATGTCGGCTACGACGAGGCGGGCCAGCTGACCGAGCGTGTTCGCCGGCGTCCGTATTCGGTCGTGCTGCTCGACGAGGTTGAAAAGGCCCACCCGGACGTGTTCAACCTGCTGCTGCAGGTGCTCGAGGACGGCCGGTTGACCGATGGCCAGGGCCGCACCGTCGACTTCCGCAATACCGTCATCATCATGACGTCGAACCTCGGCTCGGAGTTCCTGACAAGCCAAATCGGCACCATCGGCTTCGCCCCAGAAGGCGAGGACGCCGGCAGCACCGAACGAGTGCGGAGCCGCGTGATGGGTCGGCTGAAGGAGACAATGCGGCCGGAATTCATCAACCGCATCGATGAGATCGTCTTGTTCAGCAAGCTCGACAAGGCGCAACTGCGTGAAATCGTGCGACTGCAGCTGCAATTGACCGAACGCCGGCTGCATGCCCAAGGGTTCGGTTTGCGGGTGGACGATTCGGCGGTGGATTGGATCGCCGAGCACGGCTATCAGCCCGAATACGGCGCACGGCCGCTCCGCCGCGTGATACAGCGCGAACTGGACGACCGGATCGCCGAGTTGCTCGTCGCTTCCGAACTGCACGAAAGCCAGCGCGTCGAGGTGAGCGCGGACGGCGACCGGCTCGCCGTCCGGGTGGCCCGTCCGATCGCTGCCTGAGAGACGCCGATCGCCGAAGCGGCTTCGTCAATCGAAGTGCGGCTCGGCGGTCGGCGTCCACAGCATGCCGACGATCGCCGAACCCAATACCGCATTGCCGAGGAACAGCGCGGCAACCAGCGGAGCGGGTTCGGCGCTTTGCGGTTCACCGGCGAACATGCCGATGGTGAAGAGCACGTTCAAGACGGCAAGCACTGTGCCAAAAAAGCGGGCCATTGCCCGTCCGCCGGCGATTTGTCTCGTCATGACGAGCCACAAGGCGACCTCCGTCGCGGCAAGCATGGCCCAGGTCGGAGCCGTTTCGCCCGCGGCCTCCAACGCCGCCAGCAGGCTGCCGAAACTGACGACGGCGCCGAGTTTCATCAGCCGCACGGCCCACGTCACCGATGCCGGCCGGGACGGCGATGCCGAGCGCTGCCCTCGTGCTGTGACTAACTGACCGGCACCGGCATACATATGCGTGTCATCTCCCCGCAGACGAATCCACTGATTTCATCGTACGCCCGGAACCGGCCCGGACGGCTAGACTTGAAGGTGCCGACCGATAAGGACGCGAGGGACACGATGACCAGCGATCAACCGACCAAGCGCGAGCGTTATGTGGAACGGGAGCGCGCGGCCGAGAAGAATTCACCTGCCACGCTGCACGACCGGTTCGTCGGAGGCGTCATGGCAGCGGCAGCATGCGCCATCGTGCTGATCCCGACAATTCTCAGCGCACACAATTCCCGCTACATCGCACTCGTCGCGTTTCTGGTGCTGATCGGTATGGCCGTGTACCGCTACGCACGCGGCGGCGTCACGAACGTGTTCCGTCCGAATGCCTACGACGGCGCGGTCGTCGGAATGTGGCTCGGCGCGTTTTTCAACATGATCGGCGGCGTGCACATCTTCGGCATCCTCAACCCGATCGCCGTCGTGGGCCGCATTTTCGTGTTGATCGTCTTCAGCCTGATCGCCGGCGGCCTGACCTGGATGCTGCGGCGCACCGGGCCGGCGAAGTCCCGCGCCTCGGCTCACACTATCGAGTAGCCGCCGTCGATGACCACGTTCTCGCCGGTCACCATGGCCGCCGATTCTCCGGCCAAATAGCCGATCAGCCCGGCAATTTCGTCCGGCTGGGCGAAGCGGCCCACGGGGATCTTCGCCTTCATGTCCTCACCGACCTTGCCCGCCCAGGCCTTCTTCCCCAGCGCCGTCTCGACGACTGTAGGCGAGACCGCATTCACCGTGACGCCGGTGTCGGCCCACTCGGCGGCCAACACGCGCGTCATCCCGACGATGGCAGCCTTGCTGGCGCAATACGCCACGTGCTTGTCGAGCGATACGACCGATGCTTGCGAGGCCAGGTTCACGATGCGGCCGTAGCCACGGCTCGTCATTTCCCGCCCGGCCGCCTGCGCCATCATGAAACCGGCAGTCAGATTGACGTCCATTGTCGAGTTCCAGTCGGATTTGTCCATGTCGAGCGCCTTCGCCAGCCGGACGATGCCCGCCGAGTTGACCAGAATGTCAGCTGCCGACAGCCGCCGGACGACCTCCGCGATGATGCCGGACGGCGCGTCGTCCGCGGTCACGTCGGCCTGGATGGCGATGTGACCCGATCCCGGGAGTTCCGCAACGGCCCGGCCCACGTCATCGCTCAAGTCGACGCCGGCCACCCGTGCACCGCGCTCGGCGAAATGCTTGGCCACGGCATTGCCGATCCCGCTTGCGGCGCCCGTCACAACCGCCGCGCGCCCGGAGAATTCCGATCCGATCTGCTCATCCATTATTCTCGATCTCCCTTCGTCAGCCCCGAGAATGTTCGGCAATCGTACAACTGTGCACCCCTCGCGTAAACGGATGTTTAGCAGCGTCGATCGCGCCGTCCGCGCGGATGCACCCCTCTATTGACACACGATCTGACCGGCATAGTGTGGCGCGTAACACCCCATAGAAGGAACCAGATGATGCAAGACATTCCCGCCACCATGCAAGCGGTCGTATGCCACGGCCCCGAGAACTACCGGCTCGAAGAACTGCCGGTCCCCACGCCGGGGCCCGGCGAGATGCTCCTCAAAGTCGACGGCGTCGGAATTTGCGCCTCGGATTTGAAGTGCTATCACGGAGCAGCGAAATTCTGGGGTGACGAGAACCGGCCGGCGTGGGCCGAGTCCGAGGTGGTGCCGGGACACGAATTCGCCGGCACGATCATCCAGGCCGACGACGAAGCGCTGACCCACCACGGGGTCGAACTCGGCGATCGGGTGACGTGCGAGCAAATAGTCCCGTGCGGCACTTGCCGTTATTGCCGGCGCGGCCAGTACTGGATGTGCGCCCCGCACGATATGTTCGGGTTCAAACGCGCCACGCCCGGCGCGATGGCCGAGTACCTCGTCGTGCCGAAGATCGCGCTTCCGCACAAGATCAGCAAGGATCTGCCTCCTGCCCATGCGGCATTTGCCGAGCCCCTGTCGTGTTCGCTGCACGGCGTCGAGCGCGCAAACATTCAATTCGAGGACGTCGTCGTGGTGGCCGGTGCCGGCCCCATCGGCCTGGGGATGATCGCCGGAGCCAAATCGAAAAACCCGATGACTGTCGTGGCGCTCGACATGGTCGACGAGAAATTGGAGCTTGCCCGGAGGTGCGGCGCCGACGTCACCGTCAACATCGCCACGCAGGACGCCGTCACAGTCGTCCGGGACCTCACGGACGGCTACGGCGCGGACGTCTACATCGAAAGCACCGGACATCCGTCGGCTGTGGGGCAAGGCCTGGGACTGCTGCGGAAGCTGGGCACGTACGTCGAATATTCGGTCTTCGGCTCGGATGTCACAGTCGATTGGTCAATCATCAGCGACGACAAAGAACTCGATGTCCGCGGCGCCCATCTCGGCCCGCATTGCTGGCCGGCGGCGATCGCCATGATCGAATCCGGCCGGCTGCCGATGGACGACATCTGCACGGATCAGTTTCCGCTTGAGGACTTCCAGGCCGCGCTCGATCTGGTCGGCGACACGAGCGGCCGCTCGGTCAAAGTCTCGTTGCTGCCTGCGGGCGCGAAATAGGAAGGTCGCCTCATGAGCTCAACTGTTCCCCGTCCCGAGACTCGTCTCGATCGAGTGGGCATTCCCCACTCGCTTCGCTGGGGATTCCTGGCAGTGCTGATCTTCATGACCGGCAACGGCGTCGAGTCGAACTTCATCGAGCCGCATATGGTGCACGCGCTCGGCGACAACACAGCCAACATCGTCGCGGTCATCATCAGCATGTACAGCCTCGCCGTGCTGATCGGCTCGTACTTGTCCGGCGCACTGTCGGACCTTTTCGGTCCACGGCGGATCATGCTGCTGGGCTTCATCGTCTGGATCGTCTTCGAGGCGTTGTTCTTGGCAAGCCTGTCGATCGCGTCGGTTCCGCTGATTTTCATCACCTACTTCCTGCGCGGGTTCGGCTACCCGTTGTTTGCCTTCTCGTTCCTGGTGTGGATCAACGCGGTTGCGCCGTACAGCCGGAACGGAACGGCGGTCGGCTGGTTCTACGTGATGTTCACGGGCGGACTTCCCACCTTGGGCTCGCTCATTGCCGTGTTCACCATTCCGGCGTTCACCGGCGGGTATACGGGTGAAACGTGGAGCATGGTGCTCTCGTCGTTCCTCGTCCTGGCCGGATTCCTGGTGGCCTGGTTCGGCGTCCATGAACCGCACGGCAGCCGGCGCCTGGCGCCGAAAGAGGACTCCGCATCAAAGGTGATCTTCTCCGGTGTCCTGCTGACCGGGCGCGAGCCGAAGATCTTGATGGGCTTCCTCATCAGGCTCATCAACACGGCACCGCAGTACGGCATGTTCATCGTGTTGCCGACGGTCATCGCCGACCAGCTCGGCTGGGGCCAAAGCCGGTGGCTGACCATGACGGTCGTCGTCTATGCGTCGAACATCATCGTGAACGCCGTGTTCGGGTACGTGGGCGACAAGTTCGGCTGGGTGCGCACCGTGCGCTGGTTCGGCATATTCGGGTCGTCCCTCGGCCTGCTTGCTTGGTGGTACGTGCCGCATCTCGTGCCGGCCGGATCGGACTGGGGCTATTATCTTTCCTTGGTCGGCGGCATCTCGTTCGGCGTCTTGCTGGCCGGATTCGTGCCAATGGGCGCGATCATGCCGGCGCAAACTCCCGAGCACAAGGGTGCGGCAATGGCCATGTACACGACTGCTGCCGGGGGCGCGGCGTTCCTGGGCTCCGCGGTTGTGGCGATCGTGCGGCCGTGGGGCGGCGGCGTCGGCACCGTGTGGGCGTTCGTTGTGCTCTACGGGGCGGCGTTCGTGATGTCGTATTTCCTGGCAGTGCCGAAGAACGATCCCGACCCCGACCTGGAGACAAGCCCCGCGGACGCAACGTAATCGGCTGTTTTCTGCGGCGTCGGCGGGACATCGAGTGGTGGCGAACGGCTGCCTGCCCAAATCGAGTGGTGGCGAACGGCTGCCCGCCCAAATCGAGTGGTGGCGAACGGCTGCCCGCCCAAATCGAGTGGTGGCGAACGGCTGCGAAATCCGCCTTCAGACGACCACTGGCCACCACTCGGCGCGGCGGGGCAGGCGCCCGTGCTCGACGCGAAGGGTCAGGTCCGCGGGCGCAGCGTGAGCGACTGCTCGGCGCGCCCGACCGGGCCGTCGACGTCGTGCAACACCGTCGACGTCAGCCCGACCCCTTCCGGGCCGAACACGACCGACGTGTCCAGTCCCACCCAGGGGCCGGACGGCGTCCGATGCAAGTGGATGGTCAGGTCCAAATTCGGAAATAGCCATTCGTCCGGCGATTGGCGCACGGCAATACCGTTCGTCGTGTCGATCAAGGCGAGGTACTCGGCCAGTGGGCTGACTCTCTCGTTGTCCACCAATTTCGCCCTGCTGGCGATCCACGCCGTGGCGCGCCCCGGCTCGGGGTCGCGGACGGCGCGCAGCTCGAGCGACTGGATGTATTCGCCGGGCCACACCGATGTCAGCGGCCAGGGTTCGATGGTCTCCGGCGCCGGCAGCCTGTCCGGTTCTCCGCCGGCAACACTCGACGTGTCGGCCGACGCGAGCCGCCATACCCGCGCGCGGACGGCGGCGCGGCCATTCGACGTCACAGTCACCTCGAGCAGCTCAACCGTCTTGCCGGGCCGGACGACGTCCACGCTCACGTCGAAGTCGTCGAGGGTGAGCACACCGAGGATGTCGATGCTCAGGCGCGAGATTTGCCGTCCGTCGTCACCGCGGGCCGCAACGAACTTTTCAACAGCGTGCGCGATGAGCCCGCCCATTGGACTGATGTGCTGCTCGGTCGGCGTCCACGCGCCGCCGGTGAGCGTGGTGGGACGATACGTCGTCGAGTCCAGGTGGGAGAAGTAGCTGGTGGGTGCGGAAGTCACTACGCCAGATTACGGGCGCCCGCGGCGAGCCCGGCACGCGGTAGGGTCGTCGCAAGATGGCGCCACCGCCGACGATCCCACATGCGAGGAGTTTGTTCCGATGCCCGACACCCGGCCGAACGTCATACTGGTCTGCGTCGACGAATGGCGCGGCGATTGTCTCTCCGCGGCCGGACACCCGCACGTGCAGACGCCGCATCTCGACGACCTGGCGCGCCGGGGCACCCGATTTGCCAACGGCTATTCGGCGACACCGACGTGCGTGCCGGCCCGGGTCGCACTGTTCACCGGGCAGTCTCAAGAACGGCACGGACGAGTGGGGTACACGGACGGCGTGCCATTCGATGTGGCACATCCGGTCACGCTCCAGGGCGAGTTCCGCAAGGCCGGCTATCACACGCAAGCGATCGGCAAGATGCACGTGTTCCCCGAACGGTCCCGTTCCGGATTTGACGACGTCGTTCTGCACGATGGGTTTTTGCATTTTGCGCGCCGAGCGCACGGCCGCAACTTTCCCTACTTCGACGACTACGTGCCGTGGCTCCGTCGCCAGCCGGGCGTCAGTCCGGATGAGGACTATTTCGATCACGGCGTCTGCTGCAATTCCGTTGTCGCCCGGCCGTGGGACAAGTCTGAGCGGCTGCACCCGACGAGTTGGGCGGGCGGCCAGGTTGTCGATTGGCTGTACCGCCGCGATCCGACGAAGCCGTTCTTCTTGTATTTGTCATTCCACCGGCCGCACCCGCCGTATGATCCGCCGCAGTGGGCGTTCGACACGTACATGGATCTTCCCGAGCGGGAGCACCCGGTCGGCAATTGGGAGCACCATTACGATTCGGTGCGTTCGGACGACGATCATACGACGTTCGTCGGAACTCTCGCGCCGGGCGTGCGCCACCGCGCGAGGGCCGGCTATTACGGCTCGATGGCGCATGTCGATCTGCAGATCAATCGGCTGGTGGAGACGTTGATGGAATTCGGCGTCTACGACAACACGGTCATCGCGTTCACGAGTGATCACGGCGAGATGATGGGCGACCACGACATGTACCGGAAGGGAGTCGGGTTCGAGGGCTCGGCACATGTGCCGTTCATCGTGGCCGGCGCCCCGAACGATGACGGCGTCGGCAAAAATCAGGTGGTCGACGACGTCGTCGAACTACGCGATATCGCGCCGACGCTGCTCGACCTGGCCGGACTCGAGGTGCCGGAGAGCTGCGATGGCCGGTCTCTCGTGCCGTTCTTACGCGGCGACCAGGTGCACGATTGGCGCGATTGGTTGCACGGCGAGCACACATTGTTCGGCCAGTCGCTGCAGTGGGTGACGGATGGGCACGTGAAATATCTGTGGGCGTCGGGATGGGGAACCGACGAATTGTTCGATCTGGATTCCGACCCGGGTGAGTTGCGGAACCTGGCAGACGACCCGGAGCACGCCGAACTTCGCGACCTGTGGCGCAGCCGGTTGATCGGCGATCTGACCGGGCGTGAGGAGGGATTCGTCCGGGACGGCGACCTGGTGGCGGGCGCGGCAGCCGTCGAGATCCTCGGGCACACCCGTACGCGGTTGGCCGAAGCAGGCGTTCCCGGCTACGGGGATGATTCGGTTCGGCCGCGGTAGGCGGCCGACTCGAAGCCGTGTCCGACCGCTGAGTCGTCACCCGAGCCCATTAGGAATATACTGTCGTTACGACAGTAAATTCTGAAGGGGCTCTAATGAGATTTGATGGCAAAACGGCGTTGGTCACGGCGTCCGGCGCGGGGATCGGCGCCGCAATAGCAGCGCGATTGGCCGGCGACGGCGCAGCAGTGGTCGTCTCCGACGTCAACGACGAAGCGGGGCACGCAGTCGTCGACGAAATAATCGCGGCCGGCGGGAAGGCCGCCTATCGTCACGCGAACGTTGCCGACGAGCATGACGTAGCGGCACTCATCGAATTCGCGATTGACACATTCGGCGGACTGGACTTGGCCGTGAACAATGCTGGGGTCGGAGCCATGCCGAAACGCTTGAACAAGGTCACCGTCGAGGAATGGGATCGTGCAATGGCCGTCACGTTACGCGGCACCTGGTTGTCCATGCGGGCCGAACTCGGCAGCTTCATCGCCTCAACGGGCGGCAACATCGTCAACGTCGCGTCGATCGCCGGATTGGACTCGACACCGAATCTCACTCCGTACGGCGCCAGCAAGCACGGCGTCGTCTCGCTGACGCAGTCGGCTGCTATTGAATACGCGACCGAGGCAATTCGCATCAACGCCGTCGCTCCGGGAGCAATCGAAACGGCCGCGCTGGCATCATTGCCGGACGAAGACAAGGCCGGCTACTCCGCAAAAGTCCCGATGAGGCGGCTGGGGAAGCCGAAAGAAATCGCTGACGCGGTAGCGTGGCTGCTCTCGGACGAGGCGTCGTTCATCACCGGAGTCACCATCCCGGTCGATGGGGGCACGATCCATGCCGGATGACACGAACTCGATGTCGCCGCTTCCGTACCGGTCGCAGCCGCTGGCGGCCCTGCTCGACGTATTCGCCATGTGGGGGTCCGACGGGTTCATCGGCGCCCTGTCGCACTCGGCCGGGCACGACCTCGAACCGACAAGTGTCGTTGCCATCACCGTATTGGCTCGGGGCGGCCCGATGCGACCCTCGGCGTTGGCCGCGCGGTTACGTGTCGGCGCATCGAATATCAGCAAGATCAGCTCGCATTTGGCAACCCGTGACTTGATCGCGAAGTCCGCCGATCCACACGACAGTCGCGCATCCTTGTTGGACTTGACCGCCACGGGCAGGGAATTCATGGCCGACCTCGTCCGCCGGGGCGACGCGATGATGAACGAAATACTCGGCGGTTGGACCGATACCGACCGCCGCGAACTCGGCCGGCTACTCGCCGATTTCGAGCGCGACGCCGCTGCCTACGCCAAAGCACTCAATCCCGACATCTCACGGTAAGGACACACGCATGACACGTACCTACGTCATCACCGGCGCCGCTTCCGGCATCGGCAAGGCGACAGCCGAATTGCTCGGCGAAGCCGGGCACCGCACCATCGGCGTGGACCTGAAGGACGCCGACGTCACAGTTGATTTGACCAAGCCCGACGACCGCGAGCGCATGGGCCGAGAAGTCGGCGAGCTCTCCGGCGGCGTCGTCGACGGCGTGGCGGCCATCGCCGGCTTGAACGCACCGATCGCCGCGACCGCCGCCGTCAACTACTTCGGCACGATCGCCACGCTCGAAGGTCTGCGCCCGCTCCTGTTGAAGTCCGCAGCGCCGCGAGCAGCGGCCGTCGCCTCGATGGCCTCGATCCAATCGGCCGATGACGCCCTTGTCGACTCGATGCTGGCCGGCGACGAACCTGCCAGCCTGCGGCGAGCCGATGCGTTGCAAGAACGCGGCGGCTCCGAAGCGTACCACATCTACTCGTCGAGCAAGCGTGCGCTGGCGCGCTGGATCCGGCGCACTGCACCGACCGAGGCATGGGCCGGGGCCGGCATCCCCGTGAATGCCATTGCGCCGGCAGTCGTGCTCACTCCGATGACCGCCGAACTTGTGGCGACCCCCGAAGGGCGCGCCGGGCTCACCGAGCAGGTGCCGATGCCGTTGAACGGCCCGATGGATCCCGTCGTGGCGGCGCGGCTGCTGTCCTGGCTCCTCGGCGAGGACAACTCCCATCTTTGCGGGCAAGTCGTCTTTGTGGACGGCGGCTACGACGCCGTCACGCGCGGCGATTCCGTGTGGTAACGCAGCTGCGCGGCCGAGCGTAGCCGATGGGCGCTACCGCAGGACTACCGTGCGACTGCCGGCGGCGAACACACGGCCGTCGCAGTGCCACCGGACCGCTCTGGTCAGTGCAGCGACCTCGGCGTCCCTGCCGATGGCGACGAGGTCCTCGGGCCCGTACGTGTGGTCGACGTCGATGACCTGCTGAGCAATGATCGGACCTTCGTCCAGGTCGGCAGTGATGTAGTGCGCCGTCGCTCCGACCATTTTCACGCCGCGCTCATAGGCTTGGTGATAGGGCTTGGCGCCCTTGAACGCCGGCAGGAACGAATGGTGGATGTTAATGCATTTGCCGGACAGCCGAGCGCTGAGCTCATCGCTGAGCACTTGCATGTACCGGGCCAGGACGACGAGTTCGACATCCAGATCGTCCAGCAGCGATTCAAGGCGGGCCTCGGCCTCGGGTTTCGTGTCCTTGGTGACCGGAATGTGGTGGAACGGGACACCGTGCCACTCGGTCAGTTCCTGCTGGTTCCGGTGGTTCGACACTACTGCCACAATCTCGGCGGACAGCTCGCCGATCCGGGACCGATAAAGCAGATCAGCCAAGCAGTGCCCGGACTTCGAGACCATGATCACGATGCGCGGCTTGGTGTCGCGGCGTTCAAGCTTCCAGCGCATTTCGAACTTCTCGCCGATCGGTTCGAACGCCTTTCGCAGCGTGTCGATATCCGACGAACCTCCTTCCGAGGCCACGTGGACGCGCATGAAGAAGTGCCGCGCGCGCCAGTCGTCGAACTGCTTGTTCTCGATGATGTCGCAGCCGTGCCCGGCCAGGAATCCCGAGACGGCGCTGACGATTCCCGGGCTTTCCTCGCAGTCCAGAGTCAGGACGTGTTCGGCTGCCTGCCGGGCTGCCGTATGCGCGGCATCGGTGGTCGTGAGCGTCATATCAGGCTGCCTCGGCGAATTCGGCCATGCCATCGAGCAGCCAGCGGCCCAGGTAATCGGCGAACGACGACCGCGGCATCACATGAAACGCATCTCCGACGCGCCACAGCAGCACCGGCGTTTTACCGAGCATCGTCGAAGCCACGGCGCCGTCGCCAAATGCACGAGGGTGCAAGTCGATGGCGCAACTCTTTTCCAGCACGGCACGGGCCGACGGTCCGGACAGTTCGAAGGTTGTCCTGTTCGCCGAGACGTCTGCGACAAGACCGGGCCCACCATCCCGCGCCGCGGTCAGCGCATCAAGCGGATCGACGGGGTCCATCGCCTCGTCGGCGTCGGCGGAGCAGTTCTCGACGACGATGAACTCGTCGGGCCCCTGCGGCAACACCGAGTATTTCTCGCCCGCCGCCGCCAGACCGCCGCGAACCGGCAGCCGCGCGCCGAGGACATCGGCCATTGAGCTTGCTGCGGCTCCGCCCGGGTCGACGCGCACCGCGATCATCGTGACGAACGGAATCTCCCGCAAGCTCACGCCGTCCGGCCCTGTCGACGAGTAGCGCGCGAACTGTTCGGCCAGGTGCTCGGCCGGACTGTGGCGCAATTCGGCGGGGCCACCTGCGACCTTCGGCGCAGCTTCTTCCGGTGCCTGTTCGAAAGTGGTACTAGCCATCTCGCTTCGTTCCTTCCTTGTCGTAAAAGACGCTGTCGGTGATTTCGACATCCATCAGGACCCCGTTCACCGGTGCCGTCACGATGTCGCCGAGACGGTGGTGGCCGTCCTTGATCAACGCCAACGCGAACGACCGGCCCAAGTTGGAGCTGAAGTAGCTCGAGGTCACGTGGCCGATCATCGGCACCGGACCTTCCTCCGGCGTGATCGGCGTGCCCCTTTCCACCAGTTGCGCCCCCTCGGGAAGGCGGAACGACTTGTCCGCCGGAAATAGGCCGACGAGTTGTTTGCGTCCCGTACGCTCTTGATCGGCCCGACTGAAAGATCGCTTGCCGACGAAGTCCTTCAGCTTGGACACGATCCAGCCCATCCCGGCGTCGTACGGCGTCACCGTTCCATCGGTATCCTGGCCGGCGATGATGAGTCCCTTTTCGGCGCGCATCACGTGCATGGACTCGGTACCGTATGGCGTGATGTCGAATTCTGCTCCGGCCTCGGCGACGTCTTCCCACACGCTGCGCCCGTACCAACCGGCCACGTTGATCTCGAACGAGAGTTCGCCATTGAACGAGATACGGCAAATGCGTGCCGGCACACCGGAAGCCAGTGTCGTCGTCCTGAATTCCATGAATTTGAACGCATCCTGCGACACGTCCAGCTCGGGCGCGACTTTGGCGACGACCTCCCGTGAACGCGGTCCGACGACGGCTATCGCGGTCCATTGCTCGGTGACCGACGTACAGTGCACGTCCAACTCGGGCCACTCGGTCTGCAACCATTCTTCGAGCCAGTCGAGCACGCGTGCCGCTCCCCCGGTCGTCGTCGTCATGAAGTAGCGGTCATCCGCAATGCGCAAACTGACACCGTCGTCGAATATCATCCCGTCGGCCGTACACATGATTCCGTAACGGCCTTTTCCGGGCACCAGCTTCTTGAAGCCGTTGGTGTAAATGCGGCCTAAGAATTCGGCTGCGTCCTTGCCCCAGATCTCGATCTTTCCGAGTGTCGTCACGTCCTGAAACGCGACATTGTTCCGTGCGGCGAGGCATTCACGATTCACTGCCGCGTCCATGTCTTCGCCGTCCTGCGGGTAGTAGCGGGGGCGCTTCCATTGGCCGACGTCTTCAAAGACGGCGCCGTGTTCAACGTGCCATTCATGGATCGACGTCAGCCGGGCCGGATCGAACAGCTCTCCGCGTTCGCGCCCTGCCAGCGCAGCGAAGGCGACGGGGGCGTAGGGGGCGCGGAAGGTGGTAGTGCCGACATCGCCCATGCCCACGTCGGCCCCTTCGCCTCCGGCTAAGATGCCGGCGATGACGCCTATCGCGTTGACCGCCGAGGTTTTGCCCTGGTCGCTGGCCGTACTGAGCGTCGTGTACCGCTTGACCAACTCGACGCTCCGCAAACCGGCACCGGTTGCACGCAACACGTCGGACACCGTCGAATCACGTTGCAAGTCGATGAAGTGGTTGTCCCACTGATTCGGATCCGCCGGGTTCGCCACCAGCCACAGCGGCCGGGTGACGCCGTCCCCGCGCGGCGCACCGAGCGTCGGTTCGGCAGCGTCGCCCCAGCCTGCGCGCGCTGCCGCAGCGGCTCCGGCAGCGCGCGCCGAGCCCAGGATGTCTGCAAACCGGTAGTCGCCGCGAGCCGCACCGATGACCTGTTGGTCGTCGACCGCCGTGTCCGGCACGAACGAGCAAAGCCGGTCGTTCCACGTCAGTGCGCCTTGCCGCTGGCTGTGCAAATGAACGACGGGGCTCCACCCGCCGGAGACTGCCACCGTGTCGCAATCGACCGCTTCCGTCTCGCCGGGCTCGTCGAGGCTCAGGGAGCCGAGGACGGCTCCGGCCACGCGGCCGGTTCCGTCCGGCGCGGCCACGGTATCGACCACTGCGGTTCCGGTGAGCACTCGAACATCGGCGTCTTGGGCGGCCGCGGCCGCATCGGAAAGCGTCTCGCGAGAGTCCGCGACGGCTGCCACGTCAATGCCGGCGTCGCGTAATACCGACACCGTCGCGTACGCCGAATCGTTGGTGGTGGCCACGACGACGCGATCGCCAACCGCTACTCCGTACCGGCCGACATAGCTACGCGCGGCCGAAGCCAACATGACGCCGGGCCGATCGTTGTTTGCAAACACCAGCGGCCGTTCGTGTGCGCCGGTGGCGATGACGATCTGCTGGGCGCGGATGTGCCACACCCGCTGCCGCGAGACGCCGGCGGCACGGGCACCGTGTCTGTCCGCTTCGGCGCTGCGATCCTCCAAGGCGAGGACGAAATTGCCGTCGTAGCTGCCGAACGCGGTCGTGCGGGGCAGTACCGTCGTCTCCGGGTGTGACGACAAGTCGCGGCGGACGCCGTCCACCCAATCGGCCGCCGGGAGACCGTCGATGCTATCGCCGCCGGACAACAAGGACCCGCCGAGTTCGGCTTGCTCGTCGAGCAGGATGACGCGGGCGTCCGTGGCCGCTGCCTCGGCCGCGGCAGCCAGCCCGGCCGGCCCCCCGCCGATGACCAAGACGTCGGTGTGCACGAATTTCTTGTCATACAAGTCCGAGTCGGGGTCCGGGTCGAGTCGGCCGCGGCCGGTAAGAGTTTCTACTTCGAGGCCATCGGCGGCCGGCACGACGGTGGCCGGAAGCATCGATTCCGCGACGCTTCCGGCGGTACGGATCCGGATCAACGCATTCGGCTCTTCGATACCGGCCGTGACGATTCCGCGTGGGCGGTGTCGATAGAGCGACGTGCCGACGCAGGTGCGCCCCGAGGCCAGTAGCGCGGATGCCACCGTGTCGCCGGGATGCGCCGTGACCGCAACGCCGTCGACGGTCAACTCATACGTGACGGTCCGATCGATCCGCCCGCCGTCGGGCAAGCGCCGGGAGACGGCGCGGATTTCGGGAGTCGGGACGCTCATCGGGTGCCTCCTGCGAGTTCGGGACGGCCGGCACCCATCGGGTAGACAGCCAGGAATTTATAGGTGCGCGTATCGCGGATGGCATTGAACCAGCGGCGACATCCGGCCGCATGTGCCCAACGTTCGGCGTATTCGCCCTGCTGGTTGTCGCGGTAGAACAGGTACTGGCCCCAGGCCTCGTCGGTGAGATCGTACGGGTCCTCCGGATAGGGCACGTGGGCCTGGCCGCCGTAGGTGAATTCGTTTTCATTGCGCGGCCCGCAGTACGGGCAGTCGATGAGCAGCATGTCGTCATTTCCTCGTTAGTGAGCAACGGCGGCAGCGCCGTGCTCGTCGATGAGTGCACCGGTGGTGAATCGGTCAAGTGAATACGGGGCATTGAGCGGATGGGCCTCGCCGGTGGCGATGGTGTGGGCGAATGTGTACCCAGCGGCCGGCAGGCCCTTGAATCCGCCGGTGCCCCAACCGCAATTGACGTACAGGTTGTCGAACGGAGTCCGGCTCACGATCGGCGACGCATCGAGAGTGACGTCGACGATACCGCCCCAAGTGCGCAACACGTGCGCACGGGCGAAGATCGGGAAGAGTTCGACGGCGGCGGCCATCTGCTCTTCGATGATGTGGAACGATCCACGGTTGCCGTATCCGTTGTAGGAGTCGACACCTGCGCCCATCACCAGCTCACCCTTATGCGCTTGCGAAACGTAAACGTGCACGTGGTTGGACATGACGACCGTCGGGTGCACCGGCTCGTGCAATTCGGATACAAGAGCCTGTAGCGGATGTGACTGGATCGGCAGTCGAAACCCTGCCATTTCGGCCAGCAAGGAACTACGTCCGGCAGCTGCCATTCCGACCGACCCGGCATTGATCCGTCCCTGGGTCGTTTCGACGCCCGTCACCCGACCGGCGTCTTTGACGATGCCCGTGACTTCGCATCCCTGGATGATGTCGACGCCCATCCTGTCGCAGGCGCGGGCAAAAGCCCAAGCGACGTGATCGTGTTTGGCGATTCCTCCGCGCGGCTGCCACGTGGCACCCATGATGGGGTACCGGATGTCGTCGGAAGTGTTCAACGGCGGGCACAGCTCCTTGATCTCATCGGGCTCGATCCACGAGGCATCGATACCGTTGAGCTGGTTGGCAAACACACGGCGCTGGCTGTCACGCACTTCTTGCAGGGTGTGCGCCAGGTTCATGACGCCACGCTGGCTGAAGAGGAAGTCGTAGTCGAGTTCTTCTTGCAGCCCTTCCCAGAGTTTCATCGAGTACTCGTAGATGGCGGCGCTTTCGTCCCACAGATAGTTCGATCGAATAATCGTCGTGTTCCGTGCCATGTTGCCGCCGGCCAGCCAACCGCGTTCCAGGATGGCAATGTTCGTGATGCCGTGGTTCTTGGCCAGGTAGTACGCGGTAGCCAGTCCGTGCCCGCCGCCGCCGATGATGACGACGTCGTACGACTTCTTCGGGCTCGGGTTGTGCCAAAGGAAGTCCGGCTGTTCCGGTAGTTCTTCGGCGATTGCACTCATGAGTTCCGTCCGTTCGGCTGCGTGTTTTGCCGGCAGTGCAATTCGACCTCACGTGCCGTGGTTTCAGAGCTGACCGTCACGATTCCTCCTGAACAACGAGTGACATACAATTGATATATCAGTTACGACGATATGATCGACACCACAACAAGTCAAGAGCAGGAAGGACGGCGAATGGGGATTTCCACCTCAGCGGCCACCACGCACAACGAGCTGTCGCTCGCCGAGTCCGCCTACCGACGCGTACGCGACATGCTGATCACCCTCGAAATCCGCCCGGGCGAGCCGATCAACGAGGGAATTCTCGCGACGGAGCTCGAGGTCGGACGCACACCACTGCGCGAAGCGCTCAAACGACTGGAACACGATCACTTGGTGCAGACGTACCCGCGGCGCGGCACCTTCGCGACAATCGTCGATATCACCGAGCTCAGCAATATTTCGGAGATCCGACTGGCACTCGAACCGCTGGCCGCTCGCCGCGCGGCCGACTCTGCTTCCGAGACCGCTCGTACCGGGCTGCGGCAACTGGCGGACCGGATCGCCGCTCTCGACATGGATTCAATGAGCGCAAGCGACATCATGCGATTCGATATCGACGTCCACCGGGCCGTGTACGCTGCGACAGGCAACGGCCATTTGGAAGATGTGCTGATCCGCTACGACAATTTGGCGGTGCGGATCTGGTTCCTGGTCTTGGACAAGATGCCGCCGGTATCCGGGCATGTGCGCGGACACACCGAGCTGCTTCGTGCCATTGCGGACGGCGACGCCGATCTGGCCGTCGATCTCACGACATCGCACGTCGCGGATTTCCAGCACGCTATTCGCACCGTTCTCTAGCCTCCGGGATCATCAGCCCCGAGCGGCCCGCGCCTTCCGGGCGGTGCCGAACCGCGTCCAGTCGGCCTCCCCCGGTTTGCCCCAGACAACGACCACCCGTAGCTCGTCGTCGCCCGTGTTCACCAGATCGTGGGAGATCCCGGCCGGCGTGAGAACGGAATCGCCCGGGCCGATGTCATACACGCCGTCGGCGACGTGCATGCGTCCACTCCCGGTAATCACGAGATACAGCTCGTCGAGCGGTTCGGTGTCCGGATCGTGCGAATGCAAACCCTCGCTGGCGCCGGGCGGCAGCGTCCAGGTCTGGACGGCCACGGGCAGCCGGCTTTCGTCGAAGAAATGCCATTGCACATTCATCGATCCACTGCCGCCATGCAGCGCGTGGTCGAATGAGTATTCACCTGCACGTTCAAGCATGGGCCCTCCTCCTTTGGTATCGACGAGCTCAATCGACGGCGGCCGGCTCGTCAGTGCCCGCCAAGGCGGAGTGTCACGTGGTGGGCGGCTTTCATACAGCTTTCGCCAAGGCTGACGACGCAGTCTTCGTCCACCCGGAATCGCGGCGCAGGGATGAGCACGGCAGCCACTATCGCGCCGCGATGATCGCAGATCGGCGCCGCGACGCCAACTTCCTCGGGCGAGGTTTCGGCATAATTGACCGCGTAACCACGCTTGGCGACCTCGGCAAGCCTGTGTAAATAGTCGTCCGCCGCTGGAGCGTCGCCCAGCCCCCGGACGATGCCGCCATCAATCAACTCGCGCGTGCGGTCGGCATCCTCCCCCGACAAGAAGACCTGTACCGACGCACTGAGCGCCGTCTGATACCGCGACCCCAGGCTGGACGTGTGCTTGACCTGATGGGAGCTGGGAATCTGCTCAACGGTGATTGATTCACTGCCGTTCCACACCATGAGGGCACTTGTCTCACCGGTGGCTTCGGTCAAGTCCTGCAAGATCGAATAGCCGGCTCGGCGCACGTCGAGGTCGGCCAACAGCGGCCCGGCGATGGCGATGATGCCGAGCCCCAACCGGTACCGGCGGCTCGCCCCCTGCTCGACGATCCCCTCCCGCTCAAGCGAAGCGAGGATTCTCGAGACGGTGCTCTTATGCAGTCCGACTTTTGGAGCAATCTCGGAAACTCCGAGCTCTTGCCGGTCGGGCGCGAAGCAACGGAGAATCGCTACCGTATTCTCGATCACCGAGGGGCCACGGCCGGCACTGTCGGTTGTCGTACTTCGTCGAGGCATGCGTCGATCCTATTCCGTTCGACCGGAGTCGGCGGGCGCCCCATCCGTGTCCGAACGCCCGCCAACCGTACCTAGGCCGGGATGATGTTGTGGTCCGGGCCGAACGGGAACTTCGTGATGTCCTCCGAACCGTCCTCGCCCACGACACAGATGTCGTGCTCGCGATAGCCTCCGGCGCCCGGCTGGCCGTCGAGCACCGTGATCATCGGTTCCATGGAGACGACCATGCCGGGTTCGAGCACCGTGTCGATGTCTTCGCGCAGCTCCAAACCCGCCTCGCGTCCGTAATAGTGGCTGAGCACGCCAAAGGAGTGACCGTAACCGAAGGTCCGGTTGGCCAGCAGACCGTGGTCGATGTAAATCTCGTTCAGCTCGGCGGCGATGTCCTTGCAGACGGCGCCCGGCTTGATCAACTCCAGGCCGCGCTTGTGCACTTCGACATTGACGTTCCAGAGTTCGAGCGATCGCTCGTCGGGCTGGCCGTAAAATAACGTCCGCTCGAGTGCCGTGTAGTAGCCGGACGGCATCGGGAAACAATTGAGGCTCAGGATGTCGCCCTTGTGCACCTTCTTCGTGGTGGCCCAGTTGTGAGCGCCGTCGGTGTTGATGCCCGATTGGAACCACACCCACGTATCCCGAACCTCTTGCTCCGGAAACGTCTTGGCGATTTCGTGCACCATGGCTTCGGTACCGATGAGTGCGACTTCGTATTCGGTGATGCCCTCGGTGATGGCCGCCTTGATGGCTTCCCCGCCAAGATCACCGATACGCGCACTGTGCTTTATGACCTCGATTTCTTCGGCCGACTTGATCATGCGCTGGCGCATTGCCGCCTGCGCGATGTCGACGAGTTCGGCGCCTTCGAACGCTGCCTGGATTTTATTGCGACCCGCCAGAGGCAGATTATCGTCTTCCACTCCGAGGCGCCGCGGGTTGACGCCGCGCTGCCGCAGACCTTCCTGGATGGCATAGAGGTAGTTGTCGCGTCGCCAGTCGGTGTAGACGATGTTCTCGCCATAACTGGTCCGCCACGGCATGCCGGCATCGATATTGGCCGTGATCGTCACGGTGTCGTCGGGCGTGACAACCATGGCGTACGAGCGCCCGAAGTAGGTGAAGAGAAAGTCCGAGTAGTACTTGATGTTGTGATACGACGTCAGGATGACGGCGTCCAAGTCCTTGTCGGCGATAATCCTGCGCAGTCCGGCCAAGCGGCGCTCCATCTCGGCGTCCGAAAACGTCAGCTTCGTCTTTGACCCGTTATGCAGAACCTTCAAACGTTCGAGTTCTCCGACGTTGGTGGCCGAAGTGTTGACAGTCATGATTTCTCCTTCGTGTTGTAGTGAGTTGATTTGTCGGGAAAATTCTCAGGTCTCTCGCAACGGCTCGTGCGAGGTTTCCTTGGCGCAGAGAACCGCAGCCAGACACACGACTGCGGCCAGCATCAGGTACCAGCCCGGCGCAAGTCGTGAATGCGTGACACCGATCAATAGGGTCGCCATGAACGGAGCGGTGCCGCCAAAAAGCGCGTTCGACATATTGAAGCTGACTGCGAAGCCGCTGTAACGAATCTTGGTCGGGAACATTTCGGCCAAAAAGCTGGGCAGCGTGCCGTCGTTAAGAGTGAGCATTGCCCCCAACAGCACTTCAATGATCACGACGACGGCGAAGTTGCCGACTCCCAGAAGCATGAAGGCGGGCACTGTGAACAGGATGAAAACTACCGCTGCAGCGATCAACATCCGCTTGCGTCCGATCAGATCGGATGCAAGCCCGGTGATGAAGATGAAGCCAACGTACGTCAGCAAGGCGATTGTGGTGGCAATAAACGATTCGGTCTCGCCGAAGCCCAGTTCCGTGGTGAGATATGTCGGCATATAGCTCAGCACGACATAAAATCCGACGGCATTCAGCAGCACTGCGCACATCGCAATCACCAACGGGCGCCAGTAGTCTCGGAACATCGAAAGCACCGGTGCCTTGACGACGTCGTCGTCCTGTGCCAATTCGCGGAACGCCGGGGTGTCTTCGAGCTTCGTGCGGATGTACCGGCCGATGAGCCCCATTGGTGCCGCCAGGAAGAACGGCAGTCTCCAGCCCCAGCTCTCCATTTGGCCGGTGCTCAAGATGCCGAAAAGGAGCGCGGCTATCAGCGACCCGAGAAGCAGGCCCGTTGCGGTGCTGGCCGGAACGACTGCCGCAAATAGTCCACGGCGACGCGGGGGCGCGTATTCCACCAAGAAGGCCGAGGCGCCGGCATATTCGCCGGCGGCGGAAAACCCCTGAACGAGCCGCACCACTAGCAGCAAGACGGGCGCAAAATACCCGACCATGTCGAAGCTCGGCAACAGGCCGACGGCGAACGTTGCGAAGGACATGATGATGATTGAGATCGATAAAGACGTGCGCCGGCCGAATTTATCGCCGATATGTCCCCAGATGAACCCGCCGAGCGGCCGGACAATGAACGACACTGCGAAGACTGCGAACGTGCCGAGTAACGCCGCGCTCCCGACGGACTCCGGGAAGAAGACTGCGGAAATCGTGATCGCCAGATACCCGTAGACCGCGTAGTCAAACCATTCGACAAAATTGCCGATGAAGCTGGCAGCTACCACGCGTCGCAGAATGTTCCTCTGCCCGTCGGCGGCCTCCGATTGGGAAGCCTCGTGTCCGCTGGCGGCTGCTCCGTTGCCGTGCAACGAGGGCTGCAGCATTTCGTCGTGTGGCGGCGGGGACTTCGTGACCTTGCGCATGACTGGTCCATTCGTCGAAATGTTGCATTCAACACAACTGTGTTGCATTCAAACGTTAAGTGTGACGTGCCCCACCGTCAAGCGCCGCAGCAAAATTTATGCGTCAGTGGTACTTGCTGGGAATTTGTCGCGCAACGCGCAGCGCGACGACCAGACCGGCGATTCGCCCGGTGTTTCGCGGGTCTCCGCCGATCAGTGCAAATATCCGTTGGAGCCGGTTGTGCAGTGATTGTCGTTCCAGGTACAGCGTCCGAGCGGTTTCGGCCGTATTGCAACCGGACCGCAACCACGCCTCAAGAGTTTCCCCAAGCCTGGTGCCGCGCCGCGCATCGTGGGCGAGCAACTCGCCAAGCAATTCTCCGACCAACCGGGACTTCGAATTCGAAGACAAATTCTCGGCGATCATGCGGTCGACGACGAACCCGTCCGAGTCAAATACCTCAGCCCTACTCGCGCTCGCAGCAGCGAGCTCCAACGTCAGCCGGGCCTGCGCCAGCGAATACGCGGCACCTCGGATGCTCTCGACCATCGGTCCGATGCAAATTGCCGCGTTCAATTCGCCGATGCCGTTGCGCAAGTCGGCGACCAACGCGGCTCTCGAGCGATGCCCGCCCGCATTGGACAGCGCTACGACGGCAATTACCTCACCGGGATTCGCGTAGGGCACTGCGCGTTCGGCAGTGCGTAACAGGACGCGACCGACAAGGCTTCGCAGCCTGTTCGTATCGTTTGCCCGGGCCGAGAGCATGACGACCGGTGCGTCCGGCCTGAAGCCGGCAGGCCCACACATGTCCACGAGCGCCGATTCGCGCTCATCGGCCGCAACCGCGCGAATGAGTTCGACACCGGCGATATCACCGAGCGACGGCGGTCGCTGCTGCAAGAGCGCAAGAGCCAGCACATCGACTACACGTTCTCCGACCACTCGGGCCAGGGAGACTTGCTTCGGCACGACCACGTCCATCCGCAACGTCGCGGCAATGATTCCCCGAAGCGGAATCCCGACGTCGATAGTCTGCACCGGGGCACCGGGGTCGGCAGCTTTACCCGCGACCCCGAGCAGCTCGGTGGACAGCGTTCCCGGCACCAACAGCGATACCGACACCGCGAGCTCCGACGCAATCACTTCGAGCAGCTGACGAAGCCCCGCCCCGTTCGCCAGCTCGACGGCAACGGCGTGGGAGACGTCGTCCGCGCGCTGCAGCATGGAAACCGAATCGCTTACCAGCACGCTGTTGATCGATTCGGCCACCTCCACGAACGGAACGACGCGCCGCAGTTCGATCAGCGGCAAATCGACCTCGACGGCCGCGCGGATAAGATCGGCCGGCAGTTCCGGCAGGTCGGGCCCGGTCTCGACGCCGAGCGCCGTAACGTGGTTCGCGGCAAGCTCGCGAATATAGCGATGCCGGCGTGCGCTGGTAGCCGCGGATAACGCCGTGCCACCGGACAGCAGCAGTTCGCCGCCGCGCAAAAGCGATGCAATGTCGAGCACTTCGCTCGAATGAACCCACCGCACCGGCCTGCCGGCCAAGGAATTCGCTCCGGCGCGAACTATCGGATCGGCAGGACGCAGTGATTCATGCTCCAATACTTCTTGTAAATTCACCTACGCGACACTCCGTCAACCACATTGCACAACTTGCTTGACAGATTAGCCGTTGTCGATGTGACCGACCACACATAGGCTGGCACAAATCGACCAACGGAGGTTTCGATGACCGTGCAATTTTCCGACTCATCCACCGGAGCGCCGGATTCGAGTCCGTCCCACGACGTCGAAGATCAACTTCAGGCAGTTCCGGAAAAGTCGCGCACCACACGCGTGGGAGGTCAGTTCTGGATCTGGGCCGGAGCGAATCTCGCCCCGATCAACTGGGTGCTCGGCGCCTTGGGCATCAATCTAGGACTCGGCTTCCGAGACACGATCATCGTCATCGTGATCGGCAATTTGATCGGCATGTCGATCTTCGGGTTCTTCGTACTGCTCGGGCAAAAGACCGGGGCTACCGGCATGGTGCTGGCCCGCGCCGCGTTCGGCCGTCGCGGCGACTATCTGCCAGCCGCCATTCAAGCGCTCGTGACCATCGGCTGGTGTGCAATCAACACCTACGTCATCCTCGACCTCGTGCTCGCGTTGTTCGGCAAACTTCACTGGCTGGATCCTGCCCAGAACAACTACGGGTGGAAGATCGGCACTGCCGCCTTCTTGATGGCCGCGCAGGTGACTATCGCCTGGTTCGGCTACCGCGCCATTGCCGCCTTCGAGCGGTGGACCGTGCCGCCGACAATCCTCATCCTGATCGCCATGTCCTTGTTCGCCTGGTTCGGACTGCATATCGACTGGGGATACGCCGGCCCACCCGGACACATTCTCCACGGAACCGAACGTCTCGCCGTCATGAGTTCGGTGATGACGGTGATCGGCATCGGCTGGGGCATCACCTGGTTCACCTACGCTGCCGACTATTCCAGGTTCGTCAGCCATCGGGTGCCGCGCCGCAAGCTATATTTGGCATCGACCTTCGGCCAGTTCCTTCCGGTCGTGTGGCTCGGCGTGCTCGGCGCGAGCTTGGCAACGAAATCTCAAACCGTCGATCCCGGACAGTTGGTCGTTCAAAACTTCGGCGCACTCGCCATCCCGGTGCTGCTTCTGGTGATCCACGGCCCGATCGCCACCAATATCTTGAACATCTACACGTTCTCGGTGGCTACGCAAGCACTCGATATTCGGATCAAGCGGAATATCCTCAACCTGTTCGTCGGAGTCTTCTCGTTCATCGCCGTCATCTTCTTCATTTACCAAGAGGACTTGGCCGCGGTATTGGACAGCTTCCTCAGTTCGCTGGTCGCCTGGGTCGCCTCCTGGGGCGGGTTAATGCTTGTGCATTATTACTGGCTGAACCGCGTCCGCCCCATTGCGCCCGACCGGTTGTTCGATCCGGTCGGCACGAAGCGACTGCCCGACATCAATTGGGCGGGCGTGGCGGCGTTACTTGGCGGGATCTTCGCGACCTGGCTCTTCATGGCACAGGCGTTCAAGTCACTGCAGAGTCCGCTCGTCACGGCCATGGGTGGATTGGATCTGTCATGGCTCGCCGGCCTCGTCGTCAGCGCGGGCATCTACGCGATCTTCGGCCCCCGCACCCATTTCCGCTACGCCGCCAAGCTCGAGTCAAAATAAGGGCCGGTTCCATCACACGAGAAACGGAAAATTCATGACAATAGTTGTTGGATATGTTCCGACGAGCCAGGGAAACGCAGCTCTCGACAGAGCGATAATCGAAGCGCGGCGCGACGGCGGCCAAAAGCTGATAGTGGTCAACGCCTCCCGCAGCGACCCGTTGGAAGGCGATAAGTCCATCGCCGCTCCGGAGAAGCTGGCTCAAATTCGCAGGCAGCTTGATTTTGCGGGCGTGGATTACGACATTCGGCAGCCGCTGCGGGGCCAGGATCCCGCCGGAGAGATCGTACAGACCGCTACCGATCTCGGGGCTTCTCTCATCGTGATCGGCCTGCGCAAACGCTCCCCGGTTGGCAAGATGATCTTCGGCAGTACGGCGCAAGCGGTATTGCTGGACGCCGAGTGCCCGGTGCTGGCGGTCAAAGCCGCCTGACGGCCTGGAGCGGCTTCGACAGACGACCGGCTTCGACAGACGAGAGGACGAGCCATGACCGAGTACATGGACGAGTTGGATGCGTTCAGCTACCGCGAGAAGATCGCAGCCGGTGCCCCCGTGCTTATTCCGGCCGGGTCGATCGAGCAACACGGCAGGCACATGCCGTTGAACGTCGACGTCCTGCTCTCACGAGCCATGGCGGGCAGAACGGCCAAACAGATCGGCGCCATCGTTGCCCCGCCGATAGTCTACGGATACAAGTCTCAGCAGCGGTCCGGAGGCGGAAACCACCTGACCGGCACGACTAGCTTGGACGCTGAGACGGTCATTGCCATTGCAAAAGCGCTCGTTCTGGAGTTCGCGCGACATGGAGCCGGCAAGATCGGCATCATCAACGGGCATTTCGAGAACTATCAGTTTTTGTACGAAGGAGTGGATCTTGCCCTCCGCGAGCTTCGGCACGGCGGCACGGAAGATGTCACGGTCATGCTCTTGTCCTACTGGGACTTCGTCGATGACCGCACAATCGACGAGCTCTACCCCGACGGGTTCACCGGCTGGGACTTGGAGCACGGCGGGGTCCTCGAAACGTCGTTGATGTTGCATCTGTTTCCCGAACGAGTCGACATGACGCAAGTCGACGACGTGCCGCCGGCCGAATTGCCGAATTATGATGTACTGCCGGTGCGCCCCGAGCTCACGCCCGCGTCGGGCTGCTTGTCGTCCGGCGCAAACGCGAGCGCCGAGAAGGGTAAGCTTTTGCTCGACCGTGCGACGTCCGCTATGGCGGGCGCAATCGCTGCCGAGTTCGATCTCACCGACTCCGGCACCTGACCGCTCGCAGTTGTACACTGCGTTTCGGAGGTTCGACGTGGACGCACATGGCTGGGACGAGCGGTACCGGACGGCGCGTGCCGACAGCGGATCGCTGTGGTCGGCGGTTCCGCATTCGCGGCTTCGACAAATCGCCGACGAGCTGCCGCCGGGCACTGCTCTCGATCTTGCCTCGGGGGACGGCCGCAACGCGATTTGGCTCGCCGGCCGCGGATGGCACGTGACCGGTGTCGACTTTTCGACCGAAGGCCTCGATCTGGCGCGCGGCCACGCCGTCTCTCGCAGCGTCGACGTGGATTGGCAGCGCGGCGACGTGACGACGTGGTCACCGACTCGCGATTTCGACCTGATCACCATGACTTACCTGCACGTGAGCGAGCCCGAGATTCAGGACGCCGTCCGACGCGCTGCTTCGTGGCTGGCGGACGGCGGAACGCTGATAGTGATCGGTCACGACCGCGAAAACCTGACCCGCGGCGCCGGCGGGCCGCAGGATCCGGCCATCCTCTACACGCCCGAGCTGCTCCGCGACGCCGCAAGCGGTCTACGCATCGTCACAGCCGAACGCATCGAGCGAGATACCCGCGCCGACCCCGAAGGTCCGCCGGAGGACGGGGCCGTCGCTATTGACACGCTTCTCCATGCCCGCCATCAGGCCGCATCCGCTTGAACGCGCCCGCCGAATGAGCGTCACCGTCGCTTGAGCGGGCTCACTCCCCGATGTCCTCGTTCCAGATCTCGCCGCGCTCGGTCATCATGCGATCCATCAAATCGACGCACCGCTCATCGTCGGCCACGACAAGCTCGACTCCGTGCTCGGCCAGCAGGGCTTCGGATACCGAGAAATTTCGGTTCTCACCGATCACAATGCGCGGAATCTTGTACAGCAGGGCGCAGCCGGCACACATGAAGCACGGCGAAAGCGTCGTGTACAAGGTGCACTCCTTGTACACAGTCGCCGGCTGACGGCCGGCCCGCTCGAGTGCGTCGGTCTCGCCGTGCAGGATGGCGCTGCCTTGTTGGACTCGGCGATTGCGTCCGACGCTGAGCACCTCGCCGCCGCGGGCCAAGACCGCGCCGATCGGCACCCCGCCTTCGTCCCACCCAAGTTCGGCTTGTTCGATCGCAAGGTCGAGTAAACGGCGGTCCTCGGGGGCGAGGAACGACGTTGGATCCGATGCTGCCGGCATGAGGTCTCCTTCTCCGGGGGTCGTCTCGCACCACTATCCCATCCCGAACGCGCCGGCGGCGTATTCTGGCTGCGCGCAGACCCAACACGAGGAGGTTGGACGATGACGACTCACGATGTACTGGCAAAGTTGGATTCGATACGCGGCTGGCAAGAAGACCTCTACAAGGATCTCCATTCCCATCCCGAGTTGTCCCATCAAGAGCACCGGACTGCCGAGATCGTTCGGAAACGCTTGAGCGATTTCGGCTTTGAGGTGACGAGCGGGATCGGAGGCACCGGCGTGGTCGGGGCGTCCTGGCGAACGGCGAGGGTCCGCGCGTGCTGATGCGGGCGGACATGGACGCGCTGCCGGTTGCCGAGGCGACGGGTCTGCCCTATGCCAGCACGGCGACCGCAAAAGATGCCGGCGGTAACGACGTGCCGGTGATGCATGCGTGCGGTCACGACGTCCACGTCACGAGTCTTCTCGGGGCGGCGCAGCTACTGGCCGAGAGCCGGGACAGCTGGTCGGGCACGGTCGTCGCGCTGTTCCAGCCCGCCGAGGAGCTTGGCGACGGCGCTCAGGCGATGGTAGACGACGGCCTCGCCCACGCGACGGGAACGCCGGACGCCGCGCTGGCCCAGCACGTGCTCGCGTTCCCGTCCGGACGGCTGGGCACCCGGCCCGGTCCGTTCTTGTCGTCGGCCGACAGCATGAAGATCACCGTGTACGGGCGCGGCGCGCACGGCTCGATGCCGCAGGCCGCCGTCGACCCTGTCGTGTTGGCGTCGATGATCGTGATCCGGTTGCAGATGATCGTCTCCCGCGAGCTTCCTCCAGGTGAGTTCGCTGTCGTCACGGTCGGCAGCGTGCGCGCCGGCACCAAGAGCAACGTCATTGCCGACCATGCCGTGATCGAGTTGAACATCCGGGATTACAGCCCGGCGTCACGCGAGACGATTTTGACTGCCATCAAGCGCATCGTGACGGCCGAATGCCAGGCGTCCGGATCTCCGAAGGAACCCGAGTTCGAGCTGTTCGGCCAGTTCCCCGTCACCGACAATGACTCCGGCGTCACCGACCGGGTGGCTGCAGCGTTTTCGGACTATTTCGGCGACAGGGCATCGACACTCCCCCGGCAGACGGCGAGCGAGGACTTCAGCGACGTCCCGAACGCCCTTGGCATTCCATACACGTACTGGGGCGTCGGCGGCACGGATCCGGAAAAGTACGAGCAAGCCGAAAAGTCCGGAAGGATTTCCCAAGACATCCCCGTCAACCACTCGGCTCAGTTCGCCCCTGTCATTCAGCCGACGCTCGACACCGGAACTGCCGCGTTGACGGTGGCAGCGCTGGCTTGGCTGGGCAATTGACCCGCAGGGAGAGAGCCATTCGTCACCACTCGGCGGGGAGGAGAGACACGAGCAAGGCAATTAGTCGCTGCCCAGCAGGTCCCGTAAGGATTGCCGGTATGCGTGGAACGCCGCTCTTCCCGAGTCGGTGAGCGACAAAGTTGTCGTGCGTCCGGCCTTCTCGGATCGAACGTATCCGGCGCCTTCGAGTTTGCGGATGTGTGTGATCAAGTTTCCGCCGGTCATGCCCAGCACCTTTTGCAGGCGCGGGAACTTGATGGTGTCGCCGTCGGCCAGACCGGCCAAGCTCGCCATGATGCGTAAACGGGCCGGCGCGTGAATGACGGGGTCCAAGGCGGCCGGGGCGTCGGCACCGGCGGCCGGGACTTCGGAATCAGCGGCCACGACGTCTCCATGCCAGCGCGGCCGCAACGATGAATCCGCCTCCGCCGGCGAACGCACCGAGAGCGAGCAGCCAGACCGGTCCGGCGAACGCGCCGCCAACGGCGACTGCGACAAGCCAGCCGCCAAGGCACGTCATCAACTTGTCGACCCAGAGCGCCGATCCGAGCAAATAGATGAGCCCGGTCAACCCGATCGATCCGGCACCGGTCAAAAGCCCCATCGTCAACGGCGGCGCGCCGTGCATGCCCACTGCGAAGATGCCGAGCCACAAACCGGCGAATCCAACGCCCCAGGCCGCGCCGAACACGCGGCCGCGATAGGCGTTGACGCCGCCGAGACCCTCGGTAGCGCGTGCTGTCGACACGCTTGTCACTGCGAGTGCTGCGACAAGCAGGACGATCAGGAATCCCGTCGTCCAGCCCGCCGGGCCGACATAGGGGTCACGGGCGACAACCGTCAGCCACATCGTTCCAAGCCCGATCAGCCAGGCCAACCCCCAGGCCAAATATTGCGCTGCGGGCCGGACGTCGAGCGCCTGCCCCATGGTTTTCTGGGCCGACTCCACCAGGCGAGCGGCGCTCGCCGCATCGAAAGACGCCTCGGACGACGTCCGGCCGCTCGGCGATTCTCCGTTGCCTGTCATCTCGTTCACCAAGCCCGGCGCAGGCGCGCGGCGCAGACGATGCCGGTGGCCAAGAGGACCGCTCCTCCGCCGACTCCGGCAATGACCGCCGGTGCCAGAAAGCCGGTGAGGCCGGTGATCGCGCCGACCGCACCGGCGACGATGCACAGGGCGCCGGTCAACGTGAGCTCCCGGATCCGGTAGAGGCGTGCCAGGGGCAGGAAGTGGATACCCATGACCGCCATGATCCAGGCGATGATGTATTCGGGATGTTCGAGCTTGCCGAGCGTGATTGCGCCGCCGAAGGCGAAGACGACCTCGAACCCCACTGCGGCGTAATACACGGTGTTTGCGCGTTTGGTGTTCGTTTCGTGGACGCTTTGTCCGCCCAATCGGCGGCGGGCCGTGAAGCACACGATTCCGAGCGCCAGGCCGGCAGCCATGCCGAAGGCGAGCGGGACCTGCAATGCGGCCATTTCGGCTTGGTGTGCCCAGCCGAACCACGCGATTGCGGCGATTCCCATCACCATGCCGTTGGCGGCGACGTCTTTGCCGTGTGCCTTGCCGACGAGGAGATCGGGTCGGCTCGCCGGCCGCGCATCTTGGCGGGTCTGCTCCGGACGGGCCGTCATCGAAGCGGACGGCTGAATGTTTGCCATGGCAGCTGCTGACTTGTTCAAGGCTTCCCCCGTAGTTTGTGGTGCAAACTTGAGTTAAGTTTGCACCACAAACTTAAAATGGGCAAGCGAATGACTACCAGTTTCTGCGGGTTTCAGCGCCGGGCACGCCATTCGCCGGCGAGCAGCGCGTACTCGAATCCGTCGACCCATCCTTTGCTCCGGTGTAGCGAATCGGCCACGTAGTGCGCTTCGCGCCGCATTCCGACCCGTTCCATCAGCCGCCACGAGGGCTCGTTATCGGCAAAACACAGGGCCGTCACCCGGCGCAAACCGAGCTCCTCGAAACAAATGCGGATCATTTCGGCAACTGCTTCGGTCGCGTAGCCCCGGCCGGTATAGCCCGGATCCAGACACCAGCCGAGTTCGGCCTGAGTCCGACGCGCTTGCTCGACGACCTCGTTTTGCGCCCAAGGATCCTCAATATCGATCTTGCCGTCGCCGATCACCGTTCCGCCATGCTCGATGACGAGGGTTCGGCCAAGCCGGAGCGGATCGGTGAAGCGCACTCGGTGTTCGTCCGCACTCGAGGATAAATACGTCATCCAGCGGCAGACGGCTTCGAGCCGGTGGTACCCCCACGTCGCATCCGCATCGGACGCGGTGGCCGGCCTGATGGTCAACCGGTCGGTACTCACCGGCCAGTCGAGATCGGCAAGATCCATTCCGCGCACAGGCTGCCGAGGTCTGTCTCGTTCGGTCATGGCTTCAGTGTTTCATCCGGCAACCGGCACTTCATCCGATTAATGTCGGACCGGCTTGCCATGATGGACGTATGACAGCCATTGAACGCCCCATGCCCCCGCTGAACGCCGACGAACGCATAACGCTTGAAGGTTGGCTCGATTTTCACCGGGCCACTCTCGCCATCAAGTGCGAAGGCTTGGACGACGAGCAGGCCGCGACGGTCGCGGTGCCGCCGTCCGGCTTCACTCTGACCGGCCTGGTCCAACACCTGGCCGAAGTCGAGCGGAACTGGTTTCAGCGGGTCTTCGCCGGTGCATCCGCTCCGCCGATTTACGATCCGCAGGCCGACCCGAACAGTTCGGACGGCGGGTTCGACCTGGCCGCCGACGCTACCCTGGGCGGCGCGCTCGACACGTGGCGGGCCGAGGTGGAGAGCGCCCGCCAGGTTTGCGCGGCGCACTCGCTGACCGACACGGGCACCTTGATGGGCCAAGAGGTCAACCTCCGCTGGATTTACGCCCACATGCTCGAGGAATACGCCCGGCACAACGGCCATGCCGACCTGTTGCGTGAACGCATCGACGGCAAAACGGGCGTCTAACCGCGCAGCCGATCGCCCCGGCCCCCGCCGAGTGGTGGCGAACGGTCAACGGCCCCGCGCCGAGTGGTGGCGAGTGGCTGCGAAATCGGCGATTTCGCAGCCATTCGCCACCACTCGGCGGACGGCTCAGAGGTCGAGTGAACCCCCTCGGCCGCGCACAGCCTCCGCCGGCTGCGTACCGCTCCGTCAGCTGTTCACCGCGATGATCTCGTGCTGGTACGGGGCGATCACGTGCGGCGAGACGCGGCAATCGAGAAGCAGGAACTGCCGTTCGGACGCCGGACGCGCCGCCCAATCCGCGAGGGCGCTCAGGTCGTCGAGCGCCCCAACCGCCACGCCGTCGGCACCGAATCCGCGCGCAACCGCGGCAAAGTCCACCTGCGGAATCCGCATGGGCTCTTCGGCGAGACCTTTGAGCCCGTAGAGGTTCACTTCGGCGCCGTAGGCGGTGTCATTCCAAACGACGGCCATTCCGCGTCCGCCGGCCGTGCGGACCGCGGTTTCCAGATCGGCCAGCGCCATCAGTCCGCCGCCGTCCCCCGTGGTGAGCACGATTGTCGATTCCGGGTGCGCGGCTGCAGCTCCGGGCACACTGGCAAGGCCGAGCCCGATCGACTGGAAGGCCGTGCCGACCATCATCATCCGGTCCGGCGACGCGACCGGCCAATACATATTGGCCCACCCGATGAAATGTCCTCCGTCGGAGACGACGACCCGGTCGTCGGGAAGGAGTTCGCCGATCCGGTGGGCCACGTTGCGCGGATCGAGGCGTCCGTCCGGCGCGACGTCGTCGCCGCGGTCCCGCTCGCGCAACGGAGCGAAGTCAATGCTCTCGCGCCAGCCGGACGACGGCGTCCCGTCGAGCCGTGCCGCGAGGCCGGCGGCGGCCGATTTGGCGTCGGAACGCACGAAGTCGGTCACGCGGTCGTTCGTCGCCCGGTCGCCGATATCGATCTGGACGACGCGCGTGCCCGGCGCGAAAAGCGAGCCGAATCGGGTGGTGAACTGGTTCAACGACGCGCCCAGGACGACGGCGACGTCGGCACCGTGCACGAGCGCCATGGCTTTTTCCTGCCCGAACCCGCCGGCCACCCCGAGGTCGTAGCGCGAGTCCGGGAAGCTTCCGCGGCCCAGCGCGCTCGACGCCGTGACGGCTCCGGTCGCTTCGGCAAGCCGGCCCAGTTCGTCGCTCGCCCCGGACAGCCATGCGCCGTGCCCGGCCAGGAGGAACGGGCGCCGAGCACCGGCAAGCAGTTCGGCGACGGCGTCCAGCGCGGCGTCGTCGCACGTCGGCGGTTCCGGTAGGGACACCGCCGGAAGCTCGCCCGTCCCGACTGCGGGCGCGGCGGCCAGATCATACGGAATCGCCAGCACCGCGGCGGTACGGTTTGTCAGGGCATGTTCGATGGCGGTGAGGGCGGTCGTCGCCGGATCCGTGGCCGAGAGCGTGAAGGTCGCGGCTCCGGCTGCGGCGGCCATGCCGGTCTGGTCGACGTCCCACGGCCGCGGGCCGGACGTCGGCGCGTCTCCGACCACGAGTAACAGCGGCGTGCGTGCTTGCACGGCTTCGGTCAGTGCCGTGATCGTGTTGGTGAAACCGGCCCCGTAGGTTGCAGTCGCCACGGCGAGCCGTCCGCTTGCCCGGTAGTACGCGTCGGCGGCCACGACGGCACCGGCCTCGTGCCGGACGGCGGTGAAGCGCACCGCGTGAGCGGGGTCACTCAGCAGCGCATCGAGCAGGTAGGCGTTGCCATTGCCCATCAGTCCGAAACAGTCGGTGACGTGGGCGGCCAGCGCGCGGGCTACTTCGCTGGAGACGGTGCGATCGGACGGGCGAATGGACTGGGACATGGAATGATTCCTTGCGTGACAAAACGGTGATGGCCGTATATGTCTGACGCGTCGCGCCTATCGCCCCTTTTCCGAGCAACGGCACCCGTCAACGGGTACCGGACGCGTTCAAGATATCACGCAACGGGCAATGATTTCACGGCGTCCTTCAATACGGTGGCAGCCGCTTCCAATCCCTCGATGCGGCCGAGTGAGACGTCCTCATGCTCGATGTTGACGGCGATGTCCGGGTCGATTTCGGCAAGCGCTGCCAAGAAGTCCGCCCAAAATGACGTGTCGTGCCCGCGGCCAAGCGCCACGAAGTCCCAAGCCGAATCCTCCGGCCACGCGTTGGCATATTCGTCGCCGCCCAGATTTGTGCGTTCCTCGTCCGGGCCAAGCCTGCGGAACCTCTCGTCCAACACGCCATAGATTGCGGCATTGTCGTTGATCCGCACGTCCTTGGCCGCCGCATGGAAGAGCAGTGGGCCGAGGTAGCGCACGGCGGCGACGGGATCCATCCCCTGCCAGAAGAGGTGGCTCGGGTCCATTTCGGCTCCAATGTTCAGCCCACCGGTCCGCTCGACGAGCCGCTTCAACGTTGGCGGGTTGAACACGAGGTTTTGCGGGTGCATCTCGATGGCGACCTTGACGCCGTTATCGGCGGCGAGCGCGTCGATCTCCTTCCAAAACGGCACCGCTACTTCGTCCCATTGGTAGTCGAGCACGTCGAGCGATCCGGAATTCCACGCGTTGACGACCCAGTTGGGCACGCTCGCGCCGGGCTCGCCGCCCGGCAGGCCGGACATCGTCACGACCCGGGTCTGTCCAAGCACGCCGGCCGCGCGAATGGTGCGGCGCAGGTCGTCGGCGTGTACGGGGCCGATGGACGGGTTCGGGTGCAAGGGGTTGCCGTTGACGTTCAGCCCGGCCAGCTCGATCCCCTTTTCGTCGAACAGTCCGAGGTAGTCGTCCCGTGCGGCCCGGCTTACCAGGATGTCGTCGATGGGAAGGTGCACGGGCGGCAAGAATCCGCCGGCGTTGATCTCCGCCGCGTTCAGCCCGAGCGATGCGATCACGTCGAGCGCCTCCGGCAGTGGCCGGTCGTGCAGGATCGCGGTATAGATTCCGAGTTTCACAGTTGCACCTTCTTTCCGTTGGCCTGAGCGGAATCGGCGACCGCCGCCAGGATTTCCATATTGTGCACGCCTTCGTCGAACGAGGCGCAGCGCGGTAGCGAGTCGGCCTCGTCGATCCCGGCGACTTCTTCGAGGAAGGAGCGGGCTTGGTAGACGAATGCCTCGTTTTGGCCGAATCCGGTACCGGGCGCGTCCATGGCCAGGCCGCCGCCGAGATACGGGTGCTCGGGGCCGAGGATGACCTGACGGAATCCGTTGGTGCCGGGGCGGTCGTCGTCGATGAACAATTGGATCTCCCCCGGCCTGCGCTGGTCGAAGACGGCGCTGCCGTTTTCGCAGAATACTTCGAACATCAAGCCGTTCGGGTGGCCCGGCGCCACCCGGGAGACTTCGAGGGTGCCGATACCGGTGGCGAATTCCGCTGCATAGGAAGCGACGTCGTCGTTTTCGACGGACACGTAGCTGTCGCTGACGGCCACGTGATCGTGCCCGGTCACGGCGCCGAGCGGTTCCGGCCTCTCCGTGATGACGGTGCTGAATTGCCCACCGCTGACGGATTTCATTTCGCCGCAGAGGAATTCGGCAATATAGGTCAGGTGGCTGCCGACATCGCCGAGAGCACCGGTGCCCGGCCCGCCCTGATAGCGCCAACTCATCGGAGCGCGCGAGCTCGTTGCATAGTCGGTCCAGTATCGGCCGCTGAAGTGGCGAACCGATCCGAGCGTGCCGTCCCGGATCAGATCGCGAATGAACGCGATTCCCGGCGTCCGGCGGAAGGTGAACCCGACCCGCGCCGCGCCCGGCGCCGTGCGGGCGGCGTCAGCCATGGCTCGGGCGTTTGCCAGCGAATCGCTGAGCGGCTTCTCGCACAAGACATGTTTGCCGGCTTCCAGCAGCCCGGTGACGACGTCACGGTGCAGAGAATTGGCGATGACGACGCTGACGACGTCGATGTCGTCGGCTTCGGCGATCGCCTGCCACGACGAATCGGTGCGCGCATATCCGAACCGGTCGGCCGCGGCACGCCCGAAATCGGCATTGACGTCGCCGATCGAGACGAGCCGGATCGGCGGCAGCACCGATTCGTAAACCGTGGACGCCGTCCGGTACGCGGCTGCGTGCGCGCGCCCGGCCATTCCTGCGCCGATGACGGCGATTCCGAGGCTGTCGGCCATGAAGTTCTCCTTTGACATGAGGATGGCGCGTATTGGAGCGCTCCATTTTGAAAACAGTATTATTGTCGTTATGACCTGTCAATGGTTCTTCACCGGAAGGCACCGACGCCTATGACTTCCCTGCGCCCGGATCGTCAGCCGACGATCTACGACGTCGCCGAGCACGCACGCGTGTCGAAATCGCTCGTGTCGCTCGTCCTACAGGGCTCGCCGAAAGTCAGCGAGACCCGGCGACTGGCGGTTCTCGAGTCGATCGAGACATTGGGCTACCGGCGCAGTTCGGCGGCAGCGGCCTTGGCCGGCAATCGGACGCGGACGGTCGGCGTCGTCGTCGAAGACTATCGGAACGTGTGGTTCACCGACCTTCTCGATGGGCTGCAGGAAAGCCTGAACGAGGCCGGCTATCGCATTGCGGTCAGCGACCTGCAGCAGAACTCGCGACTCGACAAGAACCCGCTCGACGGCTTTCTTTCCATGCGTGCCGAGGGCATCGTCGTGGCCACCGACCCGACGGCGGACATGATGAACGTCCACGACGTTCCCGTCGTCATGGTCGGGACGCATACTCGCCGCATCCCCGGCTCCGATGTGGCCGCCAACAACGATCGGGCCGGCGGGCGATTGGCCACGCGGCATCTGCTCGACCTGGGGCATCGGCACATCGGCCACATCACGACGACCGGCGGGGCGGCAATCGACCGGGAGGCCGGCTACGACGACGCCATGACCGCGGCACGCCTTCCGGCCCAGACCGCCGCGACCGATGTGCCGACCGAGGACGCCGCATATCACGCCACTCGCGCGTATCTTGCCGCTCATCCCGACACGACGGCTCTTTTTGCCTCGAACGACACGGCCGCGCTCGGCGTGCTCGCTGCCGCCCGCGACGCCGGGCTCCGGGTACCGGCCGATCTCTCGGTGATCGGATATGACAACTCCTCCTTGGCGGCCAGCCACCTGCTACAGCTGACGACAGTCGATGCCCGGAGCATCGACGTCGGACGGGCAGCCGGCCTGTCACTCGTGGACCGTCTGCACGACGCCGAACGGCCGCCGGGGGTTGCGCTCGTCGAACCGCGACTGGTTCTTCGCAAAACGACGGCATCGTTGCACGTTCGGCGCGGGTGAACGGTGGCGGCAGGCAAATTTGCTTGCCTGCCGCCGCCGGGTCCTACAGACTGTCGGACATGAGCGCACGCATCAGGAATACCTGCATCGATTGTTCCGACCCGTATTCTCTTGCCCTCTTTTGGAGCCGGGTCCTGGGCCTCCCGATGGACCCGGAGGACTCGCCGGACGACGACGAAACGGGCTTCGACATCGGCCCGGGCCAGACGCTGCTCTTCTTGAAGGTGCCGGAGTCGAAGACGATCAAGAATCGGCTGCACCTGTGCCTTGAGCCCGACTGCAACCGGGACTCGGACGTCTCCCGGCTGCTCGAGCTCGGCGCCGTCGTGTACGACGACCGGCGAAACGCCGACGGCACCGGGTGGGTCGTCATGCACGATCCCGAGGGAAACGAGTTCTGTGTGCTGCGCAGCGCGACCGCCGACATCGCGGGCGACCGGATCTGAGATCGCGCCGCCGAGACGGTTGAGGTCGTAAAGTACATCCATGAGGCCGCTGCCTGCCGAAACGGTAATTGTCAATGCCCGCGTGCGTACGATGCGCGCGGACACCGATACCGGCGCCGCCGCGAGCGCTGTCGCCGTCGCGCACGGCCGAATCGCGGCAATCGGCACCGAGACGGAGGCCCGCCGAGCAGTGTCGCCGGGAGCCGATGTCATCGATGCCGCCGGAGCCACGCTCACGCCCGGCCTGATCGATTCGCATGCACACCCCACCTGGGGCGCCGACTTGACCGTCGGCGTCGATCTGGGCGGGCTGGATCGTGCCGGGGCACTTGCCGCCCTGCGCGCCGAAGCCGGGCGGTTGCCGGACGACGCGTGGGTCCGCGGCTGGAATCTCGATTACAAGGTCTTCGGCGCCGCCCCCGTCTCCGGGTCAGTGCTCGAGGAAGCCGTGTCGGGCCGTCCGACGGCGTTGCTCTTCTACGACCTGCACACGGCCGTTGGCACGCGGGCCGCCATGCGGGCTGCCGGGCTGACCGGCGCCCGGGAATTCGCCGACACCTCACAAGTCGTTGTCGATTGCGACGGCGCCCCGACCGGCGAGCTGCGCGAACCGCCGGCCTACAACCTGCTGCTGGACGCCGCCCCACCGTTGACTCCGGAAAAGCGGCGCTCGCGCAGCATGCAGATCTTCGGTCAAATGAACCGCTGCGGGCTCACGGGCGCGGCCATCATGGACGGCACAGCCGAGACGCTGGCATTGCTCGACACCATCGAATCCGGCGGTGAGCTGCCGCTGCGGTTGGCAGTCGCGTTGTGGCACCGTCCCGACTCCGACGATGCCGAAGTGGACGGGAATATCGCCAGGCTCGGTGCCGCGGGCCGGCGGTGGTCGTGCTCAATGATCAAGATGTTCATCGACGGAGTCATCGACACCGGCACGGCGTGGCTGCACGAGCCGGACACCTGCGGTCAGGGCCGGCACTCGTTCTGGCCATCGATCGACAGGTATCGAGACGTCGTCCGCCGTTACACCGAGGCGGGGTTCCAAATTGCCACGCATGCCTGCGGCGACCAAGGCGTCGCAGCCGCTCTCGACGCGTACGAGATGCACGGTGCCCGCGCGTCATCCGGCGCTCCGCACCGCATCGAACATTTGGAGACTCTGACCGACGACGAAGTGCGGCGGATCGCGGCGTCCGGCGTGATCGCGTCAATGCAGCCGCTGCACATGCAATGGCGCGAGGGCGACGAGTCCGATTCGTGGGCGGATCGCCTGGGGCCGGACAGGGCCGCGCACGGATTTCGGATCCGGGACATTCTTACCGCCGGCGGACGCACCGCACTGGGATCCGACTGGCCGGTGGCGTCGTTCGACCCGCGGGTCGGCATGGCGTGGGCCAGGCTCCGGCGCACCCCGGGCGACCCGGACGCGCCGGTCTTCGAACCCGCTGAGCGATTGTCCGGCGAGGAGGCGTTGCTCGGCTATACCCGCTGGGCCGCTTCCGCGCTCGGCAGGTCGGACATCGGCACCCTCACCCCGGGTGCCCGCGCCGATCTCACCCTGTTCGCCGGCGACCCGGTCACCACCGAGGCCGACGAGCTCATCGATTTGCCGGTGCAGCTCACCATGACGGACGGACAGATCGTGCACCGCGACGGCGTGTAGAGGCAAAGGACGGACACAATGCCAACAACAACTGGGGCAACGACTTTAAAACGCGCCCTCGGCCTGCCATCGCTCGTGTTGTTCGGGTTGGCCTATATGGTGCCGCTCACGGTCTTCACGACCTACGGCATCGTGACGACCGAGACGAAGGGGCATCTACCGGCCGCCTACGTCATCACTCTGGCTGCCATGCTGTTCACCGCCTACAGCTACGCCAGTATGGTGCGGGCGTATCCGCAGGCCGGTTCGGCGTACACGTACACGCAAAAGAGCTTCGGCCCGCATCTCGGGTTCATGACGGGCTGGTCGCTGCTGCTCGATTATCTGTTCTTGCCGATGATCAACTACATGGTCATCGGCATCTACATGGCCGCACAGTTCCCGGCCGTGCCGGCATGGGTATGGATTGTGGCGTCCATCATCCTCGTCACGGTGCTCAACATCCTCGGCATCACCCTCGTCGCAAAGATGAACTTCATCCTGATCGCGGTGCAGGTGGTCTTCATCGTCGTGTTCATCGCGCTGTCGATCCGCCACGTCGTGTCGTCGTCGGCGTCGCCGAGCCTGCTGGCACCGTTCATCAGCTCGGATATGAGCCTGTCGAACGTGGTCGCCGGCAGCGCCATCCTGTGCCTGTCGTTTCTCGGCTTCGACGCCGTGTCGACGCTGTCCGAGGAAGCGAAGGACGCTCGGAAGACGATCCCGCGGGCCATCATCATCTGCACGCTGGCCGGGGGCGGCATCTTCATCCTGGTCTCCTATGTCGGCCATCTCGTGTTCCCGGACTGGCAGTCGTTCGGTGATCCCGACTCGGCGGCGCTCGACGTGATGAAGGTCGCCGGCGGCGCGTTTTTGTCCTCGTTCTTCACTGCCGCGTACGTGGCAGGCTGCATAGCGTCGGCCATGGCCTCGCAAGTCAGCGTGTCGCGGATTCTGTACGCCATGGGCCGCGACGGCGTCCTGCCCACACGCGTGTTCGGCGCGCTCCACGCACGGTTCCGGACGCCGTATCTCTCGACTCTCATCGTGGGCGTCATCTCGCTGCTGGCGATCCCGATCAGCCTCGATATCGCCTCGTCGATGATCAGCTTCGGCGCGCTCATCGCGTTCACCATGGTGAACCTCGCCGTCATCAAGCACTACATGATCGACAAACGCCGGCGCGGCACGTCGGCCGTGGTGAAATACGTGATCCTCCCGGCCATCGGCGTCCTACTATGCCTGTGGCTCTGGACGTCGCTGGCCGGCATCACGTTCGTCGTCGGTATCAGCTGGGTCGTCCTCGGATTCATTTATTTGCTCGGTCTGACCCGCTTGTTCCGCCGCCGACCGCCGGAGCTCGACTTCAGCGAATAGGCAGCGCTCCGCGTGCGCGGCAAGGTGGCCACGATCAGATCAACAGGAACCCGATCGAGATCACCACGAATCCCAAGAACAGGGCCATCACGCAAAAGCCCATGATGTCGCGGATCTTCAGCTTGGCAATTGCCAGCAACGGCAACGCCCAGAACGGCTGAATCATGTTGGTCCACGCATCGCCCCAGGCCACGGCCATCGCGGTCTTGGCAGTCGAGGCGTGCAGATCGAGTGCGGCCGGCATCATGATCGGCCCCTGCACCGCCCACTGACCGCCGCCGGACGGGATGAAGACGTTCAAGATGCCGGCCGCCAGGAACGTGAAGAACGGCAGGGTGGTTTCGGTGGAGATGTCGACGAACCAGTGCGCCAGTTGCTCGGACAATCCCGACGAGACCATCATGCCCATGATTCCCGCGTACAGGGGGAACTGGATGATGATGCCGCCGGCGTTCTTTACGCCGTCGCTGATCGTGTCGAGGAACCTGCGCGGCGTCCCGTGCAGGATGATGCCGGCAAACAGGAAGATGAAGTTCACCATGTTGATGTTGAGATCGAATCCGCTGTCGACAAAGAAGTAGACGGTGTACGCCAGACCCAGCGCGCCGATCAGCATTGACAGCACCCAACTGTTCTCCATGCGCTCGGACGGCGTCATCGTGGACTTGTCCGGCTTCGCCGGCGGCGCGGGATCGTCTTCGATCTGGAGCGCGTCAAACGTATCTTTTTGCGACTCGGCCGCCCTGAGCAGCAGCCGGTTCATCACCGGCAGGGTGACCAGCAATACCAAGACGATGAAGATGTTCGTGGCACTGAACAGTGTTTCGGTAATCGGTATGACGCCGATCGTGTCCTCGAGCGGATGCCCCTTCGTCGCGATACTCAACGGGACCGATCCGGAGAATCCGCCGTGCCATACCAGGAATCCGCTGTAACCGCTTGCCACGAGCAGCCGGTAGTTGACCTTCGGCACCCGTTTGACGAGTATGACGGCAAAGAGCGCGGCGATGACCAGGCCGAACCCGTAATTGACAAGGCATGCCAATACCGAAATGACAGTTTCGAGGATGATGGCCTGCCCGGGCGTTCGGGCAATGCCGGCGATCTTCTTCAGCAGCTTGTCAATGGCCGGCGTGCTGGCAAGGATGTAGCCCGTCACGACGATGAGCGTCATCTGCATGGCGAATTCGAGCAACGCCCAGAACCCGTCTCCCCAGTACTGCACGAGATCGATCGGCGTATGGTCCGTCAACGCGAAGCCGAGGACGTACACGATCAAGGTCAAGATGATCGCAAAGAGCAGTGCATCCGGCAGGAACCTACGCACCAGACGGTCGAAGAACAAGGGGATTGCTTTGAGCACGTTCGATCTCCTCGATGAGTCGAAAAGGTCCGGAAAAAGCGGCCCGTGCATTGCAGCGGGCCCTGGGGTATCCGGGAACGCTATCACAAGGAAGAATTGGCCTGACTGCCGGCGATCGCGACGCCGACCGACAACGAGAATTATTTGACAGTATGTCTTGACATAGTAGTGATGCACGTCATACCGTGAATCTGGAGCGCTCCAAAGCCATTGGCAGCAAGAGACGAGGAAGTCACATGTCCACAGATCAACCTTCACGACAAGGCAAGTCCGCTCTCCCCCCGCTGGTGGCGGGCGCCTACCGTAAGAGACTCGGCTTGATCTCCGTGATCGCCTGTTTCGGCGGACTGCTTTTCGGCTACGACACCGGAGTCATCAACGGCGCCCTCCGCCCGATGTCCGCCGACCTCGGACTCACCCCGTTCACGGAAGGCGTCGCCACCAGCGCGCTGGTCTTTGCCGCAGCATTGGGGGCTCTCCTCGCTGGACAGTTGTCGGACCTCTGGGGACGGCGCAAAGCCATCATCCTGCTGTCTGTCCTGTTCTTTGCCGGCACGGTTTTCGTAGTCACCACCCCGAATCTCGAGCTGCTGGTCACCGGCCGAATCCTGATCGGCCTCGCCGTCGGCGGGGCATCCACCGTGGTGCCGGTCTATCTCGGCGAACTTGCGCCGTACGAGATTCGCGGCTCCATCGCGGGACGCAATGAACTGGCGATCGTTTCCGGCCAACTTGCCGCCTACGTGCTCAACGCGATCATCGGGACGACGCTGGGGCACGTCGAAGGTGTCTGGCGCATCATGTTCGCCATTTGCGCGATACCGGCGATTTGCTTGTTCGTGGGGATGCTACGGATGCCCGAGTCGCCGCGATGGCTTGTTGAAAAGGGGCGCACCGATGACGCGCTCACGGTCTTGAAGACAGTGCGGACCGATGACCGAGCCGTTGCCGAGGTTGCCGACGTCCAGAACGTCAAGAAAGAAGAAGAACACCAGCACCAGATCGGACTCCGAGCGGTTTTTGCCAACAAATGGCTCCGGCGCATCCTGCTCATCGCCATCGGCTTGGGTATCGCCCAGCAGCTCACGGGCATCAATTCGATCATGTATTTCGGACAGACGGTGCTCATCGAATCCGGCTTCGATCAAAGCGCAGCGCTCATCGCCAATATCGCACCGGGCATTATCGCCGTGATCGGCGGCATCATTGCCCTGAAACTGATGGATCGTCTCGATCGACGCAAGACATTCATCATCGGGCTCAGCCTGACGACCGCGTGCCATCTGCTCATCGGCCTGTCGTCGATCATACTGCCGGCCGGCAACCCGGTCCGGCCGTACGTGATCTTGTTTCTGGTGGTTGCCTTCGTCGGCTCGATGCAGACATTTCTCAACGTGGCGGTCTGGGTTTATCTCTCCGAGGTTTTCCCGCTGCATATGCGCGGACTGGGCATTGGCATTTCGGTGCTGATGCTGTGGATCACGAACGGGTTCCTGTCGCTGTATTTCCTCCCCCTGGTCGACGCTGTCGGAATCACCGGCACATTCTTCCTCTTTGCCGGCGTCGGCGTGATAGCGCTCATCTTTGTCATCACCCAAGTACCCGAGACCCGCGGCCGGACTCTGGAAGAGCTTGAAGAGGACGTCACGACCGGCGCGATCTACACGATCTCGGACCACGCCGGACACTCCGCCAAATAAGTGAGGGGATCACCGGATATGCGCTTGGGAATCATCGGAACGGGGCGCATCGGGCGCATGCACGTGGAGAATGCGCTCGCTCTCGGCGGCGATCATCTCGGCAGCGGTCATCTCGGCGGCTCGTCCGTCGAAGTTGTCGTGGCCGACGCCTACCGGCCGTCCGCCGAAGCAGCGGGCCGTGACTTCGGCGTCACGGTAGCCGCGGACGTTGACGATTTACTGGCCCGCGGGATCGACGGCGTGGTCATCGCCGGGCCGACCGGCGCGCACGCCGAACTCATTCTCTCGTCATTGCGCGCCGGACTGCCCGTGTTTTGCGAAAAGCCCCTCACCCCGACGTCCGCACAGAGCATGGAACTGCTGGAGGACATCGAACGAATGTCGGGGGTCGTCCAGATCGGCCACCAACGCAGGTTCGACGCCGGCTATTTGGCCGCGAAAGCAGCGTTCGACGCCGGTGAGCTCGGGTGGATCCACTCGCTCGACGCCGTTACGGCCGACCAGCTGCCGCCATCGATCGACTTCATCAAAACGTCCGGCGGACTGTTCCGCGACTGCAGCGTGCACGATTTCGATATCATCGCCTGGCTTACCGGCCGGCGCATCGTCGAGGTATTCGCGCGCGGCAGCAACAACGGCGACCCCGCCATCAAGGAGGCCGGTGATGTCGATACCGCGATTGCACTGATGACGCTGGCGGACGGCACTCTTGCCACGGCTACGGCGACCCGCTTTAACGGCGCCGGGCACGACACCCGTCTCGAGGTGCGCGGGTCGAAGCAGACCCTCGCGGTCGGGCTCGACGATTCGGCGGCCCTGAAGTCCGCCGAGCCGGGAGCAACCTTCCCGACCGGCGCGCCTCCTACGGTGTTCCAGCAACGATTCGCTGCGGCATACCGGGCCGAGCTTGTCGCGTTCTGCCGGCTCATCCGCGGCGAGATCGAGAATCCGTGCACGCCGGCCGAGTCGATAGTGGCCAGCCGGGTTGCGGACGCCGCTCAGGAATCGCTCGAGACCGGCCGGCCGGTTCGCATCTGACTACCGCACCTCACGAGCAGGCCGGCCGGGTCGTTACTCCACGGTACTGCCGGCCGGATCGACCAGGACGACCTCCCGACGTCCGGAGTCCTTGTCGGTTTCGGCTTCGGCGAGATGACGCTCGACCAGTTTGGCGATGGTGCCGCGGGCCGACCGCCCCAGGACGACGGAGCGAGCGCCGACGGCGTCCGCGTGCTCGGCAAGCGCCCGTCCGGTGTCGATATGGTCACCCACGCTGTGCAAGAGCAGCCCGCGCACCGGAACGCCGAAGTCGCTGACCCGCGCGAGCTGCGACCGCACGGCATCCATGGCTTCGTCGGGAGTTTCGGGGCTGACGGCGAGTTCTTCGACGATCTCGGTCTCACGCACGTGGACGACGTCGAGCGGCGCGTGCTCGCGAGCGGCAAGCTCGGCGGCGGCGTCGACGACCTGGTCGGCGGCGGGGCCCGCATTGACCGCGACGATCACCGGACGGTCCGGCCCGGCCGACTCCGTCTCGGCCGATCCCACGACGAGCTCCACCGAGGCGCCGGGCTCATCGGGTTCCTGCTGGCCCTTTTCGGCAGCGGTGACCAGCCGGTGTCCGGAGGCGAGCACCGGTATGGCGATGATGAAGGCGGCCGCCCCGACGTAGAACGCGACGCTTTGATCGGTGGCTTCGGCGATCTTGCCGGCGACGAACGGCGCGAGCCCGCCACCGATGAAGCGCACGAAGCCGTAAGCCGATGACGCAATCGGGCGATCGACTGGTGCGACAAGCATGACGGCTTGAGTGGTGAGCGTGTTGTTGATGCCGATGAAAGCGCCGCTGACGATCACGGCAATGATGATCACGGTTGGATTGTGGATGCCCAGCGCGATCACCGACATGACGATGCCGAGGCCCACCAAATTCGCGTACAGCGTGGGGGCGGTGCCGAACCGACGCTGCAGTCGGGGAGCCAGGAAGACCGCGAAGATGGCGACCAGGATGCCCCATCCGGTGAAGACGAGGCCGAGCTGCATGGCCTCAAGGTGCATGGGGTACGGCGCGTAGCCGAGCATCGTGAAGAAGCCCCAGTTGTAGAGCAGGGCCATGATGCCCATGGTGAGCAGGCCGCGATGACGCAGCGCTTTGATGGGCGCGACGAGCGAGGACTTTTCGACCGGCTTTGGCGTTTTTTGCACGAAAAGCAGCGTGGCGACCAATGCGATAGCCATCAGCACGGCGACGCCGTAGAACGGCCCGCGCCAGCTGATGTCGCCAAGGAACCCGCCGAGGAGCGGGCCGGCCGCGATGCCGATGCCGAGGGCTGCTTCATAGAGGATGATGGCGCCGGAGAACCCGCCCGATGCGGAGGCCACGATGACGGCGAGGCTCGTGGCGATGAACATCGCGTTGCCGAGGCCCCAACCGGCACGGAATCCGACGATGCCGGCGATCGTGTCGGAGGTACCGGCCAACCCCGCAAAGACGACGATCAGGCTGAGCCCGAGGATGAGCGTGTTCTTCGAACCGATCCGGCTCGAAAGCCAGCCGACGCCGATCATCGCGATCGCAGTGACGACGAGGTAGCTGGTGAAGAGGAGCGAGACCTGTGCCGGTGTGGCGTGCAGTTGCGAGGCGAGCGCCGGAAGGATCGGGTCGACCAGCCCGATTCCCATGAAAGAAATGACACAGGCGAAGGCAACTGCCCAAACGGCGCCGGGTTGCTTGAATAGGCTCGGGCTGGAGCCGTGCCCTTGCTGTGTGCTGGTGGCACTCATGTGTTGAAGTCCTCTTTCCTTCGGAATTTAGTTTGCGGTGACGGAAGTCGCGGGCGTGGCCATTGCCGAATCGCTGAGCCGCTCGAGAGCCGGCAGGGCGGCCACGATCGCTGCTCGCTCGTCGTCAGCGAGGTCTTGCAGCAAAGCGTGGAGATGCCCGGAGCGCCGGCGACGACGTTCGTCGACGGTGTCGACGCCCGCTTGCGTGATCTCCACGAGGACGCAACGCCGGTCATCGCCGGACGTCGTGCGCCGAGCGAGCCCTGCCTTCACGATTCGGTCGACGAGCTGGGTCATTGCCGGCTGCGAGATGCCTTCGACTTGAGCCAGCTCCGTGATTCGCATCGGGCCTTCTTGCTGCAGCCTGCCGAGGGCGGTCGCGGTGGACGACGATACCGCGCCGCTCCCCTTGGACGACGCCGACCGCAACCACCGGACAAGGCGCTCGACCACGAGGCCGAAACGGTACGACACGTCGTCGTCCGCGGCTTCCGAAAATTGCATAATGCTGTTATATCATAGTGATGCTATATGTCTCCACACGGCGCCGTACCGCAAGCGACCTCGGCTCGCCGCGCTCGTACCGAAACGTGGAGTAGTGTGAATTCGATGGACGAGAAACTCATTGCCACCCGCACCATGAACGTCGGCCCGAACGCCATCTTCGCGGTGCTCTGCGACCCGACAAAGCATCAGTTCACCGAGCCGACCGACTGGGTCCGCGACGCGATAGACCCGCAGCCGATCACCAAGGTCGGCCAGGTCTTCGGCATGAATATGTTCAACGACAATGCCGGCGGGCACTACACGACGTACAACGAGGTGACCATTTTCGACATGCCGCGCGCCATCGCGTGGCAGACCGGCCAAGAATTCAACGACGACGGGACACTGCGCACCGGAGGGTGGACCTGGCGCTATGACCTGGCCCCGTCCGTCGAGGGGACCCGCACGGTGTTGACGTACGACTGGTCGGCAGTGCCCGATGCTCTTCGCGAGTACATCTCGTTCCCGCCGTTCCCGGTCGATCACCTGGAGGCCTCATTGGCCTGCCTGGAAAGGGCGGCGACGGAGCGCTAACGTGCGGCTCGCGCTCGTCAGTCGGCCCCGGCGATCTGTCGCAATGCGGCGATATGCCGCTCAAACGCCACTCGCCCGTCGTCCGTCAAGGAAAACCAGGTACGGGGTCGTTTACCGACGAATCCCTTGGTAATCGCGACATACCCGGCGTCCTCGAGATTTTGAGACTGCTTGGACAGCACGGAGTCGGACACCTCGATGGTGTCGCGGACGAGCGAGAATTCCGCCTTGTCCATACCGGCGAGCATTGCCACGATCGACAACCGTACGGGAGCTTGCAGCGCCGAGTCGAGACCGTGCCGAGGATGGGTCGCCGTCATCGCCGTGCCGACTTCCGCCACACCCAGACGGCCAGCACCAGATGCACGATGATCGTTCCGATGCCACACCAGATCCACCAGCTCACCCGGTGCGGAAACACGGTGGCCCCGATCGTGACGGTCGGCACCCAGGTCGCGCAAAAGCAAATCGCCCAGATTGCCATCAGCGATCCCATGCCCTTGATGACCGCCCGCTTCAAATTCGCCCACATCACCGTGACGACGACAAAGACAACCCACAAGACCATGGCGGCCGTGGTGAATCGGCCGCCCGAGGCGCCGATCGAGATCCCCACCAGGGCGATTCCGATGCCGTAAAGCAGAAAAAAGGTTCCGAGCCAACTCGTTGCGCGTCGACTGCGCTCTTGCACGCTGTTCACGATTCCGAGCGCCGCCTGAGGATCCACCGGTGTCTCGTCGCCGCCCTGATCGACGGAGTTGCGTGCCGCAGCTTGTTCTTCGTTCATGCCTGCAAAGGTAGCAAATAATATTCTTATCGACAAGTACTTTCCAGATCGGAAACTACTTGCTATGTTTGATCCACCAAACGATCCGATAAGGAGGACGCCGTGTTCACGACGTTGGGAATCACCATCGAAATGCTGCTCATGATCGGGCTGCCCGTCGCCGCCTCGTTGGTGGTGTGCCGGCGCTGGAGAGTGCCCGCCGGCATTCCCTTCATTGCCGCCGGCTTCTTCTTGGCCCAGCTCATCCTCAACTCATTTCTCACGAAATGGCTGCTGCCGGGCGCGCTGGGCCACGGCGAAGTAATGATTCTCTTGTCCGCACTGATCTACGGAGTGTTTGAAGAAACGGCCCGGTACTTCAGCTTCCGGGTCGGGCCGCTGCGGCGCCGGCGCGACATGGGCGGGGCTCTTGCCGCAGGAATCGGCCACGGCGGAATGGAATCCATCACCATGGCCGTCCCGTATTTGCTGGGTGCCGTCATGATGACCGTGTCGCCGGGCGCCTACCCGCCGGCGGCCGTCGCCGCCTTCCGGCATGCCAATCCGCTACTCTTCATCGGGACCGGAGCCGACAGAATTCCCGCGATGCTCTGCCACATCATCTTTGCCGTCATGGTCGTGCTCGCCTACCGGCGGGGTCGCAAGTGGATAGTTGCCGCAATTGCCGCGCATGCAGCGGTCGACGCCCTGATGTTCACCCTGACCGCTTATGCACCGGCAACCGTATGGATCGGTCTCTGGACGCTGATCGCCCTTGCGGCACTGGCACTCATCATCCGTCTTGTCCGCAGCGGCACGCTGGGCGGGGATGTTGACGCCGAGCCGAGACTTGCGCGCACCACGCTCCGGACGCGGCCGGTCGTTCAGTAACCGTGTTCGGCAGTAGCCGGATCCCGGCCGATACGTTCGCCGGTATGCAATCCGGTCACGGCTGCAATATCGGACTCGCTCAACGAAATGCCGGACGCCGCGAAATTCTCGACTATTCGCGCCGGCGTGACCGACTTCGGAATGACCACGTTGCCCAACGCCAAATGCCAGGCGATGATCACCTGTGCCGGGCTGGCGTCGTGCCGAGCGGCGATATCGGAGATCACCGGATCCTCGAGCGCCGGCACGTCGGCGAGGTCGTGCTGCCAAATCGCGTGGTTTTGCCCGAGCGGCGACCAGGCCTCGGTGAGGATGCCGTGCTCGGCGTGGAATGCCCGCAATTCCGGCTGATTGAATCGCGGGTGCAGCTCGATTTGGTTGATCGCCGGCGTGACACCGGTCTCGTCGATCAGCCGGGTCAGATGGTCGATGGTGAAGTTCGATACGCCGATCGATTTGATGCGGCCCTGTTCGCGCAGCTCGATGAATGCGCGGAACGTGTCAACGTACAGATCCCGTGCCGGAGTCGGCCAGTGAATCAGAAAAAGATCGAGGGTTTCGATGCCGAGTCGCTCCATCGACGCGTCAAAAGCCCGCATTGTGGCGTCGTATCCCTGGTCGGCGTTCCACAGTTTGGTTGTCACGAACACATCATCCTGCGCGATGCCGGCGTCGGCTGCCGCCGCGAGTGCGCGGCCGACTCCGCCTTCATTGCCGTAACCTTGCGCCGTGTCGATGTGGCGGTACCCGGCCCGCAGAGCCTGACCGACCACGTCCGATGCGACGTCGTCGTCCACTTGCCACACGCCGTAGCCGAGCTGCGGGATCGTGTGTCCGTCGTTGAATGTCAATCGTGGGACTGCACCCATAGTTCCTCCAAAGCTCGAGTTCCGCTCATGATCTTACGGCCGGACCATTCCGGCCGGGCACTTCACCGGCCGTGCCACTCCGGTTTGGCCTTGGACAAGAACGCGTCGACGGCACCGGCAAAGTCATTGCTTCCGTAGATCCGGGAGACGATATCGTCATCATCGACCGAATCGGCGGCGTTCAACCGGCGCAGGCTCTCCTTGGTGGCCCACATCGTCAACGGCGCGTTGCCGAGCAACCGTCCGGTCAACCGCTCGGCCTCCGCATCGAGGTCGTCGGCTACTGCCGTGACGAACCCCGATCGAAGTGCTTCTGCGGCGTCCATCAGCCGTGCGGTGAGCAGCAAGTCCGTGGTCAACGACTGTCCGATCAAGCGGACAAGCGCACCGAGTGTGCTCGTGGACAGGCAATTGCCGAGTGTGCGCGCAATGGGCACGCCGAAACGGGCCGACTCGCGGCAGATACGAATGTCGGCCGCTGCCGCAATCCCGAGTCCGCCGCCGATGCAGAACCCGTCGATCACGGCGACCACCGGGATGTTCACGGCGAAAAGCCGGCCGAGGATCCGGCTGATCCGCCCTTCGTATTCGACCCCGTCCTCGCCCGTGAACTCCCGAAACTGGCCTATGTCCGTGCCGGCCACAAAAGCATCGCCGCCGGCACCGCGCAGCACCATGACACGGATCGATTCGTCCTGGTCGGCCCTCTCGCACGCGTCATACAACCCTTGATACATCTGCCACGTCATGGCGTTGCGCTGCTTGGGACGGTTGAACGTCACCTGCAAGACGCCGCCGTCGACGCTCGTGATCAGGTCGTCCGTCGCTTCGTCGTGGCTCATACTCGTCACCCTTTCACCGTGTTGCAGAGTTCGTCGAGCTCTTCTCCCTCGTATCCGAGCTCGCCGAGAATTGTCCGGTTATCCGCCCCAAGCATCGGCCCGGCCGCGCGGCGTACCGCAGGCGTGCGCGAAAACCGCATGGGCGAGCCGATCTGCCGCACTGCACCGACAGTGGCGTGGTCGCCGTCCCAAAAGAACTCCCGTGCCTCGAGGGTGTCGTCGGTGAATACCTCGCCGTATCCGGAGATCGGTGCGCACGGCACGCCGGTCTCCGTGAGCAGGTCGACGACTTCGGACGTCGTGAGCGTTTCGGTGCGTTGTTCAATGATGTCCGCCAGCTGCTGTCGATTGCGCAATCTGTCGGGCCCGGTCGCAAAGCGTTCGTCGTCCGGAAGCTCGGTGAGATCCAGTGCGCGGCAGAACGACTCCCAGTTCCGCGGCGTGTTCGCCCCAATCGTCACGTACCCGTCTTTGCTCTTCACCGCTTGGTACGGAGCCTGATTCTGGTGAGCCGATCCGTTCGGCCCGCCCACTGTGCCTTCGGCGAAATATGCTCCGGCCTCCCACACGGCGTAGGACACTCCGGATTCGAAAAGCGACACATCGATGTACTGTCCCTCACCCGACGTCCCGCGTTCGTGAATTGCCGCAGTGACCGCCAGCGACAGATAGAGCGCCGTCGTCAGATCGCAGATCGGCACGCCGACCTTGGCCGGCGGCATGTCCGGGAAGCCCGTGATACTCATCAAGCCCGAGCGGGCTTGCGCCATGATGTCCAGGCCCGGCAGCGTCGCCATCGGTCCGGTCTGGCCCCACCCGGATCCGGAGGCGTAAATGAGGGACGGATTGTCCGCTCGCAGATCCTCGTACCCCAGGCCGAGTCGGCGCATCGCCCCGGGCCTGAAGTTCTCGATCACGACGTCGGCACGAGCGGCAAGCTGCTTGAAGGCAGCCTTGCCGGAGTCGGACTTCAAGTTCAGCGCCAGCGATTCCTTGTTCCGGTTCAAGCGCATGAATGGTGAGCTTTGTCCGTCAATGAACGGCCCGGAAAGCCGAGTCGGCTCCCCGCCGTCCGGATTCTCGATCTTGATCACTCGCGCCCCGAGATCGGCCAGTTGCATGCCCGCAAACGGCGCGGCCATGAACACACCGACTTCCAGGACCGTGATCCCCGCCAATGGTGCGTGTGATTGCTCCGTCATTTCCGATCCCCGTGCCTTTCACTGATGAGCTTCCCATGCCATCGCAGTTGCGGCGCAATGTGAGATGGGTTACATTTCCTTCCAATATTGTATACAGTAGTCGGTAATTGCAACGTCGTCGACAGGCGTCGGGAGGAGCAAAGGTGCACGGTTCACATCAATCAGCCGCCGCGGCGTCGAAGATCAAGTCGCCCCCGAGTCTCGCCGCGCTGGCGACTCAGTCGTTGACGGACATCATCTTGTCCGGCGACTTCCTGCCCGGAGATCGCCTGGTGGAAGAACGATTGTGCGAACAACTGGGCATTTCGCGCCCTCCGCTGCGCGAGGCGCTGAAATCGCTCGAGTATGCGGGGCTGATCGTCCAGATCCCGCGTCGCGGGGCGATTGTGACGCCGTTGACGCAGCACGACGTATTCGAGATCGTCACAATGCGCCGCGACTTGGAGAGATTGGCGATGCAACTGGCGCTTCCCAACCTCAACTCCGACCGTCTCGCCCGGTGCTATTCCGCTCTGGAGGCCATGGACGAGATAGTGCCCACCGACAACGAGGCTGCCATGACCCGGGCCGGCTTCGAATTCCACATCTCGGTTGTCGGGCTGGCCGGGCATCACCGACTGGAAACCGCCTACCGGTCGATGGCTTTGCAACTCGAGCTCTGCATGGCCATGAACAACCGGGCTCGCCGGCGACTGGAAGATCTGACCGGGAACGTCGAACGGCATCGGACCCTCCTCGCCGTCATCGAGCGGGGCGATTGCGCCGAGATTACGGACGCACTCGATCATCACGGATCCGAGACATTCCTGATCGACGTCGTCGATCAGCTCGACGGCGCCAGCGACGAATCGGCAGCGTGGCTCGAGCGATTGCGGGCCCATGCCGCGTCCGATTCGGGAGCGCGCTCATGACCCCCCGGCAGCCGCGCATCGCGCTCACGTTTGGCGACCCGGCCGGCGTCGGGGGCGAACTCGCCGCAACGCTATTGGCATCGCCGGAGGTTTACGCCGGTACCGACGTACTTGCCGTCGCTTCCGCCGATGAGGTTGATCGTGCTTCTCGGCACGCGAACGTCTCCCCCGAGTTCGCCGACCGGATTGGTGCCGGCCGGCCCGTCCTAGCCGATCCGGGCCGACGGGATCCGCTGCCCGACGTCCTTGGACGAGTGGGCGAGGACACCGGCCGCTGGGCCCTCGACGGATTGCGGCATGCGCTGAAGCTGGTGCGGGCCGGCGAGGCCGACGGAATCTGCTTCACTCCGCTGAATAAGACGTCGCTGCATTTGGCCGGAATGCGCGAGCACGACGAGCTTCGCTGGTTCGCCCGCCAACTGGAGTTCACCGGAGTGACATCCGAATTGAACGTGCTTGACAAGCTTTGGACTGCCCGGGTCACATCGCATATCGCGTTGGCCGACGTACCGGACAAAATCACGGCCGACGCCGTAGCCGCCACCGTCACCATGCTTGACGAATCTCTGCGGGACGCCGACATCGAGCATCCTCGGATCGGCGTGGCCGCGCTCAATCCGCATGCCGGCGAGAACGGCAGTTTCGGCCGGCAGGAAATCGACGAGATCGAACCGGGCGTGCGTGCCGCGCGCGAGTCGGGCATCGACGTCGCCGGGCCTTTCCCGTCGGACACGGTATTCCTCAAGGCTCGCGCCGGCGCGTTCGACGGCGTCGTCACCATGTACCACGACCAGGGGCAGATCGCCATGAAAATGATGGGTTTCGACAAGGGCGTCACCGTCCAAGGCGGGCTGCCCATTCCCATTGCCACGCCGGCACACGGCTCGGCGTTCGACATTGCGGGAACCGGAAAAGCAAACCCCCAAGCAACTTTCAATGCCTTCAGGCTCGCCGCCACGATGGCGGCCCGCCGCATGACGCAATCAGCGCACAAATAAAGGAAAGGTGAACGGAATGTCCACGCAGAAATTCAGGCACCTGCGCATCGTCGGCGCCGCCGGCACAGCGCTGGTGCTCGCACTCACCGTCGCCGGCTGCTCGACGAAGACCAGCTCCTCCGGCGACAAGGCCGATACGTGGAAACCCAGCGGGCAAGTGCACATGGTCGTGCCCTTCTCGCCGGGCGGAGGCAGCGACATCTTCGGCCGCGCGGTCGCAAGCGGCATCCAGGACAACTCCTCGGCCAAGGTCACGACGGAAAACCACGAAGGCGGGTCCGGAGCGGTCGGCTACTCGTTCATCCGGTCCAAGAAGGGGAACGGGCAATATCTCCTTGCCGCGGAGACGTCGCTGATCGCGTTGCCGATGACGACCAAGCTCGGCTACACGTGGAAGTCGTTCACGCCGCTCATGCAGCTCGCCAATGACAACAATCTGCTCATGGTGCCGGCCGATTCGAAACTGAAAAACCTGAAAGACGTCGTTGCCCTCGCCAAGAAGGGCAAATTCCGCATGGGCGTCTCCGGCACGTCGAGCCCCGATGCGCTGGTGGCGAATCTTTTCCAAGACGAGTCGAAGGTGAAGTTCCGCAAGGTAGTCGTGCAATCCGGTGGTGAAATGGTCACGCAGCTCCTCGGAGGCAGCCTCGACGGCGGCATCTTGAATCCCGGAGAGGCGGGCGAGCAGATCAAGGCCGGCAAGCTGCGGGCGATCGGCGTCTTTTCCGACGAGCGCTTGAAGGGATCGCTGTCGGACATCCCCACGGCGAAAGAGCAGGGAATCGACGTGTCCTTTGGTCAGTGGCGCGGAATCTTCGGGCCGCCGGATATGACTGACGCCCAGATCAAATATTGGACGGGCGTGCTGAAAAAGTACTCGGAGTCGGCTGATTACAAGAAGTACGTGAAGCAAAACGATCTCGTCTCCGACGTCAAGGAACCCGCGGCGTTCAAGAAATACCTGAGCAGCTACGCCGACCAGGTGAAACAAGCGCTCCCGAGCGGCTCGTAGTCGAATGCGCTATCTCACGTCCGTCTCGAAGCCCGATTTGATCGGTGCATGCATCACGATCGCGATCGGCGCGTTCGTAGCAGCGTGGTCACCGACGTACGGACTGCGCACCGGCCAGGTCATCGGACCCGGGTTCGTGCCGTTCGCGTTCGGAGTGGCGATGGCGGTCTTTGGCATCGCCGCGGTGGTCGGTGCGGTCATTCGGGCGCGCCGAGAAGCGATGGCCGACCGCCCCGCGGCGGCGGAGCGTGCGTCGTCCGGCGCTGTCGTCGAGGCTCCGGACGGCGGGGCGGCTTCCGAAATCAGGGAGGCTTCGGCCGCCGATGCGGACGGCGTCCGCATCGGCGGCGATGCCGAGGAAAGCACTGCCCCGACATGGCGCAAGGCCGGCATCGTGTTCATCGTTGCACTCGCGGCCGTCGCGCTCACCCCGGTGCTGGGCATCGCCGTCGCTTTCGGACTGGCAGCCGTCGCCATGCTGTGTTTCATCGACCGGGAGCGCTGGTGGCTCTCGATCATCGTCAGCGCCGGCGTGATGATTCTGCTCTACCTGCTGTTCGCCGATTTCTTGAAGATCCCGATCCCGATTGGACCGTGGGGATTTTAAATGTTTCATGACGTCATTCTCGGCTTCTCCGTCGCCCTCTCGCCGGAAAATCTGCTCTGGTGCCTGATCGGGGTCATCATTGGCACGATCGTGGGATTGTTGCCGGGCCTCGGGTCGGCCACCGGAGTGGCACTGCTGCTGCCCTTGACGGTGAACTTCGAACCGGTCACCGGTCTGATCATGCTGGCCGGCATCTACTACGGGTGCCAGTACGGATCGTCGATCGCCTCCACCTTGATCGCCACCCCCGGCGACTCGGCTAGCGTCGTCGTCGTGCTGGATGGCCATCCGATGGCCATGCAAGGTCGCGGCGGACAGGCGCTGGCGGCATCGGCCATTGCCTCGTTCGTAGCCGGCACCATCACGATCGTCCCGCTGATGCTGTTGGCGCCGGCATTCGCGCACGTCGCGCTCACGTTCGGGCCGCCGGAACTCTTCGCATTGATGATATTGGGCCTGGCCGGGGTGATCGGGTTCACCGGGTCGTCGCAGGCCAAGGGCCTGGCCATGGCCGCGTTCGGCGTCGTGATCGGCACCGTCGGTCTCGACCCGCAGTCCGGAGTCGCCCGATTCACGTTCGGCAACGTCAACATGATCAACGGAATCGGCTTCCTGCCGATCGTGATCGGCCTGTTCGCCATCGCCGAGGTACTGACGCAGGTCGGCGCCGGCTCGCACAAGCCGATTCACACCCGTGTGCGCGACATGATCCTACGCAAGGACGATTTGCGCCGACTGCCGAAGCCGATTGCTCGCGGCGGCGTGCTCGGGTTCTTCCTCGGCATCCTGCCCGGCGCGGGAGCCACTCTCGCGTCGTTCTTCGCCTACGACGTGGAACGGCGGACGTCGAAGAACGGTCACCAGTTCGGCAAGGGGGCGATCGAAGGCGTGGCGGCGCCGGAGGCCGCCAACAATGCCGCCACCAACGGCTCGTTCGTGCCGACACTGACCCTCGGCATCCCCGGTTCGGGGACGACGGCGGTACTGCTCGGCGCGTTCTTGCTGTATGGACTGCAGCCCGGCCCGCTGCTGCTCACCGAACAGCCGGACATCGCGTGGGGGCTGATGGCGTCGTTCTACATCGGCAACATTCTGCTGATCCTGCTCAACCTGCCGCTGGCGCCGTTCTTTGCGTCGATCTTGCGGGTTCGGTATTCGTTCTTGTACCCGATGATCATCGCGTTGTCGCTGATCGGCGCCTATGCGCTGGAAAACCGCATGTTCAATGTGTGGGTCGCCATGGCGTTCGGTCTGATCGGCTACTTCATGAAGCGTTACGACTGGCCGACCGTGCCGCTCCTTCTCGGTGTGATCCTCGGCCCGTTGATGGAGAAGAACCTGGTGCAGACCTCGCAGATCAGCGGCGGAAACTTCGGGATCTTCTTGACGCATCCGATAGCGCTGGCGATCTTCGCGGTCGCGATCCTGGTGGTCGCCGGCCCGCTGATCAGGAAGCTGTTCAACCGCTTGAAGGACTCAACGCGTAGCGGCCGGGACCGCCAAGATGCACTGAAGTAAGCGGCGGTTCGGCCCCCGTTGACGTCCCCGACCCCGCACCGCGTTTTGCGGTTCAGGCCCGGCGGGTGGAATCGTTTCCGGCTGCCCGCCCGGCCATGAATCCTCCAACTGCGGTGACCAGCATACTGAACGCCAACAGCGTTGCAGTTGCCCACAACGTGCCGCCGAACGCCGACACCGCGGCCAGCGCCACCGACGGGGCGAATCCGCCGATGGCTCCGGACACGTTGTAGGAAAGAGCCACGGCCGTGTACCGCGACCTGTCGCTGAACATCTGGGCCATCATCGACCCCAGCGCGCCGTACGGCAGCCCGAGCAGGCCGATCCCGACGCCTACGGCGATGATGACGAGTACCGGCGAACCGGTGCCGACCATGAGCATGAGCGGAAATGCCAGCACGACCGAGAGCAGCCCGGTGAATGCGACGGCCGCCCAGGGCGTGAACTTGTCGCCGAGTTGCCCGCCGATGAAGATCGCGATGCCCTCCAGTACGGCGCCGAGCATTGTGCCCGTGAGCATGATGTCCGCCGCCAGGTGCAATGAGTTGGTGCCGTAGCTGACGATGAAGGTCGTGAGCAGATAGAACGGGGCGCTGCCCACCAGGCTGGCGCACACCCCGACGAGCAACCGCCGCCAGCTCGTACGTATGACGTCGAACAGCGGAACCTTGACTTCACGACCGGTGGCGAGGAGTTTCTTGAATTCCGGCGTCTCGTCCACCCGGTAGCGGATGTACAGGGCGATACCCATCAGCACGAACGAGATCAGGAACGGAATTCGCCATCCCCAGGCTTCGAACTGATCGCGCGGCAACAGCGTGACCAGCGCGACGATGCCGCTGGACCCCAAGTTGCCGACCGGCGACCCGTACTGCGGCATCGCCCCGTAGAACGCGCGCTTCTTGGCCGGCGCGTGTTCGACGGCCATCAGCACGGCGCCGCCCCATTCGCCGCCGACCGACAGCCCTTCGACGATGCGCATCGTGACAAGCAGAATGGGAGCCCAGACGCCGATCGTCTGGTAGGTCGGCAGCAAGCCGATGGCGCCGGAACTGATCCCCATCACGAGGACCGTCGTGATGAGCGTGTTGCGCCGCCCGATCCGGTCGCCCAGGTGGCCGAAGATTATCGACCCGACGGGCCGTGCCGCGAATCCGATGGCGAACGACAAGAACGCGGCAATTGTGCTGACGGCCGGGTCGGACGACGGGAAGAACAACTTACCGAGGACCAGTGCGGCAAGCAGTCCGTAAACGAAATAGTCGTACCACTCGATTGCGGTGCCGATCAGCGAGCCGGCGGAAACTCGACGGAGTTGCTTGGTGTCGATCGTGTGCGGTTCGGGGTTTATTGCCTCGGACATTGCCGTGCCTCTCTGCCGGTCAACTACGCGGAACTTCCTTTATACCCTTGCATAATCTCATGCATCGTATAGCATCTACGGAAATCCCGTTGTTTGACGATTGTCGCCACGAAGGGCATCACATGTCATCGCGCCCGACCGGGTTTTCCCGGCATATCCCCCGCGCCCACCCGCTGTCGTGGGTGATGTTGATCGTCACCACGCTTGCCGTCTTGATGATCGCCATTGACCGGATGCTGCTGCCGACGGTCATGCCGGCCATCCTCGACGATTTTCATCTCACCACCACGCAAGGCGGAATCCTGATCGGCCTCAGCTATGCGGGAACGGTTGTCGGCGGACTGCTTCTTGGCATGTTCGGCGATGCGTTCGGCAAGGGCCCGGGCCGGGCATGGGGCTGGCTGGTGGCGGTGTTCGTCGCCTCGATTTCAGCGGTGATTACGGCATTCACGTCGTCGCTGGCCGCCCTGCGGGTGCTACGGGTGACGATGGGCATCGGCACCGGCGGCATGGAACCGGTGAACGTGACGATGGTCGGCGAATGGTGGCAACGCGAAGATCGCGGATTCGCCGTCGGAGCCCACCACACCGGTTTTCCGTTCGGCCAATTCCTGGGCCCGGTGCTGATCGGCGCCGTCATCGCGGCCGCCAGCTGGCGCGAAGTCTTCTTGTTCCTGCCGCTGATAGCGATCCCGATCGCCGTCCTGCAAATCATTTTGGCCCGGCCGAAGAATCTCGAACGAGTGAACCGGTGGATCCGCGCCCACGACATGACCCCGTCGGTTGAAACGGTACGCCGGGAAAAGCTGCATGTCGGCGAACGCGTCCGCGGCATGTTCCGGTCGGCGGCCGAGGCGCTGAAGACTCGTAATGTGTTCTTGGCGGTCATCCTCAACTTCATCTTCTTGTTCACCGAGACGTCGATCATTTCGTTCCTGACGTTGCAGCTGACGCGCGACGTCGGGGTGCCGCTGTCGACGGCGGCCATCATTGCCGGTGCCTCGGGCATCACCGGGTGGATTGGCCAGATCGTGTGGGGTGCAGCGTCCGATCACACCGGCCGGAAGTCGTCGCTAAAGATCCTCACGGTCGGCATGGCGATCACCATCGCGGCCATGGTGTTCATCCACTCGGTGGCGCTGGCGTGGATCATCCTGTTGTGCTGGGGCCTGGTGCGCAATTCGCCGTATCCGGTGATGTACGCGTCCATCATCGATGCAGTCCCGGAGGGCGCGTCGTCCGGCCTCGGCCTGATGATCGGCGTCGGGCTCGGCGCATCCGGCGTCGTCGCCGGCCCCATCGCCGGCATGATCGTGGGTAACCTGGGGTTCGTCTGGCACTACCTGTTTCTGGCGGCGTTGTGCCTGCTGGCTTTGATTCCGATCTCGTTCATCACCGACCCGACGAAGGACAAGAAGATGCAGGAAGCTTACCGTTGACCGGCGCCGGCTTGATTCCGGAAGGCGCCCAACTCGAGCGGGTCGCGACCGGCGCGCGCTGGGCCGAGGGGCCGGTGTGGCTGCCGGAACGCCGAGCGGTGCGCTTCAGCGACATTCACAATAACCGGATCCTTGAATACCTGGTCGATACCGGACTGCTCGAGGAGTACAACCGGAACGCGGAGTATACGAACGGACGCACTCTCGACCGCGACGGCGTCGTGATCGAATGCTCGCACGGGCTGCGTGCCGTGTGCCGCGATACCGGAACCGATGTCGAGGTGTTGGTTGACAGCTGGCACGGCCACAGTCTGAATTCCCCGAACGACGTCGTGGTGAAATCCGACGGCACTATTTGGTTCACCGATCCGACGTACGGCATCTCACGTCCCGAGGAAGGGCACGTCGGCTCGCCGGAATACGGCGACGCGTTCGTTTTCCGGGTCGATCCGTCGACGGGTGACCTGTCGGCGGTCGTCACCGATGTTGTCATGCCCAACGGGTTGGCTTTTTCGCCGGACGAATCGATTTTGTACGTGGCCGATTCCTCCGCCGCTACTCCCGACCGGGCAGCGAAGCCGCTCGAGGGCGCGGGACATTCGATTCACGCGTACGACATCGTCGGCGGGCGGCGGGCCAAGAACGGCAGAGAGTTCGCCGAGATCTCCCCCGGCATCCCGGACGGACTCCGCGTGGACACCAACGGCAACGTTTGGACGTCGAGCGCCGACTCGGTGCAGATTTTCACGCCGGACGCCGCACAGATCGGCAGTATCCCGGTTCCGGAAACCGTGGCGAACCTTTGCTTCGGCGAATCCGGCCGTCTGTTCATCACGGCCACCACCAGCCTGTACTCGATTCAGACGAACGCGCGCCCAGCTTAAGGCTTCGCCCTCAAGCGCTCTCGAGCAGCCGGGCGAGCGACCGGGAGACCTCCCGCTCAGAGGTGAGCCCGCCCACGACCTCGCAAACGGCACGGCTTTCCTCGTCGTCGCGGGCAAGAGCGGCCTGTGCCCGAGTATGCTGCAGCGTGCGTTCACCGGCCAGTCGCCGTACGGATTCGTAGCCGTCGAGTTCACCGACGAGCGACACGTCCCGGACGGCCGCAGCGAGCCTGGGGGCGAGGTCGAACGCGTCTTCGAGGCCCACGTTCAACGCGGAGCCGCCCGCATTGAAGACGTGCGCGGCGTCGCCGGCCAAAAAGACCCGGTCGCGACGATAGGCATCAGCCAGGCGGCTGTTACCGACTGTGCTTCGAATCGCCGTGGCATCCGTGAACGGAATTTCGGCGCCGGTCACTCGCCGCAGGCTTGCACGAAGTTCGTCGGCCGACAGGGCGTCGCCGGGTTCGGCGTCGCCGCGCGGTTCGCGGGTGCTGATCAGGTAGAGGTCGTCGGGGGCACTGCGGTCGAGGACGTCCATGGGCGCAATCGTGAGCCCGCCGCCGGCCAGCCGATTCATGCGCATTGCCGCGACTTCGCCGACGCCGGCAATCTCGAATCCGCCGTCGGTTCGCACCATCCGATCGGCGGAAATCCGCACGCGCGCGATCCGCGAGATCTCGTCGCCGGTGAAGCCCGGGAAGCCGATGTCGGCGTGTTTGCGGACAAAGCTGCGCGCGCCGTCGCACCCGACCAGAAAGCGCACGCGGATCTCGGTGGTGCCGTCGCCTGCGCACGCGTCGATACCGACGCCGGCGCCGTCCTGAGTAAAGCCGGCGACCTCGTGTCCGCGGTGAATCCGGGCGCCGTGCCGAACGGCTCGTGTCTCGAGGAGGTCCTCAAGACGGCGCTGCGGCACGGGAAGGATGTGCAGCGGGTTATCGTTTCCGCTGCCGAGGTCGAGTGCGAGAGGGCCGAATTGAAAAACGGGAGGCGACATGACTGCGAATTCCGTGCCGTTGAAGACTCCGCGCGAGGCGAGTTCGACTGCCGAATGACCGACGATGCCGTTCGCCTTCGGCGTCGATGACGGCGAGTCCGCCCGCTCGAGGACGACGACGTCGACGCCGCGTGCGGCAAGCTCACCGGCAAGCAGCAGCCCGACGGGGCCGGCGCCGACGACTGCGACGTCGATCGGGTTCGAGCCGTCATTCGTCATTGCGTCATTGTGGCGCATGTAACCGCGATCGTCAACTTAAGTTGACACTAGTTTTAGTGACTGTGCCGCGGCAGGCCCTTTGTTTGCGCGATCCGCTGATACCCGGTGGCGTCCTCCATCACCATGCCGGCGTCCATTTGACCGACGCTGTCCCTGTGGAGTTGCTGCCACGGAGTCTGCGAGGCAGGGCCGCGGTAGCCGCCGGCCGAGTCGAGCTTCGTGCGCCGCGCGGCGATCTCCTCATCGTCGACGAGCATGTCGACGCGCGCTTTCCGCAAGTCGACGCGCACCCGGTCACCCGTCCGGAGGACTGCCAGATTGCCGCCGGCCGCTGCCTCCGGTGAGGCATTGAGGATGGAGGGCGACCCGGAGGTGCCCGACTGGCGGCCGTCGCCGATGCAGGGCAGCGCGCCGATCCCGGCTTGCAGCAGCGCGGCCGGCGGCTGCATGTTGACGACCTCGGCAGCGCCCGGATAGCCGATCGGTCCGGCGCCACGCATGAACAGGATGCTGCGGGCGTCCACGCCCGGCTCGGTTTCGATCCGGGCGTGGTAGTCCTCGGGGCCGTCGAACACGATGGCGGTCCCCTCGAACGCGTCCGGATCACCGGGCTGTTGCAGGTACCGGCGGCGGAACTCGTCGTCGATGACGGAGGTCTTCATGATGGCGGCGTCGAAGATGTTGCCGGTCATGACGACGAAGCCGGCACTGTGCATCAGCGGATCCCGATAGGGCCGGATGACCTCGGGCTGCTCGATCACGGCGCCGCGACAGTTCTGCCCTATCGTCCGGCCGCTGACGGTCATGGCGTCGTCACGGATGGCTCCGGCGTCCATGAGCTGATTGACGACGGCAGGCACGCCGCCGGCACGGTAGAAGTCTTCGCCGAGATATTCGCCGGCCGGCTGCAGGTTGACCAGCAGCGGCAGGTCGTGGCCGTGCGTTTGCCAGTCCGACAACGACAGGTCGACTCCCATGTGGCGGGCAATGGCCTGCAAATGGATGGGCGCGTTAGTCGAGCCGCCGATGGCCGTGTTGACGGCGATGGCATTGAGGAAGGCATCGCGCGTGAGAATGTCGGACGGCTTCACGTCGTCCCGAACGAGGTCGACGATCCGGGCACCCGTCTGATAGGACATTTGCGCGCGTTGCCGGTAAGGCGCCGGGATGGCGGCGCCGCCCGGCAGCTCCATGCCGAGGGCCTCGGCGAGCGAATTCATGGTGGACGCGGTGCCCATGGTGTTACAGAAACCGACCGAGTTGGTGGACGACGCGACAAGCTCCAGAAACTCGTCGTAGTCGATGTCGCCGGTGGCCAGTTGTTCGCGGGCCTTCCAGACGATGGTGCCGGATCCGGTGCGCTGTCCGTCATGCCAGCCGTTGAGCATGGGGCCGACCGAGAGAGCAATCGCGGGAATGTTCACGGTGGCGGCGGCCATCAGCTGGGACGGTGTGGTCTTATCGCACCCGATGGTGAGAACGACGCCGTCGATCGGATAGCCGTACAGCAATTCGACAAGACCCAAGTAGGCGAGATTCCGGTCGAGTGCGGCGCCGGGGCGTTTGCCTGTCTCTTGGATCGGGTGGACCGGGAACTCGAGCGGAATACCGCCGGAGGCGATAATTCCGTCGCGCACTCGTTTCGCCAGCTCCAAATGGTGGCGGTTGCACGGCGAGAGGTCCGATCCGCTTTGGGCAATGCCGATAATGGGTTTGCCGGACTGCAATTCCTCGATCGTGATCCCGTAGTTGAGGTAGCGCTCGAGGTAAATCGCCGTCATTCCGGGGTTCGCCGGATCGTTGAACCATGACCGCGAACGCAATTCGCGGTTGTGATCGGAACTCAATGTGACCCCTTTGATCGTGGCGCCCGCCAGTGCCGGCGCTCGGCAGTGGCCTTGGGATGCACATTACCCGGCTGGCCCCGTTGCCGTGGGAGCGGTTCAGAGGTCGAGAAGCGCGGCCTCGGAACTCGTCGCGGCGTTCGCGCAAGACTTCTTGGGAAAGATCCGAGCGTCCTTGATCGCCTATGGCCGTGACGAACCATCCGAGGTCGGGAGGCGTTGAAAGCGCGGCGACGACGTCCCAATAAGCGAGGTTTTCGGCGTGACGGCCCGCTTCGGCTTCCCAGCCGGCGAGCACGTCGTCGGCGGCAGCAGCGCCGTAACACAGCACGGCGTCGCACCGCAGCGATCCGAGATCGACGCCGGCGTCGCCGATGCCCGCGCAATCCCAATCGATGACGGCGGCGAGTTCGCCGTCGTTCCACAGCACGTTGCCCTGCCAGAGGTCGCCGTGCACGAAGCCGGACGGCGCGGGAGTGGCGGACGAGGCAACGGCATCCTCCGCTCGGCGCAACAGAGGTTCGGGTTCGCTCGTTCGGCGGAGTGCAGCGAAGTCGACAATCTCAATGGGGCGAGTACGAGTGGGAAGCTTCCCGGGAGCCGCAACCGCGTGAATTCGTGCGGCCGTCCGGCCCAAGGCTCGGAGCCGGTTGACGTCAGGCGCCTGCGGAATCGTGCTGGCACCTTCGACGGCGCTAATCAGGAGAAGTGGGCGGTCGCCGTCCGGCCGGAAACCGTACACCTCGGGGACGGGAACTCCGCACCCGCCGGCGGCAGTGAGCGCCGCGGCCTCGAGCTCCGTGGCGGCCGGATCGTCGCTCTCGCCGATTCGCAGGACAGCCGAGCGCCCCGGCGTCGATGCCGTGCCGGCCGTTGTCAGCAGCCACGGCGCGCCGCCTTCGCGAAGGCCGTGCCAGTCGACGACGGGGCCGGCACCAAGGATCTCTTCGGCCCATCCGAACCAGCGCGACCCGGCGACGTCGTCCATGACCGGTTACACCGCGAACGAGACTTCGTCGGTCGCGACGGTTCCACCGGTCTTGCGGGGAGCCTCTTGATACGTCCAATACAAGTTGGTGTGCGCGATGACTTGTTCCGGCGGCGGTGCGCCGAAGTCGCTGAGGTCGTTCGTGGTGTGAGCATCGCTGACGAGCACGGCGTCGTATCCGCGGGCGAAGCCGCCATGCAGTGTTGACCGGATGCACTGGTCGGTTTCCGCGCCAACGACGATCAAGCTTCCGACCGCCCGCGCGGCGAGGACGGCTTCGAGGTCGGTCGCCTCGAACGCATCGGCGTACTGTTTGTCAACGAGAGGCTCGGAGTCGAGCCGGGAAAGTTCGGGCACGAGCTGCCAGCCGTCGCTACCGCGCGGGAGTTCGTCGCTGTTGTTTTGGACCCAGATCACGTCGGTTCCGGCAGCTCGCGCTTTGTCGACGAGAGCGGCGATATTGGCAACCACCGCATCTCGATTGTGGGCTTCGGCAACCACCATTTGTTGCACGTCGACCACGAGCAATGCGGAGTTGGGCCGGTGTTCAAGCGTTGTCATGACCTCTCCCAAGGCAGTATCGGTTGGGCGGAGCGAATAATGAGACAGGCTACGCCACGGCACCGACAACGGCTATCGAAAAAGCGCCGGCGGACCGGTCAGGCGAGTTTTTCCCCGTACAGTTCGTAGAGTCCGTTCCACCGATCGTTGGGAAGGTTGACCAGATCGGTGGGCTCGCCGGCAAGGTGCCCGGCCAGTGCATCGAGATGGTAGTGCCAGCCGGCAAGCGTCGGTGCCCGGTACTCGTCCGGCAATTCCAGCGTGCTGCTGAACGCCAGGCCGGTGACCTCGCCGCCCTCATCGCGCAGTTCCCAACGCAGGACGCCGTGCGGATCGCCCCGGGTTTCCAACAGAGACTCCGGCTCGAGCTGCGTGATCACCGTTTGCATCGTGACCGAGTCACCATTCTTGTCGGTGTTGAGCCACCGCATGGTGAATTCACCGCCGACTTCGACATCCAGCACGGCCTGACCCCACCAATTGATCAGCTGATCCCCCTGGGTCAGCGCTGCCCAGACGGATTCGACCGGGTGGTGCAGGCGCCTTGAGAAGCTGATCACACTCCGGCCGTCTCCGGCGTTTTCAACAGTGCCGTCCGCTGTTTCACTCTGTCCATCGATTGACATGTCGGCCCCTCCGCGATGTTGGGTACGGCCCAGTGTACAGAATCACGGCTCGGTACGCGGACGTCGCGCGAGCACCGCGTCCTTACTGCCCGGCAACCAGTTTTTCGAGCACCGAGGCCAGCGACGCGGCCGGCCGGCCGAGGATCCGTTCGAGGGCGGGGTCGGTCACGGCAAACTCACCGCGGCGCGCCGCACGGAAGATCCCGAGCGTGAACTCCGCCGCCCCGTCCGGCATTCCGTGCGCGATTGCACCGGCCTTCCATTCATCGTCGCCCACGATCACTCGGGAGATCCGCCGCCCGGTGAGATCCGACAGGATGCCGGCGACGGCCTCCAGGTCGAGGGTTTCCGGCCCGGTCAGCGGCGCCGTCGGGCCACTCAGCTCGCCGTCAGCCGAGCCGCCGTCAGCCAGTGCGATGGCGGCCGCTTCGGCCAGGTCCGCGTGAGTGGTCCACGAAACCGGACCGTCATCCGGAGCACTCAGGGTGCCGCTCTCCAATGCGTTGCCGATGAGCCATGGCACCGTAGCAGCGTAGAAGCCATTACGAAGCGACGTGAACGCGCCGTGTTGTTCGGCGAAATACCGCTCGGTGGCGGCGTGATCACGCATGGGCGGGAACAGCGAATCGCTCGAAACGGCTTGATGACTTGTGTAAACGACCCGTGCCGCACCCGCCGCCCGCGCCGCGTCGATCGCATTCGTGTGTTGGGCGACGGCTTCGGACCCGGTAGCACCCGAGGACACGACGAACACCTGATCGGCGCCTTCAAAGGCATAGGAAAGCGTGTCGGGTTCCGAATAGTCGCCACGGCGAACCCGTACTCCTCGCTTCGCCAGTTCGGCGGCCTTGGCCGTATCGCGGACACTGACGCCGACCTGATCGGCAGGGATCCGAGCGAGCAATTGGTCGACGATCTGTGAGCCGAGCTGCCCGGTCGCTCCGGTCAAAACAATCATGTCTTCCCCTTTTAGATATCAATGGAATCGTATTTTGAATATCAACGATAATTTAACGATAGCACTATTGCGTTATCGTTGGAACATGAGCGAGACGGCAATGAGCGATCCACCCCGAAGCGACACCCGGACAACTATCGTCGAGGTCGCTGCGCGGTTGCTTGCCGAGCACGGGGAGGCGGCGCTGACCACTCGCGGTGTCGCGCATGCGGCGGGAGTCCAGGCGCCGGCGATCTACCGGCTATTCGGTGACAAGGACGGCCTGCTGGACGCCGTGGCCGAGCACGTGATGGCCACGTACGTCGCGTCGAAGTCGGCGACTGCCGAGTCGGAATCCGAGGTCGCGGGCGACCCGATCGCAGAGCTTCGGGCCGGATGGAACTTGCACGTCGAATTTGGACTGGCGAACCCGACGCTCTTCAGGCTGCTCAACGTGCCCGGTTGGGGCAGGCAGTCACCCGCAACGACGTCCGGCATCGAGATCTTGCGTTCGCGGGTGCACCGAGTCGCGTCGGCCGGGCGGCTTCGAGTCAGTGAAGAGCGGGCCGTCAACCTCATTCACGCTGCCGGCACCGGCGCCGTCCTGGCGTTGTTGGCGATGCCGGACAGTGAGCGCGATCCCGGGCTGGCGGATGCCATGTATGACGCCGTGTCGCACGCTATGCTGACCGAGGCTCGCGCGTTCGATACAAGAGAAAAGGAAGCTCGGGACGAGGTGCAAGCAGCCACGGTCACGTTCCGGACGCTTGTGCCCCGGCTGTCCAAACTCAGCGATTCCGAGCGCACGCTCATGACCGAGTGGCTCGACAGGGCCGTCGAATGAAGGTGCTCATCTCGGGTGCGGGAATCGCCGGCGCGACGGCTGCCGCCCTGCTGGGCCGAATCGGCCATCGGGTGACAGTCGTCGAGCGCGATCAAGGCGTGCGCTCGAGCGGTAATCCAGTCGACGTGCGCGGCCGTGCGTACGACGTCGCCCGGCGCCTCGGACTCGTGTCGCAGTTGCGTGAGGCGAGCACGCACGTACGTGAACTCGCGATAGTGAATTCGGTCGGACGCCGGGTCGCCGGCTTGGCCACGCAAAAGACTCCGGGCCGCGAGTTGGAAGTGCCGCGGACCGATCTGTGCTCCATCCTGATCGATGCGGCGCGCGACGACGTCGACTTCCGATTCGACGATGTGATCACCGGCCTCGAGTCCGGCACCCACGGCGTCGACGCGACATTCGACCGTGCGCCCGGCGAGAGTTTTGACTTGGTGATCGGCGCAGACGGACTGCACTCGAACGTTCGGCGCATGGCCTACGGTCCGGATCGCGATTACATCCGCCACCTCGGCATGTATATCGCGACCGTGCGAATGGCCGGGCCTCCGGAACGAAGCGACGCGGTGCTGATGTACAACGAGCCGGGTACCGCCATCGCACTGCATCCGGGCACCGGCAATCCGGTTGCGGCCTTGATGTTTCGCTCGCGCGCGCGGGTTGATCCGCGCGACAAGCCTGCTGCGGCAAGTCTGCTGGAGCAGCGCTATGCGTCGGGCGGCTGGCGCACGGCCGAAGTTCTCGCCGCCTTTCGCGGCGCGGACGACACGTATTTCGACGCCATCAGCCGCGTTCGTGTTCCGCGGTGGTCGCGAGGCCGAACCACGCTGCTGGGCGACGCGGCGTCCTGCGTTTCGTTGTTCGGCGACGGATCCAGCTCGGCGATGAGCGGCGCTATGACCCTGGCCGAGGCACTCGACGATTCGCCGCGCGACGTCACAGCCGCATTGGGCCGGTATGAACGGGTCCAACGGGTCCGAGCCGACCGAGGGCAACGGGCGGCAACCCCGGCATCACACGTACTGATTCCCGCCTCGCGTACCGGAATCACGCTGCGCAACGCAGTACTCGGAGTTGCCGGCCGGCGATAGACCGTTACGAGCGGCCACGCCGGCGCCGAGGGCTAATGCCGCGTCGCTGTCTCGCGCTCGTTTGCCAACAGGGCGTACATCATCCCGTCGTGCCACACACCGGATCGGTGCAGCGATTCACCGACCGTGTAGGCCTCGCGACGCATGCCGACCCGCTCCATCAATCGCCAGGACGGCTCATTGACCGCGAAACATTCGGCCTCAAGACGCCGCAGCCCGAGTTCGTCAAAGGCGATCCGGATGAGTTCCCGCACGGCCTCGGTGGCATAACCGCGTCCGGTGTGATCCGGGTTGAAACACCACCCGAGTTGCCCCTGCGTGCGTTTCGCTTGGTCGGCAACTTCAGCCTGTGCCCACGCATCGACGACATCGAGCTGGAGGTCGCCGATCACGACGCCGTCCAATTCAACGACCAGCGTTTTGTCGAGGTGTTCGGGCGTAAGAATCTTAGCCGCGAAATCGTCTCGATCCACCGACCGGCCGGATAACCATCGGTTGACCGGCTCGAGACGTCGATACGCCCACAGATCGTCGAGGTCACCGGCGTCAATCGGGCGAATGGCGAGACGTTCGGTGTAGGCGGGCCAGGTCAGGTCGACAAGTTTCACCGGCCGACCTCCGCTGCAGCTCCCGTCGAACCCCATTGAGCCATCGCGCTGCGAATATGTTCGGGCGTGAGCATGAATGCCGGCATCAACTCTTCCCAGCCGCGCTCTTTCGTCCGCCGGGCGTAGGCGTCGTGCGCGGCATCGACCGGGTTGGCGGTGTCGAGCCCGCTACCGTTTTCGCCCATCAGGCTGAGGTGGTACATCCAGACGGATCCGTCCGCTTCGGTGTGTTTGAACGTGGCTTCGAAAACGGCGCGTTCGGCCGGCAGCGTCGTCAGGCATTCGTCATACCGCTCGGTCAGCATCTGCATCCACTCGTCGAATTGTGCTTCTTTGCCGTCGAGGAGTTTCGCCCGGCTGAGCTCGAGGCGCAGGCCGTCCGGCACCGTGGACGGCATCGGATGGCCGGTGAACGTAGCCGGATCGACCGGACGGAACGGGGTATACGGTACGGAATCGCTCATCCGGTCAGTATTGCATCAGGCCCCGACGCTGTGCGCGACAAATTTCGCGGCTCGGGCGACGGTCCGGTACCCGGCGTCTTCGGCAACGCACCCTGTCAGCAGGGCGCCAACGGCGGCAGCGCCGGTGAGCATCGCGGCACGGCGCGTCGTCATGGTTCCTCCCGGAGTGCGAATTCGGACACCAGTCAACTTCTACACCCGGACTGTCGGCTCGGTGTTCTTTGTATTCGTGCAACGCATCGGGCCTACGACGGGTACGGCGCCGGCAATGCGCCGGTCCGGATGTCCTCGCAATACGAACGGGACGGTTCCGCCGGTTGAGTCGTTCCACCGACTGATCTTGTCCGGCTCCGCCGGCAGCACGGTTACACCCGGCACGATGAACTCCTCGAGCGATTGCCCAGCGGCTTTTCGCGTGCGCTCCGCAACGGCGTCGGACGCCGGCGAGATCGCGCGAGTCCATCGGTTGTCCCGATCGGCATATTACGGAATCTCCGACGATAGCGAATCGGGCGAGCAACGTAAATCATCCATTCGTCACCTGGATGCTCGACCGGAGCCGCCGCTCCGCGAATTAGAATCACGGTATGGCAGTCGTGAAGATCAATGCAGTAAAAGTTCCGGACCACGCGCACGCGGAGTTCGAGCGCCGCTTCGGCAATCGAGCCGGCACCATCGACACCAGCCCGGGATTTCGCGGCTTCGAGATGTTGCGCCCGGTTGCCGGGGACGACCGGTACTTCATCGTCACGCGGTGGGATGACGACGAGTCCTACGAGGCGTGGCGCGATAGCACGGCCCGTGCTGCGCACAAGGGCGAGCAGGGCAAGCCGGTCTTTTCCGAGGCAAACGTGCTCGAATTCGAGGTCGTTTTGGACGTCAAGCCCAAGCAGTAGCCCGCACACCGGCCGTCGTTCCACGCCGTCCGCGTAAGCCGTCACGTCGTGCCCCCGGCTCCCGAGGGCACGACGCCTGCGTGCGTCACCCTTATCGGGCGACTTTCTCCTTTTCGGATCCCTCCGTGGAGCGCGCCTTCATCTCGACCGTCGTGCGCAACGGCACTTCACGGACAAAAACCACGGCCAGCAGTGTCGCGATCGAAACGATGGCCGCGATCAGGAAGATGTTTCCGAACGCGTCCCCGTACGAGTGATGAATCAACGTCTGGATCGGCGCGGGAAGCGAACCGATATCGAGATTGCCGCCGCCCGAATTCGCACCGGCACCGCTGCCGCCCATGCCGAGCTTTTGCATGCCGCTGGCGATCTTGTCCCCCACCTGCTTGGTCAGGACGGCACCCAGCACCGAGACGCCGATTGCTCCGCCGAGGGAGCGGAAGAACGAGATTGTCGCCGACGCGGCTCCGACGTCCTTCACATCAACGGTGTTCTGTACGGCAAGCACAATGTTCTGAATCAGCGTTCCGACGCCGAGGCCCATGGCCGCCATGAAGACGGCGACCTGCCAGTACGGCGTCGTATGGTCGAGCGTGCCAAGCCCACCGAGCCCAATGAGCATCAAGATGCTGCCGAAGAGCATGATCGGCTTCCACCGGCCGGTTCGTGTGACGATTTGTCCGCCAATGGTCGCCGACAGCATCTGGGACACAATCAGCGGAATAGTCATCAGTCCGGCCTTGGTCGGAGTATTGCCGACGGCGAGCTGGAAGTACTGGGTGAGGAAGATGACGGCACCGAACATGGCCACGCCGACGGCGAGGCTGGCCACGATCATGAGGGCGGTCGTCGAATTCCGCAGCACGCGGATCGGCACCATCGGGTTGCTGACGCGAAGTTCGACGATGACGGCGAGGGTCGCGGCGATCAAGAAGCCGATCAGGTACGCACCGGACTGCCAGGAAATCCAGTCGTAGTCGCTGCCGGCAAATGTCACCCACAGCATCGGGAGAGCTGCGGCGACGGCCAACAGGAATCCGCCGAAGTAATCGATGCGGACGTGTTTACGCGGCATGGCCGGCAGACGCAGCTTCCAGGCGAGCAGGATGAGCGCGATGATCGCGAGCGGAACGCAGACGTAGAAGCACCAGCGCCAGTTGAGGTTATCGGTGATGATTCCGCCAAGCAGAGGCCCGGAAACCGTCGCGACGGCCATGACCGCACCCATGTAACCGGCGTAACGGCCGCGTTGGCGCGGCGCGATGATCGTGCCCATGATGGACTGGACCATTGCCGTGAGGCCGCCCATTGCAAGCCCCTGGACGGCGCGCGCGACCATGAGCAGCGAGACCGACTGGGTGAAACCGGCAGTGACCGATCCGGCTACAAACATCACGATAGCGATCTGAGTGAGCAGCTTCTTGTCGAACAGATCGGAAAGCTTGCCCCAGATCGGGGTGCTGATGGTCATGGCCAGCAGGCTCGACGTGATAACCCACGTGTACTGACGCTGCGTGCCGTGCAAGTCAGCCATGATTGTGGGCAGTGCGGTCGACACGATCGTATTGGAGATCAATGCCGTGAAGAGTGCGGCCAAGAGCCCGAGCATCACCTCGAGTACTTCGCGATGCGAAAGCTCTCCAGCTTCGGCTTTGGTAGGCGCGGTCTCTGCGCTCATGCGATAGTTGCTCCTTCGTACGTCTTGCAAAGTTGTCAGTCGGCGGCCGGAGGTAGCCGGCGGTGGTGCTAGGCGGGGTGGTCCGAGTCCGGCGGCGAATCGTTGTCTGCCGAATCCAACCGCTTGACGAGTTCGGCTACGTTCACGCGCAATTCCCGCAGAACGGAAATCGCCCGCTCGGCGTCGTCCGCAGACCATTCCGGCATCGCTTCGGCGAAGACGTCGGCAACGTAGCGCTCGCGTGCCGCGACGCTCTCCCGACCGCGATCGGTGATCGCGATCAAGCATGCGCGCGCGTCCTCGTCATCGGTCCGCCGGCGGACCAGCGCTTCTTCTTCCAGCGAGTCAACGGCCCTCGAGACAACGGGAGCCGACACGCGAAGACGGTGCGCAAGTTCGCCAAGGCGTAGGTCTTCGTCTTGGATCTGTCGAAGGACGCCGATCTTGGTACCGGAGATCGTCCGGTCCCGGCGATGCTGGCCCGTCACCCGGAAAACTCTGACGAGTTCGACGACTTCCGAGAGCACTTCCCCGGCACGTTGACGATCGATCACTCAAAACCCCTTACTTACCCTAAGCAAATATATAGGATAGCTTTGAATGTGTCGAATCTGCGGCTTGGCGACACCGGATTTGGCCTATCGGGCAGGCGGCCGACAGCACATTGCGCCCGCCTACGCCCCGAGTGGCGGCGAATGGCTGCCGGCCCGCATCGAGTGGTGGCGAATGGCTGCGAAATCGGCGATTTCGCAGCCATTCGCCACCACTCGGCAAGAGCTACCTGCCCTCTCCCATGCTCCCGACACGCCCTGCCCACCAGTCGCCACCACTCGGCAGCGACGGGTCCGGCGAGGCCTATTCGTCAGATCTACCGGCTCGCCGACTCGGTTTCCCGACTGTCAGTGTTGCGGGCAGTGCGAACACCCCACCTGAAGACGCGAATCATCGGCGGAAGGATGAGACCGACGACGATCAACGCGGCAAGGGTGATCGCCATGGGGCCGTCAACGAACGTCGTAAAGTCCCCTCCGGCGCTCTTGATCGCCTGACGGAAGTACTTTTCCAGCAACGGTTCCAAGACCAAGGCCAGGATCGCCGGCGCGAGCGGAAAATCATAGCGCTGCATGAAGTACCCGGCCAGTCCGAAGATGAACAGCAACACCATGCTGAACAGGCTGAAGTTCAATGCGTAGGCGCCAAGGACAGTGAACGCCAGCACGCTCGTATACAACAATGGCGGCGGCACTTGCAGCAGCCGAACGAACACCTTGACCAGCGGCAGGTTCAACACGAGCAAAATGATGTTCCCGACATACATACTGGCGATAATGGTCCACACCAGCGTCGCGTTGTCGTGAAACAGCAGAGGCCCCGGCTGCAATCCGTACATTTCAAAGACGAACAAAAGCAGCGCAGTCGTCGCCGAACCCGGGATCCCCAAGGCCAGCATCGGCACGAACGCGCCGCCGACGCCGGCGTTGTTCGCGCTCTCCGGACCGGCCACGCCCTCGATCGCGCCGTCCTTGTCGAATTCCTTCTTATGCTTGGAAAATCGTTTTTCCGCCACATACGACATGAAAGAGCCAAGTGTCGGCCCGAGCCCGGGCAACAAGCCCGCGGCAAAGCCGATCACCGATCCGCGGCCGTACGCCCCGGCCGACCGTCGCCAGTCTTCACGGTTGAGCCACACCCGGCCTTGCAATGCCACTCCTTCGCCGGGCCGAGTATGCCCGGCAGCAAGGTTCTTCAACGCCTCGGGAATCGCGAACAACGCCATGGCGACGAGCGCGAACCCGATCCCGGAATCCAACTGCAATGAACCGAAGGTGAAACGGGGAACGCTCGTCTGCCCGTCGATGCCCACAATTGCGATCGCCATGCCGAACAACGTCGACATGAACGCTTTCGTTTTCGACCCGGTCGACAGCGACGACGTCATTGCCAGCGCCAGAATGAGCAGCAGCGTGTATTCGGCCGCCCCGAACAGGACAGCAACTTGGGCCAACGCGGTGGCCAGGAACATCAACGCCACAACTGACAGGGTGCCGCCGATGAACGAACCGATCGCCGACGTCGCCAGCGCGGGGCCGGCCCGCCCGTTTTTGCCCATTCGATACCCCTCGAGCGTGGTAGCCACATGTGACACCTCGCCAGGCGTATTGATCAAAATGGACGTGATCGAGCCGCCGTACATCGACCCGTAGTAGACGCCGGACATCAAGACGAGACCGGCAGCGGGTTCGAGCCCGAATGACAGCGGAATCAACAAGGCGATAGCCGTAATCGGACCGATTCCCGGCAGGATGCCGATGATCGTACCGATCAACACCCCGGCGAAAGCGAACATGAGGTTCGCCGGCGTCAGGGCGGCAGCCAGTCCGTCGCCGAATTGAGTCAGGAGATCCATGCCGATTACCCCAGAATCCCCACGGGCAGCTGCACGTTCAGCGTCAGCGTGAACACGTAATAGACGACGACGGCAAATACCACGCCGAATATCAGGTTTCGGAGCCACCGACGCCGATCCAGGTACATCGTGGTCGCGACAAGGAAGGCGAACGTCGACAGCAGATACCCGACCGGGATGAAGATCAGGATGTACCCGAGGAGCATCCCGCCGGTAATGAGGAACCGGCGCGTCGTCGACGACTTGCCGGTCGTGTCGGCAGCCCCTTCCGCGATCTCGCTTCCATCGTCAGGTTTAGCGTCGGAGTCGGGGCGGCCCGCCGCGCTCTTGGTCCGCACAAATCCGCGAATGAGCAGCACGATCGACCCGGCGCCCATCAAGATACTGACGGCGTACGGAAACGCGCTCGGTCCGACAACCGACGTGCTGGACGCCGGGGCAGGCACTGCGACGGCTCCCCCCAGCAGGATGAGTGCTAGGAGGAGCCCGGCCGCCCCGGGCACGATATCCGGATGGAGTTCTCGGACTCTACGCATCCGTTATCCTTCGCTTCCGGCTTGACCGATCGATTTGAGCGCGGTCTTGATATTCGTATTGGTCGTATCCAAATACTTCTTCATCTTTTGGCCGGTCATGTAGTTGATGTCCCACTGATTCTTTTCGGCGAAGTCTTTCCAGGTTTTGGTCGTCTCCACCTTTTTCAGCTTCTTTTGCCAGTACTTCACGGCGTAGTCGGGCATATCCGGCGGGCCGTAGACGCCGCGCCAGTTGGCAACCGTAACGTCATATCCCTGGCTGGTTGCAGTCGGAATATCGGAGAGTTTTTTGCTACTCAACGGCTTATCGGCCACGACGGCCAGCCCGCGCAGTTTGCCGGCTTCGAGCTGCCCGCGGAATTCGGAGACCCCGGCAACTGCAGCTTTCACATCGCCGTTCAACAGTGCGGTGATTTCGTCGCCGCCGCCCTCGTAGTTGATGAAGTTCACGCTCTTCGGGTCGGCGTCCCCGGCCTTGGCGAGCAATCCGAACGGCAACCGGTCGTCACCTGCCGCGCCGACGGGCACGGACTTCGGGTTCTTCTTGATGGCCTTCATCAAATCGTCGAGGTTCTTGTACGGTGAATCGGCCGGAACCACCACTATGTAATGGGTCTCGTACAACACGCCCAGCATCGTGACGTCCTTATAGCCGTATTCGGTGCGGCCGCGGATCTGATTGGACATGATCGGCAACGACGTCATCGAGATGTAGTTGTCCTTGCCCTTACGCTTATGCACCGTTTGCGCGAGCCACACGGACCCCGTCGCACCGGGCCGGTTTTGTACCGGTAACGGCGTCGATACGAGGTCTTCCTGCTTCAACGACTTGACCAGGGCTCGCGCCGTGGTGTCCCAGCCGCTGCCGGGATCGGCCGGCGCCGTGACGGTCGTTGGACCGGAAGGATAGTTCTTCCCGCCGTTGGCGCTCCCGGACCCGCCGCTACAGCCCGTCAACGCGACTCCGAGAGTCACTGCGGCGAAAGCCGCCGTCATGCGCTTGGTGTTCATCTCGCTACCTCCTTGTAGGGCCGAGGCTCGTCGCCTCGTCTCGGTGATTACGCCAGTTGCTGTTTTTCCGGAGCGGGGTGCAAATCCCACGACACTCCCGCGCGCGCCACCGAACTGTCGGCGACGTGCCCGACCGCTTCAGGCACCATGTGGCGGGCGAGCTCGAGCATTGCTTCCAGGTCGACGCCCGTGTCGATCCCCATGAGTTGGAGCATGTGGACGACGTCCTCGGTTGCGACATTGCCGCTGGCCCCAGGGGCGAAAGGGCATCCGCCCAATCCGCCGACTGATGCGTCGAATTCGGTGACCCCGGCGTCCAGACCGACCAGCAGATTCGCCAATGCCATTCCGCGAGTGTTGTGCAAATGCAGTAGAAACGAGCAGTCGGGGAAGTCGGCGTGCAAGCGGGACATGGTGTCGCGCACCAATGCCGGATCGGCGACGCCGACGGTGTCGGCGATCGAGAGCTTGCGAACTCCCAGGTCGCGGTAGGCGCCGACGACGTCGTGCACCCGCGAATACGGAACTTTTCCCTCAAACGGACATCCCAGGGCCGTCGCAAGGCCACCAACCAGCGACACACTGTTCTCGAGTCCCAGGGCGATCACGGGTTTGAGCCGTTCGAGTGCTTCCCAGGTGTTGCGATTGGCGTTCGACCTGCTGTGGGAGTCGCTGGCCGAGAGCATGAGGTCCCATTCGTCGGCACCCGCGTCCAGCGCACGTTCGGCACCTCGCACATTCGGCACCAGCACCGAATAAGTCACTCCGGGTACGCGGTCGATTCCTGCCATGACCTCGCCGGCGTCCGCCAGCTGCGGGACTGCCCGCGGATGCACGAACGAGGTCGCCTGCACGGTAGAGACGCCGGTGCGAGACAACGCGTTGATGAGAGCGATCTTTGTCGCGGTCGGCACGAACTCGTGTTCGGCTTGTAGTCCGTCTCGCGGGCCGACTTCGCGGATGCGTGCGGATGTCGGTGACATCAGATGACTCCTTTTTCCATGAGATCGTCGATTTCGTCTTCGCCCAGTCCGAGCGCCTCATACACTTCGTAGTTGTGCTCGCCGAGCCGGGCACCGGCCGTCCGCACGGAGCCCGGGGTTTCGGAGAACTTCGGCACGACGCCGGGCATCCGGATGGTGCCGAACTTCGGATGGTCGACTTCCACGATCATGTCGCGTGCGGCGTAATGCGGCTCGGCAAAGATGTCGGCCATGTTCATGACGCGGGAGACGGGTACGCCGTTGTCGTCGAAGAGCGCTTGGATAACGGAAGCGTCGTGGCGCGCAAACCATTCGCCGACTATCGCGTTCGTCTCCGAGCGGTGTTCGACTCGCGCCTTGTTGCTGGAAAATCGCGAGTCGTCGAGCATATCGGTCCTGTCGATCGCGCGGGCGAGGCGGCGGAAGGTACGTTCCGTGCTCGTCGTCAACACCATCCACACTTCGTCGGCCGTGCGGAACGTGCCGGTGGGCGCGGACGCGCCCAGTTGATCGCCGTGTCGTTCTTGCACCACTCCGAGCCGGTCGTACTGCGCCACAAGTGCCTCCTGCAGGCGGAACATCGACTCGTACAGGGCAACATCGACTTCTTGGCCACGCCCGCCGAATACGTCGCGTCGGTAAAGTGAGGCGAGCGCACCGATCGCTGCGAACAAACCGCTGACGTAGTCCGCTAATGAAATCGGCGGCACGCTGGGCGGATGCCCCGGAGAACCGCTGATATATGCGTATCCGGAATAGGCAGTAGCCGGGGTACCGAATCCCGCCTTGTCGCGATACGGGCCGGTTTGCCCGTACCCGCTCACCCGTACCACGACCAAGTCGGGATTGGCTTCGCGCAGCTGCGAGATGCTCAAGCCCCAACGGTCCAAAGTCCCGGGGCGAAAATTCTCGAACATGACATCCTGCTCGCGGACAAGCCGCAAAAGTAGCGCTTGGCCCGCTTCGGTATGCAAATCGAGCGTCACGCACCGTTTATTGCGAGAGACGGTCGACCAGGTCAATGACTCTTCCCCGTCGAACGGCTGGAGCGCACGTAGCGGGTCTCCGCTGCCCGGAAGCTCCACTTTGACGACGTCCGCGCCGAGATCGGCCAAGACGGACGCCGCAAACGGAGCCGCGTAGACCGTGGCGATATCGAGCACGCGGACGCCGTGCAGGGGCCCGTCCAGTCCGTTGGCAGTGCCGGTTGTCGGCCTCGAATTGCGCGGATCCTCAGTCACGCTCGGCACCTCCTCGGGCACGTTCATCCTGCTCCGTCGTGTCGATAAATCCCGCGGCGAGGGATGCTTCTTTACCTGCCTGACGTATGAGCGGGGCGAACTCAGCACGGACGCGCGCGGTCAATCGCGCCGACGGACCGCTCAGCACCAGCGCGCCCGCTACCGTACCGTTCAAACCAAAGATCGGCGCCGCAAGCGCAGCCACCCCGTCCGCGCGCTCGCTTTCACTCTCCGTCCAGCCGTCGCGCCGTGCCGCAGCGAGCAAGTCGTTGAACTGCGTCCAGTTCGTGTGGTCGAGTCCGCCGAATCTGTGGGCGCTGGCCTTGGCTAATTCGATAGCCCTCTCGGCGGGCATCCACGCAAGCAGAGCTCGGCCGCTGGCGCCGACATGGATCGGCAACGTTTCACCGATTTGCACGATCGGGCGCAAATTTTGCGCACTCAGCACCGATTCGATCGACACCCGGGTCTCGCCGCGCAAAACGTGCAATTCCGCGTTTTCACCAGTCGCGGCGTTCAGCGACTCCAGATAGGGCGTGACGACCTGTCGCAAGTCGATCGATGCCGTCACGCGCGCTCCCAATCGCAGCAATGCCAAGCCGAGTCGAAAGCCTGCTCCTGTTTTTTCCAACATCCCGTGCGCGGCCAACGAGTGCATGAGACGGTACACGGTCGGCAAGGGCAGACCAACGCGCTCCGCCACCGCCTGCGGAGTGAGTGCTCGGTCGCCGGGTGCGTAAGCGTTCAAAATGCCCATGGCTTTATCCAGGACAGCCGAACCACTCGCTGGGGATGGGCGAAATTCCATTATTTGGAATCGATTCCAAATTGCATCCGTCACTTTTAGCACGAGCCGGCATATTGTGACAAGGGTCACTCGGGTCGACCGATTACCGTTCCGGCCGCCGGCCGGAATCACCATTGCGGCTCGCGGCGATGCCTATCGGCGTCGAGGAAGCGCTAGCTGATAGTCGTTCGCGCTCGTTACGACCTCAGCGAAGCCGGCATGAGGTCCCCGTGCGCCGCCAGCAGCTCGTCGCACATTTGCTTGCTTTGTTTCGTGGTCAGTACCGATCCGGCATTTGGATCCATCAACGCGGCTTGGTACACGCGATCACGATTCCCCTCCAGCACTGCTTTGACAGTCAGCTCGACCACATTGAGAAATGTGCGGTTGAGCGCGACGAGTTGCGGCGGCATCGCTCCGACACTGTGGGCGTGGAGACCGTCCGCATCTACTACGGCAGGTACCTCGACACAGCACTCATCGGGAAGATTGGATATTCGTCCTGAGTTCCGAACGTTGACGTACAGTCCAGCGGCCTCGCCGGTCTGGTGCGCCCGTATAAACTCAGAGGCCATTTCCGACGTCGGCTCAAGCTCCAATGAAGTATCGGATTGCAGCGCCAGCTGGGTGGATTCGTACTCGGCGATGTTGTCTTCGGAGCGCTGGAGGTAATCGCCAACAAAGATGCGGAATTCGTCGATTTGCCCGTCATCGTGCATGAACCACGGTAAATATTCGGCACTGTGCTCGCTGGACTCCGTTGGGAAATAACCGAAGCGGCGGTAAATTTCCACCCGCACACGTCGCTGGAGTTCCGGATCGGCGTCGATCGCCTCGGCGAGTCGTGGATACAGGTCTTCGCCGCCATGTTCGAACTTCAATACGAATGCTTGGTGGTTGAACCCCGCTGTCACGAAGTCGACTTCGGGAACGGTAAGCCCGACGAGACCCGCGAGAAAGCGATGAGTATCGCGGACCGAGTGACATAGGCCCACGACTCGATCGAACGCAGTACCGGTGTACACAGCCCACGGCAACATCGCCATGGGATTGGAATAGTTCAGCAAGTACGCATCGGGCGCGTATTTCGCCAGATCGTCGCCGATGGCAAGGAGAACCGGGATGGTACGAAGACCGCGGAAAATGCCACCGATGCCGATCGTGTCGCCGATCGTTTGGCGCACACCGTATCGACTCGGGATATCAAAATCTTTGCGAGTCGCTGCATAGCCACCGACTTGGATCTCGTTGATCACATAGTCGGCATCGGATATTGCGCGCACACGATCCACGCTTGAGGTCACCGTGGCGCCGGCACCCATCTGGAAGCTGACCTTTTCGGCTAGTGCCGCGGCGTATTCGAGACGAAGAGCATCCACGTCGTGCAGTGAGAGCTCGAGTTGTCCGCGCAGTTCCGGGTAGCTGCAGAGGTCAGTGACAACGTTGCGAGTGAACTCGACGCTCCCGGCGCCGACAAAAGCGACCTTGATCATGTGATGATTCTTGCACGCCAATTCCATATTTGAGCATAAACGCTCATTAATTGCGCATCATGCTGATTATTTCTCGGCAACGACGGCTTTCAGTTGCAAACACAGCGGGCGGCCTAGACGCAAATGACTCGACACCCTTCATGACGGATCCGGTCAACCGCTTCTTGGGGAGCGCGCTCATCCGTGATCAGCACATCTACGGCGGACATCGGGCAGACTTGAGCCAAGGCAACACGCTCGATCTTGGTTGCATCAGCGAGAACCACACTCATTTTTGCGCGTCTGATCAGCGCCGAATTTGCTCGGGCTCCAATGGGATCGTAGTTGGTGCACCCGTCCGCTGCACTGACCCCGTCGACTCCGATGAACGCAACATCAATGTTGTAGCTCGACAGGAAGCTCTCGGCACTGGGGCCAATGGTCTCCTGACTACTGGAGCGGACTTCACCTCCGGCGGCAAACACGCGTAGGCCGGGGTTCGAGACGAGGTTGGTGGCGATGTTGATCGCATTCGTCACGATCGTCAACGCCGTTTTGTCGAGCAGGAGTTGCGAAAAGTCCCAAGCAGTTGTGCCGCCCGTCATGCCGATCACTCGTGCGCCGTCGAGGTACGTCAGCGCTTGACGGGCGATACGACGCTTCTCAGGCAGTTCCTGTGCGGTCTTATAGTTCAACGGCACGTCGTTAAACGCAGTATGCGTACTCGCGCCACCGTGGGTACGACTGACTAGACGTTGTTTTTCAAGCACATCGAGATCACGCCGAATCGTTGCCGGTGAGACTGCGAATTCGCTCGCCAGAGTCGAGACGTCGAGCGATCCATTCTCCACGATTGCTGCCACCATATGATTGAGGCGTTCTTTGCGCTGCATGCATTTACGCTATCATTTCGCGCAATAAAACGCCCATACGCGCAATCAAACAGCATAATTATGTTCGTTTGGCGGCAAATTGGGATATTTCATCAATCAATGTTCCAGAAGTATTGATCGTATGCGCATGCAGTGACATGCTTTGAGCAATCCTGACGTGTAATCAAAGCGCGCATCCATGATGCGTTACTGCTAGCAAGGAAGGCTAGAGACAATGGCGCCTACACGGAAGTACATGAAAGCCGCGGGGATGATTGCGGGAGCTACTTGCCTGTGCCTGACAGCCGCAGGTTGCTCATCGGGAGGAGGGCCGGCCTCGACACAGACCAAAGGCGTCACCATCAAGGCCACCATGGCCGGCGACCCGCCACCCAAGGCCGCGTTGGATGCGTTCACCAAAAAGACCGGAATCAAGGTGAACTGGACCACAGTCGACTGGGACAGCTTGCAGACGAAGATCTCCGCCGCTGCGACTGCTAAGACGTACTTCGCCGACGTCACCGACGTGGACTGGTCACGCGTGGGGCAGCTTGGCAAGCTCGACTGGTTCTATCCGATGGAGAAATACCTCAATACGAAAAAGATGGCGAAGGATATGCCACAAATGGATTCCTTCACGCTTGACGGACACGTGATAGGTATTCCCGAAGACGCATCGTTCATGGTGACGACCGTTAACAAGAAGTTGTTCGCGAAGGCCGGGATCAAGAAGATGCCGACCACGATCGGCGACTATACGAAGGACTTGAAGCAGATCAAGTCCAAGGGTGTCGTGAAGTACCCGTTGAACATACCGTTCGCTGCAGCCGAGGGGTTGTCGACCTACTGGTATCAGACAACAGGCGCGTTTGGCGGCACGATTCTCGACGGGAAGGGCCGCCCGCAGTTCACCTCACCCGACTCCGCCGGCTACAAGGCGGCGCAGTGGATGATCAGCGCGTTGAAAAACGGCCTCGTGCGTCCGGGTAGTATCAACGTCGCGGACAGTGAAGGCCAGCAAACCCTCATGGCGAAGGGCACGGCAGCGACAACGTTCTCCGACTATTCCGGGAATGTCGGAAGCTTGTACAACATACCGAAGTCTTCCACCGTCACGAACCAGGTCGAATACATTCCGACGCCCGGCGCCACCGGCGTTGCCCCGAACTTGAACAACCCCGACGGCGTAGGAATACCGAAGAAGGCGAAGTATCCGAATGCCGCCGCGAAGTTCATCAAATGGTTGACCTCCGCAAAGAAGGAAGCAGACTTTGCCGGAGCTAACGGAAAAGACAAAGTACAACCCGGATACTTCGTTCCTTCTCGCCTCAGCGCGATGAAGGAACTGACGAATAGCGGACACCTCGATCAAGGCAAGAAGTTGTCCGACATGCTCGAAAGCAGCACGAAACCAGTATTTCCGCAAGGAGCGCCGTCGTGGTACCCGGAATTCTCGCAAGCGGTATACACAAACCTGCATGCGGCCGCGACGGGATCGAAGACCGCCAGTGCCGCGATCAAGGCCATGAGCGAAAAGGCGAAACAGCTAGCGAGTGGCTCGTGAATGGCATTGCCGCACTTCCGCAGCCAGCGATCGCTGTAGGAGTCGACGTCGGACGCGGCCGATGAATATAGCCACCCAGAGTGACAATCCACGGCAACTCCGACGTCGCCGAGCCCGCAGACGAATCGACCTATTGCCCTACGGGCTGGTCCTGCCGTTAGCAATATTCATTGTGGGTCTGGCACTGATTCCCGCGGCGTTCACCATCGTTCAATCATTTTTCACTGTCCAACCATTGAACCCACCTACGCGGTTCAGCGGTTTTGATAATTTTCGACGGCTCTTCAGTACCGATGCCGTAATTTCCAGCATCGGGAACACGGGGTTATACATAGTTATCGGCGTCGTTCTTTCAACGGTGTTGGCGATTTTTATGGCCGTCACACTCCAAAAGAACTTCTTTGGGCGATCCATCCTTATTGCGATTATGGTTCTGCCGTGGGCGCTACCCGGAGTAGTCGAAGGTATCGTCTGGGCAAATATTTGGAATAGCAATACCGGCCTACTCAACAGTCTTCTGACATCAGCGCACCTCATTGACAACTACCAAGTATTTCTTGGACAGCACCGGTTACTGACAATTCTTGCCATCGAGATCGTGCAGGTATGGCAAATCACACCGTTGTCCACACTGCTGATCATGGCGTCGTTGCAGAACATCCCGAATGATTTATTCGAAGCGGCAGAGTTGGACGGCAGTTCTCCGTGGGCGACCTTTCGCCGGATAACGCTGCCGCTCATTAGGCCGGGCATCACGATCGCGATGGTGCAGGCACTCATCCAGACTTTGAACGTGTTCGATCAGCCGTACATTCTCAATGGTTCCGCGACGGCCGGTTCGTCGCTGACCATGCAGACGTACTTCATCAGCTTTCAGAATCTTGACTTCGGAGAGGGGTACGCCCTGTCATTGCTGATGGCCGTAGCAACAATGGTCATTTCACTCGGTGTATTGAAGCTCGTCTATCGGCCGGTGGAGTTCTGATGCGCGGCCGTACTCCGTGGCTGCGCCGGATCGGCGTGCTGTTCATCGTCCTGTGGTCGCTCGTCCCGATTTACTGGGTACTGAATATCAGCCTGCAGACGGACGCCCAGATGAGCGCGAAGCCCGCCCACTACGTTCCGCCGACTCCATCACTGAACAATTACCTATCGCTTCTGACCGGCGGCGGGAATGTTCCGTATTCAATACGACAGTCGACGATCAATATTGTTATCGAATGTTCAGCCGCCACGATTGTCACAATTGTATTGGCGTCGCTCGCTGCCTATAGTTTTGCTCGGATGAAGTTCCGCGGACGTAATGTCTTATTTTATACGGTGTTGGCCACGATGGCGTTTCCGCCATATATCACGCTAATCCCCCTGTATCGAATTATGACGTTTTTAGGCCTTGTCAACACATACACTGGGATTGTCTTGGTGTATGTTTCCGGGTTCATACCGTTAGCGACTTGGATACTCTATAACTACATGCTCAGTCTGCCGATCGCTTTGGAGGAATCCGGCCAAGTCGACGGCGCCAGCCGCATGCAAGTGCTTTGGCACGTGGTGCTTCCTCTCGCCAGGCCGGGGATAGTCTCCACTGCCATCATCACGTTCATCTTCGGCTGGCAGCAATTCTTGTTCCCATTGGTGCTGTCGAGCGATATTTCAACCGAACCTCTGACTGTTGTGATTGCGGCATTGCAAGGTAAACACACGGTTCCGTACACGCTGCTCAGTGCCGCGGGAGTGCTGGCGATAGTAGTGCCGGCAGTCATCGCGCTTGCTTTGAACCGCTATATCGTGAGCGGACTGTTAAAAGGCAGCGTCAAGTGACCGCGGTCACGGTACGGGAATCGCCAGTCTCTCAACCCACTTCGAACAGCTGTTGAACAGGAGAACCGACCGTGCATGAAAATCGAGACGCCTTGGCGTTAGGCCGTATCACCTCCGAAGAGATCGTGAGCCAGCCCGACTGCTGGGAGCGCGCTGAGACACAAGCGTCGGGCGGCCTTGCCGGTTTGCCCGAATCAGGTGAGCGCGTTCTGGTGATGGGCTGCGGCACGTCGTATTACGTTGCCGCCGCGTACGCATGGCTGCGTGAACAGGCCGGGCACGGGCTCACGGATGCGGTGATTGCTTCCGAAATGCCTACTGTGTTGCGCAATTACGACCGAGTCATGGCGATTAGCCGTTCGGGCACGACGACGGAGGTGGTTACGGCGCTCGCGAGCTTGCCGGACGATATGGCAATCACAGCTGTTCTCGGCGAGTTGGATTCACCCATCGCCGAGATAGCCGCAGACGTCATCGACCTTTCCTATGCCGACGAGCGTAGCGTGGTGCAAACCCGGTTCCCCACCACATTGCTCACGTTGCTGCGTTCAAACCTCGGAGCATCCGCTCCCGCGATTTCGGAGTTCATCGCCGCGGCACGGACGGCAACGACACAACCGTTGTCAGAGGAAGTTCCCGGCCAGTTTGTCGTGCTTGGCACGGGGTGGGCCGCGCCACTCGCGCAGGAGGGGGCACTCAAATGCCGTGAATCTGCAGGACTGTGGGCTGAGGCATATGCCAGCGGGGAATACCGTCACGGTCCGATCAGCGTAGCGGGCTCCCGAACTCTTGTTTGGGCGATGACGCCGCTGAGCAAGTCTCAAATCTCAGCGATTACCGCGACCGGAGCTCGAGTACACCAGGCAACGGAAGATCCTCAGGTCGAACTCGTCTCAATTCAACGACATGCGGTGGAATGGGCTCGCAGGGCCGGCCGTGACGCAGATCGGCCGGTACACTTGTCCCGCTCGGTCGTTCAGCCGTGAATGACCCTATCGACGGCCAGACCGTCGATCGACGCTCGGAGAATGGAACAGTAGTTAGACTGCTCCCGTTGCCGATTCTAAAATCCAACAATTCTTATGCTCACAGCGACTGATCGTCGCCGTTTCCCGGTGACCGGCCAATGGTCGGCGCTGGGTTCTGCCGAGTCGAAGCGGGGCACACGAATGCTCCACGGCGAATATCCCGACCTCCGACTGCTCGGCATCGATGGTCGGGGAACGAACATCGCCCTCCGTTACCTAGATGAGTACATGACAGAACGCTAGGGCAGCGGCGGCAACCGCATGTTAGAGCGGATCGCCGCCATCCTGGAAGCCGTCGACATCGGCCCAGCCACGGCGAGTGACATCGCCCGACGCACGGAGCTCTCCGTGTCCACCGTGCACCGGCTCGCCCTCTTGATGGCCGATTTCGAATTCCTCCGCCGCGACTCCGATGGCCGATTTCGCAAGGGCGGCCGCTTCTTCCGCTCGGCACTGGAAAACACTGCACTCCCCATCCTCACCGAGTTGCGAGATCTCGCTCAAGAATCGTCCCAGCTCTCGGTGCGCCGGGGCGATGAACGTCTGTGCGTGGCCAGCGCCGAAGGGACGCAGATTCTCCGCGCCGCGCTCCCCGTCGGCTCACGCCTGCCCCTATCCCACGGATCGAGCGGCCGACTCCTCGCACGCGATGACAACGCGTGGGACGAGGTTCACTTGTCATTTCGGGCGATACGGCATCCAGCGACAGCCTCATCGAGTTAGCTGCGGGAGCGGACGTTCTCGTGCACGAAGTCATTCATTTCGACCTGTTCAAAGAAGTCATTCAGCCGAGTTCCAGCAATGCCGATTGGGGATGACTCGAGGCTCATCTCGCACGATCACACACGTCGGTGCACGACGTCGGCAAAATAGCCGAAGCAGCCGGCGTCGGCACTCTCGTGCTCAGTCACTTCGTACCGGGTCACGTCGACGTACCGGACGAAACATGGATTGCCCCCGTCCGGGAGCACTACGCCGGCAGAATTATCGCCGGCCGTGACCTGATGGAGATTGAGGTCTGAGAAAGTCGCGCGCCGGTCAGCCGTTCAGTACTCGTCCTTGATCACACAGCACGAACCGCGAATTATTCCGGCAACCTTCGACGTCTGGCGAGAAGCCTCGGGACGGCCGGAGTCAAGCGAGCGAGTCGATCACGATTCAGTCTTTTCTAGCCTCGTCGCCACGCATCAAAAGCGTCGACGTCGCTGACCAACGTCCGCAGGCCTTCGACCGTCATGCCGGCGAGCCCGAGATTGTCCACATTCCGCCCTTCGCCGAGCATGTCGCGCCCCAGCAGCGGCCCGGCGAGCGTCGCCAGTGCCTGCATCGTCGGTGCCGGCACCCCCGCGACCTCGGCCAGCGACAAGAGCGGCACGACTCCCGCGAGCGCATCTTCCCAGAGAAACCGGTGATCGAGCCGGGAGGGCGAAATCGCGTCCGCATACATTTCGCAGCCGTGCAGTGACTCGTACAGCGTTCCCTCGGGGGCACCGACGGACTGGGTCAAGTACGTCGACAGCGGCGTCGGCCGGTACCCGAACGCGCTCGCAATGCGCATCCGCTCTTCTTCGACTTGCGCTGCAACGTTCGCAACTGCCGGCGTGATGGCCTCACGGTAGTACTTGAAGGTGCCTCCGTGGGTTTCGATCCACCCCGCATTGAGCACCATCGGTGTCACGTGCAGCGAGGCGCCGACGTTTTCGAACCCGGACTGCAGCACATCAGGTACGTCGACGAACGGTATCTCCGGAATAAGCCGTCGAATCTCGTCGGTACGGCCGCTCGGCAACGAAGCGACTCCGACCTGGGCCTTCTGCCCGGAAATGCGTACGCCGGTCGCCCCGTCCAAGGCACTGCCGAACAGGGTGGTCGACGTTTCGGCGATCAATGGCGTGGCGATGCAGCCGCCTGCAACAAGGCCGCGCACGAATTCCAGGCTCCCCAGCGTGCCGGCCGGCATCAGCAAGACGGCTTGATCCGCGGCTGAATACCCTGCCACGAGCCGCCCGACATCGTGATGCCCGTTTGCGGTGGTGCACACAACGACCACGTCGGCGTCCGTCACGGCCGCGCCGATGTCCGTGGTCACGTCGTCCAGCACCGCCGTGCCCTCGAGTCGGCCGGACACCGTCAATTCCGGTGTCGCGGCAAGGCCCGAGACCAGTTCGTCGGTTTCGTCGCCGCCCTGCCTGTTCCACAGCCGCACGCGATAACCGGACAAGGCGAGGAACCCCGCCATGGCTCGACCGGTGCTCCCTGCTCCCAATACGGCAACTGTCTTTGCTTGCGTCATCGAACTTCCTCGTTTCGGTACGACTGTTCCAACAGATGATCCAGGTTGTATTCACTTATTATCACAAGAATCGATTATCTACGAGAATGTTAGACTATCGTTCATGTCAAAGCGTGGAAGTTCCGCAACCAAGACGCAGGCCGTCTTCGACCGCCTACATTCGGATATCACGTCGGGCCGACTGACCGCCGGTGAGCGATTGAGCCCGGAAGACCTGAAGGCTCGTCTCGGGGTCAGCGTGAGCGTGATCCGCGAAGCGCTGACGCAATTGGTCGCTCAGGGCCTGGTCCAGGTCGAGCACAATCGCGGATTCCACGTGAAAAACCTATCGATCAGGGACGTCGTCGACCTGATGTATGCGCGCAAGATCAACGAGTGCGCCGCCTTGCGACTTGCGGTTGAACGCCACGATCTGGCTTGGGAATCCGAAGTTCTCGCGGCCCATCACGTGATGGCCGGCCTGAGCATGTACGCACCCAACGATCCGGCCCATCGCAACGACAAATGGGCGCGGGCGCATACCGCTTTCCACCAAAAGCTCTTCGAAGGGTGTCGCAACGACACGCTCATCGACATCTGCCGCAAGCTCTCGGAATCGGCGGAGCTCTATCGCGGCTGGACGACGCAGGACGCCCCCGACTCGGAGGCCGAGGTAGCGGCCAACCACAAGCAACTTCTGGACGCGGTCCTGGCCCGCGACGCCGACCTCACCGTTGAACTGCACACCGCCCATCTGCAGCGGACCATCGACATCATGCTCGCTCGAGCCGGCGAAGCAGACGATGCCGACGTGGCCGGCGAAGTCGGAACCACCATCACCGATTAGCTGCCGATTCAGGCAGTGGCCACATCTTCGCTCGACCAAATAGCAATCGATTAACTATTGACAATCGATTATTTGTTGCAGAAACTGGATCTACGCTGAAGTGGCGTATATCACATAGGATTCATCGACGAATCGTGTTCTCGATGGATCGGTGAATTTCAGTTCGTCGAGAGGTGCAGGACCCCGTAATGGCACGCAAAAAAGTCACAGTGATCGGCGCCGGCATCGTCGGAGCATCGATCGCCTACCGATTGGCGCAGAATCCGGAAGTCGATGTTCAATCCATCGACACGTCGACGCCGGGCGGCGGCACGAGCTCGGCGAGCATGGCATGGCTGAATGCCAGCAATAAGCGTCCCCGGGACTATTTCGATCTCAACTTCGCCGGCGTGCGGGAGTACGACAAGCTGAAGTCCGAACTCGCCGCGGACTGGCTCCACCTCACCGGCACGCTCGCCCAGGCAGCATTCACACCGAACCTCGAACAGCGCGCAGCCGAGCTCGAAGAGTGGGGCTACCGGGTCGAGAAAACCGATGCAGCCACCGCGCTCGGCAAGCACTTGCCGCAAGCACGGATCGCCGACCCGGGCGAGTTCGTCGCCCATTACCCGGACGAGGGGTGGATCGACACCAACGGCGCCACTCGCGAACTCATCGGGGCGGCCGCCGCGTGCGGGGCCGAATACCAACAGGGCTGCGGCGTCACTCGGATCGACCGAGAGGGGTCGGCGTACCGGCTCACTCTTGCCGACGGAACGACGTTCCTGACCGACGTCGTCGTCAACGCGGCTGGGCCGAAAGCCGACCGCGTGGCAGCGCTGGTCGGCCGCCATCTTTCGCTGGCACCGACCAAGGGGATGACCATCAAGTTCTACGCGCCCGATATCGACATCGACAAGATCGTGCTGTCCGATCAGGTGGAAGTCCGGCCGGACGTCAACGGGTGCGTCCGCACACATGCGGACGCCGTCGACGGCGTCATGGCGCAAGGAGCGGCGACCGACCGGACGGAGCTAATAGCGCTCATGCGCGAAAAGGCCGCGCGATTCCTGCCGATCCTCGAGTCAGCCCCCATCGCCGGAGTGTTCATGGGGATCCGGCCCATTCCCGAAGACCAGTTTTCGTGCGTCGGCGCGGTCGACGGCATCGACAACTACTTCGAAGCAGTCACGCACAGTGGCGTGACGATGGGCCCGCTCATCGGACGACTCATCACCGAATACATCGTCAACGGCACCAAGAACGAGCTGCTGACCAGCCGATTCGACCCCAACCGATTCAACGACCTGTCCTGATTCGAAAGTCACGCATTCACCCAAGGGAGCACGACATGAAAGCCCGACTAGGCATCACCCTTTTTACGGCGCTCGCCCTCGCAGCAAGCATGACGGCGTGCGCGAACCCGGACGACTCGGGAGCCAATACGAAATCCAAAGACGTCGGCAAGACGATCGAAGTCACGAAGGACAAGAAGATCGCGGCGATGGTGCCGGAAAAGTACCAGAAACGCGGCAGCTTCACGGCGTCGATCAATCCGGACGTCGCGCCGGTTAAGTTCACGGATAGCAATGGCAAAATCGTTGGCCTGGTGCCGGATCTGCTCAATAGCGCCGCCACCGTCATGGGCATCAAGCTCAATCTGCAAAAGGGTCAGTTCGATGCCATGGTGCCGGGCCTGGAATCCAAACGATTCGACGTTGTCGCGTCGATCGGCGACTTCAAGGAACGTCAGAAGAAGATCGACTTCATCGACTACCTGCAGACCGGCACGGCCATCCTCACCTCCAGTGACTTCAAGGCCGACAAGATCAAGCCCAACAAGGATCTCTGCGGTCTGAAGGTCGGCTACGTTCGCGGTACGGCTCAGCAGGGCCTGATCAGCAAAGCGTCGAAGGCGTGCGTCGCTGCAGGTAAGAAGAAGGTGCAGAGCAATGGCTACGGAGATTCCGGCGCTGCCCTGCTCTCGGTGAAGAGTTCCCAGGCGGACGCGTTCTGGGGCGATTCACCGGCAATGCTCTACAACGCCAAGAAGTCACCGGATCTGTACAAGATCGTCTTCCAGCAAAAGATCGGTCCCTACGGAATCGGCATCAACAAGGACAACAGCAAATTCCGTGATGCTCTCCGGGCGGCGCTGCTCAAGCTCGTCGAGACGGGCAAGTACAAGCAGCTCATCGACAAGTGGGGCCAAGAAGGCTTCGCCATGCCGAAGATGCCTCTCAACACTGGCCCCAAACTCGAGAGCTAACGCGGCGGTGGACAAATGACATCTGAAGTCAAGCAACAAGACCCGTCGAAACTTCGGCAGCTGGCGGGCCTGCCGATCCGGTCGAACATCAGCATCAAGGAATGGATCACCTATGTCCTAGCGATTTACGTCGCCCTGGTTCTCGTTCACTTCTTCATCTTCAACGACAACTGGCATTGGGACGTCATTGGGTCGTACCTGCTCAGCCAGATCGTCATGACAGGCCTGCTGCACACGATCGAGCTGACCCTGTTGACGACCGTCATCGGACTCGTCCTCGGCGTCATCACGGCGTGGTGCAGAATGTCGAACCTGGTGGTTTTACGCACTCTTGCGGTGCTCTACATCTGGGTAATGCGGGCGATGCCGCCGCTGGTGATGCTGCTGGTGGTGTTCTTCTTCGGGGCGCTCGTGCCGAACTTCTCGATCGGAATACCGTTCGGGCCGACATTCGCCAGCATCTCGGCAAATTCGGTGATCTCCCGGTTCAGCGCCGCAGTCATCGGACTGGCGATCTATCTCGGTGCCTATTCGGCAGAAATATTCCGCGGCGGCGTCCAATCGCTGTCGACCGGGCAGTTCGAAGCGTGCCGAGCGCTGGGGCTGGCGCCGTTCACGTCCTATGTGAAGGTGCTCGGCCCGCAACTGGTGCGGACCATCACGCCGGCCCTGGCCAACGAGGTGATCACGATCTTCAAGAGCACCTCGCTCGTGTCTGTGATCGGCTATACCGAACTGCTCACGACGGTACAGACGATCTACGCGGTCAACTTCGAGACGATTCCGCTGCTCACCGTGGCGGTGATCTGGTATCTGGTGCTCACGAGCCTGGCCATGCTCGGCCAGTCGATGCTGGAGCGGCGATATGCTCGCGGATTCACCACGAGGCGAGGTCCCGGGCCGAACACGGCGAAGGCGCCTGCAGCGCAGGCGCTGGAAAACGGACCGGCGTCGGGGAGGATGGAATGACGACAGGTAATCTGCTCGAGCTCGTGGACGTCTGCAAGAAGTTCGGCGACTTCGAAGCGCTCACGGACATCAACCTCGCCGTCCGGCCGGGGTCCGTAACGTGCATCGTCGGGCCGTCCGGGTCCGGGAAGAGCACGATGCTCCGCACGATCAACATGCTGGAGTCGATCAACAGCGGCGGCATCTTCTTCGAAGGCGAGATGATCGGTCAACAAGTCCACGGCAATCATCGACGACCGGTGTCGAAATACATTGCCCGGAAGCAAGCGGTGAATTTCGGGATGGTGTTCCAGAATTTCAACCTCTTCCCGAATTTCACGGCCTTGGAGAACATCACGCTCGCGCCCATGACGGTGCGGAAGAAGTCGAAGGCCGAAGCGGTGGCGACCGGCGAGCGCGTGCTGCACTCGGTGGGACTGTTCGAGAAGAAGGACCACTACCCCAACGAGCTTTCGGGCGGCCAGCAGCAGCGGGTGGCGATCGCACGGGCGCTGGCAATGGAACCGCGACTGCTCTTGTTCGACGAGCCGACGAGCGCGCTCGACCCGGAGCTGGTCGGCGAAGTGCTGGCCGTGATGCGCGACCTGGCCGCGCAAGGCTCGACGATGCTCATCGTCACGCACGAGATGAAGTTCGCCGAAGATGTGGCGGACGAAGTCATCATGATGGACGCCGGGCACATCATCGAGCGCGGCAGGCCGCGCGATCTGCTGCACAATCCGCAGACGGCGAGGGCCAAGAAGTTCTTCTCATCCGTCTCATCTCACTGAACCAATTTTTTGAAGGGATGCAATGGTGTCTAGACAATCGCATGTGGTGATCGGAGCCGGCGTCATCGGCAGTTCGCTCGCTTATCAGTTGGCCGCCGGCGGACATGAGGTGACAATCGTGGACGCTGGGGAGGCCGGTCACGGCACGACGTCCGCAAGTTTCGCCTGGGTCAATTCGAACGGCAAAACACCGCAAGCATACGCGGATCTGAACATGCTCGGGATGCGTGCGCACGCACGGCAAGCTCGCGAATTCGGCGGCCGTAGCTGGTTCCACCAGACCGGCAATGTCCAGATCGTCCACGACGCCGAGGCCATGGCCGTGCTCGAGGCGAAGATCGACAGGCTACGCGATTGGGACTATCCGGTCGAACGTCTGACGCCCGACCGGCTGGCCTCGCTCGAACCGTCGTTGACGCTGCATAACCCGGCCGGCGGCGCCTTCTACCCTGACGAGGGTTGGATCGACACGCAGCTGATGTGCTCCAGTCTCATCGAGGCGGCGATCCGTCTCGGGGCGACATTCCTGCCGTTCCACACAGTCACCCACCTGACATCCACCGGCCAGGCCATCGCCACCACCGGCGACGGTACTGAAACCGAGCTATCGACAGACGTCACCACCCTCACGGCAGGCAACGGCATCAAACGCATTGCCGAATCCATCGGCGTCGATTTTCCAATCATGCCCACGACCACCTCGATTGCCGCCTCGGGCCGGACACCGGAAGAGCACCCGACGGTCGGCATGACGTGCACGACCACACCAACCCCTGCCCGCCTCGAGCACATCATCCATACGAGCGACGTGTCGCTGCGGCCGGCGGTCAATGGCGGAATCACCCTGACCGACCACTCGACGGCCAGCCGATGGGACATCCACGACCCGGCGTTGTGGCAAGTGCCCGACCTACTCCTCGACCGCGCACGCCGCCTACTGCCGGAACTTGAAACGGCGCACATCGACACGGTCAAACTCGGCAACCGTGTGCTGCCCAATGACGGAGTCACCATCGCCGATTGGGTCGACCCCGACCGCCATGTTTTCGCCATCGCCACCCACAGCGGCGTCACGCTGGCCGCTTACCTGGCAGAAACCATCGCGAACGAACTCACCACGGGAACCCGCACGCCGGCCCTCGAACAATTCCGACTCGACCGGTTTCAAGAAGCGACACGGTAAGAGGCAGCCTTCGTAATATTCCGACGTACCACACGAACGCTTGCGCCGAGAACCCCTGCCCTCCGCCCAGGCACCAGTGTCCAATTTTCGCTGAATCCTCGCCGGAATTCTGAGCGTTGTGGCCTAGCTGGCCGTCTGTTTCACTGCCGTATGGACGGCTCCCGGACAGGCTCGAGAGAATGCGAGCCTGCGCGACGCCGACCAAGTCAGCGGTGCGGGCTTTGCTGCCGCTTCGAAACCCCTCGGACACGTCACGATCCTTTCACTCGGCGCAGCGCTAGTCTTCGTCGTGATTGGAAGAGCCTTTACCATCTTTCTCGAAAATTTATTCGAACAACGTTTCAAGGTGGCATCAGACTAAACCGCAGCACCGACAACGACATTTTTCGGGCGGTTACTGGTAGGCACCGACCACTCAATCCCCACAGCGTGGGAACTTTAGCTAGGCGGACCGTGACGCGGCTCACTACTATCGGATCGTGCCAACTCAAACTCCAGTTCCTCGGCTACTCGCGATTCAACTCGCGATCGCCCGCGCCGGATCCTTGAGCGTCCGCGAAATCTCCGCACTCACCGGTATTCCGCAAAGCGCCGTATATCGCAAACTCGACGCCCTCGTCGATGCCGGTCTCGTGAATCGCGGACCGCGCCGAGGACAGTTCTGTTGTGGTGCCGAGTCGCTGCGGTTTGCCGAAAGCTACCGTCGCGAAGCGCTCGCCAACAGTCCCATCACAACCCACCTGCGACGCGCCGCAGAGAGCTCCGGCGAACTCGCCGCCTATCTCATTCCGAGTGGAACTGAGGCCCTCTGCGTGGAGTCGGCCGAGGGTCGCCACATACTCAGGTGTTCATACTCGCCCGGGCGAGCGCAGCCGTTGACACGCGGTGCGAGCGCATTGGCAATTCTCGCGTTTCTTCAGCCGGCCGACGCACGGGACATCCTGGCCGCCCTCCACGTCCAGTCGTCCGGCAAACAGGCCCTGTTCCGTCAGTTGGAGCAAGTGCGCGCTCATCGATATGCCATGAGTGACAGCGAACTTGACGAAGGAGTGTGGGGCGCGAGCGCCCCGGTATTCTCCGGATCCGGGAATCTGACCGGAGTCGTCACGATCATGGCGCCGAGCGTTCGCGCCGAACAGCGGCAGGACGAATTGATCAGTCAGGCGCAACTGACTGCCGCCGACCTAACTTCAGCATTGGAGCCCACATGACGTTTTCAAAAGGAGCCCTCGTCCGTGATTTCGAGTGGACCGGTCGCATTGACGGCCCCGCGGCCGAGCACAAACGTTGGCACGCCGCTGTCCAGCCTGGGACGGCTCGAACAGCAGATATCCAGCTTCTCGGCTTTTGCAGCGATGAGGGTGTCAAACGCAATGGCGGCCGCCCGGGAGCCGAAGCTGGCCCGTCCGCGATACGCACGGCCCTGGCCTCATTGGCGTTGCACCACGACGTCACCGTGGCCGACCGCGGCGATGTCACAGTCGACGGCAGTGATTTGGAAGCGGCGCAAGAGCGACTTGGCGTCGAGGTCGGCGACATCCTCACGACCGGTTCGCTCCCCCTCGTCATGGGCGGTGGGCATGAGACTGCATTCGGCGACTATCTCGGCCTGACGTCCAGGCCCCGACGCCACGACCGCCGGCTCGGCATCCTGAATTTGGATGCCCACTTCGATCTTCGCGAGCAAGCAGTCGCGTCATCAGGGACGCCATTTCGCCAAATCGCGGACGCCGAACATCAGGCCGGGCGCATATTCCGCTACGCAGTTGTGGGCATAAGTCGGCCCAACAACACGTCGGCATTGTTTTCCACAGCAGACTCGCTTGGCGTACCCCATCTCGTCGACGAAGACTGTCAATTGGGCGACCTGCCGGCCGTCCTCCGTTTTGTCGATGAATTCCTCGACTCGGTCGACGACCTCTACCTGACTATCGACCTAGATGTCTTGCCGTCCTATGCAGCTCCGGGAGTCAGCGCACCGGCGACTCTCGGCGTACCTCTGCCCGTGGTGCAGGCTATCTGCACACACGTTGCCCGGTCGCCCAAACTTGCTCTGGCCGACGTCGTCGAGCTTAATCCACGCTTTGACGTCGACGCTCGCACAGCGCGAACCGCTGCGCGACTGCTCTACCAAATCGGCACCACCGCCACGCGACGCATTGAGGAGCCATCGTGACTTCGAAGAAGACCCGACCGTCCAAAATTCGATGGGTGATGGTCTCGCTCGCCTTTATCGCGATTGCGACCAACTACATCGATCGTGCCAATCTCTCGGTCGCGCTTCCGTACATGGACAAGGAACTGCACATCTCCGCCGGAATCACCGGCCTTATCCTTGGCGCGTTCTTTTGGACCTACACCGCTTTCCAGGTACCTGCGGGCCATTTCGTCGATAAGCTCGGCGCCCGAGTGACATTCGCCGGCGCCGTCATGTGGTGGTCGATCTTCACGGCGGCGACAGTTCTGGCGCGCGGGACGGCGTCCTTGTTCGGCTTCCGTCTCTTGCTCGGCGTGGGTGAGGCCGCCGCGTTCCCGGCTGCCACCAAAATGGTCGAGCGTTGGTTTCCTGCGCGCGAACGCGGCCTGGCCAGCGGCATCTACGACTCGGGAGCCCGCGGCGGCACAATCGTCGCGATTCCATTGGTCACCGCAATCATCGCGGCGCTCGGATGGCGTGCATCGTTTCTCATCACGGCAGCGATCGGCATGCTCTGGGTAGTTGCCTGGATGATCTTTGCCAAAGAGTTCCCCGAACAGCACAAGCTCGTGAATGCGCAGGAAGTGGCGCACATCCGCGAGGACGACGATCAGGGCGATCCCGGCGACGCGAACCGGATTCCATGGAAGAGCTTGCTTCGATCGCGAACCGTGTGGGGACTCGGACTGGGATTTGCCTGCCAGGCCTACGTCATCTATTTCTTCATCACGTGGTTCCCGTCGTATCTCGTCGATGCACGCGGGTTCGATCTGCTCGAGCTCGGCATTTTCGGGGCTATCCCCGGCCTAGCTGGATTCGTCGGTTCGTGGTTCGGAGGATGGTTCTCCGACAAACTCGCAGCGTCACGCTACACGTTGAATACGGCGCGCAAATCCAGCATCGTCATCGGAATGGCGTTGAGTTCACTCGTTGGACTCGCAGGGGTCGCGCCGCACGCGTGGATGGCATTGACTTTGCTGTCGATCTCGTTTTTCGGCGTGTCATTCGCTACGGCGAGCATTCTTGCCGTCCCGGCGGACATTTCACCAAAGGGTGAAGGCTCAGTGACGGGGTCCGTTGCGGGATTCCAAAACGCCGTGTCGAACTTGGCAGGCATTGTGAGCCCTGCCGCTATCGGGTTCTTAAAAGATGCCACCGGATCATTTACGCCCGGGCTGCTGTCAGCAGCGGCCGTTGCGCTCGGCGGCTGTGCCGTTTACATCTTCATGGTCGGCCGGATCGAACCGGGCTCCCTCCGGCTGAACTCACAACCCACCGACGTTGATCACCACCTGGCGTGACTGCACCGAACGGCAATCAGGCAGATGGCAAACGACGCCGCCGCTACGACCGGCCGAGATAGCCGCCGTCCACCGGAATAATGGCGCCGGAAAGATAGTGTGCGGCCCGCGACGCCAAGAAAAGCGCAGTCGAAGCGATGTCGTCGGGGCGTCCCCACCGTCCGGCCGGTATGCGTTCAACGATTTGTCGGCTGCGAACCTCGTCCTCGCGCAGCGACGTGTTCAATTCGGTAGCGATGAATCCCGGTGCAATCGCGTTGACGTTGACGCCGCGCTCCGCCCATTCGTTCGCCACCGATTTGGTCAACTGTGCGACGGCACCTTTAGAAGCAGCGTATGCGGATGCATTGAACCCGCCGAAGAACGACAGCATTGAGGCAATATTGATGATTTTGCCATGTCCGCGTTCGAGCATCGGCCGACCGAGTACTTGCATCATTACGGCGACACTGGACAAGTTGACCTGCATGACCTGGTCGAATTCGTCGAGCGGGAACTCCTCAAAGCCATACCGGAGGGTGGTGCCGGCATTGTTGACGAGGATTTCCACTTCGTATTGCTCGGCGAGCTTCGTGGCTGTCCGTTCGACTGCCGCTTTGTCGCCCATATCGACCTGAATAGCGGTGAAGTTGTCCGTCGAGTCGGCCGCCGAGCGCTGAAGCCCCAACACATGCGCTCCGTTGTCGATCAACACTTCGGTGATCGCCTGACCGATGCCGCGCGTTGCCCCCGTCACGACGGCGTACTGTCCTTCGAGATCAGCGCTAAGACCTATCGACATACAAATCACACCAATATGGTTTCAATCGGACTACTCAAGCACGGCTCGCCGCACCGGGAGGTGTGATCCATCACCGCCCACCCCGTGCCGCCCGCGTCTTCGGGAAAACCTCACTGACGGCTCGGAGTTCCCGAATAGCTCCCATGATCCACGTGTTACCACGACTGCCTACTTCATGATTCACGCAACAGTGTTGCGTACACACGGACGGTACCCAAGCGCAACGACATACTGACGATGCTGTCACGAATATACACGGATATAGCAGGCGAACAGACAGTTACGGTCGTTGTATTTGCACAACTGTACCTGCGCAAAGATGAGGTTGATCGACACGTCTACGGAATTGAGCATGTTCAATGTATTCCTCGGCATTGCGGTGACGAAGATCGCGCTAGTCGCCACTACACGTTCGACAACACATTGCACGGTTTCTCGATCGACTAGAGCGCAGTGGGGCCAAGACCGGCAGTCAAGCGTTCGAACGCACGGCCGTATCCTCATAATCTTCCACGTTCTTACCCGAGGGCTCCCACCGTACGAACAGGAGCGTCACGAGCATGATCAGCGGGACTAGGCAGAACCACAGCATGGTGCCGGACACGCCTGCCGCAGCCAGTACGAGCGGAAAAACGAAGAAGCCGATGATCGATCCCACGCGCGACATGGCCTCGGCAAAGCCGGTGCCGAGCCCGCGCAGTTCCGTTGGGTATGAAAGGGCGGCGATCGACTTTCCCTGAGCGCCGGGGCCAAACGAGTGCGCAAAGATGAAGATTCCGAGTAGAAGACCGATGAAGTAAGGCGACGCGTCGCGCGGCAAAAGACCGATGGCGAGTAGCACTGCTATACAGATCGCACAGCCAATGATCGCCAATCGGCGTAGGCCCAACCGCCACGTGACGAAGGGCTGGATACCGCCGCCCAGGAGCCCGAAAACGTTGATGATCGCAGTGCCAATCACGATTTGCACAATATGCTGCCCGAGAATCATGCCGATAATAACCGGAAGATAGAATCCGACCGCGAAATACTGAACAGCCTGGAACCCCGAAACCACGGATGCTACAAGAGTTCGCAATCGATACGTCTTGGAGAAGATCGCTGTGACCTTTACCTGCTTTGTCGGTCCATCCGAGTGCGCATCTTCGACCACAAATTCGTCGTCGTAGTTCTTGCGAAGAATGTCGACGGATTTTCGTAAACTCAAACTCGCAGCTGCCCACGTCGGGCTTTCGTCCGCGTATATCAGCCTGAGAACGAGAATCACCGCGGCGGGCACTGCCCCGAAACCAACTGCCCAGCGCCACAAGTGTTCTTCACCGGCCAAGGAAATAATCGGCAATGTCAACAGCGCGCTGATGACTGTCGCACAGTACCAAATGAGTTGCCAAAAATTGACGTATTTTCCTTTATCTCGCGTCCGGCTGAATTCGCTGATGAGACTCAGGGCCGCCGGCATATCGATGCCGACGCCAATTCCCAACAGGAACCGGAACACGAGCAAGAGCTCGATATTTGGCGCGAGCCCCGCTGCGACTGCCGCCGCAACGAACAAGATGAGGTCAAGGATCAAGAGCTTATACCGCCCAAGGCGGTCGACGAGCCGACCGCCCACCAACGCTCCAACTAATGCGCCGACGGCTATTGATGCGGTCAGCGCCCCGAGCTGAAATGAGCTCGGATTGAATTCTGCTTTCAGTGAGCCCAGACCAATTGACAGACTTGTGAAATCGTAAGCGTCGATAAATATAGATCCCAGAGCGATCCAGGCGATTATTTTGCCGCGGCCACTGCCTTGCGGGTGATTGTTGATGAAATTGACTACGTCGTTCTTCGAACGAATTACCACTTGGCTCATGTCAATAATTCCTCTCGGGGCATCTTTGACCCCAGCCTTTTGGATATCGCGAATTAATGAGCCACTGAAACTGTCTGTTCTTCAGTGAACTCGAACATGCCGGTCAGTCCGCCTTCCCGGCCTACGCCACTGTCCCCGAAGCCGCCGAACGGCACTTCGGGAGTGTTCGGCGCACCATTGTTGATGCCGACGATTCCGATGTTGAGGTTCTCCGCCAATTTGGCTGCGCCCGTTGTATCCGAGCCGCACACGTATCCGGCAAGACCGACGCCCCACGAGTTGATGTCGTCGATCAGGGAAGCTTCGTCGGAGTATGGTTGGATTGCGCAAACCGGCCCAAAAATCTCTTGGTGCCACGCCTCGTTGTCCGAGCGAACCTCCACCACTGTCGGCTCCAGGAAGGTGGTCTGGTTCGGGCCGTCGGCTCCACGCCAGACTTTCTCGCCCTCCTGCTCCGCCGCGGAGACGAGTCTACGCAGACGCGTTGTCGCTTCCGCCGAGATCATTGGCCCAAGGTCGCTGCCTTCGTCGAACTGGTCACCGGTCTTCATGGACTGAACACGTCGAACGAATTCATCCACAACCTGCCGGTACTTCGCTTCATGCACAAACACGTTGTTGGCAGCGATGCACGATTCACCATTGTTGCGGAATTTAGCGATCATGAGCGTCGACACCGCGGCATCGACGTCGGCATCCGCGCGAACGATGAACGGTGCACGCCCGCCAAGTTCGAGCGTGGCTCGGGTGAAGCTTTGCGCTGCACGCATGCCTACTTGCCTGCCGACAGTTGTCGATCCTGTGAAAGACACCGCCGCCACGTCCGGATTGTCGATGAGCGCATTGCTCAGTTCCTTGCTGTCACCGACGACATACCCAACTACCCCTGCCGGGAGTATGCCATCGATCAGCTTGATGAACTCGTAGCTCGTAAGCGGTGTCACCTCGGACGTTTTCAGGACTACCGGGCAGCCGGCCGCAAGTGCTGCAGCAACCTTCCGAGCAGGAATCGAGAGCGGAAAGTTCCATGTGGAGAGGGCAGCGGTTACGCCCACCGGACGACGATTGACCAAGAACCGTCGTTCCGAAGTTACGCGCTGCTCGCCGTCCGCCATCGCGATTGCAGCTTCGGCGAACCAATCAAAGTATCTCGCGGAGAACTCAACCTCGCCGACACCTTCGGCGAGTCTCTTGCCGCTTTCACCGGCGATCATCGAGCCGAGTGGTTGACTGTCGGCGCGAAGCTCAGCGGCTATCTTCCGCAACGCGCCCGCTCGTTGGCGAGCGGGTGTGCCCGACCATTCTTTGAGCGCTCCGGTTGCGACACGAACTGCGGCGTCCACGTCGCCCGGCGTTGCCCAGGCCGTCCGCGCGAGTTCGTGTTCATCTGCGGGGTTGAGGACGGCGTGCTCGTTGCCGGGACGTACGTCGTTGCGAGCGATGCGGGCGGCAGGGTATTCCATGTGCTTATTCGGCATTTTTTCTCCGCTCTACTTCTTTCGTCTGATATTGCGCGACCACGTCGGCATTGAGTTCTCCGAGGAGGCCGGGAGTTTGTGGGACGGTGATGGCGCCGTCGTTCAGCACCCATCCGTGGGCAGGCAGGTCACTCCGCAGCGGGTTGTTCCTGACGTCGAGTTCGATCCAGTCGACCGAGGTATTCGCTGCGCCCAGGTGCACCGCTGCTGCAAGTCCAATAGCGGCGCCGTACCAATGCGGGCTGACGTTTGTTGAATTCCTCGCGGCAGTTGCCGCGGTTTGCGCCATTGTCAGTCCGCCGCTTTTCGCCGGGTCGGGCTGGATGTGGTGGATCGCTGGCGACTTGACGAGGCCGACAAACTGATCCTCGCCGTAGTTGTTCTCTCCCGCGGCGAGAGGCATGCCCGTTGCGGCGTACAGGGCTTCCAACTCGTTAAGCCGGTTGCCGTCGATCGGCTCCTCAAGCCATTCGACACCGTAGTCGCTCATCAACCGTGTCAGCTCAATGGCTTCGTCAAGGGTCCACGCCTGGTTGGCATCGGCGAATATGCGCGTTGTCATTCCACAAACGCTACGAATGGTTTTGAGTGTGTTCTCGTCGGCGTCACGGCCGAAGCCGACCTTGGCTTTTACCGCACGCAACCCTCGTTCCATCGCGAGCTCACAGAGGGCTTGAACGTCGGTTGGTCCGACGCCCGACGCGTAGGCCGGGAGAGACGTGCGATTGGTATCGCCATCGAGCAGCTCGTGGGCAGGTAGCCCGGCTCGCTTGGCAGCCAAGTCCCACAACGCAAGATCGATACCGCTGATTGCTTGCCAGATCGGTCCGGGAGCTCCCCACTGTCGGCCGAGTCCTCGTAACTGTGCGATGAGCCGTTCTTGCACAACCGACGGATCGCTGACATCCGACCCTAGGACGATGGGCGCTGCCCCCTGCAACACTGTTGCGACGCGTTCTTCGGCAGCCCAATTGGGGTAATTGATCCAGCTTTCGCCGATCCCCGTTAGTCCGTCGGCTTCAACCTCAACGACGCACACACGCCGTGCCGTCAGCGCGGAAAATGACATTGGCACTACCGAGTCGATGGGTGCCTCAAGGATCCGAACCCGCACGCAGTCGGCGATCGCCGGGTCTGAGCTCGCCATTATGCGGTAGCCGCACGCGAGACGTGGCGGTACAGCTCTTGGACGACACCTGTATCGCGTGACGCGTGCCCCTGGTCGATAGTCAGCGCATTGACTTGGTCAACACAAGCTGCCACGAACGATGCGGCTCCGACTTCGCGTTCGAGGTCGACCGCCAGCTTATTGTCTTTAGCCAGCAGCGCCAGAGAGAACGCCGGTTCATAGTCGTCGTTGTTGAGTTTCGGGCCGAGTTCACGAAATAGATTCGAGACGGTTGCGGCACCGGACTCCGCGACGGTATTTGTAAATGTTTCCGGATCCACCCCGGCCAAACGACAAGTGTTCAATGCCTCAGCCGTCACGGCATTAATGGCGCCGAACATGAGGTTATTGAGAATCTTGACTACCGATCCGGCGCCGACGTCTCCGACGCGGGCCATCTTCCGCGCAACCACGCCTTCCAATTCCTTGGCAGCGATATCGACCGAGGTAGTTGTTCCTCCAGCGGCAAGCGTCCAGTTCCCACAACCTTCCGGACGACCGAGGACTGGAGCATCGACATATTTCACGGACTGATTCGCCAACAACTCTGCGGCCTTCTTCGCGGATCCCGGGTCGATTGTCGAAAGGTCAACAACCAAGCTGCCGGGCTTTGCTGTAGTCAATCCCGATTCTGCTGCCTGAACGACGTGGGCCGGCCGCGGCAACGACAAGACGATCAACTCGGCGTCGGCCACGATGCTGTCCCTGTCCGCTGATGTTTTAACGCCAGCTTCGGCGGCTGCGGTCATCGCCTCCTCAGAGAGGTCGAAGCCCGCGACGTCGCGTCCGGCGGCGGCAAGTTTGGCAGCGACACGGCCGCCCATCGTCCCGAGGCCGATGATTGCGGTTTTACTCATTCATTTTCTCCGTTTCTTTCGTCTCACTTCTCGCTGCGGTCTCAAGATTGTGCCGCAAGCGTTCAATATGGTTTCTGGACACCTTCTCGGCTTCGCCGGGATCACCCGACTTCAGCGAATCGATGATGGTGCGATGTTCCGATAGAGCCTTTTCCATGCCACCCCCGAGAAGATGAGTGGTCGCCATGGCCAGACGGACTTGCCCCTGGAGTCGATTCAAAGATTCGATCAGGCGTGAATTATCGGAGGATTCACGAATGACTCGGTGAAATCGCGCATCGAGTTCCATATGCGTTTCCACGTCGCCGGTCCGTACTGCGACGGTGTGGGCTTCGAGGATGTTTTCGAGTTCCGACAGCCCGGCGTCATCGATTTGCTCGGCCGCGATCCGGCCGGCCAGCCCCTCGAGGACCTCACGAAGTTGGTAAATATGAACGAGATCTTCGGCCCCGATCGACGCGACAATGGCCCCCTTGTGCGGGACAAAGTCGGCGAGTCCATCAAACGCGATCCGCGTAATCGCCTCACGTGCCGGACTCCTACTGATGTTGAGCCGACGTGCGACCTCAGGAACCGACAGCCTCGATCCCGGCAGTAACTCATGCCTCAGGATCTCGTCGCGCAGAATGCGAAACGCCTGATCTACCAGCGCATCTCCACGGGTAGGTCCGGCTCCCGGTGTAAACGACTCTGTCATTTCAACTCCTTCATGCTGCATGTTACATGTAATCATTTGCCTCGTGAAGAGGATGAACTAATTTTCTCCGAAGCTGCCTTCGTAGCTCGAATGCAGCGATGCTGCGAACGGCTGGTGAACTTATTGAGACGTCCCAGCTCCCGTGCATTGCCGAACCGCAGAATCTCTGTGGTGACGCCACGCGCGCACCGCAGTACGGCACGAACCTGCAAGCGGACCGGCTTCAGCCCGCGACGCCTCAGATCCCCGGCAGGCGAACAAATGACGCCGAAGCATGCTCAGAGTGATTCTTAAACGCGAAATGGCCCGAACACTTCAACTAGAGTTTTTACTGGTCATGCGCGTCATTGGGGCGTGACCCGAACCTACCGACTTTCGAATCACACCAATCGTCGAGGAATAGTTTTCTGCCAGTCACGAGAGTAGACGGTCTCACGGCCCTCGAATCCGTCAATGCGCGCTTCCAGGACGAAATCCGTCGCCGTGCAGGTCAACCGGGCGGCCGACTCGACCCCTACCCGCCAACCTCCTCGCCGGAATTCGGTGTTCCATAAAGTCTCACCGTAGACCGATGTCGGCTCGTCACCATGACGGCCATATCGTTCTTCGACGCGCCGTGAGAACTCAAGCCCAATCTTCTCAAAGGCCACAGTGCCCGAGTCTTTGACTATTTCCACAGTCGAATTGCCGGTCGCCAAATCTCTGCAGACGACCCATCCGGCGTCCGGCTCGACGATTCTGGCAGTCGCGAGCCGCCTGGCGCCTTCGGACGGCAAATACGGCGACGGGCGGCTATCCGTCGCGCGCGCGTCCCACAAGGGCAACGACAGCACACAGTTCGGCGGGTACACAGTCACGGTGGCTCCCGCAGGTGCCGGCCAGGCGAGTGGCCAGTAGGAGGTTGACACGGCCATTCGGATACGGTGCCCGGCGGGAAACGATTGCGCTACGCCATTCAACGGTATTCTCACTCGGTAATGCTCACCGGGTTCGAGCGGTTCGGGATCTTCGTCGCTGTCTCTATGGGTCAGGTTCAATAACCCATAGGTCACTCTCGTGCTGCTGCCGTCGGGAGCGACGTCCAACAGGCGTACGGCGATCATCGCCACCGGTTCGTCCGCCGATAGTTCGAGACTTACCACGGGCGCGCCGAGGATCTCACAAGTTTCTGCCAGCTCGGGCGTATCGAAAATGAGCGACCCGGCGTCTTCTTCTCGCTGATCCGAGGGCAAATCGGGCGGCGTCCCGTAGGATGCCCATTTGCCGGCGAATTGCCCGACCGTCAGCGGTGATTTAATCGTAAGCTCGCCCGGTTCCGCCCCGACGATCCCCGTCGGTGCCAGGTCGATGGCATGGTCGGCTAGTGCTGCGTCCGTGAACGTCGTCTGCCGCGAGGGCCACTCATCCAACCCCACCCAGCGTCCCTGGCGCTCTTCGTAGCTGCTGGACGGCGGCGCGCTGTCTTGCATCCACACCCGCAACGTCGGTCCGTCCATTACCGAATTTTCGACGCCCTTGAGCCATCGGTCCCACCAATCCACCAGTATCTGCAAATATCCGATGGCGGGCCCCGGCACTCCCATATGTGGATATTTGTGGGCCCACGGGCCGATGATCCCCTTTTTCGGAACGTCGAGGTTTTCCATAACTCGAAATACCGAATTCGAATATCCGTCGGCCCAGCCGCTCGAGGCAATCACCGGGCAGTGGACCGCCGAGTAGTCCTCGTTGACGGACGCGTGTTTCCAATAATCATCGCGCTGCTGGTGTGAAAGCCACGTGTCGATCCACGGCGAAATTGCTTCGAGCCGATCGAACCACATGTCTCGCCAATTCTCCCCGACTATTGCAGGGTCGGGCGGCAACCCCGCCGCGCCAAACATCGTGGAGGCCTCGGCGAAATTGTCCGATAACAGGCATCCGCCCATATAGTGCATATCGTCGCCAAATCGATCCACCGTGAATGATGAAATCGCGATCGCTCCGAGGCTGGCCGGACGGCGGGCGGCCACCTGGAGCGCGTTGAACCCGCCCCACGAGATCCCCATCATTCCAGTGCGTCCTGAACACCATCGTTGCGAGGCGATCCACGCAAGGACGTCTTCCGCATCCTGCTGCTCTTGCTCGAGGTATTCGTCAATGAGGCAACCTTCGGAATTGCCGGCCCCTCGCAAATCCACCCGAACGCACGCATAGCCGTGACCTGCCAAATACGGATGGTTGACGGAGTCGCGTTCGGACGTGAGATCGCGCTGACGATACGGAAGAAATTCAAGTATTCCGGGGACAGGATCCGAATCGGATGCGCTCGGCCGCCAGATGTGGCCCGCAAGCCGGGTCCCGTCGGAGACCGTGATCCAGATGTGTTCTTCTTCAATGATGTCGTGTGGAAATTCGTCCACAATTTGCATTATTTTTCTGCCCTCAGTTCGCGTGCATTTTTTAAAGCGGCCCGTTTCTACACTTCGGCCGCATCCGCCGCGCTCAGAAAAGTTGGTTGAATCTCGCCGCTCGCAATTTCCCGGGCCCAGTGACACGCGACGGTGTGGCCCGGCGAGATCTCGTTCAACGGGGGATGTTCATCCGCGCATAGCGTCTCTTGACGAAACGGACACCGGGTGTGGAACCGGCAACCGGAGGGAGGGTCTGCCGGTGACGGCAAGTCGCCCGCCAACAGGATCCGCTCACGTTCCGACTCGACGACGGGATCGGGTATGGGAACCGCCGACATCAGTGCCTTCGTGTACGGGTGCATCGGGGCGTCGTACAGTTCGCCCGAACTGGCGTACTCGACAATTTCTCCCAGATACATCACGGCGACGTCGTCCGAGACATGACGGACCACTGCAAGGTCATGGGCGATGACGACGTAGGTCAGCCCCAGCGCTTTTTGCAGATCGGCGAGCAAATTGAGTACTTGAGCCTGGATGGAAACATCCAGGGCCGACACGGGCTCGTCCGCAATGACCAGTTCGGGCTCCAACGCGACTGCTCGAGCAATACCGATTCGTTGCCGCTGCCCGCCGGAAAATTCGTGCGGGTAGCGATTCGACGCGTTCCTAGGCAACCCCACGAGATCCAAAAGTTCGGCGACCTTGGTCTTGCGGTCGAATTGCACTCCGTGGGCCTTGAGCGGCTCGGTAAGAATAGTCTCAACACTTTGCCGTGGATTGAGGGATCCCATCGGGTCTTGAAAGACCATCTGCATCCGCTTTCGCATGCGGCGCAGCTCTTCGCCTTTCAACGGCGCCACGTCCGCCCCGTCGAAGTAGACCGAGCCCGAAGTCGGATCGGTCAGCCGCAGGATCGCCCGCCCGAGGGTGCTCTTCCCGCACCCGGATTCGCCCACCAGGCCCAACGTCTTTCCGCGCTCGACTTTCAAATTAACGCCATCGACAGCTTTGACTGAGCCCGTCGTTCGCGAAACGACTACTCCGCTCTTGATCGGAAAATGGACTTTAAGGTCTTGAACGTCAAGCAAGACGTCGTCGTCATTCATCTGGGGCCTCTTCTACGGCGACTTGGTTCAATGGGTTGAAACACCTCAGAGCGCCCTCGCCCTCCGGTACCAACGACGGCGTCGATTCGAGGCATTGCTGCACTGCGTTGCCGCACCGGGGCTGAAAAGCGCATCCCTGGCTCCACGGCAGGGTGTCGGTCGGCGAGCCGGCGATTGGATGCAACGCCTCGCCCTGGGGGTCATCGAGTCGTGGAATCGAAGCGAGCAAGCCTCCCGTATAAGGGTGCCGCGGCCGTGCATACAGCGGCCGGCGCGGCGACGATTCCACGACTCGTCCCGAATACATGACGTGGACTTCGTCGCACAGGCCCGCGACCACTCCAAGATCGTGCGTGATCATAATCAGCGCCGTGCCCGTGCCGGAGACCAGGTCCTTCAGTAATTCAAGAATCTGCGCTTGGATAGTGACATCGAGAGCGGTTGTCGGCTCATCGGCGATAAGCAGCCGTGGCTCGCAAGCAAGTGCGATCGCGATCAATACGCGCTGGCGCATGCCGCCGGAGAGCTGAAAGGGGTACTCCTTGACGCGGCGCCTCGGGTCGGCAATGCCTACGCGATCGAGCAGGCTGACCGATTGCTCAAGCGCTTCTTTTCTTGAGACTTTCCGGTGCCGCCGGATCACCTCCGAGATCTGGGTGCCAATAGTGACCACCGGGTTGAGTGAGCTCATCGGGTCTTGAAAGACCATGGCAATTTCGCTCCCGCGAATATTGTTCAGGCCATGCTTCGGTAGGCCCAGCAATTCGCGGCCGCGGTATTTGACGCTACCGCCGACTTGTACGCCATGCTTCGGCAACAGACCCATGATCGCCAGCGACGTCACGCTCTTGCCGCTGCCGGATTCGCCAACGATTCCGATGTGCTGGCCGGCATCGATTCCGAAACTGACTTCGTCAACAGCGGGAACAGCCCGTTGTCCGCGCCGTTGAAAAGTAACGGACAGCTTGTCGACTTCCAACAATCGCTGTGCCGGAGAGCTTGCTCCGGAATGTCCGTTGTCCACTCCGTGCTCGACGTCGGTCATGCGATCACCTCCGTTGCTTCGGGTCTAGAGCTTCGCGAAGAGACTCTCCCAACAAGGTGAATCCCAACGCGGTCAGCGCGATACAAACGCCTGGGTAAAACGCAAGCCACGGCGCGATGGCAAACCTGTCTTGAGCGCCGACGATCATCCGGCCCCACTCTGCCGCGGCCGGGTCGGACTGGCCTAGTCCGAGATATGACAACGCCGCAACATCGATGATCGCGGTAGCAAGGCTCAAGGTCGCCTGGACGATAGTGGGGCCAAGCGAATTGGGCAGCATGTGGCCCATCACGACCGTCCGCCGACGAAGCCCCAACGACGTGGCCGCCAAGACATAATCCGATTTTCGTTCCGACAGCATCGACCCTCTGAGGAGGCGGGCAAAAATGGGTATCTGCGCTGCGCCGATTGCCACCATCAATGCGTAGGTACTTTTCCCCATCACGGCGGCGATGCTGATCGCTAGCAGCAGACTCGGAATCGAAAGCATGACGTCGACGATGCGCATGACCACGGCATCGACAGCCCGGCCAAATGCTCCAGCCACCGTGCCCAAGGCACTTCCCACGCACAGCCCTATCAGCGTCGAGACGACCCCGATGATGAGCGACTGCCGGGCCCCATATATGAGCTGAGTCAACATATCGGAACCCCACCGGTCAATGCCGAGTGCGTGACCGTGACCGTGCCCCAGCACGAAATACGGAGTCGACAGGTCGGTCCACTGCGTAGACGCAGGCTGATACGGCGCCAACAACGGCGCGGCCAATGCGACTGCCAAAAAGCAAATCACGATGACGAATCCCGCGATCGCCATGGGACTCTTTGCTAATCGACGGAAAGCGCCGCGCCACAGGCTATCGCCCCGCCGGTCCTGAAAATCGGCACTCGGCCCCAGCGGCGCACCGCCCGAAGCCGGGTCTATGGATTGCGGCGCCGTCATGATTCACGAACCCGGGGGTCGATGAGGCCGTATAGGAGGTCGACCACCAAGGTCACCAACGTGAACATAATTGCGATAAACAAGATAAACCCCTGCAGTACCGGATAATCGCGGTCTCGAATTGCCTCATAGAGGTATTGACCGATCCCGTCCAGGTCAAAGACCGTCTCCGTCAGAATTGCCCCGGCAAGCAAAAGCCCTAGCTGAAGCCCCAGACTCGTGATGACCGGCAGAAGAGCGTTGCGCATCACGTGCCGAATGTTGATAGTACGAGTACGAAGTCCTTTCGCCTCCGCAGTACGCACATAATCTTCATGGATGACTTCCGAGACAGAGGCTCGAGTCATGCGGACGACAACGGCCAACGGTATTGTGCCAAGCGCCAACGCCGGAAGGGCGAGGTGCATGACGGCGTCCCAGGCGGCACCGAACTGTCCGTTGATGATTCCGTCAAGAACGTAGAAGCCGGTGGTGTGGGTTGCCTCAATCCGCGGATCTTGCCGACCGACGGTATCGAAAATGTTGAGCTTCAAGGCGAAAACGTATTTGAGCAAGAGCGCCAGAAAAAACACCGGTGTCACGGTGCCGAGCAACGAGAATGACACCACTGTCGCGTCGGCCGTACTTCCGGCCCGCTTGCCCGCGAAATAGCCGAGCGGAACGCCGACCACGATCGCGAAGATCAACGCAAGGATTGAAAGTTCGACAGTTGCCGGCAACTTGTCGGCAAACGCGCTCAGCACCGTCTCGTGCTTTTTGATGGACGAGCCAAAATCGCCGCGCAGCAAGGATCCCAGGTAGGTGAAGTATTGCTGCACCAGCGGCTGGTCGAAGCCGTACGCCTTATTAATGGCGTCGATAGCGGACGGTGTTGCCTTTTGCCCCAAGAGTGCTCTCGCTGGGCCGCCGGGCAATGCTCGCACCCACGCAAACAGCAGGATGGATAGTCCAAATAGCGTTGGCACGAGCATCGCCAGGCGGCGTACCGCGAATCGCAGCATCAGTTACCTACTTCTCGACAACTACCTGGTTCCACACTTCATCCTCGACCGGGCTCGGGACGTACCCTTTCACCTTCGGATCAAAAGCCAAGGACGGAGCACCGTTGCCGAGTGGGATACCGGGAAGAAACTTCATGATGTCTTCATTGATCTTTTTGTAGGCCGTTTCTTGCTCATCGGTGGTCGGCAGCTGTTTGGCGTGCGCAAGCTTTTTGAAAAGTTGCGGATTGTTGAAACCCCATTCGGCGTGCTGCGCACCAAAGAACGTCCCCAAGAAGTTGTCGGCGCTATTGTATTCACCCGTCCATCCGAGAATGTGAATACCGTGGTCGGAGGTACCGGACGTTCGATTGAGGTAGTCAGTCCACTGGTCGGCCACGGGTTTGATGGTGATTCCTACGGCCTTCAGCTCGTCGCGGATTTCGTTAAACGTGTCCTTGGGGCTTGGCATATACGGGCGGCTGACATCTGTGGGGTAGTTGAACTCCAGCGTCAGATTAGGATAGCCGGCTTTTTTGAGTAGTTCTTTTGCCTTTTTGGGATTGTATTTATATTGCGTGACGTCCGGGTTGTAACCAATCACCGATTTCGGAATGAATTCTTTCGCGACCGTCGATCCCGGCGTCATTGTTTGCTTGACGATTTTCTCTTTATTGAGAGCATACGCGATCGCCTTGCGGACCTTGATATTGCTCAAGGCCTTAACTTTTTGGTTCATTCCGAGGTACAAAATGTTGAAGGGTGGGCGTTGAATAAGGTCGAAGCCCTTTTTCTGTAGGCTTCCGATGTCGCCGGGAGCTACGAGGTCGAAACCATCGATGTCTCCGGCGGCCAAGGCATTCGCCCGGGCCTGAGCATCTTGGATAGTTGTAATAATGACTCGTGGCGTCTTCGCTTTTTGCCCCCAATAGCCATCGAACCGTTTCAGCGTTACTTGCTTGCCCTTCTTCCACGAGACGAACTTGTAGGGCCCGGTTCCGGTGGGGTGCTTCGTTGCGTATTCGCTCGACGTAGGATCTTCCCCGGCCTTGACTTGGTCCCACTTCTTCAGCGCAGTCGGGCTCTGCATAGCGAATGCCGGGCTGGTCAACGCTCCGAGAAAGCCCGCAAAAGCGCTCTTGAGCTGAATCGTCACCTTGTGGCTGCCGTCCGTTTCACACGACCGGTAAATACTGTGTGACCCAAAGCCCTTGAATATGTGTTTCCACTCATAGCTGGCGGCCTCGGTACGGGCAACCCCCGGCGGCTGGTTATTCATGTGTTCGAAGTTGTAACAAACCGCCTTCGAGTCGAAATCGGTGCCGTCTTGGAACTTCACGCCTTTTCGTAGCTGGAACGTGTAAGTTTTGCCGTCTTTCGAGGAGTTCCATTTCGTCGCCAAACGCGGCGCGGGATCCGGACTGCAGGGCTTTGCCCAAACGAGGCCTTCAAAAATCTGATGCGCGATCCGGAACGAGTCGCTGTCGTTCGTGTGAAAAGGATTGAGTGAGGTCGGATCGGTGGACGCGGCGAACACGAAGGTGTTCTCACCCTTACCGGTCTTCTCCTGTGCCTTCTTCTCAAGCTTTTGACATTTCGCAGTCACGTCGTGAGCATTCGGCGCCGTATTCTTCGGCGGCTCGCTGCTCCCGCAACCGGCGAGGCCGACGAGTGAGACTGCCAAAACCGAGGCCAATATGCTGGTACGAGACTGCATACGCATGTACTTTTCTCCTCATTGAGTATTCGGGCAAAGCTGAGAGCATTTAGGTTTTTGGTCAAAAGTCGCGCCGGGTTACGACTGACTAGCGCGCTGCCGGCCCATCCTTGGACCGCCTCGCCGACTATTCGTCGGAGCAAGAAGCTGTTGCGACCTTACAAACTGCTGGATCTATTGTCAACAATATATCCAATTTACTTTTCAATTGCTTGTGCCGAAGTCGCAAGCAACAACAGGAGGCGACGGCCCGCGTGCACTCACCCGTTGACGTCAACAATGTTCTCGCTCACAACACTTGCGAGAGGAATTGCTTGGTTCGCGCGTGATGCGGGTTGTGCAGGACGTCGCTCGGGCTGCCGGTTTCGATGATCTGGCCGTCATGCATGAGTGCGACCACGTCGGCGACTCTGTCGGCAAATCCAATTTCGTGCGTGACGATCAGCATGGTCATGCCGACGTCTGCCAGGCTTTTGATGACGTCGAGAACCTCACCGACGAGTTCCGGGTCAAGGGCAGACGTCGGCTCGTCGAACAGCATGAGCTTCGGCTCCATGGCGAGGGCCCGGGCTATCGCGACGCGTTGTTGCTGGCCTCCCGACAATTGACTTGGCCACCCATCGGCCTTCTCCCCGAGACCGACTCGCTCAAGCAAGGCAACTGCCGTTTTTTCGGCAGCTGCCCGGCCCTGTTGTTTCACGAGGAGCGGGCCTGCCATCACGTTATCGAGCACACTCATATGCGGGAAGAGTCCGAAGCTCTGAAAGACCATGCCAATTTCGCGCCGATTCTTTGCAACAACGTTTTCCGGAAGCTCGTACAGTTTGTCATTGCGTGCCGTGTAACCGACGTACTCGCCGTCAACGAGGACGTCGCCGGAATCCACCCGCTCAAGGTGATTGATGCATCGCAACAACGTGCTTTTGCCCGATCCGGACGCTCCCAGCAAGCACACGACGTCACCTCGATTGACCGTCAAATCGATTGAACGAAGAACCTCGACTTCCCCAAACGATTTATGCACCGATCGAAGCTCGACCATGGGACTAGTCAACTCACACCTCACAGTTCTGTATGGAAGGCTTTACGCCATGGCCGATTGTTTGACGCTCCGGCCGACCCGCTTCTCGGCGACCCGCTGTCCGATCGACAACAGCGAGACCACGATGAGGTACCAGAGGGTCGCCACGATCAGCAGTGGAATAGTCTCGTACGTACGCGAATAGACGATTTGCGCGCTATACAAGACATCGGGAATCGCGATAACACTGACGAGCGACGTATCCTTCAGCTCGGAGATGACCCGGTTACCGGCTGGCGGGATGATGAGCCGCAATGCCTGGGGCCACACCACTTTCCGGAACCGTGTGCCGCGGCTCATCCCCAGCGCACAAGCGGCCTCCACCTGAGTTTGGTCGACTCCGAGGATGCCGCCCCGGACTACTTCGGCCATGTATCCGGCCGCATGCAGGCCCAAACCGAGCATCGCGGCAATGAACGGACTGATCACGGCGTTGGTGTTGACCGACACCAAATCCGGTCCGAACGGAATGGTGATCGACAGCCGCGAGTACAGCGCGGAGAGATTGAACCAGAATATGAGCTGGACCAGTAACGGGGTCCCACGAAAGAACCAGACGTATGCGCTGGCGATGTAGGTGAGAACTGGATTCTTCGACAAACGCATGACCGCGATCACAGTGCCGAGCGATAGGCCGATCGCGACACTCAGCGCCGTCAGTTCGATTGTGGTCAGCAACCCGCGAACGATCGACTTGCTCAAGAAATACTTGAAGACGACGTCCCACTGAAAGTTGTCGTTGCGGATCGCGCTCAATACCAGTACCGCGAGAATTATGACGGCGACGGCCATGCCGATCGAGTTCCCGGTGGAGAACTTCGGCCGAGGTTGGACGACTTTGGGTTCGTCGCGCCCTGGCTGGCTGCCGCCGGGCTGGTTCCAGCTCACCGTCGAGGTAGCCATGTTTAGTCCTTTTGCACGGCGTTGATCGAGAACTTCGTGACGGTGTTAGCTTTCATCCCCCACTTGGCGAAGACTTTCTCGTACGCTCCGTTCTCGTGCAGCAGCTCCAACGCTTTCTGCACGGGTTTAATGAGTTTGCTGCCCTTCAGTGTGCCAATCGATACCGGATTCGAGCGCAATGTGCCGGCAGTGACGACTTTCCCGTTCGAGCGTTTTGCCGCATAGCCCATGACCGGTGAGTCGATAAGCACCCCGTCAACTCGGCTGCTGCGCAGGGCGAGCAGGGCCGAGGTCGAGTCACGGAAGGTCTTCTTAGTCACGGGCTTCTGGCCTTCCTTTTGACATTTCTTGTTGAGGTCGGGGAGAACGACGACGGCCTGTGAGGAGCCCTTCTGCACACCCACCGAATGGCCGCACAGTTTCTTCGGAGTCAATTTGTCCGGGTTGGAAGCCAGCAGCCCGAGCGTCGTCCCGGACTGTGCGTAGTCCACGAAGTCCAACACCTTCGCACGATCGGTGGTCGGCTTAAACTGCGAAACCACAACGTCGTAACGATCTGCTTGGAAGCCCGGTATGACTTGATCAATCGGGACCCCGGTGATCTTCGGTTTCAGACCGAGAACTTTTCCGATGAGCACGGCGAGATCTCGGTCCAATCCGTTCATGCCGTTGTCGGTCGTGAAGTGAGCTGGCGGACTCGACGTAGTCATGACGATTCGGAGCTTCCCGGATTTGCGGAGTTTAACGGGCACCGATTTGGCGATTTGATCCGACTTTTCGACCGTAGGAAGATCTGATCCGATTTTCGTTGACGACGACGTCGGATTTGCGGGTTGAGAATCTTCGACGTCGCACGCGGAGACGAATGCCATCATGACAATCGCGGCGAACATGCCCGATGCGACTTTGGTCTTCACCGTTTTACTCATGAAAGCTGGCTCCTCAGGTAGTTCCTAGGTCCGCGTGGGTGCGGATGTGAATACATCAAGCAGTCTTATATCGGATTGGCGGCGTTGAGCTGGTACCTAATGGATGAAAGAGCCCCTGTCGGTCGAATCGCCGACGAGATATTCAAATTTTTGTATTTCGCTCCCGGTGCTAAACCTTTCGAGTCGGAAAGCGTCGATCGGAGCCGTCTCGGCTTTCCCGTTGACGATCAATTCGGCCATGCAGGCTCCAATAGCAGGCGACTTCTTGAATCCGCTACCGCTCATACCAACAGCGAGTGCCAGCCCGGAAACGCCATCCGGTTTGCCGAGGACGCAGCACCGATCCGGCGTCATATCTAATGGACCCGCTTGCGCCGATTGTACGGTCGAGTCGGAGAATCCAGGCAGCGTGCGAGCGAGGTGTGCTCGGGCGGTTTCCGGGAAGTCCCGGTCGGGCGTTACACCTTCTGCAGACGTGAGCGGGGTACCGGTGCTTCCGCGACTGAGCCCGACCAACGTCGCGTGTTCCCCGGAAGGGCGGGCGTAGATCCCCGAGCGCCTGTCGATGATCGCAAGGTGGCCATTGACACCAGGCAACGTTGGTGGCCGCGACACGATAGCTGCCTGACCGCGGACGAGTTCGATCGGTATTTCGACGCCCACGGTACGAGCGAGTGCTGCGGACCAGCTGCCGTTGGCCAGGATCACGACTCCGGCGTGCAGCGAGCCGGACGACGTCACAACTCCGGTAACTTGCGTGCCGTCAGCGATGAGGTTCCGAACCGATTCGCCGGTCCGGATGTCGGCACCGAGCCGCTGAGCAGCGGCGGCGAAACCTTGCGCTGTCGCCACCGGGTCCGCGTACCCGCTTCTTTGCTCGTAAGCCGCATACTCGTCGTCTTCAATTGCGAGTCCGGGTTGAAGTCGCCTCGCGTCCGCTGCGGTGACGAGCTGGGTTTCGACGCCGATAGCCTGCAACCGGGCGACGTTCTTTTCCAGCAAATCCTTATCGACCTTGTGAACCAGCTGGAGGAATCCGGTTTGTCGGAAGCCACAGTCGCCGCCGACACGCTCCGCCCATTCTTCGAACCACGGCACTGCCGCCCACGCGACCTGCGCCTCGGGACTGTCGGGGTAATGGCTCCGAACCAGGGCGCCCGATTGTCCTGATGCTCCACCGGCGATCGCACCGCGTTCGATCAGCGTCACGTTGGTGACACCGAGACGTGCCAAGTGGAACGCAATGCTCGTTCCGATCACTCCGCCGCCGACGACGACGATTTCAATTGCTTCTGCCATGGCTTCCTTCAGCCTTGTGAAAATATCCTATGGGGTGTTTCACACAATGCCATGAGACGTAGGTCACAAGCAATCGTTCCGATCGGCGATTCGTCGGCGTGATGGGAAAGCCGAATTCGGCGGCGCCTCAAGAGCGCCGAACGTTAGTGCGGCAGTTCGGTAACCGCGAAGAGTCCCGAGTCTTCGACGGCGCGGGCCGCGTTCAGCACGGGCTGCTCCCCCAGTGGCGGACCGATGATCTGCAGGCCGACCGGCATGCCGTCGATGAGGCCGCATGGCGCCGAAAGCGATGGCAATCCCAACAAATTGGCCGGGCCGACCAGTCGCATCAGGGCTTCAACGGTGTCGACCGAATGGCCATTGATCGATGACGTCGCTTGACCGATGTCGGGCGTCCGGATCGGCAGTGTCGGTGCGGCAAGCACATCGACCCGATCGAAGACGCTTGCAAAACTTTGGCGCAGCCGCGCCCGCATCTGCTGGGCTTCGAGGTAGTCGACTGCAGAGGGAATCTCTCCACATTCCAGCAGGAATCGGACGTCGTCGCCGTAGTCCTGGGGCCGGTCCCGCAATGCACGGTGGTGAACGGTGCTGGTCTCGGATGTATCGATGATGGTGATGGCGTACTCGGCGTCTTCGATGTGCGGAATTTCGATTGGCTCGATAATGGCGCCGCGACTCTCAAGACTCCGGATTCCGTCACGAACCACGTCGGCCACGACCCGGTCGACGTCCTTGAAGAAGAACTGTTCGTTAACGCCGACGACCATACCGTCGATGTCGCCCGTGAGCGCACCGTAAGTCGTTGTTGCGGGCGAATTGAGTGATGTCGGATCCTTCGGGTCGTACCCCGCCACAGTGTCGAGCAAAACTGCGACATCGCCGACGGTTCGCGCCATCGGTCCGACGTGGTCCAGAGTCCAGGCCTCGGGGAACACCCCGAATTTACTGACTCGTCCGTACGTCGGCTTCAGCCCGACGATTCCGCAGCATGCCGCCGGTATGCGTATCGATCCAGACGTGTCCGAGCCAAGCGACCCGATGGTTAAACCGGTCGGAATCGCCACCCCGGCCCCACCGCTCGACCCTCCGGCAATCTTAGTGAGATTCCACGGGTTCTTGGCATCGCCGAAGTGCGGGTTCTCGGTCGTGACTCCAAGCGCGTATTCATGCAGATTGAGTTTGCCCACGAAGATCGCGCCGGCCGACTCGAGCTTGTCCACCGCTGTGGCACCCGTGTCTGGCACGAACCGCTCGTGGATCTTCGACCCCATCGTCGTGATCCGGTCTTTGAAGTAAAAATTGTCCTTGATACCCATAGGGATTCCGTGGAGCGGGCCGCGATATCGGCCTCCGGAAATTTCCGCTTCCGCCGTGCGCGCCTTCGCCAATGCGTCGTCGCCGTAAACGCAGATGTACGCATGAAGTTCGCCGTTCCGGCTCTCGATTTCACTCAGTACCGCTTGAGTGAGTTCAACGGGAGAGATATCGCGAGACTCGATGCGGTGTGCCAGCGTCAGCAGCGACGAGTCGATCAGTTCAGCCATCGGCCCCACGCTCCGTCGGCATGACCACTGTGGGGTCGAACACCACGGGAATATCGTCGGCGGCCACCCCGCCGTTATCCGCGGTCGAACGGCGCGAGCGGAGCGAGGCCCAAAAGGCATCCAACGCGTCCGCATCCGTCGACGACACGTCGATGCCCCGGTATGCGAGCAAATACTCTCGAAGCGTGCTCATGGGCAACTCCTCAGATCTCGGCGTCAACTGCCGGGCTGCATCTATTCACCGGCACCCGCAACGTCACGGTCATCGGGCGTGAGAATGATCGGCTCATACCCGCCCACTCGCCGGCGATAGATTCTCATGGCAACCGGGACGAGGACGCCGATCACGATGTAGATTAAGATGGGCACCCAGGCGCTTGCCGGCAGCAACGTGACGCCGACGATCGTGATGGCAGCGGAAACAGCCATGCCGATCACGAACATCGGCTTGCCGGCCGGAGACCGGTAGGGGCGTTTCCAATCCGCCTGCTTCGTCCGAAGCCGATAGGCCGACAAGCAGACCAAGAAGTACACGATCCCGGCAGCGACCACCGACAGCGAATAGATGTACTGCACCCAGTCCGTGCTTGTGAACAGTGCAAAGAAGATGCCAAAAGCTAGAACGACGATATTCGCAATATACGGCTGACCGTGCTTGTTGGTCTTGCTGAACCAGGGCGGAAGCTGACGCAATTGCGACGCTCCGTAGAGCACGCGCGCGGACGACGTCCAGAACCCCATGAGGGTCGTGAACGCGTAGAGCAAGCCGGATCCGATCGCAAAGAGTCCGATGATGCCCGCCATGTCGAGTGAGTTGACCAATTGGGGTTCGGGGATGCTCAGGTGCGCTATCACGTTGTGTGGTGCGAGACCGCCGATGGCGAAAGTGGCAATCATGTAGACAACGGCTGGTATGAAGAGCGCCGCGAGGATGACGGTGATCATCTTGCGAGCGGGGAACTTCGCTTCCTGAATCAACGTCGGCGTCATTCCGAAGCCGATATATTTCAATACAAGTGCCGAAGCGCCGGCGATCGCACCGTAGATGCCGTTCGGAAAGAATCCGCCGTGCGCGGTGATATTGGTCAGCTCCCAGTGCCCGCTGAAGAAATAATAAATCGAGTCGATCAACGTGATACCGACCATGACGATAAAGAACACGACAGCGAGCTTTCCGGTCAGGTCGATATTGAAGTTCGACACGATATACCAGATGACCATGATTCCAATGGCGATCAACGGTTTCACGACGTCCGAAAGGTCGACGAAGTACCCGGCGGCGGTCACGAAAATGAAGGCGACCAGCGGCGGCTCGACGACCTGCACCAGGAAGAACATCCATTGCGTTGCCCATCCGGTGCTTGAATTCATCGCGCTGCTCGACCACACGTCGACCGCCGAGGAGAACGGCAGCATTGCCGTCAGTTCCGAAAATGCCAGACCCACCGGTATGAGAATGATTGCAAGAATCGGGAAGATGATCGCCGCACCGGCACCGGTAAGTTGAAACCAGTACGGGGCCTCGGCGAGCCATCCACCGAGGACCGCGCCGGCGGCCAGGGCGATAACACTGAAAAGTCCTAGCTCTCGTTTCAGACCAACGCTTGAATTCGCCATGATTTTCCACCTTGCCTAGTGGGCTAGCACCAATGCGTACGTCAGCAACTTTCGAAGGAGCACGTCATATTCGACCGTGCGGCTCTACTACATACGCGTAGTATAAGCACCGATTTCGACAAATCGAGTGAGCCTGCGTAGTCGGGCTCTCACATCACCGCATCGACGTCGTCGCGCAGGCTGCCGCGCCGAGAGCGACGGACAAGTTGCCGAGCGCGGCTTTCACCACTTTCACGGGATGGCCGCTCACGACTGGTTCCGCAGTCAGCGTCTCCCCGATCGCGGGCTCCAAGAATTCCCACGCGTCGCTCACGCCGCCGCCGATCACCACGGTGGTCACGTCGATGAGGCCGGCGGTCAGCACGGCAGCGTGTCCCAAGGCATGCCCCGCATCGCTCAATATCTCCGCTGCGCCGCGGTCACCATCCTGCGCGGCCGCTGCGGCGTCCTTGGCCGTTGCCGCGCGGCCGCTGATTTCGGTGAAGCGGCGGGCGATCGCCCATCCGGACGCCACCGTCTCAAGGTGTCCGCGCTCACCGCAGCTGCACATGCAGTTGCCGAATCCGGGCAGGTGCCCGATCTCTCCGGCCGCGCCGTGAGCGCCAGTCATCAATGCGCCGTCCATCCACAAGGCGCCGCCGACACCCGTGCCGAGCGTGACGCCCAAAACGTAGTCCTCGCCCGCAACCGCGCCGGCTAAGACTTCGCCGCGTAAGAACGCGTTCACGTCATTATCGAGATACGCCGGCACACCAAGCGCGTCGGTGATCGCGCCCGTGACGTGGTACCCCGACCAGCCGGCGAACGATCGGCTCGCCACCAGCACGTGCCCGCTCCGCGGGTCGACGACACCGGCCGCGCCGACGCCGACGGCTCGCGGCTCCACGCGATGGGTTGCCGCAAGCCGAGTGAGCGCAGCCACGGCGTCGCGCACGATGACGTCTCCGCCGCGTTGCGCCGCGGTCGGAATTTGCACCGTGTCGATCACGCCGAGATCCGACCGGCAAAGGAGCACGTTCGTCGTGGTGCCGCCGATGTCGATGCCTGCAATGACGTCGTCGGTGCCGGTGGACGCCGGCGCCTCGTCCCCGTCGTTCACTCCGCGTCCCGGCCGGACGCCAGCAAGGCAAGTCGCTCGGATCGGCGAGCACGCTGCACGATCGGATCCGCCACCGGCACGGCGGCCAAAAGACGACGGGTGTAGTCGGTTTCGGGGTGCACGAGCGTCTCGCTCGTTGCTCCCTCCTCAACGACCGAGCCGGACTTCATCACGACGACGCGCCGGGCAAAGCTCTGTACGACGGCAAGGTCGTGTGACACGAAGAGGCAGGCGAAGCCGAGTTCGGCCTGCAACTCGGTGAGCATTGTCAGAACCGATTCCTGCACGCTGACGTCGAGTCCGCTCGTGGGTTCGTCGGCCACTAGCAGCCGGGGTTCAAGCGCCAGCGCCCGCGCGATGCTCACGCGTTGGCGTTGACCGCCGGACAGTTCGCGCGGGGCGCGACCGGCCACGTTCCGCGGCAGTTGTACGCGTTCGAGGACGTCGCCGACGCGCCGAGCACGGTCCGCTCGAGACATCGACTTCCGGTGGATCCGAAGCGGCTCGGCGATGCATTCGCCCACCGGCATGCGCGCGTCCAGCGATGCGACGGGGTCCTGCAGCACGACGCCGATACCGGATCGCAGTGCTCGCCGGGCCTTGCGTCCGGTCGCGTGGAAGTCATGATCGAACAGCTTGACCCGGCCGCCGTCGGTGCGGATGAGGCCGAGCGCCACACGCGCCGCAGTGGACTTGCCCGATCCCGATTCGCCGACCAGGGCCACGGTCTCACCGGCGTGGATACCGACCGACACGTGGTCCAGCCCGCGCACGGCCCGCGCCCCGCGACCAAAGACCACCGACACGTCATCCAGTTCGACGACGCGGTCCGCGCCATCCGTCTCCGCCGGCTTCTCTGATTCCGCCGATCGCCCCGGTTGGCCCGATCGCGCCGGTTGGGCCGCTTGAACGTCGACGCCGCGCCGGGCTCCGGCCGTGTCGAGTCGCGGCACGGCTGCCAACAACTTCTTCGTGTAATCGTGCTCGGGACGCAGCAGCACGTCCTCCACCGGTCCGGTCTCGACGATTTGCCCGTGGTACATCACTGCCACCCGGTCGGCGAAGTCTGCGACCACGCCCATGTTGTGGGTGACCAGCAGCACGCCGGTATGGGTCTCGGCGGCGAGCCCGCGCAAAAGATCGAGGATCTCGGCCTGCACCGTGACATCAAGCGCCGTTGTCGGCTCGTCCGCGATCAGCAAGCGCGGACGGTTGGCGATCGCCATGGCGATGACGACGCGCTGGCGCTGCCCGCCCGACAGCTGGAACGGGTACGCGGAGACGCGTTGTTCCGGATCCGGCAGTCCGACTCGGCGCAGCAGGTCCACCGCCTCGCTCTTGGCAACTGCCGACGTCACATCGCGGTGGTTGCGGATCACTTCCGTGATCTGTGCGCCGATGCGCTTCAGCGGGTCGAGCGCCGTCGCCGGCTCTTGAAACACCATGGACGCCTGCTTGCCCCGAAGGCGGGCAAGTTCCGACTCATTGGCACCCGACACCGACCTGCCGCATACCCGCACGTCGCCGTGCACCCGCGCGTTCGAGCTCAGCAGACTCATCGTCGCCAGCGCGACGGTGCTCTTTCCGGATCCCGATTCACCGACGAGAGCGAGCGTCTCGCCGGGCTCAACGCGCATTGACACGCCCCGGACGGCGGATACGTCACCCGACTCCGTTGCAAAGTCGACCCCGAGATCGGTGATCGACAGGACCTCGGACGCCGCGTCGGCAGCAGTGCCGCCCGGCTCGGCTTCAACCGAATTCACCTGTTCGCCCGGCATCATCGCCCCCTCACTTCAAACGAATCGCGAAGCCCGTCGCCAAATGCGTTGAAAGCGCACACGATGACGATGACGGCCAGCCCCGGCGGGAGAATGAGCCAGAACCGGCCCGAATACGCGGCGTCGAGGCCCGCAGTCAGCATTCCGCCCCAGTCGGTCGCCGGCGCTTGCACGCCCAAGCCGAGGTACGACACGTACGCAATCAGCAAGATCGCGTCGGCGACCTGGAAGGTGGCGGCCACCACGATCGTCGAGATCGAGTTCGGCAGAATGTGACGGGCGATCGCCCGCGAATGACCGCCGCCGATCGCCCGCAGCGTGAGAACGTAGTCGCGGCTTTTCAACGTGAGTGTCTCGGCCCGGATCAACCGCGACGGCACGAGCCACGACACGAATCCGAGGATCACCACCAGCCCCAGGGCGTCGGGCGTGGCGATCGCAGAGATGACGAGAAGGATGAACAACGCGGGAATCGCAATTCCGGCATCGACGACGCGCATCATGACGGCGTCCACCCAGCCGCCCGCGTATCCGGCGATGGCGCCCCACAGCGTGCCGATCAGCGTTGCCAGGGTTCCGGCAGCCAGGCCGACGGCCAGAGAGATCCGGCCGCCGTACATCAGCCGGCCGAGTTCATCGTGGCCGACGGCGTCCGTGCCGAGGATATGCTTGCCGGACGGCGCTTGGTTGGCGGCTCCAAGCAGCGTGTGCGTCTGGTCCGTGTGGTACACGAAGGGACCCACGAAGCAGAACAGGATGAACGCAACGATGACGGCCAAGCCGATCACGGCAAGCTTATTGCGCAGGAAGCGGCGGACGGCGAGTCTGGTGCCGGACGGTCCCATCGGGCCGACGTCGATAGCAGCTTCCACGGGTGGGATGGCGGCGCTCATGAGCTACTCACTTTCACGCGTGGGTCGATGATGAGCTGAGCAATGTCGGCCAGCAGCGACCCGGCCACGGTGGCAATCGAGATCACCAGGACGCAGCCGAGCAAGACCGGGTAGTCGGAGGACTGGGCGGCGTTCCAGAACAACAGCCCCATGCCCGGGTAATTGAACAATTGCTCAATCACCAGGGCGCCGCCGAACATCACCGGGATGTAGTAGCCGAGCATGGCGACGACCGGCGTGAGGGCGTTGCGGAACACGTGCCCGGTCAAGATCCCGTATCCGGTCGCGCCGCCGGCCCGAGCAGTGCGCACATAGTCCTCGGAAAGGTTTTCAAGTGTCGACGAGCGCATGTACCGCGTGAACACGGCAATCATGGCTGCCGCGCCCGTTGCCACCGGAAGCACGAGCCCCGCGGGATCGGCAAAGATTTCGCCAAGCGTGTTGCCGGTCGGCGCTTGCGACGGGAACCAGGGAAGCGCCTGACTGAAGACCACGATCACGATGAGTCCGAGGAAGAACACCGGCGTGGCATAGGCGACGAAACTGATAGTCGTCACGATGTAGTCGATCGGCTTGTTCCGCCGAGTCGCCTGCACCATGCCGAGGGGAATGGCAATGATGAGCGCCACCACTGCGGAGATCCCCGTCAACACGATTGTCTTCGGCAGCCGTTGGACGATCAGCGCGGTGACCGATTCGTTCAACGTGTACGACGTGCCGAGGTTCCCGTGCACGAGCGTGGAGAGGTAGTAGAAGTACTGGATGACGAGGGGCTTATCGAGACCCTGTTGGTGATTGAACTGAGCGATTTGCTGCTGCGTCGCCTGCGCCCCGAGGATCCCGCGTGCGGGACCCCCGGGAAGCGCATGCAACAGGCAGAACACGATGATCGTGACGATGAAGATCACGACTATCGCCTGCAGCAGGCGTCGCGCTAGATAGAGAAGTGTCGGCATATCGGCGTATCGCTACTTGCTCCACTTCCACTGTGCCGGGTGGAAGTTCGCGAGCGGATCCTGGGAAAAACCGGTCAGTCCCTTCTTCATCACCGACACCTGGTAGTCCGGCTCCGGCAACCAGACGACCGGCAGGTCCTTGGCCAGCGCCGCACTGTACTTCTTCATCACCGATGCCGAGGACGACGTCGTGCTGTTATTGATCAGCTTGTCGACTTTCGGGTTCGAGTAGTTGCCGAAGTTGGAGCCGCCGCCGGTCTGGAACAGCGAGTCGCCGGTTGCGTAGGCCGGGAAGTACCAGCTGCCTGCCGTGCCGAAGAAGGACAGTTGCCATTTGCAGATCGACTGCTTCTTCGTGCACTGCGGCGTCTGCGACAGCACCGAGTTGACCGGAGCCGACTTGATGTTGAAGCCAATTCCGGTCTTGGACAACGACGATTTGATGGCGCTCATCATGTTGGTCGTGACCGAGGAACCGGACTGCGACAGGACGTGCATCTCGAATTTCGTGCCCTTGTCGATGCCGGCGCCGCACTGCGACGATCCCGTCCCCGCGTCGGTACAGGTCATGACGCCGTCCTTCTTCGTCCATCCGTGCGAAGTCAAGAGCTTGGCCGCTTTGGAGGTCGAGAACGGATATGGGTTGTTCTGCTGCACCTTGGACACGAAGTCCGATTCTTCGGCTTGCGGAATCGGCCCGTAGGTGGGCACGGCCGTGCCGTTGAAGATGACCTTCGTCAGCTGTGGCTGGTTGATCGACATTTGCACGGCCTGGCGGGCGTACAGCTGCTTGAAGACGGCCCCGAGTTGCGGATTGTTGAAGTTGTACGGCATGTACGTGATGGCCCAGCCGCTCCACGGCTTGACCTTGTACCCCTTCGCCGTGAACGACGCTTTCTGGTCGAGGTCCCCTGGGCCGATGTAGCCGTAGTCGACGCCGCCCGAGCGCAGTGCGTTCTTCTCAGCGTCGGCGGTCGTGAAGGACAACAGGTGGACCGTCTTGATTCCGGCCTTTTCGCCGCCGTCGTATTTGGTGTTCGCCGTGAGGTCGACCTTGCCGGACGTCGAGAATGTCTTGACCTTGTACGGGCCGCTGACGACGTTCCAGAGCGGGTTCGACGCATACGACGAGATTTTCTTGGCCTGACCGAGAAGGAACTTCCACACCTTCTGGGCCCCGGCGGTCGTCCGATCGGCGTTCGACACCTTCGCGGATGAACTCGTCTTGTCCCAGGCGTGCTGCGGCAGGGGCACGATCATGCTGAGTTCGTTCGCCAGCATCCACTGGTCGTTGTACTTCTTGTCGAACGTCAACTTGAAGTGGTGGGCGTCGATGGTGCTGAACTTCGTCCAGTTGTCCGGCGCCTTGCCAGCGTTGTAGTTGGCCCATTGCTTCTTGTTCGCCGTGATGATGTTGTACCAGAACTCGACGTCACGCGAGGTGATGGGCTTGCCGTCGCTCCACGACCGTTTGCCGAGCGTGATGGTCACGCTCTTGCCGTCGGAGGCGAAATTGGCCGCAGTCGCGATCGATCCCTTCTTGTTCCACTCCATCTTCCCGGTCGAGCCGTCGTATTCGATCAGCGGTTCCCACAGGGATTCCGCAATGGAGACGTTGTTGGTGTTCAAGTGCGCCGACGTGCCGATCGGCAGAATCCAGTTCGGCGTGAAGTTGGCCGGCAACGCGTAGTTGATGCTCGTCTTCTTGGCCGCGGACGTCGAGTTGTCACCCCCGCTGCATCCTGCCAGCGCAACGCTTGACGCCAGCACTGCCGCGGTCGCCAGCATCCAACGGCGGCGACCGGTGTGTGTTCGTACAGCCCTCATGTTCTCTCCCTCGAGCGACCCGTGCCGGTGCGCGGACGAGCACCGGCGAGACCTTTCTCCAGTAGTAAACCGGCATTGGATCGTAAAAACAATAGTTCAACAGTAAAAAGAAGGTAACTGCCGGATCGCATTAAGTATTTAATACTCTAAACAAGCTCAAAACATGCTATATCGCTCTATATTCGATTTGTTATCCGAACGATAATGATGCCGAAAGCAGTGGCAAAGGACACCGGAACGCGTATACTGGCGACGTCCTGTCACGAGATGGAAGTAAGTTTTTTCATGACCGTATTAAGTAGTCGGAGCGCCGTGCCCCACGGTCCGCGCATCTCGACGTTGGCGACGAAAATCCTGCGGCTGGTGTCCTCGGGGGTTGTCACGACGCGGACCGAACTGGCCGACGAGCTTGCCGCTCCCCCGTCGACGATCTCTTCCGCAGTCGGGCAACTCGTCGAGCTCGGGCTCGTCGTCGAACACGGCCAGCAGTCATCGACCGGCGGTCGCCCGCGCAAGGTGCTGCGACTCGGCCGTAAGGACGACTTCGCGATTGCCGCCGACATCGGCGCCCATCACGCCCGGATCGGCGTCGTGTTGCCCGGCGGCAGACTCGAACACGTCGAAAACGTGAAGTTCTCCATTGACGAGGGTCCGGAAACCGGGTTGGACAGGTTGAGTACGGCGTTCGCCCGTCTTGCCGAAGCGCAGGGCGCCGAGAACTGGCGAGCAGTGGGCCTGTCCATGCCCGGCCCCGTCGACACCGGCTCCGGCACCGTCGAACTGCCCTCCCGCATGCCCGGATGGAACCGGTTCCCGATCGTCTCGTGGCTGCAGGACAAGCTTGCGCGGCCGGTCGTCGTCGACAACGACGCGAATTGCATGGCTTTTGCCGAGCAGCTCGTCCAGCCGAACACTCACCGGCGGACGGTGCTGGTCAAGGCCGGTTCGGCAATCGGCGCCGGGATCGTCATCGACGGCGAGCTTTACCGCGGGGCCAACGGCGTCGCCGGCGATATCACCCACGTCCGCGTCGATGCCGCGGGCGACACCCCGTGCTCGTGCGGCAACACCGGCTGCCTCGAGACGATTGCGTCGGGGCTCGCTCTCGTGCGCATCGTGAGTGAGCAGGGAGTGCCGGTCACGTCGGTCCAGGACGTCGTTCAGTTGGCGATCGAGGCGAACCCGATAGCCACGCGCGCGGTACGTCGCGCCGGGGCCTACCTCGGCGAGGTGCTCGCGGCAAACGTGAACTTCTTCAATCCGGACGGCGTGTACCTGGGCGGGTATCTCGCCACTCTCGAAGCATTCGTCGCGGCCGTCCGCAGTCAACTGTACGACGACTGCCATCCGCTGGTCACCCGCCATTTGAGCATTTCACGGGCGAAGCTCGGCGAGAACGGCGGAATCACCGGCGCCGGTGTTTCGGCGTTGCAGGCGGCCGTTGTCGACTCGCTCGAAGCACTCAGTTCATAGACCGTCACGCAGCAGTCATCCAAAGGAGTATCCATGCCCGTTGAAGCCCGGTCACCTCGCGACCGACCCGTCCTGGCCATCGCCGGTATCGGCATCGAGGCCAGCACGTTCTCGCCGGCACGTTCCGAAGCCGCGGCGTTCCATCCGGACTTGGGCGACGCCGTCCTGGGACGCTATCCGTTCCTCCGGCCCGGCGAGCCGCTCAGGGAGTCGGCGGATTGGCGCGGCGCACTCGTCGGCAAGGCACTGCCGGGCGGTATTGCAACCGCCGATGGGTTCGCCGAGCTGTCCGATGCGCTGATTGAGCGGCTTGCCGGCATGCCGGCGCTCGACGGGCTGCTGTTCGACATCCACGGCGCAATGACCGTCGAAGGCATCGACGACGCCGAGGCAACACTGCTGGCGCGCATCCGGGAAGTCATCGGGTCGCGGCCGATCGTGTCGACGTCGATGGACCTGCACGGAAACGTCTCGCCGCGTCTTGCGCATTTGACCGATTTGATCACGTGTTATCGGATGGCTCCGCACGAGGACTACATGGTCACGAAGGAGCGCGCCGCACGCAATCTCGTCGACCTCGTCGCGTCCGGCGCGCCGCGGCCCGCCAAAGCGTGGGTCCCCGTGCCCGTTCTCCTTGCGGGCGAACAGACGTCCACCCGCATTGAACCGGCCAAGAGCGTGTACGGCGCCATCGACGACGTCGAGAAGACCGACGGCGTGACCGACGCGGCGATCTGGGTCGGGTACGCCTGGGCGGACGAGCCGCGCAACCACGCTGCCGTCGTCGTCACGGGACGGTCCGAGGCGGCCGGCCGCAAGGGTGCCGAAGACCTCGCCGCCCGGTTCTGGTCCGCTCGTCGTGAGTTCGACTTCGTCGCGCCGACCGGGACGCTCGACGAGTGCCTCGATGCCGCGCTGCGGTCCGAAAAACACCCATTCTTCATCAGCGACTCGGGCGACAACCCGACCGCGGGCGGAGCCGGCGACGTCACTTGGACTCTCGAGCACATCCTGGGACGCCGCGAATTTGCCGGAGCCGACGGTCCCGAACTGATTTACGCGTCCATTCCCGGATCCGGCGCGGTCGACGAGGCGGTTCGCGCGGGGCTCGGCCAGACCGTGACCGTGACGGCGGGCGCCGAGGTCGACGATCGTCACGCCGGCCCGGTCACGATGACCGGCAAGGTTCACGCGATCCGCCACGGAGATCGTGACGCCGAGACGGAGGTCGTGCTGCATGTGGGCAGCGTGTACGTCATCATCACGCGCCGCCGGAAGCCGTACCATCTGGAGAGCGATTTCACCGATTTGGATCTAAGCCCGCGCGAGGCGGCGATCGTCGTCGTGAAGATCGGCTATCTCGAGCCGGAACTGTTCGACATGGCGGAAGACTGGATGCTCGCTCTCACCCCGGGCGGCGTCGACCAGGATCTCGTCCGGTTGGGGCACCGGCGGATCAAGCGGCCCATGTTCCCGTTCGACCCGGACATGCCCGATCCCGACCTGTCGGCTCGGATCATCCCGGCATCGAACGAGCCATTCGATGCCGCCGAATTCGGCGCCTGATCGTCATGGTCGACTTGGAGATCGCCGTCACGTCGCCGGAAGGGGCGTGCACGGCACGGGACAACGGCGCGGACCGGGTCGAATTGTGTACCGGGCTCGAACTCGGCGGGCTCACCCCATCCGAGGGAGCGGTGGCGCTCACCGTGGAGACCGGGATCCCGACATTCGCCTTGCTGCGCTGCCGGCCCGGAGACTTCGTCTACGACGAATCGGAGCTTCGCACGATGGAGCGGGAGGCACGGTGCCTGGCAGCCGCAGGGGTCGCCGGTGTCGTGTTGGGCGCGTTGCAGGCGGACGGGTCGCTTGACGCCGCGGGTACTCGGCGGCTCGTCGCTGCCGCCCGCGATGTCGCACCGACTGTTCGCATCACCTTCCACCGGGCGATCGATCACGCGGCCGACCCGATTGAGGTCGTGGGCGGTCTGGCGGATCTCGGAGTCGACCAGGTGCTCACGTCCGGCGGCGCGGACACCGCCGTCGACGGAGCCGCGGCGATCGCGCGCATGTCGGAGGAGGCGCGCGGTGTCGGGATCATGGCCGGCGGCGGCTTGACGCCGTCGACGCTCGAGCCCGTGATCGGCGCCGGCGCGGACGCCGTACACATGTCCGCAAAGCTGCGCACGGAGCGAGTGCGGCGGACGAACGTCAGCCTCGGCGCCGCCGACTCGGGCGATTCCTATTTCGTCACGGACGCCGCAACGGTCCGGTCGGCCCGCGCGGCCCTTGAGAACGTCACTCGCTAGTCTCGTTCTCTCAAATAGCGGTGCTTACCACCGTCATCAGTCACACCCACATGCCACAAAGTCATGCACATCACGCTGAAAACTCGATACGTTATCGCTTCTTCTCGCTTCCGTTATGTTCACGTCATACACTCCCTCGTATAGTTGAAGCGACAACTACCGCATCTGAAAACGATTGGAAACCCCCGTGTCCGCACCTTCCTACGCTCCTGCTCCGCCACCAGCACCTGCACCGGTCAAACGGGGAAATCCGTGGGGCGTCACCGCATTCGTCGTTGGCTTACTTGCACTACTTTTTGGATTCATACCATTTGTCGGCGTTGTTTCGTTCGGGTTAGGCCCTTTGGCAATAATCTTTGGCGTCATCGGCTTAATTATTAAATACCGCCCACGTGGCCTCGCGATTGCGGGAACGGCTATGGGGGCTATCGGCTTCATCATCGCGCTAACTTTTACAATTTCGATTTACGACGCTTTCGGCGGAGATTCCGCTTCGTCGAGCAGTGACGTGTCTCATGAAATCGAACATGTCGCAGTCGTGAAACAGGGCGACTCCGTCAAAAGCGGTCATTTCAAATTCACGGTTACTGAGGTCAAAGACGGTGTCCATAAAGTTGGATCTTCCGGATGGCAGGAAACTGCCGATGGGCAGTACATTGTCGTATCTGTAGACGTGAAGAATATCGGCGACGAATCTGAAACTTTTTGGGGTGACGACCAGAAGCTTGTCGATGCTGACGGTAAGAAATACAGTGCCGACGACGACGCGGCTATCGCACTTGAAGACTCCAATGGCCTTCTGGAGGAAATCAACCCTGGTAACACGACTAAGGGAAAGCTCATATTCGACGTTCCGAAAAGCGTTACCCCGAAGTTTATTTTGTTCAGCGGCTCCATGTTTGGCGACCCGGTCAAAGTCAGGCTGACCTGACGATCGACCGATCAACATCGCAGCAATGAGCCCCGCCCCATGGATCGTCTCGGGCGGGGCTCATCACTTGCCCGCGTTAAACCCGAGCAGCGGTCATAACGAGGAGCGCATTCGAGGATAGAACCGCATATGATCAGCACTGCTAATACGGCGACGGATCAGACCACGGTCAAGGTCGCCTCGTCGGTACCGAGCTTCGTTCCTCCGTTTCGGTCGCCGACTTCGTAAAAGGTCACGCCGATCGTGTACGTGCCGGCAGGAACGTTCGGACCGACCGTGATTCGGCACGGCGCGTGTTCGGCCCGGGAACCAATGATGTCCAAGCGGCCGGAGGCCCGTGACGACGTGATGGCGTCGGGCAGATCCAGCTCCCACCGGATGCGATGGCGGTCGAAGTCCACGGGCTGCGCCACGACCACCAGGGGCGTCGATTCGCCGGCCCTGCAGGTCAGCGACCACTCACGCAAGTAACCCCACGCCGGTGATCGATACCGCTGCGCGGTCTCTTCCCGGCCAAGCGTGAATCCATACCGTTTCGTTTGGTAAGTGCACTCCAGCTGAATGCCGCTAAACCGGTATTTTTCCGTCAACACACGATATCTGCGCTGTGCTCGTTCGAGTCGCTTCGGATTGTCAGCCTCGTATGTGATGTCGATATCGGCCAGCGATAGGTGGACGCCGGACTTCAACAGGCCGAGGATGTTTTGCGCCGAACGATTGCGCCCGACCGCGTGCTGCGCCGCCACAATGTCGGACAAGGCGGCGCGATATTGGCGACGGAATTTGGTCCCACCGCCATCGGCCCCGAGCTGGTCCGGATCGGCAGACGTGTGCCCGAGGTAGCGTGCCACGTCATGTGCGCCGCGCCCGAACCGCGCCGGCAGATAGTCGCTGCGGAACTCGTCCGCGCTCAGCGTGGGATTCCAGGCGCTCTGCGCGGTAAACAGGTGTTCGGCCTCGAATTGCAGCCAGTTCCCCGCCTCGGCGTAACTTTCGGTGCCCTGCGCTCCGACCTTGTGGTAGTACGCCGCATCGGCGGCAATCACGTCGATCGGGTTGCCCAAGCCGCGCCAGCGATAGCGACGCGAATAATCGTAAATCGCCACATCGCCCTGATGGAGGAATATCCACTTTTTGAGCAACTTGGCGAACTTCGCGTTCGTCTCATTCGAGGGATCGCCGAAAGGCACGGTGTAGGTGCGGCCGATCGCGGCGAAGTCGATCAGCACGTCCGGATCGAATTCATACGAGCCCGTCGGCGGTTCCAGCGCCGCAGCGTACGCGATGCGTTCGACGCGCGTGCTGATCCCGGCCTTCTTCAGCGCCGCGACCAGGGCGTTCACCACCACGGTTTCCGCATTCGTTGCGGTGCCGTATTTGGACAACGCCGCCTTCGGCCACGTACCGCCGTCCGGCGGCCAGCAATCAAACGTGGCAATCTCCGGCCGGTCCGCCAGGTAATCGACCACATTGCTCACATAGGTGTCGACGGCGTCCTGGTTCTGCACGTCGAACACCGACGCATCGCTCGTATAGAACTGGGGGTACTTCTCCGGCGGCAAGAACGAGTCGTAGCCGTGTCCGCCCACTTCCATCTTGATCCCGCGCTTGGCGAGTTCGGGCGCCAGAACTTCACGGAAGTCGTCGTAGCGCGTGACGCCGATCGCGTAGTAGTCGTACGGAAACACGAGATAGTTGAGTTTGTGCTTGGCCATCCAGTCGACGAGGGCCACGATGTGGCCCTTGCTCAAACTGAATCCCTCTTCGACGTCTTTGCGTCGGATCGGCCATTTCGGTTCGACGAGAGTTGACTGAGCGCGGACGACGCAGCGCGACTTTCTCGGCACGCGTTCGGAGTTGCCCTGGTAGAAGGCGAATTCCGGGGCGAAAAAGTGCACGCCGAGTTGTTCGAGCAACGAATACACCGCGTTCAACGTGCCGCGCTCACCGGCTCCGGTGAGCACGACGTGGCCGGCGGCGGACTGAATGATGTAGGTGTCGTCCGGTTTAGAATCCAGTTTTTCGTTCGCGGTCGATATCCAGCGTGCGCGTTTCGTCCTGTCGACGTGCCCGCGGGCCAAGAAAATTCCGGAATGCGCGGTGCCGGGTTTGTCGGACGGAGCCGGCACACGGGAGGTATGGATTCTCGTCCCGGTCATCGATTTGACGTAATCGGCAAGCTCGGAAGCGGCGAATTGGCCGATGTCCGATCCCCACCACTGCAATTCAACACGACCGCGACCGTGCATCAGGTCGAATCCATCGTGGTGGTGGCGGCCGGATACTCCGGGGCTAGCGTGCGCGGGGTTTCCAAGTGGGGACTCAAGGGTGGCAACCGCTGAGACTGTGCCGGCGGCTGCTAGGAAAGTGCGACGAGCTACGGTCATTGTGATGAATTACCTACCTTCGTACGGTTCGTCCCGGTAATACTTTTGCAGCCGGGCGAGTTCGGCTTCTAAATCGGCGCGGATTTCGGCATACTGCGGGTCATCGGCAACGTTGTTGAGCTCTTGCGGATCGGCAACGAGATCGTACATTTCCCATTCGGGCTCGTACGACGTGTCGGCCGCCCCGACCGTGCCGAGGCCGTCGGCGTAGAAGTACACGAGCTTGTGCGTTTTGGTCCGGACGCCGTAGTGCGCCCAGGCGTGATGTTCCGGGTCGTCGTGCTCCCAATACCTGTAGTACATCGACTCCGGCCAATCATCCGGCGTCCGACCCTGCAACACCGATCGGAAGCTTCGCCCTTGCGAGGTCGGCAGCACGTCCGAGTCGTCCAGCCCGCACATATCGAGAAAAGCGGCGGCGAAGTCGACATTCGTGACGATGTCGTCGACCCGGGTTCCTGCCGAAATCTCACGCGGCCACCGGATCAGGAAGGGCATCTGCAGCGACTCGTCGTAAATGAACCGCTTGTCGTACCAGCCGTGGTCGCCTAGGAAGAATCCCTGATCCGATGTGTAAACGACGATGGTGTTCTCGCCGAGCCCGTGCTCGTCCAAGTAGTCGAGCACACGGCCGACGTTATCGTCGATGGATTGAATGCATTGCAGATAATCGCGCATGTACCGCTGGTAGTTCCAGCGCGTGCGCTCCACCGTCGACTCGGCACCACGCAAATGCTCCGGCAGCTCTTCTTTGACGTCGTCGGCCTTCAAATCGTTGGCGATCGTCATCTTCGCTTCATGGACGGCGCGGCTCTTCGTCGCGTAGTCGTCGAACAACGTGTCGGGCTCCGGGATGCTGCCGACCGGGTACAAATGTTTGTGTTTCTCGTCCGGTACCCAGGGCCGGTGCGGCGCCTTGTGGTGAATCATCAAGCAAAACGGCTCGTCCGGGGCCCGTTCGCCAAGCCAAGCCAGGCTCAGGTCCGTGACGATGTCCGTGGCGTATCCGGGCACCGTCTCTTCGCCGGCGTCCGAAATCATCACCGGATCGTGGTACTCGCCCTGCCCCGGAAAGATCTTCCATTCGTCGAAGTCGCGCGGCAAGCTTTCCTGAGTGTGCCCGAGATGCCACTTACCGAATAGCGCAGTCGCGTACCCGTTTTCGCGCAACACACGGGCGTACGTCGGCGTCCGGTGGTCGAATTCCGAATAGATCGACGGCACGTTATTGACGTGGCTGTACGTGCCCGTCAAGATCGATGCGCGCGATGGCGAGCAGATCGCGTTCGTGCAATACACGGCATCCATGCGGGCGCCTTCGGTGGCGAGCCGGTCGATCTGCGGCGTCTCGTTCACCTTGCTGCCGTATGCCGAGATCGCATGCGCCGCATGATCATCGGACATGATGAAGACGATGTTGGGCCGATCGGCCGACGCTGTTGTCACTTCTTGCTACTTCCTTTTCGGGCGCGAGTCGGTTTGGATCAGGCCTTCACGTATTCGTCGCCAAGGTAATAGTCCTTGGGATCGGCGATGTCTTGCACTTTGCCCATAGCTTTGAATTGCTTGTTCAACGTCTTCAGCCAAGTGTCGATCGTGCCGTCCTTGGTTTTTTGGACGATTTCGTCGGTCGGCAGCACGTTGATGTATTTGTGCTCTTCACGCAACGCCGTTTCCGGGGCGTCGAGCTTCTTCTTCAGCACCGACACCATCTTGTCGCTGTTCTTGCGCTTCCACGTGTTGGCTTCCTTGGCCAACGCGTCGAAGCGCTTCAACAGCTCCGGATTCTCGTCCGCCATGTCCGTGCCCGTCATATAGGTCGACAGGAAGTTCAAATCCGGGAAATCGGCGCTCTTGGCTATTTCCACCGTGCCCGGGGTGTGCTTTTTGATGGTGGCGACATGCGGATACCAAATGGCGGCACCGTCGATCTTTCCGGATTGGAAAGCCGAAATCACCGTCGGCGGGTCCATCGTGACTTTCTTGATGTCGTCATCGGACAGGCCGGCGTTCTTCAGGGCCAAGCTCAGCAGCATGTCGCCGGAGGTCCCCTCGGGCACGCCAACCGTCTTGCCCTTGAGGTCTTTGATGCTGGTGATGCCTTTTTGGCCGATGATTCGGTCGGCCTCGCCGAGGCTGACGATGGCGGCAATTTTGGCCTTGCCCTGCATCGGCAGCCACAACGCCCCGGGCCCGGTGTAGGCGAATTGCAGGTCGCCCGTGCCCAGTGCCTGGATCTGGGTGGGCCCGTCGGTGAATTCCTTGATCGTGACGTCGATGCCGTGCTTGTCCCAAAGCTTCAGTTTGTCGGCCACGGCCACCGTGGACGTCCCGTTGCCGTCAGCGATATAGCCGACAGTTGCCTTGATCGATTTCTTACTGCTGTTTCCGGACGACGAGTCGCCGCCGCACGACGCCAACAGCGGCGCTACCGCGGCCGCGGCGCCACCGATGAGGATGGATCGGCGAGAGGGTTTCGTGTTCATGATGCGTTCTCCTTTGAATCGTGGTGATACACGGCGTTCCATACTTGGTTGCGCAGGTCGGCGAATTCTCGCGAGAGCCGGATTTCTTCAGTGCGTGGATAGGGCAGGTCGACGGTAATGATCTCTTGGATGCGGCCGGGGTTCGCCGCCATCACGATCACCCGGTTCGCCAGATACACGGCTTCTTCCACGTCGTGCGTGATGAACATGACGGTGCGCTTGTCCTTGGTCCACGTGTCGAGCAGCTGCTCTTGCATCTTCACCCTCGTGAGGGCATCGAGGGCGCCGAACGGTTCGTCCATCAACAGCACCGATGGGTCGGCCGCATAAGCGCGGGCAATGGCACAGCGCTGTTTCATACCTCCGGAGAGTGTCTTGGGCCAGGCATCGGCGAACTTGGTGAGTCCCACGAGTTCGAGCACGTCGTTGACGCGGCGGTCTCGTTCGTCTTTCGGCAGCTTCTTCACTTTGAGGCCGAATTCGACGTTCTTGCGCACCGTCAGCCAGGGAAAGAGGGCGTACTGCTGAAAGATGACTCCGCGATCCGGTCCGGGTCCGGTCAGGGTCTTCCCGTCGACGGCCACCCGGCCATCGCTCGGTTCGAGTAGCCCGGCAGCCATGTTCATCAGCGTTGACTTGCCGCAGCCGGACGGCCCGACGACCGTGATGAATTCGTTGTCGGCGATATCCAGGCTGACATCGTGCACGGCCGTGAATGACGAGCCGTTCAGTTCGTAGATGCAGCTGACGTTCTGAAAAGCGATCTTGTGATTCATCGGCGCTCCTGCCATTGGGTGAGTCGCTTTTCGGCCCACAAGAGGATCCGGTCCATGAGCAGGCCGAGGATTCCGATCACAATGAGGCCGACGAAGATGGTGTCCAGGTCGTAGTAGGTTTGCGCCTTTTGCATCATGTGTCCGAGACCGTCTTGCGCGGCGATCAGTTCGGCGGCCACCAGGGTGGCCCACGCGGCGCCGAGGCCCTGGCGCATACCGACAAGTATGAACGGCACGGACGCCGGCACCACGATCTTGAGGAAGATCGTCAAGTCGTTGGTGCCAAGAACGCGTCCGGCGTTGATCAAGGTCTTGTCGACGCTGATGACCCCCTGGTAGGTGGCGATGACCGACACCAAGAAGCTGGCGAGCGTGATGACGAAGATCTTCGGCGTCTCGCCGATGCCCATGAGCACGATCGCGAGCGGGATGATGGCAAGCGGCGGGATGACGCGGAAGAACTGGATCCACGGCTGAATAGCGGCGCGGACGCCGAGATACCAGCCCATGCCGAAACCGACAATGATCGCAAGCACGGTGCCGATGGCGAAGCCGGCAAAGACCCTGCCGAGGCTTGCGGCGATATTCGTGAACAGCGTTCCGTCACCGGCCAGCTCAACAAGGCGTTTGGCAACGTCGAGCGGACTGGAAAGCGTCGTCGGGTTGAGGATCGATGCGAGCCACCAGAGGCCCAGTCCGACGAATACCGACACGACGCTGATGGTGGAGAACTTGTTCGATCTCGGTCGCCTCGTCTTTGCCGACGACTCGTCGGTGGGCGCGATGGTTGCGGTCATGGATGATACCTACAATCGTCAGTCTTCGACCGTGTCTGATGCCTGTTGCTCGGGTTCCCGTGACCAGTCGGGGTCGAACAGTCGGGAAACGACGCCGCCATTGCGGCGAATCAGGGTGAGTTCACGCTCGACCGTCTCGAGCCATGAAATATAGAGGGACGTCGACGCGTAGCCGCGCTCGTGTGTGAGCCATTCGATGAATGCCAGCCACGTCTTGTCGATCTCCGGGATGGGGCTGGACGAGCGGCTTCCATGAAACGGACCTCCTTCGGCGACACGTTGACGCTTCCGGTATTCGAGTTCGGTCTTGACGATGGGCAGCGCGTATTCGATTCCCAGCTGGCCTGCGAAGTTGAGCTTCACGATGAATTGCGGGTCCATCGGGCGTGGCGCGGGTTCATAGGGTTCTTTGGCCCACGCAACGAGAGCGTCCCGCCCGGCATCGGTCAAGCTGTAGACCTTGCCGTCGGGCGCGTTGTCGCGATGCTGGGTTGTGCTGGCGATCCATCCCCGGTTTAGAAGCTCGTTCAGCGATCGGTAAATGGGCGACATGCTCGGTTTGCGACCGAGAAAGATTCCCTCGTCCTTCAACCATTTTCCGAGGTCATATCCGGTGGCGGGTTGACGAGCCAACAGGCCCAGGATCGTGAAGTCGTTCTTCATGCCTGAGCTCCTTTGCTATAGCCGATTGGGTATAGCTGACTCAATCATGATTTAAATCACTCGTCAATAGACTGCGGAAAAATATCCGCAATTCAGCTGTATTGGAGCAGAACAATTACTCGGTACTAGTTCGAAATCCCGAGATCACACATCCGACCTAAGGCCGCTTGGGCATAGTGAAAAAAGTTCTACGTGGCCGGCGCGATTGTCCTGGGCGCCGGTGTGGTGGTTGCGCATCCGAGTGGTGGCGAGCGGCTGCAGCGCTTCGCCGAGTGGTGGCGAGTGGCTGCGAAATCGGCGATTTCGCAGCCGTTCGCCACCACTCGGTGAAGTGAGCGCTCACACGATGGCGGTGACCTGCTGGGAACGCAGCCCGCGCGGGGTGATGAGCTTCTGCACGCCCCACAGCAGCACGTCGGCGAGAATGGCGAGAGCGGCAACCCAGATGGCGCCGGCGATCACGCCGCTGAGCCCGTAGGCGGCCTGGCGCAGAATGATGTCGCCGAGACCGCCGCCGCCGGCAACGGCACCCAGGGTTGCGCTTCCCACGACGAGCACGACGGCCGTCCGCACGCCGGCGAACAGCAGCGGCAGAGCGAGCGGCAGCTCGACCTTGAACAGCACTTGTCTGCCGGTCAGCCCCATCCCCTTACCGGCGCGCACGATGTCCGGAACGACTTGTTCGACGCTGAGGTACGCATTGGTCAGGATCGGCGGCACTGCCAGAATCACGAGCGCGATGAGCACGTTCTTGAACCCGAGACCGACGACGCCGATGAACACGGCAATCAAGGCGAGGCTCGGCAATGCGCGTCCAATGTTCGACACGGTGACGGCGATGAACTCGCCACGGTGCATGTGTCCGAGCCACACGCCGATCGGTACGCCGATGACGATTGAGATGATCGATGCCGCGATCGACAACTCCAGATGCTCGCCCGTCTTGGACACGAGCAGCGAGAAGTGGCTGGACATGAAGGTCAGGACGTCCATCTCAAAATGCCTTTCTGGATCGGGCCCACGGCGTGAGTGCTCGCCCGAGCAGGAGAAGCAGTCCGTCCGCGGCGAGCGCCAGGAGGACGGCGAGCGCGCCGGCACCGATGAACTGCGTGTTGAACGGGGACTGAAGCGCCTTGAGGATCGGCGCGCCGAGGCCGGCGTCCACGACGAACGCCGCGATGGTGGCAAGGCTGATCGTCAGTACCGTCACGATCCGCAGGCCGCCGACGATTGCCGGCACCGCCATGGGCAGTTCGACCCGCCAGAGGATCTGTGTGCGTGTGAGCCCCATCCCGATTGCGGCGCGTTTGATGTCGGGAGGCACTTCCTGCAGTCCGGTGAGGACGTTCCGGTAAAGGACAAGCAGCGTGTAGGCGACGAGAGCGATCTCGACGGTGAGCGTACTGAGGCCGGTCAGCGGCACGAGCAGTTCGAACAACGCCAGCGGCGGAATCGTGTAGAGAAAGGCGGCGATACCCGCAAACGGCGGCCCGGCCCAGTTGTGCCGGTAGGCGTAGATTGCGGCGGCAAATGCGAGGATGAACCCGATCACGACGGCGATCACCGTCAGCATGATGTGCTGCACGAGAGCGGGGCCGAACACGTCGGGCCACTGGTGGAGGAACCAGGACGTGCAGAACATGCCGTTGTGCGTCACGCACGGCGTCGCCGTCCCGTAGTCGGGGATCACCGGCTTCGCGGCGGCGAGCACGCCGGAGGCGAGCAGGTAGGTCACGAGGACGCTCCCGCGGTCACGCTTGCATCGCGCAGCCTCTGCATCGGCATCAGTCCGACCGGACGGCCGTCGGTCTGGACGACGAGTCCGTCCGCCCCGTGCGCGAGAACTTCCGAGAGCCCCTCGCGCAGCGACGCGTCACTGGAGACGGTTGGCCACCCGGTCGGTGGCGGGTCGCCCAGTGGATCGAGTTCGGCGTCCGCGATTTTCAAGAGCGCGAGTCGCTTCAGCGCGCGATCGGCGCCGACGAATTCGCGGACGAAGTCGTCGGCCGGTGCGGTCAGGATGCGTTCCGGGGTGTCACATTGGGCAAGGATCCCGCCTTCACGAAGGATGGCGATCCGGTCGCCCATCTTGATCGCTTCGTCGATGTCGTGCGTGACGAACAGCGCGGTCTTGCGGATCTTCGCGTGCAATTTCAGGAACTCGTCCTGCAGGTTGACCCGCGTGATCGGGTCGAGCGCGCCGAAGGGCTCGTCCATGAGCATCACCTGCGGGTCGGCGGCGAGCGCCCGGGCGATACCGACTCGTTGCTGCTGACCACCCGAGAGCTGGTTCGGATAGCGGGCGGCCATGTCCTCCGCCGGGGCGAGGCCGACCATGCTGAGAAGTTCGTGCGCGCGTGCGGAGGTTCGGCGAGCGTCCCAGCCGAGGATCTTCGGAACAAGCCCGATATTGGCTTCCACGGTCATATGGGGGAAAAGCCCGGTCTGCTGAATGACGTACCCGATGCCGCGGCGCAGCGAGATCGGGTCGAGGTCATTGATGCTCGTGCCGCCGATACGGATATCGCCGCTCGTCAAGTCGGCCATCCGGTTGACTAACGTCAAAGCGGTCGTCTTTCCGCCGCCGGACGGGCCGACGAGCGCGCAGATCTCTCCGGCGTGGACCGTCAGACTGAGCTGGTCGAGCGCTGCGGTGTCAGCGTTTCCGTATCTCTTCGTGGCGTTGTCGAAGACGATTTCCGCAGCCTCGTCGGTAACCGTGTCTGCCATGGATTCTGTTCCCTTCCGAATCCTGCGCGGCGCCCCATCGGGTCCCGGCAGCTAAAGGAGATGAGCTAGAGGAGTTGATTGACCTGGAGAAACTTCTTTGCCACCTGCGATGGCGAGAGTCTGTTGACGGCGACCGCCCGGTTCATCGCTCGCGCGGCCTTCACCGTGAGCAGCGCATCGATGGCGTTCAGAGTGTGCCAGACTTCGGCGGGATGCCGGTGGTAGACGTCCTTGCGCACGACGGGGGCCACGTTTTGGAAGCCGAACAAGTTCTTTGGCTCCGTCAGTAGAACGAGGTTCGACCTGGCCAGCTGCGGATCCGTGGTGAACACGTCGGCCGCCTGGATCGCGCCCTTCTCGAGCGCCTTGTACTGCAGTCCGATGTTCAGCGACTTCACTTTGACGTTCGGCAGGTGGTACGTCTTCACGAGGCCCGAGTAGCCGGTACTGCTCTCGATATTGTCCGGGTACTCGCCGAAGTAGATCGTGCCGAGCTTGCGCAGGTCCGCCACCGTTTTCAAGTGGTGCTTCTCTGCGTAGTCCTTGGTGACGGCGACGGCGTCCTTGTTCTGGAACGGGGTCGGCTGCAGCATTGTCATGCCGCGCCGTTCTTCGAACGCCTTGGCTTGCCGATACGTCTCGTGCGCGGTCTTGGGCAGCTTGCTGCGTTTTGCGAGCACCTGGAGTACGACGCCGGTGTACTCGGGATAGACGTCGATGCGGCCGGCCTTGAGTGCCCGGTCGATGATCTCGGTCGACCCGATGTTGTTCTTCACCTGCACTTGGTATCCGCGTGCTTCCAGCGCTTGCGCGTAGAGCTCCCCGAGCACCCATTCCTCGGTGAACTCTTTCGTGCCGATCGTGATCATCCCGCCGCGCTTGCTCGTGCTTGTCGCGCCCGCGCAGCCGGAGACGGCCAGCGGCACCGCCCCGGCCACACCGATAGCGGCGGCGCGCACGAGTTGGCGCCGAGAGAGCACCGGCGTGCCCGGTGGTTTCTGAAGTCGAGTCGCTTTGTCCCGTTCCTCAGACATGATTGCGCGGGATGCGGTGCTCCCAGGTTCGTTGGAATACTTCGGTGCCGTTCTTCTCGGCGACGAGGTGGTCGGTGAGCAAGAATTCGTGCGCATCGGCCGACATGCGGCTGCGCGTGCGCACGACGGTCTCCCAGTTCCCACGGCCGACGGTTTCCTCGCGCCGGCATTCGACGGCTGCGCTGAGCGGGTCGGCAGGGTCGGCGGTGAACACGTCCTCGGACCAGCCTTCGAGGTAGCGCCCGTCGGCGTGGTCGGTGAACCGTCCGGAGTCGGTGCGGATCCGGGTCGTGACGTGCCCTGTCGCGTGGTCATGGGTGACGTCGCGCTCGAACCGGTCGGATTCGACGGTGTAGCTCGTCTGCGGGTCCTCGCGGATCGGCCCGAACGTCGGGGTGGTGACCTGTCCCCCGTCGAGCGTGGGCAGCTGAAGCGCATTGTCGCCGGACGAGTGCACAGTGATCTGCACGATCTCCGGCGACGGCCACGCCCACGGCCAGTAGGCGGCGGACACGGCGACGCGAACGCGGTGTCCGGCGAGGAACCGGTGCGCCGTCGCGACGAGCGGGACCTCGACGGTGTACTGCTGACCGGGTTCGAGGTCGGTGGCAGTCTCGTGCGCGGCGTCGTGGGTGAGATTCAGCAGGCCCGCGGTGACGAGTTCGGAGGTTCCGTCCTCGTGCACGTCGCACAGCCGGACGGCGAGCTGAGCGACCGGCTTGTCCGCGGAGACGCGGAGACGCACGGCCGGCACCCCGAGGACGTCGAGGTCGGCGCCCAGCGGCGCAAACGTCGTGGAGTACGAGTGCGCGTCGTCGCCGCGCTGGTCGACCGGGTCGCCGGTCGGATCGCCGAAGCGCAGCCACGAGCCGCCGGCGCTGCCGATCGGCGCGTCGCTTCTCATCACGGCTTCGATACCGTCGCTGTCGGGCGCCCCGCCGTCCAGCGGAAGGCTCTGCATCTCGACAGCCGGGCCGGGCCATTCAGGGACGCCGACCCAACGTCCGGCGCGGTCGACGTCGCTGCCTGCGGCATGATTGCCGTCGGGCACGAAGATGCGCAGGTCGGGGTCGTCAGCCACGCCGGTGTCGATGTCCTTCAGATACTTGTCGAACCAGCGCAGGGCCTCCCCGACGAAGTCGACGCCCGGGCCGGGACTCGCCTGATGCGGGTAATTATGGGCCCACGGGCCGATGAGACCTTTCACGGGCGCGTCGAGCGTTTCGAGCAGACGGAACACGGCACCGCGGTACGGGTCACCGAGTCCGCCGACGGCGAGCACGGGCGCGGTGAGCGAGGCAGGGTCCTCACCGGTAGAGCCGTGCTTCCAATAGTCGTCGCGCAGCTGATGACGAAGCCAGATCTCGTCGTACGGTGGCGTCTGGTCAAGCCGGGCGACCCAGCGTTCTTCCCAGTCGTCACCAACCGTGGCCGGGTCGTGCGGACGGCCGTTCCACGCCAGCATCGTGGACGCCCAGGGAAGCATTTCGGAGGCGAGCAGTGAGCCGCCGGTGTAGTGGACGTCGTCCGCGTACCTGTCGTCGGTAGAGCAGACCGTCACGACCGCTTGCAGCTCGGGCGGCGCGAGGGCGGCGACTTGCAGTCCGTTGAATCCGCCCCAGGATTTGCCGAGCATGCCGACGCGGCCGGTGCACCAGGGCTGGGCCGCGAGCCAGCGGAGCACTTCGAGCGCGTCGGACTGTTCGATGGCGGCGTATTCGTCGAGCATGACGCCGTCCGAGTCACCGGAGCCGCGCATGTCGACTCGTACCGCTGCATAGCCGGCGGCGGCAAAGTGCGGATGCATCGAGGCGTCGCGGGCCGCCGTGCCGTCGCCGCGCCGGTACGGGATGTATTCCAGTACGGCCGGAACAGGGTTGGTCTCGGCGTCGTCGGGAAGCCAGATCCGTGCCGTCAGCCGGCATCCGTCCTCCATCGGGATCCAAACGTCACGCAGTGTTTTGACGGGGGACGGTGTTTTTGACACGAATCCGTGCATCTCCTTCGCGGGTTGAACTGATGGCAAATAGCCTATAGACGAGCGGATATGGCAAATATCAAACACGCTCGGCGCTTTTTTACGTTACCGAGGCCGCGTATGGCGTGCAACACGTGTTAGGCCATGTCCCACTCTGTGAACAGAAACCCACGCAGCGGCCCTCGAGTGGTGGTGAGCGGCTGCGAAATCGGCGATTTCGCAGCCACTCGCCACCACTCGAGGGGGTGCGGGACGCATTGATCGCACACGAGTTTGCAGAAGCCCTTTACGAACCGCCGCGCACGAATCGTCCGGCCCGTAGCGATGTCACTTCGCCGCCGACGACGGCCTTCCGGCCACCAATGAACACGTCGCGCACGCCGACCGAGAGCTGCCACGGATCGACATAGGTGGACCGGTCGGCGACGGTGCCGGCATCGAAGACGACGACGTCGGCGTGGGCACCGACACCGAGAGTTCCCCTGCCGGCCAGGCGCATGCGCGACGCCGGCAACGACGTCATCCGACGGACGGCTTCGGGCAGGTTCAACACGCCCCGCTCGCGCACGTACCGCGACAATACTCGCGGGAAAGTGCCGAAACTCCGCGGATGCGTCACCCCGGTTCCGTCCGCGCCCAGCTGCGACCCGTCACTGGCGACCGCACAGTGCTCATACGCAAGAGCCGACTCGATGTCCGTCTCGCTCATGCTGTGGTTGATGATCTGCACCGATCCCTCATGATCGGCAATGACGCGAATCGCGGCTTCCTCCGGCGATATCCGCCATTCCCTGCCGATCTCGGTCAGCGATCTACCGATCACCCACCGATCCGGCCCGTTGCCGATGTCGGCGATGACGACGCCGTCCGGATTCACGTCCTCACGCATCCGCGTACCCAGTTCCCGGACGACGCGTGCTCGGGCGGAATCGTCGCCAAGCTTGCGCAGCAGCTCCGCGACTCCCCCGCTCATCGCCCAGTTCGACAGCCGCGACGTCAACGTCGTCGACGACGCGGTGTACGGATACACGTCCGTGGCCACATCGACGCCCTCGCGGCGCGCGGATTCTATGTGCTCGATGGCGCGGGCCACCTTGCCGTGATTGGGCTCCGCCATCGCCTTCACGTGGGAAATCTGCAAGCGAGCACCCGAATTGGACGCGACGTCCAGGATCTCATCGACCGCGTCGAGCACGTGATCGGTCTCATTGCGAATATGGCACGACACCAGCAGCCCACAATCGGCAGCAGCCCGCGCGACCGCCTCGAGCTCTCGTTTGTCGGCAAAGCTTCCGGGCGCATAAATCAGCCCGAACGATACGCCGGTCGCGCCGGCGTCCGCCGCGCGGCGCACCTCCGAGCCCATCAAGGCGAGCTCGGCCTCGCTTGCGCGCCGGTCCTCGGCACCCATCACCGCCAGCCGGATCGCATGATGGCCGGCCTGCACCGCAAAATTGATCCCGGGACGCCGCGACGTCACCGACTCGGCGAACGTCTCCAAATCCGTCCAATCCCACGGCAGCCCCGTCGCCAGAACCGACACGTTGCTCCGCAAGGCGTCCACTGCGCCGGCCGTGGCGCCCATCGGGAACGGCGAAAACCCGCAATTGCCCATTTGCAGCAGCGTCACGCCCTGCCGCAAATACGTCTCGGCGGCCGGGGCGCCGTGAATCGTCAGATCCGCGTGCGAATGCAAATCGATGAATCCGGGCGCCACGCACAACCGGGCAGCGTCGACGACCTCGCGCGCATCGGCAGCGGGCACCGAGCCGATCACCGCAATCCGGCCACCGGCCAGTCCGACGTCCGCCACAACCGGGTCGCCGCCGGTTCCATCGATGATGGTGCCACCTCGGATCACCGTGTCGAGTTGCGACATCAGGCCCGCCCGTCCGCCAGACCGCTGCCCGCCGCGAGATGCTCATAGACCCCACGCCCAATCGCACGGATAATCGAAGAGGCGCGCGCCGGCCCATCGGTGCCGCGAAAGCCGTCACACATCACCACGACCGTGGCGCTGTGCTGCAAGTCGGTCGTCACGATCCCCGCGTCGTGGCGCAAGCCGTCCAACTCCCCTGTTTTGTGCGCGAGCAACCAGCCGTCCGGCAGGTACTCGGGCAGGCCGCCCGTTGACTGCTGGCCCAACAGGATGCGCATCGCGTCGTCCGAGCCCGGAACCCGGCCGGTCGACACGGCGCCTAGAACCATCGCCATGTCGCGGGCCGATGTGAAGTTCTCGTGCCCGGTTGCCACGGCTTTGCCGTCCATCATGTGCCGTGACAAAGTCGTGTCGACGAGACCAAGACGCTTCGACCATTCGTTGACGGCGGGCATACCGACGAAGTCGATCAGCGCGTTGGTGGCCATGTTGTCGCTGACGACGATCATCAACGTGAGCAGGTCATGGGCCGAATAGGGTCGCTGCTGCAGGTTTTGCAATACGCCGCTGCCGCCGGCCGGTTCCGGAGTCGGTACCTGTTGGTCCGGTGCGATGGCGCCGCGCCGGACGGCGTCCAGAATCGTCATCATGATTGGCACCTTGATCAGCGAGGCCGAGCGGAGGCGTTCGTCGGCTCGATAATCGATCCACGTCTCTGGTTCGACCTGGATGGCGACGGAGACGGACTCCCCGTCGCGCGCGTGGTCGCGAATGATGTGTGCAAGCGTGTCGGGAGTCATTGGCCTCAATGGATGTGCAGTGTCGTGAAGAAGAAGATGACGATGATCAATATCGAGTTGGTAGCCATGATGCCCCAGCCGTTGTAGAGCATGTACTTCACGCTGTCGGAGCGAGCGAGACCCATTTGTCCGATCATATCGGCGCCGGGTGTCGGTCCGAGCTGGTCGACCTGGGCGATGGCCAGCATCAAAAGTGCCCAGCTGCCCATCGGGATTCCCAAAGTGACGGCGAGGCCGCCGAAGATTTTGTTGACCAGTACGACTTGAGCTGCTGCGGCTCCGGGAATCGTGTGCAGGAACCCGAGGAGCATGAGGAGCAGCAGGAAGACGAACGGACCGGCGGTGGACAAGAACGGTTTGAGGCCGTGGAATGCGGCGTCGTACGCACCCGTTTTGCCTATGAGGGTCAGCATCGGGTCGAGGAGCCAAAAGAGGAAGAACAGCCAGATCAGTTTGCTGGCGCCCTGATAGACGGCGCCGACGACGTCCTTGGGCGCCATCCGGCCGGCCAGGCCGACGGCTGCGGCGGTGCAGATCATCACGATGAGCGCGAACGTGTAGTCGGCGTGCACGAAGACGCCGAAGATCGTCAGGCCGAAGAGCACCACGAACATGGCGCAGGCGGCGAATCCGGCGTGCTTGTTGGTGGGTTTGTCCTGGTCGCCGAGGTTGAGGTCGGCCTCGGTGTACTGCTGGGTAGCCAGGCGCTGGATGATGCGGGACATGATGAATCCCGTCACGAAGGTCAGCGCAGCGATCGGCAGTCCGGCATGGAGGAGGTAAGTGCCGTACGTCAGGTGCGTGACGCCCATAATTGCGACAACAGGCGGAGTGAACGGCCCGACCATGAGCCCGGCGGCCCCGGCCGAGTGGAACATGGCAGCCACGGCGGGCGGTTTCCACTTGGCGCGTCCTGCGATGGGGATCACGATCGGCGCTAACACGGCGTTTGCTCCGGCGAGAGTGCCGAGCGAGGCGACGAGGATGAGCGAGGCGATCATGAGGCCGGTTTGAACACGAGTGGGCGTCTTCAGGCCCACCTTGTCCATCACGAAACGCACGAGCCGTTCAGCCGCGCCGGTGTCTTGGGCGACCCGGCCAAGCCCGGCCCCTAGCATGATGATCATGCCGATCACCGCGACGAAAGAGCCGAGCGACGTGGCCATTTGAGTACCGAGCGCGATCGGCCCGGTACGCGTCATGATCACGGCGACCAGCAACGACGCGACGGTTGCCAGCACGACGTCCGTGTTCATGAGCGTGAGGACCGAATACATGACAATCGGTACGAGGCCGAGCAGGCCGGCGTGCGGCAAGGTCAGTGCCGAAACGATGGCGATGACAATGCCGACGGCGAACACGATGAGGCTCGCGGTCTTTTGCCTGGGGTGCGTGGTGATTTCGGACGACGTGAGCTGGGTGGCGCTCATGGTTCTCCTGGGTACGGGGCGGGCAATCAGTCCGGAAGCGAACTGTCGTCAGGAAGCGATTGCTCAGCCGCGTGACGTCTCATGGGGATGAATAGAAATGCGTACTGTCTTATACTTCACACCCATGGTGAATCGTGTCAAGAACGCGCTTATATGGAACCGCAAACACAACACAGTCTCGGCCGGAACTTACGACGCGGCGAGTTCGTCGGGTTTACTGCTCGGCGTCGTCTGCATACCGGCCAATTGGTACCGGGTCAAGGTAGAACCGTTCGGGGCGCATGGCCGCCAAGTTGTCGTTCGTGCCTCCGTGGAGGAGTTCGAGAGCAGCCATTTTGCCCCACATCGGCCCCCAGCCGATACCGCCATGGGACAGCGTGAAGTAAAAATTTTCGAGCCACGGCAATGCACCCACTATCGGCCCACCCGGCGGAATAGGGCGAATCCCGATGCTCGTTCGAGCCGCGGAGGTTCCTTCGAGAGCAGGGATTACATACGAAATCTCTCGGATGACCTCATCCGCCGTCCGGACGTTGCTTCCGTGTCCCGGTTCTTGGGGCCCACCTCGCCAATGAACCGCGAGGCCGCCGGACGGATCCGGACGAGCACACCATTCCGGTCCGTTGACAATGACTTTCGGCAAGTTCTCAACAGCGGCCGTGTACACGATACGTCCCGGAATGAGGTCTAAAGGAATGGCCAGGTCGGCGAGAGCCGCAATGTGCGATCCCCAGCTACCGGCGGCGTTGACCACACCATCGCATTCGATGTACTCACCCTTGCTGGTGTCAACGCCCTGAACAGCTCCTCCTGCAGTGCGAATGCCGACGACAGTCGTCTGGGTCTTGAGCACGGCTCCCAGATCGACAGCGGCCGAGACAAGTACTCGTACCACCTCCGGCCCGTCAACCCATCCCGAGCCTGGTTCCCAAAACACGAGTTCGTCGTCGGCCAAGGCTACATTGGCGTCAACGTCTCGAGCAGCCTGTGCATCGAGCAGGCGTACGTCGACGCCCTTGCCCTTCGACACTGAGGCGGCTTGTTTGAGGTCGGCCCGTTCGTGAGCATGGCCCCAAAGCAGTGTTCCCGGCCATTCCACATATTTACCCGGGACTTCGCTTTCCACCTGACGGAACAATTCATCGACTTCAAGGCGCAACTTCGCCTTACCGGGTTCCTCTTCCCATGACGTCTGCGGAAACTGCGAGAGCCAAGCTATCGAGGAAGCAGTCGTGCCCTGGCCGGGGACCACAGAGTCGACGAGAACGACATCCGCTCCTTCCTTCGAAAGCCGGAACGCGACGTGTGCGCCGACGGATCCAGCACCAATAACAACAATCTTCATCCTTCAACCTCTTCTGTCGTGGTTTGGCTATACAAATCTGGGTAGTGACAGGCGACTTCGTGGGAGCCGACGTCGGGTTCAAGCTTGGGGACCTCGGTGGCACAGTGCGTCTGTTGGTCGGCTGTGAGTACTTGGTTATAGATCAGGCATCGCGTTCGGAATGGGCATCCCGATGGTGGATCGAGCGGCGATGGAACTTCGCCACGCAGAACGACTTTCTCCCGCGCACGTTCCCTGACCGGATCGGGTATGGGAATCGCAGATATTAGCGCTTTCGTATACGGGTGCCGCGGCGAGTCGAAAATGTCGCCGCTCGCACCGTATTCGACAATACGACCGAGGTACATGACAGCGATATTCGTCGAGATATGCGCAACGACCGACAAATCGTGCGCGATGAACAAGTATCCGAGCTGCTTCGCGTCAACCAGATCGCTCAGCAGATTGATGACACCGGCCTGGACGGACACGTCTAGTGCGGATACCGGTTCGTCCAGGACTAGAAGCTCGGGGTCTGTTGCCAGCGCACGCGCAATACCGATTCGCTGCCGTTGTCCACCGGAAAATTCGTGTGGATACCTTGATGCCGACTCCGCCGGCAAGCCCACATCTTCGAGCAGGGCGATGATTCGTGCGCGTCTTTCGCTACGTGAATACCCTGCGAGTCGTAGCGGTTCGGCCAATACTTGTTCGATGCTCATTCGCGGGTCCAACGATGAGTGTGGGTCTTGAAACACCATTTGCACTCGTCGACGGTGTGGCCTGAGCACTGATCGAGACATCGCTGTTAATTCTTGACCGCCCAGATGCACAGTCCCCGAGGTCGGATCGTCCAAGCGGACAACAGCACGGCTTATCGTCGATTTTCCGCATCCCGATTCGCCAACCAGTCCTAGAGTCTCGCCGGCGCGAATTGCAAACGACACATCGTTGACGGCCCGCACCACAGCCGAATCGCGCCTGACTCGGAAATCCTTGGTCAAGTTCGAAACACGGAAGATGGGCTCGGATTCGTCGGCCTCCTCGGGTCGCGTCGCATCTCGAGCCTGAGGCGGTTCTTCGCGGGGCCGTGACTCATATGCTGGAAGGACGTCTTGGTCGAGTGCGAAGTGACAGGCAGCCTTGTGCTGTGCATCGTTGACGTCAATCAGCTCCGGCTCGCTCTCGAGACACAGGTTTGCAGCGAAGTCGCACCGCGTTGCAAAAGGGCAAGCACTACCCGTGAGTGTCGCCGGCTGAGGCGGTGATCCCGGTATGGGCGTCAATCGTCGATCACGGACGTCTATTCGCGGCAAGGCAGCCAGCAGACCGCGCGTGTAGGGCATCCGTGAGCGGTAAAAAATCTCATCGACTTCGCCTGTTTCGACGGCCTTGCCGGCGTACATCACCATGATCCGATCGGCGCGCCCAGCTACGACACCGAGATCGTGAGTCACCAAGATCAGTGCTGCGTTCGTATGTTCTTGCGCCCGCTTCAACGCGTCGAGCACCTGGGCTTGGACAGTTACGTCAAGAGCGGTTGTTGGTTCGTCTGCGATGATCAAATCGGGGTTGTTTGCCATCGCGATCGCAATCACCACGCGCTGACGCATTCCACCAGAAAACTGGTGTGGATAGTCGGAGATTCGACGAGAGGCATCGGGTATTCCGACAAGCTCAAGAAGCCTCAGTGTCTCCGCCTCTGCTTCTTTCCGGTTGAGTTGGCGGTGCAACATCACTGCTTCGACAACTTGCACACCGATCTTTTGCACGGGATCTAGCGAAGTCATGGGGTCTTGGAAGATCATTGCAATCTTCGACCCACGCAGTCTGCTCATCCCGGCGTCGGAGAGTCCCAGCAGTTCTTTACCATCCAACTTCACCGAACCGCTGATCGAGGCATTCGCCCCGTGAAGTCCCATGATCGCGGTGGCGGTGACCGACTTGCCTGAACCGGACTCACCGACAATTCCAAGCGTCTCGCCCCGGTCTATCTCGAAACTCACCCCCCGGACGACCGAAACTTCGCGGTGCGTACCGCCAAACTTCACCTCGAGATCCCGCACGGTGAGCATCGCTTCGCCGTGGGCTACCCGAGCGTCGGAGTCGTGAGAGTCGATTGCTTCTGTCAATTCTGACCTCCTGAGCCTTGACGCGGATCGAGAGCCGCGCGCAGTCCGTCGCCGATAAAACTGGCGGTGAGCGCCACCAAGATGATGAATATTCCAGGGAAATAGAAGATCCAAGGCCGAGTGACCACGGCCGACTGTGCTCCGGCGACCAAGAGGCCAAGCGAGGTGTCCGGCGGCTGCACACCGAACCCTAGGTAAGAAAGGGACGTCTCTGACAGGATCGCGGTTGCCGTCAACACCGTGACGGCAACGGTGATCGTGCCCATCGAGTTCGGAATAATATGCCGCACGATAATTGACAGATCACTTGCTCCGGCTCCGCGTGCTGCAAGCACAAATTCTTGTTTGGCTAGCTGTAGAGCCGTCGATCGGACCAGCCTCGCGACAATTGGCCATGCCAGCAGTGCGAGCACCAAGCCGATAGTGAGCCACGTTGTCTTGCTTCCCAGAGATTGATGTGCCAGAACTGCGGCCACAGCGATGGACGGAAACATCAGGACGAGATCGACGAACCGCATGGTGACGGCGTCGACGATCTTGCCGTAATAGCCGGAAACCGCTCCGATCACAGATCCAACTGCAGTCGCCACGAGGGCGACGAACAGCGCAATTTGAACTGACCGTTGAGTTCCGCGCATCACCTGTGCAAGTGTGTCGTAGCCGGTGCTGTCGGTGCCGAACGGATGGTTCAAGGATGGCGGCTGCGAGTTGTCCGGAGTATAGACGTCGAACGAGTATTTCCAGAAGTGTGGGCCGACGAACGCGAACAGCAATATGGCGACGAATACCGCCAGCGAAATAACGGATATTTTCCGGCCGAGGAACCGACGTACCACCGCCGGCACACGCGATACGGGCGCGGCAATCGGTTCCGTCGCGGGGCCTCCGTCGACAGGTGGCTTTGTAAAACTCATCAGGTCATCTTCCTTACCGGCAGTTACGAATGGGAGATTCGAGGATCGAGGAAGCCGTAAACGATGTCCGCAAGGAGATTCAATAGAATCGTCGCACTGGCGAATATCATCAACCAGGCCATGATGATGTTCACATCGAGATTGCGAATTGCAGACAATAGGAAATCGCCCATCCCGCGCCACTGAAATACCGTCTCCGTGACGACCGCGCCGCCAACTAAAGAGCTGAAGTCCAGTGCAACGATGGTCACGAACGGCACTAATGCGTTACGAAGGCCGTGCCGCCACACTGCTTGGTATTTGCGCAGCCCTTTGGCCCTGGCGAGTTTCATGTAGTCGGCATCGAGAACTTCAATCATCGACGCGCGCACGTAGCGGCTCCAGGACGCAAAGATGTTCGCGGTCAAGGCAATAACCGGCAATATCATGAACCCCAGGATGGCGATACCCGTCACTCCCGAATGAGCTCCGTCGCCAACCGTATAAAAAATCGTCGCGCCGACTGATTCGTTCAAAGAAACTGCCCAGTTCTTCAACAGAGCTCCCAACCAGAACACGGGAACAGCCAGCGCCACGAATACGATTATGCTCAAAACGTTGTCCAGGCTGCCGTATTGCCGAAGGGCACTGACTACACCGACCAGAATGGCCAACACGGCGGCAAGCACGATTGCTCCGATGATCAGCCGCATGCTCGTACCCAGCCTGGATGCCAGTTGACTCGAGATGTCGATATTTTGGATCGACTGCCCGAAATCGCCGTGGACGAATCCGATCAACCACAGGACGTAACGGATTAAGAACGGCTTATCCAAGCCGAGCTGGTGTTCGAGCGACTTGATGGAGGACGGTGGAGGCGGCGGGTCGGTCGCCTTAATTTGCGCCAGCGGATCACCCGACAATGCGATGAGAGAGAACATGGCGAATGACGCGACGAGAAGCATGGGAATGGCGATCGCGACTCGGCGGGCGATGTAGCGCAACATGTGCTTTAACCTTTGATCTCGAGCGAGATCCCGGAGCCGGGCGGTTGGCCCGCCACGGCTCCGGGCTCGATGTTTACTGGTCCTTCCGAATTCCCCAGTCTTGGATGTTGTACGTCGGTCCCGTAATGCTCGGGTTGTCCCGGATGTTTCCGTATTTGCCCGCATACGCGATTAGAGAGGGCATTTGATAGAGCGGGATCATGTACACATCGCTCATGACCTGCTGGTCGGCTTCATTGATCAGCTTAATCGCTTCGTCTCGGCTTTTTGCCTGGAGCGCCTGGTTCACCAGTTTGTCAACTTTCGAATTGGAATAGTGCTCGTTATATCCAGTTCCAGTTGTCCAGCGTTTCGACGCATTCGAAGCGTAAAACGGTGCACCCGTATATCCCGCTACGACGATGTCATAACCATACTTTCCGTTTTCCGCAATGGTGTCACCGAGAGAATCGGTGGTTTCGATATTCAATTTCAAGCCCAGCTTTTTGCCGACAGCGGCCAAAATTTCGCACTCGGCTTGCCTCGTGGGGTTACCGGCCGTGTAGACGAGCCGTAGCGCCGGAGCCTTTGATCCATTGGGCTCCATGAGCTTCCCATCGACGATCTTGTAACCCGCGTCTTTCAGCATGCTCGTGGCTCGCTTGACCGCGCCTTCGCCGAATCCGAGCTTGCCGGCCTTCGGCTCGTAGCCATCTTGATTTGCCAAGATCATCAACGACTGCAGTGGTTTGAGGGAAGGGTCCAACTGGCCGGCAGTTTTAGCCACCATCTGCTTCGTGTCGAGCGCAGTGTACAAGGCTCGACGTACTACTCGATTTTTCAGAAGTGAGTTCGAAAGGTTTAACGTGAAAGTTTCGAATACGAGGGACTTGTTCATTTGGTATTTGATGCCCTGGCCTTGCATCTCCTTCACCGACTGAAGCAGGTCGACCTGGGGCTGTGGATATATCACTTGAACTTCGTCATTACGCAATGCGGTCGGAACTTGTTGAGCATCCGTAATCATCCGAAACGTAACCTTTTTTAGATTCGGTTTCTTACCGTACCATTTCGGGTTCGGAGTGAGAGTTACCGACTGGTTCTTCACCGCGTCCGAAATAATAAATGGACCTCCCGAGAATTTGGGAGTGTTTTTCACGAAATATTCATTGAAACTCTGGGCCAAGCTTCCGGCCTTCTTGGCGATATGGGCTGGCAACAGTCGCTGAAACAACTGCTGCCATTCGGAATAGTTTTCCTTCATGGTGACAGTGACGGTCTTCTTGTTGTCGGTGGACTCAATTTTTGCCACCTTGTCGAACCCGCCCGCATCGCGAATCTGACAATTCGGACAATCTTTCTTGTTGAGCACCTTCCATTGATAGATAAAGTCATCGGCGTTGATCGGCACACCGTCGGACCACACGGCGTCCTTCTGGATCTGATAGCGAATGGTGGTCGGGTCTTGCTTGATCACCTTTGCACTCTTGATCAGGTCTTTGTTCAACTTGATCGTTTTGGCGTCCGGCTCAGTGTTGAAGACCGATGGGTACAGTGCGGAAGTCACCCAGACCGTCTCGGAGACATCTCCCGCGATCGTCAGAGTGTTCCAGTTCGGGATCGTTTTGCCGATCGCCATTGTGACTTCGCCCGTACCGGACTTCACGGCCGCCGAGTTGATTGTATTGAGATTCTTGCCGGTGACGCGGTTGCCGTCGGACTCCGCTGCTTTGTTCGTTCCGCCCTGACACCCGCTCAACATCAGCCCTAGTGCCGCTACAACGGCCACTGCTCGCCCTGTTTTTTGGTGGTTCACGGTTTGCCTGCCTTCTCTACGTTGAGATGATCACTGCTGTCGAAAAATGTCCGATGAGAGTTCATCGACTGTCGAGCACCCAAGGTGGCCGAGTGTCGTCCAGAACTCCTCTTTGAGAATTTCGAGTACCCTTTGAACCCCGTATTCGCCGTCTGCAGCGAGTCCGAGGGCCGTCAACCGGCCGATGGCGACCGCATTGGCCCCAAGCGCTACAGCCGTGGCAATGTCGCTGCCTCGACGAACACCCGAGTCAAGGACAATCGGAATGTCGGGGCCGACCGCCTTCCGAATTTCTGGAAGAACCTCGATCGTTGACGCCGTCCGGTCCAAAGTGCGGCCACCGTAGTTTGAGACGTAGAGGCCGGCCGCACCCGCGTCCAGCGATCTCTTGGCGTCCTTGACGCTGTGTACGCCCTTGACGATGACCGGCAGGCTCGACTTCTTGATGACGTTCGCGGCCTGTTCCCACGTCCACCGCGGCTCGGTGAAGTCGATCAACTCTTTAATCGCCGCAGGGTTGGAAAGCCCCGGCCCGAAATTGGCGTGGTCAGGAACACCGCGAGCAACAAATCGATCTTCCCGTAGCCGCTCGCGCCACTGCCGAATGGGCGAGTAAGTGGCGCAGATATACCTGTAGCCGGCGGCTTTGGCACGATCGATCATGTCCAGCACATCGGATTCTTCACCGACGAAGGTCATCTGGTAGATGCTTGCGCACGACGAGCTGGATGCGACATCTTCCAATGTGTGAGAGGCAGCCACCGGGACCATCTGGCTGACGCCGACTTTCTCGGCGGCGCGCCCAACTGCACGGTGCCCTTCCGGGTGAAAGACCGCTTCTTGGCCGAAAGGAGCCGTGAACAGCGGAAAGCTCAGTTCGATGTCCAGAAACTTCGTATTGGTTCGCGGATTGGTGATTCCGGCGAACAACGGAGCTTCATATTGATACTCATCAAACATGGCGGTGTTGCGGACTCGAGTGTTTTCGTCACCCGTCCCGCACCATAGGTAATTCCACAGCATGGGGGAAAGCTGTTTTTCGGCTGCGTTAGTAACACCGACCAGGGTCGTGTATTTCTCGGATGTCCGATACCTATCGTCGGCTATCGACGATGATGCAGCGTGTTCATCAACAGTATTCATACCTTATCCTCATCAGCGATTAGAGATTTGTCGTTATTGTAAAATTAGTTGCGAATCGACGCGAGTACGGTTTCGAGTGAACGCACCCGGCCCAGCATTGGAAATATCTTCCTAACAGCGAATTCGTGGTTTTCCTTGGTATTGGACGCCATCGCATCTTCAACAAAAACAATCTCAAAGCCTCGGTCGTACGCAGATCGCGCAGTTCCCTCAACTCCGAAGTTAGTGGAAATCCCCGCGAATATGATCGTCGTTACACCGTGCCGCCGTAGTTGAAGGTCGAGATCGGAGCCGAAAAACGCGTTCCAGCTACGCTTGATCACGACGGGCTCGGTCGGTTTAGGACGGAGTTCGTCGACAATCTGGTCCCATCCCGCAGGGCGCTCCGGCTTCCTGGGACGTTCCTGATCGATGGTTTGCCGGAGCGCATCCGATTCGTCATTTAGGAAACTTGTACGGACGAATATGGGCAGAATACCAACGATCCGTGCTTGATCAACCAATGTGCCGACTCGCGCTATTACGTCGACGGCTGAATGTGGCTCGGCCGCGTGTCTATTAACAGCATTTTGCATATCGATAAGCACGAGAGCAGTTTTACCTGGCACTATTTTAACCGTGTTAATTTTTCTACTCCTTGATTTTTGGAATATCGTATTCAATTTTTCTTGATCACAGCATTTGATACCTTAATTAACTCCCAATTAGCCGCCGAACAAGTCTGACGAGCGTATTGTCCGAACCCACGAAGCTACCTTTTGAAATAACTGCCATCCCGTCGAACGGTCCGCCGCTAATTCGTACGACCGGACAAAGAGGCTCCAACTCATTTCCCGGCCGAAGAGTTTCTACGCTTAGCCGATCAATGACTTCCGCAGCGGTGTAGCCGCCACTGACGACGACCCCGAGGCATGGATTGCGGGCGTGAAGAGATGCGTCAAGCAGAGCTCGAACCGCTCGGCCAGTCGTGGCCGACGTCGTGCTTAGTTCCTCAGTGACTTTCCACGCCGATTCGAGCGCTATCACGCGGAATTTGGACAAGAGATTTATTAGGTGCTCGTCGGTACTGTCGATAATTTCGTCGGAGGACAGCACAACGCCTTCATCACCAAAACTCGCAGAGACCTGCTTCAGCTGGCGGTCACCAAAATCATTGCGGCTCGACACTGCGACGATTACAAACCCGTCCGCTCCAACGTCTGGGTAGTATCTGAGCCACGAGCCGCTCGTGGTAGTTAGCATCTCGTACCCATCGGCGAGCAAGTGCTCTGCGACGACGGCTCCCGTTCGCACCTGCGCTTCGTTTGCGGCGTCCAGCACAAAGTTTCTGATCCCGGAGCTTATTCGTTCGTCGATAACTGACCGAACGTATTCTGCGCCCTGATTAATGGTGTCGAGATCAACAACGTGGCTCTCGGAGTTGTTGAAGAGTGCTTGGCTTACCAAGCTTCCGCGCTGGTTGGCTGCCACCGGCGAGCGCTGCCGTCCGTCGATACATACATTTCCCGCGGAAGGGTACGCAGTGGACGCTATTGTGATCGGTCGTTTCATTCCGCTTCCCGCAACCATTCCGTGAAGAAGGGCGGAAGGATTTCCACGCAACGTCGGCTCAATACGTTGCTCTATCCGGCGGCAGCCTTGTTCTCGAAGCCACTGAGCCCATCGAGAACTGTGCCCGACGGGGTCTTCGGCGTGCGATCGCAGATCAGCGTCGACCACCACTGCTTGAGCGCGGGCGGCCGGCGAGTTGTCGGTGCGGGCAATTTGCACCGTCAGCCCGCGCTGCTGCAGCCGTCCCGCGACCGCGAGCGCGCCGTACATATCCTCGGTAAGAATACCGATCTGAGGCGGGCTGAGCTCGTGCTCGCCGATGTCGCTCACCACGAAACGTCCCCAATTTTGTCAGTTTGCTCACGTTGTTGCTTTGACGCTATTGGGCGCGTTCACGAAATGCATTCGACAAGTGTCGAATCTAGCCGGATCCTTCGTTGGCGCTTTGAAGCAGTCGCCAGGCCATCACCGAGAGGTGAAGTTCGAGACGATCTGTGCCATTGGCGAGGTCGACGTGCAACAACTGCTCGATTCGACGGACGCGGTGATAGACGCTGGCACGGTGGAGGTACAGTTCAGCCGCGACTGCCTTGACGCTACCGTTGTTGTCCAGAAAGCTAGTCAATGTATCGACAAGTTCACGATGGACGTCGTCGGTGAGAAACCGCCGCAATGGTTCCGATACAAGATCGGACTCAAGTACGTTCTCCGGGAGCGCCGATAACGTGCGGAAGTGCCCGAGACGATCCCAGTAGACGGTGCGGGATGCCCAGCCAAGTCTGCTACCGATGTGCGTGGCGCCCAGAGCCTGGCGGATAGCGTCACCGGCTGACCTGAAAGAGCAGATGGTTCCGCTCACTCCGACGATCCATCTCACAGTTCCCGAGGATTCAAAGGCTCTGTACAAGCCGTCTCGAAGGACGACGGAAAGCTCTTCGGCGCGCGCTGTCTTGTCTTCATTCGCAAAGGGCGCGTGAAGAATGACATAGCTTCCTTCGGATTTACCGACGATGGTCCGCTCAGCCGGGTATTGATCCCGAACTCGTCGTATTAAGGCATTCAATTCCCAGTCACGCTGTTGAGGGCTCGCCCGGTTGTCCTCGCCGTGAACTGCGACGGCGAGCGCAAAAAAGGCGTCATCGTGGCGTAAGCTCTGATCGGCAACAAGCTCCTCAAGTAGGTTCTGTCTATTTTGCATTGATCCCGTGACCAGCATCGGGAAGTTGTCGGATTGCCCCAATAGAAAAGTTTCATTCGCGTCGGGGACCGCCCCTAAGGTCCGTACGATTGCGGTTCCAACGGTCTTGGCGTAATCGATGTCGCCTTGCTTCAGCCGTTCATTGACGTCTAGCAACCACAAGTATCTGATCGAGTCGTCGTAAGCGACCAGAGGTACGACCCATGCTGTCGGTAACCCAATTTCTTTGACCTGAGGAATACGAATCGGTTCCAACGACGCCGGATTTTCACTTGTAGCGCCCACTCGACGTTGTGGATTCATGATCGCCGAGTCGGGGTCATCGAAGCTCGTGTCAAAGTATGCGCTACGAGCAAGTCCGAGCAACGACTGAGTCGTCAACTCGACGGGAACCTCGAGTGTACGGCTCAAGGTTTCCACGAGCTCGTGCATGTCGCTGACATTGTCGACGGACGGATTTTCCATTACAAAAACGCTGATCGCGGCCAAAAGCCAATTGAATGATTGCGTGCCCGGAAAGGAACACGGCGGCGTGCCGAATAGATCGTACGTTGTTCACCTCTATCCTATTTTTGCCGATTTGGTCGAGGAAGACTAGCTCCGACGCACAGCACGCTATGAAGTCTCCGCCGACGGTGCGTTTTCCGCAGGAGGGCAATCGAAATTTTTCGATGCCTATTTCGTCAGGTCGCCTTGCTCGTCGTTCAAGTGTGCGTAGTATGCCAACTTGTCTTCGTCTATCGTGACTCCCAGGCCGGGACCGTCGGGCACTTGAAGCTTGCCGTCCGTCAGCGTGAGCGGGTCGACTATATCGCCGTCGTGCAGGTAATACATGCTGTCGATTGCGCGGTCGAGGATGGGGGTGCTGGCAACAACGGCGAGATGAGCGGCGGTGGCGATTCCAAGTTCGCCTCCACTGTGCAGGTTCATCCCGAGCCCGAACGTATCGCAATGCGCTGCGAGCGCCTTGGTCGCCGAAACGCCTCCCCACTTATAAACGTCCCCGTGGATGATGTCGACGGCGCCGAGCCGTACGGCCGGAGCAAATTCCTCGAACCGGACGACACACATGTTGGTGCAGAGCGGAATTCGCACCTTTTCATGAACCTGCCTCATCCCGTCGATACCGATGCATGGATCTTCCAGATATTCCAGGTTTAGTTCTTCGAGCACGATGCCGGCTCGCACGGATTCGGGCACCGTCCACGCTGCATTGGGGTCGACGCGAAGGTCGATGTTCGGAAGGCGTGAGCGGATGGCCTGCAAAATCGCGACATCGCCCCACGTGTCGGCTGTTCCCTTTAACTTGACCGCTTGGAATCCGCCCTTGTCGACGACCTCGGCTGCATATTCCGCCAGGGCCGCGGGTCGGTCGCTGTCAGTTGCCGATGTGGCATCGGCGCGCGTGATGAGCGCGGTGATCGGCACTTCGTCCCGAACTCGTCCGCCAAGCAAATCGGTCACTGGCGTGGTTGTGGCTTTGCCAATCGTGTCCCAGCACGCGACGTCGATCGCGGCAATCGCTGCGTACCCGAGATACCCGTGAAAGAACGGCGTCATGTGAACGCGCTGGTGAAAAGCGGACAAATCAAACGGGCTACTGCCGATGAGTCCGTCTGCGAGTTCGCGCACGATGGCGGCAACCGGCCGGCCCCACATCGTTTCTCCCCACCCCTCGACGCCTGCATCGGTGCGGATTCGCACGATGGTGCGCGTTTCGCCGGTCTTGGTTTCAAATGAACTGGTGAACGGATTGGTGAGGGGAAGGTTAACTACCCACACGTCGACTGCTGTGATTTTCATGCCGTTGTGTCGTCCTTTTCGTCGTACGCAATGGAATTTCCGGAGCTCGTCGCCTTGTCAAACGCGCTGATCGCGTTCGCGAGACCGCAAGCACGTCGCGCAAGCAATGCGTGGCCGGCTTCAGCGGTTGCCGACTTGGCCGTGTCGGTGCCGCCGTCGACGCGGCCCCATTCGCCGCTCCTTTCGGTCTGCAGCCCCGGGTAGAGCGGCTTATCGAAAACCGGAGCAGGCTCGACGGATTCATAGTGCATAAGGTTCCGGCGTACGAGCTCCGGCTTGGCGACGAGCATGAGCGAGGTCTCGAACCAGCCGGCGTGCCCCGGCGTCAGGCTCGGTTCTTCGACCTTCGCCGCGGGGTCTCCGGCGTCATCGGGAGCGACGAGCCAATACGAACACGCGCCGATCGTGACGTCTTTATGTGTCAACGCATGGTGCTTGATCGCCAGACTCATGGTTTCTTGATTGCCGCCATGACCGTTGACGACCATGATTCGGCGAAACCCCGATTCTGACAGCGAAGCCAGGACGTCAGACAACACGGCCAAGTGCGTGCGCGGCGAGAGCGACACGGCGGCTGAAAACAAATGGTGATCGCTGTACCCGTACGGCAGTGACGGGAGCAGGACGAGGTTCGACGAGTGCCCCGCGGTGGCCTCGGCAAGCACGGCTTCGACGAGGAACGTGTCGGTTCCCATGGGCAGGTGCTCGCGGTGCTGCTCTTGTGAACCGATCGGCAGCACGGCAATCGCACTCGGTGCCGCCGCTCGCACCTCGGCGCGGGTCATTTCCGTCAGTTGGCGTGTCGTCATCGCAGCCTTTCGTCCGTGGTAAGTCGTGACATGATTTGTGCATGGCCAGACCGACGCATTTGAAGGTGGTGGAGCCCGGCCGGACCGGAGTAGGCCCCGGAGCGCGGTATCCGTTGCTCGGTGCCGTGGAAATACTCCCGGGCAGCGTCGAGGCTGCTCTGATCGATTCGAGCGGCCGCGTGGTTGCTCGCGAATCCGGCTCGTACCCGGCCGACGCCGCACTGTCGGACGTGACGGCGGCAATTTTCGCTGCGGCGTCCCGCTGCTTCGGGCAGACGAAGCCGACAGGCATCGGCGTTGCGGCAGGTGGGCTGATCGACGCTCACGCCGGGATTATTTCGGAAATTAATGACGTGCCTGCCCTGCACGGTTTCCCCATCGCCGAATTCCTCTCGTCGAAGTTCGCGGTCGACACGTTCGTTGAACATCGAGCCCGGCTGCAAGTGTTGGGCGACCGTTGGTTCGGGTGGGGCCGCGGCGAATCGAGTTTTGCTTCCGTCTCTACCGGGGAGACACTCGGCGTCGGCATTTTGTATCAAGGCAACGTGCTCGCCCCGAACGGCGGGCGCAGTGGCGCGCACATGACGGTGGCGGTCAACGGCGAAACGTGCACGTGCGGCGAGCGCGGCTGCTGGAAGACACTTGCGACCGCCCAGTGGTTCAGGCGACGAGCCGCCGAATTCGGATTCGGTCGCGGCGTCACCCTTGCCGACGTGGCGTCCGCTGCCGAGTCGAGTGACGCGGCCGCGGCCGGATTGATCCGGCAATACGCCGAGAACGTGGCACTTGGCTTGGTGAATATCCAGCAGTTGTGCGCTCCGGGCCTTTTCATCTTGCACGGCGAGGCCAAGGACGGCGGGGGCGTCTTCCGCACTACGATCGAGGATCGTTTGCGCGCAGTAGATTCGTGGACGAGTTCCCCGCAGCCTCCCCGAGTACAGATCGCGCATATCGCGGACGACGACGTCGCGCTTCTCGGCGGAGCGGCGCTCGTGCTCTCGGAGGGCCTTCAGCAATAGCGGCATCAGGTTGCCCCGGCGACGGCGCGGCGTCGGTGCGCCGACCGAGGATCGGGAATCGGCACGGCGTCCAGCAAGGTTCGCGTGTACGAGTCCGCGGGAGAATAGAGCACTTGCGCGGCCTCCCCCAGTTCGACGATCGTGCCGTGCTGCATGACGGCAACGCGATCGGAAATTTGCCCGACGACGGCCAGATTGTGCGAGACGAATATATATGTGAGTCCGAGCTCGTGTTGAAGATCGCTCAGCAGCTTTAGCACTTGAGCTTGCACCGACACGTCGAGGGCGCTTGTCGGCTCGTCCAGGACGACGAGCCGCGGTTTCAGCGCAATTGCGCGAGCGATGGAGATTCGCTGACGTTGTCCACCGGAAAATTCATGCGGATAGCGACGCGCGGCATCGGCGTCCAACCCGACGGATTCGAGCAATTCGGTGACCCGACCGCGAGCGGCCGATTTGGTTCCGTAGGTCGATGCTTCGTGTGTGACAAGGGGTTCGGCGACGATGTCGTGCACCCGCATACGTGGATTCATGCTCGAGTAGGGGTCTTGGAACACGACTTGCATTTGTCGCCGGATCTTTCGCAGTTGATTGGCGGGCAAGTCCCCGAGGACGTTGCCGTCGAATGCGACGGATCCGGCGGTCGGCTCCATGAGGCGAAGGATCAACCGGGTCAGCGTCGTCTTGCCCGACCCCGACTCGCCGACTATCGACAGCGTCTCCCCGGCCCGGACGTCGAAGCTCAAGTCATTGACCGCGACGAATGGTGCGCGGCCGCGGACGGGAAATTCCTTACGCAACCCTCGGACTTCCAGTAACGGCGGGGTCAGCGTTGAGTCAGGGTTCATGAAGCGCTCCGTCCGGTGACGTTGGTGCGGCCTCCGCGCTGCGTGGCGGAGGTGTCGAGCCGAGGTGTAGCGGCTAATAGGTTGCGCGTGTATTGCTGATCCGGCCGCGCGAAGACGTCGACGACGTTGCCGCGTTCAACTATCGCGCCCTTGTTCATGACGGCGACGTTGTCTGCGGTTTCAGCGACTACCCCAAGATCGTGGCTGATCAAGATCATGGCCATGCCGTATTCGGCCTGAAGCGAGACGAGGACGTCGAGTATTTGCGACTGCACCGTCACGTCGAGCGCCGTCGTCGGCTCGTCGGCGATCAGAATGCGCGGTTGAGCGACGATGGCCATCGCGATCATGACGCGCTGTCGCAGCCCGCCGGACAGCTGATGCGGAAATTGCCTCGCACGTTTTTCGACGTCGGGTATGCCGGCGTCGTCCAGCGCCGCCAACATGAGCTTCCGGTGCGAACCGCGCGATTCGGATCGGTGGAGACGTAAGACCTCGAGAATTTGAGTGCCCACTCGTTTAAGCGGATTCAAACTCGCCATTGGGTCTTGAAAGATCATGGCGATGTCGTTTCCGCGAATCTTACGCAGAGTGCGCCGATCTTGACGCAGCAAGTCGCGGCCGTCCAATAAGATGCGACCGCGCGGGTACGTCACGGGCGGTGCCGGATTCAGCTGCAAGGTGGCGAGAGCCGTGGCGCTTTTGCCGCTGCCGGATTCGCCGACGATAGCGAGAGTTTCGCCTTCGTTGATGGCGAAGTCGATGCCGCGGACTGCGTGGACCGTCTCGTCCGGGAGCTCGAAATCAATGTGGAGATCTTCCACGCGGAGTATCTGCTTCATCGACGATAAACCTTCGGATCGGCAACATCGCGCAGCACGTCGCCGGCGATATTGATAGCGAGGACGGTCAACATGAGGGCGATTCCGGGGAACACGGCAAGCCACCACGACGTGCCCAAATAAAGCTGTCCCTCGCTCAGCATCGCGCCCCATGTCACGGTTTCCGGCGGCACGCCGAGGCCGAGGAAGCTCAAAGCCGCTTCTGCCAGAATCGCCGTGCCGACCTGCAGTGTCCCGATCGTGGCGATCGGCGCCATCACGTTCGGCAATAGGTGTCGGCGCATGATTGTGCTTTCCGGCACTCCTATCGCCTTCGCTTCGATGACGTAGTCCCGTTCGCGAAGTGAGAGCACTTCGGATCGCAAGACGCGCGCATATGCCACCCAACCGGTAACTCCGAGAATGATGATGACGTTCCAAAGGCTTGAGCCGAGGAACCCGACGATGGCCAGGGCCAACAAAATCGACGGAAACGCGAGCTGGACATCGGCAATGCGCATGAGAATGCGATCGAGCCACCCACCACGGTAGCCGGAAACGATTCCGACGGTCGCCCCGATCACCCCGGAGATGAGGGCGGCGAGCGCCCCCACGATCAGGGAGACGCGGCTTCCATAGATCAATCGGCTGAAGAGGTCGCGGCCGAGTTCGTCGGTTCCAAGGATGTGTGACGACGATCCGGTTGCCAGCCATGCCGGAGGTTTGAGCCGTTGGAGGAGATCCTGAGCATTTGGATCGTGTGGGGCGATCACCGGGGCGAAGATTGCGACGATGACGATCACCGCCAGTATTCCGAAGGCAGGGATCGCCAGTCGGTTACGCACCCAATTCCGTAGAGCGCTGTGTCCACGCTTCTTCGGCGCCGCTTGCTGTTGCCGCGGCGTGTCGGTCTGCAGCGTGTTTGTCATCAGGCTTCGATCCTCACTCTCGGGTCGAGCAATGTGTAGGACAGGTCGACGATGAGGTTGACGATGACGAAAGTGGCAGCGAAGAAGAGGACGGTGCCTTGGACGAGTGGGAAGTCTCTGTTGGAGATCGCCTCGACCGTGAGCCTGCCAATGCCGGGCCAGGCGAAAATCTGTTCGGTCAGGATCGCACCACCCAGCAGCGAGCCGATCTCGAGTCCGATCACCGTGACGATCGGCAGCGACGCATTGCGCAGTCCGTGTGAAAGGACGACCGCCCCTTCGCCGAGACCTTTAGCACGTGCGGTGCGGATATAATCGACGCTCAGCACGTCGATGAGTGACGAACGTAGAAGCCTGGCGATGACCGCGACCGAATATATCGCCAGCGTGACAGCCGGAAGGATCAAATGGCTGAACGATCCATATCCGGACGCCGGCAGCGCCTTCAGTCGGACGGCAAAAACCAAGATGAGGATGATGCCCACCCAGAAGGCAGGAGTCGACTGGCCGACGAGGATGGCGGACATGATCGACGTGTCTGTCGACTTTCCCCTCCGGACCGCGGCGATACAGCCGGCGGGTATTGCGATGACGAGAGAGATCACGAGGGCTGCCGCGGCCAGAAGCAGCGTGGCCGGTAGCCGCGCGCCTATCAGCTGGGCCACCGGTTCGTGAAAGAACAACGAGTCGCCCAGGTCGAGATGGATCAAGCCGCCAAGATAGTCGAAGTACTGGACGACTAGCGGCTGATTGAGCCCGAGTGTCTCCTTGAGCGCAGCGGCTTGATCCGCTGTCGCATTGGGCGGCAACAGCAGGGAGACGGGATCGCCGGATAGTCGAGCGAGAAAGAATACGACAGTTGCCACGGCCCACAGCACGATGACTGCCGAGACCACTTTACTGATCACTATTCTGAGCCACGCGGGCATCTGCCGTTTGGTCGTTCCGGTCCGCACGAGAGTGTCAGCCATGATTCACCTCCGCGGAATCCATGGAGAGCGTTCCGATGACGTTTGGGGTCCACGTGGCGACTTCGTCCGTCGCGTAGAGCAGATCAATTTGGTAGAGGTAGATGAACGGCGCCTCGTCATGGAGGAATCGCTGGATTTCCTTGAACGCGGTTAACCGCTTGTCGGGGTCGATTTGGTTTTCGATCCTGTCGATGAGGCTGTCGGCCTTTTTCGACTTCAGCCGACTTTGGCGTCGATCACTGCGGACATACGACTGCATGGTGGCCTCCCCATCGAGCGTCCATCCCGTGCTTGCTGTTAAATACATCGGTCCGAGAGCGCGCGAGTTGGTCGACGTCAAGCGTTCGGAGAAAGTTCCCGGGTCGAGAAGCTTCAATTCAACGTGCACCCCTGCTTTCGCGAGTAGCCCCTTGATCGCCTGCGCGACAAGGGTGTCGGCGTTCGACGCGGTGAAGGTCGTGGTGAATCCGTTGGGATAGCCCGCTTCGGCTAGCATCCGTTTCGCTTTGCTCACGCTGCGGGCAAATGGTTTGACGCGTGGGTCGAAGCCAAATGACTCTCGCGGGATCATTGTCGGAGCCACCCTGGCTTTGCCGTCGAGTACTTCGCGAATGAGCATTGGCACGTTGACGGCGTGGTTCAACGCACGCCGCACTGCTGGGTCTTTCAGGATCTTGTCTTCGGTGTCGAGCGAAATGAACGACGTGCGGATTCCGGGGAACGTTTGAAGTTTGACGCCCTTGTACCCCTTGAGCTGGAGAGCGGCTTCCGGAGTCAGTCCGGAAACGAGATCGACACCGTCGCTTTGCAAGGCGGCTAGTTCCGAGGCCGGGTTTGGCATCGGCAAAAACTCGAGCCTTTTGAATGCCGGCGTACCATCCCAATGGTCGTCGGCGGCGACCAGCTTGAGATGGTCGTCTCGTTTCCAGCTCACGAATTTATACGGTCCACTTCCAACCGGATGGGTGGCGAATTGTTTGGAGCCGACGCGCGAAATGTACTGTGGCGGAACGATGACTCCCCCGAACAGCGAAACCTTTTCAGGGATGATCGGGTCGGGTCTCGACATGTTGAAATCGACCGTGTAGTCGTCGACAACGGTGACGCCTTTGACATAGATCAGTTCGACGATCGGCGATTTGGTCTTCGGGTCGAGGAGCCGCTCGATACTGAATTTCACGGCGTGTGCGTCAAGCTTTTCGCCGTTATGAAACTTCACTCCCTTGCGAAGTTTGAATCTCCAGGTGAGCCGATCCGGGGCTCCCCACTCGAGTGCCAGCCGCGGACGAAGCTTGCCGTGCACGTCGCGGGTCGTCAACGTGTCGAAGATATTGATCAACACGTTCATGGAGACCAGATCGCCTTGCAGTTGCGGATCCAAGGTCAACGGGTCGGCCGATTGGGCGACGCGTAGCTTGCGTGCCTTCGATTCAGTTGAGTCGGCCTGACCGCATCCGTTGAGTAGTCCGGCGGCGGAGAGGGCTGCGATGGAGAGACCGGCAGTCTGCAACACGGCCCGTCGGGTCGGGCGAACTTTTTCGCTTGGCACGTAACCGCCTCTGCTTCGACTGTGAAGTGAGATAATTTCATTATTGTCAGATACCGTTTCATTGACTGAAACGCATGTGAGCTAAAGTATGTGACATGAGCCATGTTGTCAACGGTTTGCAGCCCCTGGGCGAATCCGGTCACGAAGGCAGAGGGGTAGCACAGAAGGCGCTCGACCTCTTGACCGAGCTCGCGCGCGCCGACGAGCCTCTGCGCCTTGCCGATTTGGCCCAGCAAACGTCGCTGCCGAAGCCGACGGCCTATCGGATGCTTGCGACACTGTGCCGATCGGGCTTCGCGGCGTCATCGCCGGGCGGCCGATATTACGCCGGGCCGAAGTTGCTTGGCATTGCCGCGTCGGCGTTGTCGCGTCGGCCGGAACGAACTTTCGTGCACGAGAGTCTTCTCGAATTGCAGCGAGAAACCGGGCACGCCGCGTTCTTCGCGGTGCGGCATGCCAAGCAGGCTGTCTATATCGACAAGGTCGAAGCGGCTCAGGCGTACCGGATTGCGATCGAGGTCGGCCACGAGGTGCCGCTTGCGCTGACGGCGATTGGTCGTGCAATGCTCATCGGCGTTCCACATCAGGAAGCCGCAAGCATGCTGAAGGACTACTACGACGACCTCGACGACGCGGAAGAGGAACTCAGACGGAGTCGGGTGCGCGGTTTTGCCATCGAAGACGAAGACTACGAGACAAACATTCGGGCAGTTGCCGCTCCGGTGTACGGCTATTCGGGTGACATCATTGGCGCGATCGGACTCGCCGGTCTGACGTTTACCTTGAGCGAGGAGACGCTGGACGTCTTCGGCCCGCTGACGATCAATGCCGCGGCTCGTGTATCGGAGGCCATGCTCGGCAGCGGGTCGGCAGCCGCGCATGGGTGAGTCCGACATGACTGAGTCCGACATGGGTGAGTCCGAATTGTCGCTGCGCGCATTTCTGGGCGAAGGCTTGCGTCGGAAGGCATATTCGGCCGCGGCGTGGACCGTCGGCACAAGGGACGCCGTACGTGATTCCGGCTATCTCGGTTCCTATGCCTGGGACGCTGCGCCAATCGATGCCAATGCGCTATTCGATCTTGCCTCGTTGACGAAGCCGATTGCCGCCATCGCGACGATGGCGCTGGTGGAACGCGGTTATGTGGCTCTCGACGACTCGGTCGGGGACTTTCTGGACGACTATGTAGGCTCCGACAAAGCGGATATCACGGTTCGCCAATTGCTGACGCATACTTCGGGATTGCCGGGGCAAGTGCAAATGTTTCGGTATTGCCGGAGCAGGGATGACATGCTGGCCGCGCTGCGTGCTCTGCCGGTCCGCCCGAAACCGGCAATCGAGTATTCGTCACAAGGGTTCATGCTCCTCGGATTGATCCTCGAAGCGGCGAGCGGACGGCGCCTCCCCCGCCTCATCGACGAACTCGTGTGCGAGCCGGCCGGCATGACGTCGACGATGTTCAATCCGCCAGCTGCCGAGACGTCGCGCACGGTCGCCACTGAAGACTGCCCATGGCGTGGGCGCATCGTACGAGGCGAAGTGCATGATGAGAATGCCGTCGTCCTGGGCGGAGTCGCTGGACACGCAGGACTGTTCAGCACTGCGGGCGATTTAAGCCGTCTTGGGAAGGCGCTTTTGGCGGCACCGGCTGGCGGTAAGTTGCTTTCGCCGCCTGCGATGGCCGCGCTCGCGAATGGCGAGGCAGTGCCGGAAAGTAGGCCGCTCGGCTTTTGGCCGCGTGAGCCCTCCGGTTCAACGTCCGGAGACTTGTTGAGCATCCGCGCCTTCGGACACACGGGATTCACGGGTACGAGTCTGTGGATTGACCCGACGGCGGGCATGTACTTCGTCTTGCTGACGAACCGAGTTCATCCGTCGCGGAACGGCCCCAGCATCGCACCGCTCCGCCGGCGTTTTCACAACTTGGCTGTCTCGGAGTTCGCCTAGCTTTCCGGCAGGCCGGTACCGCGTTCTCGGTAGAGTTCGAGGGCCCCCGACAGGTCTCATAGTTCAAGAGCATGGCGCGTGGAATATCGTTTTCCTGCTAGCGTCTGCAATGGGTTATCGAGATTGTCTTTTTGAATCTCGACAAAACTCAACAGCGTTCCGGAAACGACCTAAAAAGAGAACCGTCATGTCCGAATCGACAAATGCGCGTTTGACCACGTCGGCGCACGACTCACCACCGAATGCGTTCGTCGTGCGCAATTTGTCCAAGGTCTTCACCGGGAAGACCCAAGTGCATGCGCTTGACGACGTGAACCTCGACTTCCAAGAAGGGTCGTTCACATGCATCCTGGGTCCGTCGGGATGCGGCAAGTCGACCCTCCTGCGCATCATCGGGGAACTCGAAACAGCCACCGCAGGTGAAGTAGAGATCAACCTGGCCGCCAAGAAGATCCCCCGCTCCGCATTCGTCTTCCAGGAGCATGGTGTCTTTCCGTGGTTCAACGTGTTGGACAACGTCGCGTTCGGTGAGCAGATGGCCGACGTGCCCCGCAAGCAACGCCACGAGCATGCACAGCGTTGGATCAATGAGGTTGGCCTTTCCGGCTTCGAGAATGCTTATCCGCATCAACTCTCCGGCGGCATGCGCCAACGCATTTCGATTGCCCGCGCCTTCGCAACCGGCTCGCCATCACTTCTCATGGATGAACCGCTTGGCGCGCTCGATGCACAAACGCGCACGCTCATGCAGGAACAACTCGTGCAGTTGTGGGAAGCCGAGCGGAAAACCGTCATTCTTGTCACCCACGCCATCGAGGAGGCCATGCTGCTTGGCGATCAAATCGTCATCATGTCGGCCCGGCCGGGACGCGTCAAGGAAATCCTGCCCGTTCCATTCGCACGGCCGCGCAAGATCGAGATCGAGGCGTCCCCCGAGTTCGCGCAGATGAAACAGAGCATCTGGGAGTCCTTGCGCGACGAAGTGCAAACTTCCTTGGGGTTCGCATGATCGACAGCACAACGAACTCCAATAAGCCGGCGGTCGCCGAGTTGCACGCGGCAATTAGTCGCGACTACAAGCGCGAGCAGCGATTGCGAACGCGCGACGTCCTGCTTTCCATCCTGACGCCGCTGATTCTGCTAGCGCTGTGGGAGCTTGCTGCTTCCATCGGTGTTCTCGATCCGCGGCTCTTCACGCCGCCGACGCAGATTTTGGCCCATGGCTGGGAAATGATTGTCGACGGGACGCTATGGCCGCACCTCGGAAGCACTGTCGCTCGGCTGCTGGCCGGGTTCATCTTGGGGTCGATCGTCGGCATACTCGCCGGCCTGCTCATGGGAGTCTGGCGGCCGCTTCGCGCAGCATTCGGGCCAACGTTCACGGCCCTCTACGCCCTGCCGAAAATCGCGATTTTGCCGTTGCTTCTGCTCATTTTTGGCTTGGGAGAAACGCCCAAGGTCCTTTCGGTAGCCATTTCGGTCTTCTTCGTCATGCAGATCAATACCGTTGCCGGGATCGTGCAAATCGACAAACGCATTCTCGAAGCCGCACACGCCTACCGGGCTACCGGCTGGAAGCTCTTCCGCTATGTCCTGCTGCCGGCCGCCACGCCGACCATCATGACGGGCCTGCGCGTGTCCGCTGGGATGTCCGTCATTGTCGTGACCGCCGTCGAGTTTGTCGCCTCGAATAATGGTCTCGGGTATCTGATCTGGAATTCATGGCAGCTCTTCCAGCCGGAAACCATGTACGTCGGCCTGATAGTCGTTTCAGTCATCGGCGCCCTGATCACCGGTCTCGTAATCGGCTTGGAGCGGCTCCTACTACGCGGACAATACGCCGGAAAAGCAAAAAAGAAGGATGGGAAATGAGAAAGAAGTTCCGATACATCGCGGCCCTGTCGGTATTCGCCCTCGCGCTGACAGGCTGCGGCGGGCAGGCATCCTCCGGCGATGACGATAGCGGTGGCGGGCTCACGACAGTGAGCGTCGGTCAGGTCCAGCTCTCCATCTTCGCTCCCATGTATGTTGCCCAAAAGAAGGGGTATTTCAAGGACGAAGGCATCAAGTTGAGCTTGAAGAACATCAAGTCGGGGCAGGACGGCGTCCCGCTGGCTTCCAGCGGAAAGCTCGACGCGCTCGTGGCCGGGTTCTCTGCCGGAATGTTCAGCGCCATCGATTCGGGGCTTGACGTCAAGGTCGTCGGGTCGATGGGTGTCCAACCTGCGCACGACGAGCCGTCGCCGTCCGCGCTCGTAGTGTCGAACAAGCTGGTCAAGAGCGGCGATTACAAGAGCCTGAAAGACTTGAAGGGCAAAAAGATTGCTGCTGCCGGCGGCATCGGCGGCACCGGCGCGTATTACATCAGCATGGCGCTGAAGAAGGCCGGTCTTTCGCTGAACGACGTGAAACTGGTCAACTTGGGTAACCCGGACATCCCCACCGCCGTCAAGAACGGCAGCGTGGACGCTGCTTTCGCCTCGTCGCCGTTCTATGAGCAGGTTGTGAACGACAAGGCCGCGAAAAAGGTGTGGACGACGCCAAAGGGCACCTCCGGAACCGGCGTGATCTACGGCGGCAAATTCGCTTCGACGGATACCGCGCAGCACTTCTTCAATGCACTCGCCCGCGGGGCAAAGGACCTGCAGGGCAAGAAGCGTTATTCCAAAGAGAACGTGAAGATCATTGCCGACGCGACCGATCAGACGCCGAAGCAGGTCAAATCGGTACCGCTCTACACGTGGCTGCCCGACCTGCACCCGCTGCCCAAGCAGTTGTCGGAGATGGAAAAGGCTTGGATGGACGTCGGCGCGATCAAATACTCGGACCCGATTCCGCAGAGCAAATACGTTGACACCGACTTCGCAAAGAAGGCGAAAACGGCCAAGTAGCCGGCTCGCCGGCGACAGCAATGCGTTTTCTACCCGCGACGCGTGCCCAGCTCGTGACGGTTGTGCGGTAGTAGGAATCCGACGACGGCGAGCCACGCCAGCCCGAGGAATCGGACGATCGGCAACAGTACCTCGAAGCCGCTCCAGAGCATGGCGAGGATTGAGATCTCGCCGAGTGCGCCGAGGACGAGGCCGGTCCAGCCGAGCCCTCGCGGCACGAGACGCAGAATAACGGATGGCACGGCGATGCCGGCGATGAGTAGTCCCACCGCGGTGGCGAAGCCGACACCGCCAAGCAAGAAGTCGAGTTCGGTCACGAAATCCGTCAACGGTTCCGGCATGCCGGTCACCCGAGTAACGGCGAATCCGAGAAGTCCCGTGAGCGCGAGCAGTACCGACGCCGAGATGCCGCCGAAAAAGCTGATGCCCGGTCCGGGCACGCGGATACCGAGCCGGAGCAGTCGCGCATAGACGGTGGCGGCGTAGATCCCCAGCGGCGTCGCCGACGCAAAGACGAAGACGCCGTTCCAGAACGCGGAGTCAAGAATGTACGCGATGGCCGAGGCGACCGTCAGGGCGAGCACAACCGTGGCGAGCACACCCGCGGGCGGCCCGTCCGGTCGGTGGCGCGTCCGAGCACCCGAAGCAATATTAGTCATGAACAACATGATTCATCTAATGAATCATTCTGTCAATGCTGTATTCTGATGAGGTGAACGATTCGACGCGCCCAGCCCGCATTGGGTTTTTGCTCGCTCAGCTCGGAACGCACGCAGCCGACGTCTTTGCCGAGCAGATCCAACCGCTCGGAATCACGCCGTCCGACGCCGGTGTCCTGCGTATTATCGGCCGCTCGCCCGGCATCGCGCAGCGTCAGCTGGCCGATAAACTCGGCGCGCTACCGAGCCGAGTTGTCGCGCTCATCGACAAGCTCGAACGGGCCGGCCTCGCCGAACGCACGCGGAGCACGACCGACCGGCGCGCGCAGGAATTGAACCTTACCGACGACGGCCGGAAGCTACTCGCCGAGTTGCGTAAAGCGGCGATGGCCCAGGAGCGTGAGGTCACCAACGGCCTCACCGATGAGCAGCGGACGCAGCTCCACGACCTCCTTGCGACCATGAGCCACCTGCAGGGCCTCGACGCCGACGTCCACCCGGGATATCGCGGATAAGGAGTCATCCGCCCGAGACCATGCCAGGCGCCGCATCCCGGCTAACCGGCCGGCGCTATGCGTTACCGATATTCGCCGGGGTCGTCGGCCAGCAACGTCGTAGCACCAAGCTTCGTTCGGTCGACGACGACGCCTCCTTTGACGACGTCGCGGATATTGCCGTAGTTCTCGGGCGCCGCGAGCGGGTCGGCGTTCAAGATGACCATGTCCGCCGCCTTGCCCGGAGTCACGGTGCCGAGCACGTCGTCCTTGCCGTAGGCCTCGGCGATGTAGGAACTGGCCGACCGCAGGACCTCCATCGGCTCCATGCCGCGCTCCCACGCCGCCTGGATCCACAGAAAATGCCCGCGCCCGATCTGTGTGGGCATATCGGGCACGGAGTCCTCGAGGAGGCCCGGCCGGAAGCCGCGGTGATTCTTCACGCGCTGGCCATAGGCGAACGCGTCCGTCGTCAACAGCACGCGTGCGCCGTTGGCGATGAATGCGCGGTTGTTCTGGTCGCTCACCAGCCGTGCGGCAGCTGCCTCCGGCTTCGCCGTGGACAACCACTCCAAATAGCGTTCCGTCACGAACAACGCCATGCACGGCAATTGCCGTTCGACGATTTGGTCCATCAGCTCGCCGGGTATCGGAGTCGTCGCCGTGATGTCGGGATGTTGCAGCAGATCGTTTCCGGCCTCGATTTCCATTCGCAGCGACTCGACGGTCGTCGTGTGCGCTTGAACCAGCAGACCTCTGGCGTGGCAGACGTCGACGATCTTCCGTTGCGCGGTCTCGGAAAAGAGCAGAAACCCTTCGGTGCGATGGTCTGATGCGGCGTATTTGATGAAATCGACACCTGTCGCGTCGATGTACTTGTCCAGGGCCCCGGCGATGTCGTCGGCGGACAGCGAGATCAGGTTTGTTCCACAGCCGATTTCCCACACGTCGTTGATGCGCTTTTTCGTCTCGGGCTCGAACGTGTCGCCGGTCTTGAAGAAATCTTCCGACATCGGCCCGTTCAGGCCGAAGATGTTCCCGGCACAGAAGAAGCGAGCCCCGGTGCGCTCGCCCGCGTTGATCGCGTCCCGGGCTTTCACGAGCGGAGCGGCCGGGCCCCACGTGTCGAAAACGGTCGTCAAACCGTACTTGAGCGCCATCTCGGCTGCTTCAAAGGCGAGTTCCTCGTATCGGCCTTCGAAGTCCAGCAGGGTGTCGGGCGTACGCGACGAGACAAGGTGGATGTTCGCGTCCATCAAACCGGGAATCACGAACGCCCCGGAGCAATCGACAACGTCGGCGCCCGCCGGAATGGCCACCCGATCAGCGCTCCCGGTCGCGCTGATGACGCCGTCGGCCATGACGACCGTCGCATCGGCCACCGGCGGCTCGCCGGTGCCGTCGATGAGAGTGGCGTGCGTTAATGCAACAACTTCCGACATGAATCTCGACCTTTCAAAAGGATGAACGATTTCAGACAACACGTTTCTGTCCGGCACCGCGCACGAAATCCGCAATTTGCCTGGATTGCGCGCGGCGGGCCGGATCGTGGATGTACATCATGTGCCCCGACTCGAAGTAGTGGCCGGTGATGTTCGCCTGCAGGCGCGCCGGGATCGCGAGGTTGGCGAAGACGTGCTCGGCGGCGGCGAACGGAGTCGCGCCGTCGTAGTAGCCGTAGGCGACGTAGACCTGCAGATCCGGGTTGGTGCGCATGGCGTACGCGAGGTCGTCGGCCGCCGTCGCGGACGCGTTCTCGAACTCGGAGTACGACCACGGGTGCACGCGATCGGTGAGGATTTCGTACGGCAGGTCGCTGCGGTACCCGAGTTCGGCGGCGTAATAGTGGTTGGCCGCTGCCGTGTACGGATACTGGATCGCCGTGTACGACGGGTCGACGGTGCTCCGGGCTGCGTTGAGGTCCTCCGGGTCGCCGACGAATCGTCCGTCCAGCCGGCCGATCGTCTTGTGCTCGGCGCGCAACAGTTCGGCGAAGAAGTGCGTGTGCTCGACGCGCAGCCGGGCGCGAATGACATAGTCGACGTCGACGCCGATCAACGCCGCGAGCCGCCCGGCGACGGTGTGCATCGACTGATCATCCAGCCGATTGCCGGCCAGCAGCGCGTACGCGTACTCGTGCTCGGCGAATTCCCGGGCCTCGGCGACGACGTCGGCGAGGCTCCTGCCGGGGTGTTTGCCGTGGTAGTGCGCCATCGCGGCGTACGTCGGAAGGTAGAAGACGTACGGGGCGTCGTTGCCCGCCGTGAAATGCGCGGTCCCCATGTTCAGGATCGAGGACAAGAGCACGACCCCGTTGAACGTCATACCGTGCCGACGGGTCAGGTGGCCGGCGAGCGCTGCGGCGCGCAACGTTCCGTATGACTCGCCGGCGAGGAATTTCGGCGAGAGCCAGCGGTCATTGCGCGACGTCCACAGCCGGATCACCTCGCCGACGAGGTCCCGGTCGCTGGAGTACCCGTGATACCGCGACTGGTCGACGCCGTCGGCCGCGCGGCTGTAACCGGTGGTCAGCGGATCGATGAAAACCAGGTCCGACTGCGCCAGGAGCGACTCGGGGTTGTCGGCGAGTTCGAACGGTGCGCCGACGCGGTCGTCGACGTCGCCGGCCACGATTCGGCGCGGCCCGAACAATCCGAGATGCAACCACAGCGACGGCGAGCCCGGCCCGCCGTTGAAGATGAACGTGACCGGGCGGGTAGCGGTGTCGGTGTCGTCGGCGACGTACGAAACGACGAAGAGCTCGGCTTTCGGTTTCACCCCGCGGAAAACGCCATCGGCGACCTCTTCTTCGCGGATCACGATTCTGCCGGCCGTCGCCGTGTACGCGAGCTCTTCGCCGTCGACAGTCAGGACGTGTCGGGTGGTCACCACGTCATCAGTCGGGCTTGTCGCCTCCGGCGCAGGCTCGTCGTTCCCGTTCTTGTCGTTCCGGCTCGTGTCGATTCCGGCCTGCTCCGCCGCGTCGCTCATCGATTGATCCTCCTTGTAGTCCGTCGTTCAGGCCGTGACCGTCTGTTCGCCAATGTCCTTCGACGAATGCGTCACGACCTCGGGCGCCGTATCGCCGACGATGACCGTGTCGTCGTGCCGGAATCCGCCGACCCCGCGGACGTAGAGTCCGGGTTCGGCCGAGTACACCTCGCCCGCGAGCAGCGCACGGGTCGAGAACGCGATGTCCTCCGGCCATTCGTGTCCGGCGATCCCCATGCCGTGCCCGGCGCGGTGGAGATAGTGCTCGCCGAGTCCTTCGCGCGTGGCGACGGCCGCGGCTGCCGCGTCCACGTCGCACATCGGGGTGCCCGCCACCATCTGCTCGATCGCGGCCTCTTGCGCTTCGAGGATCGTCTGATAACAGTGCTCTTGCTGCTGCGTGGGCGTGCCGACGAACCATGTGCGTTCGTTCTCGACGGTGACGCCGTTGAGCTGCGCGACGAGGATGTTGACGATGCCGTCCCCCGGCTGGATCCGGTTGCCCGTGCGCGGTCCGCCGTGCGGGGCAGCCGATTCCGGTCCGCGCTCCGAGTGGATGCGCACGAACAGGTCTTCGCCCGGTATGCGCAGGCACGCCTCCGCGCTGATCTCGGCGACGACGTGGTCATCGAGTTCTTGGATGAATCGGCCCGCGGCGAGATTGCGCCGGTAGCATTCCTGGCCGAAGTCGGCGATCTCCGCGGCGCGGCGCACAAGCGTGAGTTCCTCGTCGCTCTTGACCCACCGCAGCGGGATCAGCTGGTCGGCGGCGCTGCGAAGCTCGAGCGACGGCGCGATATGTTGCAGGACCGCCAGGTCGGCCGGCGGAGTGTCGAAGCCGAGCGTCGCCCTGCTCAGGCCGTGTTCGGCCAGCATGTCTCGAAGCGCGTGCGCGAATTGCGGACGCTGCGGCACGCGCGCGGTGAGACGGGGATGCTCGGCGTAGAACCGTACATCGTCGATCCAGATCCGGCCGGAGTCGATCGCCATTCCAACGCCGTGGGTCGACAGCTCGTGCATGAGTGCGAACGGCCGTCCGTCGGCGGGGATCACCAACGCGATCGGCCGCTCCCACGTCCTGACGTCGAGCACGTAGTTCGTGAAGAAGAAAAAGAATTCCGGGCCCGAGATGACGACCGCGTCCAGGCTGTTCTCTCGCAGAACCGTCCGAAGTCCCTCATATCGCCGCTGTGCGACGTCCGCTGTCAAGAATGCCATCTCGCTTCTCCTATTTCATTGCGTTGTCCTGGTTGTGTCCGTTCCTCACGCGGGTACGAGTTCGACGGCGCCGCCTTTCGATGCGGCAAGCGGCAGGACGCTCGCCGCTGCTATCCGCGCGCTGACCTCCGCGCCGACATCGAAGCGGGCACGCGTCTGGGGCACGAGCGCAACGATCCGCTGGCTGCCCGACTGCATCTGGTAGCGGACCGAGTTACCGAGATAGGTTCGCTCGGTGATCGATGCGGGGAACGACGCGCTTTCGTCCCCGGTATGCGCGGATTCCGGCTCGATGACGTCGATCTCGGATGGTCGCACGCCGACGTATGCGACGTCGCGCGCGTCGGCCAGCGGCAACGCGAGTCCGCTGTCGGACGTCCAGGCGCGCTCGCCGGACGATCCCTTGAAGATGTTCTCCACGCCCATGAAGTCGGCGACGAACACTGTCTCGGGACGCTTGAACACGTCGTCCGGAGCGCCCATTTGTTCGACGCGCCCGCCGTTCATCACGACAATCCGGTCGGACATCGAAAGCGCTTCTTCCTGGTCGTGGGTGACGAACAGGACCGTCTGATTCAGGTTCTTTTGCAGCGCGCGCAATTCGATGCGGATCTCCGCCCGCAGCTTGGCGTCGAGGTTCGACAACGGTTCGTCCATCAGCAGAGCGCCGGGCCGGACGACGACGGCGCGGGCGACCGCGACCCGCTGCTGTTGTCCTCCGGAGAGTTGGCCGGGATAGCGTCCGGCGAGCTCGCTGATGCCCATCACGCGGAGGATCTCCCGGACCCGTTCGGCAATCTCGGATTTCGCGACCTTGCGCGCACGCAGGCCGTACGCAACGTTGTCTTCGACCTTCATATGGGGGAAGAGCGCGTAGTTCTGGAACACGATCGCCGTATCGCGCGAGTAGGGCGCCGCCGACGTGATGTCGGTGCCGCCGAGGAGGACCTTGCCCTTGTCCGCGGCGACGAACCCGGCCACGATGTTCAGCGTCGTCGTCTTGCCGCAACCGCTCGGACCGAGCAGGCTCACGAACTGCCCCTCGGGAACCTCGATGTGGATGTCGTGCAGGACGGCCTTGTCGCCGTACGTCTTCGCGACGTGATCGATGAGCAGATTGGTCATGTCATTCCGTTCATTGTTTGGTACCGCCGGAGAACGCCTCGCCAAATTTGACGAACTTGTTCGCAACGGCGAGGAGCACGCCGATGAGCACGATCTGGATCGTCGACATGGCGGCGATGGTGGGATCGACCTTGAACTCGGCGTATTGCACCATGGCAACCGGCAGCGTCGTCTTGCCCGGAGAGACGAGGAAGAGGCTGATCTCAAGGTCGCCGAACGAGAAGATGAACGCGAAGATGGCGGCGCCGATCACCGACGGCCGGAGCAGCGGCAGCGTGATTCGCCAGAGTGTGGCGAACGGACGTCGACCGAGGTCCATGGACGCGCGTTCGACGTCCTTACCGATGCTCGCCGTACCGGCGTAGGTCAGCCGGAACGTCCACGGCAGCGTGATCATGGTGTGGGCGACGACGAGCGACCACGTCGAGGGCACGAGCGCGACCTGGATCGCGCCGGACAGCTGGTAGAGGTAGATGTAGATCGCCATGCCGGTGACGATCGCGGGGATCACCAGGGGTAGCAGGAACCCGTTCTCGAGCAACGCCGTCCCCCGCAGCCGCGCCCTGCTCAGGCCGAGCGCGGCAATGACGCCGAGTGCCACCGAGATGATCGTCGTGATCACGGCGATCTCGAGACTGTAGAACAGGCCGTCGAACAGCGCGGGCTGGTCCTTCAGGCCCGTGTACCAGCGCAGCGAATAACCGTCCGGCGGGAAGGTCAGGTAGGCCTGCTTGAAGAACGACATCCAGACGACGACGGCGACGGGCACCAGCATGAAGGCGTACACGACGACGCCGACGATCACCGTCCAGGCCGGCCGCTTCATCGAGTCTCCTTCCGCCAGGCCTCGAACAGTCGGCGGACGAGCCACCCGTAAAGCACGACGACGATCAAGCAGAGCACCAGGAGGATCGCCGCCATGGCCGCGCCGAACGGCCAGTTGTTATTGGTCGTAATGGCGGTGTAGATCGCGGGGGCCAGCATGGGAACCTGGGAGCCGCCGACGAGCAACGGCGTCGAATACGAATTCAGGCACAGCACGAACACGAGCGACGTGCCGGCGATGATGCCCGGGATGATCTGCGGCATCGTCACTGTCACGAACGTGCGGAACGGTCTGGACCCGAGAGAAAGCGCTGCGCGTTCGGTCGCGGGGTCGAGCGCCTCCATCGACGCCTGGAGCGTGAGTACCATGATCGGCACGACGACCGAGGAGATCGCGATTCCGACGGTCACCGGTGAGTGGAGCATCTTCAGAGGCGCCGTGATGATGTGCAGTTTCAGCAGCACGGTGTTGACGACGCCGTTGTACCCGAGGATCGCGACCCACCCGATTGAACGGACCACGTTGCCCACCAGCAGCGGGAACACGGTTGCGATGATCATTGCCGATTTCAGTTTCGGTCCGCACAGCACGATCAGGTGGGCGACCGGGATTGCCAGCACCAGGGTCAGCGCCGTCGCGGCCACGGCGATGACGAGTGTGCGGATCAGCGTGTGGACGTAATACGAACTGGCGAAGAAGTCGCCGAAGTTCTTGACGGTGAACGTCGGGATGGCGAATTCGGTCGTCGAGGGCGTCTCGAAGCTGAAGCGAAGGAAATAGACGATCGGGATGACGAAGAAGATCAGCACGATGATCGCCGCCGGTGAGATCACGGCCCACCCCGAACGGCGGGTCAGCGTATCGCCGGCGGCCATCCTGCCTCCCGTCCTGCCTGTCGCCCGGCCCTTGGTACGTGGCATCAGGCGATCAGTGGTTGATGACGTTCTGCTGCCAGAACTTCTGCCAGTTGCCGGTGTTCTTCGCGACGTAGTCGATGTCGATCGGCTTGACCAGCTTCTCCTTGTCCTTCGGGATGCCAAGTTTCGCGAGCATCGACTTCGACAGTCCGGAGTTCGTGACGGTGGGCTGATAGCCCATGTTCTTGGCGAACTGCTTTTGCGCGTTCGGTGCCAACATCGCGTTCAGATACTTGTACGCCGCCTTTTTGTGGGGCGCGTTCTTGGGGATGCCCACCGTGAACGCGGTGGCGAAGGTTCCCTCCTTCGGCACCGCGATGCCCAGGTTCGCCTTGTCCGCCTGTTCCCATTGGTAGGCGCGTGCCCGCCAGTCGAGCGCCATCCACACCTGACCGGACATGAGCCCGTCACCGAGCTGTTCCTGAGAGCTGAACGCCTGCGTGTCCGGCGCGAGCTTCTTGAGCAGGTCGTTGCCGGCGGTCCAGTTATCCTTCGGCGTGTGACCTAGCTTCAGCGTCGCGGCGGCGTGGAAGTAGTCGATCCACTGGATCGTCTGCACGCCGATCTTGCCCTTGTACTTCTTGTTCCAGAGGTCCTTGTAGGAAGTCGGGGCGGGCTTGACCTTGTCTTTGTTGTAGACGATGACGCTCGGCGAGTAGATGTGCGGGACCCAGTACGGGTTCTTCAGCTTGGGCTTGACGTTTTTGAGATTGGGGATCTTCGACGTGTCGAGCTTTTCCATGATGCCGGCCTGCACCATCGTCTGCATGTCCGCATCGGACAGTTCGACGACGTCCATCGTGCCTGTCTTGGATGACTTCTGGGCGCGAAGCTTCGTCTTTCGTGCCACCTGATCGGCCGTGTCGAACACGACCTGCGGGGCACCCGATTCCTTCTCCAGGCCCGGGATGACGTACTGCTTTTGGAAATTCTCATAGTCGCCGCCCCAGCTGCCGACGACGACCTTCGACGCGCCGCCCTGGCCCGCCGGACCGGCGGGGTTAGATTTGCCGGAGCCGCATCCCGCAAGTGCGGCAAGTGCAACCACTGTCAATCCGGCAAGACCGGCTTTCCACGTATGTGACATCCTCGTCCCCCTGAGCTTCGCAAAGCCGCAATGTGAATTAGCACACAACGATGTTCCAATGATTGTTGCACACCCCAGGTCGGATGCAAATACCTTTGCATGGTCGATTTTGTTACGGTACGGCTTCAGTTCTCCCAGTGCACGAGACCGAAGCGCCGCCAGTACTCGTCGGCGTCCGCGATCGCCTTTGCCGAGCGCTCGGGATCAAGTGCGGCAAGTTCGGCAACGAGGGCTTGGCAGACCGACAGACACGGCACGAGGGACGGGAAGAACGTCGGGCCGCCCGCGGGCACCCGAACCGTTGCCTCACTCCACGCGCTTGCGTCGGGACTGCGATCGTCACCGACTAGGAATGTGCGTGCGCCCCGGTCGCGGGCCGCACGCGCCGAGCGCTCCGCATTGCGAAAATAGCGCCAATACGCGACAAGGACGACGACGTCGCCGTCGTCAACGTGCGCGAGCCGGTTCGCGATTTCCAGCGTTCCGGTCGCAATTGCTTCGACGTTATACCCGGCTAGCCGGGCCGTGTGGGCGACAGTCCGTGCGATGGCGCCGTACGTGCTCTCGGCGACGACATAGGTGCGGCGCGCATCGGCCATGGCCCTCGCAATGTGAGCGACCACCGCGGGATCAACGGTGCGAACCGTTTCCGTGAGATTGTCCCGATCTTTCACCAGCGCCCGCGTGACCGGCTCGGCGGCGTCGGATTTCCGCGACGCGCCATTGGTACCGAGGTGAGCGAGGAAGCGCTTGCGGACCTCGAGCCGGAACTCCGGCCAGCCGCCGAACCCTAGGCTCTGGGCCGTCCGCGTGATGGTGCTGACGTTGACGTCGGCGAGCTCGGCAACAACTGCGATGCCTTCGTAGCTCGCCTTTTCGGGCTCATTCAGGATGGTGTTGATGACCGCGTTGCCTTGGCGTCCGAGACCGTTCTCGGGCATCAGACTGTGTAACCATTCGGCAAGCGTGCCGTCTCCGGGGTCATGCTTTGAGGCCTGACGAGCTCGTTCACTTCTCACGTGGCAAGCATCCAGGGAACGACAAGGTATCGCAAGTGAAGGGCCGCGGCCGGCGCACAATCCTAACAGCCTCAAGTGCCAAATCAGCGACGGCCGGCCCGAGCCGGCGGGGCTAGCCGGCAGTCACCATCCCAACTGCTACATCACGTTCAATCGCGGCACTGTCGCGTTTTGCGGGGTCGCCGAATCCGCCGCCACCGCCGGACTCGCAGCGGATAATCGTTCCACGCGTGACCCGCCTACTGTTGGCCTTCAACATCGACACCTCGTCTGGCTCACCCGGGTTGATTGTGACGCGCGGCGGGGTGCCGGATTCGCCTCCGGCGGCTCCCCATGCGGGCGTGACGGAGCGTTCCCACCACAGGGAGAGATCGAGGTCGGCGAGCATCTCGTATTTGCGCACGACACCGTTGCCGCCGCGGTATTGGCCGCGGCCGCCGGAGTCCTTGCGGATCCGATACTCGTGCACGCGCAGCGGGTAGAGAGTCTCGACCACTTCAACCGGTAGGTCACGCAGCGAACCGTTCACGTTGTTGATCAGCGCGGTTTCCCCGTCTTCGCCGTCCCAGGCGCCCCACCCGCCGACGGTCGCCTCGAGGGTGACGAAGGGCTTGCCGGACCGTGGATCGTCGCCGGTGAATTGAATGATCATCGAGTCGCCGTAGCTGCCGGCCGCGATACGCTCCGGGACGACGTCCGAAAGCGCCTTGACGACGAGGTCGATCAGCATGCCGAGCGACGAATAGTAGTACTGGCAGGCGGCGGGCTCCCGCGCGCCGAGCAGACTTCCATCGCGTACGTCGACGTCCAACGGGCCGAACGATCCGCCGTTGAGCGACACCTCGGGCGAGATGAGCAGCTTGTAGCCGACCCGCGCGGCGGATACCGCTTGGGCGGCCCCGCAGTTGACGGGACCTTCCGCCTGGTCGGCGGAGTCGGTCAGGTCGATGCGCATTGTCTCGCCGTCGACGATGACGCGGACGCTGACCTTGAGCCGCGTATCCAGGTTCACGCCGTCATTGTCGAGGTACCCTTCGGCGTAGTACTCGCCGTCCGGGATCTCGCGGATGCGTTCTCGCTCGAGCGCGTCGGTCTGCTTGAAGATCTCTTCCCTCGCAGCGGCAAGAGTATCGCTGCCGTAACGGGCGTAGATCTCGCCAAGGCGTTTCGCCCCCATCCGCGCGCACGCCACCTGTGCATGCATGTCGCCGAGCGTTTCGTATGGGAAGCGGACGTTGAGCGAGACAAGTCGCATAATGTCGGGTACTTCCACGCCGCCGGCGATCAGGCGAACTGGCGGGAATCGCAGCCCGTCCTGGTAGATGTTTGTCGAGTCCATCGACCCGCCGGGGTCTTTGGACCCCATGTCGATCCAATGCGCGCGCGAGGCTGCGAATCCGACGAGTTCGTCGTCGACGAAGATGGGCGCGAACACGGTGCAGTCGTTGAGGTGTGTGCCGCCGATGTACGAGTCGTTGAGCACCCACACGTCGCCGGGCTGCCAGCAGTCCGCGCCGAGCAGGTTCTCGGTGTAGCGGGTGCACTCTTCGAGGTTGCCGAGGAAGATCGGCAACCCCGATGATTGGCCGAGCACGTTATGGTTGCGGTCGAGCAACGCGACGGCGCAGTCTTTCCCTTCGTAGATCGTCGGCGTGTAGGCCGAGCGGATCAGGGCGCGGTTCATGTCTTCGGCTGCTTGGATGAGTGCGGACCGGATGATCTCGACGGTCACAGGGCTGATCGTGGTCATGCGCCCACCTTCTTCGTGGATTTTGCGGGAACGGTGATGAGGATGAAGTCGTGTTCGTCGACGACGCAGTCGCAACCGGGCGGCACCACGGTGGTGGCGGTGCCTTCGTACACGATCGCGGGTCCGGCGAAGGTGTCGCCGGGATTGAGATTGTCACGGTTGATGAAGTGCGTGTCGAGCTGTTCGCCGCCGAAGTACACCGGCATGGTGACGTCGCCGACGTCCCCGGCCGCGCGTTCAACGTCGGCTTCGGCGCGGGTGACCTTGCCGAGCCCGGTTGTCCGGATCGCGACGTATTGCACGGGCGCTCCCGGCGTCGAGTGGCCGTATCGCTGTTCGTGCGCCGTCGAGAATCGGTCTTCGACGTTTTGTTGGAAGTCGTCGGACAGGATGTCGAGTCCGTCGAGGGAGATCGTCAGGGTCGAGTCCTGGCTCTCGTAGCGCATGTCGACGAAGTGTTCGATCGTGATGCGGTCGGCGTCCATGCCCTGGATGAGGATGGCCTCCTTCGCCTGGCCCGTGAGTTCGGTGACGACGTCCGACAGGCTTTGTTGGTCGAGCGTTTCACGGGTGGCGAAGAACTGCCGGGTGAAGTCGCGCCGGATGTCCGCCTCGAGCATGCCCCAGGCGGAAAACGCTCCAGGGGATTTCGGGACGACGACGCGTCCGATTCCGATCTCGGCGGCGATGAAGGCCGCGTGCATCGGGCCGGCTCCGCCGAACGCCAGGAGGGCGAAGTCGTTCGGTTCGAGTCCATGGTCGACGGTCAGTGTGCGGATCGCCTGCGCCATGTGGGCGTTGGAGATGTCGCAGATGCCGCCGGCCAGTTCGGCCTCATCCAGTTCGAGGTCGGCCGCGAGCGCGGAGACGACCTTGTGCGAGGCGTCGACGTCGAGCGACATACCGCCGCCGGCGAACGCGGCGGGGTTCACCCGGCCGAGCACGCAGTTGGCGTCGGTGACTGTCGCGTCCGCTCCCCCGTTGCCATAGCAGGCCGGGCCGGGGACGGCGCCCGCGGATTGCGGGCCGACGCGCAGCGCGGAGCTTTCCCGATAGGCGATCGAGCCGCCGCCGGCGCCGACGGTGTGCAGGTTCACCATTGGCATCAGCAGCGGGAAGCCTTCGACATGTCCGTCGGGGCTGACGTCGGGTGCGTGGTCGATGACGAGCGAGACGTCGAACGAGGTGCCGCCCATGTCCGCGCAAATGATGTTCGGCTCGTCGAGGAGTCGGCTGACGGCGACACCGCCCATCGTGCCGCCGACCGGGCCTGACAGCAGGGTCTGCAGCGGGTGCCGACGAGCGAAGTCGGCTTGGACGAGTCCGCCGGAGGACTGCATGACGTGCACCGGCACTTCGAGACCGTTTGCAGTGAATTCGGTTTCAATGCGGTCGAGGTACCGGTGAACGGACGGCCCGGTGTACCCCTCGAGCGCGGCGGACGACGTGCGTTCGTATTCGCGCCATTCCGGGGCGACGTCGTGGGAGAGGACGACTAGCACGTCGTCGCCGAGTGCCGCGCGCAGGCGCTCGCCGATGGCAACCTCGTGCGCCGAGTCGAGATAGGAGAACAGCAGGCTGACGACGACGGAGTCGTAGCCGCCGGCCCGCACGCGATCGATGACGGCGTCGACGTCGTCCGTGCTCAGTGGAACGAGTTCGTCCCCGGCGGCGCTGAACCGGCCGCGCACCTCGGCCGTGTCCTGCCTGGAGACGAGCGGCACGGGCTTCTTGTAGTGCAGGTCGAAGAGCCGGTCGCGGTTGCCGCGCGCGATCTGATAGACGTCGCCCATGCCGGCGGTGGTGACGAGCAGGATCTTCGCGCCGCGCCGCTCGAGGAGCGCGTTGAGGCCTTGGGTCGTGCCGTGCACGAAGTAGTCGATGTCGGCGGCCTTCACGTCGACGGCGTCCAGCGCGGCGAAGACTCCCTCGGAGAGGTCGCCGGGGGTGCTCAGCACCTTGTCCGCGGCGAGCGTCCTGGTCTGAGCGTCGTAGGTCATCACATCGGTGAAGGTTCCGCCGATGTCCATAGCGACTCTGTACATCAAATGTCCTTTCAAAAACAGCGGTTGAAGTTTGGGAACAGGAGTTCATCGGCCATTAGCGGAGTTCGCGGCCTTCCGTTTCGCGCAGACCGAACGTGGCGACGATCGCGATGAGCATGAAGACGACGAGCGAGCCCATCGTGACCATCGAGCTGAAGCCGTGGTCCATCATCATGCCGACGACGGGTACGCAGACCGCTTGGGCGAGGAGAATCGCCGACGTGGAGGCCGAGTAGCCCGCTCCCCGAATGCGGGTCGGCATCACTTCGCCCGACCACGTGTTCCACACGCCCCACGCGCCGAGTGAGAAGAAGGCGAGAACGAAATTGCCGATGTAGAGTTGCACGACTCCGTCGGCCGCTCCAAAGATCAGCGCGCCGACGCCGGAGAAGACGGCGAATATCCAGAAGACCCACCGACGTCCGTAGCGGCGGGTAGCCCAGGCGGCGATCAGGTAGCCGGGAATGGCGACGAGCTGGCTAAGTGCAACGAATCCGAGCGATCCGGAGACGCTCAGCCCCTTGTGCTGCAGCATGATCGGCAGCCACGACTGCAGACCCCAGTAAGCCCAGCTGAACGTGAACGAGGTGATGACGACCAAGACAAGTAGCTTGATGGTCTTCTTTTTCGTCGCTGCGGGCTCGTCGCGTTCGGCGGCAGTAGGGTCGAGGATGAGTTTCGTGCCGTCGGGCACAGTGACGCCGAAGTGGCCGAGGATGGTCCGCGCTTCGCGGTCACGGCCGCGCTTGACGAGCCAATACGGCGACTCGGGCACCCATTTCCAAACTGCGATCGCCCACAATCCTGCGATCGCGGCAACGGCGGCGACGACGCGCCAACTGAAACCGCCGAAGCCCTGGCTGACGACGATGCACAAGAGCGTGCCGACAGGGAACCCGATCGATAGGGCGACGGCGCCTTGGCCGCGGTATTTGGTGGGCAGGAGTTCCATGAAGTACGGGAACGTGACGGCGTAGACGCCACCGAAGGCGACTCCGGAGAGGAACCTCAGGGCAACGACGAGTTGGAACGACGTCGAGAAGGCGGCGGCGAGCGCGAGGACGCAATAGAGCAGGAGGCTCGCAATCGAGACGAATTTTCGTCCGCGTTTTTCCACGACGACCGCCCAGAGCAAGGCGCCGGGCACCATCCCGAGCGCGACAGCGCCGAGAGCAGTGCCGACCTGGGCGAGGCCGACGCCGAAGTCTTTGGAGATGAGGCCGCTGACGTAGACCAGCCCGACCTGTTCCCAGGACTCAACGACAAAGGTCATGAACAATACGAGACCTGCAATGACGTGTGCCTTCTGGAGCTTCATCGCGGAGAACGCCTCGCCGACGGAGATCACGTCGGTGTGCATACCTTCGACGGAAGATTGCTGACTCATTCCGGCTCCTCACTGAGCATGTGGTCGCGGATTGGCTATTCATCAAATCGTTTTGATCAATAATTGGGCATGATGTGGATCACGTCAAGAGGATTCTGAAAAATGAGACGGCGAACTTCGTTCCTTGAGCGAGCCCCACTACACCGCCCCTTGAGCGAGCCCCACTACACCGCCCCTTGAGCGAGCCCCACTACACCGCCCCTTGAGCGAGGAGCTTGCGACGAGTCGAAAGGAGCCCCATCAGAACACAGCCGTGGATTCCCGAACGCTGACGCGCGGCTCGATGACAACTGGCGCAATAGGAGGCCCAACGCCGGCGATCCGATCGATGAGCATGGCAATGGCGGCTTCGGATGCATCTTCGTGGGCGAGGTCCATCGCCGTCATAGACGGTTTGGACATCCGAGAGTGGGCAGTGTCGGTGAGCGCGGCAACGGACACGTCGTCCGGGACCGTCCAGCCGCGTCGGGCGATCATGCTCAGGACCGATTCGGTCGTATCGCTTGCCAGATACACAATTCCCAGGTCGCCGGTCTCGGTGGCGAAAATGGCTTCGAGCTCTGCTTCGAGCGCGGCGCCGCGGATCCGCTCGTCGATCTCGTGTACGACGGGCGGATGCTGCATCTCGTTGCACCATTGTCCGTATGCGGTGGTCGAGGTGATGTTCCAGGCGTTCTTTGCCCGCTGCCGGATGAGCACGACGTGGCGCCGGCCGTGGTATGAGACGGCATCGAGGATGCGCCGGACTCCCCCGGCGTAGTCAATGCTCACGATCCACGGGATGTCGTCGCGCGCCAAGTCGGGGTCGATGAGGACGTAGGGAATGCCGGCGGAGTCGAGGAAGTCGATGGCGGGGTCGTTTTGGTTCGGGTGCGCAATGATGCAGCCGTCCATCGGGACGATGTCGTGTCCATTGCCCACGATGTCGGGTACGTGCACGAGACCGAGGCCGCGGTGCAGGCAGGCGATCGCCATACTGCCCGCCAGGCGATTGAACGTTTCCGCGTCGTCCGGCGTGCGGATGAAGTCGAACGTCGGGCGCAGAGCGAGACCGAGCATGCCAGACTTGCCGAGGCGGAGCTTGCGAGCGTGAGCGTTAGGCACATAGCCAAGCGCCTTACTCGCGTCGAATATTCTCTTACGAGTCGCTTGCGAGATCGGCCGTGCGCCGGAGAACGCGTGCGAGACCGTCGACATGGACACCTCCGCTGCCCAGGCGACATCCTTGATCGTGACGTTCCGCTTCGGCAGTGAGGGCATGTAGCTACTGTAACGACGGCGAGCACTCGTACGATGTCACCCATAGCGAGTCAGTTCAATTGAGGGAGACTCATGCCGTCGTCATCGCCGATCACAGTCGTGGGCGCAATCATGACACGCGACGGCAAAATCTTCGCGGCGCGCCGCAACCCTGATCGCAGCGCAGGCGGACTGTGGGAGTTTCCGGGCGGAAAAATCGAACGTGCCGAACAACCCGAGGCAGCGCTCCGGCGTGAGGTCGATGAAGAACTTGGCATCCGAGTGCGAGTGGGCGCACTCGCCTCCCGCCATACGACAACGGTCGGTACGGCGTTGATTGATCTTGCCTGCTACTGGGCGCAGCTAGGCAGTGACGATCCCAAGTCAAGTACAGACCACGACGAGATGGGGTGGTTCACTCCTGAGCAGCTTTATAGCCTCAAATGGTCACCAGCGGACGTGCCAATCATTCGCGACGCTTTTCCGCGACCAGCCAGCGTACACGGCCAAGATTTACGCCACTGCTGACCTGAACTCCTCGTAACGCGCTTCAAGGCGTTCCGGGTCGGGGCGGGCGGCACGCGTGCCCGGCAAAGTCAGCCGAGCACCATGCATCTGCTGGATTCCGTACTTGAGCATCGGGCCGTCTATCTCGTGCAAAATGTCCGTCCTCACCTCGACAACCGCATCCGGTCGAACCCCAATAATGTTGCGGTCGTAAGCGGCATGGTGAATTTTGCACATCGACAGTCCGTTAGGAACGACTGGCAACCCATTTGGTTTTCCGTCTTCGATAATGTGCGCAGCATCGAGAAGACCGGCATGGTTGAGATGGCAGATCGCACATTCCGAATGGTATACAGACAAAACACGTGCCCGAAATAGCGGCTGGTGAAGCCGTTGCTGCGTCAAACGCTCTGCGTAGCTACGCTCGTCGCTGAGCGTGCCCGCCCTCGCGAGCGCGTATTGGGCGCTGTCGACAGCGATGGAGAATTCAAGCTCACGCGGATTATCGTCCACTATCCACACCGGACGTACCGCCAGATATCGTCCTGGCTCGACCGCCGTGAACCAGATAAGCGGAACGTGCTCGGCCATGGCGTTTCTCAGCGCCCTGTTTTCGGGGTGTGCGGCGTCCTTGCCGCGGTATTTGTAGCGGAGCAACCCGTCGTCGCCGGCTGCATCTTCATACGGCGGCGTCTGACCCGGGGGCGTGAAAGTCGTCATGATCGACAAGGCGGCGCGAAATTCCGCCGGCTTACGAATTCCTCGTTGGCGATCGATCAGCGCTATGCGTTTGCCCTCAAAAGTCCAGGAAGCAAGATCTGCACGCTCGAAAAGCGGATGCTCATCGTCGCTGTGCTCGTCGAGCCATTGGAATGCAGCTTCACGCGCACGATCTTCCCAGTCGCCGTCGCGTCCGCCCACGAACGTCATGTGCATTCCTCAATCGCAGCCCAACCGTGCTCGTTGATTGCCCGGCGTAAACCCCAGCATATCGATTGTCAGGCAACAGTATCCTTTTCGCGGCCGAGCAACTGATAAACGCGACCTCGCGTCACGCCAAGTACGCGCGCAGTGTCGACGACGCTAAGGCCGTACTGGTCGCGCAGAGTTCGTGCTGCTTCACGGCGGCCACGAGCAGCACGTGAGACTACGATTTGAGCCTCCCGATCTAGCTCAGCGACTTCCGCGAGCCGAGCCTCGACGTCTGCCGGCTTAGCAATATTGACGGAGACGTCGAACGTTGATGGATCGACATCAAGAGCTCCAGCAATCAGATCCCGGCCCATTTCCTCAACGTCGGCAAGAGTTCGAGCTTGCGTCCGATAGTCGACTTCTGGCGCATCGATGATCCACCATCTGCCCTCTCGGCTCACATTGAGTTGGTACGTTGGCGAGTTCATAGCGTTCCTCACTTCCACTCGGACGGGACGAACCCGATCACCTTCTCGAGGTCCCTCAGCACTCCTAGCGAGATTCGGGTCTTCACGGATCGCCTATATACCGCCCTATACAGACGTTGTACACCCCCGGCCACAACACCGAAACGTGTCGTTGAAGGGCCGTTCGAACGACAATAGCGGGTCCGATTGGAATATTGATCGCTCGTCGTTCCGCTGGTCGGCTACTCTGCTCCGGAGTGCGCCACTAAATCGGCGAAGACGAATCGAGCGCGGTTCAAACCATTCTGCTCGTCGTGGTCGTGGTAGCCGCGCAGTACCGACGTGAGATCGAGGTCGATCTCTACGGCCAAGCATCTTCGGCGTTATCCTCTGCATCTCGGTGACGGCCACCGCATTACTGGCCATCGACACGCCGCCGCTGAACTCAAACGCCCAGTCGTGCAGAATTGCACCCTCAAATACAAAGGGCCGCTCTTCACGCAGCTGAGACCGAATCGTCGGCGATAAATCGTACTGTTGATTTTATGGATTATTTGGCAAGCGATAACTGGTGGCTGACAACCGGCCTACAGGGTGTCATCGGGTCGATAGTCGGCGTTCTCGGGACGGTTGGAGTCTTACTAGCGACGCTATGGGTCCAGAGCAAACGGATTGAAGAGACCGACGTCCAGAATGAAACTCAGCGGGTACTCGGCGAGAGCAATGAATTCGGCCGAATGCTACTTCCCGCCGCGGCCGGCAGAGGAGCCTCGGAAGTCGAAATCGTGACCAAATGCATGGAGCTGTCCCAAGACGTTGGCTTTCTCAGCATTCGGGCTCGTCGAACCGACCCACACTTCGCTGATTTTCTGGCGCTCATGCAGGACTGGGTGTCGCGCGGCGTTTTCGGCGATCAGAAAATCTCGTCCAGCAAAATCAATAAACAAGAATGCATCAACGCCACGGCCAACTTGAAGCAACATCTCAAGACGAAGCTCTCTGAGCCGAACGTGTATCGGCGATGCAACAAGCGCGAACGCGACAGGGCACTCAGCGGCGTCCACCAATTGATGGACATTACCGCGGAAAAATCTCAATAGCCGAACTAACTAAACCAGCACCACAAGAACAGCGTGAAAAATCGCCTCATCAAGACGCTTCTACCACGAGCCGCGAAGAGCCACGCACGCCCGGGTCCACTACCGCCGTCACGGATTCGGAGGTCGCGTCCGGAATAATTGTTTTACCCCAGTACCTACCGCCGTTCCAGACGTGGCCGTAGATTAGTCAACATTTCGGAAAAACCACCCTCAGAAACGACGTCAGTATTCGCCCATTTGGAACTCGAACGCCTGCCGAACTAACCCCATTACGTACTTAAAGTCCGTCTCCTCGTTCAGACTCACCTCGGTAGGTCCGTTACCCCAGTGTCCTTTGTCGCTCACATCTACTGCCAGACCACGTTCGTCGTTCAGAACCTCAAGAGGAATGTTGACACTCAATAGCATCCTTGCCTTTTGGGGAACAACGTCTACGACGCTATTCTCTGTTTTGAATGCGACGTAGCGTCTAAGGAACCGGCGAGTGATGCCGGGATCGAGGGCTTGTGTTTCAGCACTAAACCTCTCGAATAGGTCCCTACGCTTAGGCGGCAATAGGTTTGGGTGATCTTCGATCGAAAAGACAGAATCGGAGTGTCTCTGCTCAAATTGAGAAATCACACCGTCAGGCAATTCCGGCCGCTGCCAGATAGCGACCGCGTCATCAGCAAGGCGCGCGGCACGCTTCTCGATCGCCGCCACGTTCCACGTCTCTAATTGACCTAGCCCCTTATTAAGTCGCAGTGGGCTATCCTTGAATCCTCCTTCCATATCACGTTTGATCACAAAAGAATTATCCGAATATTCCGAATTGTACCCAGTCAGCGTCAGGTTCCCCAATGTATGAAGATACTTCCGTTGAACCTCTTGCCACTCGTGCCCGAGGGCTTCCTGCCATTCTTGTGACAAGTGCTCATTTTGGGGCAGGATATGTTCGATTGTGTAGTCCTCAATCGTGACTCGCTCCTTGCGACCGTGATTCTCCAAACGTCGTAGAAAATAGGAACGGCGTCGGAAGTTGTAGAGATCGGTCGTGATCAGCGCGCTACGAAATTCTGCGTCTGTGGGGAATGACCTGTAGCTCGTCAGCCCAAGGAAGTGCGCTTTGACGCTTTCGATGTACATGTCCTTCTGGACAGCTGCTCCAAAGCCAGCGAACGTCTTATTCAGCGAGTTGGTTGGTATGCGGCAGACTGCACGACGGAAAACGTACGACGTCACCATCTCAACGATCTCAAGTAACTCGTCCCGTTCCAGGATGGCGAGTTCGTAGTCCGTGTAAGCCTCTAGTAGGAACGGGTAGACGACGTCGGCCTTGATCTGGTCAAGGGCTTTGAACGCCCTTTGGAGCCGAGGGTCCGTCTCCTTATCGAGGGCCATGGCACAATAGCGCTTCGCGAACTGTCGTAGGTCCACCACAAGTGACTCAATCGATTCGCCGCGGCTCATCAATGCGGCGGCGTGATCTTTGAACCCGTCGTAGATGTCATCGAGGCGCGGGATCTCACCGGTCTTGATCGTGAGGTAGTGACGAACGAATCTGTCGAACTCGTGCTCGTCTGCACCAGCAAATTCAAGCTCCATCGGACGCCAGTAAGCCGAATAGAGATCAGCTTGTTCCTTCGGCGGCAAGTCCATAAGCACGTAGTTTCGGATGAGATCAGCTTGCGACAGCCTCTTCCCGGTTGAATTCATCGCCTCAAAGACGAGCTGCGGGTTGTCGATTCCTCTCTCTAGCTTCACATCGACAACGACAAGCTTACTGAGTCCCATACACACTTTGGATAAATCTAGGTTTGGGTTTTCAAATTTGCGTTGAAAATATGCGTAGTTGCTTGCCACACGGGTGTTCACGTCGCTGCTCGGCACTACACCATTGATGAGAGATATCAAAGCATCCTTATCGTTCTGCGACAGGATTAGTTTGAACTGACGCTCTGCCTCCTCATCGTCATTGAGCAGATAGCGATTCCGGATCTTCTTCGGCGAAAAGCCGTCTTGCGGCTCACGTGACTCTTCCGGCATGGTCTTAAGACGCGCAACCAATGCAGCCAAAATCAACACCACAGTTGTTACACGCTGCTGGCCATCGATAATCAAGTCCGGCTCGGCCGAAGTATTGGTACCCTTCCGTTTGGCTACGTAGACGATCGACCCTGTGAAGTGGGCCCCGATCTCGTGGTTTGTTCCCGCACGTAAGATGTCCGCCCACAACTGTTCACACTCGGATTCCTGCCATGAATAGACTCGCTGGTAAATAGGAACGATGAACTGGTTGCTTGCTTTCAGCAGCGTCAGCAGATTCGAGTCGACAGCTTTCACTTCATCTCCTTCGATGAGCATTCGCTAGAGCTAGATAATACGTAACCGCCGTCTGCGGCCCGAAAGCGGTATCGTTGCCATCAGAGTCACTCGCTCGAGCTCCGCCGCGAAGAAAGCCGACGCGGACCTCAAAATCTGGTTCGCCCGCCGCAATTCACGCACTTCGCGTTCGAGCCCGGCGATCCTCATCTCGTCCTCCGACGTGCTGCCCGGGCGCAAACCTTCGTCGGTCTCGGCGCGTTTGACCCACGTGCGCAGCGCCTCAGGATGCACACCAAGCTGCTCGGCAACGCGACGGATCGCCCCGGCCTTCGACTCGGAATCCTTCCTCGCGTCAACAGCCATCCTCGTGGCACGCCGACGAAGCTCTTCGGGATATTTACGGGTAGCAGCCATAACTCTCATCCTTCCGGGTGGAACTATCCTCCATCAAACCCGGAACGCTTCACCTCCGGCGAACTAGCCAAGCTCAATGAGATCTGGGAGCTCGACCGGACGTTCACGAACTATCTGCTACCGCAGCAAAAACTCATCGAGAAACACCGCCACTGAGCCAAAGTGATCAAAAAACACGACAAGCCCACCACACCCCATCAGCGGGCCATCGCCGACCCCACAGTCCGTAAACGACCCATCATCCGAATGAACGCGGCATTCAAACGCATCCGCCCCGCGGCACCATCCAGGCAAGTCGCAGACTTAACAGGGCAACTCGAAACCCTCACAAATGCCAAAACACCGACCCGACTCCGACCAATGAACTCCACCTGGAACTCACCAACCCACACACCCAAACAGGCGGAGATCCATCACTGAGGCAACGACTCCCTCCCGGAGATTACTAATGAGGCAACGAACCGCGTTGACTCATAGAAAACCTCCACCGGGCGTTGGGCTGTGGGCTCAGAAATGAGTTTCCGGCTCGGCATGGTTTTCTGGTGAGGGCTTCGACTGCTGGATACGCCAGTTGTATGGAGCTATCCATGAGTCAATGCCAGAAGGTACCAACGAGAAAACACTAGCTAGTTGCCCTGTTCAGACTCCCAGCCAAGCGGACATCGCGCCCGGCTGCGTAGTCCTGATCGTGATCGAGTTTCCGTACCGGTCATTGTTCGAGACAATGCAATGCGGACCTCATAGTGATCGCATACACTTTGGATGCGCAAGAACACGATAGTCAGTATCTGTGGGCAGCCGAATAGAACGTCGTTACCGGCGATAAGGCCGTTTGGGCCAAAGCGACTGAGTTCGGACTAGATGCACTCAGCAATGCTCATTCCGCGGACCTGATCGATGAGAACGATGACCCTCGATAAGTAGCACACTCGTTTCTTGAGGAAGGCGTGTACCGGCCACACAACTATCCGTTATTCATGGTTATTAACCTTCAGCTGACACCGTTATCGGGGTCACAACTGGCGACAGCTGCGATGCTTGACTGAAGTACCCGGCTGCACGACGGCAGGACCCGCCGTCGTGCGGGGAGGGCGAGAGCAAGTCCGTGGTGCGCCAGCGTGCGCGGGACAAGACGATTCCGGAGCGCTCCCAACTGAAGTCGCTGGCCAACGAGATCGCCGGCCTCTCGGCGGCTCCAGGGGCGGAGCTCGACGAATTGGTGGATCAGCTCGTCACCCGAGCCAGCGGACTCTCAAAAACCCCGAACCGGGGCCAGGAGCAGCGAGACCGGGATTCCGAGACGCGGAGCACTGCGCAAACCAGCTTCGCGTCTCGGTGCCGTCAAGGTGATGTCTACGAGACCGTGCAGCAGTCGTCACGGTGTGGCATCATGGTCGGCGGACACCCCGGATGACCCCTCCTCCTCGAGTGACGTCACCGGGGTTTTACTCTGTCCGGTGTGCGGCCACCCCGACTTCTACGACCCCGGCTCCCGTCTGACGCTCGTGTTGCTGATCGGCACGTCGATGCGGTCCCGCGCTACGACGATCCCGTTCTTGACCACGTAGCACTCCACGACGTGCTCGCCCTTGAAGTCGGAGCGCTCCACCCTTGTTCCACGACCGCTCGAGTCAACGATCTGGCCTCGGACCATGTCCCGGCGCTCAGCCTCCGGGCCGCGGTTGAGCACCTTCCACTTCAACGAGTAGGGCTCAGCGACTGAGCAGCTCGTGACCTTGAACTTCAGGCTCTTGTCCGCCTTGAGCAGCATTCTGTCTCTGCGCATCGCACGTAGCCAGGTCGGACGGAACCCGTTCTGCGTGACCTCGCAGTCGATCGACACGGTCTCGGAGACGTCGACCGGGAAGTCGTTCTCGATGAACTCTTCGGTGTCTCTGAACGACCGCGACGCCTCGCTAGCGCTCTTGGCCAGCGGTATGGACGTGCCGAAGACCTCGCGCCACTTCTTGTTGGCCGACGACTTGCCCCCGAGATCGATCGCCTCGACACAGCGGTTGTACGCCTTCTTGGCCTTCGACTGGAACTTGGCCTTGACATGGACTCGCTGCCGACTGCCCAGCGCCAGGTAGTAGTCCTGCTCCGGTTCGTCCTTGAAAAATTTGAAGAAGTCGCGGGCCATGCGGTCGAACGAACCCGTGCCGGCCGAGTTGTAGTCGTCCGTCTGCGCGAAGAAGTTGTAGACGAGCGTGTCGATGAGCAATCCGCCCATGCTCACGCCGTTCTCGTTCTTCCACGCCCTGGCCATCCGCGCCAAGTGCCGCATGTTCGTGGAGGTGCGGTCGTTGCACTCCTTGGTCGCGGTGATCTCTTCGCGCGGCTTGGTGGCCTTCCAGCCCTCGGCCTTCGTGTCCGGGTACTCGAAGCTGCCGTCGGCGTTTTCGAACGCAGGCTGGACCTCGAACTTGAAGGCGTTGAACGTGAACTGTACCCGGACGACGCACTGGTCGACGCGGATGTCGGTGTTCGGGTACCGGTCTGTGAGGGCATCCTTGACCCGCTCGAGCATGCGCCGCGGGCCCCTCTCACCGTCGTAGTTCGAGCGGACCCGCGGTGGGAGGATGAAGATCATGTCGAGGTCGGACACACCCTTGATGGCAGTGTGCCGGCCGAACGAGCCGACCATCAGCTTGTAGTCGGTGCACCCGTCCTTGGAACGGAAGTTCTTGTTGAGCACCTTGGCGATCTCGTCCCTGCGGGCGGCGACGGTGGTCGCCGTCTCCCCGACCTTGAGGTTGTTCAGCAGCGCGTCGAAGGTCTCGGAGGTCTTCATGGTCATGCCTCGCCTTCGTGGAGCCGGAACGCCTCCGGGAGGAAGAGATCAATCTCGTGCGAGTTGAAGGTCATCTCCTCGTTGTGCTGCAGGCCCTCGCTGGCCCGCTCGAACGCCCTCGTGCTCGTTCGGAGCGCGTCGGCATACGCTGCACGAGCCGCCTGCTGGAGCGCGTCCCGGCGTTCTCGGCCATCGGCGTCGGAGACGGTGCCGGACATAAGGTCGGCGATCAGGGAGATGTAGGACTCTCTCACGTCCCACAGCCGAGCGGCGATCCCGCGATGGGCCTCCGACTCCTCCTCGAACTTGAAGGTCTTCGACCCGAGGCTCATCCAGCTGACCAGGAGCGCGATGGACGAGGTCACGAGGCTGGTCAGCACTTGGTTGCCGAGCAGCCCGACGACTGCGACCAGGAATGTTCCGGAACTGATCGCGGTGAGGGCGATGAGGACCCCCTGCTGCCACCGGTGCTTGATGAAGCAGATGTCCGCCTGCTTCTCATGAGTCTTATGGCTATAAACCACTCTCCCGAATGACTCGCGCACCTGCGCCAACAAATATGGATCGCGGTCGGGATCAGCGACGCTCTCGTGTGTCAATTTGCTCCTGCTCGGTCGAGGACTCCTGGACGTGCGCCCGACGTCGGGTGCACGTCCTCTTAGTATGCCGTTGACCACTGACACACGACTGGCGTCGAGGCACGGCCACCCCGATCATCGAGGTCAGCGGCACCGTAGGACGCGCCCACAGAGCGGGCGAAATGTGGCCTGATCGTGCTCACACCTGACGCCGCGCGGTTTTGTCGAGCGCTGTCAGCGCGGGACTAGGATCGTCGATGAGCTCGAAGAGGCCGTTTGCCCGGCGCGCCCACAGCTCTGGGTCCTCTCCCTCGGCGAATGCTGCGGCCGACTGGAACTGATCCCGAAGGTTGACCGGCAACCTGTCTGCCAGCGCTGCAGCGAGTTCTCGGCCCAAGTCGACCCGCGGCGAGGGCCCTGGTCTGTAGCGGCCGAGGATGTCCTTTCCCGGAACTGGAGCATCGGAGGCGCTCTCGAGCCCTGCGATCGCACCGCGAACCCAGGTGTCCCGCACGACGCCGGGCAGCGGGACCGCCACCTGCTGGACGCTAGCGATCGCGTCCCTGCCCAGCGCGAGCGAGAGCCCTCCCGGGTCCTCGTGGTAGTTCAGATAACGGGCGACATCCACTCCCGGAGGACACACTTCCTCCAACGGGACGTCTCCGACGAGACCGCCAGGGTCGGGGATCCAGCCATCCCGCACGAGGACGGATGGCATGAGGTACACGCGATACAGATAGAACCGGCGGCCACGGTCAGCCTGGTCTCGCGTCCGCCTGAGCATGTTGTGCACCGCGGCCTCGTACGTCCCCACATGCAACGCCTTCGCCTGCTGACCTGCTGCCCACTCAGAGACCCTGCGGTCACCGCCCATCATCATGCGAATATGGCTTGTCAGGTCCGCGGCGGGATCGAAATTCTTTGAAGGCCAGTCCGGCTGGGTACTCGTGTGGTACCAGTGGAACTGAGCGACAAGCTCATCGTCCAGCGCCGGATCGTCGGGGTCGACCGTCACTCGAGCCGCATCCTCGTACTCGCAGGTCAGTCCGCAGCCGGGACACTCTTCGCCGCTCTGCCCCCAGCGGTCGATCCAGTCAAGGTCAACGACGAACCGATGATCGCAGCTGCCGCACAACATGTGTCGGTCTCGTGTGAACTCGATTCGTCGTTCCATGACTCCATTTTCGCTGCAGGCACTGACACGCGTCGGGTCAGATCTCGAACGATCAGCGGCCTATCTCCCGTGCAGACCGCGCTCGATCCGCCCTGCCTTGCTATCCTCCCCTGCCTCGTACAGGTAGCGGACGGCCGTGGATACGAGCGCGCGAAGCCGCTCGATCTCCATCTCTGCCGCGACCCCGCGCGGTACCTGACTCCACGCCCTCACGAGAGCGTGGCTCGGTGCCCACTTGCGCAGGAGGTCGTGGCTATGGCGTCCTCCCGGCTCGAAGCCCTCCGCCTTCAACTCCTCCTCCCAGCCGCGCAGGTAGAGGTCAACCATCTCGGGATCCGCTGCGGCGAAGGCCCGCGCAGCCTTGAGCGCCGACCGGAACGAGAGATGCCAGACCCCACCGCGGTCCTGGTAGTTCGCCGGGTCGTCTTCTAGGGGCGTCCCCTCCACCCCTCCCCGGGCCCAGTAGCGCTCCGCCGAGACTGGGTCGGTGTCCCAGCGCCGGAGGAACCCGGTGTACTCACCGCTCGCTGTCATCACGGCAGAGATCGCCTCCTCGGTGACCGGATCCCACAGCTCTGCGTCGGCCTTGGCTAGTCGAGCAGCGCGCTCCTCATCGCGGAGGAAAAACTTCCTCTCGCCCCATACGCATGCGATCAGACGAGTGTGCACCCACTCCTCGAGGTCCTCTAGTTCGCCGTCCTCGTAGCGAATCCGGCATTGGCGACCACGCGCCGGCCCGATGAAGGTGGCCTTGATGAACGGTTCGCCGGGTCCGGAGCCCTTCGGCCTCAGTGCGTACTTTCTGCCCTTGATCAGATCGTCCTTCCGCATAGTTCCATCGTGCTGGAATAAGGCCCCCTTGCCTAGTACAGCGCCGCGCGGAGGCCGAGGTGCGATGCGCAGGTCCATTTCACGCCTGATCCCATGGATCAAGGGCGGACCCATAGCCCGGACGGGATCGAGATCCGCGTTTCTCACAACCAGATTCGTCGGATGCTGAAACGGCCCTGTGTCGTCAAACGGTGCAGCGACTACGATCGGATCCATGCACAATGTCCGAGCCCACTATGAGCTCGCCGATCGCATCCGCACCGCACGGACGAGCGCTGCCATGTCACAGAGAGCACTGGCAGACGCGGTTGGATGTGATAGGACGACGATGAGCCGGATCGAACGCGCGACATCATCACCGAGGTTCGACCTGATCGTGCGGATCGCCAAGGCTCTTGACGTCACTGTTGCTGCGCTCGTCCGCGACCGGTAGCGGAAATGTGACAGATTCACCGGCCCGCTATCAGGAGCCTGTCGCACGATTCGCGCCCCGAGTGATGCTCCCCGGCCTTGCGGGTTGACGCTGATCCTGGCCGGCGTAGCCGGCCCTGGAGATTGACGGGTAGGCAATCATGGGCGCGTCGCTGAGAAGCCGCGCAACCAGTGATGAGTAGAGCGCCGAGCATTCTCGGCGCTCTACTACATGGGTCATCGACTATCGCGCGTGCAGGCTCTGCTCACTTCTTCTTCCCATGCGCTTCGTCGAGGTAAGCACGGATCGCTATCCGCGCCAGTTCGCGATCGTTTGGCGCACCGAAGGTCTGCTCGAGCTCAGAAAGTGACTCTTCCACCACCTTCTCGATGCTGAAGGGATCAGCCCCGCCTGTCAGAGCGTGCCTCATCCCAACATCGAGAAGCGTAGTGCTGACGGTCTCTTCAAAGTAGTTCTCCAGTCCTTCGCGAAGCGGCGGGCAACTCCGCCGCCGAGAAGGGGGCCAACGCGTTCGCGATGGAGATCCTCTTCGGCGAGGCGGGCGTCTCGCAATTCCGGGGCCTGTCCTACGACCGGGAGATCGCCGACAAGACGCGCGAGATCGGCATCGCGCCGGGCGTCGCCGTCCATCAGATGCACCGGCCCAGGCTGCTGGACTGCAAGTTCGGCAACCGTCTCAGCGTAGACCTCGCAGGCAGCTTCACGGAGTGACAGGGCAGCTCGTGCCAACCGAATCATCCAAACTTCTCCTTCTCGACACCAACGTCCTGTCGCCGGAGAAGCTGGCGGAGCACGAGTCTTGGAACGGTGCGACGCTGGTGACCTCATCGACCTCCGTCCAGGAGGTCCTCGGTATGCAGAGGCCGGACAGGGAGGTGAGATATCGCTACGCCCTCCCGGTGATGGAGGACCGCATTGTCCACCACGCGGGCGTCTCTTCGGCCCAGTTCCTACGCTGGATGTCCGAGCACGCGAAGCACAGGCCGGTGTCCAGGCAGACGGACTCCCTCATTGTGCCTGCCTCTCGGCTGTGCCCGGAGACACGCGAACTCGGCCACTGGGCGATCTCGCTCGCACACGAAACGGGGCAGGACCGGCTCTTCCGCGTTTTCGCCTCTCGCGCGCTGAGGCGCAAGCAGCTGAGCCGAATCATGGACAAGTGGGAGTTCCTCCGTGAAGAGCTGGATATGGTGATCCCGCTGGACGAAAGCATCGCCGCCTGCGCCGGGGCGCTGGCGAACGAGTTAGTCGACTCCGGCCTGCATGTGAGGGGAACGGTGCGAAACGCGATGAACGACATGTACGTCGCGGCCACTTCCCTCACGACGGGCATCCCGCTGGCCACCGACGACGTGCAGCTCCGAACCTTCTACCGGGCGCATGGCTGGACGGTGACCAGCAACGATGACCTGTACATCGCGTCGCCCGAGCCGTTGGCCGAGGTCAATCCCTCCGACATCGCTCCAGTGCACAAAGGCGACCGCTACGTGAACCTGCCTCCGGGCCTGCGCTCGCGCATCGACCGCACGCCGCCCGGGCGCTGAGCGGGTAGGCGGCCGCTGTCAGGGCCTGCGCCGATCAGTTCCGGTTCAGCCCGTGCCTGCGGGTGTCCAGCGCGTATTTGAAATGGCTTTCGGCCTCGTCGACCTCCCGCCTCGGCGTTGCCGGGTCGAACACTCGCGGGATGGGGTAGCGGAAGGTCGCAGGGTCGCGGCCACGCAGTTCGACGTTGCCGCCATGACCGTTCGCCACATAGGCACTCCAGCACTGTCGGATGCTCTCGGCACCATCCGCCTTGCCGACGTAATGGCGTCCGTAGCGGGTATCGGTGATCAGGTAGATGCCCACCACAGACGAGAGCGCCGCCCTCCAGGCCGCGTACTGGTGCTCGCGCATGACCGCCTGCAGCTGCGCGCGGTCGAGGACGAGCCGGTCGAAGCCGGGGAACGGCACCGGCTGCGCGTCGGCGATCTCCACGACCGGGTAGCCGGCCGCCGTCGGACCGTTGAGACGCCAGGTGCGAGGTGACCGTCAGCCGATCACGAGGCGGTTTCTGAGATCCGCGAGGTGTTCGGAGACGACGAAGTCGAAGATGCGCCGAGCGCCGTCGTTGGAGACCTCGCCGCGGTTCTCCAGCACCGACCATAGCCGGGCCCGGTCTCCGCCCTCGCGGATGAACACGACCCAGAGCCTGGGCGGGTGCGCTGGGAAAATCTTCGGCCTCGCCGACTGCTGGCTCGTGTACGCGAGGATCTCCTCGGCGGTCGAGTCCGCGTTGATGCCGGGCAGTCCGGAGTCCTCGTGCTCGCGCACGAATGCGTGGCGGATGGCATGGGCGTCGTCAGGGTCGATCCCGGCGCTGCGGAGGATCGGTTCGAGCGTCAGGGTCATCCGAGCGCCAACCCCCCAAATGCCGAGCGGAATCCCTCAGCGTCGTCTTGGATCTCGCTCTCCGGACCGTATTGATAGCTGACCATGCGGACACTGGCACCCTCCGTCCGGTTGTAGAAGTAGGTCGTGTACTGCGCGTCCCGCTGAGACGCGCGCAGCTGCACGAACTGTCCCAACCGCAACGGCGTCTGCGACCCATCCCGCACCAGGTACAAGTTGCCGTGGATCATCTCGTCGCCGATGCTGAAGTCCTTGGTCTTGAACGGGGATCGGGTCCCGACCGCGACTTCAGCCGTCTGGACGCGCCCGTCGCGTCGGAGCTTCGAGCTTCCGGCGCGCACAAGGAGCAGCTGTGTCCAGACATTCCCGAGGATCTGCCGCAGTTCGCTGAGGTCCGACACGAGGGACACCACCTGCGCCCTCCACTCCTCGTCCGAGGTATAGCCGGTATGGCCGAGCCACCGATTCCGCTTGGTGTTCACCTCGTTGACCTTCTTGACGAGGTTCTTCGAGACCAGCCGTTCTATCCCGCCCTGGCCCAGGTCGGCGAACGATCTGCGTACACGAGCGATTTCATCGGCGTCGCCTCCTTCGAGCGCCCGGCGAAACTCCTTCGAAACTCGTTCGATGATGATCACCCAAGTCCCGAACGAGGCCCGCTCGATGCCCAGATGCTGCTGCTGCAACGCGTCTCCGATCGCGGCCTCGACCTCACCACTGTTTCCCGGATCGGTGCGACTCGCAGAGAGCAGGACGGTGGCATGGAACGTCACGATCGCTTCCCACGCGTGGATGTAGGCGCGTTGCTGCTCACCAGGCGTCGATGCCGTCTCAGCAGTCCACAACGCCGAAGCGACCGGGTACGGCAGCTGGTCCAGCCACGCGCTGACCGAGTCGTCGAATGCGCCAGCGATTCTGCTCACGACAGACTCGGCAGTTTCGGGAGACGCCCAGACGCTCTCTCGCTGGGCGTTCAGTTCTGCTTCGAAGGAAGCGAGTCGCTCATCGGCCGACACGAGCGCGAGCTGCGTGCCGCGATCCGGCACGGGGACAATGAGCTCATCCGCCCAGCGCATCAAGGATCTGGAGTCCGATCTCAGCGCGTGGAGGAAAGTCCCAGTGCTGCTGGCCTCGATGGCCCGCCGGCGACTGGAGAAACCCTGCTCCGAGTTGAGCCACGCCGTCAAGAAGTTCGGGTCGACCACCTCGTCATCCAACCGGATTGAGAGGACCCGACCACTGGAGCCCGTGGCAGAGGTCTCCGCGGCCACTTTGCCCTCTCGCGTCGTCGGGACGTACAGCTGCCCGTCTGGAGCGGAATTTCCTGAAGCTTTCACAGACACAGGCTCGAATGCGATCAAGCTACTCAGCCGTCGCGCCCGCCAGCCCTTCGACTCGATGTCCTTGAAAAGCTCGCGCGAATCGTCCCCGAAGAAGCGGCTCGGGTCGAGATCGATGGTCTCCCGGTTGTCGCCGACGACCGATACCCCAGAGGCCGGACCGTAGCGGGACTCCAGGAACCGGTCGTCGATCGGTGTGTCGGCGTACGTCGTCACACGCCATGAAAGCCGCTTTCCCTCGTTCGACACCCGTTCGAGGCGTGTGTCTCGTCGAGTGAACTGCCGGACGGCGATGTTGCGGTTGCGGGGCCCGGGCTTACCGGTCCTGAGCCCCGACTCGAGATCCCGGAAGGCATTGCCCCGCATCGAGCGGTGCCGGCGCTGGATCGTGAACTCGGTCTGCAGATCGGCGATCATCGCCTTGCCACGGGCGACGTCCTCAGGTTTGTTCGAGAAGGTCAAGAGATACAGCGGAATCGCCGTGTTCGGTGCGAGGCCGTCGGGAAGGCGGGTGACCGACTCCAGCAAGCCGGCCTGGACGATCCGCTCCCGCACAACGGCAGTTGCACCGCCAGAACTCAGCGCACCGGGGTTCACCAAGGTGGCGACACGTCCTCCACCTTCCTCTGCTGGGCGGAGCTTCTCGAGCGCCAAGGAGATGAACAGCCAGGTGCTGTCGGAACGCTGAGGGCGGCCGAATCCGAACTCGCCGTGCTTCTGTCGTGCTTCCACAGCAGCTGCCGAGCCCTGCCAGTCCATCCCCCAGGGCGCATCGACGATCACCAGATCGGCGCAGAAGTCCTCAAAGGCATCGTGCGCCAGCGTGTCCGCACGGGCAATCTCCGCGTCGGGAACTGTCTCGAATCGCCGGCGACTCTTGGCCACGGCGGCTTCGTTGATGTCCTGACCGCGGTAGCGGACCTGCGCTCCCGATCTCTGCAGCGCGTCGACCAGGAGGTACCCGGCAAACCCCAGTCCGGCCGCAGGGTCCCAGACGTTCACAGTCGTGAGACTCGGGTCGAGCCGGCTGAGGCCGCCGACGGCAAGTGCCCGCGCCAAGGACACGCTCGTCGCGTGCTCCAAGCCGGCCAGTCCGCGATCGTTGCCCGAATACGGGACGGACTCAGAGTCCTCGTTCACGGCGCGAATCGCCGGGTGCGGTGCGCTCTTCGTCGCCATCGCCCTACTCACCCTTGCCCGATTCCGCGTGGTCTTCCGAATCTGTGTCATCCGCCATTCGCAGCCTGCGAGACTGGTAAAGGTACTGCCCGATCAGCCGGATGAACTCATCGGCGCGGTCGCTCTCACCGGTAAGCGCACCGGTGAGCTTGCCGAACGCGCCCTCGTTGAGCACAGCCGCATCCGTGAGCGTCTCGCGTAGCTCAGGCGACGCCATGAACTGGTCGAGCGCGTTGTGATCAATCTGATCAGCGATGCGAGAGTCTTCCTCGGCCATGCCAGCCGCTGCGTGGACGAAGCCTTCGATCTGCGGGTCGGCGAACTCGGAGCCGAACAACTCGTTGATCTTCGACACCACCTCCGACAGCAACGCCTGTTGCGGATCCTGACGCGACACGTGCGATCCGAGACCCGTTATCCCTTGCAGGCCCGGAGCCTCCTGGTCTCCAGACAACGCGATGTCGGCCCTGCCCTGGTCGATCTGTCGGACCCTGCGCATCTCCAAGCCCGACACATCCACGTCCGGGTCAGCACCGTCGGTCGGCAGCAGACGCACCAGCTGACGCAGGAACTCGGCGAGCTTCTCCAAGTCGCTCGTGCCGTAGTCGACCACCTGCGACATGAAGTCGTACAGCCTGACGTACGAGCCGCAGTCCTTCCGGAACGTGCGCAGTTCGTCGAGCGCTTCGCTGTCTTCGTCGGCCTGCGCTTCGTTCCAGCGGGCGACGAACTCATCGCGCGCCGGAGTCACGGCCGCGGCCAGCGCGGCATGCGACTGCTTCCGCGCCCACCATGCCTCCGCATAGCGCTCGACATCGTTCGGAGTGTAAATCCGAGCCTGAGCGAGCTTGGTGGCCAACTGGTGCACGAGGTTCGGGTCGGTCTCCTTCTCCACATACGCCTCGAGGTAGTACGTCAAGAACGCTTCGTGGATGTCATCGGGATCGTTGACGAAGTCGAGCACGAACGTGCGGTCCTTCATCTCCCCCGACGGCGCACGATACGTACGGTTCAGGCGCGACAGCGTCTGCACCGCATGCACGTCCGGCAGCTTCTTGTCCACATACATCGCGCACAGCAGCGGCTGGTCGAAGCCGGTCTGAAACTTGTCGGCGACGATCATGAGCCGGTACTCGGAGCGGCGGAACTCCCGCACGAGGTCGGACCCGACGCCGGAGTTCATCGATGCCTCGGTCGCGTCCTCGATGCCATAGTCCTCGTCGCTCAAGCTGCCGCTGAACGCGACGATCGACTGGTACGCGTATCCGCGCTGCTTGAGGTACTTGTCGGTCTCGATCTTGTACCGAAGTGCAGCCTGGCGAGAGTCGGTGACGACCATCGCCTTCGCGTGCCCGTCCAGCAGGTGCGCGACGTTGGCCCGAAAATGCTCGACGATGATCTCGACTTTCTGGCCGATGTTCGTCGGATGCAGGTTCGCGAACCGCATGATCTTCCGCGTCGCCGTCTTCGGGTCCACGAGAAGATCGTCGTCCGGGCCGATGCCCGTCGCGATCCCGGCCTTGCCCTGCTGCTCGATCTCGAACGCCGTCCGGTACGTCTGGTAGCCGCGGAGCACGTCGAGGATGAAGCCCTCCTCAATTGCCTGCCGCATCGGGTACACGTCGAACGAGACCGGCATGCCATCATCACCCGGACGACCGAACAGCTGCTTCGTCTTCGCCTTCGGCGTCGCCGTGAACGCCAGCAGCGACACGTTCCGCGCGCCGGCGCGCGCCGCCGTCTCCGCCGCGATCTGGCGTTCACGGGCCGCGTCCGCTTCGACGAGCTGATTAATCACATCCTGACCATCGAACTCGTCATCATCGGCGAGCTCGCCGCCTTCGGTGAGCACGTTCTTCAGCTCCGCCGCCGTCTTGCCCGACTGAGAGGTATGAGCCTCGTCGACGATCACCGCGAAGTTCTTCGTGCCGAGCTTCGTCTCCAGCAGATCCTTCACGAACGGGAACGTCTGCAGCGTGACGACGATGATCAGCGACGACCCGGTCAGCGCGTCCAGCAGCGCCCGAGACTTCGAGCCCCCGGAGCGGCGCACGGCCGGCGAGTCGATCACTGCGACAATGCCGCGAGCGTCGTCGACCTGCTCCACCGCCTGCTGTAGCTGCGCATCCAGCACCCGGCGGTCCGAGACGATGATGACCTTGTCGAACACCTTCTCGTTCGACCGGTCGTGCAAGCGGGCGAGGCGATGCGCCGTCCACGCGATCGTGTTCGTCTTCCCCGACCCGGCAGAGTGCTCGATCAGGTACCTGCGGCCTGGGCCCTCGTCGCCGATCGTGTCGACGACTTTCTTCACCGCACGCCATTGGTGATAGCGCGGGAACATCAGCGCCGTCGACCGCGTGATCTTCCCCGTCGCCGGGTCCTCGTCCAAGTCGGTCTTCAGGAACATCTGCGAGCCGAGGACCGACAGGAAGTTGTCGCGCTGCAGCACCTCCTCCCAGAGGTACGAGGTCGCAGGCCGCGAAGGATTCGCTGGGTTCCCCGCGGCACCGGTGTCGTCATGGCCCCGGTTGAAGGGCAGGAAGTATGTCGTCTCCCCCGCCAGCTTCGTCGTCATGTGCACCTCGTCGTCGTCGACCGCGAAGTGCACCAGCGCGCGCGTGCCGAACCCGAGCAGCGGCTGGCCGGCCGGGTCTCGGTCCTTCCGGTACTGGGTGACGGCCGTGCGCCACTGCTGCTTGAAGAACGACTTCAGTTCGCAGGTCGCCACGGGCAGGCCGTTGACAAAGAAGACGAGGTCGATCGACCGCGTATCCCCTCTCTTCGGCGAGAAGTAGACCTGCCGGGCAACGCGCAGCCGCACCTTCTGGTACTGCTCGGTCACGGTCTTATTCAGGGTCGTCGCCGGCTTGAACTGGCACATCCGGAAATGCGCCGTCGCCCCGCGCGTGTGCGAGAACTTCCGACGCAGGACGTTGAGCGTCCCGCCGCCCGAACTCATCGAAGTGTCCAGTCGAGTGACGAGCGTCGACAGCAACGCCTCGCGATCGGCCTGCTCGGCACCGTTGCCGACGCGCACTACCTTCGCGTATTCGTCTGGCTGGGTCTCGCTGAGCCACCAGAGCACGTCCTCGGACCAGATCGCACGCTCCGTGTCATAGCCGTCGTCGTTCGGGCTGTATAGCCACTCATGCTTACCGAGGAATTCAGCGATCTCAACCTCGAGCGCTTCCTCGCGGGTACCGTCTAATAACGCCATCGTCTTCAACCAGCCTTTCGTGCTGTGCGCACGTCGAACTGCCCCGTCACCGCCGCCGTGACCAACGCGGCACGGCGCTCCTTCGCCAGCGCGATGTGCTCTTCAGCCTTGGCGATGAGGGTATCGATGCGGGAGGTCGCGTGATGCGCTCTGTACACGATGCGCTCTTGCTCTTCTGGTGACGGCAAGGGGATCTTAAACGCTCTTAGGTCGCCCATCCCGATCGTCCTGATAGTCGACCCGTCCGTCAGGCTGTCGAAGTACTGCTGCATCGCTGACGTGAACAACAGCCAGAGGTATCTCGGGTTTAAAGCTGGGCCGCATACCCAGTTCGCAAAGTGTTGTGATGTGGCCATCGGCGCTTGCATGATCGCCGATCGTCCGATGGTAGCGTCACGCGAGAGGACGACGGTTCCCACAGGGAGCAGGCGCGCCGAACTGTTGGCAATCCCCGCATCGCTGATCAGGTTGACCGTCTCCGCGATGTACTCCCAGTCAGAAAGAGCGGATACATCATTCAGGCTTATCCATGGGATGTAAGCGTCCACCCACCACTCCGGACGGCTTCGGCTGGGCGTGTGCCCGCTCTCCAGTTTCGCGATACTCGTCAATGGCACGACTCGCCAAGCGGCAGGAACTTTTGGAGCCCAGACGAGGTCAGTCGGGGAAAGGTCGACGTCGGCGGACACGCCTCGGGTCGCGAGAGCTGAGCGCACTGCTATCCGTCGTTCCTTTAGCAGTCGAATCAGCTCATCCTGCTTCGTCACAAGCGCGTCGATCTGGGCCGTCTCGTGGTCCAGGTAGTCTGCAATGGCACGCTGCTCGTCGAGTGGCGGGAGCGGGATCGGTAACGTCTTCAGCTTTCCAGCACTGATGTGCACGACGGTGAAGCCGGTCGAACGAATAGCTTTGTGCGCTCTCAACGGCTTCGAGTCCAACACATATGTAAGGTAAACAGAGTCGACCACCGCACGATGCGGCGTGAAGACTACTGAGTCGCCGCCTACGAACGCCGGTGATGCGAGGAGTGACAACGCTGCTTTACCGATCTCCTCAGGATCTTCTCCAGATCCCGCGAACACCAGACTCCCTCTCGGGAGCGGTGTATAACGATAAGAGTCATCCGGGCTGATGAAAGAGTGTGCATCCCTGATGACCCTGTCGAACTTCGTGTAGAGCTCGCCGTATCGCACTACAGGGACGCCCGAATCACGGTTGTCCTCCTTGGATCCACCACTTCCTTTGCCGAGGCTCCCGAGAGCGCCCAGACGTACAATGGTCCACGCAGGCGGCAAGTCGCCGATCCAATCCTCGCGGGTCATGCTTCCACGTCCCGCAACTGCTCCATGATCTCGCCGACGACGTGCTCCAGGTCGGCGTCGATCTCTTCGAGTGGCCGGGGCGGCTCATACGTGTAGAAGTGGCGCGTGAACGGAATTTCGTACCCGGTCTTCGTCTTGTCCCAGTCAATCCACGCATCGGCAACGTACGGCTTCACTTCCGCGGCGAAGTACGCCTGCACAGTCTCCTCGCACGCCTCGTGCGTCTTGGGGTAATCACTCCAGCCGAACGGGACGTTCTCGGTGTCGCGAAGCGCGGGATCCGGCTCGAGATCGCCCTTATTCTTGCCAGACTGCACGCGGCAGTAGTCGGCCGTCTCGTCGTGGACGCCGACCGTCTGCCACAGCTTCTTGCGCTGTGCCGGCGTGAGCTTCACGCCGTGATCTCCGAGGTGGCGACCGAGCTCCTTGTCGAACTTTTCTCGGTTCAGGTAGACGTCGTCGCCGAACGCCTCGAGCGCCGCGGTGAGGCCGTCGATCTTCGCCAGGGTCTTCTGCTCCGCCACGGTGCTGATCGCTTCTGGCGTGCACTGGAACCGCAGCTGCAGTGGGCGCTCGACTGTGACCGTCCAGTACGCGAAGTCGCGCTTGTGAAACGTCTTCACCGGGACCTCGACATCGTCCTCGCTCAAGGTGCCGGTGAAGGCTCGCACGACGGCGTCGCGGTGCGCGTCAGGGATCTCCATTCTCTTCGACCCGATCGACTTGCGCAGCCTCGCGCCGAGACCCGTCGCATCGATCAGCTGGACCGTGTCCTTGCGGTCCTCCGGCTTCGCGTTCGACAGGATCCACAGGTAGGTCGCGATGCCGGTGTTGTAGAACATGTCGTTCGGCAGTGCCACGATCGCCTCGACGAGATCATTCTCGAGCATGTGGCCGCGGATCTCCGACGGCCCCGAGCCCGCCCCGCCGTTGAACAGCGGCGAACCGTTCAAGACGATGCCGGCCTTGCCTCCGCGACCTGTCTCGTCGACGTCGCGCATCTTCGAGGCGACGTGCAGGAGGAAGAGCATCGCCGCATCACCGACCGCAGGAAGCCCGGGCGCGAAGCGCCCCTGTCCGCCGCGAGCGTGCTCTGCCTTTACGTCCGATTCGACGGCCTTCCAGTCGGTCCCAAAGGGCGGGTTCGACAGGACGTAGTCGAACTGGCGGTCCTCGAATCGGTCGACGGTGAGCGTGTCGCCCTGACGGACGTTGGTCGGGTCCTGGCCGGTGATGAGCAGATCGGCCTTGCAGATCGCATAGGTGCGCTTGTTGATCTCCTGTCCGAACAGCGCCGTCGACGCGTCCGGGCTGAAGCTGCGCAGGTGATCGTCGGCGACGCTGAGCATACCTCCGGTGCCGACGGTCGGGTCGTAGATCGATCGGACCGTACCGCGGCCTCGAAGAGCATCGGCGTCATCGGCATAGACGAGGTCGACCAGGAGCCTAACGACGTCGCGCGGGGTGTAGAACTGGCCTGCGCCCTCGTTGGCCGACTCAGCGAAGCGGTAGATGAGGTTCTCGAACAGGTCGCCCATGTCGGCGTTCGACACTGAACCCGGCGACAGATCGATGCTCTCGAAGTGTCGGGTCGCCTGCTGCAGTCGGTCGCGGCTGTCTAGCGTGCGGATGATGTTCTCGAAGTCGAAGGACTTGAACACGTCGAGGTTCGTCGAGAACCCGCCGACGTAGTCGATGAGGTTCTCCGCGAGGTTGTCGGGGTCTTGCAGCGCCTTCTTCAACGTGTAGTCGCTCGTCGTCCATAACGACAGGCCAGGGTTATCGGCCGTCCGTGTCTTCAGCTTCAGGTGCGTGCGCCGCTGCTGTTCCCCCTCGTAGCCGGCGACGACCTCCGCCATCACTTCCCGGTGTGGATCCATGACACATTCCAGGCGCCGCAGCACCGTGAACGGGAGGATGACAGAGCCGTACTCGGACTCGGAATACGGGCCACGCAGAGTGTCGGCGACACTCCATACGAAGCCTGACAGAGCTGACACGATTGAGAGTTCTCCTGGTAGACGAGACAAACTGGCGAGCTTTCTCAATACTACGGGCGAGGTATGTCACAGCGACGGATCGACTCAGCGATGACCCTGCGGCAACCTTCTCCTACGATCGATCGCCCACAGACGCTTAATGGGACTAGAGCCACCTCAGCTAAAGCGATGCCGACCGCACGCTGCACCCGATGTGATCGCGGGCCTCGCTGAGACTGCCCCAAGATCTCGCATCTACTCCGCAGATTCAGCGACAAAGCGAAGTAGAGCCTGACATCGGATTCGACCTCTGACCAGGCATGATCGAAGCTCACGGCATCCCGCAGAAACCCGCGAATGAGGCGATCTCTTAATCGGAAGGCCACCGGATCGACGACGTAGGGGGACTCCACCGGGACATGTAAGCGGCTTAGCGGAACCAGCTGGACTTTGGCCATTTCGCAAGCTCCCCGCTACCTCGAAGGAGCTGGCGGCCGCCGGGCTCAGCAGCCGACTCAGCAGCGCAAGGAACCTTCGGCTCACCTTGGACTCCGTTTTGACATCGTTCCAATGCAAGCTCTCGTCGAACGTCGGAATGTCGAAGGGCAGCTCGCGAATCGCGAAAGGCCACGACTTTGTGAACCGCTCGGCAACCCGTAACGGTACGATCGCCGCTATGTGCTGTTATCCATGCTGTGGGGCAACACCGCGAAGTGCCGCAGCTTCAATACCGTCCGTTCATCGAGCCGGGCCGCTTCGAGGGCATCGTCCACTTGATAATACCCCGCTTCTAATCGATCACTACATCACGCAGCGATTCGAACTCGTCCACACTCAACAACTCATGCGGGCCGACGCCAGCCAAATTATCCGGAACCATCCACACACTGGTCATAACTTCCGCTACCTGAGCCACGACGACAGGACGCTCGCGATAGCAGCGTCAATACTGCCGTGCTACAGACACGTACCTGGTCGAACTCCATCGCCACCACGTCAATTGCAACGTCCAGCGCGTCCTGTGTTTACGAATCTGGTTGAGTTCCAACGCACGTCTCGTTCGCGTCAATCAGCCAAGAAGTAGGAAAGTGGGCACGGTACACATCGTCGGTTTCCAGGACGATAGTTCCTCTACAGTGCGGTCCAAAGTCGTATCTGTCTTTTAAATCTCTGATGGTCTAAAGATCTTGAAATATCAGTCAGCAAATTCGTACGGCGACTACCTGTTAAGAATCCGGTACGACTTCGCCAGCCTCCGCGCCGCCGACACCGAGCCGACGAGCGGGTGCAGCGCGAAGGCCTTCACCATATTCTCCGGATCACCATCGCGTGCGGCCGAGATCGTCAACTGGTCGACAGCCTTTACCTGCTGCACGAGTCCGAGCTGGTGGCCTTCCAACGGAGCCACGGCCAGCGGCTCCGCCCCCTGCCCGGCGATGTGGCACGGCACCTCCACCACGGCGTCTTCCGGTAGCCCCGGCAGTGCGTGACCGTTGCGCACGTTGAGGATCATCCGCGTAGCCTCGCCGCGCATCACTGCGGCCATATATTCCAACGCCACGTCTTCGTACCCGCCGCCGGCGATGTCCTCGTACTCGCGCTCGTCGTCCGGATTGCGCAGCTCGGCCAAATAGGTCGTCTCCCGTTCGCGCCGGCTCTGCCGCCACGCCTCCAGCGCATGCTCAGGATCTCGCGCCACCGCGTCATAGAACTGCGTCTGCTGCTGTAGCAAGAAGTCCCCGCGCGTTTGCTCCGCCGACCGCACGGACCCGACGGCTTCCCGTGCGAAGTAATAGTAGTACAGGTATTCGTTCGGCAGCGCACCAAGAAGTCGGACCCAGTCGTATCCGAACAGCCGCGCTTCCTCGATGTGCGCCAACCGGCCGTTGTCCGCAAGCAGCCCCGGAAGCAGATCCGTGCCGTCGTGTTCGAGCGAGCGCAACCAGCCGAGATGGTTCAGCCCCGCATACCCGGCAATTGTCTCGTGCGGGTCGACACCGACAGCCCGCGCCGCCCGGCGAATCAAAGCGACCGGCGAATCGCAGATCCCCACGACCCGATCGCCCAACACGCTTTGCATCGCCTCGGTGATCATGCCGGCCGGATTCGTGAAGTTGATGACCTGCGCCCCCGGCACGTCCGCCGCGATCGCTTCCGCAAGTCTCAGCGCCACCGGCACGGTACGCCACCCGTACGCCAACCCTCCGGGGCCGGTAGTCTCCTGACCGAGCACCCCGCATTCCAGCGCAATGTGCTCGTCGGACGCACGTCCCCGCAATCCGTCGACCCGCATTGCCGAAAAGATGAAGTCGGCTCCGCCGATCGCCTCGTGCAAGTCGGTGGACAGCGTCACGCGTGGCCCGTCCCGCTCGGGAGCTTCGGCCTGCTGCTGATCCACCACGGCCTTGATGGCGGCCAAACGATCCCGGTCAACGTCGTACAAGGTCACGTCGTCGATGCGCGGCTCACGCTCGTCCATCAAGAGAGCGTGATAAATGAGCGGCACGCGGAACCCGCCGCCACCGATGATTGTCAGTTTCACAGGACCTCTACTCCGTGTTCGTCGCAGTACTGGCGAGTCTGCCGCGGAATGTCGGCGTTCGACACAAGCGTGCCGACGTCGCTCAGACTGCAGACCTTGAATGCGCCCGACCCGGGAAATTTGTGCTCGTCGGCAACCAGGACGGACCGCTCGGCCGCCCGCATCAGCGAACATTTCACCGGCACTTCACTCGGCGTACTGTCGAGTACGTCCCCGTTTGCTCGCACGCCGCTCGTGCCGAGAAAGGTGATGTCGGCGCGCACTTGGCCCAGCGCCGACGTCGTCAACTGGCCGACCATCGACTGGTACGACCGGCGCACCACGCCGCCCAGCAAAATCAGTTCGATGCCCGCTTCATTCCGCAAAATCTCATAGACGGCCAGGCTTGCCGTGATCACCGTCAGGCGTCGCCCGCGCAGTTGTTCGGCGAGACTCGCCGTCGTTGTGCCGATGTCCAGCAGGACGATCGCGCCGTCCTCGACCAAGGACGCCGCACGGCGCGCGACGTCGAGCTTCTCTACTTTGTCGGTGACGGCGACTGACGAGAACGGGTGCAAATTGTCGGCGTCGTCGGAAATTCGCGCGCCCCCGCGGATGCGTTCGAGCGTTCCCTCGCCGTTCAAACGGTTCAAATCGCGTCGCACAGTCGACGCGCTCACGCCCAGGAGCTGGGACAAATCGTCGACCGACACCGGGCCGGAACGGCGCACGGCCCGGACGATCTCGGCCTCCCTGTCTGCCTGCAACACGACATTAGTCTAAGCCAGAATGAGCATTTCCAGTCAACTCTGTTCATTCACAGTCATCATTGATACTCTGATTGCGCACTTATGAACGTATGCGACAACGGAGACTTGCAATGGCAGCGAGCGACAACGACGCCGAGCACGGCGCACGTCCCGACTTCGACGTGTTCGTTCACGGCACCGTCTTCTTCGATCTCATCTTCACCGGACTCGAATCAGTGCCGCCGCCCGGCGTCGAGCTACAGGCCAGCGGCATGGGCTCCTCCCCCGGCGGCATCGCCAACCTGGCCACCGCATCGAGCCGGCTCGGGCTCTTGACATCCATGTCCGCGGCGTTCGGCGACGACGTCTACGGCGATTTCTGCTGGTCCACCCTTTCCGAGCAGGAAGGCGTCGACCTTTCGAGCTCGCGCCGGTTTGAAGGGTGGCACTCGCCCGTCACGGTGTCGATGGCCACGCGCGGTGACCGGAGCATGGTCACGCACAGCCACCCGCCGCCCCTGACGGCGTCCGAGATGATCGGCACCCCGCCGCGAGCGCGGGCTGTCGTCGCCGATCTGGACGACGGGTCGTGGACGGACGGCGAATCACCGCAGTGGCTGCGGCACGCACGCTCGCAAGGCGCGACAGTGTTCGCCGATATCGGCTGGGACGAAAGCGGCGAATGGGCGCCATCGAAACTCGACCTACTCGCCGAATGCGACGCCTTTCTGCCGAATGCAGGCGAGGCGATGGCCTACACCCGCACCGACTCGCCACGCGACGCGCTGTACGCCCTAGCCGACCGAGTGCCGATCGCGGTCGTCACCAACGGCGCGGACGGCGCAATGGCCATCGATTCGCGCACCGGCGAGGAGGCGCAGGTTCCCGCCCTGAACGTGCCCGCAATCGACGCAACCGGCGCGGGCGACGTCTTCGTCGCCGGGATCATGCTTGGAACGCTCGGCCAATGGCCCTTGACCGACCGCCTCGCGTTTGCGGCACTGTGCTCAGCACTCGCCGTCCAGCAATTCGGCGGATCGCTGTCGAGCCCCGGTCTGGCCGAGGTCCTCGAATGGTGGCGAACGTTAAATAACGACGAACGCTCGAACGCCTACGTGACGTCGCTGCGCCGGCGCTATGCTTTTCTCGACGGCATCCGTTTGCCGAGCAAGGCCCACGCAAGGCGGTTGGCCGAGGCGACTTTTTCTACGCATCCGGGTTCACACATGACGCCGCGGTAGGCGCCTTCAGTCAAGGAGTATCGATGAAACGCTCTAGCAGAAGGATAATCGCGGCGTGGGTCGCACTTCCGGTCGCTGTGGTGCTCGCCGCCTGCAGTGCCCCGGGCGCAGATTCGGGCGGAAGCAAAAAGTCGACCGAGCCCACGAGCGTGTCGAAGGACGTCGCCAAAGCGGGCAAGGTCACGCTACGCGAATGGGACCAGGAGGTCCGCGGCGGGCAGAACGCCGAGATGACTCGGCTGAACAAAGAGTTCATGAAGAAGTACCCGAACGTGACGATCAAACGCACGTCGAAGAGCTTCTCCGATCTCAAGACCACGCTCAAACTCTCCTTGTCGGGCAATCACCCGCCGGACGTCGTCGAAGTGAACCAGGGTTACCCCGACATGGTGTCCTTCGTGCACGCCGGCATGCTGATGAACCTGGACAAGTACGCGAAGGCGTACGACTGGAAGTCCCGGTACTCGCCCGCGCTGCTCGACTTGAACCGGGTGAACAACTCGGCGACGAAATTCGGTGAAGGCCACCTCTACGGCGTTTCGCAGATGGGCGAGTTCATCGGCATCTACTACAACCAGAAGAAGCTGAAGTCGCTCGGCATCAAACCGCCAAAGAACTGGTCGCAGTTCGAGCAGAGCTTGGCGAAGATCAAGAAGGCCGGTCAGTTGCCGATCCAGTTCGGCAATCTGGACAAGTACCCCGCCATTCACACGATCGGGCTGATTCAGGCGCAAAACCAGCCGACGAAGCAGATTCGCTCGCTCGTGTACGGGGGCGGGGATACGAAGTGGACGAGCCCCGGATTTGAAAAGTCGGCAAAGACGCTTCAGCAGTGGACGAAGAAGGGGTACTTCCCGTCCGGGCCGAACGGCATCGGATACGACGACGCCGCGAAGCAGTTCTCCCACGGGCAGGGCGCCTACCTGATCACCGGGACCTGGGAGGCCGCGGACATTAAGAAGCCGATGGGCAACTCGCTACGGATGATGCTTCCGCCGGCGCCCGCCGGGCAGCAACAAGCCACGACCGGCGGCGAGAGCCTGGCGCTGAGTATCACGCAGAAGTCCAAGCATCCGAATGTTGCCGCGGCGTACATCAACTTCCTCACCAGCAAGCACGCGGCAAAGGTCATGGCCGACACCGGCAACCTGCCCGCCGTGCCCGGTGCGACCTCGCCGAAGTCGAAGTACGCGGTCGACAAGGACATGTTCCGGGACTGGAAGAAGATCAACAGCGTCGATGGTCTGGTGCCGTACCTCGACTACTCGTCGCCGACCTTCTACGACACGATCACGGCCGCGCTGCAAGAACTCATTGGCGGCAGTCTCAGCCCGAAACAGTTCGCGGACAAGCTGCAATCCGACGTCAACAAGTTCCACAGCCAGCAGTAATCGTCACCATCGATGTCACTGACGGAGAAGGGCGAGGCGGGGCCGGGCCGGTCGGCGCGGCCGGGCGGATCAGCCAGACGGCGGCGGCCGTGGCACGTGTACCGCCGCGCTCCCGGGGAGCCGCGGACCGTCGGATACTTGTACATCCTGCCGGCGCTCGCGGTGTTCGTGGTGTTCATCGTGCTGCCGTTGCTGCAGTCCGTGCGGTACTCGCTCTACGACTGGGACGGGCTGTCGCCGGCGAGGTGGGCGGGCGCCGACAATTACGTTGCGCTGCTGACCGATCCGGATCTGCGCGGCGCGTTCGTGCACGCGCTGATTCTGCTGCTGTTTTATGCGGCGCTGCCGGTGCTCATCGGGCTGTTGTTGGCGGCGACGATGTCAAGGATCCGCGTTCGCGGCCTGACGTTCTTTCGGACGGTCCTGTTTCTTCCGCAAGTGCTGGCCATGGTCGTGGTGGCGGTCGCGTGGCGGTGGGTGTACGCGCCGTCCGGCGTCGTGAACCAGGTGCTCGGGCTCATCGGCCTCGGCTCGAAGGGCCAGCCGTGGCTCGGCAACCCGGACTTGGCGCTGCCGGCAATCGGCATCGCGGGCACGTGGGTGGGGTTCGGCCTGTGCATGGTGCTGTTCATGGCCGGCGTCCAGTCGATTCCGCGCGAGCTGTACGAGGCGGCTCGGCTCGACGGCGCCGGCGCGGTGCGGGAGTTCTTCGCGGTCACGCTTCCGGCGCTCCGGCCGCAGATCGCGGTGGCGACGACGTTGACGATCGTGGCGGGCCTGCGGAACTTCGACTTGATCTACCTGACGACGTCGGGAGGCCCGGGCAACAGCACGTCGGTGCCGGCGTACGAGGTGTACCACCGCGCGTTCGAACTGAGCCAGGTCGGCTCGGCAGCGACGGTCGGCGTCGGCCTGACGGTCGTGGTGTTCGTGCTGACCGCCGTGGTGTCGCGACTGGTGGAGGGTAAGCAGTGATCAGTTCGCGCCGGGACCGGAGCGTCACATACGTCATCTTGATCGTGTTCACGATCATCGCGCTCGTGCCGCTTGTGCAGATCCTGTCGGCGGCGTTGTCGACGGATCAGTACGCTCAGCCGGGCCTGCGGTTCCCGGACGGGTTGCATCTGGAGAACTTCGTGCATGCGTGGACGCGCGGGCACTTCGGTTCGTTCCTCGGATCGTCGGTTCTCGTGGCGGTCACGGTGGTCGTGGCGGCCGGGATCTTTTCCATCATGGCGGCCTATGCGTTCGGCACGATGCGCTTTCCCGGCTCGAAAGTGCTGTTCTACCTGTTCGTCCTCGGGCTGACGATCCCGGAGGAAGTGATAGTGATCCCGCTGTACTACGGGTTTCGGGATCTCAATCTGACGAACACGTATTGGGCGTTGATCCTGCCGCAGACGGCGCAGTCCGTCGCGTTCGGCACGTATTGGATGCGCACGTACTTCGTGTCGGCGTCGCGCTCGCTGATCGAGGCCGCCCGCCTCGACGGCGCGTCGAGTTGGGGCATTTTGTGGAGGATCCTGGTGCCGTCCGGGCGCCCGGCGATCACGACGATGATCGTTATCACCTTCATGTGGACGTGGAACGAATTCCTGCTGCCGCTGGTGATGATCTCGTCGGGGAACCACCGCACCGTGCCGCTTGGACTGGCATTCTTCCAAGGACAGCATTCGTCGGATATTTCCCTGCTGGCAGCCGGCGCAGTGCTCGTCGCCCTGCCCGTGGTCATCGTCTACCTCATCTTCCAGCGGCGCTTCATCGAAGGAATGGTCAGCGGCGCCGTGAAGGAGTAGGGGTGGGAATCTGGCACGAGTTGCAGGTGTTCACCGGTGTTTCACGGTTTGGAGGGCGCTGATACGCCCTCCAGGTTCAGGGCCAACCATGAGAGTAGATGTTCTCGTTTTACTCCGCGTAGAACGATCGTGGCAGCCCATTCATAGATATCCGCACTGTCAGAGGAAACGGCTTCGATATGGGTCCACGATTTCGTCAACGGAAGGGCTTTCCAAGTATCCGACAGAACGCAAAACGCTCCCGCCGACATTGACTCGGTAGCCATCGCGGTTAAATCACTGAATCCGCAACTGAGAAAATCCGGGTGGGGTCACCTGGGCCTGTGCATCTTGGACGCTGTTTACTCGATCAACGCCAAATACGATTCGGTCGTCGTCCCAGTGGTCCATCGGTACGCAAAATGGGCAGGCCTTTCTTCAGTGCTCTTAACGGGAGACGTAATAGCTGGCAGCATCAGCCCGCGCTCTGACGAACAAACGCTTACTAACTTCCTCGACTCAATCGATTCTCTGACAGACGGGGCTTTCGCCGGCGACATCCTGCACAATAATCAGCGAACCTCGACTCGAAGTGGTGTTTTAAAAGCCGCCGCGGTTCGGCAAACTGCCGGTATCCTGCTCGACCACAAGATCGAGGTGCTATCAGATGTCAGTAAATTGCTGTCGGACGTAGATCGCGTGGTTGAAGTTGAACACGCACTTGCCGAGGTGCCAGGCCACGGAATCGATGCCGTCCGCACCGGCAATCTTTGGATGAATGCTGGCGACGATTCGCAAGTGAAACCCGACAGACACATCCTGTCGTGGCTGCGAGAGATTCTCGACCGCGAGGTCACCGTGACAGAAGCCCGCGCACTACTTGCAGAGGCGGCAGACGCCCTTGCGATAACACCATGGATGGTTGATCACGCGATTTGGGAGGCGAAGGCCCGGAAATAACGCGCACACCTGCCGGTACCGCAAGACCTCAAGGTCAGCGGAAGAATGGCAGCGAGCGGACCAACCTAAAGTCGCGTCTAAACCCCGAAATTGTCGAGATTCCTGGCCCTTCGCGATTGAGTGCGTAATTGGCGTTCGCATCGAGGTCTTCCGATGATGGCAGTATTCTCAGGACAAGATATTGGCCTTGGGTCTAAGACGTTTAGCGGCAGCGGGCTGATTTCAATTAGCGCTGTCGAACTCCGACCGTCTACCCGGCGTCCTCGGCCAGAGTCCAGATCTGCCGAAGCGGCAGATCCTTCCGAATCGACGCCGACAAGTCCAGGTAGTGCCGCTCAATAAGGTTCACCACGTCGTCCGCTTCCCACACCCTCACGGCGAAGCGATGGGAGTCGACGAGCTTGCGAGCGGCCTTAGTGAGTCCTCCCCATGCCACTAAGAGACCTTGATCAGCATCGTGCATCTTCAAGGCTCCGTGCAATTGCTGAACGGTTGGGCTGTCGACCGATGATGCCTGTGATTTCACTTGCACAATGATGCGCGGCGCCTCGAGTCCCAGCAGCCCTTTTCCGGCGACAAGATCGATGCCATCGTCCGTGCCCGCGCCGTGCTCCATGCAGACGTAATCATTCGCTCGCAATATCTCCGCGACGAGCGACTCCATCTTGTGCCCGGCAAATACTTCGATGACACGACTGGCAATGCTGTCTGCCGCTACTCGAGCAAGGTCGACCGGAATGTTGGCCTCAGAATCATCGGCTTCTTCCTGCCCAATCGTCACCTCAGCTGGGGGCGCGGCGGCAGCCTGCGCTGCTACGGAGGAGTTGCGCGCGCCAGGGTCGACTCCTCGCTCAATGCACGTTCGGAGCCTGAACTCGGCATCGTTTCTTTTGATCTGACAAATTGTGGAGAAGGCACCCAACGAATACAGCAAGTCCTGTTTGACGCGCGCTCGGCCTAAGTCAGTGACTTTCCAATCGATACGGCGGACATGTCTACGCTGTATATCAGGTTCGTCTGCCAGATATTCATAGTCGCTCGTGATGATTCCCAAAGCGATGGATGGCGTCCGTTTAAGGGGCATGACTACGAGGTCTCCAACGGCCATTCGCCCACGCAGCGCCCAAAGCTGTGCAGCGAAGTTCCGGACCGCTCCATCTCCGGAATCTGAATACACCGCGTTCACGGCATCGACGACATCATCGCGCCTGTCTGCGTCATAGAGCGGAGCGACCTCGCCGAACCCTGCACCCGAGCATCCAGTTTCGAGAGCCCAGTCTTCGCGTTCGCCAGCACTTCCGGCGCGAATCATCCATGAAGTCATAAGGTCACTTTGTCACAAACATGACTTGTCACTTCGGCGAGGCTGATCGCACTTCGAGACAGGTCGAATTTGCACGTCAGAATTAAAGCGCAGAACGGGGATGGTCGTTGGATAGTTGAATCGGGTCGTGAGTTAGAGCCGATATTTGCCCTCGACAACCACGAATCGGTCGGTGCTCACCCCCAATCGAAGCGCTGTGAGAAGCGTCTCCCTGGCGTGTCCGCCCATACGCTTGTAACCGAGCGAAGTATAAGCTTCACGCATCAGCTCTTCGCTGCTCATCGCGGAGCCATTCATAAGTGCGGAGCGCATTGCGTTGGCGATCTCTTCCGGCGCGACCTCATGAATGGTCCTGTCGGTGCTGCTCGTCACGAATCTATAACCAAACCACTCGTTTGGATCAAGACGGGAGGGCCAAGCAAACTTGTGACCGTCTTCCGAGTAAAACGCAGACGGGTCAATTAGCCCGCGCGCAACTTCTCGTCGCGTCCCAACAACTTTCATCATGCCGAAACGCCGATGCGCCAGTAGCAGCAATCGTTCAACTTCAATCGGTCCTTCGAATTCCACCAACTCCCGCAGAACATCCTGCATCTTCGACCGGACCAGCCTGTTTCGGCGCAGTTGGTCAAGTTCCTCTTTTTCACCAACAAGGGTTTGGTAGCGTTCTGCGGCACTGATGAATGGAGTGCGCAAATTGTCGTGATGTTTGGGAGTTTCCGCAACCTCTCTCACGCCGCCCGCGTCGCGATCGGTTTGCAGTGAGTGCTCGGTCACGCGTTGCTCAGCACCGGTCGCTCCCTCGACCTCTTCTGGCTCGTCGGCCGATGTGACTTCCTCAGCAACGCCTTTGTCCTGGTCGTTATCGACCGTTGAGTTATTAATCTGGTCCAGTACATCCAGTACCTCGGCCTCACGTCGACGACCCTCGAGTAAATCCGCTTTCTGTCGCTCGCGTTCGGTACGGTCTCGTGCCTCCTGGGCGGCGCTCTCCACGGCTGCATCGACACGAGAGGCAATATCTTCAACTACAGCGTCCTTATTGGCTATCCATTCGGGTAACCAAACTCTCTTGACGGCGCCCCAATTCATCGGGCTGAGTAATAACTCGGGCGACCCCTCGCGATCCGCGACAGTGGGCTGTCGTGCCCAGCCGTGGCCGTCAAGAATTACGGCGGTCCTCCATGGGATTGGTTCCTCACTTGAATTGGCCTCGCGGACGACCACGTCAACTTTGAAGCGTGACAGCCCATACGCCAGCTCAGTGTCGAAGCCGCGTTCTCTGAGGTGACAAGCAATCTCATTGGCTACGCCTTGGGCATTCCGAGTTTGGGTTACGTTTGAGCTAACGGGCCGATACGCATGGTCTCGAGCGGCCACCAGGTACCGTTTGAGATCGTTCAGTCCTTGAGAACGTGACGACCCCAGCTCCAAATTTTCCGGGTCGAACGAACAAAATATGACGACCTGCTTCTTTGCTCGCGTAATCGCGACATTAAGGCGCCGTTCCCCTCCGTCTGTGTTAAGTGGCCCAAATTGGAGCGGTACCTTTCCGGTTGCCGGGTCCTTTGAGAATGCGACGGAGAACAAAATAACGTCACGCTCGTCGCCTTGAACATTCTCGAGGTTTTTGACGAATATTGCGGTCGATTCCTCGGCCATCATTTGGCGGATGACGGGGTCAGCGTGGTTTTCCAACAGGTCAAGTATGCGGTCGCGTTGCTGCGTATTGAATGTAACGACACCAATACTGTCGCTAGAAGATTCCGGAGAGTGGATCCGTCGCTCGACTTCATCGACGATAGCTTCAGCTTCTGCTGGGTTCGTGCGATCCTTTCCGCGACCAAACGTCCCGTTAATTCGTCGAAATTCAACACTCTCATCGACGGTTGCAGGCGACGGAATAGTCGCAAGATGGTTTTCATAGTATGCGTTGTTCGAAAAGGCAATTAAGCCTTCATGTTGGCTTCGGTAATGCCAAGACAGCCACTGCTGCGGTAGCTGAGACTCGACCGCTTCGCTGAGAATGCTCTCCATATCTTCCGGGACCATGGCGCTCTCGGAAGTGGGATCGACGTTCAGGTCGGACTCTTCAACCGACCGCCCGCTTGCCTGCATGATCGATGAAGGAGGCATCTGCTTGGAATCGCCAACGATAATGCATGATCGCGCTCGTCCAATCGAGCCGACGGCTTGAGAAACTCTGACTTGCGACGCTTCATCGAAGATAGTGACGTCGAATATCGGCTCGTCTCGAGGAGCAACGAAGTTTGCCACTGACGCCGGTGACATCAGAACACACGGTGTCAGCCCCAAAATCACTTCAGAATACCGGTCAAACAATTGCCGAATGCTCAGACCACCACGTTTCCGGTCGAGTTCCTTCTTTAATGTGGCTTGCGGCGAGCGCGGCGGTACTGATGTGAACCCACGATGCCGTGACACCAAAGTGGGTAACGCGGTTGGCAGCTCGTCTTGAATGTCCGTTGATGCATTCAAATACCGATCGGTCTTTTGGTCCCGGACCCGCCCGTCAAACCAATCCAGGCCGGCTGCGGTTCGCCGCTCGTTGATGGCCGCCTGATAAAAGCCGCGGTCGTAGGCTGATGTGACATCGCGGAATTCGATACCTCCGTCAACGAGTTGATGCGCTAATTCACCTAACTCGTAAGATTCGATAGTTCCGAGCGCTGCTGCCACTCGTGTCCATGCTGCGAGCCCGCGGAAAAACTCGTTATCCGAGCGCCACGTGGTGCTGGAGCCTTGCCATGCCTCTGCCCAAGTTCGCCCAGTCGATCCGCGGATCCAGCGTTCCAATGACTCGTTCGTTACCCCAAGAGTTTGTCTGAACGAACTCCAGGCGGCTGCCGTATCCCGGAATGTCTCGGTAAAGTCGTGGATTTCGGGCGCGATGTGCGCGAGCGGATTATCACTGCCAGCCGGCGTCTCCAGCAACGTCCAGTGCTCTGCGTATTCCCGACGAAGCTCGAGGGCAGAGACGAGACTTTCCAATTGCTGCGACAGACCTTCATAGGCCTGTTCGGACTCCGGAAGCCACCCCGGAAGGATAGAGTCGATTCCGACCTTCTTAGATCGTTGAAACAATAGCAACGCATCGTTCTGCGCGACGTTGAGCTTGCTCAAAAATTCTAGGATCGTGTCGGGGGCGATTGTCCGTCCGGGATGTGCATATCCTGCAACTTCCTGAGCCAAGATGTTTCGCCGCTTTTTGCGTCCGAAAGTCTTGGCCTCGCCGGCCTTAGCGTCTTCAAGCCAACCGCGAAGCGTTTTCGCTCGTAAAATTTCCGGCCGAACGAGAGTAAATAGTTCGCGGTGCTGCATCAAAAAGCGACCCTGTTGCTGGAGGAGCGAACGAATATCGGAGACAACGCGCGGATTCGCGGCCAGCGATAACGCCTCACGGCGAAGCGATTTCGTGCGCGCCAGCTTACTTAGTATTTCTGCATCCTCGACCAACCCGTCGGGCTTACGCTGCGAAGCGAAGACACGGAGCGGCTCGGGGAGGCTTGAGAAAGCCGCCATACTTCGCTCGATAGCGTCTAATCGGTCTCTCAGGACGTTCGCGTCCAACTTTTCAAAGTCGGCGACTGTGCTCAGGCTCCATGCACAACTTGTAAGGCCTCTGGCTGTATCGCCACCGGTATGGATGGCCCGTGAAGCATTCGTTGCAAATTCCGTAAGCGCTCGTTCAACGTCACGCTGCGCATCTACGGACAAGTTCAGCACAGTTGTTGGCAGCTTAAAGGCCGGCCCGTCCCTAAGAATTAGACTCTGCTCATACGCAGACCAGAGCGACTGCCCACTTGCGTTCGCAGAGTGAATGGCCTCCGGGTAAGTTTTAAGCTCTCCGATGCTCGACGAAAGATCTCGCCCGAGTCGCTGAATTGTCGATGCATCACGCGTTGCCGGAATTTCCATTGCGTCTTTGATTTGACTGCGTACCGCGTTTATCGACTGATCGCGGCCGTGAATGTCGAGAGCAAATGGTCCGAGACCGATTTTATCGAGTCTCTTCTTGACAACCTCGAGTGCGGCCTGCTTCTCGGCCACGAAGAGTACGCGCTTACCGCTAGCCAACAAGGCGGAGATCATATTGGTAATCGTCTGGGACTTGCCAGTACCTGGAGGACCTTCTAGTACGAACGACTGTCCCAGCATGGCCATCCCTACGGCCTCAATCTGCGAACCGTCGGCAGGAATAGGTAGTTGCAAGTCCTCTTCCCTCGGCACAGAAGCCGCCATATCAGAGTCAACCACCGGATCTAAATATTCTGCCCCCGGCGATTCGACCAGATGTCGGACAACGGAATTTTTCGACAGCAACTGCCAATTTTCTTCGAGATCTCGCCACATTTGAAATGTGCTAAACGAAAGCATTGCGAGACTCGCACTGTCGTTGACGTGGTAGCTCAAGTTGGCATCAGCGATCCCACGTCGAATTTGTTTCAACGCTTCGTCAATATCAATGCCAGATTCATCACGCGGAGGGTTCTCCAATGCGGGAACGGCGAGGTGATGCTTGACTTTTAACCACTCGACCAGGCAAAGGTTAGGCACCGCAAGTTGGTCACCGTCGACATCGAATTTGTACGGCCCATTGCCAACACCACCGGTTACACGAATCGGCAGGATGAATAGCGGTGCCTCCGCAGCGCGACTTGAACCGGGGTGCACAAGACTGCCGAGGCACAGATAGAGGTAATTGCTGCCAGTCTCCTGGAGCATCGATCTTGCTGCACGTTGAAAGTCTTTGAGACGCTTTCGATACGCGGCCGACGAGACACTCGCATAGAGAACCTTCTCATCGGTCAGATCGCGCGCAAGTTCGTCCGGGCCAAGCTCGGTCACGGATTGGACGCCTCGAGCATGCTGGAATTGCGTAAGGTCGTCGTCCGGAAGGATTGAAAACGCTTTTCCTTGAAAGACTAGGTCTTCGAGCTCGGCAAGTGATCCGGATGGCATGTGCAGCCGCAGCACGCGTGACGTGCGCGGCAAATTCAGTAGTGGGTTTCGAAGGCTCAGGTCGAGTAGCGACTTTTTCCATCGCTGAATCCGAAGCGGTGAATTGTCCTGCCGCCTTGCAAGCTCATTGGCATCCTCATTTGCAGGGGGTGTGACGTCCGGAAGGCTCAGCGTCTCACTCATTGTAAAGGTCTTGTTTGATGATTTACCGGTGTCGACGGTGGGCTGAACTGCGACGTCGTCCGGGCTTGGCAGCGGACGGATCCCTATACGGCGTAGAGCTCTAATATCAAGAAGAGCTTGGAACGCGTGGCTTGTCGTCTTCTCCTTGCCAGCACTGATGGCTCCCACAAACCTGCAGTCAGACGTCGCCAATGCGGTACTTTCTACCGCAACGGCGCGTTCGCTATCGACGAGATTCCGCGCAATACTGTGGTCATCTAACACCGGTTGCCGGGTGGCAACTGCCATTGGCTCGATGTAAAAACCTGACATTGCATGCGAGTTAGTGAGCCAAATGAACGGTTCAAGTCCTGCGTGTTCGAGTGCCGAACAATATAGGAGCGATAGATCAACACAGTTTCCAAAGCCAGTCTGCATGACCTCAGCCGGAGTTCTGACTCGCTGCCCTGTCTCCTCGAATGACGCCGGAAGCTCTAAGTAGTTAATGCCCTTCTTGTTTATCGCGGCATAGATGGCTGAACCAATTTCCATAGCTCGCCGGGGACCGCTCTGATACCCCTCGAGTGCCCCAGAGCCGGTCGTCGCATTCAGTATTGACGATGCGTCTTGTAGCAGGGATATGACGGTGTTGGTGTTTGGCTGAACGAAGCTGATCAGGGTTTCGCGCAATTCCGGGGCGGCGTACCACTCGTTTGCTGCAAGCAAAGTAAACGACTCTGTTGATCGCACTTCTTCGTGCCAACGACAGTTGAGTGCGACACCAAATCGGCCCCTTATGCTCTCTGTCAGATTTGATAAAAACTCTGTGTCGATATCGAGATCGACGATCTCACGCGTGTCCAGAATGAACGAATCATTCGGTGCGATTTCTACGCCGACGTCGTAGTGCCATTTGTCGACAAGATTGGTTCCCGCAGCCCGAATAGTGACATCAATCGACACGTCGGATAGCGCGGAACCGCTGTTGTTGGTGATTTTGATTGCCCTGAGCGCAGGTAGCCGATTCGCGACCAAGGCGTAGCTGACCGAATCCAGCGCGTCAACAGACACGTCGATTGCGGGAACCGTCGCTGCAGAGACTTCTTCGTCCATGACAACTCCTAACAGGATTGGCACCCTCAATCGCTTTTGCGAGACCGCCGGAGATCAAATTCTATTCCTAGTGCAACTCTCATCAGACGCCGAGGATGCATCGGAAGTAATCGACTACGAATGAGGCCAACTGTGGTATCTCCAAGCCATTGGTGTACGAGCGTCCTTCGTTTGAATGTCACAGAGTTAGAAGCGCTGTCGGCACTTACGCGGTCATCGCCGACAATGAGTCAAACCGCAGCCAGGGCAAAGCTGTCTCCTACATCAAAAACCCACGTAACAAGGCAGCGGTCCCATCGAGGTGTTCGGCCATGGCGGAACGCGCGGCCTGCGCATTTCCACCGAAGATCGCGTCGACTACACGCTGATGCTGCTCATGGGAGTGCGTCAGGTTCGTTTCGATCATCGGTATCCTTCCCAGCAACTTGTTGATTCGCGTCCGGCTTTCTGCCATCGACCGCACTAAACTCGGCGACCCGGTCGCTTTCGCCCACGTCAGGTGGAGCCGCGAATCCAACCGTCGATAGTTTCCCAGCGTCGATTCGAGGCTTTCGCTCATCGCCTGGTTCAGCTCTTGTCGCTGCGCGGCCGACAGGCTTTGCTCCGCCGCAACTTCGACAACGCCCAACTCGATCACGCGTCGCCATGCGAGCGTGTCTTCCACTTCTGCAGCCGACAAGCTCTCCTGCTCCACCGGTTTGCCGATCCCTCGTGGCGCTTCGCCGCTCTGCTCCGCGACGAAAGTTCCGCCGCCGCGTCCGCGCCGCACGTCTACCCATCCAGCGCTGTTCAACTCTGAGATCGCTTCTCTTAGCGTTGCCCGCGATACTCCGAACTGCGCGGCCAGCTCCCGCTCTGGTGGAAATCGCGCGCCTGGCGGAACGATCCCCAGTCGGATGATCTGCAGCAGGCATTCGATCGTCTCTTCAAAGACGTTGCCGGTGCGCGCTGGCGCAACCGCCCGCAGTGACGAGAACTCCCCTGACGGCTCGGCGGGCTCTGGGCGTTTCGACAAGCTCAACGAACGACCTCCTTAGTCAACGAGCGCCTTCCCTACCCCAGCGGCGTCGTGTAGGCGTTGGTCAGTCCGCCGTCCACCATGAAGCTCGAGGCCGTCACGAATGACGCGTCGTCACTGGCCAAGAACGCTACAGCTGCTGCCATCTCCTCGGCCTCACCGAACCGCCCCATCGGCACATGCACGAGCCGCCGGGCTGCCATCTCCGGATCTTTGGCGAACAGCTCCTGCAACAACTCCGTGTTCACCGGCCCGGGACACAGCGCGTTGACCCGGACGCCCTCCTTCGCGAACTCCACTCCGAGTTCGCGCGACATAGCCAGCACACCGCCCTTCGACGCGGTGTACGAAATCTGCGACGTCGCCGCTCCCATGTGTGCCACGAACGATGCCGTGTTGATGATCGAGCCTTTGCCTTGCCTGCGCATATAAACCAGTGCCTGCTTCGAGCAGAGGTACACGGACGTCAGGTTTACATCCTGCACTTTGCGCCACGCTTCGAGACCGGTCTCGGTGATCGACGCGTCGTCCGGAGGCGAAATGCCCGCGTTGTTGAATGCGATGTCCACCCGCCCGTACGTCTCGTTCGTGACGTGGAACAGGTTCTCGACGTCGCCCGGGTCCGTCACGTCGGCGTGCACGTATAGCCCACCGACTTCTTTGGCCGCCTTTTGTCCAGCCTCGTCGTTCATGTCTGCCACGACGACGTCCGCCCCCTCCGAGGCGAGGCGCTTGGCCGTGGCCAGGCCGATGCCGCTCGCTCCGCCGGTGACCACCGCGGCTCGTCCGGGCAGCCGTCGGCATACGATTTCTTCCAGTGTGTCCATGATGGCTGCCCTTCTACGTTGTGGCGATGAACAGATTCTTGGTCTCGGTGAATGAATCCAGCGCGTGCGGACCTAGCTCGCGGCCAATGCCCGACTGCTTGAAGCCGCCGAACGGAGTGTTGTACCGAACTGCGGCATGCGAGTTTAGCGACAACGCCCCCGAATCGATCGCCCGCGCCACACGCAGCCCGCGCCGCACATTCTCGGTCCAAATCGATCCGGACAAGCCGTAGATTGAGTCGTTCGCTATCCGGATCGCATCCGCTTCATCGTCAAACGGCAGCACCGTAACTACCGGACCGAAGATCTCGTCCGTCACAATCCGGTCGTTCGGCGACCCAGCGATCACCACGGTCGGAGCAAACCAGTACCCCGGCCCGTTCGGCGCCGAGCCCGTAAATGCGACGTCCGCGCCGTCGTCCAAGAATGAGCTGACCACGCGGTGCTGCTCGGCCGAGATCAGCGGGCCCATCTCGGACTTCTCATCCGCGGGGTCGCACACGCGCACGCCCGCAATCGCCGGTTCAAGTAGCTCCATGAACTCGTCGAACACGCTTCGCTGCACCAGTAAACGAGACCGTGCACAGCAATCTTGACCGGCGTTGTCGAAAACTCCGTAGGGCGCCGTCGCCGCTGCCTGCTCGATATCTGCGTCGTGGAAGATCACGTTGGCGCTTTTGCCGCCGAGCTCGAGCGTCGTCCGCTTCATCGTGTCCGCCGAACCGGCCAGAATCTTCTTGCCTACGGCCGACGATCCAGTGAAGACGATCTTCGCCACCCGCGGGTGATCAGTGAACGCCTGCCCAACGATCGATCCTTTGCCGGGCAGCACCTGAAGCACGTCAGGCGGCAGCCCAGCCTCGCGGGCCAGTTCCCCGATACGCACCGCGGTCAGCGGCGTCAACTCGGCCGGCTTCAACACCACGGTGTTGCCTGCCGCCAGCGCCGGCGCGAATCCCCATCCGGCGATTGGCATCGGGAAGTTCCACGGGACAATGATGCCCACCACGCCAAGCGGTTCGTGGAAAGTCACGTCGATACCGCCTTCGACCGGGATCTGGTCACCGAGATGCCGCTCGACCGCCCCGGCAAAGTAATGCAGCACGTCGCGCACGTTCTCTGCTTCGCCTCGCGCGTTCGTAATGGTGTGGCCGGCTTCCTTGACCTCGAGATCGGCGAGGTTTTCGATGTCGGAATCGACCGCATCGGCAAAACGGCGCAACAGCCTGGCTCGGTCAGCCGGTGACACGGTGCGCCAGCTTTCGAAAGCGGCGGCTGCACGTTGCACGGCGGCGTTCGCGGACTCTGCGTCGTTCATCTCGATCGTCTGGACGACTTGTTCGGTGGCAGGGTTGATGACGTCGTAGGTCATGCGCGCTCCTTGATGTTCGTCGGCTCGTGGGTCGAGCGCTGCTGCCGGTGGGCTGCAGCGTCCACTAGGGCTTGGAAAAGCCGCAGATCGTCCAGTGATTCTTCGGGATGCCATTGCACGGCCAGCAGCATTGGGCCGGTCGGCGCGGTGGTTTCAATAGCTTCAATGCCGCCGTCGGTCGCGCGAGCACTGACACGCAAATCCGATCCAAGCCTGTCGATCCCCTGGTGATGATGGCACCTCACCTGCACACCGCCGCCGAGCACGCCCGACGCCGTCGTCCCCGGAATTGTGGCCACCTCGACGTGTTGGAACTCGTCTCGTCGGGTGCCTTCGTGTTTATCGAGGCCTTGGACATCGGGCAGGTGTTGGTAGAGGGTGCCGCCGTGGACGGCGTTGATCACCTGAGCACCGCGACAGATGCCCAGGAGGGGGACGCCGGCGGCGCGGGCCGACCGGTAGAGGTCGCTTTCGAAATCGTCCCGTTCAGTATTCGTCCACCCCGTCGACGGGCCGCGGCCTTCGCCGTATCTGGCCGGGTCGATGTCCTCCCCGCCGGTGAGAATCAGGCCATCAAGCTCGGCTGTTTCGGACACCGTCCAAGCCTGTTGCGGCGGCAGCAACGCGACCCGACCACCTGCCCTGCTAACCGCATCGATATAGGTCGCATGCAGGAACGCCGCCTTGACGTCCCAGACGCCGTGCTGACTGCGTCCGTAATACGTGGGAAGGCCGATGAGCGGACGCCGACAACCGTGCGAGAGCCCAGGGTCTTGCGAAAGATCAGAGCCTTTCGAATCCACGGTGGACCTCCCAATCGGTGACGGCGGCGTCGAACGCGGCCATTTCCACTTCGCCAGCGTGGACGTAATGGTCGACGACCTCGTCCCCAAACGCATCGCGCGCCATGTCCGACTCTTTGAAAAGCCGTACCGCGTCGTGCAGCCTGCTGGGGATATGCGGAATGTCCTGCGTGTACGCGTTGCCGACCGTCGGTTCTTCAAGTTCCAGCTTGTGGTCGATTCCGTAGATGCCGGCGGCTACCAATGCGGCAGCGGCCAGATACGGATTGGCATCGGCGCCCGGGACGCGCTGCTCGAATCGCAGGCCCGGCCCATGCCCGACTACTCGCAGGGCGCACGTGCGGTTGTCCCAGCCCCACCCGACTGCCGTCGGGGCGAACGACCCCTCAGCATAGCGCTTATACGAGTTAATGTTCGGCGCGTAAAAGTACGTGAATTCACGTTGAGCGGCGATCTGGCCGGCAACGAAGTGCCGCATCGTGTCCGTCATCTCGGCTCCGTCACCAGCGGGGAAGACAGCGTTGCCCGCGTCGTCCAAAAGGCTCATGTGGATATGGCACGAGGAGCCCTCACGCTCATTCGGTTTAGCCATAAAGGTGACGGAATAGCCTTCTTGATCCGCGATTTCCTTAGAGCCGAGTTTGTACACCACGTGGTTGTCGCACGTGGCCAAAATGTCGGTGAAGCGGAATCCAACTTCGAGCTGGCCCAGATTGCACTCACCCTTGGCACTTTCGGTGTAAAGCCCGGCCTGGTCCATCTCGTTTCGCACACGGCGCAGATATCCTTCGACCTGGCCCGTGCCGAATAGAGAGTAGTCGATGTTGTACGTGCTCGCGGGTTCAAGATTCCGATATCCGCCTGCCGCCGCATCCCGGTAGCTGGTGCGATAGAGGGCGAACTCCAGTTCGGTGGCGCCCACGGCGGCATACCCACGCTCTTTTAGACGTTCAAGCTGACGAAGGAGGACCTGACGTGGAGACTGCTTGACCGGAGAACCGTCGAGATACGCCAAGTCGCACTGCACCATGGCGGTCGCATTGTGCCACGGGACTCGCCGGATCGTGTCGAAGTCCGGGTGAAAAACCAGGTCGCCGTACCCGCGTTCCCACGACGTGAGGTCGTAGCCGTTAACCGTATTCATCTCGACGTCGTCGGCGAGCAGATAATTGCAGCCTTCGGTGCCGTGATCCATTACCTCGTCAAGGAAGAAGCGCCCGGTGACGCGCTTGCCCTGTAGTCGGCCTTGCATATCGGTCGCCGCTATCAGCACGGTATCGATATCGCCGGATGTGATCTCTCCCTTGAGCTGATCCAACGTCAAAGGGGCACTACCTGTGCTCATGTGAATCTCTTTCCCGGAACCAAATCTATTGGTATGTTTTTAAACTTTTCTGGCACACTAACACTCGATCTTTCGCGTGCATAGTCTGCGTTAATACCGCCTTAAAGGTATGTCACCAAGCCTATTGACACTGCCCTCGGGCACTGCAAGGATTTGCAAGCATGAGTAAAGATGAGGCAATGACGCCAGAGGCTCAGAGCTCGGGAACGTCCGACGAGGCGGGCCTCGCCGAACTGGGGTACAAACAGGAACTCAAGCGCGGCATGTCCGGATTCGGCAATTTCGCCGTATCTTTCTCCATCATCTCGATTCTCGCCGGCTGCATCACGTCGTATTCGATCGCACTCGGCTCGGGCGGGCCGGCTGCCATCGACCTCGGCTGGCCGATAGTTGGCATCTTCGTCCTGTGCGTAGCGCTGTCGATGGCGGAAGTGTGTTCGCGCTATCCGACTGCCGGAGGGCTTTACTTCTGGGCTGGCCGTCTCGCTAAACGCAATAAGCGGCACTGGGCATGGTTCGTCGGCTGGTTCAACTTTCTTGGCGAGGTCGCCGTCACGGCCGCAATCGACTTCGGCGCCGCAACGACAATGATGGCATTTGCCTCGCTGACGTTCGGCGTCGAACCGAACGCGTACAACACGTTCGGCCTCTTCATCGTCATCATCGTCGCGCACGGCCTGCTCAATACCTTCGGTGTGAAGCTCGTCAACCTTCTCTCGAGCTTGTCAGCATGGTGGCACATCGTCGGCGTCGCCATCATCGTGGCAGTGCTGTGGATCATGCCGACCAGCCACCAAACATTCAGCTGGACGATGACAGCCTGGCACAACGAGACCGGATTCTCGTTCATGCCATTCGTCTTTCTCATGGGCCTACTAATGGCGCAATACACCTACACCGGGTACGACGCCTCGGCGCACGTGTCGGAGGAGACACGCAACGCTGCAACGGCCGCGCCGAAGGGAATCGTGATGAGCGTCGTCATCTCGATCATCGGCGGCTGGATACTGCTGTTCTCGATCACCGCATCCATCCAAGACGGGTCGTCATCGGGCTTGACGAAGCTGTTGAATACGACAACCGGGCTGCCGCCCGCCCAGGTGTTCTTGGACGCATTGAACAATCCGACAATGGCGAAGTTCCTACTGTTCATCGTGTGCGGCGCGCAGTTCTTCTGCGGGATGGCGTCGGTCACGGCGAACTCCAGAATGAGCTACGCATTCTCCCGCGACGACGCCATTCCCGGTTCCAAGCACTGGAAAAAAGTCAACCCTCGATCGGGCACACCAACGAATTCGATATGGCTGTGCATCGTGCTCTCCACGTTGCTGACGGTGCCGGCTCTGTTCAACACGACCGCGTACCTGGCCGTGACCAGCGTGGCAGTGATCGGCCTGTACATCGCGTATGTCACGCCTGTGTTGCTTCGACGACTGAAAGGCAAAGCGTTCGTGCCCGGCCCGTGGCAGCTGGGCAAATGGAGCCCGGTCATCGGGTGGATAGCGGTGTGCTGGGTGATCTTGATCTGCATCTTGTTTGTCCTGCCACCCACGCTCCCCATAACCATACAAACATTCAACTACTCGCCGATCGCAGTCATTGTCGTGGCGATCTTGACCGTTGTCCTGTGGTTTGCCCGGGGCCGGAAACACTTCATGAAACACCTCGACAAGTCCCAGCTGACGGTCGATGACAGCAAGCTGCTTGATGAGATCGACGACTAGCTAATGAGAAGGACGGCGATTCTGGACGACGAGTTCGATCGGCTCGCAATAAACCAGTCGCCGCGATCAACCGATCCGCCTCGCCATTATCCGCGCATATTCAAGGAGCAGATTTTCCTCTTCGTCGGGGGTAATCGCTCCCGTCAGGACATCGATGCCGTATCCATCCTCAAGCGCCACGAAAGATCGAGCGAGGGACTTTACGGGCATGGCCAACGCAAAGCCACCACTCGCCTCGCATTGTTCGAGGACGGACTCGTATAGCGCGGCTTGTCGCGCGATTAACTTCTCATATTCGTCCGCTGCATCATCGTTGCGAAGCACGATTGGCGCAAGCTCATATAACAGACGGCTCGCCTCTTCCGCGGCACCGGGACGCGGCACACCCGACTGTATGCACTCCCGTAGGCGCTCTTCCGGTGTAGAAGCCTCCGCGACGCTCATTTCGCGGCTCTCACAATATTGAGCACCACCCTTATTGAGTACCGCTTTATAGAGCTCACGCACGTCAGGGTAGTAGTAAAGAACTGCCGACGGCGCCAGCCCAGCCTCGGCCGCAATGTCGGTCAATTTAGTCGACGCCGCGCCATGAAGCAGCACAATACTGGCGGTGGCTTCGACGAGCTGCTGCCGTCGCAGCGTCTGATTTTTCGGCCTCGCCATACATTGATGTTCGCACACAGACGGTTTCGCAGCTCCGCCAGTCAATCCGGCGTCGGGTAGCTAGAGAAGCCGCGAAGCACCGAAGCACCGCCTCTTGACATTCTTAGAATTTATTTCTTAAAATTTATTCAAAGAATTACCGGCCGCGGCCGGTATTACCGACTTGGAAACCGGTTACGATGACTAGACTCCTTCCAATTGCGCTCGTCCAATCCCCTGCTACACCGCAGTCGATCCGAGCAGACACAACTCTCGCATCGTTCACTACGCAGTTAGAGGGCCTGACTCAGCGCTACACGGACACCCAGTTGTTCGTATTCCCCGAACTTCATCTGAATCCAACCGGTGACGCGTCCCACCACGAGACGGAGGCGCTCATCGAAGCCATGGCCGAACCAATCGACGGCAAGCGGAATCGACTCCTCGCTGAAATCGCGGGAGACCTACGAATCTGGTTGATACCAGGAAGCTTTTACGAACGCGGAGACGACGGGCTCATATACAACACGACCGCAGTGTATTCGCCCGAGGGCCAGCGAGTCGCATCCTACCGGAAAGTGTTCCCGTGGCGGCCACACGAAAAGGTCAGTGCCGGAGACCGGTTTGTCGTCTTCGACATGGCCGGTTTCGGACGCATCGGGCTTTCCATCTGCTACGACTCGTGGTTTCCAGAGGCGAGCAGACACTTGGCCTGGATGGGTGCCGAACTAATCGTCAACGTGGTCTTGACGCCAACCTCGGACCGCGCGCAAGAGGTAACGCTTAATCGCGCTAACGCCATTGCTAACCAAGTTTTTGTCGCCAGCGTCAACGCGGCGGCGCCAGATGGCCTCGGCCGAAGCCTACTCATCGATCCGCAAGGACGAGTATGTGTTGAATCGACGAGCTCAGAATCGACGGTGTTGACCGACGTTATCGACCTCGATGAAGTTCACGCAGTTCGTCAGCACGGAACCGGTGGGGTCACTCGTCCGTGGCAGCAATTCGAGGGTATCGACGACAGCATCCCGTTGCCGCTGTACGACGGCGCTCTGACCCCGGAAAAGTGGCACCCACAATGTAGCGCCGACCAGCCGACAACTGCCTAAAAGAAGCGCCACGCTTCGGTGCTCCGATTGCTGCAAATGAATCTCGACCACTGCGACTCAAAGCAACCTGCTCAATGAAGAGAAAGGGAAGAAGAATGAGCTCTCCGCAGAGAATGGCAGCGAAGTTGTCGCTGACTTCGCTCGTCGTGTTTGGAGTCGCCTACATGGCTCCGTCGATTGTCATATTAACGTTCGGGGTTATCGCGTCAAGAAGCCACGGATCCACTCCTACCTCATATCTAATTGCCGGTGCGGCGATGGCGCTTACCGCTCTCAGCTACGGAAAATTGGCGCGAATTTACCCCTCATCGGGTTCTGCCTACACTTATGCCCGAAAGATGATCAATCCGCACACCGGGTTCCTTGTAGGCTGGGCAATCCTCCTGGACTACTTCTTCCTTCCGATGGTGGCTTGGCTAGTGACCGCCGTCTACATCAGCGCACAATTTCCGAGCGTGCCACTGTGGATATGGCTTGTTCTCGTCATAGCCGTCACGACTGCGGTCAATATATTGGGCATCGTGCTCGCCGACAGGGTGAACAAGACGCTGCTAACGCTCACTTTGGCCGGTATGGCTGCGTTCGTCGTGCTTTGTGTAAAGCACCTCATCTTTACGGTCCCGTCGGCCTCGCTCACGACGCCCCTATGGAACTCCTCGACTAGCATCGCGCTTGTTTCGTCAGGTGCCGCAGTTGCCGCGTATTCATTCCTTGGCTTCGATGCAATCAGCACACTTAGCGAAGAAACCATTAATCCAAAGCGAAATATCCCACGCGGAATTCTGCTGGTGGTCGTTGTCGGCACCGGTATCTTTGTCGTTGTCTCCTACATCATGCAACTCGTGCACCCGGGCGGCAGCTTCAAGGATCCGTCTTCGGTCGCCTTCCCCATGTTTAACCTGGTGGGCGGACCAATATTTGCCAACATTGTCAATATCGTTATCCTTGCCGGCAGCTTTGCATCATGCATTGCCGTCCAGGCAAGCACAAGCCGGCTTATGTTCGTCATGGGGCGAGATGGTGTGCTGCCGCGCGGCTTCTTTGGACGTCTTCACCCCAAGCTGAAGACTCCCACTTTGAACCTGTTGCTGGTCGCCGTGGTCGGGCTGATCGCCTTGGTCCTATCCGTGGACACGGCCACGTCGTTTATCAACTTCGGCGCGTTTCTGACTTTCACGATGGTCAATATTTGCGTAATCGTCCACTTCTGGAAGCAACGCGCTCGCCAAAATCGCCTCTCCGTCATGAAGTTCGTCGTCCTACCGCTCCTCGGTGCAACCGTGGATTTCTACCTTCTTACGCAGCTCGGTACCATAGCGCTTTATTTGGGCCTTTGCTGGCTGGCGCTGGGCATCTTATACCTCGCTGTCCTGACCAGAGGCTTTCGGAAGACTCCGCCGGAGATGTCATTGGAAAGCCAAACGACGCAATCCGATGACAGCACGCTCACTTCGTCCTAAGCTCGACATTACGAGCGTCGGGCTAGTCGCACTGCCAGCTCCTACGGTCACGCCCGTGTCCGCATTGCCGACATTCGCATCATCGAAGACAATATTCGGCGCTTTCCACCGAGCTCGGGCGTACGGCCGAGGACACGGAGCGCCACACAACGGATCGTCGTCATCGATATGTAGCGGGCGTTCCGTGACAACACCGTCTGGTACGCGCCGCGCTACTGCGATACCATCCCGGTCATCAGCGAATTCGCGGCGAGCTTGCTAGTCTCGATAGCGACGCGCTTCGTGCTGGACGCTGCCGAGCCGGAGGGGTGGGACAGCTGCTACGACAGATGGCGCGACAAGCGAATAATGTGGTCCCGCGACTGCCCGGATCGGCAAGCCACGATCGTATCCAACGCCTGCACGGTAGTCGATGACACCGCACAGACACGGACGCTGACGTAACTCCAACTGCTTTCATCCCTTCGTACCGTCACTACGAGCCGCGAGCTGCAGCTTCGGGCATCAACGCGCTGACGGAGCAGCCAACCTTGCGACAATTGAATCAACACCCGGTCATGCGCGTCCTTGGGTTTGGCGCTGGACTCGCAGCGTCGTGATTCCGAACGGGCGCATGGACAGCGTCACAGAGCGACTTTTCTCGACAGTGGGTTCATCCACCGTCGGGTCCCCGCCGGTATCCCCTGTTGTCGGGCGCTCGAGGAGGTCAGTCGTCCAGACTGCTGCGGCGTCGAATCCGAAGGTAACAACCACGTCGGTCGTGCGGCTGCCGCGAGCTTCGTAGAGGCGGACGATGACGTCGCCGGAGCGATCTTCGGCGAGTTTTACGGCTTCGACGAAGACACAGTGCGATGAAACGGACACAACCGGAGGGAATTCTTCTGCCGTATTCGCGTTCGCCTCAGCATGACGGGTACCGAAAGGCATTTCACGGATGGGCAGGTTGATTCGATAACCCGTGTCGGCAGCTTCGACGATCGTAGGAGCCACCCGGACGACGGTGCGTAGCGTGTGATTGCCTTGATCCGCGAGTGGATCCGGAAAGGTGGGCGCGCGAAGCAGCGATTCGCGAATCGTTGTCGTTACCGTGCCGTCTTCCCTCGTCCATCGGGTCACGTCGTGTCCGTATGTCGAATCGTTCGCCACTGCTACTCCGAAGTCGGGCTCACCGACGTGAATCCAGCGGTGCGCGGCGGTTTCGAACCGCGCTTTGTCCCACGATGTGTTCGTGTGCGTCGGTCGTTGAACGTTGCCGAATTGAATTTCAGATGTCGCATCATCGGCTTTGAGGTCAAACGGCAGAGCGAGTTTGAGAAGTTTTCTCCGCTCGTGCCAGTCAACTTCCGTCTCGATGACGAGCTCGCGCGCACCTGCCACGGCGGAATAGCGCGTAATGAACTGTGAGGCCCCGTATGTGCGGCGGACTTCCACCTGGTCCCCAGCAGGAGTGAGACTTACGGTTTCGGCGGCCGTCAGCCGTGTCGCCTTGCGACGGTCGGCTTGGTCGACGTCCCAGGCATCCCATTGGTGCGGCGTGTCCTGGTACACCGTCAAGACGCCAGCCGGTTCGTTCTCCGGCACTAACTCGCGACCCGTGTCACGATCCACGATCGACACAATCAGGCCGGCGTCGTCGATCGTTGTAGTGATCGATCCGGTATCGATTCTCCAACCGTCCGCAAAATTCACAGGCTCAACGTTCGGCGTTGCTGTCCCGATGCCGACTCCCATCGGTGGAATTCCGTCGGCGGTGACCGGCGCGGCATTGAATCGGATCATTGCGATATCGCCGGAGGGATAGACCGTCGAGCACTCCCCCACGTGCTCTCCGTTATCCGAGAGAATCGTCTCGCTGAGCGCGGTAGTCGATTCATGGACGAGCTGACGAAGCGTTGCGATGACGTCGGCGTAATTCTTCTCGGCGACCTCGTATACCCACGCGATCGATGAGCCCGGCAAGATGTCGTGGAACTGTTGCAGGAGGACGACCTCCCATGCCTTGCGGAGCTCGTCGTACGGGTACGGTTTGCCGAGCCGCACCGCTGCCATCGTCGCCCACAGTTCCGCTTCTCGCAGAAGGTGTTCGCAACGTCGATTTCCGCGCTTCGTCCGCGCCTGCGAGGTGTACGTGCCGCGGTGCAGTTCCAGGTACATCTCGCCACGCCAAACGGGCGGTTGCGGCAGCGTCGCCTCGATCTGTTCGAACGCGGCTTTCGGCGTTCCGAGTTCGACGCGGGGCGAGCCCTCGAGGTCGTGCGTTCTATGAGCAGCGGCGAGCATCTCGCGGGTTGGCCCTCCCCCGCCGTCCCCATAGCCGTACAGCAGCATCGATACGTCAGATACGCCGCTCTCCTTGTGCTGGCGCTCGGCGCGCGCGAGATCCGCGCCGGAAACGTCGGAGTTGTAGGTGTCTGCCGGCGGGAAATGCGTCAGCACACGGGTACCGTCGATCCCTTCCCACAGGAACGAGTTGTGCGGCATGACGTTGGTTTCGTTCCACGAGGGCTTCTGCGTCAAGAACCACTTGGATCCGCTCGCACGCACCAGCTGCGGCATGGCCGCGGTGTACCCGAACGAGTCCGGCAGCCACACTTCGGGCGTATCGCAACCGAATTCGTCAAGAAAAAACTGCTTGCCCATCAGTAACTGGCGGGCCAAGGCCTCGCCACCTGGAAGGTTCGTATCGGACTCGACCCACATTCCTCCGACCGGAATCCATCTACCTTCCGCCACACGAGACTTGATCCGTGCATACAGTTCGGGGTAGTAGTCGCGGATCCAAGCGTATTGCTGTGCGCTGGAGCAGGCGAAGACGAAGTCAGGATCGTCGTCCATGAGTTGAAGCACGTTGGTGAAGGTCCGTGCGCATTTGCGAATCGTCTCCCGGACGGGCCAAAGCCACGCGGAGTCGATGTGCGCATGACCGACTGCGATCATCCGGTGCGCAGACGCATGGGACGGGCGATCGAGCGCTTGCCGAAGGAGTGCGCGTGCTTGCGGGGCACTGCCGGCGACGTTGTCCGGGTCGACCGCGTCCAAAGCGCGTTCGAGATTGCGAAGCAAAGACGAAGAACGCGTCGAGTTCTCGGGCAGTTCGTCGCGGAGGCCCCGCAGCGTCCAAAGATCGCGCTGAAGCTCCCAGACAGTGTTGTCTCGTTCCGCGATGTCGATGTGACGAAGCACGTAAATCGGTTCATTGCCGGCGGTTGTCTTCGAGCCGACCCACGTCTCGTCGTAGTTGTAGTGTCCGCCGGCGTCGGGGTTGGCTGCCGCCTCGAGGTAATAGTCGAGACTCGCGCCCGGGCCGGCGGTAAGTGGCATGTAGTTGTTCAGCGGTTCGATCGCTTTGACGGTGTCGCCGTCCACCGACCAGACCAGGCCCTCGGCTTGGAAGCCCGGCTGGCGCGTGGAGAATCCCAGGTCGACAAGTAGTTCGACACTGGTTCCCGGCTGGGTGCCGTAGTCCGGCGGGATCTTGCCCGTGATGCGGAACCACGTGGTCCCCCATGGCTTCCCGCCCCAGGGTGAGCCGACCTGGAACGGCTCGTAGTGTTGCCGTCGCGCAGTCGCGAACGGCACCGGTTCGTCGGGGACCTGCCAGGCCGCGACCGTCGCGGGCGTGGAGCGCCGGTAGACGGCGGGGTCGATGTAGTCGTGGATGAGTCGGTCGATGCGGGCCTCGACAATTCGGTCGCCATCGTGCATCAGCGCTTTGCTCCCCGCTGCTTGTCGTGTCGTTCGCTCACGGCATCGATGCGGTGTTTCCAGTCGGCGATGCGCTCGCGGCCGTCGCGGAGTATCTCGGGTGCGGCATCCCGCAGGTTTTGGGTCTCGTGCGGGTCGGCCTCGAGGTCGAAAACGCCCTCGCGCACGGCGACGGGCGCCTTCATGCTCTCGGTAACGTCGAGGACGACTTTCCAGCGCCCGTGCCGCATGGCCGTCTGCCCCTCGTACTCCCAGAAGATCCGGCGGTCAGGGCCAGTCTCGCCGTCAATGAGACTGTTCAGCACGGATTGTCCGCTGAAGCCCTCCAGAATCTCCGACTCGTCGCCGTCCACAGCGTGGAGGATCGTGGGCAGCAAGTCCATCATCGAACCGACGACCGAGGAGTCTTGCCCGGCGGGGATTCGCGCGGGCCAGGAGAGCATCGCGGGCACGCGGATGCCGCCTTCGAACAGCGAGCCCTTGTGTCCGCGCAGCCCGCCAGCCGATCCGCCAGTGTATGAGACTTCTTCACCGTTCAGCCAGTTACGCTCTTCGATCGACGGTCCGTTGTCCGAGGACATGAAAACGAGGGTGTCGTCCCTGAGCCCGAGCCGTTCGAGGGTCTCGACGATTTGGCCGACGCCGTCGTCCATCGCGGCGATCATCGCAGCCATCATGCGTCGGCCTTCCGGCAGGTGCGCGAACCGTTCGACGTACTCGTCGGGCGCGTGCAGGGGGTAGTGCGGGGCATTGAACGGCACGTACGCGAAGAACGGTTTGGCAGCATGTTCCTCGATGTAGTCGCTGGCGCGGCGAGCGATCGCGCTCGTGAGGTACTCGCCATTCATCCAGACTTCGTCGTCGTCCTGCCACAAATCGTGCAGCGGATTTTCGTCGCCCCAGTAGTAGATGTGCGAGTAGTAGTCGACGCAGCCGGCGCGGAAGCCGAAATGGGTGTCGAAGCCGCGATGCGTCGGCGAATAGGACGGTTCCACGCCGAGGTGCCATTTGCCGAAAATAGCCGTCGACCAGCCTCGCCGCTTCAGTTCGCTGGCGATGGTCGGCTGATCCGGCAACCCCGCAGTCCGGCGTGACCCTCCCAGGATTGCTTCGACGCCGGCCTCCGCCGGGTAACGACCGGTGAGAAGCGCCGCGCGCGATGGTGAGCACACCGGTGAGTTTGCGTACCAGTTCGGCAGCCGCACTCCGGACGCGCTCAACGCGTCGAGGTGGGGGGTGTGCAGATCGTCCGCGCCGAAACATCCGAGATCACCCCACCCGAGATCGTCAGCATAAATGATGACGACGTTCGGTCGCCGGCGTTCATTAGTCACTCTTTAACGCTTCCCGCTGCCATTCCGGCAACCAGTCGTTTTTGGACGATGGAGAACAACAAGATCGTCGGAATCGCCGCGACCGTTGCCGCGGCCATGATGACGCCCCAGTCGGTCGAATACTCCCCGAAGTAGCCGGCGAGTCCGACTTGTACCGTTTTCACCTGGTCTTGTGTCAGCAATACTGTCGCGAACAGGAACTCTTCCCACGTCGCAATGAACGCCGTAACGGCCACGGTAACGATTCCGGGCAATGACAGCGGCACGATGATCCGAAAGATCACGCCGAGGGTCGTACAGCCGTCAATTCGGGCCGCCTCATCAACCACGCGCGGGATCGTGTCGAAATATCCGAGCGTGAGGAAAATCGACAATGGCAGTGTCATCGCGGTGTAGACGATGATAATTCCGACGTATGAGTTGAGGAGTCCGATCACCGAGAAAAACGTGTACACAGGCGTGATCAGGACGACGAACGGAAGCAGCTGCGTGCCCATGATGATGAAAAGCATGAATCCGCGCAGCCGGAACCGGAATCGGGACAGGCCGTAGCCCGCGATGCTCGCCAAGATGATCGTGCAGACTGTGCTGGCGCAGGAGATGACGACGCTGTTCAAGATGTACCGAGCGAACGTCGTCCCGTCGAACAATCGGCGGTAAGCGTCGAAACCGAGCCCGGAGAAGTACTGGCTCCACGGCACGTTGCCGGCGAGCGCGGTAGCCGGTCGTAGCGAGGTGAAGACCATCCACAGGACGGGGAAGACGATCACCAACAGCAGCACGAACGTCGGGATGATCACCAGCAGGTCTCGAGGGCGTCGGCTGTTGCTGAGCCGCCGCTTGGCCGGCCGGCGGTTGTTTTGTTTGGAGTCCGCCTCTTTGGGCTGCGTCGTCGAAGAGGTCGTGGTGGTCATACGTCACGCACCTCATCGCGGTTGGCAACGCGGAAGTAGACCAGAGCGAATATCGCCATGATGGCGGACATCACGATGCCGATTGCCGCCCCATGTCCGAGGTCGTTCTTGACGAATGCGGCGGAATAAAGCTGTGTGGCGAGCACCTGCGTGTAGGTGCCCGGTCCCCCACCGGTCGTCAGCCAGACGTAGACGAAATTGTTGAATGTTTGGATCACGGTCATGATGACGACGACGGTGATGACCGGCCGCAAACTCGGAACCGTGACGTGCAGGAACGATTTCCACGGCCCGGCGGAGTCCAGCGCGGCCGCCTCGTATTGTTCTTGCGGTATGGACTGAAGACCCGCCATCAACACGATGACGACGAACGGAAGTTCGCGCCACACGACGATGGCAACGATCGACCACCACACTGTGGAGGTGTCCGCGAGAAATGGGACTCCCCGTGGCACCAAGCCGAGGGAGACGAGCACCTGGTTCAACACGCCGGTGTTGGCGTCGAGGATCCACTTCCAGCACGCGACGGCCACTACCGGCGGTACCATCCACGGGATGAGGACCGCCGTGCGGCACACTCCGCGGAGCTTCCACCGTGCAAGCACTCTGCTTTGCAGCAAAAGCGCTATCGCCATGCCGACTACGAGGCGGATGGCGACGGTCAACGCGGTCAGCCAGAACGCCGTGTTCCAGGCGGACGACGCCGTCTCACCGTTGGTGAATATCTCTGTGAAATTCGACAGCCCCACCCAGATAGCGTCCCCGGGAGATTGGTACGGGCTGAGCTTTTGCAGCGAGAGGATGATGTTGTACACCATCGGGAATAGAAACAGGAGCGCAATGACAAGTAATGCAGGTCCTGTAAGCAGGGGGGGTTGACTCCTCCCCCGACGCGTGGCGGTACTCATCCTTTACCCTTGATTCCCGACTTCAGGTTCGCCAAGATCGCGGCTGCTGCTGCAGAACTACTCGACTGACCAGAGTAGACGGCGGAGAATTTTTGGTTGATCAGTTGTTGCATCGACGCGACCGACATGTCCGATCCGATGTATCGGGCGAACGAACGGGCGTGTGGCAGCTGCTTGATGAATCCCTGCTGGTTCTTGGGCACGTCGAGGCTCTTCAACGTCGACTTCGCCGCGGGGTATTGCTCGTACGTCTTGAATGTCTTCTTGCTTGCCAGGTATTTGATGAACTTCCATGCCTCGGCCGGATGCTCAGTGTTGCGGTTGATGCCAAGCGACCGCCCGCCGAGGTGCGTCGCTCCGTCCGTGAGTCCGCCGGGCATTGGTGCCGTCGTTACCGTGGCGTCCGCCGTCTTCTCGAGCGTCCGGAACGTCTGCGGCGGCGCGTAGGTCATCGCACACGACCCATTGGCCAAGCCGTTCGCGATCGCGGGGTCCGTGTAACTTTCAACCGACTGGAACGATTTCGGCGTCGCGCCGGACTTGAACAAGCCGTTGAAGTAGTTGATCGCCGACGTCAGCTGGGGCTTATCGATCCCCGTCGTCCACGCGTCGCCCGCGCCCTTTTTCACGAGGGAATGACCGTTTTTCCAAATGTAGTAGTTGATCGCGAACCACTGCGTTGCTGAGGCCGATCCCGTAGCGCCGAAGCAGAAGCCCGCGGTCTTGCCATTGGAATGGCGACTGATCTTCGCCGCGTCGCTGGCGAGTTCGTCCCATGTGGTCGGCGGAGATGAGATGCCCGCTGCTTTCAGCGAGGACGGCCGATAGACGAGCGCCATCGTGTCAGCGGTCCACGGCAAGGCCCACATTTTGCCGTCGAACTTGACCATGTCCTTGGCGAGCAGGTCGTCTGTGCCGTGCGCCATTGGCGCCTTCTTGATCAGCCCATCGAGCGGCTTGAGGATCTTCGGCTTGGCGAGGAACGCGACGTTGGCGTTCGCGAGCTGGACGACGTCCGGCCCCGACCCCGTATTTGCTTCGCGTGCCAGCTGCTGCGGATTGGCCGGGCTCTGCGTTTGCATCTTGACTTGGATCTTCGGGTGGGAATCGTTCCAATTGTCCACAGCGGTCTGAAGTCCTTTGACTTCGCCGGCTGGGTCGAACTGTTGGAATACGAGGTTCGTTGTTGCTGAATCACCGCTGCCCGAGCAGGCTGTGAGCCCACCCACCAGGGCTGCCACTGCAAGCACTGCTACGGCTGTGCGTATCTTTCGCATCGTCCTTCTCCCTTGAGGCGCTCAGTAAAGCTCGCGACCGTGATGTGCTCACAACGTATGCCAATCAAATTGTTTTGTCTATAGTTCGTGCATATAATTTAGGCTCAACCATGTGATCGAACAACGACATTGGCGGGAGTGAAGTTGAGAAACCGGGGATCGAATCTGCCGCGCGTCAGCGACTACAACCAGGTACTGATCGTCGATCTCATCCGCCGACAACCGGGCATTAGCCGGGTCGAACTCACCGATCAGACAGGTCTGGCTGGCCAGACCGTCACGAACATTTGCCGACGTCTCACGGCGGAAGGCCTCATCCGCGAATCCGGACGCGTGACGGGGGACCTCGGCAAGCGCAGGACCGTGTACGAGATCATCCCGAACAGCAAGTGCGCCATCGGTCTGCACATCGATCCGGCGCGCACCGTTCTCGCGCTTGTCGATCTCGGTGGGTGCATCGTCGATCGACTCTCCCTTGTCAATCCGATGACCAATGATCCCGCCGATGTCATCGACGCGCTCGTCGAGCACGTCCGCACGCTGATCGAACGCAACAACGTGTCATCGACCAGCCTGAGCGGGCTCGGGGTTGCCGCACCAGGGCCAATTGGGATGGCTGCCGGAGCTCTCATCGGACCGCCGAACCTCCGCGGATGGACGATAGTCCGGCTTCGCGACGAGCTGAGCGCACGGCTGAACATTCCTGTCGTTCTGGAAAAGGACACCGTCGCCGCCATCACTGGAGAGGTGTGGGCAGATTCCGACGCGTCGAACAATTTTGGATTCATTTATCTCGGTACGGGCGCCGGGGTCGGCGTCGTACTCGGCGGCGAGATCATGCACGGATCATCGGGAAATCTCGGCAACTTCGGACACCTGACCGGCGATCCGGACGGACCGCGCTGCTACTGCGGCGACCGTGGGTGTCTCGCCGTGACGGCGATGCCCCTCGATCTCGTCAAACAAGCTGAACGCGACGGTCTCATTGATTCCGTCGACCACGACGACGCTGCCGAGGTCGAGAAAGCGGTAGCGGAATTATGTCGTCGTGCGGATGATGGCCACGAGGGAGCGCGCATAATCGTCGAGCGGGCCGCTCGCGGCTTCGCACGGGCCGCCGCCAACCTCATTAACACACTCGATCTCGACACGGTCGTGTTCGGAGGGCCGAACTGGCAATCCTTTGCACCGATCTTCATGCGCGTGGTGCCGCCCATCGTGGAAAAGCTCCACATTTTCAGTGACGTCCACGGTGTCGAAATTCGCGGTACGACGCTGGGCGAAGACGTGGGCCCTATCGGAGCAGCTTCGCTGGTCCTCGCAAATGCCGTTTCCGCGCGCCCGTCACACCTGTTTTTGCCGGCGTGAGGGAGCAGCCTTGACGATATATCGGCGGTAAAAGTGGAGATGTTCAGCCCAGAGGCAAACACATTGGGACTTCCACGGCAATCAATTGATGCGACCGTCCCGAAGACCACATCGCTGTATCAGACATCTCCGCCGGCCCTACTCGGAACTATCGTATTCGGCCATCTGAGCTGCCCGCCAAGCCCGAATCTACGCGCTCGAACCTCTCAGACCCAACGACCCGATTTCCGCCCTAATTCAATTCAAGAACAGATTCGACCAGCGTACCGCCCCCGCGTGAAGCCACCCGTCCTAAGAGGCTCGGCTGTCCGGAGCCAATTGAACGTGTCGCGCGAGTGGTTTCCGAGACCGAAATGTCTTACACGAAACCGACTCAGTCCAGTTGGGAATATCGCTTACGAGATGCTTCAAACACGCCGAATAGCCTATATATCCACCAGCCGTCTGTGAGCCGTCTCCCGCATGAAGATCGTCGGAACCAGTGATATAAGCGCTGCGGTCATCAAGATATAAGCTGGCATGAGGTAATTCCCAGACGCCGACGTAAGCGATTCAGTGACGTATGGCGTGGTTCCGCCGAAAATCGCGGACAGCAATGCATACCCCACCCCGTACCCCGTGTACCGGATGGGCGACGAGAATCGCTCGAGCGACGTGACCAACAAAACCGCTTGGAAGCCCGAGGTCGGGATAGCGAGCAACAATCCTGCAACGACAGCAAGAACAACGTTTCCGGGCTTGAGCAACAAGATGGCAGGGTAGGCAAGTACGAAAAACCCTATACACGACGCAAGCGAAACGGGTTTCCTGCCGACTATGTCCGAAAGCAAGCCGGCCACAGGAATCGCGACCACGCTACCGACACAAAACGCCCCAACGACAAGGATGCCGAAATTCGAATTGTAATTAAGCGTGGTGCTCACAAATGTAGGCAAATATGTCAGGATAAAATAGAATCCAACAAACGTCGCCGCGCCATAGAATACGATAAATGTTAGATCTTTATAAGTTGCAGTATTTGTAAACGTGCTTTTTAGCGGTGCCCGAGTTCGCGACCCGGCGGCAACAATATTCTCAAATACAGGCGACTCCTCCAATCGTCGGCGCATGTATTGGCCGATGAATGCCAACGGGCCCGCCACGAGAAACGGGATTCGCCAACCCCAACTGTCCATCGCAGAGTCAGAGAGCACACTCTCGAGAATCGCGACGATTGCCAAGCCGGGAAGGAAAGCAACGGTATTCGCCACTTGTAACCAACTCGTCATCAGACCACGGCGGTTCTGCGGCGCGCTCTCGGCCACGTAGATAGAGGCTCCGGACAGCTCACCGCCTGCTGAAAGTCCTTGCACAAGTCTCGCGGCGACAAGCAAAATCGGCGCAAATATACCGGCCTGAGAATACGTCGGCAAGAAACCAATAATGAACGTGCCTAGCCCCATACATATTATGACAATGATCAGCGTTTTTTTTCGACCTAAGCGATCACCCATCGGACCGAATATGAATGCTCCGACCGGGCGAAGGACAAATGCTAGCCCGAACACTGCAAAGGTTGCGAGTAATCCCGCCGTGGGATCGCTAGAGGGAAAGAACAGCGACGCAATGATCGGTGCCACCGCACCGAAGACCGCATAATCATAATATTCGATGAATGTGCCGATAGACGACGCGAGTACTACCCGTGCAAGCGGGCGACGTCGTAGCTCGGCTGGCTGGTCTCGAGTATTACCCTTCATGATCGCTCCTTTGCGTCGTTGGAAGAAGGAAGGATTCGTAATTTGATAGCCATGCACGTCATTACCCGAAATTTGGGCCGCGCCAGTACCTTGACCGTGACAGCCCAGTCGCCGCTGAGCACACGCGCACTGGCGCGGCCGTAACTACTCATGCCAAACTCGTCTACTCATTCGATCGGACGTCTGCGGCCATTGCCCGAATGTCGGCCGTTGCCTGATGAGCAGCCATGCCTTCGTAGTGCGCGATGGCAGCCGTGTTCGGAGCCAGTGCGGCGATCGATTGTTGCGTTGCTCGTTGAAAAGTCAAAGGCTTCAGGAAACGCGCGACAGAAAGGCCGGCCGATGAGGCCGCACCGCGGCCAGTCGGTAGCGTGTGATTCGTACCCGACTGGCCCTTGTCAGAAAACGCCACCGTCGACCATGGCCCGATAAAAATTGATCCATAGTTGGTCAGACGCTCGTAGAACCAATTGTCATCCTCTGTTTGTAGCTCGAGATGTTCAGGAGCCAACAAGTTCATCAGTTCGACGGCCGCCTCGTTACCGTCGGCTACGTAGACGGTACCGAAGTCCCGCCACGCGGGACCAGCGATGTGAGCTGTCGTCAGCGTGTGCAGCTGCTTGTCGATATTTTCGATGACCGCTTCCCCAAACGCTTGTGAAGTTGTCACAAGCGAGGCTGGGGACTGCACCCCATGCTCGGCTTGCCCGAGCAAATCTGCTGCGACCCATGCCGGATCGGCACTGTCGTCGGCGATCACGGCGATTTCAGACGGCCCGGCAAGCAGGTCAATGCCCACCTTTCCGAAGAGCTGTCGCTTTGCTTCAGTGACGAACGCGTTCCCCGCGCCCACCATCATCGACGCGGGTGGTTGACCAAGGAGACCGTAGGCCATTCCTGCCAGCGCTTGGACTCCACCGAGGACGAATACATGATCGGCACCGGCAAGGTACGCTGCGTACAAAACGGCCGGATTGGCGCTTCCATCACTCGCTGGAGGCGTGCAGGCGATCGTATTCGAGACGCCAGCAACCTTTGCCACATTGATTGACATGAATGCACTTGAAAGGATCGGAAACTGACCGGCTGGGAGATACGCGCCCACACTTGCGACGGGAACATAACGATGACCGACCTGGAGCCCAGGCAACAATTCAAAATCGAGGTCGTTCAAATGCTCACGCTGCGCTCGGGCGAACGCCCTGGTCCGCTCGGCGCTAGCTCGCATCGCCTCACGCAACGTCGTGTCCAAGGCGTCGCCAGCGTGCGCCAGCTGTTCTCCCGAAACCTCAAAATCTGGTGATTCCCACTTGTCGAGAGACTTGGCGTAGCGCCGCACAGCTTCGATCCCGTTGGCTTCGATGTCGTCTAACATCGTCGTGACCGTTTCAACGACGCTCGATGAGCCGCCATCCCGAGCGTATTTCTCAGCGTAGTCCTTCAACGTCGTAAACCTGCCGGTTATCCGGTGCATATCGCTGTCTTGAATTCGCATGTGACGACCCTAAAACCAATAATGCCCATGCACAACCTTATGTATTACGATAGAATCTATAGGGATTCCTTGTATATTCGTGTTGGTCGCGGAGGAAGCGATGACTTTAACCCAGTTGCAGGCGTTCTTGTCGACCCTCGACGAGGGCACATTCACTGCTGCGTCGAGGACCTTGCGTACTTCTCAAGCGTCCGTATCTGAACTGGTCGCCCGGTTGGAAGCGGAACTCGGAACACGACTTTTCGTTCGCGGCGGCCGGCGATTAGTCGCCACGGAGGCCGCCAACGAACTTCGTCAACATGCGCGCCAGGCACTGACCGCCATGAGCAACGGAGTCGACGCCGTGCATGCATTAAATGCACTCGAGTCAGGAACATGCACGTTCGGTGTGCCACGTAACGCGGCATACTACGGGTTGTCGGACCTTGCAGAACGCTTCCATCAAAGCTACCCCGGCGTGCGCGTTCGACTGCTCGGCGTGAACTCAGCACTAGTCGCCCACTCGATTGCCGAAGGGGAATTCGAGGCCGGGTTGGTCGTTCTTCCTACTGACGATCAGCGCTTGGACATCAAGCCGCTTGCCAGAGACGAAGTCTTATACGCATCGGCCACGCGAGATCCGGGAAACGGACCGATCACGATGGAGGAGGCCGCGGCTTCCGTCCTGGTGCTCTACGACGCGTATACAGGGTGGGACGACCCCACTCGCAAGCAGTTGCTGAACCGCGCTGCGCTCCGCGGGCTCACGCTGGACCCGCACCTCGAAGTCGAGCACGTTGAAACAGCCATGCTGATTGCCGCTAGCGGACAAGCGGACACGATTGTCAACTCCGCGATCGAGCGTTCAGGCGCGATTCCGGAAAGCATGAACACGGTGCCATTCGCTGAACCTCTTTACGACACGCTCGCTCTCGTTTCACGCAAAGGAGAGAGCCTTTCCCCGGCAGCTCGCCGCATGGCCGAGCTCGCTGTACGAAGAGTACGCCAGACCGGAGGCACCTTAGATGAGCCGTGACCGCGGCCTGAGTCGTCCATACCGTCCACGTCCTGCTGGCTGGGACGGTAGCGGCAGAATTGAGGAATCACGACGAGCCGGAAAATTCGGCGGTATGAGCAACGAGTTCTACGCAATGCCCGGAGACACCGAGGCCGCCACGGACAAAGAACAAGTCGAGCAGGTTGTTCAACCGCATCTTAAATTTTCGGCACGTAGGTGGCCCAGCTTTGACCATCGCAAACAATAGTGCCACTCGCAATGCCTGACGGCGCTATCCAATTCAACCGGGCAAACCGTCGACCACGGCGCGGTACTCTGAAACGATCGAGCTCACGATTGTTGCAGCATCCTCGACAGACCCGATCAGACCGGCCGACTGGCCCGCCTCGACTTTCCCCTGCGCAACATCGCCGTCGGCCGCGGCCTGACGTAACACCGATGAACCGAATCGCAGCTTGCGCGCGTCTTTCGATGCCCCGCCGACCTCGAGCTCTTCCATCTCGGCAGTGAAATCATTGGCGATGGCGCGGATGACGCCGAGGTCACGGCCCACCGTCCTCGTGTCGTCGACGTCCGCGTCCAGCACCATCTGCTTGTACGCCGGGTGCACCGATGCCTCGGTCGATGCCAAGAAGCGCGTGCCGAACTGAGCCGCGCTTGCTCCCACGGCCAGCGCCGCGACCAACCCGGCGCCGTCAACGAAACCGCCCGACGCGATGATCGGCAGCTCCGGAACCGCCAGCGCGATCCGCCGCGCCAGCACCGTCGTCGACACCATCTCCTTAGGCGGGTGCCCTCCGGCCTCGCCACCAACAACTATCAAACCGTCAACTCCGGCTTCCGCGGCCTTCAGCGCATGCGTCACGCTCCCCACGACGTGCAAGCACTTGGTGCCGACATCGTGGAATTCGCTCAAGTACGCCTTGGGGCCGCCTTGCGAAGCCACCAGCACGGGCGGCGCCGCGTTGGCGATAACCTGCTTCGCCTCATCGACCCCCTTGCGGTACAACGGCAGATTCGCAGCCCACGGCCGATCCGTCCGTCCTTGAATCTCATCGATCGTCTGTTTGATGTCGGGGATCCGCATCGGCCCGGCCGCCAGAACGCCAAGTCCGCCCGCGTTGCTCACCGCAACCGGGAGTTCCCAGCATGACGATGCCCAGGACATTCCCGCTTGCACGATCGGGTATTTCACCCCGACCAACTCGGTAAATCGCGTGCTAATTGCGTCGTTCACTTCGCGCCTTCCAACAGTGACGACGCGTGCTCGCGCAGCTTGTTCTTCTGAATCTTCGAACTCGCGGTCATGCCGATATCCTCAAATCCATCGACGATCCGGAAATACCGGGGCAATTTAAACCCCGCGATCCGATCCTTCATCCACTGTTCCAATTCGGACTCGATGGCCGACGCCCCCTCGTTGAGGATGACGAACGCGAACGGGGTTTCGCCCAACCGTGCATCCGGCACGCCGACGACCACCGCTTGTTTCACCAACGGATGGCGATGCAACATGTTCTCGATTTCGGCCGGTGCGACGTTCTCGCCGCCGACCCGGATGAGGTCCTTCGTCCGTCCAACGAACGTGATCCGCCGGGTGTCATCCATGACGCCGATGTCGCCGGTTTTCAGCCACCCGTCTTCTGTAAATGCCTTCGCGGTCTGCTCTGGCTGGTTGAAGTAGCCTTGCATGACGCTCCAGCCGCGCACCTGGATCTCGCCGCGTTCACCCACACCGCATTCGCCGGCGCCGACGAGGCTCCAGATTCGGACTTCGACGCCGGGTTCGGGCAGCATGGCCGCGGAAATCCGCAATTCCCGGTCTTCGTGCCACGACGACTGCGCGACGTTCGGCGCGGCCTCCGACAACCCGTATCCGACGACGACTTCGGTGGCTCCCAGGTCATCAATCACCCTGCGGATCACCGCCGGCGCGGCGGCCACCCAACCGCCCCGCAGGCTCAGGTTCCGGCTGGCACGATCCGGGTGATTGAGCAGCATCAGCGCGATCGTGTCGTTGCCGGAAAAGTGCGTGCACCGTTCGCGCTCCATGATTTCCAACGCCGGGCCCGGCTCGAATCGCGGCATCGTGACGAGCGTGTTCACGCATTGGCCGCTCGTCAGCACGGACAACGTGCTCCCCGCCACGTGAAAGAACGGGCGAACGGAATGGAATCGATCCGCCAGCCGAAGGCCCATGCGAGTGCCGGAGAAATACGCGTCCATGCACATGCTTCGATGCGTCAACAGCACGCCTTTGGGTCGCGACGTCGTCCCCGACGTGTACTGGATCAATGCCACGTCGTCGGGGCTGGCCGTGTACCCGCCGGAAGCGTCGACCTCGTCCGCGGCCTTGAGAAACTCGGTCCAGCCGGTCGCGCCGTCCGGAACGTCGTCGTCGCAAGTGAAAACCACCTGTTCAAGGTCCGGAAGCGCCGGCCCCGGCAATGCCGTACCGATCTCCGGGCAGATGTCGCGGAGCATGCTCGCGAAATCGGAGCTCAGCACCCGTGGCTCCGTGACAAGGAATCGGGACTTCGACTGTTCGAGCGTGTAACGGACCTCGTCGGCCTTGAACCTCGTGTTGACTGGAACGACGACGGCGCCGATCGAGCTGATCGCATAAAATAGCTCGACCCAACGCGGACCGTTACCGGCGCACACCGCCACGTGATCGCGTGGCTCGACGCCGCTACTGCAAAGCGCTCGCGCGATCACCGCGACTCGGCGGCCCAATTCCGCGTAGGTCACTCGCTCGTCCCCGCACACGACAGCTTCCACGTCGGGAGCAATGAACGCCGCTCGCTGCAGCACGTCCACCGTCGTCACCGGGCATACTTCACTGGTCACTGGTGGTCGCTCTCCTGCCGTGACTCGTGAGCGGCGGCGAACCGGTCGACGCCGTCCTTCCAGCCGGGATCGGCCAGATTGCGTTCGATTGCGTTCATCTCTACCCGGATGCCTTGTTCCAATGTCAGTTCGGCGCCCAGGTCGATGGCTTGTTTCGTCAATTCGACCGACAGCGGCGGCGCGGCTGCCATCGTGCGAGCCGTTTCGATCCCCACCGTCTCCAGCTCGTCGGGGTCGATGACGCGCAGGACGAGTCCGAAGGCGAGCGCTTCACCGGCCGATAACGTGCCGTTGGTCAACAGTAGTTCTTTGGCCTTCCGTTTGCCGATGACGCGTTGCAGCCGTTGCGTGGCGCCGACGGTCCCCCAGTGCACCTCGGGAAATTTGAAGACCGTGTTGCTCGCGGCGTACACGAAGTCACCGGCCATCGCTATTTCGCCGCCCGACCCGACAACGCTCCCGTGTACCAAGGTCAGCACCGGCTTGCGGCAGCTCTCAATCGTCCGGTACGCCTCGAACGAGGCCTGTCGGCGACCCCGCACCCACGCGGCGTCCCGGCCCTTGCGTTCTTTCAGGTCAGCCCCGGCGCAAAACGACGGGCCGGCGCCTTGGACGACTACCGCCTTGACGCCGTCATCGGCGTTCAATGTGCGGAATGTGTCCGTCAACGCCAAGCACATCGGAAGGTTCAGCGCGTTCCGGGCACTCGGCCGGTTCAACGTGACGACCGCGACGCCGTCCGAGATCTCCGCCGTGACTTCACTGTGCAAATCTGCCGTGACATCACTGCGCGTGTCGGTCGTCATCAGCCGTCTCCTTCCAATGACGCCCGCGAACCGCGCCGCAGCACGTCGTCCGTGTCGGCGCCGAGTACCGGCGGAGCAACGATCTCCGGGTCGTCGTAGTTGTTGAATTTGATGGGGCTGCGCAAAGCGCGGAATGTCCCGGCCGAGGGGTGGTCGAATTGCCCCACCATTCCGCGGGCTCGGGTTTGTGGTGCGTCGAGCGCTTCACGAACGCTGCGGACCTCACCGACCGGGACGCCGACGCCTTGCAGGCTCGCTACGACGTCCGCGCGTTCCTGTCCGCGAATGGCTTCGCGAAGTGACTTCATGACGAGTTGCCGGTTCTGTAATCGCCCGGCATTTGTGTGGAGCTCGTCGTCACGCGCCAGCTCGAACAGCCCGAGCGATTCGCACAGCGGAATCCAGTGCTGGTCGCTTCCGCTGATATGGATCCAGCCGTCGAGGCATTCGAATGCCGCCGACGGGACACGGCCCGGGTGCTGAGTCCCCGTGCGGGTCGGGTCCTCGTCGAGTGCGAAGACGCGGGCGGCGGCGAGCGCCAGCAAACTGGTCTGTACGTCCATCATGGCCAGGTCGACGTAGGTGCCGATGCCGTGCCGGCCGCGTCCCACAAGCCCCGTCAAGATGCCAATGGCTATCCAGAGTCCGCTCGTCATGTCGGCGATCGGCACACCCACCTTCGCCGGGCCGGAGCCCGGATGGCCTGTGAGCGACATGACGCCGGAGAGCGCCTGAAAGATCGTGTCGTACCCTTTGCGCGTTCTCTCCGGCCCGGTCTGGCCGAATCCCGTGGCCGAGACGTACACGAGCTTGTCGTTGACGGCCGTCAGATCGTCGTAACCCAGCCCAAGCCGCTCCATTGCGCCGGGCAAGAAGTTCTCGACAACCACGTCGACGTCCCGGACCAGCGACAGCACCGCGTCGCGGCCCTCAGCGCTACGCAAGTCGAGCGTGACCGATTTTTTGCCGCGATTGAACGCGAAAAAGTATGCGCTTTCGCCGTCGCCTATTTGCGGTTCGAACGACCGCGTCTCGTCGCCGATGCCCGGCCGTTCGATCTTGATCACGGACGCGCCCAAATCGGCCAGGATCTGTGTGGCCATGGGCGCTGCGAGCACGCGAGAGAAATCCAGGACCGTCAGGCCCTCCAGTGGCTTCGTCACAATCTCAACTCCTAAAGGAACGCATCATCGCGTTCACGTCCTGACCGACGCGCATGGCAGCGTCGTAAGGCAGATCCGATACGCGGTAGAAAAGTGATTTGATCGCCTGCATGGCTTTCGGTGTTGCTTGCGCCCATCGGCTTGCCACGTCGTATGCGGCTGGCAGCAGATCCTCCCGCGGAACGACGCGATTGACGATGCCCAGGTCGAACAATTCGTGCGCCGTCAGCATGCGCCCGGTCGAGATCAGTTCGAACGCCATCTTGCGGCCGAAGTGGCGCTGCAATCCCGTCATGACCAGCGCCGGCACAATTGAGTGCCGGATCTCCGGATAGCCCAGTTTCACGTCGTCCGCCGCGAAGACCATGTCACTTCCCAACGCCAGGCCGGCGCCGCCGCCCACCGCGTGCCCGGCGACCGCAGCGATCACGGGAACTCGAATTTTCTGTTGCAGAGCTTGAGTTTCGCAGGTGAGCGCCGCGCGCGCGGCGACGCGGTCTTCGTGATCCGGCGTGAGGTCTTTGAATTCGGCCAAATCGGCGCCGGCGCAAAATCCTCGGCCATTGCCTGTCAAGACGACCGCTCGAACGTCGGGATTGGCATCGGCATCCAGTAGTGCATCGCGGATCGCGGTCGTCAGTTCGGTATTCAGCGCGTTGAGCTTGTCGGGCCGGTTCAGAGTCAGTGTTTGCACGCCGTCCGATAATTCGGCCAAAAGGTGATCACTCATGCAGCGGCACTTCCTTTCAATGAATCCACCGTCAGTCCGGCGCGGCTGACTTTGCTGGTGAGCCGTCGCGCCAAGGCGCGTTCGCAGGCCGCGGACATGCTCATCAGTTCGTCGAGGTCCAGGCCGGTGTCGACACCCATGGATTCAAAGAGGTTGACGGCGTCTTCCGTAGCAATATTGCCGGTTTCGCCGGATCCGTATTCGATTTGCGCCGGGTGCCCGCCGACACCGCCCATAGCGGTGTCGAATCGACGGCAGCCGGCCTCGTATGCCGCAAGTGCATTGGCCAGGCCGGCACCGCGGGTGTCGTGGAAATGGGCGACGATCGGAAAGTCGCCGTGTTCGGCGGAGAGGTTCACGAACAGCGACTTCGCGGACGCCGGGTCGGCGAGTCCCGTCGTGTCGCCGATCGTGACGATGTCGGCCCCGAACTCACGAAACCGGCGGACGTCGTCTAGCACGATGCGCTGGTCGATTTTCCCTTCGAACGGGCAGCCGAATGCGACGGACACAACGCCGACGATGCGGAATTTTCCTTGAGCTAGCTCGGCCATGGTGCGCGTCTTTTGCCATTGTTCATCGCGTGTGGCGCGCAGGTTTTTGAGCGAATGCGAGTTGCTGGCGGAGGTGAGCAGGCTGATCTCTTCGGCGCCGTATCCCGCGTCGTAATCGGCGAGTGCGCGCTCGACGCCCTTGACGTTCGGACAGGTGGCCTTGAAATAAACGCCCGGATGCCGCGTCAGCTGCCGGAGCAGCGCGCCGGCGTCACTGAAGGCCGGGACCTGGCGGGGATTGCTATAGCTCGTTGCCTCAATCCGGGCGAACCCTGTCCGGGCAAACCCGTCGAGGAGCGCGAGCTTGGTATCCGTGTCGATAAACGTTGATTCATGCTGCAGCCCGTCGCGTGCAAAGCATTCGTTGATGTCGACGTCAGCCATGTGAGCCCCCTTCGTGCGTTGGCTTCACACTACAGGTCACTGTTGACTTTATCAACAGTGCCTTATTTGGTGTCTTCTTCGGCTTCCATTTGCCGGGCAAAAACATCGAGGGCATCGAGGACCTCTTCGAAGACCCGCATCTTGGCCGGGGATGCCAGCGATTCAAGTCGCTGATCGCGTTGATTGGCCGCCCCGATCAAGCCGTCATACACGCCGAGGCCGGCCTCGGTAAGCGTCAACATGGTCGACCGACGGGCGCCGGCGCTGCGCGTGACATAGCCGCGCTCTTCGAGCCGGGCCACGACGCGGCTCATCTGCGACTTGTCAAGCGCCGCCCGGCGCGCCAGGCGATTGAGCGTCGTCCCCGGCTTTTCACCGAGCAGTGCGATCACCCGCCATTCGCCGAGACTCACGTCGAATTCGCGCCGGTATCGCACCGATGCACTGCGAGAGAGCGTTCCGGCGACCCTCGACAAACGGTATGAGAGCAGCTCGGAAATCGGCTTTTGGTGGATTCTCCCCATCGCTTCGCTGTCTCTCGGCTTTCTTCTGGTTACCCTGGGCATCGTTGTAGCCCAGGGTATCCGGGCGGTGATCCCTGTTCGTGCGCGAGGGCGAGGCCGGACAAGACTATTCAGCGGAGTCCCGGAGGGCCTGATTCGGCTTTTCCCGCAAGGACTTCGCCGAAATCCCGATGAGAACGACAAGGACGCCGAGGAAGATGATTGCGGCACTGAGCACGAGCCCGAGAGAAATGTTCCCGGTGACGTTATGGATCCAGCCGAGCATTGCCGGGGCGAGCGCGGCTGCCACCGAACCCATCGCCGTGACGAAGGCGATGCCCGTTGCCGCGGACTTCGCTCCGAGATAAATGGACGGAATCGAATAGTACACGGTGAGACCGGAATAGTGTGCGGCCGCCATGACGCACAGGAGCACGACCACCAAGTACGGGCTGTGCAGGAAGAACGACAGCACAACCATTGCGACAATTGCACAAAGCCAGCAAACGGCTGTGTGCCATCGGCGTTCGAGTCGCTTGTCCGAGCTACGGCCGACAAGTTGCATGGCAACAATTCCGAAGACGGGAGGAATGGCGGAGAGCAGGCCGAGCAACATTGGATCGTCGATACCTGCTTCATTGATGATTCGCGGCGTCCAGAAAGACACGGCGTTTGCGAGTGTGTACGCCGCGCAGGCACCCAAGCCGAGGATCCAAACGCGCGGATCACTTAAGGCTTGACGCAATCCGCCCTTGCGGGAGGGTTTCATTGCCTTACGGCGTTGGTCGTCGGCGAGGTCATTTTCAACTATCGCTTTTTCCCGGTCAGACAACCACGGGGCCTGCGCGGGCCGGTCCGAGAGCATGACGAAGACGACGAAGGCGAGCAGCACCGCCGGAATTCCTTCGAGCAGGAACAGCCACTGCCAGCTCGACAGGTCCCAGATGCCGCCGAATACAGACATAATCCATCCGGACACGAGGGAACCGATGATCCCGGAGACCGGTATGGACATAAAGAAGATGGCAGTCATCCGGGTCCGCCGGGATGACGGGAACCAGTAGGACAAGAGGAGAAGACAACCCGGGAAGAAGCCTGCTTCGGCAACGCCGAGCAGAAAACGGGCGACGTAGAACATCACCGCGTTGTGGACGAACATCGTCGCGATCGTGACGAGCCCCCACGCGATCATGATACGTAGCAGCGTTTTGCGGGCGCCGATGCGGGCCATCAAGGCGTTACTGGGCACCTCGAATAGGATGAACCCGACGAAATACAAGCTGACGCCGAACGCGTACACGCCCTCGCTGAACCCGAGGTCCTGATGAAGGCCGACCTGCGCGATGCCGATATTGGTGCGATCGATATAGCTGACCAGATAGCACACCACCAGCAAGGGCATGAGCCGGAAGGCGATCTTGCGGTAGAGCGCGTTCTTCTCGGTGGCCGATGCCGACGGCTCGGCGCGACCCTCGAGGCTTGTCTTCACTGGATCAGTCATTGCAGGTCTCCGTTGATCGTACGCAAAATCACAACGATGAGTTGTTACTGCAAGTGTTGGCTTCACTGTTGTATTTGTCAACAGTAAATTTGACCTGAGTAAATTGGTTGCAGGCTGTTCGACCTCGTGTAATACCAATCTTTGGTATTACTTCAGCATGGTCGCGGACACGCCGATCGGTCTCGATGATCAGTTTGCAGCGTTGCTCTCCGACCAGGTGAAGGTGGGACGATACAGGTCAGCAAGCGAAGTGATTCGCGCCGGCCTGAGACTGTTGGAGGAGCACGAACCCCAGTTAGCCGCACTTCGGCTGTGCCGGAAACTGGCGAGGCCAGCTGCGCAGCAGAGGAATTTGGCTACAACGCCTTCGTCGCCGGCTACAACGCCTTCGTCGCCGCAAAAAGGTCTGAGAAAGTATCGACTCACTCGCGCCGCGCAGCGGGATCTCTGTACAACCGGTCGCCCAGACATCAGCTCAGCACTCGGGTTCGGAGCTGCTGCTTGTCGTCGCTCGTGAGAAATGAGGCGTCGACGGAGTTTTCGAGAAGCCATTCTTCATGTCCGTCGCCCAGAATTTGCGCGGCGATGTCCATTTCTCGACGGACAGTGGTGGGGAAAAGTGCGGGGTCATCGGAATTGATGGAAACACGCAGTCCGGATTCGACCATCTTCATGATCGACTCCTTCCGCCACGGGATGAGTGCTCGCCGTGAGGTTGTGAAGGCGACGTTGAAGATCGTTCCGCGTTCGGCGCATCGCGCGACGATCTCGGGATCGCGGAGAATCTGATACCCGTGGTCGAGCCTGTCGCATCCGAGTACATCGAGCGCGGTAGCCACGGTCTCGGCCGTGGGCGCGTGCTCGCCGGCATGCGCCGTCCTGAACAATCCATTGTCTCCCGCGAGCTGAAAAGCGTCGGCGAACTTTTCCGGCATCCCAGCCAGCTCGTAGAAGTCGAGGCCAATACCGGGGATGGCCTCGGACGGGCAGTCGAGCACGGCGCGCACCATGTCGAGGGCCACGTCCGCAGTGTCTTCGCGGTTGATCGCGGCGATCGCGCGGGCCTCGACACCGAGTTCGCGGCGCGCACGGGCGACGCCGTTTTCGATTCCCGCGACGATGTCGGCGTATTTCACGCCCGCCTGCATATGCACCGAGGGGCTGAAGGCTAGTTCCGCATAGCAAAGGTTGCTACTTGTTTTGCCGTCCTCGAGTGCTTCGAAGGTGACCCGAGAAAAATCATCCTTCGTGCGAAGGCTTGCGGAGATGAGTTCGTAGATTCGCAGCAGCGGGAACCACGGTCCGCGCGGTTTTTCCTCTTCGGTGGGGTCGGAGTTGATTCGCGCGTAGAGCTCGTTTGCCGGCAGCGGCAGGTCGATGTCGTGGCCGGCAGCAAGCTCGGCGAACGTTTCGGCGCGAACCGTGCCCGGGAGGTGCAGGTGAAGGTCGATCAGCGGGCGCATGTGCAGTTCCTTTCTTGGAGCTCAGGCGGCGGCGATGAAGAAGTAGACGAGGAACGGCGTCATGACCCACATGCCGGGGTGAATGTCCTTCCACTTTCCGGCGCACACCTTGATGAGGACATAACCGAGAAGACCGGCAGCGATGCCGGTGCCGAAATTACCCCACAGCAGCGTGCAGACGAGGACGATGACGGCAGGCAAGAGTTCCGTGAGGTCGGAGCTGTCGATTCGGCGGAAGCCTGCCACGATGGTCAGTCCAACGACTATGACGACCGGCGCTGTTGCGGCCGACGGAATCGCCCCGGCTAATGGAGTTGCGATGAGGAGAATGGCGAAACATGCAGCAGCCCAGAGCGACGAGAGGCCGGTACGGCCGCCGGCCTCCGCTCCGGCGGCCGATTCGGCATAGGTTGTGACTGAGGGCGATCCGAACAGCGAACCAGCCATGATCGACGACGAATCGACCAGGAAGGGGCGTTTGGGATCGATTTGCGTCGTGGTGCCGGCGGACTGCCCGATATGGTCGGTCACGGTCATGACCACCCCCGTTGTCGAGAAGAATTCCGACGCGAAGAACGCAAAGAGGTACGGCAGATAGTGCGGCGAAAGCGAGCCGATGAGGTCGATGTGGAAAAGGAGACCACTCGGCGACGCCGGCAGGCCAAACGGTGCCCCGTCAAGCTTGGTCAACCCCAACGGAATTCCGATGATCGTGATGGCGACGATCACGATGATGAAGCTGCCCGGTACTTTTCGCGCGTTGAGCGCAATCAGAACGACGACGCCGAGGAGTGTCATGAGGGCGGCGGGGGACGCGAGGTCGCCAAGTTCGAGTGAGCTCTTTCCAGCGACGGTGAGCCCTGCCGAACGGAAACCGACGAACGCGATGAAGATTCCAATCGCGGGCCCAATCGCCATTCTGATGGATGCTGGGATGATGCGCGCCACGAGGCTGCGGATACCAAAGATCGTCAACAGCAGGAAAGCAAGTCCGGACCAGAAGACCATTCCCATCGCCGTCGGATAATCGACATTACCGTCGAGAACGAGGGTGTACGCGACAAGCGATACTCCACCTAGCCCCGGGGCCAAGACCATGGGGAGGTTACCGAATAGGCCCATCGCCGCGGTTCCAAGCGCAACAACGACGATGACGCACGTTGTCACTGCCGCGTGCGGAAGTCCTGCGTCGCTGAGCATCCCCGGGATGACGACGACCGTGTACGCCGTGGCGAGAAACATGCTCAGCCCGGCGGTGAGTTCGCGGCCGCGAGTCGACCCTCGTTCCGCAATCCCGAATCGCCCGATTCTTCGTAGCCGACTTGGTGTGACAGAGGGTCGATCGGTCTGCTCTGTGCGCACAGAGGCCTCCTTGGCTCTGAAAACGATGCTTGAGAAACGCGCAAAATGCAAGCGCTTGCAAACATAGTATTGTTGTCGTTTGGCGGGGCGGTCAAGTGAACGGATGAACGAGGAGGCTGTTGGTGGCGACGCTCGACGAAGTGGCGATACGGGCCGGCGTCTCAGCATCCACGGTGTCGCGTGTCTTCAGTCGGCCGGACAAGGTCAGCGAGAAAACGCGCGAACGTGTGAGGACCGCCGCCGCATCTGTTGGATTTGCCCGCAATTCGGCGGCCCGGGCTTTGGCAAGGGGGCGGACTGACTTGGTTGGCCTCCTCGTGCCGGATCTACGCAGTCCCTACTTTGCGCCGATTATCTCTGCCGCGCATGCCGAAGCCGAAAGGGCCGGTGGCGAACTCGTGATTGCCGACAGTCACGGCGATGCAAATCGCGAAGCTGAAATACTGTGGCGATTGCGGGGACGAGTCGACGGGATGATTCTCGTCAGCCCGCGCAGCGATGCAACGGTCATCTCCGATGCGGCGAAGATGATCCCCATCGTCACGGTGAATCGCGCGGTGGACATGGTGGACTCGGTCGTTATCGATGTCGAGAGAGGGACGCACGAGCTCGCCGCACATATCCTCGGCGCCGGGCACCGGACGATCGCCTACATTGGCGGGCCGCCCGGTTCACTCACTGACGAAACCAGATTTGCTGCGCTCATGACAAGCGCAGACGAACGACATGCCGAATGTCGGCGGTTGGGCGTCGTCGAGCCAACTATTGCCGCAGGTGCGTCACTGCATGAATCGGTAGTCCATTCCGGAGCGACAGCGGTCGTCGCGTACAACGGCCTCGTCGCGTACGGCCTTCTATCCGCGCTCGGAGCATCCGGCCACCAGGTGCCTGACGATATTGCAATCGCAAGCACGGATGATCTCCTCGACGTCGGATTCGGAATCCCCAATATCACCGGAATTCACCAACCACTCGCCCAAGCCGGGCGCGAAGCTACCGAACGCCTCGGCGCGCGCATCGCGGGGAACTTCCGCGACAGCTCCGCGGACGGCACGCTTCAATTCACTCACTGGACCATCTCCACAACGCTTGCTCACGGCAGCAGCGTCTGACTCACAATCCGAACCCGGGACGTCATCGCGAGAAACACCGTCGCGTGATCACGACGATCGAGTCAGGTTGCGACTTCTTCCAGCTCTTGGCCGGGCTTGATATGCGGCAGGAAACACGTACTGATTCCCTGACAAACGCCTATCCCGACCGCGATGACGATCCAGGTGATCACAAGATTGGTCGTCGACGTCATCAGGATCCAGACCGCACTGCCGAGCATCTGCCCACCGACGTTCATCGCACCCATCCAGCCGACGGCGGTTCCTCGGACACGAGTTGGGAACACTTCGGCTTGATAGGAGTACCCGGCGCCGGACCACGTACCGTTCGTCACTTGATAGATGAGGAAGAACACGATGGCCAGCCACACGTTGTTCGTCAGGAGCAGCAACACGAGATTGAGCGGTCCGACAAGCAGAGCAGAGACGATCATTACGTTCCGTCTGCCGAATTTTTCACCCAGTATTCCGCCGATGATGTAAAAGAAGAATCCGATACCGCCGCTGACCAGCAGCAGTGTTGCAACCCCGTCGGCCGACCACCCTTTCACTTTGGTCAGCCAGAACGCGATGTAGACGTTCGTCGCCACAAACGACATCGAGTAAAGCAACCAGGTAATCGTCAATTTGATGAGCACTGACCGCACACGTCCGGCAGTACCGAAGATCTCGCGGATGGAGCCTTGCTTCATCTCCTCGGCCTTCACCGGCCGTTCAGCTTGGAGCCTGGCGATTTCGGCGGTGTCGTCCCTCTTGACCGCTTCGTGCATTGCTTTCATGTGCGTAAAGCGATCGGATTCACGAACCCAGATCCGGCCGACGGCGACAAGGACTAGCGGGATGATGCCGAAGAGGTAGACGACACGCCATCCAAACTGACCGACAAGCAGATACAGCAGCGACGCAAGGAAGACACCGACCGGCCAGCCGCCCTGGACTATCGAGTACAGAAAGCCGCGCCGTTTCGCCGGCACTTGCTCATTGACCAGCGTGACCGACACGGCAAGTTCGGCGAACGCGAATGCCGACGCGATCATACGCACGATTGCCAGCTGCCAGAAGTCCTGGACAAAAAACGTCAACCCTGTGAAGATCCCCGCGATCCCCAGGCAGATCATCCACATCCGCTTGCGGCCGAGGTGATCCATCCCCCACCCCACGAACAGGCAGACGACAACTTCCGCGCCGGACACCAAGAAGCCCAGGATGCCGAGCACGGTCGCGGACAGGTGCAGGTCGTCGGCGATCGCGGGCATCGTCAGCGTGAGCAGGTTTGAATCGTACGATGCGAGTGACCACCCGAGAAGGGCGATGATAATGAGGTAGACCATGTAGCGGACGTCTTTGGATTCAGACGTCGCCAGAGATTTTTCAGACACTTCTCTACGTTCCTTTCCGAGCTGAATTCTTCGGTGAATCCGTGGTCATCGCTTCACGGCATCGATCCTCAGCATCCGGGCAATCACGTCGTCGAGTTGACTGTCGTCGAAGATCTCTTTCCACGTGGGCTTGATGATCTTGTCCCTGCCGTAGTCCATCGCGATATGGCAGGCGTCGGAGAACGGATTCGAGCCGCGTAGGCCGTTCGTCAGCGCGATCCATGTGTGGCCGTACAAAATTGCTCGAGCCGCTTCGCGTGGCACGCCGGCGGTGTTCACGGTCTCGTCAAGCGCCTCGTTCAGGAACTCCCCGATCATGCACGCGATAGTCTCCACCAGCGTCGGTTCAAGCACGGCGAGCTGACGGACGGTGACCCAGTGCACGGCGATGACCGGTGCGTAAATCGTGCTGATGACGGCTTCGGCACGCTCGCGGACGGCGTCGTCGGCCCCTTCGAGCGCGGCAACGACCTCTTGCGGCGCAGCCACGCCACCGAAGGTGTCCTGCCACTGCTCGGTGGTCGTCCGTTCGAGGAACACCGACGGGTGGCACGGATGGGCGACGGCGAAGTGGATGTCGGATCGTTCGGCCAGCTGACCGGCGTATGCTGCGGCGGGGTCGAGCGTGAGCAGGATGGACCCGGGCGTCATCTTCGGCACGACGTCCTCGGACACCGTGCCGAGCACCACGTCGGGGACGGCCAGAATGACGACGTCGGCGACGCGGACGGCGTCGTCGGACGGCGTGACGTCGAGCCCGGCTGACTCGAGGCGCTCTTGACCCGCCGTCGAATTCTCGCTGTAGAGGACCGAATAGTCCGAGGCGGCAAGATTGTTGGACACGCGGGTGCCCATCTTCCCGCCGGCTCCGATCACGGCGATGGTGGTTCCTTCAGGCACTGTGTTTGCTCCTCAAGTAGTCGATGGTCGTGGCGGCCCAGTCCGCCTCGGTGCGAGCAGTGGTCTCCGGGTCGCCTTGCCAGGGCAGCCAGAACTCGACGATTTCGTTAATGCCGAGCTGATCCGGGCTAAGCGCTTCGTGGATCGCGTCGTAGCGCAGTTTGCCCGTTCCGATCGGCACACCGGTGTAGTGGAATCCGACCCACCCCGGGGAGCGGATGAAGTCGAAGTCCTTCACATGCCAGTTCCGCACGTACGGAGCCGTGCGTGCGACGACGTCGTCGGGATGTTCAAGCGCGGCAACCGTGTTAGCCGGATCCAGACAGATCCCCAGATGCGGGTCGTCGAGTCTCCGGACGACGTCGAGGAGCCGCGTCGTCGGCACCTGTTCGTAGGTTTCCAGGGCAAGAGTCACGCCCGCGCCGCGGTACGCCGGCAGCGCGGACGCCAATCGGCGTTCGGTCTCGGCGTTGTCAGGCTGGTCGTCGCCCGATGTCCACATCGATCGCACGAGGCGCGCACCGACGGCGCGGGCGATATGCAGGTACCGCGCGAGATGAACGGGATCGGTACCGCGGGTGCCGACCTCGATCTCGAGCCCCAAAGCGGCGGCGAGCCCGCCCCACTCGTTGAGCCGTTCGTCGTCCGCGTCGTCAAGTGGGGCGTGGTCGCAGATCTGGAAGACGTCGACCCCAAGGCTGGCGGCGTCCCGCAGAGCGTCGTCCAACGCCATTTGCCGGGGACTCGACGCCGACATACGCCAGAAATAGGCGTATGTGGAAAGGCCAACGCTCATGGATCATCCTCCTTTCGATGGGTGCGCGACACGGCCGGCTGTGGCGCCAATCACGATGATCCGCCCGAGAGGTCAACCTGTCAACCGGTTTGGCTGATTGCGTGCCGGTTCACGATTTTTTCACGCGGCCGGGGTGCACCACTGCGGGCACGTGCGAAGCAGGGTGCCGCTACCCTGGCGATATGCCCGCATTCAGCAACGATGATCCATTGGGAGTCCGCCTCGAACTCGAACCGGTCACTCCGGGGTCGCCCGCATCGGAAGTTGCCCGTCAGCTCTTGCAACTGCTCACGGACGGCGAACTAGCGCCGGGATCGCGCCTTCCTCCCGAGCGCTCACTGGCCGAATCACTCGGTGTAGGGCGGTCGGCCGTGCGCGAAGCGCTCGCTGCCTTGGAGATCCTCGGGGTCGTACAGGTACGGGCCGGATCAGGCACGTACCTGCAAGGCAGCGCCTCGGATCTGCTTCCGCGGACGTTGAGCTGGGGGCTGATCCTGGCAGCTCCCCGCACCGAAGAGCTGCTGGAAATCCGCTCGAGCCTGGAGCGAACTGTCGCACGAACATGCGCCGAGAACGCATCCCGAACGGACGTCGACGAACTTCAGCACTACGTCGACGGGATGAGCGCGACGCTGGACACACCGCGCGAATTCATCGAGGCTGACGTGCGATTCCACGCCTCGATCGCCAAGACTGCGGGCAACGAGGTTCTCGGCGATTTGCTGCAGACCATCCGATCGCTGATCGGGGTGTGGGCGGCACGGGCAGTCAGCACGCGTGCTCAAGCCGCCGAAGCTTGTCGTCAACACCAGGCCGTACTCGATGCGATCGCTGCCCATGACCCCGACCGAGCGGAGCGAGCCATGCAGGCTCACATGACGACGGCGACCCGTCGTGTCGTCGCTGCCGGAAGCGGAAATGACTAGTGAAAGCGAGCCGTGCGTGAATGCATCTGACTGGAGTGACTTCGAACCGGACGACCGCCTAGTTCGACTCGGCGAGTGGTCGGTGAGCCTGCGCGGCTGCGAACTGGCCGACGTCGCGTTCGAGGGCCGGCGGCTGCTGCGAGGCATCCGATTCGTCGTCCGCGATCATGACTGGCGGACGGCTCGCAACATCGCTGAGCGAGTCGATGTCGATGCCGCGGCAGGCGTGCTCGAACTCGAAGCTCGCTCGATGTACGGCGACCGCGGCGTCGTGGAATGGCGCATACGGCTGACCGCCGATGGCGGTACGATCACCGCGGATGTATCGGCTAAAGTCACTGTAGCGTTTCGACGGAATCGGGTGGGCCTGATCGTGCTCCAGTCGCCGGAGCTCGCCGGAAAAAAGCTCACCGTCGTTCATTCCGACGATTCCGTCGACGAGACACAATTTCCCACGACCATTGCGCCGCACCAGCCGGCGCTCGACGTCAGCGGATATGACTGGGACACCAACGGCGTGTCGGCACATCTGCGTTTCGCCGGCGACATTTTCGAGATGGAGGATCAACGCAATTGGACGGATGCTTCCTACAAGACGTATTCGACTCCGCTGAGCGATCCGTTCCCGGTGGACATGACTCCGGGCGACGTCATCGAGCAATCACTGACGCTGACTGCTGACCTCACGTCGTCGCAGGCCCCGTCTGCGATCGAGGGCGCGGACTCACCCATCGAGCTCGATGACCCGTTCGATATCGCACCGATCACCGCCGAGCCCCCGACTATCCAGTTCGGCGCGAGCACGGCGCCCGACGAGCCCGCTGCCGACGCGCGAGGACCGTCCACCACCATCCTGGTCGAAATCCCTGCGGACGAACCGTGCTGGCCGGCGGTATTCGATCGCGCTCTTGCCGACGCCTCGGGCGGTTCGATCGATGTGCGGATCATCTTCCGGGATCCTCACGAATTGGCGCCTGTCGTCGCAGCGCTCAGGGGCTTACCCGTCGTCCGGGTTGGTATCTTCGACCGGCGCACCCACCTATCGTCACCGGAGTTGCTGCCCGAATTGCGTCGAATCGCCACCGAAATCGGGTGCGAAGCGGTGGCCGGCACACGCGCGCATTTCACGGAACTGAACAGGTCAATCGATCTGCTGGGCGCGTGGGAGGGCCCGCTGACGTTCAGCATCACCCCGCAGATGCACGACACGAGCAAGGCACAGCTCGTGGAATCACTGGCCATGCAGCGGGTCGTCGCGGAGAATGCTGTCCGACTTGCTGCCAGGCGACCGCTCCACATTGGGCCGGTGACCTTACGACCGCGATTCAACGCAGTTGCCACATCCCCGTTTTACCCGTCGACGGCCGGCGATGTCCGGGCCGGTTACGGCGCGGAATTCGTGACCGATTCGACGGATCCCCGGCAACATTCGCCGACGACGGCCCGATGGCGCCAGGCGAGTATCGCAGCTCTGTCGGTTCCCGGAGTTCAGTCGGTGACGTATTTCGAGGCGTGGGGCCCACGCGGTGTCGTTGCCGACCGGATGTCCTGGCAGAAATGGGCGGGCCTCACCCCCGCATGACGAACGGGTCCGCGACCGGCCCTTCGTCCGTGTTGATCCACACGCTTTTCACGCGGGTGTACTCCTTGATGGCTTCGACGCCGTGTTCGACGCCCATGCCGGAGCTCTTGAACCCCTCACGTGGCGACATCGGCGACATCGCCCGGTACGTGTTCACCCAGATCGTGCCGGCCTCGAGCCGGGACGCTACGCGGTGGGCCCGGGACAAGTTGTTCGTCCACACCCCGGCCGCGAGTCCGTATTGCGTGTCGTTCGCGAGGCCGACGAGCTCGTCCTCCGTCTCGAACGGCATGATCGCGGCGACCGGACCGAAAATCTCCTCTTGCGCCACACGCATCGAATTCGACACACCCGTGAGCACCGTCGGACTGTAGAAATACCCGGGCAGATCGACATCTGGCCGCCGGCCGCCGGTGAGTACGTCGGCACCCTCGTCGACGCCGACCTTGACATAGTCCTTGACCTTGTCGCGCTGCGCTTCGAACGCCAACGGCCCGAGCTCGGTGTCGTCATCGACCGGGTTGCCGATCACTATCGACTCGGCACGTTCTTTCACCCGTTCGAGCAGCTCGTCGTAGACCGCTTTGTGCGCGAACACACGGCTACCGGCGATACATGTTTGCCCGGCGGCCGCAAAGACTCCGGCGATCACGCCCATCGCCGCGTTACTCACGTTCGCATCGTCGAACACGATGTTCGGGCTCTTGCCGCCGAGTTCGAGCGTGCATCCGATGAAGCGGGACGCGGCGGACGACGCTATTGCGGCACCGGTCTGCGTCGAACCGGTGAACGAGATCTTCGCGATACCGGGATGGTCGGCCAGCGCGGCGCCTGCTTCCGCCCCGTATCCCGTGACCACGTTGACGACGCCGTCCGGGAAACCCGCCTCGGATGCGAGCTCGGCGAGCCGCAAGATCGCCGCCGATGTGTGCTCTGACGGCTTCACGACTATCGTGTTGCCTGCCGCAAGTGCCGGCGCGAGCTTTGACACCGTCAGCGTCAGCGGCGAGTTCCACGGAGTAATCGCTCCCACCACGCCGAGCGGTTCGCGCGTCGTGTAGTTGAGAATAGCCGGCGAACTGGCTGGGATTTGATCGCCTTGGATCTTGTCCGACAGGCCGGCGTAGTAATACAGGTATTCGGGCAGCCCTGCCATCTGCCCACGCATTTCCCGCAACAGTTTGCCGTTGTCGAGACTCTCCGACCGGGCGAGAGTCTCAGCATTCTCGCCGATCAAGTCAGCAAGTCGACGCAGCAGATGTCCGCGTTTCGTCTGGCTGAGATCTCGCCACGACGGATTCCGGAATGCGTCGCTGGCAGCGTCGATCGCCTTGTCCACGTCGTTCTGTGTCCCTCGAGCGGCCGAGTAGAGGACGTCGAGCGTGGCGGGGTTGACGCTGTCGAAATATCGTCCCTCAGCCGGTTTCGTCCATCGTCCGCCGATGAAATGGTCGAATTGTTCAGTCATAGTTCGTCCTCCAAGTCATGAATGAACTCCGCGATGATGCCGGCGAGTTCGTCTGGTTTTTCGCACGGGAGCATGTGCCGAGCTCCCGGGACGACGACCGCGCGGCCGCGCGGGATCGCAGCGGCAAGCTCACGTGTCATCGCCGGTGTTGAGCCGGGGTCGTCTTCCCCCGTCACTGCAAGCACGGGAATGTCGAGTCCATCCAGAGCTGCCGACAGCTCCGAGTCGGCCGTGGCGAACACTTTGTATGCATACAAATAGGAATCGACGTCATTAGCCTTCAGCATCCGGCGGATATCGTCGATGCGGGCGGCCGATACCGCGGTGTCCGCCGGGAACCAGCGGGCTATCGAGGCGTCGGCCGACGCTTCGAAATTTTCCCGCGCGGCGGCGAGGCGGCCCGCTACAGCCTGCTGCTGGTCAGGCGATCTGTTGTACACCGACGATACGCAGACCATGCTCGCCAGCCGATCCGGCGTTTCCAGAGCGAGTTGTTGCGCAACCAGGGCGCCCAACGAAAAGCCGATCACGTGACACCTCTCGGGCAAACGCCCGCGTACGTCCGCCGCAAAGTCGGCGACGGCGACGTCCCGCGTAATTGCCTTGTTCGTGCCGTGCCCAAGTATGTCGAGGGACAGGACGTTGCCGACCCCGCGACGCCGCATGGAGCCGGCGAACTCGGACCACATGCCCGAGTCCAGTCCGACTCCGTGCAGCAGGACGATCGGTAGCGTCACTGCTACTACTTTTCCGTCGTCAGCGCGGCTAGGCGCTGCTGCGGGCGGCCTTGTGCAGAAGCGGCGAGCGCCACGATGATCTCGTCGGCGTGCGGAGCGTCCGCGATACGCACTTCGATGGTCTGATGGTGCGAGCGGACCGTGGCATCGGTCTTGTGCTTCAGCGGGATGTCGAAGATGATGCCGGCAGGCCCGCGCTTTTCAACCGCCGGCAGCAGCGTCGTCGCGTCGGCGGCTTTGCGGAAATGATCACCGAATTTCAAGGTGTGGATCAGTCCGGACCCATGCTCGATTTCCCCGTTGAGCCCGACGATCGCGCCTTTGCCGTATGCTTCGACATCGGCTCCGAGCAGTTCGACCACACGCGGTGCCAGCAACTCGCCGAGCGGCGACGCGACATCGTCGATGCCGGTGCTCAGGTCTTCGACGAACCCTTGGCCCTTCCACGGGTTCTCGAAGACGGCAGCTACGACCGCGACGCGCGCGGCAGGCTCGACCGGGCGGCCTCCTTCTGTGAGTACCTCTTCGACCTGGCTAACAATTTTGCGGACGTTCATGATTTGTCTCCTTGTAATATCGCGGCCGTGACCGCGCCGTCTGTTGTTCGGTCTCCGATGCGGGCACGCGGCCTTGGGCCCGTCGACGCGCCGGCGACGATCACGATCTCATCCGGTCGCGGCCCGTCCGCCACCCGCACGGTGGCGGTCTGGTAGAAGTCGCGGGTTGCGGCTTTCGTCTTGTGCCACAGCGGCACCGTCAGCGCTGTCCCGGCGCCGGCCCGCTCGTCCGCGAAGCAGATTATCGACGATCCCTCCAGGAATTCGCGGACAAGGTTTCCGAAATACGGCGTGTGGATGAGGGCGGAGCCGTGCTCGATCTCTCCGTCCACGCCGACAATCGCGGCTTTACCGAAGGCCTGGATCGCTTCCCTGCCGCCGAGGCCGTCGATCAATCGGCTCGTCAAGGCCCGCGCCAGGGTCGGGGCGATCGCTTCCGTCGCCTCGGCCAAGGAGTCGCCGGCATCCTTGCTTACGTCGCGGTGCCGCCACGGGTTCACGATAACCGCGGCCGCCGTGGCTTTCCGGGCGGCTTGGGCGGCCGGAAGCCCGCATTCGGCGATGATCTCTTCTTGCTGAAAGACGATCTTCCGGATACCGACTCGGCGTTCGGCTCCGCTGACTAGAATGGGAATATCGTCGAAATTTGTCCCATGCTTCACCAAGTTTAAACCTCCAGCGTTATAAAAAAGACGGCAACAAACGTCCACGGCTGCTGCTCTATTAAAACTGCACTGATTAAGCGATACGTTCAATCCACAATCATGACTGGCTTAATTTCTTCCTGATCACGCATACGTCGCATAACCACGTCAACATCATCAAGCTGGTATCGACCAGATATTATTCTGTCGAATGGAATTTCCTCTTGATGCATCCTTAAGAATTCAAGTGCCGTCTTGTAATGTCTGACTGAACCTGAAAACGCGCCACGAATCTCGAGATTTTTCATCGTAATCCGTCCCGGACGCGACATCACTTGATTACCTGAGACCTGTCCCATGATGATGTATTGTCCTCCTCGAGCGAGCAACTCAAGACCTTCAGAAAACGCCGTCGGAGCTCCGGACATCTCAAACATACGATTCGGGGACGAGCCTCCCGTGAGCTCCAGAATTGCCTGTCTACGCGACTCTGCGTCGGGATACTCAGCAATACTGACAGTAGCGTCGGCACCAAAATCGCTCGCAACCCGCAATCGATCGTCCGGCCCCCCAACGACAATCAATTGCGCACGTGGCATCTTCGATAGCATCGCTGTAGCAAACAGGCCGACCGGCCCGCTACCCTGCACTACTACGACGTCATCCACGGACGTCGTCCCCATCGCGTCAATCCCATTTGCTGCAGATCGAACAGCGCACGCAGCGACACTGGCGAGCTCGTCCGATACTTCGTCGGGCACACGAACCCGGCCCGAACCAGGTAGAACGTATGCATGGTCGCTGAAGCCACCGACAATATAGGGATATTCATGAATCGACCAGTAGCCGTACATCCCTGGCGAACTACACATCGCGGAATCACGGCCAGCTGAACAGCCATCGCAATGCCCGCAAGATGCGTGCGTCCAAATTACGCGATCCCCAACAGAGAGCCGGGAGCCATACGAATCGGTCTCGGCCCCACGCCCGAAGCTCAATATTTCGCCAACCATCTCGTGGCCGGGAATCGCAGGGAGATCCGCATCAATCGTCAGCTCCCCCTGCCACCCATGCACATCAGTCCCGCACACGGAACACGCCCGAACCTTTACAAGGAGCGCGTTGTCTTCAATCGTTTCAGGTATGCGGACATGTTCTAAGCGGACCGGACCCCCATACTCCCGCACGACCGCCGCTCGTGCCCGGGGAAGGTTTACATCAATGTGGGAGGTAGTCATTTGTGAACGTTTTCTTAGGCTTCAGGTTTGTGTAACCTTCAGCGATTTTAAGAAGTTGTACATTACCCTTGTAACCGTTTTTCGGCATAGCGCCGTCCTTAGTAAAGATCGGCAGGGTATCGTGCAGCACCCTTACGTAGGCGGCGCTGTCTTTACCCTTCAGATCCGCGGGGATCTTGGACGCAATTTGCTTTGCCGAATGCGACGCCATCCACTTCAATGCACGAACTATTGCCACATTGACCTTTTTCGCTTGCGCACCATGCGCGTCAAGCCACTCGGTCTTCGAATACAACGTCTCGGCCGCGTATCCTCCGGATCCAAACAGATCCTGCATACCCTTCGCGGTACGCGTGTCGATGATCGTCTTAGTCCCTGGGTTCCGCGCCGCGAACTGGCTGAACGCCGGCTCAAACATCCACGCGGCATAGACCTTTCCCTTTTCGAGGGCTGCGACAGCGCTAGAACCCGTGCCGATAGATATCTTTCCGATGTCTGCCTCACTCATTCCCGCGCGATTCAATGCCACCGCCATGTACTGATCCTCGGCGGACCCGGGCGCCGACACTCCAATTGGGTGACCCTTCAGATCCTTGACGGAATCGATCTCTCGAGCATGCTTGG